>NZ_CP025791.1:3138452-4401905 GCF_002886045.1 Flavivirga eckloniae | reverse complement strand
GGCGGTATCTCCACCTATATCATTCTCTTTATAACCTTCTATTTGAACTTTAAACACGTAAGCTTCTTTGTTTTCAAGGTTTTTTGGTGTTTTTATAACCAAACCTCGATCACCTCTTGTCCATTCAATCTTCTCATCACTACCCAAAAGTTTAATCGTTTCTATTTTAGAATTAAGGATGCCTAATGCCGTACTTAAGGATTTAATGACTATCTCGCCCTCTGGCTTATCTAGAACAATGGCAAAAAATTCTTTTTCAGATTTTTTAGTGAACCGAATATCCTTATTCGTGTATTCAATTTTATGTTTTTCAACTTTATGCCCTCCTTCGGCCAATCTGGTTGGTCCTTCACCAAAAACGGTCCAAGGTCTTGTTCCATAAATAGCCTCACCATTAACGTCTAACCAAGCTCCAATATCTACTAACAGATCTTTCATTTCCTGCGGAATTGAACCGTCCGGATTTGGAGGAACATTTAAGAGCATAGAACCATTTTTACTAACAATATCTACCAATATATCTACAATATCGTTGGATGTTTTAAATATTGCGCCCGGTCTGTAAAACCATGCACCTGGCGATGTATCTGTTAACCAAAGTTGCTCCTTAGGTTGGTTTGGTCGTCCTCTTTCATAGTCTCTAACGGCTACCTTTTCGGGAAATGTGGTTTCCTTATAGCAAACTACAACGTCTTTTCCCCATTCGAGTCCTTTATTGTAATAATAGGCTAAAAATTTCTGACGTGATTCTTCTGTCATATTTTCCAACCACCAATCGAACCAAATAACATCTGGTTGGTACACATCAATAAACTCTTTTAATTTTGCCCACCACTGGTCATAGAAGTCTTTATCGGGCTCGGTAGAATCTAAATCGTGTGGATTGGTATATAAATCATAATCACTTTTATCTACACCTCCATATTTATGGGCTGGAGCAAAATACTTCCAGGTGAAGGCATGATGAAACGACCCCAGAAATTTCATTCCTCTTTCTTCTATTTCTTTTTTAAGCTCTGCAGATGGGTCTATACCTCCATAATTCATAGAGTTCCATCGGGTGGCTTTGCTATTCCACATCGCAAAGTTATCGTGGTGCATTGCTACAGGACCGGCAAATTTTGCACCGGACTTTTTAAATAACTCAGCCCATTCCTTGGCATTAAATTTTGTAGGCTTAAATTGTTCTATAATATGCTTATAGCCGAATTCTGCAGGGTCTCCATATTTTTCTTTATGGTGTAAAAAATTACTTGTTGGTTTTCCATTTTTTGTTTCTACTTTGGTACCATCCTCATACATCTTCATACCGTGCCATCCTGCATAGTACTTTTCGGGATCTGTTCCTTCAAAAGCTCCAGATACTGGTCCCCAATGCGCATAAATACCAAACTTAGCATCTTGAAACCAATCAGGTGTTGGGTTTACTTTTTCCAGTGATTTCCAATCTGCTTCAAAAGCTACCGAAGCTTCGCTTTTCTCTACTTTATCATTAACTGGCTTTTCCTTACAACTTAAAAACAAGACCAATAAAAAAAGGGAGGCTGTTTTAATTCTTCTCATAATATACTTTTATTTGTTATTTAATATTTTGATTATCGACATCGTTTAACACCATTTCTTCTCTGGTGTCTTTAGATAAAAGGTTAAATGTTACTTTGCTTAATTCGAGATTTTCAATGTGTCTTCCATATAAACCATAGGCTGGTAAAACTTTAAAGAAACTAAACTCGGGATAGGCAGTTTCTTGTTCTTCTACTTCTTTAAGAATTAGGTTTTCTTCACTTCCTGGAAGCGTGATTGAAATATTTTCTAATAATACAGAACTTATTTTATGATTTGGGGTACCGGTAATGAAAATCCCTGAGGGCGATGACACTCTTGAGTTTTCCAAACTTCTGGTTGTAGCATTAATGTTCTTAATTACAATGTTGTCAATACTTCCTACTTCTTGTTTTTCTGCATTTCTGTAAGTGCGTAGTCGCTCCCCAAGTCTAATAAAAATTGGCATGTCCACATTGTCCATATCAATACTATCAATAGTAACATCGTACATCTTGGCACCATCTACACTCAATAGTTTAATACCGCCGCCGCGGGTATCATAAATTTTGCAGTTACTAATTTTTATATTGAAAAAGTCTCCCATAGACTCGGTTCCAAACTTTATGGCGCCCCAATCGCTTTTTAGTTTACAATCCTTTACGGCAACATTATGGGTTGGTAATGGGCTTGTAGATTTTATACAAACTGCATCATCTTCTGTATTGATGTCGCAGTTTTTAATAGTTATATTATGGCTAGAATCCAGATCGATACCATCGTTGTTTTTATTGGCATGATTGTATATAGAAATAGCGTCCACTATTATATCTTTTGATTGATAAAAATGACATGCCCATGCGGCGGCTTGTCTTAAATTAACATCTTTCAATGTGATTTGGGAAGATTCTACAAATCGTAATAAAAATGGACGGTTAGTTCCAAAGCCTTTTCTCTCATTTGAAGGCAATTTAATTTCTTCCATTTTTAAACTCAGGTTCTTTGCCAGAAAGGCTTCCCCATTTCCATCGATTATGCCCTTTCCTATTATGGCTATATTTTTTGCATTTTTAGAACCTATAAGACAATTTCCTCGTGTTTGTCCGGTAGCATCAACAAAGGCATCAATACTTTTATAGTCTTGCGGGTTTGAGCTTCCTACCAGTTTTGAATTTTCATCAATGCGTAGCGTAACACTATCTTTTAAAATAATGGTTCCTGTTATATAAACGCCATCTGTCACGACCACTTCACCGCCTCCTTTTTCCGAACAGGCATCGATAGCTTTTTGAATCGCCTCTGTATTTACTGTTAAACTATCTCCTACTGCTCCAAAATCCTGAATCTTAAACTCGCGGGTTTCTTTATTACAGTTAAATAACAGTGTTGCAATGATTGCGCTTATAAATAGCTTATTTAGTTTTATTTTAAATGTCTTCTGCATGGGGTTATTGGGTTAAATATTTTAAACGTTCTTGTACCAGTTTGTTACTTTTAACGGCCTCTTGAATATGATTTAATTGTATATTGAATGAATAGGTATTATAAAAATCCCTCATAAGCACTATAGCATTCAATATTTGTAATGCTTCTATGGCATGGTTAGATTGGTATAGGGCTTGACACATTATCGTTTCGGGGTTCTTATGCCCTATAATGGCCAAGTACTCTGCCGCTCTAACTTTATTGATCAACTCTAAATCATTCTCGCTTATGTCTTCGATTATGGGACGTAATTTTTCAATCGATTTTCCAAAACCACTACATACAGTAAGCGCCCAATATCTTTCCCAAGGGTCGTTGGATTTTAAATGCTTTTTAACTTTTGGAGTGGCACTCTCAACGGTCTCGAACGACAAATTCGCAATCTTTAAATACCGCTCTATGTCTTTTTTATGCTGCCTGCCAAATGCAATGGGATCGTTTTTAGCATGCTGCAATAAATAAAACTCGGGGTAAAATGATAAATCCGACATTGACGTTAATCTCGATTTCATGTCCATTCTCATAGACCTTAAAATCGTTTTAAAATTAGGATCTTTAGATAAATCCTTGGTTTCGAAAGGATCCTGATTAACGTCATACAGTTCTTCTGGCTGTTTAGGCTCGAAAAATTGCGATTGTACTTTAGTCAATTGCCCGCTTTCATACAACGTTTGCCATTCGGCATAGGCTAATTGTTTATACCTATAAGCATTCATTAATCCGTTAACATGGAATGGCTGAAAGTTTCTTATGTATTTATATGTACCTTTTCGAAGGCTTCTTACCATATCGTACTTCTCATCAAATCTATCGGCATACCCCAACGTTCCCTCATGTTCTTTGCTTACCTTATTTTTAGCATGTTTACCCATAAAGGGTTCACCGTCCATAAACTTAGGAATATCAATACCTGCCAAACTTAAAACGGTTGCTCCAAAATCTACAAAACTCACAAAGCGATCGGTTTTCGATCCGGGTTTGAAGTTAGAAAGTTCCTGGTATTTTGATGGTACTTGAACAACCAAGGGTACATGCAATCCTGTTTCTTTTAAATACCCTTTACTATCTGGTAATACGCCGCCGTGATCTGAGAAGTAAAAAATTATGGTATCTTCTAAAAGTCCGTCTTTCTTTAATGCTTCAATGACCACCCCTACCTCTTTATCCATAGCCTGAATCTTGTCTCGATAAAGCAGGTTAGAATACTTAAAAGTTTCAGTTTGCGGATGATTGGGTTGCACAAAAACAAGGCTTCCTTGAACTTTTAAGCGTTCAATATCGATGTCTTCTTTTGAAAAATGAAGCCTTCCTTCATGTGTGGTATGCATGTTATGTACATGAAAAAATGGCTGTCCGACATTCCTGTTTCTCCAAGAGGCTTTTTTTGAAGATGCATCCCAAACTGAATCGGACTTAATAATATTATAATCTTCCTTGGAATTATTCGTGGTATAATATCCCGCACGCCGAAGAAATGCTGGGAACATTTCGAAGCCTTCGGGCAGTTGTATTTTTCCCTCTGCTCTGTGATAATGTGAAGCCAGTCTGGGACCATAAACAGACGTTATTAATGTTGATCTGGCTGCGCTGCATACAGGTGCATTCGAAAAGGCGCGATTAAATTGAATTCCTTTTTTTGCCAAGCTTTCAATATGAGGGGTTTCAACGCCATTTGGGTCAAATAGCTTTAAATAATGTTTTGAGTTATCTTCTGATGTTATCCAAACAATATTAGGACGTTGCCCTTCAATTGTAAGAACCGTCAGCAAAAAACCAAACACCAATACATTCAACCTTTTAACCATGGAGTTATCGTTTAATCAAATCGTTTTCTGAAATAATTTTTCTGTTACTATAAACCGAGTTTATATAAGCGTTTTTTACATCGTCAAATACAATTGGAGGTCTTTCATCTTTTTCAACCGTATTAATCTGAACATTACTAATCAATAATCCATTTATATGTCTCGCATAAATACCATAGGCTGGTAATGTGCCTACTAAATGAAATTCTGGCCACCAACCACTAAGTGTTTCCAGAGTGTATTCCTTTATCTCGTCTTTGTTAGCATCTTTGGCTGTACCTCCTCCAGACACCGTAAATTGTATATTAGACAACTGAATATCGGTTATATCATGCTCTGGCATTCCTGTAATAAAAATGGCTGAATTCTTATCCGCTTTTGAATTGTCTACTACCATACCATTAAAAATAAAATCGTGCATCGCTTTCATGGGATACATCTCTTCCGGTGCATCAACACAGGCTTTTTGCTGCGCAAACGTCATAAAAATAGGTCTTGGCACATTATTCATCACCAAATTTGAAAAGGTCATGTTTTTCATTTCGCCGCCTTCATTCAGCTGAATCTTTAAACCTGAATCCTGAATATCGTTAAATGTGCAGTTGCTCACTGTAACAGATTCTATATCGCCTCTGGATAACAAACCTATACGCATGCCCGCCCATTTACTTTTAAATGTGCAATTGGTTACTACTATATTTTTACTTGGAGTACTTATAAGCGATGCCTGAATACATATAGAGTCGTCGCTGGTATCAAATGAACTATTGGACACCCTAACATTCGTGCATCCATCAAAATCTAAACCATCTCCATTATGGTTTACACGGCTGTGAATCCTAATTCCATCTACTACAATTTCGTCACAGTATAGCCAGGCAGAGACCCAAGCCGCAGGATTTTTAATGGTTAGATTTTTTAAATGAATATCTTGGCAATTCATAAACCGCATCAACATTGGTCTACCTACTTTATTTGTAAAATTCTTTGGATGCCCATTACCATCAATAGTCCCATAGCCTTCCAAAGCAAAGGACTTAGCATTTTTAGCAAAGATTAAACAACGATCCATATGCGGCTCGTTTTTATACATATTCTTATGCGTGTCGGTGGTATAGTCTTCAATATCGGGGCTTCCCATTAAAACAGCTCCATTTTCAACATGAAGGGTTACAAAATCTTTTATATAAATGGTGCCTATAACGACTGTTTTCCCTGCTGGTATTAATACGGTACCGCCTCCATTGGTCGAACATGCATTTATTGCATCCTGAACTGCTTTCGTGTCTTTTGTAATACCATCGCCTTTTGCGCCAAACGCCATCACATTATACTCGGTAGCACTCATTTGTGAGCATACTCCCAATACAAAAAGAATAAATAAATTATAACAGTTCTTCATATGACGTCCCCCCTTAACGGTTAATTGCTGTTAATGACTTTTATAATTTGAGGTCGTTTCACTATCAAAGGTATATCTATACACTTTTGGAGCTTCTTTCCCTCTTGCTTTTCGAATCTTTACTTCCCAAACTTCTTTTAAATTCTCTAAAACACTTTGGAATTGATTGTCGTTAATTAAATTATTAAGCTCATTGGGGTCCTTTTTTAAATGATACAATTCTTCGTAAACCGGGGATTCTCCTTCTAAAGGAGATTCAACGAAATTCCTGTAATACGCTATATCTGTATCGTGAACGGCATACAACATTTTGTTTACATCCATGCCTAGCTCTTTGGCTATTTCTATTTTTTTTAAAGCTGATAGATTATCGTTCTTATAGTACCTTATATATTTCCATTCTTTATTTTGAATAGCCTCGCATCGCGGGTTTCCAAATTGTGTAGACCATAGGTTTTCTGTAAACAGATAATCCCTAACTTCGGTTTTATCCCCTTTAACCAACGACCAAATATCTTTTCCCTGAAAGGTTTTCGGAGCTTCTACACCTCCTATTTTTAGCATGGTTGGCGCTATATCGATAGATTGTACCAAGGCATCGGTTTTAATCCCTTTAAATTTTCGTTTAACCCTAGGATCTAATACAATAAGCGGAACATGCGTTGTTTTTTCATAGCAAAGTGCTTTTCCTCCTAGCCCTTGTTCTCCCATAAACAAACCATGGTCTGATGTAAAAATGATAACTGTATTTTTATCCAGTTTCAACGCCTTTAGTTTACTTCTTAAATTACCTACTAAATGATCTATTCCTGTCATAGCCTGTAATTGGCGTATATATCTTTCTTTTGTTTGTTCTGGAACATCTACATAATTATAGCCTGTCTGCCTATCCTCAGTTCTTAACAAATCTGCTGGCAACTTAGGTGTTTTTATATCTGCTTTGGCCACATAATTATCGGGTAACGGTATATTTAAATCGCGATAAAGTGTTTTGTAAATGGCATCATCATTGTCTTTTAACTTCATAGTACTTGTACTAGCACCATGTGGCAAGTTGAAGTTAATTGATAATAGGAAGGGTTTGCCTTCAGGCCTTTCATTTAAAAACTCTATGGCTCCTTTTAGCCTTCTTTCATTATTATCTATAAAGTCATTAATGCCTTCGTTAATAATTTCTGGTTGGGTATGTGCCGTGGCATCGTTAAAAATAGCATGCCTTTCTTTGGGATAAAAGCTTAAATGACCGTGACCGGCATACCAATAATCAAAGCTTTTTTCCATAAGTCCGCTTTGGTACCCTCCTTTGCCAATTGGCGCGTGATTTTTCCCAATCCACCCCGTGTAATACCCAGATTTCCGCATAACCACTGGATAAGATTGCTCCCAAGCTTCATTGGAAACACTGGTTCCTGAATTAAAATTAACACCATGTTTACGTTCAAACTGACTTAACAGAATAGAAATTCTGCTTGGTGTGCATATCGCACTTGTTATATGGGCATTAGTAAACAGGCTGCCTTCATTTGCAAGTTTGTCTATATGAGGTGTCTTTACAATGTCATTTCCCGTACATCCCATTAACCCGTACGATTGATCGTCTGTTAAAATGAAAATAATATTAGGGCGTTCTTGCCCAATCAATCCATTAATAATGAAAGAACATAAAAATGATAGTACAAGAACTTTATGTCTCATTTTAAAATTTTATTAATTCGTGCTAACCGTAATAGTTTCTGAAGCTAGCTCTTTAGAGGAAGCTGTAATTTTTATTTCCCCAGCTGTTTCAGTAGATTTTACAATAAACATACATAGCCCATTAAATGCTTTTCTGTTAGTTGCTTGAAAAGATGCTAACGATGTTTGGTCCCCATTACCAACAGCTGCTAAAACACCTGCTCCTTGAATATCGAAATTCACTAAATTGTCTGCAAGAGGGCAAATATTCCCATCTTTATCTTCGATCCTAACCGTTATAAAAGATAAATCATTACCGTCTGCATCAATTTCAGTTCTATCGGCTATTAATGTCACTTTTGCTGGAGCGCCAGCAGTTTTTATTTCTTTGGTAGCGACTTCTTTTCCACCTTTAAAGGCTACTACCTTTAATGCTCCTGGTTGGTATGGTACTTGCCAAGAAAGACGATACTTAGATTTATACATACCTTTTTCAAACTCATGATACTCTGCTGGAATTTCAGTAATATCTTTTCCTTTTACTTTTTTACCATAAGATTTACCATTTACAAATAATTCTACTTCTTCTGCATTGGTATAAGCAAATACAGGTATTTTTTCGCCCTCTTTACCTTCCCAATTCCAATGTGGCAACACATGTACCATAGGTTTTGTTGTCCACTGACTTTGGTATAAATAGTATCTATCTTTAGGGAATCCGCATAAATCAACGGGTCCAAAATACGATGAGCGCGATGGCCAATCATCATTCCAATACCCATTTGTTGAATTATCCCGACCACCATAAGGTGTTGGTTCTCCCAGATAATCGAAACCTGTCCATATAAATTCTCCTAAAGACCTTGGCTCTTTAGCCAATGCATCAAACTCTGCATCTGGCAAATAAGCCCAAGGCGGACCTACTATGGCATCGTAACTGGTAACGTGATTGGTTTCATGCTTTTCGGTGTATTCAATTGGTAAATGGTAAACACCACGACTACTGGTCATTGAAGATGTTTCCGACCCATAAACAATCATTTCCGGGTTATTATCTAAAATTTCTTTATAGTTTTCTGGCCAGTAGTTCATCCCTACTACATCTACATACTCTGCTAATTTGTTTTCAAAAGGAGCAGGAAAATAATTAAACCCTACAGTAGTGGGTCTCGTATTATCTTCATCGTGGCAAATATCATTTAAACGTTTAGTAATTTTCCATCCGTCTTTTTGCGACTGTTCTAAAATCTCATTACCAATGCTCCACATAATAACAGACGGGTGGTTACGATCCCGCTTAATCATATCTCGTAAATCTATTTCATGCCATTCATCAAAATGCTTATTGTAACCATTTTCTACTTTTCCTATTTTCCATTCATCAAAAGCTTCAACAATAACAACAATACCCAATTCATCACAAGCTTTCAATATTTCTGGGGAAGGTGGGTTATGACTTGTTCTCAATGCATTTACCCCCATACTCTGCATAATCTGCATCTGGCGTTGTTTTGCTCTAAAATTAATTGCACTCCCCAAAGGGCCTTGGTCATGGTGCATGCAAACACCATTTAGTTTTACTGCATTTCCATTTAGCAGAAACCCTTTTTCTCTATCAAATTCAATGGTTCTAATTCCAAAACTGGTTATATATCGATCTACAATGGTACCTTCTACAATTACGGTACTAGTAGCTTCATAAAGTACCGGATTTATAATATCCCATAGCTTCGGATTTTCTACATTTAAAGAGACATTGGCTACTGCTTCAGATTCTTTTTCAATTGAAACATTCGTTTTGGTTTCTGAAACTACCATCCCTTTATCATTCTTTATAATTGTATTAAGTATAGCTTCTGAATGACTTGAACTCCTGTTTTTAATTTTAGTTTCTATGGATACTTCTGCGCGCTCTTTGGAAACATTTGGTGTTGTTATGTAAGTTCCGTATTGCGGAATATGAATCGCATCATTAATCTTTAATCGAACATTTCTATAAATTCCAGCTCCTGGATACCAACGTGCCGATAAATGTTTAGTAACAAGTTTTACTGCAATGACATTTTCTTCGCCAAACTTAGCATAAGGTGTTAAGTCTAGTTCAAAACCAATATAACCATATGGTCTTTCTCCAACATACTCGCCATTTAACCAAACTTTAGCATTGGCCATGGCACCATCAAACTCAATAGACACCTGTTTGTTTGAATAAGAACGATCTAAATTAAAATGTTTTCTGTACCAAACCTCTCCGTCTATAGGCAACCCTCCTGTTCTTGCGTTATTAACATTGCTAAAAGGACCTTCGATGGCCCAATCGTGCGGCAAATCTAATTTTCGCCATTCTGTATCTTTAAAGTTAATAGCTTCGGCTCCTACAATGGTATCCTTTTTAAACAGCCAACCTTTATTAAAGTTTTGATCTTCTATTGAAGCAGATCTTTTTGAAGTTTCTTTACACGAAAGAATTGAGGTTATTGTTACTAATAAAACTATAGAACAAACCCATTTTATAATTTTCATATGTGTTAGTTTTAAACGAGGTAAATACATTTATCATAAATATAATTTATACGCAAACTCTGATAAAAAATAACAGATACAATTTTCCCGAAAAACACATTTGTTATGTAAAAAAAAACACTTGGTTTAATCCATAGGCTTAAATAGGGATAATTTTGGCGAAGCGGGGATGTGAGGTAAAATATTTTTTTAAGACTAAAAATTAAAATTATTGATTGATTATTATTAATTGGCTTAATAATTATGTCTTCAAAAAAATTTGGCTCCTGAAAAAAAATTAAGAACGGGTGAAATAGTTCTAAATACGTGTAAAAATAGACCATTCTTATAGATTTGGCCTATTGGAGTAATCTGCTAAATAAACAATATAGTATTTTAGTAAGGTTAAAATAAGTAACAAATTTTTAAACAAAAAAAACAGAAATGAACAACACTTATGAAGTTAGATACGCTTCAAGTCCTGAAGCAGTAAAACAATATGATACTGAGGCTTTACGTAAAGAGTTTTTAGTAGAAAATGTTATGACAAAAGATGCCCTAAAATGGGTTTATTCCCATTACGACAGATACATGATTAGCGGCGTTGTTCCTGTTACCAAATCTGTTGAACTTGTATCGGTAGATCCTTTAAAATCTGAAAACTTTTTAGATAGAAGAGAACTTGGTATTATAAATATTGGCGGTACTGGAACGGTAACAGCAGATGGAACGGAATATACCCTTGAGCATAAAGAGGCTCTTTATTTAGGCCAGGGTAATAAAAATGTAGTATTTTCTAGTAATTCGGGCGATAACCCTGCTCAGTTTTATTTAAACTCAACACCAGCCAACAAGGCTTTTCCTAACAAAAAAATTGGACTTAACGATGTTGAAGTTGTTGAATTAGGTTCTCCAGAAAAGGCTAACGCACGTACTCTAAAGAAATACATTGTAAATAGTATTGTTGATGTGTGTCAGTTACAAATGGGGATGACCTCTATAAAACAAGGAAGTGTTTGGAATACCATGCCTGCACATGTGCACGACAGAAGAATGGAAGTGTATTTTTATATTGAAGTACCGGAAGATCAAGCCGTATGTCATTTTATGGGACAACCTAATGAAACAAGACATATCTGGATGGCTAACAACCAAGCTGTAATTTCTCCGCCATGGTCTATTCACTCAGGATCTGGAACCAGTAACTATACATTTTTATGGGGAATGGCCGGCGAAAACTTAGATTATAGCGATATGGATATTTGTAAAATAAATGAATTGAGATAAAATAGTATCTCTTTAACCATCATAATCCCCCTTAAGTATGATCATTAAAAAGCTTTCTATCTTATGTTGCTTTATGTTGCTTTTTTCGTCTTGCAATAACGAAACTCATAAGGTAATCTCTGTTAAAAACACGTTAGATATTGAACGAACTTTTGAAACCATTGAATTAACAAAGGAATTTTTAAAAGTTGACTCCTTAGATAATATAGGTATAAAAGACATGGATTCGAATGAACTCATGGTTTCTCAACTTATTGACAATAATGAGGATGGTATATGGGATGTTTTATTATTTCAGCCAATAGTACCAGCCCAGTCTCATAAAAAATATGAAATCGTGTCTATTTCGGAAGCATCGAAGCCAAAAACGGAAAACTATTGCTATTCCCGTTTTGTTCCAGAACGTACCGACGATTACACCTGGGAGAATAATAAAGTTGCTTTTCGTGTTTTTGGTCCTACGGCTCAAAAAATGATTGAAGATAGTATTCCAGGAGGTACTCTATCTAGTGGTGTAGATTTATGGCTTAAAAAAGTAGATTACCCCATTATAAATAAATGGTACAAGAAAAATGAAGACCCCAACACGCCTTCTTATCATGAAGATACTGGCGAAGGTCTAGATAACTTTCATGTTGGAATTAGTAGAGGTGTTGGAGGAATTGCAATTAAAAGTGATAGCTCCTATTACGTCTCTAAAAATTTCGCTAACTGGAAAACGATTACTACAGGTCCTATTAGAACGAGTTTCTTTTTAAAATATAAAGACTGGGATGCTAATGGAAATAAGATAAAAGAATCTAGAGTTATTACCTTGGATTATGGAAGTAATTTATCAAAATTCGAAATAACTATTGATGGAACCGATACGATTTCGGCAGGTTTAACTTTGCATGAGAAAGATGGTGAAGTTACCAGTAATGATGATAGTAACTGGGTGAGCTACTGGCAACCACATGGCAATTCCGAACTTGGAACAGCTATAGTTTCTACCAAAAAGTATTTTATGAGTTCTGAGAAATACATTACGGATCAAGTAGATTTAAGCCATGCATTTGCCAACTTGAATGTTGTAAATAATATAGTTGAATATTACGCCGGATTTGGTTGGAAAGAAAGTGGACAATTCAAAAACAAGGAAGCTTGGGAAAATTATTTGAAACAGTTTTCATTAAAAATCAATAATCCTTTAATTGTTACACTAGAATAAATTCAAGGAATTACCCAAAACATTTAAAAAGCAACCAGTCTCTTGGAGCACACCACCTCTAATAGACTGGTTTTCAATACCCACAAGCATTACACAGTTCTACTATTTTAATTTTACTCGATCTTCTTTTATTAGAAAAATCATATGTTGTGTAAATAAAATCAATTGATCTAATGACTCTTTTATTGAAAGGTTAGTTTTACCCATTCAATATAGAGTACATGAATAAGAGTAACACATTTATTGGTTTAATAGCCTTATTAATTAGCTTTCAAAGCACCTCACAAAACCCATTGGTAACGCATATGTATACAGCAGATCCAACTGCCAGGGTTTTTAATAAAAAATTATACGTATTTCCTTCAACAGATATAGTTTGCGAGGAAGGTAAAGGTGAAAATGGTTTTTGCATGCCTTCGTATAACGTTTTTTCTACAACGGATTTAACAACTTGGACAGATCATGGAAAAATTATTGACCAGACAGATGTTCCCTGGGGTAAAAAAGATGGTTTTGGCATGTGGGCACCCGATTGTGTAGAAAAAGATGGGGTTTACTACTATTACTACCCTGCACCACCATTAGATAAAAGTGGGTTTAGACGGGTTGGTGTTGCTACAGCTACATCTCCAGAAGGGCCATATACTCTTGAAAAAGACTATATAAAAGGGGTTAATGGTATTGATCCGAATGTTTTAATTGATGATGACGGACGTGCTTATTTATATTTCGGGGGCGGTAAAACTTTATTTGTTGCCGAACTTAATGAAGACATGAAATCTATTAAAGGCACTGCCAAAAAGATAGAAAATCTACCTGAAGGTTATAAAGAGGGCTCTTTTATGTTTAAAAAAGATGGGGTTTATTATTTCACCTTTCCACATGATAAGTCTGGCTCTGAGGAAATCGCTTATGCTACAGGAAAAAACCCAATGGGACCATTTGAATATCAAGGTCGTATTATGGAGCGTTGGAAAGACGGTATCTGGACTAACCACCACTCTATTTTAGAGTACAAAAAGCAATGGTACATATTCTATCATCATCATGATATTTCAAAAAACCAGCATTTAAGATCAATGCGAGCCGATAGCTTGTTTTTTGACAGTAAAGGTTTAATAAAAGAGAAAAAGGCCACTTTAAGAGGTATCGGGATTACAAAAATTGATAAGCCAATTCAAATCGATAGGTTTTCTACATCGCAAGACTTAAAAGTAAATAGGCTAAATGATAAAAGCGTAGTTGGATGGCAATTAGAGTATATTAAACCTAATGCATGTGTAACTTATAATTCGGTCGATTTTGACTCCAAAAAAATTAAGAGCGTAGCTTATAAGGTGTCTTCGGGAACCAATGGAGGAACTATAAAGCTATTTCTAGATAATGAATTAATAACCTCTACTCTAGTATCGAATACTGGGGGTTGGGATAACTGGAAAACCATTGAAACACCAATAAACAAAAAAATAAAAGGTATTAAGACTATTAAGTTAGTTTTTGAAGGCGAAAGCGACAACTTAATGAATATAGACTGGATTCAATTTGAATAAACAATATTATACACTACTCTAACAATGAAAAAGGGGCTTTAAAAGTTAAAATAAACTGTCATTGTGAGGAAAGAACAACCATAGCAATCTGTTTACTAATTAAAATAGATTCTCGCGTCGCACTTATGTGCTCCTCAGAATGACACTGAATTAAACTTTTTACTAGCCTCTTTTTTCTTTTCTTCAATAAAGATAGTTAATCAATCATTCCAGTGCTTGTCTATAATCTCCTTTAAATGGGGATAGTCATGATCTTCTTCATTCAAGGTTTTTCTCTTTTCTTTCAACTCAGCTTTCATCTTATCAATAATCTCTTTGTATTCTGGATTGTTGTATTGATTTACTAATTCTTCAGGATCATTTTTTAAATCATAAAACTCCCAGGCAGCTGGCGTAATTTCCACTTTATTAGAATTCCCTTCACCTTTCCAAGGCATAGAAAGTATACCTTCTTTTTCTAAGTTATAATGCCTTCCATAAAAGAAAATTAGTTTATGGTCTTTACTTCTCAAGCCAAAATGAGCAGGAATGTCATGATGAATCATATGCATCCAATAACGATAATAGGTACTTGTTCGCCAATCTGCTGGTGTATGACCTTTTAATATTTCGGTCATACTTTCTCCTTGCATGTATTCAGGCTTCTTACCACCAGCTAATTCAATTAAAGTTGGTGCAAAATCGGTATTATTAACTATTAAATCTGATCTGGTACCTGATTTTACCATTTCTGGATAACGCACAATAAAAGGCATACGCATCGATTCTTCATACATCCATCGCTTGTCTTCAAAATCATGTTCTCCTAGCATCATTCCTTGATCTGATGTATAAACAATAACGGTGTTTTCCCATAAACCGTTCTTTTTTAAATAATCAAAAAAGCGACCTAAGTTATCATCCACACCTTTTACACATCTTAAATATTTTTTTAAATATTCCTGATATGCAGCACTGGTTGCTTCTTTTTCTGTTGGTTTATCTCCGATTTCGAAAATATCTACATAACTACGGTTGGGATGCCTTTTAGAAATAGAGGACCCTATAACATTTATTAAACTGTCATTTTTACCGCGCGTTGCTTCAGACCCCCAAAGTGGCTGATTGTATAAACTCTCTGGTTCTGGAATAAATTCATTTTCTAAATAATTGGCATATTTAGGATTGAACTCAAACATATCATGTGGTGCTTTGAAGTGATACATTAAGAAAAAAGGGGCTTCATGACCTTTTACATTCTCAAACCAATTCAATACCTGATCAGTGATGATATCAGAAGTATGTCCTTCATGTTGAACAGTATTATTTGGCCATTCCTTTTCTCCTTGTACTCTAAAAACCGGATCAAAATATCTTCCCTGGCCAGGCAAGACTTTATAGTAATCAAATGCTGTAGGTTCGATATGTAAATGCCACTTACCAATCATGGCAGTTTCGTACCCCAATTTTTTCATTTCCTGTGGAAGATATTGCTTCTCAGTATCTAAATCATTCCACAAATCCAGTACGCCGTTTGTTTGACTATACTGACCGCTCATTATAGAAGCTCTACTTGGTGTACAGATAGAATTTGTAACAAAACAATTATTGAATACCATCCCTTCGTCTCCCAACTTATCTAAATTTGGTGTTGGGTTTAATCCTGCTAAACGCCCTCCATACATACCAGTTGCACCGGCTGTGTGGTCATCTGTCATAATATAGATGATATTCGGTTTTTTAGCAACTTTCTTTTCTTCTTGTTTACAAGAAACAAATGACAATACACAAAATAATGATCCAAGAACCAGTATAGGAAATTTATTTTTTATCATGCTTTATCTAGGGTTTTAAATATCTTAAAAATTTATATAAAATAAATGTCAGTTCAGGCAAAGTTAAAAATACGATCAAATACCGATCACTACTATATGACCAATAAGGATAACAATTATTCCTAACTTATGCTTGAACTGACATAAAACCCTTTTAAACAAGTTGTTTAAAAAGTTTAGCTCTCGAATTCTTTTTTCTTGGCCAGTAAAATATGGTCACAAACTAAAACCAATTCGTCGCGTTGGTTGAATATTTCAACATGCTCATTAACATGGCCTAAATGAGGGTGTTTAGATTCTTTCTTTTCGCTAATAGTTACAACAACCCTAATGGTATCACCTATGTGTACTGGTTTTATAAAACGTAATCTATCATATCCTTTAGAAAAAGCCTCAGGGTTAATCTCTGTTGCTGTCATACCAATACCCACGGCAAACGTAAGCGTACCATGTGCTATTCGCTCTTTAAAAGGCTGTGTTTTGCACCATTCGGCATCCATATGGTGTGGAAAATAATCGCCTGTATGGCCAGCGTGAACAACAAAATCTGTTTCTGTAATCGTTCTTCCTAAGGTTTCTCTTTTACTACCTAATTCGTAGTCTTCATAAAATCTTGATAAAATATGCATGTTTAATATTTTTTATGATAAAAATTATCTACCCATCCATCCACCGTCAACAAGTACAACAGCGCCATTCATGTAAGCTGCAGCTTCTGATGCTAAAAATACTGTTGGTCCGGCAAAATCTTCTGCTTCTCCCCATCTTCCTGCAGGAATACGAGATAAAATAGATTCGGCTCTTGCTGGATCATTTCTTAAAGCTTCTGTGTTATCTGTTGAAATATAACCAGGTGCAATAGCATTTACATTAACGCCTTTACCTGCCCATTCGTTAGAAAAAGCCATGGTTAACTGACCTATAGCGCCTTTACTAGCAGCATAACCCGGTACTGTTATTCCACCTTGGAACGTTAGTAACGAAGCCGTAAATATCACTTTTCCAGAACCTCTGGCGATCATTTCTTTACCAAATTCTCTAGTTAAAATAAACTGAGCGTTCTGGTTAACTTCAATCACTTTATCCCATAATTCGTCTGAATGTTCTGCTGCTGGAGCTCTTAAAATAGTTCCTGCATTGTTTACTAAAATATCTATGGTTGGATTGTCTTTTTTAGCTTCGGCTATAAAAGCATATAAGGCTTTTCTATTTGAAAAATCGCACTGGTAAGCTTTAAAACTTTTACCTGTAGCTTGTACTGCTTTTTCAACATCACTACCTTCTAATTCTAATGAAGCTGATACTCCAATAATATTGGCTCCTGCTTCTGCCAAACCTACGGCCATAGCTTTACCAATACCTCTTTTACAACCTGTTACTAAAGCTGTTTTTCCTTCTAGACTAAATTTGTTCAAAATACTCATTCTATTATTTTTATAATTAGTTACTGATTTTTGCTTTATAAACTAAAACCATTTTATTAGGGTTTACTTCTGGCGAAGTTAAATAAAGTCCTTTAGAATTTTGGTGCCATTTTGTGTTTTTTACACTCCCCAAAAGTTCTAATGATTCTATTTTCACATCTGAAGCTAATCCATTCTTAGCAAACGATTTTAATCTGAATTCTTTATTAGGTTTTGGCATGCCTAATTGTAAAATATACAAATAGCCATCCCTTGTTGTAAATCGAAAATCGTTAGCAGTGTAAGTGATGCCACGATCATTAACGCCTCCCCAATGATTTTTTTTAAGTTTTGTTTTTCCCTCTCCATAAGTTACAAAAGGGCGTGTTTTATAGATAGCCTCTCCATGAATTTTCAACCAACCACCAAGTTCTAACAATCCCTTTTTAACTTCTTCAGGTATGGTACCATCTGCCTTAGGCCCTATGTTTAATAATAAGCACCCATTTTTACTAACGATGTCTACAAGACCATCTAGAATACGATCTGCTGATTTATAATCGTGATTTTCTTTATAGTTCCAACCAGACCAATCCCAGGAATCGTCGGTTAGCCAGTAGAATGCTGTCTTTTCATCAAACCGCCCTCTTTCCAGATCAATAACGCCTGCTCCCTCTGCCAAATCTTTATTTTTATAATTTAAGACTACCGGTTTATTCCACTCAAGGCTTTTATTGTAGTAATGGGCTACCATTTCCTGTCTTTCTTTTTCCGGTATTATGAAGAGCCTACTATCAAACCATAACATATCTGGTTTATAAGTATCAACCACCTCATCTATTTTAGTTCTCCAGGTAGAAATGAATTTTTTAGAAGGTTTGTATTTTTCTTCAATTTTGCCAGTTTCAGCCCCATTACCCATAGAACCACTGCTCATTTTGTTAAAAGTTCCGGGTAAAACCTCCTCTCCATAAAACTGTCTTAATTCTGGTGTAGAAACATCAATATTTCCACTCCAGGTATCATACCAAGCCCAATTCCATGAATGGTGAAAGGTTGTCGTAAATTTTAAACCTTCTCCTTTTATAGCCTTTTCCAACGCTCCTACTATGTCGCGTTTCGGTCCCATTTTAGAAGCATTCCACGGGTTTATCTTACTATCCCACATGGAGAAATTATCGCAATGTTCTGCTACAGGACCAGCCCAGGAAGCACCTGAGGCTTTAAAAAGCGCAGCCCATTCTTTAGCATCGAAGTGTTCTGCGGTAAACGATGGAATAAACTCATGGTAATCGAAATCGGCACCATACTTTTCCAAATGATGAGGACGCACCTCTTTTCCCCAACCTTCTTTATTATCAATGTACATATGTCTTGGGTACCATTCGGTTCCAAATGCCGGCACGGAATAAACACCCCAATGGAAATAAATACCAAACTTGCCATCAATATACCAATCTGGGGTTTTATGCTTTTTTAAAGATTCCCAATTGGCCTCGTATCTGTTTTTATCCACTTGCTCTGATGTTTCTTGAGCATGGCTTATACATGTAACTATTAAAAAAAATGCTATAAGAGCTGCTTTCATGTCTTACTAATTAATTTCCTGTTTTGCAATGGCTATATCTCTCTCTGCTCCTGCTATATGCTCCCTAAATGAAAACTTGTTATTAAACTGATGGGGCATCACTTCTACATTATACTTTTCGATGCTTGTAACATAGTCTTTCCAATGTTGCAGCGCATTTGTTAAATGCGATATGGCTTCCTTTTGTGCCTGCTTATCACCTTTAACTCTGTATGTTTGTAGTGCAACACCGCCACGAACTTTATCTGCTATATATAATCCGAAATGTCCCCAGGTATCAATATCGTTAGTTTCTATTTTTAATAGTTCCTTTTCGGGGTATTCTTTTATAATTTGTTTGGCTATTTTCTGTGCCATTATACTTTTTTCCTCCATAGCATCTGCAAACTGCAAAGGGGTTATTTGATCTTCTGTAAATGCTCCTTTAACATAATTTGCAATATTAACATATGAAGAATCTAAAACGGGGTGTGATATTACCTTATTTACACCTATAAACTGACCTTTTTCTCGTGTCATTCCTTCCGTATACAAAGTACCATCCCATTCCCCTCTGTAAAAACTGGCTAAACTATTGGCGTTTTGCGATGCCATTCTCCAGGCAGACACAAGCTTACTTCCATCTGTAATGCCATATTTATTAGCTAAGACATCTGCGAAATAAGTATCGGGTGTCTCTTTATTATATAATAGATTTCCCCAGGTTTTATAGAACAACCACTGCTTTTGGAAAGCATAATCCCAGGTGCGATATGTTTCTTTGGTCGTGTAATCCTTAGCAGGAATATAGGTTTCTGATCCTATAATAACGCCATTTATATAATCCTCGCTATTGTACTTCATAAAATCACGTACAAAATCGGGTTGTCCCCAACGTAATACGAAGAAATCTTCATTCCTTACTGTATATACGCCTTTATAATTGGCTGGCTCAGGCTTCCAGTAAGTATCTGTTAAAATACCTCCATGGACTATGGATAATTTTGGAGAAGAATGCCCGTGAGACCAGTTAAATTTAAATCCTAAAAGCACCTCATCATCCAAACCTATGTTTTCTATGGCTTCGCGGGTAATAACTTCTGTTGCTTTACTAACGGTACCATGACTTGTTGTTCCTGCAGAAAGCGGAGCACGGTAAAACAGCTTTACTTTTCTATCGGCATCTTTAATGCCTTGAATTAGGGTACGATCGATCCAATCCCGGCGTATTTCCGAAGTCATCCCTCCCATACGTTCACCAAGGGTAATCCCAATCCCTACTAAATCCTCATACTCATTAATCGTTTTCGACACCATTTCCCTGGTGTATTCTTCAATAATCGCATTGGTTTCTCCGTCTCCCCAATAGCCACCATCTTTAGAATATTCTGCTACGTTGTATGCTTTACCAAATTCTTCCGATACAAAAATATTCCAGTTAAAAATATAAGGGTCTATACCTCTGGCTTTAGCCATTTTAAAAATAGCTTTCCAAAATGTTTGCCACTCGGCCATTTCTTCTTTGGTGAAGGGTGAAGCTTCTGGAAACTTATCAGATTGTACCATATACATAAATGGGTGCAAGTTCCAAAGTGTAAGTGTGTTAAACTTGTTGGCTACCATCATATCTAAAAAAGCCTCCCAAAACTTGAGGTCTTTGCATGTATCGTAATGCAACGAGAGATTTTCTCCTCCTCTATACGGAAACCATGGTAGGTTAAGTTTTATGGCTCGAAATGGGTAATGCGCAGAAACGGATTTCACTTTAATTGTCCCCCAATTTTTTTTGATTTTTATCTGTTCTGCAATATCAAGAAGTCCATATAATAAACCTCTTGTGTTTCCTGATGATAGTAATAAGGTTTCATTATCTTTTTCTAGCTTAAAACCGTCATTTTTTTTATTTATACGTTCTTTAGTTTCAACAACTAAATGCGCGTGCTCTTTACTTTTTAAGAAGCTAAAATCAATCTTATTTGCTTTTAATTCTTGTGTTAATTCTTGAAGCGCATAATCAACATCTTCTTTTACGGCTTCATCTACATAAATATTGATAGTCCCTGCTTTATTGCTACACGCAAAAAACACAATAAAACAGGTTGCTATCAATACTATTCTTATCATTTTTTTAAGCATCTGAAAAGGTTATCTAAAAAATTCTCAAATTGTCTTTTTGAGCGTAATCGAATAAACAGATATTTACCTTTTAAGAGATTCTTCACTACGTTCTGAATGACACTTTTTAGATAGCCTTATACTACAACTGACAATCCATCAATACTTTCATACCATCGGGATTGTTATCTATATTTTCAAAAACTTGTTGAATATTACTTAATGGTTGTACATCCGTGATCATTTCTTCAAAAGGCAATTCATTAGCGGTAATTAATGCAATGGATTTTTCGTAATCTTCTTTTTCATAAACACGGGCACCTATTAATTTTAATTCTTTCCAGAAGAACTTAAACAGATCTACTTCTTTCTTTTGCCCATGAATGGCTACCATTACAATTCTTCCTCTAATACCTGCTACTTCCGTCATTACATCTAATGCTGGTTGCACTCCGGCTACTTCAAAAACGACATCGGCCAACCTGCCTTCTGTTTGTTCTCTTACGTATTCCACCAAGTCAACATTCATAGGATTTACAGCAGTTAACCCTAATTCTTTAGCTTTTGCAATACGTGTTTCATTGACTTCAGAAATGATAACATTTGCCCCGGCTTCTTTAGCAACCATAGCGACTAATAAACCTATAGGACCGCCTCCTAAAACAACAGCTGTTTCTCCTGGCACCAATCCGCTTAAGCGAACATCGTGTGTTGCTACAGAAAGAGGCTCAATTAGAGCTGCTAATTTTAAATCTGTATTATCTTTTAATTTATGCAATGTGAATGCTGGAACATTCCAATATTCCTGCATGGCTCCCGGACTATCGATTCCAATAAATTTTAACTCTTCGCATATGTGGTTAAACCCTTTATCTGATGGTTTTACTTTTCTATCATCTAACGGACGAACGACTACCTTGTCTCCAACAGCATAGCCTGACACACCTTCTCCAACGGCATCAATAACTCCCGACATTTCATGACCTATAGTCTCAGGAATATTAACGCGCTTATCCATCATACCATGGTATATATGTACATCTGTTCCACAAACACCTACATAAGCTACTTTTATTCTAACTTCGCCTGTTGCTGGTTGTTCGATTTCTTTTTCGATTACCGTGAAGGTCTTATTACCTTCATAAATTGTTGCTTTCATTTTTGTTAATATGAAAATTTATATTTGTTTAAATATTGTAGTTTGGAGTTACACCTCCATCATTATTAGATTCGTAAGCAGCTTCAACTATTGCCATTGAGTGTACTACATCCTCAACATTTGTTGGAAGTTCGTCTGTAGACCCTTCAACGTATCGCATTAAAGATGCCATTGTTCCCACAAAAGCATCAGGGAACCAGGATCCCTCTAAAGGCACCTCAACCCATTTCGGCTCTTCTCCTTCTTTAATGATACAGTATTGGAATAAATCCGGCTTACCGTTAGGGTAATCTAACAACAGCCCTATTCTTGCTTTAATAGCTCCTTTTGTACCTTCCCACTTCACGAAACTTTCTTGGTTTTTTTCGCCGAAGTTATGATCGTGATTGGTGTTAATAATAGCTCGCATGGCATCGTTATAATCCATAATTGTTGTGGTACGTGTCGAAGACATTGGCTTTCCAGGATTCTTCAACGTTTTTGAATATACCTTCTTTGGATTCCCTAAAAACGAACGAATTAAATCGATATAATGAATACTGTGCTGTTGAATTTCTAAACGCGGATGGTTCACCACATTTGGGAAATATTCCCAAGGGGTATAGGTTGTTAAACGAATTTCAAAATCGTACAACTCGCCTATTAATCCTTGTTCTATTAAATACTTTGCCGCCATAACGTATGGTGCATAACGCATCTGACAGTTAATGGCTGCTTTTAATTTTTTTCTACGGCAAACTTCTAAAATTTCAAGGGTTTGCTCGTAGTAATCCCCCATTGGTTTTTGAATCAATACAGCAGAGTCGTCTGGTAATAATTCCAAAGTAGCCACAAATTGATTTGGCATGAGTGTTAAATCGAATACAGCATTTTCTGGTGCTGCTGCAACCATGTCCTCAACATTATCATAAACATTAGGAATGTTAAATGCTTCTGCTAGATCTTCTGCTCTTTGTTTTGTTCGGTTAGTAATTCCTTCAACTACAAATCCTGCATTTCTATACGCAGGTAAATGTGCATCGCGAACTATACCCCCAGCTCCAATAATGTATATTGGTCTTTTTTCTTTTGGTAATTCGGGTTTGTAAACTATCTCCATAATTAATTATTTTCAATACGATCTACTTCGTTTTGGGCATGATCCAAAATTGATGTAATCTCTTTTGAGGTGTTTATAACATCTAACACCAACTGATCGATAACATCGGCTATTTCAGACCAATTACTTTTTCGGGGAAGTGATCGTGTTTTTTTATGTAACGCTTCTAATTTGTAATAGTAAGGCACTTCGGTATTAACATCTTTGTCGTGCCAGGTGGTTTTACGGCAACCAATTGCACCTTCTAAAGTTAGTAATTTATCATTCTCCTGATTTACAGCGAATTTGATAAATTCGTATGCCAGATCTTTATTTTTGCTACCGCTTCCTATAACATACATCCAATAGGCATTTAACGATGTGCCTTCTCCATTAGGACCGGCTGGTACGTTGGCGATATCTACTTTTCCTTTAACTTTCGAGTCTTCTAAAAACTCGCACATGGATGCAAATCCGAACCAGTTTACCATCATGGCCAAATTACCATTGGCAAAGGCCATTCCTGACTTTACAGAATCGAAATCCCGCGATTCGGGATGGATGGCTTTGGTATTTTGAAGTGCTTTTCTATAAAACGTCATCCCTTCTGCTGCCTGTTCTGAGTTTAATTTGATTTTCTTATCATCATCAAACAGTTCACCACCTCGTGTCCATAATTGTAAACAGAAATCGAACACGGTGTTGTGACCATCTGGATAAGCGGCAAAAGTAGTTCCATATAAATGGTCTTCCGGCCTGTTAAAAAACTCTGCTACTTCCATTAAATCATCCCAGGTTTTGGGTACTACTAATGGCTTTCCATATTTTTTATGAAAGGCAGCTCCTTCTTCTGCAGATTGAAATAAATCTTTTCTATATATTAAACATTCCGGACCATCGTGAAACGGCAATCCTACTATTTTATTCTCAAATTCTTGTTTATACAATAAAGACCGTGACCACCCATTAGGAAAATCGAGTGGTGCATTTTTAGCAATATAGGGCGTTAAATCTTCAACAGCATTGGTAGCGTAGGCTTCGGTAATCCAATCTGTATTTATTAAGGATACATCCCAGGTGCCGTTAGCCAATCCATCTTCTTTTAAAATGGTATCGTATAATGGGTGTAAATCTAAAGGCACAGCTTCTAACTCAAGATCGCAACCTGTTTCTTTACAAAAGGATGCCCAAATTTTATCTATTGCAGATTCAAAAGCATCAAATTTTCTAACAGCTATTCTAAATTTATTTTGTCCCATTTAATCTGTGATTAATTCCTTTACAATGGCGTCTGTATGCTCTCCTAACGAAGGCGACCCTAATGTCGATTTTAATAATTCACCATCAATTTTAATTGGGCAACGGGTGGTTTCATACTCAAAACCATCTCCCATGGTAACCGTTTGGATCATATCCAACACCTTAAATCCATCATGATCGAATAAGGTATCCCAATCCATAACACTAGCACACCAGATATCTGCAGGTTCTAAAACCGACAACCATTTTTCGGTGGTATCTGTTTTTAGATGTGTTGCCAGTATTTCTTTTATTTCATCTCGTTGGGTAAACCAACTTGCTACTTCTGGGTAGTTTTTTAATGTTTCGCATCCTAATAAGTCTCCCAGAACCGGAATTGCTCCCATAGCTAAGGCTAAATAGCCATTGCTGGTTTCGTAAACGCCATATGGTGCTCCCAGATAGGCATGTGCATTGTTACTTGCAGTACGCTTTGTTGGTTGACCTCCGTCGTGATAATAGGTTGTAATGGTTTCGAATTGAAAATCCAGAATAGACTCCAACATACTTACCGATACTTTCGACCCTTCTCCTGTTTTTGCTCTTTTTACCAGAGCGGCTAAAATCCCCTGAGCCAGATGAGATCCCGAAAGAATGTCTACAATAGCTAACCCCATAGGAACTGGTCCATTGCCTGCATTACCGCTCAACCAGGTTAATCCTGATAGCGATTGTACCAATAAATCCTGTCCTGGTTTCGATTTCCATGGGCCTTCGTTTCCATAACCGGAAATGTTACCATAAACAATGGATGGGTTTATTTTTGTTATCGTATCATAATCAAAGCCCAGGCGCTCTATAACGCCTGGTCTAAAATTATGAATCAACACATCGGCTTTTTCAATTAGTTTTAAAACACGCTGTTTATCAACATCGTTTTTTAAATCGGCTTGAAAACTTTCCTTATTTCTATTAATAGCTCTAAAAACAGAGGATTCTCCATTTAAAATAACGTTTGAAACATATAACTGTCTGCAAATATCTCCTGTTTCTGGTCGCTCAACTTTTATAACACGTGCCCCTAAGTCTGCTAATCGTAATGTAGCTGAAGGTGCCGATAAAAATTGGCTTAAATCTATAATTAATATATCTTCTAATGGTTTCATTTTATTTTTGTGTAACAGCCGTAAACGATTAATTGTTTCATCGTAAAAAATTCTACAAGTTAAACTCTTTTATTAATGCATCTGTATGCTCGCCAACTCTTGGTGCTGCTTTTGAAGCATATAATTTTTCATCATTCAATCTAATCGGGCATCTTGTTGTATGTACGTCTTCTCCAGAATTCAGTTTTAGTTTTTGATCCATTCCTAAAACCTTATACGCCTCATGATTTAACAATGTTTTGTAATCATAAACATCAGAACACCAAATACCTCCTGCTTCTAAAATTGTTAGCCATTCATTAGTATTTCTCTTAATGAGAAAATCCCTAAGAATGTCCATAATCTCATCGCGTTTTTCAAACCAGGAATTCGAATCTGTATAAGATTCCAGCGCAGTACACTCCAAAATTTTTGCCAGATTTATTAACGATCCCATAGCCAGAGAAATGTAGCCGTCTTTAGTTTTGTAAACACCATAAGGCGCTCCTAAATAGGCATGTGCCGAGCCTTGTTTTGCTCTTTTTGGGGCTTGTTTTCCATCATTTAAATATGTGGTAATAACCTCAAACTGAAAATCTAGCATAGACTCTAACAAACTTACCTCAACTAAAGATCCTTTATTGGTTTTTCCTCTTTTTATAATCGCTGCTAAAATACCGTGTACTAAATGTGTTCCTGTAATAAGATCGGCTGTGGCTAATCCCATAGGAACTGGTTCGTCTTTTTTATTCCCGGTTAAATTAACCAGACCAGACATGCATTGTACTAATAAATCCTGACCTGGTTTTTTAGCCCAAGGGCCTTCGGTTCCATAGCCCGTAACTGTTGCATAAACCAATTGCGGATTAATCGCCTGAACTGTTTTATAGTCTAGTCCTATCTTTTCCATCACACCAGGACGGAAATTATGGGTCATAACATCAGCTTGTTTTATTAGCTCTTTAACACGATTTAAATCGTCTGCATCTTTTAAATTCGCTGCATAGGATTCTTTATTCCTGTTAACTGTTTGAAAAACCAAGCTGCTACCGTCTACAAACAAATTTTTAATCGCTATTTGTCTGCCGCCTTCTCCATGAACGGGTCTTTCAATTTTTATGACTCTGGCTCCTAAATCTGCTAATCGCAGTCCAGCAGATGGCCCAGCCATAAACTGACAAAATTCAAGTACCAAAATACCTTCTAATGGTTTCATATTAAATCTCTAATGATTTTTTATATAATTCATTCATTTCTGCAAGTAGGCTTTTCTCATCACCTCCATTCATTAAATAGTTTCTAATCGGTGCACCTGCTCTATCTTGAAAATACATATGTCCGTTATAACGTGGTCGTAAAAATGCACGGTCTAAACCAGGTAATGTATTCTTAAAGAAATTTGCTGTTTGGCTATTCGTATGATCGTCTGTCCAAGCTTTTCTGTGCCCCGGTTGCCCGCCATTATCGAAAAACACTGTTTTTTGACAAGCTTCAGACCCTACATATTCTACATATTTCATCACCGTTTCTATTTCTTTCGTTTCTGCAGAAACCGCTAAACCTGTTCCTCCTAACGTAGAAATGGCACCTACACCATTAATCTCTACCATATCATGAAAATGCAACAGCTTACGTGCATAACCATTTCTACTATAATTTGTATAACCATAGGCCCAAGGACAATACGCATATTTATCGGTAAGCGTCATGGCTTCATATATTTGAATTGGATTCCAATCGTAAATTTGAGGATCCATTTCTACAGCCAACGCTCGTAACATTTGCAGTGCTTTAACACCAACTTCTTGACTAACTACATGTTCTTTAGAAACACAAACTTCTTCACCTAAATTACAGCACATCATGTAAAAGTTCATTAATGTATCCTGTGGAATTCCAGGCATAATAACCAATCCTTTTTTAGCTAAAGCCAATAAATCATCGTATGTTTCTGGTAGCTTTAAACCTTTTTCTTCAAAAATATCCGGTCTGCTCGATGCCACTGGTGTTGCTGCATCTACCGCCAATGCCCACTGATGACCATTTGACGAATAACTCTCATGAGAACGTCCAACAGTATTTTCGGCTAAATCGTCCATAAATGCTTTAGGCAAATGCTTATCTAAAGGTAAAATCACATGGTTTTTACCAGCAAATCCAGCCCATGGGTGATCTATAATAAGCAAGTCGTATCGTTTTGCCAATTCGTTTATCGGTTCGTCTGCAAAAGCTTGTAACGACCTTTTTTCCCAAGTAATATCAACATTAGGGTTTAACTCTGAAAAACGTTGTGCTGTGGCTACCATAGATGTAAATCCTCTACTATGGTTCCATGTAATTCCTTTTAATTGTATTCTTTTTGAACTCATTTTTATATTTTGATTCTATTTAGTGACCTGATGCGATATCTGTTCCTAATTTACTTCCGTATGCCATTATAATAAATGAAACGACCAATACGATAAGAGCTAAAACAAGCGTGAAGTAAGTTCTTTTTGTTACTTGTTTCCATTCTTTCATGACTATACCTACTACATAACTAAAGAATATTAACATAGACATGTGTAATACCCAACTCGCAAACTTATAAGCCCCCATCTGTACGTGACCTATACCATAAAAGAAAAACTGTCCGTACCATAATGCGCCACTTAAAACGGACATCCCCATGTTAAGATAAAACGCTTTTTTCCCTATGCCATTTACACTAACAATTTCTTTAAGAGTACCTTTCTTATACCCTACAATTGTAAACCAAATAAAGTTTGTAATAAAAGCACCTCCTGTTGATAAGATTAGGTTCGCATTCCCTTCAAAATTTCCTGCTCCATAATTTCCTGCAATTTCAGCTACTGGTGCACCAACCTCTAACGAGATTCCAAAAACAGCAGATAAAACACCCGCAATCAATGTAAGCGTTAACCCTTTTTTCATATTAAATGTTAAAGGTTCTCCGCCGTTATTATTATTTTTTAAATCCTTCTCCTTTCTATAGCCTGCAACACCGCAAATTATAATCCCTACAAGTGCCAATCCCATTCCGAAAAAGATCGTATATCCTCCAGGAGCATTGAACTTCTGCAATAATTCATTATGCATAATTAAAGGAACAATGGTTCCTAAAATTGCCGAAATACCTATCGAAATAGTATACGTTAAAGAGTATCCTATATGTCTGATCGCAAAACCAAAACACATTCCCCCAAAACCGTAAATAGCCCCTAAAACAGTTGCGTTAAACAACACCTCTGTTGAAGCATCGCTAAATACATCCAATAAATTAGGAACGGTTAAAAATCCAATTAAAAAAGGAAAAATAAACCAAGCGAAAGAAGCTTGCACCAGCCAATATGAGTCCCATGACCATTTTTTAACTTTTTGAAAAGGAACATAACATGTAGAAGCTGCTACGCCCCCTACTGCATGGATTAAGGTACCTAATATTGGATTTGCCATAATTACTTAGTTTTTAGATTAGTTTAAATATTTCATATACAAAAATATATTTTATATATGAAAAACGCAAGAACCAAATAGTTTTTATTAATATTGTATTCTAATATTAAAACATGACCAAAACGACATCAACAAAATACAACGCTCCGGCATTAGATAAAGGTCTTGACATCATAGAGTATTTATCTCAAGAGGCTGTTCCTTTAACCCAGGCAGAAATTGCGCAGGGTATAGATAGGACTCCTAGTGAAATATACAGAATGCTTATATGCCTGGAAGAACGCGGGTATTTAATACGTGGTGCTAATGCTGGTAAATATAGATTGTCGTTAAAAATGTACAACCTCTCGCACACGCACACGCCGTTTGATGAGCTGAAACGTGTTGCCAGATACCCCATGCAAAACTTATCTGAAGCCACAAGGCAGTCCTGCCACTTAAGCATTATAAATAACGATCAGTTATTGGTAATTTATCAAATGAGGAGTCCTAGTCCTGTATCCTTATCCATTGAGGAGGGAACCCACTTTTCTTTATCAATGACGACTTCGGGAAGGGTTTTATTGGCGATGCTATCTGAAGAAAAAAGACTCGATATTTTATCGAGGGATAAGCATTATAAAACATGGAACAAAAAACAAAAAGACAAGCTTCTCGCCATTATTGATGACATAGAACAAGACGGCTACCGATGCTCTAAAAGTAAACTAACCAGTGGTGTTACAGATCTAGCTGTTCCAATAGGATCGAAAAACGCTAACATAATTGCTGTTCTGGCTATTTCCATTTTTTCTTCCAGTTTAGAGGATAGTACCAATATTGACACCTTATTAAATACACTAAAAAAGGCACAACTTGAGATAAATAAATTGATAGGGGCCTAACAAGCTAAAAACCATATGCATTCCTATTTAAAACAAATGTTATTTACTTAACACGCTCACTTTCTTAATTTTATTTTTGAACTAAAACCTCAAACTCAAAATGAAAAAATTAAGAACATTTTTAGCAACACTTAGTATTTTATCAGGATTTTTAATAGCTCTATCGTGTTCCAGTAACGATTCGGATCCAGACCCTAAATTGGAAACTTGCACCAAAACTTGTGAAGATGGTTTTATACTTAATGCAGATGATTGCGAATGTGAAAAGGAGGCTTGCACCAAAACATGTGATGGTAATTTTATTTTAAATGAAGACACTTGCGAGTGTGAAGAGTTTATTGCTGCGGTTGTAGAAGTAGATGCTTCTGATGTAACCTTAGTCGGGGATTGGAAAAAACGGACAACTATTGATGGCTACACAGGTGAAGGATACATCGTTTGGGAAGGTCCAGGGCAAACATGGAAAGGTACTGTAGGAGAAGTTGGCAAGCTAACCTACAAGATTAACATTGAAAAAACGGGTACTTACTTGTTTCAGTGGCGGTCTTACATAGCAAAAAAAGCAGCTGTAGATCCATGGGCAGAACATAATGACACTTGGCTTAAATTTCCTGATGCTGATGATTTCTTCGGAAGAAAAGCAGGCAGTACTATTGACATTTACCCTAAAGGATCAGGTAAATCACCAAATCCAGCTGGCGAAAATGGAAACGGCTTTTTTAAAATTTATATGAACGATGTCGACAAATGGTCTATGATAAGTAGCACTTCAGATAGTGATGCCCATCAGGTTTATGTCACTTTTAATGAAGCAAAAGAATATACTGTAGAGATTGCAGCACGATCGGATTTTCATGCTATCGATTCTTTTAAGTTAACGCAACAAAAACCCTAACTATATCACTCTCTCTCAAAAGAGGCTGTTTAAATTGTTCATTTAGAATGACGCTTTTAGACAGTCTCTTTTTGGTTTAAATTATTTGAATACTGTCTTGAACTTAGTTATGAATTAAAAAGAAAATAGTTTATAGAATCGATTCTTTTTCCTGTTTTAAACACCTTCTAATTAAAATATAAGCTTTAGTAATATGGGCCTCAACAGTTTTTATAGATATATTAAGATTAATTGCTACTTCTTTACTCTTTAAGCCCTTGATCTTTTTATTATAAAAAACGTCTTTACATTTTTTTGGAAGTAACTCAATACATTTATCTAACTTCTTTAGACGTTCTTCTTTTACATCATTTTCATTTTGTATAACCTCATCAAGAATCGTTTTATGGTAAGACAAAAGAACATCTTTCCTTTTAGTGTTTTTTCTAAAAAAATCCATTAATTTATTATAAGCCATTCTATAGAGGTAACTCTTTATAGAATCGGTGATAAGAATCTTTTTCCTATGGGTCCATAGGTATAAAAATGAATCTTGAACAACATCATTTATAACATGTTTATCTGATGTAAAATTCAACAGATACACGCATAACTTTTCAAAATGATCTGAGTATAATTCCTCGAAAAAAGGAGTCCCCCCATCTCTTAAAGATTTGTGAATATTATTTGATTTTTTGTCCCCCATCCATTTACAAAAATGATAAAAAAAAACAAAACATAGGGTTTTTTGCTTTTTTTACTACATATTAATGTAAAGCCCATGTCATACAAATGAAAAATTTAGAACCATTAATAATAAAATATCTTGAAGGTAATTTAACCCATGAGGAAACCGAACACCTCAAAGAATTACTTGAAAAAGATGAGAACAAAGCTCTTTTTAAAGAATTTGTTCATTTAAAACATCTCATAAATTCCAAAACAACATTTAATTATGAGAAAGAACTAAACCAATTTAAAGCTAAGGCCAATAGCAAAGGGGTTAAGTTAAGGTCTGTATTAAAATACGCAGCTGCTATTTTAATCTTTATTTCTGGAGGTTATTTCTTCTTAAAGAAGGATAAATTAAATGAAAAGAACATACCTGTTATAGTTACCAATAACACTATACAAACCGGTACAGACAAAGCGGTGCTTACTTTGGCCAATGGTAGTAATATAGAATTAAAAACAGGGCAAGAATATAAAACTGAAAAGATAATTAGTGATGGTAAAGAAATTACCTATCTACCTACCAAACAGGTAGCTAAAAAAGAGATTGCCTATAACACTTTAACCGTACCTCGAGGAGGCCAGTTCTTTGTTAAACTTTCTGATAATACCAAAGTATGGTTAAACTCCGAGTCCCAAATAAAATACCCAGAAACATTTATTGACGGTGCCACACGACAAGTAGAACTTATTTACGGGGAAGCTTATTTTGAGGTTTCGCCTAGCACGGCACACCGTGGCTCCAAATTTAAAGTTCTTAACCAAACTCAAGAGATTGAGGTTTTAGGTACTGAGTTTAATCTTAAAGCTTATAAAGATGAAACCCACGTTTATACAACCTTAGTTGAAGGTAAAGTAGCTATTAATCTTTCTAACAAAAACGAGATGCTTGCTCCTGGTGAGCAATCTAACCTGGATATTATCAATAATGATATTAGTATTTATAATGTAGATGTAAATAATGAAGTATCATGGAAGTTTGGGTATTTCGGTTTCGAGGACAAACCTTTAAAAGACATCATGAAGGTTTTATCGCGTTGGTACGATATAGACGTTGTTTTCGAAAATAAAGCTCTCGAAAACATATTGTTTTTTGGAAAACTAAAAAAAGGTCAAAGTATTGAAAATATCCTAAATGCTATTAAGAGCTCAAGTTCAATAAACAGTTATGAAATAAATAATAAAACTGTCATAATAAAATAAACAACAACTAATTATAAAATCAAGTATAACTAAAACAATAAAATCTATAAGAAAACAAATGACTCAAAATAACTAAATAAGGGAGCGAAGTTTATATCTCGGAAAAAATGTAAGGCTTCATCTCCCTTTGTAAGTAATTATTAATCAATTAAATATTAACCAACTAATAATTAACAAATTTATGGAAATTAAATTAACCAATGCTGTTTTTCATTTCCGAAAAGCACTTTTAAAGGTAATTATGAAAACCTTCATTTTTTTATTATGTTCTACCGTTCTTGCACTCTCTCCCGCAAGCACATTCTCTCAAGGAAAAATAAGAATAGATGTAGACAAAACTGTACCTGTTGATGAAATCTTTAAACTCATAAAACAGCAAACAGAATATACATTTATCTATGAAAAAGGTATATTTAGAAACCTTCCCGATGTACAATTAAAAAAAGGTGTTATTAGTATTGATAAACTCTTAAAAAAAGGATTATCCAATAATAATTTTAAATATATCTTATCTATTGATAATACCATCCTTATAAAACAAAAAGGTGAAAATCAGCAAAAAATAGTTTCTGGTATAGTTACAGACGAATCAGGAACCTCAATAGCTGGTGTTACAGTATTAGTAAAAGGAACTAGTATAGGTGTAGCTACAGACTTCGACGGCTCCTTTAGCCTAGTAGTACCTGCGCCAGAAAACGTTTTAATAATTTCTTCTCTAGGTTATAAAACTACCGAAATCACAGTAGGCGATCAAACTACTATTAATATAACGCTTGAAGAAGAGACCAGTAATCTTGAAGAAGTTGTGATAATTGGTTATGGTGCCACTACTAAAAAGAACCTTACAGGTTCTGTTGGTACCGTAGAGTCTGAAGATTTAACCAGAATACAAACGCAAACCATAGACCAAGCACTAGTGGGCCAACTATCTGGAGTATTCGTAAATTCTGGAGGCGGAGCACCAGGCTCTGCAGCCATTGTAAATATTAGAGGACTTACCTCTTTAACAGGTAGTAACCAACCTCTATATATTATAGATGGCGTTCCTATAATAATAACGCCTAGCTATGATTCTGGAGGCTTAGGTTTTTTTCAAGAACAAGAAAACCCTTTACTTTCTATAAACCCCAATGATGTAGAACGTATCGATGTATTAAAAGATGCATCTGCAGCAGCTATTTATGGTTCTAGAGCGGCAAACGGTGTTGTTATTATTACAACAAAACAAGGTAAAAGAAATCAAGCCCCTAGGTTCAATATAAGTTACAATGCAACCGTACTAAATACAACTCAAAATTTTGATGTACTAAATACAAGTCAATACAGACAATTCTTTGAAGATAACGGTAACGATCCTGCAAATCTTTTAGATGCTAATACCAATTGGCAAGATTTGGTTACCAACGATAATGCGTTATGGAACCAATTAAACCTAAGCATATCTGGCGGTACTTCTAAAACAAGTTATTATGCATCTACCAATTTTTCTGAGCAAGAAGGGGTTTTAATTGGAACCAGGTTTAACAGATATGGTATGAATATCAGACTCGACTCCGACGTTATGAAAAATCTAAAATTAGGAGCTAACTTAAGCTATAATTATTCTTTACGTAAAGAATCGGGAATTACAAGCCTTAGAGAAGCCGCTTTAACAAGACCAGATCTCCCTGTTTTTAATGATGATGGCACATTTACGGGATTACCTGATTTTGATGGAAATATTTTATTAAACCCACTTGGTGATGAAGCAACCGTTAGGGACCGAGGCACCTCCCAAAACTTAAATGCATCCTTTTACGGTGAGTACAGCATTTTTAATAATTTAAAATTCAAGTCGCAAATAAGTATAAATGTAAGCGATAGTAGAGGAGAAACCTTTTCGCCATCTACAACAGAAACTGCATTTTCTGAGATTTTTTTTAGCGGAAACTCCGGAGCTGTTTTAAATACTAATGCTGGGCAAAGTGTATCCACAACATTGGCAAATACGTTAAACTATAAAAACACTTTTAAAGGTGGGCATACTATTGATGTTTTAGCAGGTATAACCTGGGATAGATCACGTTTTGATTTACAAGCAAATAAATACGTTGGTTTTCCAGACGATAACCTTTTAGTAGGAATCGGTAATGCCACAAACTTAACAGAAGCCGATAGTGACGCTAGCATATTGGCTCTTAATTCACTTATAGGAAGAGTTAACTATAACTATAAAGACAGATATCTTGTTACCCTAACAGGTCGATCTGATACTTCAATTAAATTTGGCCCAGGTAATAGAACTGGTTTTTTTCCATCAGCAGCAGCGGCATGGAATATGCACAACGAATCTTTTTTAAAAGACAATAATTTAATAAGTAGCCTTAAACTTAGAGCCAGTTGGGGACTTACTGGATTAGATAATCTACCTGCATTTACCTACCGCCCTTCTTATGCAACTGGGGGTAGGTTTGATAATACTGTTTATAATGGCATTAATGGTATAGAAATATTTGGGCTCCCAAACCCAAATATTCGATGGGAAGAAACAGAGCAATTAGATCTAGGGTTAGAGTTTAGTTTGTTTAATAACCGCATAAATGCAGAAGTTGTTTATTTTGAAAAAAATACTTCGGGACTCATCACAAATGCTCCAGCCGTTTTAGAAACGGGTTTCAGAAATTTCGATACTAACATTGCAGATGTTTCCAACAAAGGATGGGAATTAAACTTAATTGCTACGGTAATTCAGTCTGAAAACTTTAGATGGGATACCTCTTTTAATATCTCCAGTATAAAAAACAAAGTAGAATCTTTAAATGGAGGAGGCAGTGATCTTTTAGGAATTGTTGAAGGAGAACCTATTGGGGCTATTAGAGGGTTTGATGTGGTTAAAATAGCCCAAACACAGGAAGAAATAGATGCTTTGAATGACTTAGCTGGGTTTTATTATTTTGGAACAGAAGCACCTGGAGATTATATTTTTAGGGATGTTAATGGAGATGGAGAAATTATTAATGAAGATGATGAAGTCGTTTTAGGAAACATTACACCAGACTACTATGGTGGTTGGTCAAACAAATTCAGCTATAAAAACCTTGATCTATCTTTCACCTTCCAATTTGTTGAAGGCGTAGAAAAACTGAATAGAGAAGTTGGAAATTTGGGTTTCTTCAGTACAGATCAAAATCAATACGCAAGAGCTTTAGAAACCTGGACACCAGAAAACCCCAATGCTAAATACGCCAGATTAAACTCCTTTTCTTTGTTTGAGTTTAGTAGTGCTATGGTTGAAGACGCATCCTATATAAGATTACGTTCTGCTTCTATTGGCTATAATTTTCCAAGTAAATTGTTTAAAAATACGGCATTAAGTGGCGCACGATTAACTTTATCTGGAAACAACCTATTAACTATTACAGACTATACAGGTCAAGATCCAGAAGCGGTGATACCAGTTCGTAGAGGAAATAGTAGTACTGAACTTACTGACGATGAAGGAACATCTTATCCGCAGACCAGAACGGTAACCCTTGGACTAAAATTAAACTTTTAACATCCTTAAATAGAAAAATATGAAAAATGTAATATATATATACGTTGCTCTTTTAGGTGTTATCACCTTAATGAGTACATCTTGTGGCAAATTAGATGATATAGATCCTGTTTTTTTGTTAGATGCAGATGAAGCTATAACTAACGAAGGATCTGCAGATTTAGCACTAGCTGCTATTTATGCGAGATTTAGAACCTTTGACGGCACAGAAATGTATGCTATACCTTCTTTATTTAGCCATGTAGGGCAACTTGAAGAAGGTGATAATAGACCAGAACTTAATAGTTATGTTGCAAATCTACCCATTACGACCTCAGGTAATATTAGAATGAATGAAGGTGGTTACGCAAACATGTATGACGTTATTAATAACGTTAATTTTTTAATACAAAAAGTAGCAGACATACAAGTTCCTTTTTCCACAGACACAAGAAAAGCAGAGATTCTTGCAGAAGCAAGAGCCATGCGAGCATTGGCCCATTTTTACCTTTTACGTCTTTGGGGGCAATTTTATGATATGAATTCAGAATTTGGTATAAATATAAGAACAGCACCAGTAATATCTAATGAAGCATTTCCAAGACATACGGTAGCAGAGTCGTATACTGCTATCTTAGAAGATTTAGATAACGCCATTGCTAATGCTCCAGAAGGAAAAGAGAAGTTTTTTATAAGCAGAACAGCAGCAAAAGGATTAAAGGCTAAGGTATTATTATACATGGGCAATTATAATGAAGCTGCTATGTTGGCAAAAGATATTATTGACAACTCTGCTCCCGAATTTGCTTTAGCGCCAACACATGCAGAATTATTTGATAATACAACAGAAGATATTTTAAATAATTCTGAATTACTTTTTGTAACAAGAGGAGAGAATAATATAGTAGTAGGCCTAGGAGGTACTTGGGGAGCCGCTGTAATAGGCAATCCTGATTTTGTTACGCTTGCTAATACTGGTTCTGTAATAATAGGTAGTCAAGAAATTACTTATGATGCTCCCGATAATAGAATGTTTAATACATTCTCTGAAGAAGGATCAGGGTTGAAATATGTTAGAAGAAATACAGATGATATTATTGATGTTATCTACCATTTAAGAATGGCAGAAATTTATTTAATTCATGCAGAAGCAGATGCACGTGCCAACAGTAGCGTTACAGCAGATGCTCTTGCTTCATTGAACACCATTAGAACAAGAGCTGGTGCCACAACTACTGGAGGAGATGGTTTTGAAACCTATCCGGATACCATGTCTTTAGATCAATTTTTAGAAGCTGTTCGTATAGAAAAAAGTATAGAATTAACTACCGAAGTTAGTGAAGAATGGTTTGACTTAGTACGCTATGACTTTGCTGATGGTTTCGGGTCTGGTTTCCAGGTCTCTGACATAAAAGCTACAGCTACTAATCCAGATAAGTTTATATTACCAATTTCTCCAGAATCTATTCAAAATGGAGGTGGTGTCGTAAAACAAAATCCCAGTTACTAAAAAATCTGATTAAAAAAGAGAATGTCTGAAAAGGCAAATAAAAATTGAATGTCTGGTTGGGCGCAGTCGCCCTCCTTATTTAATGAGCAGTTATAGTTCTTGACTGTGCTCGAACGGACAAAGATTAAGTCTTTCAGTCTCCCAGTTTCATTCTTTTTCAAAACATATATGCTTTAAGAATAAAATGCGCCACCAAAATTATCTCATACAATCAAAAATTTAGCAAAGAAACTTTAACAAAATTTAAAATAAAACATGAAAAAAATTTGTGCCCTACTATTGGTATTTATAGCATTTACCGCATGTAAACAACCCAACCCCAACACGTTTGTTATTAATGGCAAAATAGAAGGTGTAAAAGAAGGAACGTTGGTAGAACTAAAATTAAAAGACCCTGAGTTCTTTTTAGGTAAACAAGAAAAAGTCATAGACACAGCAACAATAAAAGGCGGTAAATTTCAATTTACTGGAGGTATGGATACGCCACGTCTGCATACTATTACCATTCTTGAACCTGAAAAGGATAGGCTAGAAAAAAAAATAATTCCTATTTTTTTAGAAAACTCAACTATTGAAATTTTCACAGACATCGATAAGATACCTACTCTAGATAATATTTTCAACTATAATTATGATTTCGATGTGGTAAAAATAACGGGATCAGATAGTCATAAAAATTATAAGGACTACCTGAAAAAACTTCAGGTAATCATGCAAAGTGAAAATTTATTATGGGAAGAAAGCACTAAAAACTTTAAAGAAAAACGAAAACTCTCTATTTCAGAAGGCATAGAGTTAGCTACAAGGTTTGAGAAGAGCAATACTTTAAAACAAGATTTCTTACTAGACTTTATAAAAAACAACATAAATAATATTGTTGGACAATACGTAGCCTATATTACTATTATTAATCAAGAGGTAGGGTTTTCAAAAGACCAATTTAACGAACTAATTGCTAGTATTCCTGACAATATAAACGATTTTCCAGGCACCATAGCTTTAAGAGAAAATGCCATCAGCGCTGCTCATGTAGCTCCAGGAGCTCAATACGTGGATCTATCATTTAATGACAAAGACGGAAATCCCTTAAAACTCTCAGATTACGTAGCTAAAGGTAAATACGTGCTAGTAGAGTTTTGGGCATCATGGTGCGGCCCTTGTAGATTAGACATACCACATTTAAAGGACGTTTACGAACTTTATAATAAAGAAGGCTTCGAAATTATAAGTGTATCCATGGATGAAGATCATGAAGCATGGCTTCAAGCTATAGAGGAAGAACAAATGCCTTGGTTACAGGTTTCAGATGGCAAAGGTTTTGATGGCGCTATTTCAGAAGTATATAAAATATTTGGTATTCCCGCCTGTTTCTTAATAGATCCTAATGGAAAGATTATAACAGATAACATGAGAGGCTCATATATGGACAAACGTCTTATAGAAATGTATGGCAATAAGTTTGGAGATAAATATTGAGCCATTGCTCATTTTTTTGAGTTAGTCAGCTTTATTGAAAAATAAAGTAATAAAAAGGAGGTGAATAACTAAGCCTCCTTTTTAATATGCTTCAAAACATCTTATACGCTTTTACGATCTAAGCAATACAAATAAATTAAACCCCAGTATAAAACATTCAAAATTCAAACAATTAAAAAATGAAATCAGTTAAAAAATTAGTATTAAGCTTATTAGTCTTAGGGCTTACGCTTTTCTCCCTTTCAGGAAATGCACAGGATAGTGAAAATAAAGATAAAATTAAAATGAACGTATTATATGTAGGCTACAACCCAGAAAAGCCTATGCCAAAAGAATCTAATTATACTTTCACCGAAGGAGAGCGATTTAAAATAGAATATGTAACTAGATGGTATGCCTTTAAAATTTTTCTTGAAAACCGTTTTTCTAACGTAAAGAATATAGATGCTAGAGACTATAAAGAAAATATGTCGGCAAATTATGATGTTACTATTTTTGACCAGGTTCCTTCTACAATTAGGGATTTAGTTGAAGAAAAGAAAGAAAACGGAAAAATTGTAACTAAATATAAACCTGCTGCTTATTTATCTAACGATTATAAGAGTGCTACCATATTCGTGGGAAGAGTTGGACCAGACATAGGAAGATCTTTAGGGTCTAAACTAGACTGGAATTGTTATTGCCTTGATGCAGACGCTTTAGATGTACAAACAGAACATCCCATTTTTAATACGCCTATAAAAGTAGAGTTAACTATGACAGTAAAAGATACCCCAGAAAATTTTTATGAATACCCCAATTCTAAAAATATTCCGCAACAAATACCTATGTGGCGTGTGCAAGGTTTAGGTATTGATAATAGTCAAGATCCTTATACTACAGGATATCCTATGGGGATGATATCGCGTAACGATGGTTTTCTTGATTCTCCCGACGCAGAATATATTTCAGGAGGAGCAAGTAGTAAGAATATAGAAGCCATTGCCATTGGTAGACACGGAAATTTTTTTTCATGGGGATTTAGTGCATCACCAGACCATATGACTAGTGAGGCGCAAAACGTTTTTACAAATGCCATTGTATATATGAAACAATTTAATGGTACTGGGCTTATTGCAAAAAAAATGCATGAAGGCATTACCATTCGAGACACCTATTTATACTATATGAATAAAGATATTAATACTGAAAATTTTGAAACATATAAAAAACAATGGATTACATACAAGTCTAGAGATTTTGCCAGAAAAAAAGAGTTAGAAGCCAAACTTAAAAAAGGTGAAAAACTTAATAAATTTCAGCAATCATTTTTAGATAAATTTCCAGCAACTCCTACCCTAGCGTCTTGGTTACCTGAACAAATGGGTGAAAAACATTTTGAGCAGTTTGGAACAAACATAGAAGGGTTTCTTAAATTCTTAAACACCAATATTCAATACTATACTAATAGTGAAGAACACAGACTTGTTTTAGACGAAGATGTAAAAGCCATGGGTATCTCTAATCGTGACATAGCAATTTTGGAAAAAAGTATCGCCCATCTGGGAAAAGGCGGAAAGAAATTAGAAAGAGCCAAACGCATTCTTAAAAGATATACCGAAGAAAACTTTACAACTCCAAAAGAATGGGAGAATTGGTTTAAAGAAAATCGAAACAAGTTATTCTTTACCGAAGCAGGCGGTTATAAATGGCTTGTAGATACCACCAAATAATCATGAGACATCACTTTTATAAAAACTTATTTAATGCTTTTTTTATCACTCTAGCATTAACTAATGTAGGTGCTCAAACTATAGACGAATCATTAGAACTTATGGTTTCTGTAGCCAAACAAGACTTAGAAACACCAAGCCCTACTAGGTTTGATCCATTACAATTAAACGGTGCCATTGTTTGGTCTGAAAATAAAAAACAACTAGCTGTTGTCATGAAAGTTGAATTGTTGACCGATTGGCATATATACGCTTCAGTAACTAAAAAATCAGCATTTATTGCTACAAAAATAAAAACAAAGTTTCCAGAAAAAGGCTTAGTACCACTAACAGATTGGGAAAAGCCAAATGAAGAAGCTTATAATAAAAGTTCTAGTGTTTATATAGGCGACCAATTATTCTTTATACGGTACTATAAGGTAGATCAAACATTTAATGCAAGTACCTCATTAAAATGTGGATTGTATTATCAAGCCTGTGATCCTTTTAAATGCATGCCTCCAAAAACAAAAATGATAGATTTAATAAAATAATAAACATCAAAAAATGAAAAGATTTTTAATTACAATTGTGTTTGCTTCTATATGTTTTATAAGTTATTCGCAGGATCAAAATATTGACTTTAAAGACGGAAGCTTTGAAGAAATCATGGCTTTAGCAAAACAAGAAAACAAACCTATTTTTATGGATTGTTACACAGTTTGGTGCGGTCCGTGTAAGCAATTAGCAAAAAACGTTTTCCCTCAACCAGAAGTGAGCGCTTTTTTTAATGAGAACTTTATAAGTATTAAAATGGATATGGAAAAAGGAGAAGGTATTGAGTTAGCCCAGTACTATAACGTTAATGCCTATCCAACGCTTCTGTTTTTAGATTCGGAAGGTAATGTTCTTAAAAATCATACCGGTTCTCTTGATGCTAAAAACCTTATAGAGACCGGAAGAGATGCTATAAGATTAAAAAAATAACCTTTTATCTTACTTGAAATAGTTCGTTTAAGAACCGCTCTAAAGAAATTATAAGAGCGGTTTTTTATTGAAAACCCGGATTTATTATCTGTCCCTTTTTACCACCAACTTATTTTAACATTTTCTTAATAGGGGATTCTTGATTTTCTGACGTCTTTAATCTATATAAACAACAAAACCAATGACAAAAATCATTTACATTCTTGTAATACTATTTTCAATACAATGCATTAATGCCCAAGATAGTACATCAAAATTCATCAAAACAGATGAATTAGGAGGCATAGAAGCATATCAATATACCCCAAACAACATGAACATCTTGTTAATGCAAGATAATTCCGCCCCAGTGGTTACCGTTCAAATTGTGTATAATGTGGGCTCAAGACACGAAGTTTCTGGTAATACAGGCAGTACACATCTACTAGAACATTTAATGTTTAAGGGTACCGAAAAATTCAATAAGCGAAAAGGGACTTCTATAGATGGTAAGCTTAATACTATAGGCGCTCGAATGAATGCTACAACATGGAATGACCGTACCAACTACTATGAAACCATACCTAGCGATAAAATAGAGATTGCATTAGAAATTGAGGCAGACAGAATGCGAAATTCATTACTTCTTAAAGAAGATAAAGACGCAGAGATGACTGTAGTACGTAATGAGTTTGAACGTGGAGAAAATAATCCAAATAGCCTTTTAAGTAAAGAGATCTGGGCTACAGCTTATATGGCGCACACTTATCATCATTCTACGATTGGCTGGCGTTCAGATATTGAAAAAATGCCTATAGAAGTGCTCCGAGATTTTTACAACACCTATTACTGGCCAGATAATGCCACACTTACCATTATAGGCGATTTTCAAAAAGACAACTTGTTTAAGCTAGTTGATAAATACTTTGGTAAAATCACCAAAGCTCCCAACGCCATGCCACAACCATACACGGAAGAACCTACTCAATATGGTCCAAGACGTGTAGTTATAAAGAAACCCGGAGAAATGGGGGTGCTTAATATCGCTTACAAAATTCCTGGTAAATCACATGAAGATATAAGCGCATTAAAGGTCTTAGGAGACCTTATAGGTTCAGGTACTTCTTCTTTATTAAGCAAAGAATTTGTAGATAAAGGTTTGGCTTATTACGGTTATGCCTATGCTTCCGAATTTAGAGAAGTAGGTTTATTTTCTATAGGCTTAGGCTTCGATCCATCTAACAAACACGAAACCATTAATAAACAAGTCATTGATGCACTGGAAAAGATTAAGAAAGAAGGTGTTTTACAGAAAGATGTAGATAGGATTGTTGCAAAACTTAATGCGCAAAATATTTTATCCAGAGATGGTTCCGGTAGCATAGCTGCTGCTTTAACAGAAGCCATTGCGGGTGGAGATTGGAAAGACTTTATTAACGATAGTGAAAAACTTAAAAAAGTTACCGCAGCAGATGTAAAGCGTGTGGCAAATAAATACTTGTTAGAAGACCAAAGTACCACAGGTTATTTTATTCCTAAAACATCTGGTAGTACAAAACCAGAAACGGAAGCTCCAAGCAATTTTTATGAAGTAGAAAATGGAAAATATTTTTTTAGAGATCCATCTCATACCATCCAACATAATACCTCATCAAATACTGAAAACACAGTAACATTTGAAAAAGAAGCTACTGCCTATGAAAGCATAAAAACGGTAAAAGGAGAACGATTTGTAAGAAAAAAAGTGTCTGGAATAGATGTGATCTCTGTGAAAACCGGGGCTAAAGATTTTGTTACAGTATCTGCTAGTTTTCCCATTGCAAATTATTTAAATTCTAAGGGAAATGAAATGGTACCAAGCCTGGTTACGTCTTTATTAAGTAAAGGAACTACTAAAAAAGACAAGTTTGAGTTTTCGCAAGCTTTAGAAAAATTAGGCGTAGATATTTCAATTAATGCAGGGACTCATAATATTTCTATCGGGTTTAAATGTTTGAAAAAAGATCTTACACCTGTTATTAACTTATTAGCGGAAGCATTGCGTTTCCCACTGTTTGACACCAAAGAATTAGATCTTCTAAAACAACAATTAATAGGGAGTATCCGACAAGGGCTTTCAGATCCCTCAACCATGGCAAGTTTAACCATGACGCAGGCTATTTACCCTAAAGGACATCCTAACTATGAGGCCAACATAAATACCACCATAGAAAATATAGAAAAAGCCACCATTAATGATTTAAAAGCATTTCATAAAACCTATTTCGGATCTGCTGGAATGCATCTAGTCGCTGTTGGTGATGTGGATACAAAGGCATTATATACTTCATTGAAAAAAGCCTTTAAAAATTGGTCTGGCGGCACTACTAACAAAGCTAAATATACAGAGCCCGAACAAACTAAACCACTTAACAAGGTCGTAAGCATACCCGAAAAACCAAGTGCCCAACTATTAATTGGTCTGTACACCGGCTTAAAAAGAATGGATGCCGATTATCTCTCTTTTTACATAGCAAATAGTACTCTGGGAAGTGGTTTTTCCGGTAGACTAATGAGAACGGTTAGAGACGAAGACGGGTTAACCTATAGTATTGGCTCTAAACATTCGGGACATACTTATTCCGGAGGACATTGGTCCATTAGTGCATCTTTTGCGCCCGAACTCTTTCAAAAAGGGTTGGATGCCACGATGGTGCAACTTCAAAAATGGGTAGATAAAGGCATTACTGCGGAAGAACTGGTAGCCAAAAAATCAAACCTTATTGGAAGTTTTAAGGTGGGAATGGCAACCACTGAAGGTATGGCCAATAGCATTTTAAGTATTGTAGAAAGAGGACAAGAACCAAGTTATATAGATCAATACCCTAAAGATATTGAGGCAGTAACCTTAGAACAGGTAAACGCTAGTATTAAAAAATATATCGATACAGACAGACTTGTAATTATCAAATCTGGTTCTTTAGATGAAAATGGAAAACCTATAAATTAATGCAGAACATATAATTACCACTCTTGCATAAGTAGTTGTTTGGAACTAGATCTTACAAATGGCTACAAAAAACACCTTTTATTAGCAGACGTGCCTCCCACATTTCCGATATAAAAGGTGTTTCTATTTTATCGTGAGTTTAACTTAAATTATTTAACTTCACTGCGAAGTACTGATTGTTAAACTTATAAAATATTTTAGTTCATCATTAAAATTAGATCTTCAGATGCTACGCTACTAGATGATGCTTTTATTTTTACTTCACCTTTTTTCTTAGTCGATTGAACAAAGACCACGGCTTTACCAAGACGTGTTTTTACTGTATTGCCTTTATGCGAAGACACATTTCTCTCCCAACCGTTATCTACTCCAATGTTTTTGGCGTCACCTTCAACTGTAAAAGTAATATCTTCTTCAACATCTGTTATTAATTCGCCTTTCTCATCCAATAATTCAATAGTAACCACAGCAACATCATAACCGTCTGCTTTCATGGTTTGTTTATTAGATGATATCGCTATTTTTGAAAGTTTTCCTTGAGACCTTAAAGTGTATTCATCAGCTTTTTCTCCATTATTAAACCCAACAACTTTCAGCTCACCTTCAGCATAAGGCACTAGCCACTTGATAATGTTATCTTCATCAAAATCTGAACGTTTTTGTTTTCCTAATGATGTTCCGTTTAAAAACAACTCAGCTTCTTCACAGTTAGTATACGTTTGAACAATGATTGACTCTTCTTCATTATACTGCCATTTTGGATGCACCTTGTACCATTCCCATAAACGCAACATATTCCATACCGGAGGCGGTGTTAATTGCATTTCAAATTTCCAACCATCTTTTTCTGTAAATGAAAACTCAGACTCGTTAGATGGTGTTGTAACCATATATACTTTCGGATCTTCTTTCCATAAACATTCAAAAAAGTGGCCTCTTGGTGTTTTAAACCCTGCATAATCGAAAAATGAAATCTCTAAGCCTTTTCTTGGCCATGGTCCTGCTTCTCCTAGATACGCGAAACCTGTCCATGTAAAAATACCAGCAACAAACTCCCTATCTATACATGATTTCCACTCGCTATAAGCGCCCCAGTTTTCGGAGCCTACAATTTTTAAATCGGGATATTGCTTATGGGCAGCATCGTAGTCTGCTTGTCTGTAATTGAATCCTAAAATATCTACAGCCTCTCCATAACCACTCGTCATACTAATTGAAGGTAATACACTACCCGCAATAGTTGGTCTACTTGTATCTACTTCTTTAATCCATTTTACCAACTGCTTAGCTATAATTGCCAATGAATCCGGACCTTTCAAGTTTTTCTTAAAAGCTTCTTTTATAGCTACGGGATCGTAATTAGGCACCTCATCATAGCCAGCTGCACCATCGGTATTAACATCGTTAAAAGTTCCAGAATAGTATGGGAATGTCCACTCTATTTCATTACCTATACTCCATAAAATTACAGAAGGATGATTAAAATCGCGTAAAACCAGATCTTTTAAATCTCGTTCAGCCCATACTTTAAAATGCTCGGGATATGCTTTTGCAGCTGCCTCTGGTGCTGCATTATCTCCTAAATACTTTAAACTTTTTCCTTTAGGGTTAATCCACTCGTCGAATGCCTCATCCATAACAAGTATGCCTTTTTCATCGCAAATCTCTAATAACTCTTTAGCGTGTGGATTATGCGCCATACGTATGGCATTAACTCCTATAGATTTTAACTGATCTACCCTATATTCCCAAATCGCTTTAGGCACAGCCGTACCAACAGCTCCTGCATCGTGGTGCAAATTCACACCTTTTAGTTTAAAATTCTTCTCATTTAAAGAGAACCCTTTATTAGCATCAAAATTAAATGAGCGAATTCCAAAAATTTCAGATACATTATCAACCTGTCTATCGCCAACAAACAACTGTGTTTTAAGTGTATAAAGATTCGGAGTTTCAACGCCCCATAATTTTGGTTTGCTTATGGTTATTATAGCTTCATTAGAACCTTCTACATTCATATCAACCTGCTTTTCTGCTACAAGTGCCCCACTTGCATCTAAAACACTATATTTTAAAGACGTATTCTCTACAGGTTGCGCACTCTGGTTGTTAATCTTTGTGGTTATTTTAACATCGGCTGCTTCTTGAGAAACTTTTGGAGTCGTAATTTGTACTCCCCATTGTTTTATATGTAATGGATTGGTTTTTACCAATTGTACTTTTCTGTAAATTCCAGAACCAGTGTACCAACGGGAGTCTACGTAAGCTGTTCTATCTACCTTTACCGCTATTACATTTACCGATCCATCAAATTTTAGGTACTTTGTTAAATTATAAGAAAATGTACTATATCCATAAGGTCTTTTTCCTAAAAAATGACCATTTATCCAAACACTAGAATTATTATAAACGCCACCAAAAAGCACACGAATTACTTTTTCCTTATCGGCTTCTAAAAGCGTAAAAGCTTTTCGGTACCAGCCTATGCCCCCAGGAACAAACCCTGAGCTTGCCGCAGTATTTTCTTTTCGATACCCCGCTTCTATACTCCAATCATGGGGTACATTAATCTTTTTCCATGCAGAATCGTCAAAATCTGGTTTAGATGCAGCATTATTATCTACCAAATTGAATTTCCAATCGTAATTAAAATCTTCAACTACCCTAACGGAATCAACCGGTTTACTGCATGAAACGAATAGTAATAAGGAAGCTAAAAAACCAATAGTTCTCATAATTTTATTTTTAATGAATTTCTGCAAAATGCAAGTGCGTATAACATCTCTTAATTTTATACGCTATGATTATAATTTAGTTGAGATCTCTACTTAAATTCTGTATATCATCCCAAACGCTATCGAAAACAAAATATATTTTATTAAAGATATAAAGCGAAGCTTACGACGAGGCTGCCCGTTAGCAGACAGGCTCGTCGCTCGTTCTTCACTTTGTTGAAATGACACGAAGTCATAAACAACTGACTAAACCCAAAATGTTCTTATACTGAACTCAATTTATATTATTATTCCATTAACAGATTAGCTGGCTTAAAAGGTACCGAGGCATCTGTTAATTTCGATTTGTCTATTTTTTTACCATCTTTAATAAACTTGGTTCCCAATACATAGGCTTTGGCATTATTAATACCATCTACCGCCAATAGGATATCGTCTTTAAAATACCAGATAGAGAATTTAGTATTTTCACCTTCTTCTTCTCTAATCAATACATCATTATAACCTTCAGATAAACCTACCATTTGCAGTTTAACATCGTATTGATCGGACCAAAACCAGGGTATACTATCATAAACTGGATTCTTTTCGCAAATAGCCGCTGCTGCTACTTTAGCCTGATCTACTGCATTTTGAACAGATTCTAATCGTATGTATCGTTTATAATGCGGATTGTGATGGAAAGTACAATCCCCTATGGCATATATATCTTTATCGTTCGTACAGGCAGTTTCATCAACCAAAATACCATTTTCGATGTTTAGCCCTGCTTCTTTGGCTAATTCCATATTAACCTTAACACCCACTCCTACCACAATAATATCTGCTTCAAAGGTATCCCCATCTTCACATATTATGGTATTTGAGCCTTTATCTGTATTTATGCTAACTACATTTTTATTAGTTAGCACATCAACTCCATTTATAGCGTGCAATTGCTCAAAAAAGCCAGACATTTTAGGCGTAGTAACCCTTTCCAAAACACGTTTCTCCCGTTCTAAAACTGTTACGGTGCCTCCCAGTTTTTTGATTGATGCAGCGGTTTCCAAACCAATATAGCCTCCTCCAATAACAACAACACGCTTATTTAAACTTGCATTAAATGCGTTACGGATATTCTCAACATCTTCGGCTGTTCGTAATGGGTATAAGTGGTCTGCCGTATCTATTCCCGGAATAGGCGGTATCATTGGGCGTGCCCCAGTAGCGATAACCAGTTTATCATACTTTTGAACACCACCATCGCTTAAAACAACCGTTTTATCTTCTCGGTTTATTGTACTCACCCAAACACCTAGATTCAGGTTAATACTTTCATTTTTATAACTTTCGGCCGATTTTAACAAGTTCTTTTCTATACCATCTTCGCTAGTTAAATATGCCTTAGAAAGTGGTGGCCTGTGGTATGGAAGCATAGGATCTTTATCAAAAAGAATGATTTCTCCTTGCCAACCTTCTTTTCGTAATGAAAATGCGAAATTTACTCCGGCATGACTCGCTCCAATTACCACACATATCTGCTCTTTTGTAAAATTACCTGACATTAAAAATGGTTTTGAAACTTAATCTGATTCTGCTACTTGAAGTACTAAACCATCAAGCTTGTCGCTAATTTCTAGTTGACAACAAAGACGACTATATTCATTTGAATAATCGTTTAAGTCTAACATATCCTCTTCAATTTCGCTAGCTGTACCTGTTTTTTCAACATGCTCTGGTGCTACATGCACGTGGCATGTTGCGCAAGAACATACACCACCACAATCTCCATCGATACCTGGCACACTGTTATCTACTGCCAATTGCATTACAGAACCCGAAGTTCCTTCTACAGTTATGTTTTTATTATCTGTTGTTATAAATGTTATTTTTGCCATTTTTTTAATTTATTTGAGAGTTTATAAAAAGATGTTGAAACCTATTTAATTTTAGATTTCAAAAAACCTTTCGACTTTAGTTTATGCTAAACGAAATCGAAAGTATGTAAGGCCATTAATTACCTTCCATTAAATTTAACCGTTAGGCTATTGTATCCCACCTTACGATTAAATTCTCCTAATTCTTCAATATTTTCTTTATAATCAATAATGTCTATCGACTTTACTTTTTTAGCCAATGTTTTTAGTAATATATTCATGATTTGACGCGCATGTGTTGCCCCCAAACAGTTATGATGACTAAAACCAAAGGCCACATGGGGATTGATTTTTCTATCTAAAACAACATCATTTGGATTTTCAAATACTTTAGCATCTCTATTAGCCGATGCCCAGCATAACGAAATACGGGAATCTTCTTTTATAGCGTGTTCACAAACCTGAGTATCTTCGGTCACTACACGCCCCATTTGAGTTAATGGAGAAAAATAACGAATCAATTCTTCTACGGCTCTACCGGTAATTTCCGGCTCGTTAAGCAACCTGTTAAGTGATTCTGGGTGTTCTGCCAAGTAAGCTATAGAATTCGTAATGGCATTAATAACCGTATCGCGTCCTCCTGCAAAGGTTAAAATCATAACACCCTTAACTTCTTCTCGGGTTAGTTTTTTACCATTCACAGTTGCCGCTAAAAGCATGGAGTACAAATCGTCTCCTGGGTTTTCAATCGCTTTAGTTATTTTTTCATCAATATAATCGTAAAGAATATTAGCTTTATCACCATCTAATGCTTCGCCTTCACTTCTAAAAACATGGGTTCCCCATGAGATCCAAGTTTCAGATTCTTCATACGGAATGTTTAATAACAAGGTTAGCGCACGTGATTGTAAACGTAACGAGAACCCCTCTACAACTTCAATCGAATCTTTAGTAAGCATCTCATCAACAATGTCATTAATTTGCTGGGTTAAGGTTGCACTATAATCTGCTTCTAAAGGGCGTTTAAACCAAGGATCTACCAAAGCGCGAAAATCTTTATGTTCTGGCGGATCTACTTCAAATGGTATTTGGCGCGTATCTCGAATGTTGACTTCTGAAGGTATTACAATACGTCCTGGCTCTGCTCCAGATTGAAATGTTTTCCAATTGTGAGCACATTTGCGTACATCTTTTAACCCTAAAATCATGGTAACAGGATCGTTTTGATCATCCATTTCACCATAACCTTTATTAACTCTGGCTTCTTCAAACGGATCTGGGAGTGCGCTTTTTTTCATCTGTTTATACTTAATACGTTATATTGTTTATGTCTTAACTTTTTAGAATATCATCAAAAAATTCGATGGTTTCTTTAATATGTGTTTCCCAATAAATCCACTCATGCTTCCCTGGGTTTTCCTTGTAAGTATGAGCGATATTTAAATCATTTAATTGTTGATGCAATTTTCTATTTCCCTCAATAAGCTCGTCTTCTTTACCACAATCGAACCTAAAAGGCGGTAAATGATCCTTGTGTTTTAATATAGTAGCATATACCGATTCGTTTTCTGTCTCTGTTTGCTCGTAAACATCAAGATGCTCCTCAACAAATAATGCCATTTCCTCAACAACAGTGATAGATGACAATCCCGAAACTCCCGAAAACTTGTTATGGTGTTTAATTCCCAAACGCAATGCTCCAAAACCTCCCATGGATAAACCTGCAATAAATAAATTAGAATTTTCGCTTGCCTGCGGAATCAATTCTACAACTGCATTGGGTACATCATCGACAATCCAATTTTCGAAATCGGAATTTTTTAAAGGGAGATAACCACTACCATCTCCCATCAAGCCATCTGATGGCATTGCTATAATCATAGGTCTTAGGTCTCCATTTTCTATCCACGTTTTCATTTTTAAATGAATCCCTGTTTTTTGTGACCAAATCCAGTGACTTCCGTAAACGCCATGTAATAAAACTACAATGGGTAAATCGGTTAAATCGTCTCCTGGTGGCACAAAAACAGTAATATCGCCTCGATTTTTCAGATGCTTACTTTTTACAGTAATGTGTCGCAAATTATTTGCTTCAAATCTTGGGTCTGATATTTCTGTGGTTCTAAACTTTGACATAAACTTTTACTTCTTATTCAAATACGATAACGCCTTTAGCATTTTTTCCAGACAACATATCATCAAAAGCCTGTTGCAAATTATCTAAGGCATAAGTTCTGGTAATCATTTCATCTAATTTGATATCTCCGTTTTTATAATGCTCGATTATTTTTGGAAAATCCTTTTGCGGGTTACACTTTCCATACAAAGGATTGATGTATTTTTTGTCCCACTCAAACAATTGCATATCTATTAACACTTCTTGCTCTATCCCACTAACCTGAACTGCTGTACCTGCATTTCTAACCATAGCTAATGGCGCAGCTCCAAGTTCTGGAATTGCTGTACATTCGAAAGCATAATCGGCGCCTCGTCCATCGGTCATTTCCTTTACTTTTTCGGCTGCTATTAGCAAACCTTTGTCATTTTTATCTGCTAAAATGGTATGTGTTGCTCCAAACTCTACAGCCATATCTAATCGATTCTGATTGATATCGACTGCTATAATTTTTGATGCCTTAGAGACTTTAATACCTTGAATTACATTTAAGCCAACGCCTCCAGTTCCTAAAACAACTGCTGAAGAATTTGCATCTACTTGAGCTGTATTTACTGCAGACCCAAAACCCGTCATAACGCCACAACTAACAATACTAGCTGCACTAAACGACATATCCTGAATTGGATTTTTAACAACCGCCGATTCTTTTACCAGTGTATATTCTGAGAGTGTTCCTATATTAAAAGAACGCTCTATTGGCGTTCCGTTTAAAGTAGCGCCTTCAATATGTGCATGACCTTCTGTATATCCATTGGCTCCTGCTACTACCGGCGAATTATTTTCGCAAATATGCTCGTTCTCATGCTTACATTGAAAACAAGTACCGCAGGGCGTAGCCCAATTTAAAATAACAGCGTCTCCTATTTTGACGCTTTTTACATCTGAACCAACAGCTTTAACCACCCCTGCTCCTTCATGTCCCATTATAATGGGTTTACCCCAGTTTAATGAATCATGGTCTGTGTGGCACAGTCCTGCTGCTTTTACAGCAACTAAAACCTCGTCGCTTTTAGGATTTTGAACTTCGATTGTATCAATGGAAAATGTACCGTCCCCATGAGAGATGGCTGCTTTGCATTTTAGACTCATACCCTTTTTGTCTTTTAAATGATAAATTCAAAATTATGCATAATCCGTTTCCAAAAAAGTACGTATTCTAACCAAATAGTAATGTATTTTGACTATTTTTATCATTTAAAGTGATATTTAAGTTAGAATTGAACATTTTATTTGTTAAAAATCGTGAAAGCCCAATTTGAAAAAATAGCAGCGCCTTTAGAGAATTCCTTTAAATCTTTTATTTATGAAAATGAAAGATTTGATGCGCCGTGGCACTTTCATCCTGAATTCGAGCTTACTTATATTGAAAAAGGAAAAGGCATACGCTATGTTGGCAACAACATTCAGAAATTTGAAGAAGGCGATTTTGTATTAATAGGCACTAATTTACCTCATTGTTGGAAAAACACAGAGACCAATGTGGGGGACGTAAAGTCTATTATTTTTCAATGGGACGAGAACTTGTTGGGAGCCGATTGGATTTTAAAAAGTGAATTTTCCGAAATAAAAAACCTATTAAAAAGAGCTTCAAAAGGCATTAAGTTTCCGTATAACATAGCCCAAAGGTACCCAGAAAGGTTAAAAAGTATTCTTAAACAATCGCCTTTTAAAAAAATGATCAGCTTTTTAGAATTTTTGGAGGAACTAAGTCAGATTAAAGAATTTGAACTGCTTTGTTCTCCAAACTTCACACCTATACTAAACCGGAAAGCAACTAACAGAATTGAAACGGTTTATCATTTTGTAAGACACAATTACGATAAGAAAATAAAACTAAGTGATGTATCAAGTCTGGTTTCTATGAGTGATGAAGCCTTTTGTCGTTTCTTTAAAAAATCATTCAATAAATCGTTCTTTACTTTTATAAATGAATATCGGATAAACTTAGCTTGCAAAATGCTTTCTGAGACTAACAAGCAAGTGAGCCAGATTGCTTACGAATGTGGTTATGAAAGTTTGCCTTTTTTTTACAAGCAATTTCAAAAATTCATGAACTGTTCACCATTGATATTTAAAAAGGAAGGCGCAAAGGTAAACGCTTAGCATAATATCGAGACCCCTTATTTTGAATTCTATTACTCTTTTGTAAATCATGTTTACAAATTATTAAACATAGTTTTACTTATTAATAAACATACTATAGATGCCATGTGGCTTTCTTTTTCTTAATGTAACGTGAGTTTGACTTAATAGTTATTGATCTTCAGTTAGTTACATTAAAAACACCCCTAAAGTCCCCTAAAGGGGACAATTTTACCGAGTGAGATTCCTCCCTCGAGGGAGGATTAAGGAGGGTGTTTTTAAATACAAAATATTTTACACACCTAACAATCAACACTTTAAAATGAAGTTGAATAATTTAAGTTAAATCAAACTCACCTTAATGTACTAACTCAGTGAGTTTAGTAAAAACATCAAAATGGTGTTTTTCAGATCTTAATTCTATCTTTAGCTTTTCGTTTCGATGCTCAATTTTATAAACCTCCCTAGTTTTAAAAAGCTCTTTTAATACTTCTATTAATTCGAAGAAAAGCTTACTCTTATTTCCTTTAAAGTGCACCACATACTTATTGGATACATCTAATCTGGATAGGGAGTTATTAAACATCAATTTTATAAAGTCGATTCTACTTTTTCTTCTTATCACAAATTCTGTATGATGCGTTCCTTTTCTATCTGTTTCCCATTCAACCAGTGTTAGAAGACATTGATATTTAGATGAAAACAATAAGTTTCCTGTAGATGTAAAGGTAGATTTCTTATACATTAAATTCCATTTTTCAGGATTGGATATTTTTCCAAAAACAAGATAAGACCAAGAATTAAAATGTCCTTTTACTTTTCCGTTCTTGCTTGCTATAAAGCTTTCAAATTGAGAACAAAACTCTTTATTCAACTTAAAAAATGGAGAAGACATTTCACTTGGGGAAGCGTTAGGTTTGATTTTCATAGTGTTAGTGTATCTATTGTGTTAGTTACAAAAATCAGCATATCGTTACAATTATATTCTTTTTCTGAAAAACATTTGTAGCCTAATTTAACACATGAGTAATCCTAGTCCCCGTTAAAAAAAATTAATTTAATTATACTAATTTAAACTCAAACATTATGAACAAAAACACCCTATTATTGCTCGTTGCTATTTTTTTTAGCACAAGCATGTTTGCACAACCGCCAGGCAATATTAACGACTGGCAAAAAGACAACAGATACTCTGATGAATTTAATGGATCCCTCGACACCAATAAATGGTTTGTTAAGAACACAACCAATGAAGGTTTTGTAACCAGTCAGGTTAATGTTTCTGGAGGAAAATTGACTATCTCAAATTCTTGGGATGGTACAACATCGAAAGGCGGCTGGGTACAATCTAAAAATGCTATCGCATCTAATGAAAAGTATGGCTATTATGAAGCTAGGTTAAGAATTAATGGCCCTAACAACGGTAAAATATGGCCCACATTTTGGATGTGGAACTCTAATGGCAGCAACCCTACAGAAATAGATGTTATGGAGTACAGTGGCTTTGCTTACCAACACCATTTACAAAGAGCCACATCTTCTCACCACTACACCCAAAAACAAGCTGTTGAAGGAACCTCCAACTCCACAACACGAAATTATTCTGCTGTACAAAGAAACGCTTTTCAAGAGCACACCTGGGGCGTACTTTGGGCGAAAGACAAAATCGTTTTCTTTTACGATGGTGTAGAATATTTTAGATCGAAACAACCGCAAAATGCTGCTGTAGATTCTTCCCCTACTAAAATTCTTTTAACTTCTTCCCCACACTTGAGACAAACGAAATATAACATTTGCTGTAGTGGAGGTGTGGCATATCAACAAGACAACCCTTTAGCAAATGCAAACGCCGTAGGTCCTCTTGCTAGTTTTGAAATACAATGGGTTCGTTTTTGGAGAAAGAAACCCGGTAAACCTGAGTATACGTTTTTACCATCCGATTACGGTAATGGTATTAACAATGCCCCTATTGGTTCTACAATCTGGTTAAAACAATCGGGAGGTCCTGGAAAATATTTGTCGGTTGAATCTGGAGGTGTATTAAAAGCTTCTCAAACCAGCAACAATGCCAATAAAACACACTTTATAGTTCAAGCTCACCCAGCAAATAATGGAGTGGTATTAAAATCGGTGGCAACTAATCAATATTTAAGAATTACAGGTACTAATGAAACTGCTCCAATTATAGCGACTTCTAATAACACACAACAATGGGAGAAATTTCATTGGAAAGATCGAGGTACAAATAAAGTCTCTCTAAGGAGTTACGAATTGGATGCCTGGGTAATAGCGCCCCATAACCAAACCAATCCTTCGGTTACTTCTTTAGCGCCTCAACCGCTAAGCTGGGAATTATTTGATTGGGGTGTTGTTGGATCTACCCCACCGCCTAGTACTGGAGCTCCGGTAGGAAGAATTATTGGTATTTTACCTGTTAAAGCCAGCTGGGTTAACAGATCCGGAAAACCCGCTTTAGGTTATGTATCTGTACGCTTTGATGCTTCTGGAGTTTTAAAATCATACCCAGAAACCTCGCCCCCTACAGCCACATGGAAAAGATGGGAACGTTTTAAAGTAGAGAGCCATCCAAACGGAGGCATTGCGCTAAGCGTGCAAGAAGGCGGTACTAAATATGTACAACATAATGGTACCGGGAGCTTAAATGGTAATGCTACCAATAAGAATAGTAACAATACTAAATTTACATGGGAAGTTTTACCAGGCACAAATCGTTTTGCTCTTAAAACACCAAATGGAAAGTACGTTAAAGTACCTCAAAACGATGCTGGAAATCCAATATTGGATACTAATGCTAGTGCGCAAGGCGATTGGGAAATCTTTACTTTTACAGATTTAGGAGCTGCTGCAAAAAGTTCTGTAAAAACATCCAATGATGTTTTAACCATAGCTTCAGATAACGCCCAGGATGTAAATTCCGATAACAGCTTTGAAATAAAGTTATATCCTAACTCCGTAAAATCTGGAAATGATTTTTTCATAGATACAAATTCAAAAACCATAGATGTTAATGTTTACAGTCTAAGTGGCATGCTACTTTTACAAAGTAACTCCCACAAAATCAACACTTCAAATTTATCACCTGGCTTATATTTGGTTAGTGTTTTTTCAGAGGGCTTACGCAAAACGACTAAATTAGTTGTTAACTAAAAAACATCTGTAATCCAATTAAAAACAATTGTAGTACCAGTTAAGTTTTCATAGGGGTAATTTTGATTATGTTTTAAAATTATCCCTATGAAATATAAATTACTATTTGTACCTGCATTATTTATTACCTTCTTAACACAATCTCAAGACCTAACTATTCCTCCAAAAAATTATGTAGATTCTGTTAAAACAGAACATGCTGTTATTAGAAGTAATAGCGAGTTCCCTTTATCCGATCAAACCAACACCAAACAATGGGAACTATTAAAAAAATACTCCGATGAATTTGATGGCAAAGCAATAAATGAAAAAAGATGGTACCCTAATAACCCAAAATGGAAAGGCAGACCTCCTACCTATTTTCATGGGGCTAACGTAAGTTTAGAAAATGGTGAGTTGGTTATAAGAGTCAACCAACATGGTAATGACAAATTACCATCTGATTTCACCCATACTACTGGTTTTATAAAAAGTAAAAAGCAATTCTTATACGGCTATTTTGAGGCTGAAGTAAAGTTAATGGACGCCCCATGGGTTTCAGGTTTTTGGATGACCAATGTAGGCAGGGATTGGTGGACCGAAATAGACATTTGCGAAAATGCACCCGGTTTGCATTATAACAGACATGATTTAAACTCGAACATTCATGTTTTTAGAGCGCCTAAAGACAAAGGTGATGTTAAAAAGCATTTTTCCAGAACCAAAAAGTATTACTTCCCAGAAGAGTTACAGGCAGATTATCATGTTTGGGGCTTGGAATGGACTCCTGAATTTATTCGTTTTTATATTGATGGTATCTTATTTAGAGAAGCAAAAAACACACATTGGCACCAACCTTTGGAAGTTAATTTTAACTGCGAATCGAATAAGTGGTTTGGTGCGCTTCCAGACGATAACCGTTTAGATGGCGAATATCATGTTAAATATTTTAGAGCTTGGAAATTAAAATAATAAGTCTGTTTAAAAAGTGTCATTCAGAACACCCGTCTGCCGGACGGCAGCTTCGGTGTACCCAAAAATATGGCTGCATATCAAACAATAATTTTACAAAGATAGACACTAATTTCACGAATTACCACAAATGGTTCTAAATATAAATTATTTACAAATAAGTAAATTTAGTTTACTTATTAATAGATTAAAGTACAGAAATATAATAGAATTAAACCGGGTTTAGATTGTAAAAACAGACTGAAAGTCTGATTCGTGATTATGAATAGTATAGAGAGCTATCCATTATATTGAGGTTTTATTCGTGTAAATCCGTGTAATTCGTGTCTTGATTAAAGAGATATGGCTACACCATAGCTGACGGCGGGCAGGGAATCTCTTAAAAATTAAACATCTATTTATTAAAGTGTTGAGATTTTTCGACTTTAGTTTATGCTGAGCATAGCTGAAGTACTCAAAATGACAATTAAAGAACTTTTTAGACCCCTTCATTTAGGTATTATATAAACTTATTTAAGCTTAGTAATAACAATGTGGATTCTAGTTTTACTGAAACAAGTTCAGCACAGACTGTAGGAAAATAATCCAGCTCTCATTTAATTTGAAATAGAAAATATTTAAATCAAGTAAAATGCAAACTATTTGTCAAACTTTTTAAGTTTTACTTAAATTAGTTGAAAATTTTGTATTTTGTGGTAGTTAAAAAACAAAACCACCTCGAAGGGTGGAAAATATAAAAATATTTATTGTTTCTTATAAGCAAGCCATCTAATAACTACACTTATAATGGTTAAAGCAACCAACGAAATTAAAGTTTCGAGACTCATTTCGACTTTAAGTTTAGTAGCATGTTTTTGTTAAACATAGAAACTTATCAAAGCTGATATTCCGCCTAAAGACTATCAGCTTTTTTATGTTTGCTATCTTGATGTCAATCGTCTAATACTTGCCAAATGTGAAAGAAAAACTATGGGCACGATAACTGTTGGAAGCCATACAAACGGAAAATACGTTACCCCAATATTAGGTTGCTCAAATGCTAGTTGTTGAAATGGGGTTTGTGCACTTAATACAGCAATGGTTAATATATTAATTAAGAGCCCTAAACACAACACATTCCAAATTAGAAGTGCTTTTCGATTGAGCGTTTTTTTAACAAACATTATATAATAAATTACCGGAGCAGTAATTCCTGATATAATATCGAAGTTATAACCGCTAAATGTCATTAAATCCGGTATTAATCCAGCTATAAAAACATAGTAAAGCACAATTTCTACTGGGATTCTAACGATATGTAAAATGGTCAACCATTTTAAATTAAGACCATCTATAAATCTTCTACTTCTCTTATTGGTAAAAAGCAGTATTACAAATATGAGGACTGGTCCTAACAGCAAAGTAAATCTAGGAGGAACTGTATCTAATTTTTGATAAAACCCCAAGATACCAAGTCCGCCTACAACAACCATCCAAACGATGATACCATAAAGCGCTTTTTTATTATTAGAAGCTTTGTAAAATAGCCAAACAGAGGCCAATGTAGTTAATACAAATGCGGAAGAAGTGAACATTGAAATATTATCCATTTTAGTAGCTTTTAAATAACGTTTAAAATTATACTACCGAAACTGGATTCTTCTTGACAAAAGGCAAGAAAACAGTTTTATTTTTTCTTTCGGATTCTACTTAAAGTACTATCGGTAACCCCTAAATACGAAGCTATATGTTTTAAAGGGGTATGCTTTAATATTTCGGGTCTTGAAACCAATAATTCCTGATAACGTTTTAATGCTGTTTGATTAATCATGGCATAGTTTCTCTTTTTGGAAGCCATAAACTCTTTAACCAGAATAGCTCTTCCAAAATCTCTAAATGCTGGTTTGTTGTGAAATAGGTCGTTAAGCTCCTTATAAGAAATTCGATATCCCATACAATCTGTTATGGCTTGAATATTGGCTTCAGATTTAACCCTATTAAAAAAAGATGTTATCTCAAAAACGATATTGTTTTCTGTAAAGATATCTGTGGTAATTTCATTGCCTTCCAAATCATAAAGAAAAGTTCGCATTAAACCCTCTTGAAGATAGAGGTAATCATCACTTATTTGATGTTCTTTTAAAAGAAACTCGTCCTTTTTAATTTTTACCAAATGAAATGCATTGGCTATCTGCTTAGCCTCTGCTTCATTTATAGGGATAATTTGCCTGATAAAGTTAATTAAGGAATTTCTATTTTCTTCCATGCTTCTAATTGATACCTACTAGATAGCATAATTTTTATACTAATCAAAATCGGGATTATAATAAATGGAAATGAGCCCGGGCAAATCCGAATTCCAACCTGCACTCGAAAAACTTTGCAGATGAATATCTTTTGATGTTATTAATGCCTTATTCGAACTTGAAAAGTTACCTTCCATAACACCTTGTAATTCTGGTGATTCAAATACTGTCCCATCTAAAGCCTTTAATGGCTTTTTCTTTACAAGCTCGTATTGTGCCAACTGGTTTAAGTTTATCGTATCTGACACACTATAAAAAATGTTGTTCTCCCAAGATGTTATTCCAATTGCAGACGAATAGCTTTTCATAACCCTATTGGATTCTTTCTTAACAAAATCGGGCGAACTTTTATCTGGTCCCTTAAAATCAATAGAGTTGGCTATTAAAATGTTCTTTTTAAAGCTTAAATCGGATGAGTTGGCATAAGCTATAACTTGATCTCCTTCATCAATAAAAATATTGTTCTCGTACCTGCACGCTTTTGTCATATGCGCTTGAACTGGCACCATAGCGTTATAGGAAACATTATGTTCTACAACACAATTTTTACAGCCTTCATCTAAGTAATAGGCATATACTTTTATTCCAGAATCAGGCTTAGAAAGCACAACATTATTCCTAACCACAGTGTTTTTATGACCAAACATATAAATAGCACCACCATCCTGCATAAACGTTTTAATATTATGGATAATATTGCCTTCAACCAGAGAATTACTACCTATCCCGTTTATACCACAATACGGCATATTATATATTTCGTTATGACTTATCGTGTTACTGTCTCCATTACCAATAATACCAACTGCACTGCTATATACCAAACCAATATCATGCAGTTTATTATTATTAATCTTTACATTTTTCCCTCTATAACTTATAGCTCCTGCTCCACAGTTTTTTATATCACAGCCATTAATACTTACATCTTTTCCAGAAAACTTTACTCCCCAGCCTCCAACATTTTTAATGGTTAAATTTTCCAATGAGATATTACGTATGTCTTTTCCGCTAATAGCTCCTTCAAATTTAAGTGCCGCATAACCTCCTGTTACCAATTTGGTTGTGGTTGATGCCAATGTAAACCCAGAAATGGTCACATTTTTAATACCGTTATTAAATTTTATAATATTCTGAAAACGAGGCACTACGATTTCCAATTCTGAAATGGACTCTCCTTCTTTTGGCCAATAGTACAAACGCTCTCTTGTTCTATCCAAATACCAACTACCGGGTTTCGTCATACCTTCAACAGTATTCCAAACCACATAAGTTTGTGCATTGGGATTTCTTTTGGCAAAAGCACCCGGTGGATGCTGACTTTCATTATCAAAATGCAATATGTTATTCGCTACATCATGCCCCTTTAAACCTACTAAAGTTTCATCCCATTCGTGATAAATGGTTAACTCCGCATTATTAACATCCAAGGTTTCACTTAAGTCTTCGGGGTTATACTTTAGTGTTGTTTTCTCTAACTGCGTAGGTTTTCTTTCCCAGCCGCCTGCTTCAGATGAAAGCCATCTCACATCAAATTCATTTAAATGCGTAAAAGCACCCTTTTCTGGAAATCTTGCACGTTCTCTTATTTCGCCATTTACCTCAACAACTCTAAAATCCCACTCTCTATGTCTTGTACCAGCTACATCTGCATAAACAAAGTCGCCTTCTGCCTTAAAATTGGTTATTTTTTGTCCACCATACAGAATTGGCTTTTTATCACCTTCTGCCCTTAGGGTTAAATTAGAATCGCTTCTTCCTAACTCCAAGTTCACATTAAAATAGCTTCCTTCCTTGACTACAATGTTTTTTTCTCCGTTGCTTTTTCGTGATTCGGCTAAAGCCTTTTCTATGGTTAAGAACGGTTCAGCTTCAGATCCTATATTAGTATCTAAACCCGTAGTACTAACATATAAAAAAAGTGGATCTTGTTTTTCGCAACTAAAAATTAGCAATACCAAAACGGCAGAACAAGCAAATAATAAAAATCTGGGCTTAAACTTCATGATATGGTTTAATGAGATATTTCTCTTTTCGTATTATCTGAACTTGTAATAGTAACTTTTCCCTTTTTTGCTTTTATTTTTTTAACAACTGTCAACTCATTATCTGTAAAAGGTTCTCCGGATTTTTTCCAAAGCATAGCCGTTATATATAAGTTGTTCTTGTTCGAACGCTTATAATTAGCAGCTACATTTATTACAGTACTTTCTTTGGTTTCTGGGTGAATATCTGTGGATGTAATTGTTTTAATAGCATCCCATCCTTTTATGGGTATTAAGGCTAACTGGTATTCGCCATTATCTATAATATGAACCTCTTTTCCGTTTACTTCCCGAACTTTTTTAGAAATATAACCGTTAATATGTGCTAAGGCATAATGTCCTAAGCTAAAAGAAACGTTCTTGTCTGCTTCTACTTTATCAACTCTTAAAATACCATTACTTAAAGGAATATCTGCCAATTGAACGGCAACATTCTCCATATATTCCGAAGACAGCTTTCTATAATACACGCCATCTTCAAACTTTTTGAAATCGTAAATATGACCTGGCTCGAACGGATATTCTTCTTGGTTTGTTTTAAAAACATAATTCATTGAGACTGTTCCTGCCGTATTGTCTGCCTGCCATGGAAACGCTGAATTATAAGATAACTTGTTATAATTTTCGCTTGATCTAAAAGGTTCTTTTATACCAATTCTTGGTACATTACACCAAGCTCTAATTTCCGATGCTCCAATATCTTTATAATTGGTGACCATAATTTCCGATCCTTTATAAAACCTATTGGTAACCGTAGTGTTTTTCAATTCATTTTCCCATACGCCATTATTCTCTTCTGCTGACCAAAATTTACTCTCTTCGGGAGACAATAGGCTTAAAAACGATTTGGCCATCCAGAACACACTACCACGACAACTGTAATATTGCGTAGACGGATCGAAAGCACCATAAAAACCTAATGTTGGAATGCGGTCTTTCATAAATTCAGGGTGTTGTAAAAATTGTAATAAAACGCCCGAAGAGGTTCTTCTTAAAGCGCCCCAATTTGCATCTAGTAAATCGTCCTCATAAAAGCCTAGCAACGGAAAAGGGCTTACTGATGCCAATCTGTACGTTATGCTTCTGCCCCACATAATCATTTTACCATCTTCACTAAACATATATGGATAGTTTTCTGCCATTGGCAAAAAGTTTTCCTTGAATTTTTTAGCTATTTCTGGATAGTATTTATTTCCAAACAACTCAGACCAAACGGGTCCGTACATTTGAAATGCCCACATACTGTAATAATCGTATGCCGGGTTATCGTTGTACCAACCATCTCCTCTGTAATGATCTAACGATTTATTTAAATATTCTTCTAATAACTTCTCGTTTACTGTATACCCTCTATCTTTAAAGAAACTCAACACAAAAATGTTGAAGAATTTCCAATTAGAAGGCACTGTTGCCCCATCTGCATAGCTAATCATTTTACGGGCAAGGGTGTCCTTTTGTTCCTGTGTAAGAGGATCCCATAAAACTTCCGGTACCGAAAACATAGACATAGATAAAGCTCCAAACTCCACCAATACTTGCCCTGGCCAATCTTTAGTATTATCTGGTATAAACGACGGATGATTTTCGTCTAACAGGTTTAAGATATTTTGTTGGTAATAATCTGCTATTTTTATACCATTAACTACCAACTCCGGATTTTCTTTTAATAGTGGTGCTGCCACAAATAAGGTGCGGCACAATCCTTCGAGTTTTTCTGTTGGAATTTGGCTATCATACCTTGGATATCCAACAGTTCCTATTTTGGGAAACTTTAAAGCATCGTCGTTTGTCTTTATATAACTAAAAGCGCCTTCTAGCATATACAAAGCTGCATCTTTCCAATGCTTTCTTGTCATTCCTGTTTTTGGGCTTTTTTTATAATCTGGTTCAGATAGTTGAAAAATTGGCTGTCCGCCTACCATCTTATAAACTTCCGATCCTGCTGCTAAAAAAGCACCCGAACCGTAAACTTCTGTTTTATCTGGCCATGCTTTTCCCGGTGCTGCACCAATGGGTTGTACATACCCCAACATGCCATCTTTAGTAATATGCCCTCTTAAGCAATTCCACGCTTTTTCAATATGTGGTACATAGGTTTCTCTATCTAAAAGTCCATGGTTAACTCCCCAAGCCAATCCAAAAGTGAAAAACGACGTTCCGCTTGTTTCTGGTGTTGGGTATATATCGTGACCTAATAAACTCATGGCCCAATGTCCTTCTGGTGTTTGAATAGCAATAAGTTTTTTGGCCATCTTTAAATAAATGTCTTTGAAGTATTCATATTCTTTCGAACCGGGTTTGTATTCATCCATCAACAAGGTTAAACCTCCAAAAACCCATCCATTTCCACGAGACCAGAATATTTTTTTACCATGATCTAACTTTCCAATAAAACTATTATCTCTATAAAACAGATTCTCTTCTTCATCAAATAAGTGATCGCGGGTAACCTCATACTCCTTCATCATAAAATCCGAATACTTTTGTTCTCCGGTAATGTTGGTTAACTTCGCCCATATTGGGGGCGCCATAAACAGTGCGTCGCACCATGTCCATCTTTCCAGGTGCTTGTAATTATCTAATGTTATAGGCTGTTTACTCGGGTTTTCGAATACAAAATCAATCCCTTTTTGCGTGGGTTTTAACATAGCAGAGTCTCCATATTTTCGAAATAACTCTATATACATCTGACCTACGGTATGGTCGTCTGCCATATACTTTCTATGATATAGTTTCCATTTCTGTTCCTCTCCTACTTTTCTTAACCACTTCCAATAACGGTCATCTTTTGCCATTTCGGCATACTTCACCATACCAACATACAAAGCACCATTCGTCCAATCGGCAATATGGTGAGGCTCTTCCCGACCACTGTAGGTCTCTCTAAAATGTTCTATTTGCCAATCGGCAACACGTTTCATTTCATTTCTTACCGAAACCGGATTGATAGATTGACCTTTAGAAGAAAAAGGTATTATTAAGAAAATAATTAAAAAGGCTCTTAAAATGTTCATAAATTAAAAAGTAAAAATATTATCGTATCAAAGTACTAAAAAATAACAGTACTGTTATATTTTAAATCCATGTTAAGTAAGCAAGAAGTGTCCTATTATACACAACAAATGTTTTTTTTATATTTCTGAATCCCCATATTACTTACATTTACTTACCATCAACCATATATTTCTTCACGATGAAACATATTGTATCTATATTTATCATCCTATTCGCATTGATGTCATGCTCAAGCGAAAAACCCGTTAAAATAGAATATGACACTGCTATTCCTCAAGTGGATTTTGCTGTAAAAGATTTAACCAAAGCGCTTCAATTAAAGTCATATAATATAAGTGATCAAGCAAGTTTTACTATTAAATTTGAGCTTGAGGAAAAATCCAGTGAAAAACAAGGGTTTAATATCGAAAAAATTTCAGATTCTGAAATTATAATAAAATCTGCCGATGTAAATGGCTTAATGTACGGTGGTTTAGAGCTTGCCGAATTAGTTAGAATTGGCGAAGATATACATGCTATTACCAAAATAGAAGACAACCCTTATATTGAAAAAAGAGGGATAAAGTTTAATATTCCTCTGGATGTTAGAACATCTAGCTTTGATGATTCTGGAGATGCCGCCCAAAACAACATAGCCGAGATGTGGAATTTGGAATTCTGGGAACAGTTTTTCGATAACATGGCGCGTCATAGATACAACATGATTTCTTACTGGAATGCGCATCCTTTTTCTTCAATGGTCAAGTTAGACGATTACCCCGATGTAGCACTACAGGATGTCTGCGGAACAACTATTAAACCTCAAGAAAACGGAAATTATTGGAATGTTCCGGAAATGCCCAGCAGTAAGATTATTGCCAACTTAAAGGTTCTTAAAAAGATGACCATAGATGAAAAGATCGTGTTTTGGCAAAAGGTTATGAGGCATGCAAAAAATAGGGGGATTGATGTATATTTTATTACTTGGAATATTTGTTTAAATGGTGCTTCGCCACCGGGACCTAATTCTGAGAATGAAGGTTTAATAGGGAAGTACGGTATTACAAACGATTATAAAAACGACATTAGTAAAGATTATTTACGCAAGTCTGTAAAACAATTTCTTTTAAACTATCCTGATGTTACTGGAATTGGAGTTACTGCCGGCGAAAATATGCGAACTCCTATGACCGATGATGATAAGGAAAAATGGCTCTGGGAAACCTATGGGCTAGGTATTTTAGATGCTAAAAAAATTCAAACGGACAGAACGGTAAACTTTATTCATAGATTTTGGTGGACAGATTTTAAATATATTAATAAATATTGGGGGAAATATCCAGACCCTTTAGACATGAGTTTTAAATACTCTAAGGCTCATATGTATTCTGCCGTGAACCCGCCTTTTTATAAATCCTTTTCGGAATGGATGAAGGAACACAATCTTAAATCTTGGTGGAACCTTAGGAATGACGATATTTTTATCCACCGCTGGGGTGACCCTAAATTTGCGAGCGATTTTATTAAACATTTGCCTTTTGATCAAACGGCCGGTTACCATATGGGATCGGATGGTTATGTTTGGGGACGTGAGTTTATTAGCAAACAGCCCGAAACCCCAAGACAACTGGAAATTAACAAACATTGGTACAAATTTATGCTTTGGGGAAGATTGGGGTACAATCCTGATATTCCACAGAATAGATTTCAGCAAATTATAGCTTCAAAATTTCCTGAAACCAATGCCGAACTCTTAATGAATACCTGGGCAGAGGCTTCTAAAATAATACCTCAGGTTTCCCGATTTGTTTGGGGCGATTGGGATTACCATTGGCAACCGGAAGCTTGTATGGAAACATGGAACAATTTAAAGCCTGTTGACAAATTTAGAACCAACCCTACTATGGAAGGCAGTGGTATTTTAAATGTTTCCGATTACGTTAAAGCCGTTCTGAACAATGAGGATATCAAATTATTAACGCCACTTGATGTTATAAGCAATCTGGAAACGTATGCTTCTAATTCAATTAAAAACGCCAATACACTGTTAGCTGGAGTCTCCAATAAAGAGTTAAGACAAACGTTGTTGGATATTAAATCTATGGGTTTTTTAGGAGAATACTATGCACATAAGATTAGTGCAGCGGTTGAGTTGGAGTTTTACAAAAACAATGGTGGGCTTCCCCATAAAAACAACGCTATAGCAGATTTAGAAAAGGCTGTAGCAAGCTGGGAAAAATACACCAATATTAATATACAGAGATATGAACGCCAAAACTTTGCCCGTTTAAGGACGTTCGATTGGGAACTCCAATTGGAAGCTGTAAAAAAGGAAATTGATTTTGCTAAAAATATCAAGACTTACGAAGAAGAAAAGACTTTAAACAAAACATAATATCTGTTTTTATATTTAACGTCAGTTCAACATATTTAATACTGATAATCAGTTTTTTGAGAGCTTTTAAAGATAGACACTAATTTCACGAATTATCACAAATGGTTCTAAATATAAATTGTTTACAAATAAGTAACCATTATTTACTTATTAATAAATTAAAACACAGAAATATAATAGAAATAAATCGGGCTTGGATTGTAAAAACAGACTGAAAGTCTGATTCGTGATTATGAATAGCATCGAGAGCTATTCATAATATTGAGGTTTTATTCGTGTAAATCCGTGTAATTCGTGTCTTGATTAAAAAGATGTGGGTACACCGTAGCTGCCAGCAGGCAGGTGCAGGGATAGCAAACAACTGTATTTCAATGTTTTAATTTAACGCAAACTCGATTTAATAATTATTGATTTTCAATTAGTTAAGAGTTTTTAAGTCAGGTTGAGCGCAGTCGAAACCTCTTTATTTATTGATGCTAAAAAGTTCTCGACTGCGCTCGAACAGACATAAATTTCCTTAACTAAACGACATTGCCCTTGAGGGGACAATTTTACCGAGTGAGATTCTTCCCTTACAATACACTGTGCTAGAGTTTCTAAATCTCTTTTCTCTTAATTCTTTTTATATTGAAACTGCTTGTCGAAACCAACCTTTCTATAAGCATCGGTATTAGGCAAAACAAACTGGTATTCGTACATTTCGTCAATAGAAACATCTAACGATACGGCGTTAAACGCCATAACATGTCCTCCAAACTTTTTATCGTCTGAAATAAAATGTAAATGATAGCCTGCCACATTTATATCACCAATAAATTGGGGACAATAAAAGCCTACCATAGTCCCCTCAATATTTTCTGCCTTAAAAATAGGTCTATTCGGAATTAGCACATCCAAACCTTCTTTAAACGGAGGTTCTTGTTTATTTAAACCGCCACATTTAATGTTTTTAAACGTTCCGTGAATCTTAAAACCATAAAACATGTTTTTGGTAGGAAGGTGTTTATTTATTTCACCCCTTAAAGCGTCGTAGTTTATGGAATCTGTCACCTTAAAGGATATATCCTCATCAAAAAAAGTAGCATTTACATACACAATCTTATCAGCATCATCGGCAATGCTAACTACACCATCTTCGGTAGCACGGTACGGCACTCCATCGAGCATAATCAACTCACCATCAAGTTTTGTATAAGACCCTAAGCCAATATCGCCCTTTGTTTTTAATTTGGATACTGTTAAATCCCCTTCAAAAACTTTATTTACAAAGGCATACCATATGGAATAATGATAGAACAAATCACGCTCAACAACCGGTTTCTCTGTCACTACAGGTTCGCTAGTTACATTAACATCTTGTTCTTGTTTACAAGCACTACTCAAAAAGAGCATTAAAAGGGCACAAGCAGTAAATAAAAAAGGGATTTTTTTAGGTATCATTTTTATTAGGTTTTACATCTTTTTAACGTATACATAGTAAGCCACATTTTCTTCACCTTTGGCATTTAAAAAATTTGCCGTTAACTCCGTTCTTCCTGGTTTTAAATGCACTTTAAAATCTGCCGATTTATCGGTTTCGGTTACTTTTACACGGTCACTTATTTGATCTCCTATTTTTATAGAAGCCTCTGTAAAGTTTAAGTTAACGCCTTCTGGAATACCAAATTGCAATCCGGGAAGCTCTTCTGTGGTTACTTTAGGCACAGTTGTATTTATTAATAAATCGGATTCTTCGGGGTATCTCCTTAAAGAAATCTCATAATCACCTTCATTTTTCACATCAATACACCAATAACCAGATCCTACATTTCCTTTTCTAATCTGTAACTGATTCCAAGGATAGTCTTCTTTAGAAGAATGAACATCATGTGCCGTTAAAGCAACTGGGTTTTCTTCTTCAATACCAATTTTAAAGAAGATTTGTTCGTTAAATTTACCAGACGTACGTGTCCACCATTCCTCATAAAAACGACGCATAGCCTCTACTCTTTCCGGATATTGAGCTGCTATATCATTCGATTGGCTTTTATCATCCTCAATATTATAAAGTTCTGCACCATTAATTAAGCGCCATTTATTCTGCATAACAGAGCAGTTTTTCCACTTTACAGGCACTTCCATGCGTTGTGAATCTGTAACCAACATTCTATTGTTGTAACTTTGAGTTCCACCAAGCATTGGCACCAAACTTTCCCCATGAATTTCTAAATGATCCTTAGGTAATTTCAAGCCGCACAACTCGGCTAATGTTGGCAAAATATCTATTTGAGCAGTTAGCTCATTAATATCTTTAGAAACATTTATATTGCCGTTTTTCCAATGAATAAAAAATGGCACTCTGTGGCCACCTTCATATTCACTCCCTTTAGTACCTCGCATTTCGGCATTATACCCAGTAATTTTTCCGTTCTTATCATAGTAACCAGAAGACGTTCCGTTATCCGTCATAAAAATTAAAATGGTATTATCTGCAATATTCAGTTCCTTTAATGTACTTCTTAATTTTCCAAAATTATCATCAACATTGGTAATCATTCCATAAAAACGTTTTTGGGTATCTGCTAAAACATCATCTCCCAAATCCTTATACATGTTGTAGTAGTTCACAGGTACATTATATGGTCCATGTGGCGCATTTGTTGAAATATAACAAAAGAACGGGTCTTCTTTATTGGATTGAATAAATTTGATAGCCTCATCGAAAAACACATCTGTACAATACCCTTGATATTTAACAGGGGTTCCATTTTTAAAATACGTATCGTCAAAATAATCGTTGCCCCAATAATCTGGTGTTTGCTGAACACCTCCACCGTAATGCATAACGGTTTCCTGAAAACCACGATCGTGCGCTCTAAACGGATAATTATCTCCCATATGCCACTTACCAAAAGCTCCTGTTTTATAACCGTTTTCTGTAAACATATCTGCCATTGTCTTTTCATCCTCTCTTAACAAAGACCGCCCTCCTACGGTATGCCAAACCCCTGTACTGTTGGCAAATCTTCCCGTCATTAACCCAGATCGGGTTGGTGCACATGTTGGATTAACATGAAAATCTGTTAAATGGTAACTTTCACTATAAAAACCATCAATATTGGGTGTTTTTATCACCTTGTTCCCGTGGGCCGCGATATCCCCGTACCCCTGATCGTCTGTGATTACTATAATTACATTTGGTTTTTTAGTTTCCTTTGTTTCTTCTTCTTTTTTTGTTTTACAACCTGTAAAAACGAAAACAACTAGTAGTGCTATTATTTTAGCTAACTTCATTAAGAACATATTTTTATGATTAGTATTTTTCCATGGTATCTAACTCTGGCGAGCCGCCCCGATTACCACAACCAGAAGCTATGTATATATTATTATTAAACAGAAAGGCTCCTGTACCGTGTCTACCTTGCAATAAGGGAGGGTAATTATGCCATGTATGGCTTTTGGTATTCAACCCTTCAACTTCGTTATGTGCTTTTTGCTGATTAATCGACTCTCCGCCTATAACCAAAACATCGTCGTGGTATAACAACGCTATATTACCTGCTCGTTGGGTTGGAATTTCTTTGTCCAACGTTACCCATGTTTTCGTTTTTATATCGTAAACATCTACCTCGCCTATGGTTTCGTTAAATGTTGCGTTAGGCGCTTTAGATAAACGTCCGGCCAGCACATAAATCTTATTATCACTTTCTACAGCCTGAAAATGATCTCTCGCTCTCGGTGCATCTGGGAGTACCTCCCATGCGCCAGTTTTAAGGTTATAGCTATCCAGCCATTTTTTATGACCACTTATATGGCCATTGCTAATACCACAGGATATGTATACGACCCCATCTTTTAAAACATTTCCTGTAGAGCCTCTTAATCTGTCTTTAGGGATAGCATCACCTTTTACCCAAGTATCTGTAGTTGTATTGTACATGTAAACATACTCTACGGGAGTCTCTGCGGGGTACTTCCCCGTTAAAGCTCCAATAATGTATATATTATCTTGAAATGCAATAGGTTGAAAGTGATGAAATTCTATTGGAGGCTTTTTACCAGAAGTCCATTTTTGGGTCTTTGTATCAAAAATACTTACGTGCCTTATTCCTCTTCCTCCCAATAAAAAAAACTTATCGCCTACATTTACAAAAGCAGCCTCATGCCTTGCTATTGGTGCTGAACCATCTGGCGCAACAACCGGGCTCCATGATTTTTGAGACTCGATAACATCCTGCTTTTTATTTTGCTCTGGTTCCTGTGCTTTACATGAAAAAAAAAAAACAAAAAACAGTACTATTATAACCGAATTACTTTTAATCATATTTTTTAGCTTTATAACATTATAGTCTTTAATATAAAATAAAACTACATATTATCGGACGGATCATTTATTAAATATGGTCTATAATGTATATCAAATGTTTTTTAAGAAAAAAACATTCACCTTTTAGTAACTCGTTATTTTTTTCTCCTAGCACTAAAAAAAACCATTTGATATACATTAAAAAACCATACACCATACTGCCTTTCTGTAAATTAAATACTTTAGTTTCTACTATTTTATTCAATTAACCCCCTTAAAATGTAGCTTATGCATAAGTTCAAATTAGCTAGCTTGTTTTTCTTTTTCGCAGCGCTTTTAATAGCCCAAACTAATAATTTACCCAAAGGCTATTTAAATACAGACCGCACAAAAACCAATATTAATGAAAACTGGAAATTTTATTTAGGATCGCCAGATAAACATCCCGGCAGCATCGATTTTGATGATTCCAAATGGGAAAAAGTTTCAATTCCGCATACCTTAGAGTTGGTTTCTTATGAATTAGATAGCATTAATGAAACCTGGGTACAGGAGAATTACTTGAGAAAAATTGGCTGGTACAGAAAATCGATTAAAATCGATTCTGATCATTCAAAAAAAGTGTTTATTGAATTTGAGGGGGTACATAATGCAACCGAACTTTGGGTAAATGGTAAAAATATTGGGACTTATGCGGTTAATGGTTACATTCCTTTTCATTTCGATATCACAGACCATGTTAGGTTTGGTAAAGAAAACATCATAGCAATTAAGGCAGATAATAGTTTTAACAAAACTATTGCTCCAGATCCTCATAGAAGCGATTATGTAAAATTTGGTGGTCTATACCGCGATGTGTATTTAGTAACATCCAATAAACTGCACGTTACATTTAATTGGGAAGATTTTGATGCTGGGGTGCACATTACAACACCAACCGTAAACAAAAACAATGGAACCGTTTCTGTAAAAACAACAGTGGCTAACGAAAACCCTGAATTAAAAACATGTAGAATAGAAACCTATATTATCGATTCCAATGGCTATGTGCTTAAAAAACTAACCAGCTCTGCAAATATTAACCCAAATACCAATTATACGTTTAGGCAAACGACCACCATTGAGGATAATTTTAATTTATGGTCGCCTGATTCGCCATATTTATATAGAGCCTATTCCGTAATATACGATGATGATACTCCAGTTGATTTTGTAGAAAACACCTTTGGTTTTAGAACTTTTTCGTTAGAAAAAGGCAAAGGTTTTGTTCTAAATGGGGAGCCCTTATTTTTAGTAGGTGCCAACCGACATCAAAACTATCCGGTTATTGGGGATGCTGTTCCAAATTCATTTCATCGTAACGAAGCATTGCAATACAAAAAAGCTGGCTTGAATATTATAAGATTATCGCATTACACACAAGATGATGCTTTTATACAAGCCTGTGATGAACTGGGTATAATTGTTTACGAAGAAGTCTCCACTTGGATAGAATGGGACGATAAAGCCTGGTTTGATAAGTTAGATACTGCCACCAGGGTTATGATACGTAACCACAGAAACCACCCTTCTATCATGTTTTGGGGAGCTGGGATAAACCATAGAGGACCTGTACCAAGAATGCAAACCGTAGCTAAAGAGGAAGACCCTTTTAGGTTAACTGCTTCTGCTTCCAGTGCTTGGAACGGTGTTAAAAACGAGGGCATTACAGATATTCATGCTACCATGGATTATAGAAGGTCTGAGTTTCCCGAATCGGCCTTTACTATGGTTATGGAACATGGTTGTTCTCCTAATTCTGAAACCAATCAATTTCACATTTCTAGATACAAAGCCAATAAAAACAATATTGCTGCTATTGCCTGGTTAGGTGCCGATTATAATCACCTGCAAAAAAACATGGATAAGGTTGAAAGGGATTATATGACAACTTATGGCATCTTATCGGCTTATAGAATTCCAAAGCCTGTTTATTATTGGTATCAATCAGAATTAGTACAAAACCCTATAGTTCATATTGGAGACGAAACTGCTTCAACAAATGGCAAAGTTCGTATTTATAGTAACTGTCAGGAGGTGAAATTATATCATAACAACAAGCCTATTGCTTCCCAAAAGCCAGATAGCGATTTAATTAAATCGAGCTTAAATCACCCCTCGTTCACTTTTAATTACAATTGGAAAGATGGTCAATTAAAAGCTGTTGGTTATAATCATGGAAAAGCAATCACCTCGCATACAAGAGAAAAACAACAAACGCCTTATCGTATAAAAGTTGAATTCAATATTACAGACCAACCTTTTTATACAGGCGGATCCGACTTAAGATTGGCACATGCTTATATTATAGATAAAAACGGTGAAACGGTAACTTCTGCCAAAAACAATGTTGAATTTTCAATTTCGGGAGAAGGCGAATTAGTCGATAATGGTAAAATTTATGCCAACCCAGCTGTAGCATACAACGGTGTGGCGTCAATTTATGTTAGAGCTACAGATTATGTTGGAACGATTAAGGTTACAGCAAAATCTAAAGGGTTAAAGCCTAATACAGCTTCAATAGCTACTAAAAAATACAATCCTAATGAATTAGAAAATTCGGCTAAACCGATTTATAACTACCCTATTTCGAAAGTAGATATTGGCGGAGAAAACCAGTTAGTCCAATTTGAATGGGATGCATGGGCGGGGCATTCTAACGAAGACCTAACCTATACCATTTCCGATTACAATGCCCATATAAAAGTTAACGCTAACAATAGTGAAAATATAAAATGGTTTGGTGATAATGCAGCCATGTTAGGCGATTTGAGTTTTGTAGGTACAGATGGTCTGTATAACGAAAAAGGGAATTTAGAGTTAACTATTTCCAATCTTAAAGCTGGCAATTATTATCTGGAAACATACCACCATACCAGAATAGGCGACAAGAAATTAGCCAATAAAATTGAAGTTACCATTAACGATGACAATGGTAAATTAACAAAGATTGCAGACGATCATATTGTAAATTACTATATAAACAACAACACAGGAGAGCGCAAGCCTTTACATATTAAATCGATTATTAAATCTAACGGAGACCAGGTTAAAATAGCGTTCAAGAACCTCGAAAATGGTCATCTTTGGTTGAATGGATTCATTTTAAAACAACTTAAATAATGAAAAACATCGTAGCTTATTCCATAATACTGTTCTTACTAGTTAGCTGTAAAACTTCCCATTTAATCTCGGTTAGCCATACAGATAAAAGAATAACATACGAGGGACGAATCGGTCAAAATGAAGGTAATACAGCTTCAGAAATATATTGGTCTGGATCATCAATTAAAATTAATTTTGAAGGAACTACGGCAAAAGCAACTTTAGAAGATGAAAACGGCGAAAATTATTTCAACATTATTATTGATGGTACCGAGTTTGAAACCTTAAAACTAAGCGCGGGAAAGCACACTTATACACTTGCTGAGAATTTACCTTTTGGCAAACATTCGGTTGAACTAACCAAAAGAAACGAATGGACTTACGGAACTACTCGTTTTTATGGTTTCGACATTATGGGGTCTCAAATACTTCCGGCAGATAAAGAAAAGCCCATTTTCATTGAATTTTATGGCGATTCAATTACAACAGGGCATGGCAATGAAGATTATTCGGGAGAAGACAAACCAGAAGGCAACGTTACCAACAACTATAACACGTATGCCGCCATGACGGCTCGCAACATTAATGCGGAATATGCTTGTATTGCACGAGGAGGTATAGGAATTATGGTAAGCTGGTTTAATATGATTATGCCCGAAATGTATTATAGACTCAATCCGAATGATGCCAACAGCAAATGGGATTTTTCCAAGAAACAAGCAGACATCATGGTTGTTAACCTATTTCAAAATGATTCCTGGATTGTAAACCACCCCGAGCACGAAGAGTTTAAACGAAGGTTTAAAAACGAAAAGCCCAACGAAGAACAAATTGTACAGGCATACAGTACTTTTATAAAAATACTACGAGACAAAAACCCTACTGCTAACATGGTGTGTGTTCTGGGCAATATGGATATAACTAAAAAAAGTTCGCCTTGGATGAATTATGTTCAAAAAGCAGTTAGCAACCTAAATGACAAAAAAATTCATACCTGTTTTGTGCCATATAAAAATTCGGAGGGGCACCCAAAAGTTGAGGAACATATTACCATTTCAAAAAAGTTAACCCAACTAATAAAGAGTATAAAATAACGATTAACACATAAAACTTTTAAATCCTACTTTTTTTTCGCGATTTAAATTTGGTATAGCCTTTAAAAAACAGAAATTATCATATAAAAAGTACGAAAATACTGTAAATGAACAAGATAACACCCATTTATTTAGCTTTATAAAAAAAATAAAAACCCATTTGTTATATAGTTTTCAACATTCGACACTTTACAAAACCCAACAAAATTAGACATTAGCAACAGAAACTGATAATAAAAATTCACATAGTCTCTAACCAAAAACATTATTAAAAAAATACCTTATGTCTTTTAAAAAATATCAATTACTTTTAATACTCTCTCTCGTCTTTTTGATGTCATGTGGATCAAAAAATGACAAAAAAATTGCTCAAGTCACCGAGAAGGATTCAATTCAAGTATATCAGCCTAATTGGGAATCTATAAAAAAACATTATAAAGACCCTGAATGGTTTAACAATCAAAAATTTGGAATATTTATACACTGGGGAGTATATGCTGTTCCTGCATTTGGTTCTGAATGGTATCCGCGTAACATGTACATGGACGAAAACAGACTAAGTGCCACCTTAAGAGTTGAACGAGAAGGACCTACAGAAGAATACAAACATCATGTAAAAACATATGGAAACCCAAAGGAATTTGGGTATAAGGACTTTATTCCTATGTTTAAAGCTGAAAAGTTTAATGCTGCAGAATGGATAGATCTGTTTAAAAAATCTGGAGCTAAGTATGTTGTTCCTGTAGCTGATCACCATGACGGATTTGCCATGTACAAATCGAACACCACACGTTGGAATTCTGTAAACATGGGACCTAAAAGAGATATTTTAGGCGAATTGTTTAAAGAAGGGCGAAGCAAAGGCATGATTATGGGAGCATCGTCCCATTATGCTTTCAACTGGTCTTTTTTTAATAAGAAAGATACTTTTGACACCGTAGATCCTGAAAACGCCGATCTATACTCTAAGAAAGGAAAAGACCCTAAAGAACCTGTTTCTGAAGAATTTAAAAAGCTTTGGTGGAATCGTACAGTTGATTTGATAGACAACTATCAACCAGATATTTTATGGTTCGACTTTATGCTGGACATGCCTGCTTTTAAGGAATACAGACCTAAACTTGCCGCCTACTACTATAATAAAGGTATAGAATGGGGTAAAGAAGTGGTGCTTCAAGATAAAAACTTCGATCATGATGCCTTTCCAGAAGGAACGGTTATTTATGACTTAGAACGTGGTAAACTACCTGGTATTAGAGCATTGCCTTGGCAAACAGATACTTCTATAGGAAAAAATTCCTGGTGTCATGTTAGCAATTGGGAGTCTAAAACTGCAAATCAACTTATAGATGATTTAGTAGATATAGTAAGTAAAAATGGAAACCTGCTTTTAAATGTAGGACCAAAAGCGGATGGTACAATTCCTGATGACCAAAAAGATATTTTATTGGAAATTGGTGATTGGTTATCTACTAATGGCGATGCGATTTACAACACGAAATATTGGAAAGTATTTGGTGAAGGTCCAACAGAAGTAGGTACAGGTCATCATTCTGAAGGCGGTAATAAAGAATTTACAGGTCAGGATATCCGTTTTACACAAAAAGACGGGAAACTATATGCCATTATGATGGCATGGCCTAAAAACAATAAGGTTAGTATTAAATCGGTTAAAAAAGCAGAAGATGCCGTTAGTAAAGTAAAAATGCTAGGGAGCGATGCCGATATAAAATGGTCGCAAGACGATACAGGTTTACATGTTGAGATGCCTCAACAAAAACCTGGTAAACACGCATTTGTTTTGGAAATTACGTTGTAATATTCCAACAAATATATTTTTTGGTTTAGTTGTTTGTTTAAAAGAAGAGTGCATCATCTTAGATGCGCTCTTTTTTACTTAAATAAACATGAGTTCTAATCTTTAAATATCACCAGTACCCTTGATTTTATTTTTTTGACATTCAGCATAATATTAACGTGATTCTTGCTTAAGAGTTCGGAAGTTACTTCGAGTAAAATTCTGGAAGAATTTAGCACTTCGACTACGCAGAACTATAGAGAAGCTTTTTTTGACGAAAATTTATTGGCCTGCCTGTCGATAGCTACGGTGTACCCACAAATATGGCTGCATATTATATAATAGTTTTATAAAGATAGACACTAATTTCACGAATTATCACAAATGGTTCTAAATATAAATTGTTTACAAATAAGTAACCACTATTTACTTATTAATAAATTAAAATACAGGAATATAATAGAAATAAATCGGGCTTGGATTGTAAAAACAGACTGAAAATCTGATTCGTGATTATGAATAGCATCGAGAGTTATCCATTATATTGAGGTTTTATTCGTGTAAATCCGTGTAATTCGTGTCTTGATTAAAAAGATGTGGGTACACTGTAGCTGTCGATAGACAGGTTTTCGATACGATCCCGAAGAAAATCGGGATCACTACCATTGACGTCATTTTATAAACACCTCTTAAATTGATGATTGACCTATGTCCGGTCGAGCGCAGTCGAGACCTCCTTAAGACCTCTCGACTTCGAGGAGACATGGCGTCAATATTTTACACTCGATAAAATTTTTATTGGATGTTTCAAACTGACATAAATTTTCTTATCCATAGAAGATTCACGTTAATATTATTATTGCTTCAAACCCGTTAACCTGAGTTTTCTTTTATTAGAAATAACAGATTACGTCTATGTTTTGGATCGCCCCTTAAAATACATTTGTTATAAAAAGAACTCAAGCTTTTTAGAGTGGCTACCTACCGTTTAACCAGCAACTTTTTTGCGCCAGACAAAGTACCTTTGGTTTCTTTAACCAGGTACAGCCCGTTGTCTAAAATTCCTAAATCTATTTTGTTAAAGCCATTAGGGCCTACATTAAAGGTTTTTACAACCTGGCCTAATGCGTTTATTATTTGAAACGAACCAGGCGCTTGTGCCTTTATATTTAAAACTCCTGTATTGGGGTTTGGGTATATGTTTAGTACAGGTTCGTTTTTTTGCTTGTCATCTACGCCTAGTGTTGCTATCTCCTTAATGGGGCTAAACCCTTTCCAGACATCTGCCGCCTGATAGGCAGATACGCTACCAACCGGCACCTGCAGTTCCACCTTAGAGAGCTCTACGCCTTGAAATATATTAGCAGTAATTGTTAATGGGGCTTTCTGGTCTATTGATACTTTGGTTAAGCCGGTACAATCACGAAAAACATAATTCTCAATACTTGTAACAGAACCTGGAATAGTTACAGAGGTTAAACCTGTACAAAAAGAAAACGCTTGAAATCCTACACTAGTAACAGAATTTGGAATATCTATCGATCTTAAGCCTATACAACTAAAAAAAGCATAATTCTCAATACTTGTAACAGAGTTCGGGATATCTACAGAGGTTAAGCTTATACAAGAATAAAAAGCGCTTTGTCCAATACTTGTAACAGAGGTCGGTATGGTTACAGAGGTCAAGCCTATACAAGTATAAAACGCTCTATTCCCAATACTGGAAACTTGAAACTGAGTCCCTTCAAAAGTAACCATAGCAGGGATATCAGCCTTACCCTTAAAGGCTCTATTCTCACCAACCTCTACTACCCTAGCTGGGTCCAGGTTTCTTATAATATAATTAATGCCTTCAAAAGTAAAGGTGTCTCCTATACCTTGCCCATAAGACACTGTTCCATAAAAAAAGAGGGCACTCAAAAAAAGTAATGTTTTGTTCATAATAATTTAGGGTCTTAATTTCGCCCAAAGGTATCAAGTAGCCTATTTTTTTAATAACCCGATAAGACCAAAATAGCCCGATAGGACCAAAAATAGACCAATAAGACATTTCTATAATTATTTATTATAAAATAGAGACACTACAACCCTGTATATAAAACTAATATCTAATAAAAAAATAGTTTTTTAGAGTGGCTACCTACCGTTTAACTAGCAGCTTTTTTGCTCTAGACAGAGTACCTTTGGTTTCTTTAACCAGGTACAGCCCGTTGTCTAAAATTCCTAAATCTATTTTGTTAAAGCCATTAGGGCCTACATTAAAGGTTTTTACAACCTGGCCTAATGCGTTTATTATTTGAAACGAACCGGGCGCTTGTGCCTTTATATTTAAAACTCCTGTATTGGGGTTTGGGTATATGTTTAGTACAGGTTCGTTTTTTTGCTTGTCATCTACGCCTAGTGTTGCTATCTCCTTAATGGGGCTAAACCCTTCCCAGACATCTGCTGCCTGATAGGCAGATACGCTACCAACCGGCACCTGCAGTTCCACCTTAGAGGTCTCTACCTTTTCAAATACGTCAGCAGTAATTGTTAATGGGGCTTTCTGGTCTATTGATACTTTGGTTAAGTCGGTACAATTATAAAACGCTTCAATTCCTATACTTGTAACAGATCCTGGAATAGCTACAGAGGTTAAGCTTGTACAACCAGAAAAAGCACTTAATCCAATACTTGTAACAGAATTTGGAATATCTATAGAGGTCAAGCCTGTACAACCAGAAAAAGCCCACCACCCAATACTTGTAACAGAATCTGGAATATCTACAGAGGTTAAGCCTGTACAAGCATTAAAAGCGCTTTGTCCAATACTTGTAACAGAATCTGGAATATCTACAGAGGTTAAGCCTGTACAAAAAGAAAAAGCCTGCCTCTCAATACTTGTAACAGAACCTGGGATAGTTATAGAAGTTAAGCCTGTACAACTATAAAACGCAATATACCCAATACTTGTAACAGAATTTGGAATATATACAGAGCTTAAGCCTGTACAACCAGAAAATACACCATCCCCAATACTTGTAACAGAATTTGGGATAGTTACAGAAGTTAAGCCTGTACAACCAGAAAATGCATAATTCCCAATACTTGTAACAGAATCTGGGATAGTTACTGAGATTAAGCCTGCACAACCAGAAAATGCATAATTCCCAATACTTGTAACAGAATCTGGGATAGTTACTGAGATTAAGCCTGCACAACGAAAAAACGCTCTATTCCCAATACTTGTAACAGAATCTGGGATAGTTACAGAAGTTAAGCCTGTACAACCAGAAAACACCCAGTCTCCAATACTTGTAACAGAATTTGGAATATCTACAGAGGTCAAGCCTGTACAACCAGAAAAAGCACCAAATACAATACTTGTAACAGAATCCGGGATAGTTACAGAGGTTAAGCCTGTACAAAGATAAAAAGCATCCTTCCCAATACTTGTAACAGAGTTCGGGATAGTTACCGATGTTAAGCCTGTACAATTATAAAACGCTCTATCCCCAATACTAGATACTTGAAAATCAATCCCTTCAAAAGTAACCATAGCAGGGATATCAGCCTTACCCTTAAAGGCTCTATTCTCACCAACCTCTACTACCCTAGCCGGGTCCAGGTTTCTTATAATATAATTAATGCCTTCAAAAGTAAAGGTGTCTCCTATACCTTGCCCATAAGACACTGTTCCATAAAAAAAGAGGGCACTCAAAAAAAGTAATGTTTTGTTCATAATAATTTAGGGTTTAAATTTCGCCCAAAGGTATCAAGTAGCCTATTTTTTTAATAACCCAATAAGACCAAAATAGCCCGATAAGACCAAAACACCCTGATAAAAAACCTCTATAATTACAAACACGCTACATATAAAGTACTTCTTAGAATTTAAACTTGTCTGGATTTATAACAATACGAATCAGACTATAATTCTGCCTTAATCAGAACAAACTCTCAAACTATGTTTACAAATAAACAAACACAGTTTACTCATTTATAAAACAACCGTTACCTACACCCTCAACAATTCAACAATTCAACAATTCAACAATTCAACAATTCAACAATTCAACAATTCAACAATTTAACAATTTAACAATTTAACAATTTAACAATTTAACAAAGCAAAAACATTAATTAAGCCACAAATCACACAAATTAACTCGAATCGTTTCTTAATACTTATCAATACCGTTCTTTACTATTATTAACACAATTTCAGACTTTCAGTCTATCCAAAATCTAGGTAAGCTTACAAGCCATGTTTACAAAATAATAAACACGGTTTACTCATTCATAAAGATCTTAGTTCAAAAACTACATTACGCGGGCATTTCTACTCAAACTTTAAAATATTCAATCAATAAATGCAGTTGCTCCAAAAAAGAAATCACATTCTAAAAGTAAGATTCTTTCATGCGAATTCGTTACTTTTAACTTCGAACACCTTTTCTAACCCTAAAGACATCTACTTTGAAGATTAAAAAAATCTGGAAACGAATTTTATTAGTACTAATCTTAGTTCCTATTTTATTAGTAGGCAGCCTAATGCTATATATACAGAGCAACCAAGCTGAAATTATTAAAGATGGAATCGCTAAACTAAACCAAGAACACAAAGGCCTTATTAGTGTTGGTAAAAGTAAATTATCCCTTTTCGGCAACTTTCCACACATCTCTATAAAAGTTTACGATGTACAAATTTTTGAAACAAAAGAAGACCATGCGCCCGTTATAATGGATGTAAAAGACATATACGTAGGCTTTAACCTATGGGATATTGTTAATCAAAACTTTGATATACAATCTATATTAGTTGAAGAAGGTGTTTTTAATATTGTAATTCATGAAAATAATACGACTAATATTCAAAATTCCTTAGCTGGTACTTCTGAAACAGAAACATCTTCTTTTAACGTTCATCTAAAAAAAATTAAACTTAAAAATCTGGATATACACACGTTAGATGAAGCCACAAATACTGATGTTGAAAAATTTATATACACCGCTAAAGGCGGTTTTCGTCTAAAAGATAGTGTCATTGCCGGGCATATAGATACAGATTTTGAATTAAATGTGATAAAAAACGGAGATACAACCTTTATTAGTAAAAAACATTTTGAAGTTCATACCGATGTGGTATTTGATGAATACACGGGAATTCTTGATATAGATCCCTCTGGTATTGTAATGGAAAACGGGGATTTTGAGTTAGAAGGCTCTATAGATACAAAAAAGGATATGGACCTGGATCTTACTATAAATGGAACAAAGCCTAATTTTGATATGCTTATAGCTTTTGCCCCGGCAGATATAATACCGCTATTAGAGAAATACAAAAATGCCGGTGAAATCTATTTTAATGCGAGTATACAAGGGCCCGCTAACAAAGGCAACAGACCTTTTATCAATGTCGATTTTAAGGCTGGAAAAGCCTTTTTAGAAAACACTGAAAGAGATAAAAAAATAGATAATGTTGGCTTTAAAGGTCATTTTACCAATGGAGAAAACAGAGACACAAGTACCATGGCGTTTTCTCTAACCGATATAACGGCATCTTTAGAAAAGGGTGTATTTGAAGGCTCTGTTTTTGTGAAAAATTTTGAATCCCCAGAAGTAGAAATGCAAATAAACTCGAATTTCAATCTCAATTTTATTGCAGATTTTTTCGAACTGGAACAAGTACAGGATACCTCCGGAGAAGTGTCGTTGAAAATGAATTTTCACGATATTATTGATATCGAACACCCCGAAAAAGCATTACAAAAGCTCAATCAGGCATACTTTGCAGAATTGACTGTAAAAGACGTGAGTTTAGTTGCCAAACAACTTCCGGCTCCCTTACACAATTTGAATATAAATTTGGTAATGAACGGTAAGGAAGCGACCCTGAACCAGTTTGAACTGTTAATGGGGAATTCAGATTTGTCAATAACCGGTTTTCTTACAAATTTACCTGCAGTTGTACATCATACCAACATTCCGGTAACAGCTCATTTAGATATAGCCTCGAAATACATAGATATTGCTCAATTAACAAGTTTTTCAAAACAGAACACCACCCGAGGGTTGGATGAGCAAATAAAAAATCTAAGCTTGGGGCTTTCTTTTAAGGCTTCTGCAAAGGATTTTACAGAATCCAAATATTTACCTAAAGGTGATTTCTTTATAGACAGTTTATATGCAGAGTTAAAGCATTATCCGCATAAGCTACATGATTTTCATGCTGATGTATTAATAGACAGCACAGACTTAAAAATAAAAGATTTTACCGGTTATATAGATGATAGCGACTTTCATTTTGACGGGCTAATTCATGATTATGCATTTTGGATGCAACCCGAACTCAACGGAGATGTAGATCTAGATATCAACCTCTCTTCTAAAAAATTAAGACTGGAAGATGTTTTTTCGTATAAGGGCGAAAATTATGTTCCAGAAGAATACCGACATGAAGCTTTTGATGATTTGACCTTGCATTTTGCCTCTAGTATGCATTATAAAGATTCTGCTTTACATGACATCGATCTGGCTTTAGATAAGTTAGATACAAAAATGAAGCTGCACCCACTTCGCATTCACGATTTTAGAGGAAACATACATTACGAAAACGAACATTTGGTGATAAAAGACTTTCATGGGGAAATAGGAGCCACCAATTTTAATTTCGATTTAAATTATTATTTGGGGAAAGACCAACAAATAAAGAAAAGAGATAATTACCTGGAATTAAAGGCAAATTATATCGACTTTGATGCCCTTTTCAATTTCAATTTAAGTCCTACAAAACCAACAGAAGTTGTTACTTCAAAAACTGCTGATGTAAAACAACATGCAGAGGCCTTTAATTTGTATGAGTTACCATTTACAGATATGCAATTTAAAGTAGATATAGCCCACTTTATGTACCATAGAATAGATCTTCAAAATATTACAGCAGATTTAAGAACCACACCTAACCATTACATTTATATAGATACATTAAATATGGATGCAGCAGGGGGACATATTCGATTAAATGGATATTTTAATGGTAGTGATCCAAAACATATCTATATGCAACCGGATTTGGTTATGAACAATATTGATTTGAATAAATTACTGTTCAAATTCGAAAATTTTGGGCAAGACCATCTCGTTTCAGAAAATTTACAAGGGAAACTCACATCCAGAATTAAGGGTAAGATTAGAGTATATCCGGATATGGTGCCAGATCTGGATCAATCCACTATAGAAATGGACGTTAAAGTATTAAATGGAAGATTAAAAAATTATGATCCAATGCTGGCGCTTTCAGATTATATGGGTGATAAAAACCTGCAAAACATTCGGTTTGACACCTTACAAAATAGATTGGATATAAAGCAAGGTAAGATTAATATTCCTGCTATGTCCATCGAATCTACTTTAGGGCATATGGAATTTTCTGGTACGCACGATAATAATCAAAACATCGATTATTATATACGTATTCCCTGGAAAACGGTAAGAAAAGCTGCCTGGCAAAAATTATTTGGAAATAAGAAAGATACTGCAATTAATGGGGAGCAGGAAGATAAGATTCTAGAAGTAGATCCTAATGAAAAAATAAAGTATCTCAATCTAAAGATCAAAGGGAGCATAGATGACTATAAAATCTCATTGGGTAAGCAAAAAGAAAAGTAACAGCTGATATTTGCACATGAATTGCTGTTAATAATTTCAAATCCGTCAGAAATCTGCTAGATTTGTGAGAAATATAATGGATATATTTGGACCAGTACACATACACCGTTGTTACACAACATAAAACAATAGTTACTTTTTAAAACTGTAACAATTTCAAATCTAATTGGTCATTGAAACAAACTTATTTAATGAAACTAATTTTACAACTATTTCTAATCACTTGTTTGATAGGGAAATCTTATGCTCAAGAAGAAAATAATAAAAGTGTTTTTAATAAAGTCGATACTTATTTAGAAAGTACCATTGATAGCCTAAATATTATTGGGTTAAACTATGCGATTCTGGTTAACAACAAATTAGCACACAAAAAATCATTCGGATTAGCACAGGCTCAACTTAAAGTACCAATGACTTTAGACAAGTCTTTTCCTGTTGCTTCAATATCCAAATTATTGAGCTCAGTTGCACTTCATAAATTATTAAACATTTATGACAGGGATGTAAGTGAAACTGTAGAAGATTTTCTTTCAAATAGAGATGATTTACCAGAATCTTGGAGAAAATTAACTCTCCAACAATTACTCTCCCATACTTCTGGCATTCCGGATCAAATAGATTATCAAATTTTTTTAGCCCCCGATAGTGAAAAATCTGTTATTGATGCTATAAAAGATAAGCCATTTAGTTCTAAACCAGGAACTGAATCAAAGTATAACGCAACAGGGTTTTTATTGATTCGTGCTATAATCGAACAATTGGCTAATCGAGATTTTGAATCGTATATGCAAGAGCAATATTTTGACAAATTTGGATTAAGCTCGGCGAAATACGGAGGATTTAAGCAAGTTATTCCCAACAGGGTAACTTGTTATCAAAATATTAATGGTGAACTGGAAATGTTTCCATTAAACTATTCTTCACCAATGTATGCCGGAGCTGGCCTGAATATCACTATAGGTGATTTGATAAAGTGGTTTCAAACCATCCAAAAAGAAAAAATCCTAACAAAAGAGCAACTCGAAAAAATTTGGACACCTGTAAAATTAAATAATGGGAAAGAGAGCTATTTTGGATTAGGATGGGAATCATATAGACTCCAAGATAATTACAGGATGGTTGGACACGGAGGAGCTGGAATTTCCTCTTTTAGACATTATTGGAATGAACAAACCAATCAAAATGTTACAGTGATTTTGTTGACTAATGGTGCTTTAAACTGGACAATCAGACCAAACCAGATTAATTTACAAATTGCAAGTATGATACTTGATGATGAATAAATTACGTTGTATAACAATGGTGGTCATTAAAAGAAAAAATTTAGCTCATGAGAAAGTTAAAATTACAAATGCAAGTTTCCTTGGATGGGTTTAATTCAACAGGTCCGAATGACGAGCAAAAATGGGTGACATGGGCCTGGGATGAAATCAAAGAATATGTCTTGGAATTAGCGGACTCTGCTGATACTGAAATTATAGGCAGAAAGCTAGCAGCTGATTATATACCATATTGGTTTGATACTTTGACAAAACCAGATGACCCGATGTATCAATTATCAAAAATTAAAGCTCGCCAAAAGAAAGTCATTTTCACCAATACCCTTGAGAAATCTGAGTGGGAAAATACGGTACTTGCTAAAGGAAACCTGAAGAACGAAATAAAGAAATTAAAGAATGAAAGTGATAAAGATATTATTGTTTATGGAGGTAGCTCATTTGTTTCTGCTTTAGTAAAAGAAAACTTAATAGACGAATTTCATCTATTTGTTAATCCTATTGCATTAGGGAAAGGCATACCAATTTTTAATGAATTAGAGAGTTGGCAACAGCTGAGGTTACGGAAGTCAATTGCTTGTGGTAGCGGGATTGTAATTCAACACTATGACCTTATAGAATAAAAACGAACCGTCAACAAAGAACTGTATAGCTCATACCCTTCGGGATACGCCCCATACACGAAACGCTAGCATACATACTGAAATGTTTAAATAACTTTGCTAACATTGATAGCCGTTGCACAACTCCAACAAAATAATAAAAAGGTACTTCTATAATGCTTTTTTCAGTAACCCTCAAAATTTTCAAACCAGAAATAAGGAGTATTTGCAAAGGCTTAAAAAAATTGATTTTAAACTTATTAGGTGTTTTATGGATTAAAACATGTAAGTGTAAGCCACGAATATCACAAATTATCTCGAATGGTTTCTCAATACACCAAATACCAATCCATACTAATCATTAACACGAATCAGACTTTCTGTCTGCATTTATCTGAATAAGCTCGCAACCCATATTTACAAATAAACAAACATGATTTACTTATTTATAAACATCATCAAGCAACATACAAACAACTTAACGGTTCAACACCTAAACAAATAAACATTCCAACAACCAACAACCAACAACCATCAACTAACCAACAACCCCCACCTTCCTATAATGCTCCACATAAACCTTAGGAGACATTTGCATAAGCGCCTTAAACCTCCTATTAAAATTAGAAATATTATTAAAACCAGATTCATAACACACTTTAGAAATGTTCTTATCCCGTTCCATTAAAAGCTTACAAGCAAACCCTATTCTAACCTCGTTTAAATACTCTGTAAACGATTTCCCATTTACTTTTTTAAACAATCTGCTAAACGACGATGGATTCATACAGGCTATTTTGGCAACATCTACAAGGCTTATCTGCTCCTTAAAGTTATTAAATATATACTCGTAAGCCTTGTCTAAATTCTTATGGCTTCCTTTGTTAAAAGAATTCACAAACCCTTTGCTTGCCAGTAGCTCATAGGTTTCGCTCTGCGCCAAATCATTTAAAACATCAATAAAACTAATAATTCTTTTAACCCCGCTAAGCGTAGAAATTGTTTTAATTTTTTGCTCTAGTTCTGGGCTAATATTCAAAAATTTAATACCATATTTAGATCTCTCCAACATATCCAAAATTGGTTTCATTTCATTGATTTTAAAAAAATCGTTCCCCAAAAAATCTTGCTTAAAATGAATGGCAACCGCCTCTGCCTTTAAATTAGACGATGCCTCAAAATACTCATCATCGTTTAACCACATATGCGGCAAATCCTTGCCTATAAGTACTAAATCACCTTCGTCAAATTTAAGAATGCTATCGCCAACAAATCGAGTACCCTTACTTTTTATAGACAAAACCAGTTCTAATTCTCTATGATGGTGCCAGATTTTTAAAAAATAGGGATAGCTATGGTGCGTAACACTAAACGTATTATTGCTTAAATCACTTCTATCTATAAAATGAAGTTTCATATTCGGTTATAATTATTGATCTTATAATGCAATATACACCTATATATTTATTTTAATGCAATTAAAGTATCATAAAATGCCTTCTATTAGGTAGATTTAACCTATAAATGGGTCTAATTTTGTATTCTTAATACTTATTTTTATGAAATACATTGTTTGCGAAAAGCCAGGAGAATTTCTTTTAAAAGAAAAAGAAGCTCCAGTTAGAAAAGAAAATGAAGCTTTATTACAAATAAATAAAGTGGGTATCTGTGGAACAGATTTACATGCTTACGCTGGGAATCAAGCTTTTTTCACTTACCCAAGGATTTTAGGGCACGAATTGGCTTCCGAAGTTTTAGAAATAGGAGAAAATCCTCAAGGCATAAAAGCCGGAGATAAAGTCGTTATAATGCCATATGTAAGCTGCGGAGAATGTATTGCTTGTAGAAACGGTAAAACAAACTGTTGTACTAACATTACCGTACTTGGTGTACATGGAGATGGTGGTATGCAAGAACAAATAACTGTACCAACAAACATTTTATTACCTGCCAATAACCTGTCTAACGACGAGATGGCCATTGTAGAGCCTTTAGCTATTGGCGCACATGCCATTAGGAGAGCAGCCATTAAAAAGGATGAGATTGTAGTAGTTGTTGGCTGTGGACCTATTGGGATAGGCATCATGAAACTAGCGCAAATAGCAGGAGCTAAAGTGATTGCATTAGATCTAAACGATGATCGTTTACAATACGCAAAAGACAAAATTGGTGTTGATTACACCGTAAATGTTGGTAACGATCCTGTAAAACAAATTTCAGAAATTACTAATGGCGATATGGCTACTGCTGTATTTGATGCATCTGGTCATAAAGGTGCTTTAGAAGCAGGTCCAGATTATATGGCTCATGGCGGTAGATTTGTATTGGTAGGACTATCTAAAGGAGAGCTAACCTATACACACCCTGCTGTTCATGCCAAGGAAATGACATTAATGTGCAGTAGAAATGCAACAACAGAAGATTTTGAACATGTAATAAGTGTATTGGATCAGTTCCCAACTGACTCTTTTATTACACACAATGTTCCATTTACAGAAATGATAGAAAATTTTGATAGTTGGTTAGACCCAGCAACTGGAGTAATTAAAGCTACAGTAAATTTTAATTAAAAAATACAATGTCTAAGAATTACGTTCAGATAGACCCAAAAGACAATATTATTGTAGCCATCACACCTCTTGAAAAAGGTACAGTAGCCACAATACAGGGTATCGATATCACCTTAAAGGAAGATATAAAACAAAAGCACAAGTTTGCTTTAAATGATTTTGCTATGGGTGATGAAATTTTCATGTATGGCGTTCTAATTGGCAAAGCCATAGAACCTATCCAGGCAGGATGTGCCATTACTATTGAAAATGTAAAACATGCCTCTGCAGAATTTCAGGATTCAAAAGAAAAATTTACCTGGTCGGCACCCGATATTTCTAACTTTAAAGGCAAAACATTTAATGGTTACCATAGAAAAGATGGAAAAGTAGGCACAGGAAACTATTGGCTCGTAATTCCGTTAACCTTTTGCGAAAACAGAAACGTTGATGTTTTAGAAGGTGCACTTTCTGAAAAACTAGGATACGAAACAAAAAAAGATTTCGCGGTAGATACCGATGCTTTAATCAATCAATACAAAGCAGGTGCTTCGAAAGACGCTATTTTAAATACGCCTATCATTACTACAAAGGAAGAAATGACCAAAAACAGGACCTTCCCTAATGTTGATGGTATTAAATTTCTAAAACATGATGGCGGTTGTGGTGGTATTCGTCAGGATTCTGAAACCTTGTGCAAACTATTAGCAGGGTACATTACAAACCCAAACGTAGCAGGAGCTACCATTTTTAGTTTAGGTTGCCAGAATGCACAAATAGAAATGCTTCAAAACGCTTTAGATGCTATCGATCCTAATCTGGATAAACCTGTTCACTATTTAGAACAGCAAAAAAGCGAAAGCGAACGAAAATTAATAGAAGAAGCTGTTAAACATACCTTTTTAGGATTAATTGAAGCCAATAAAATTACCAGACAACCTGCTCCATTAAGCAAATTAGTATTAGGGTTAGAATGTGGTGGTTCTGATGGATTTTCAGGAATTTCTGCAAATCCGGCTTTAGGTTATGCCTCCGATTTATTGGTGGCATTGGGAGGAAGCCCTGTATTATCTGAATTTCCAGAACTTAACGGTGTAGAACAGGAAATTATAAACCGTTGTGAAACTGAAGAAGACTCTAAGAAGTTTTACGATTTAATGCGCGCTTATTCTGCAGCAGCAGTAGCCGTTGGATCTGGATTTGAGAACAATCCTTCTCCAGGAAACATAAAAGATGGCTTAATTACCGATGCTATGAAATCTGCAGGAGCTGCTAAAAAAGGAGGTACTTCTCCAGTTACTCAGGTTTTAGATTATACAGAGCAAGTAACAAAACCAGGCTTAAACCTATTATGTACACCCGGTAATGATGTAGAGTCTACCACGGGGTTAGTTGGGTCTGGATGTAATATCGTAGTATTTACAACAGGTTTAGGTACACCTACCGGAAATCCCGTAGCACCTGTTTTAAAAATGTCTAGTAATACACATTTGTACGAAAGAATGAATGACATTATCGATATTAATGCAGGAACGGTAATTAGTGGCGAAGATACCATTGAGTCTATGGGTGAAAAAATTCTAGATCACATTATAAAAGTAGCTAGTGGTGAAGTAGCTTCAAAAGCAGTACTTCATGGTAACAACGATTTTATCCCTTGGAAAAGAGGGGTTTCTCTATAAGTTCAATGTTTAAAGTTGGAAAGTTGAAAAGTTCAATGTTTAGAGTTTAGAATAATGAAACCAAAAAACCAGCAACCAAAAACAAAAAACCAACAACCAACAACCAACAACAAAAAACCAACAACCAGCAACCAAAAACCAACAAAAACCACCCAAGTAATGAATACACTAAATAGAAATACAACAAAAGTAAATACATATACAGAACGCATTATTCAATTTGGAGAAGGTAACTTTTTAAGAGCCTTTGCCAACTGGATGATTCATGAAATGAACAAAAAAGCAAATTTTGATGCCGGTGTTGTAGCCATACAGCCCATAGATCAAGGTTTAATTAAAATGTTAAACGATCAGGATGGGTTGTACACATTATACTTGAACGGTATTAAAAACGGACAGGCTATTAGCGAGCATGAAATTATTGATTGCATTCAAAGAGGTATTAACCCTTATGAAAACTATAATGATTATTTAGCAAATGCTGAAAACCCGGATTTGCGTTTTGTAATTTCCAATACTACAGAAGCCGGAATTGCTTATAATGCTAATGACAAGTTAGATGATGCACCACAATCCAGTTTCCCTGGAAAATTAACAGCTTTACTATACAAAAGATTCCAAGCTTTTGGAGGTGCTTCAGATAAAGGACTTATTGTGATTCCTTGTGAATTAATAGACAAAAACGGGGAAAACCTAAAGAAAATCATTTTGCAATATGCTTCCGACTGGAATTTAGGCGATGGCTTTGTAGAATGGATTAATGAAGACAATATTTTCTGCAACACCTTAGTAGATAGGATTGTTCCCGGTTATCCTAAAGATAAAATGGACGCCATCACTAATGAGCTAGGGTACAAAGACAATCTGGTAGTTGAAGGCGAACAATTTCACTTATGGGTTATCGAAGGCCCAGCATCTGTGAAAGAAGAAATCCCTGCCGAAGTTTGCGGATTAAATATTGTGTTTACAGACAATATGGAGCCTTACAGAACCCGTAAAGTAAGAATCTTAAATGGTGCACATACTACGTTGGTTCCTGTGGGGTATTTGTACGGTATTGATAAAGTACGTGAATCGTTAGAAGACAACGTTGTTGGTGGTTACCTGAAAGACACTATTTTTAATGAAATATGTCCGACTTTAGACCTTTCTAAAGAAGAACTGGAGCAATTTTCTAACGATGTATTAGATCGTTTTAGAAATCCTTATTTAGAGCATGCATTGCTTAGTATTTCATTGAATTCAACTTCAAAATACAAAACAAGGGTGTTGCCTTCTGTATTAGAATACATCAAAAGAAAAAATGAGTTACCAAATAGGTTGCTGTTTTCTTTAGCTGCTTTAATTGTTTTTTATAAAGGAGACAGAAATGGAGAAACCATCCCGTTAAAAGATGATCAATCTGCACTAGATTTCTTTGTATCACAATGGGCTACTGATGATATTCCAGCTATAACAAAAGCAACATTAGCCAATACAAACTTCTGGGGAACAGATTTAACTGCTTTTGATGGCCTACAGGAAACAGTAACAAAGCATATAGAGAATATTGTGAATAGGGGAATTAAGGAAGCACTGGATACTCTATAATAGAAATCTAAACCGCTTTTTATAAAACTAACAACATCAGCATAAAAGATAAGTATGATAATAGATTCTCATCAGCATTTTTGGAATTACGAACCCGTAAAGCACGAATGGATAGACGAAAGCATGTCTGTTATTCGTAAAGATTTTTTACCTGATGACTTAGAAAAAGTATATGCCGAAAATGGTATTGATGGCTGTGTAGCCGTACAAGCGGACCAAACACTTATTGAGACAGATTTTTTATTAGATCTGGCTTCCAAATACAATTTCATTAAAGGTGTTGTGGGTTGGGTAGACTTAAGAGCGGATAATATCGAAGCTGTTTTAGAAACCTATAAAGAACACGAAAAACTAAAAGGCTTCCGCCATGTTGTACAAGGCGAACCAGATTCCAATTTTTTATTACGTCCAAATTTTCTAAAGGGCATTTCAATTTTAGAAAAGCATCATTACGTTTACGATATATTGGTATTCCCACATCAATTAGGAGCCGTTTTAGAATTCGTAAAACGATTCCCGAATCAAAAATTTGTTATCGATCATATTGCTAAGCCCTATATAAAAGACGGTTTTTATGATGGCTGGGCGGTTTTAATGAAAGAAATTGGAAAACACGAAAATGTGTATTGCAAATTATCGGGCATGATTACAGAGGCCGATTTCACGACATGGACACCGGCTCAAATACATCCTTATATGAATTTGATTCTTGATGCTTTTGGAACAGAAAGAACCATGTTCGGATCGGATTGGCCAGTATGCCTGGTAGCAGGAAATTATAAAAGAGTAAAAGAATTAGTAGTAGATTTTATAGCAAAAACAAGTTCTACAGAACAAGCTGCCATTATGGGCGGTAATGCTATTAAATTTTACAATTTACAATAACAAAAAAATTTAAAAAATGGATTTAGGATTAAAAGGAAAAGTAGTTGTTATATCTGGTGCTGCTGGAATTGAAGGCAGCATAGGAGAAACCATTTTACAAAAGCTAGCAGATGAAGGAGCTACTCCTGCTGTAATAGATAGAAATGCCAGAGGATTTGGTTATGTTGAAAAATTACAAAAAAGAGGCATAGATGCTATATTTTGCCAAACTGATGTTACTAATCCGGAACAGATAAAAACTGCCGTAGAAACCATTGCAGAAAAGTATGGTAAAATAGATGTTGTAATTAATAACGTTGGAGTAAATGATGGTGCTGGATTAGATGCTTCTTACGAGGAGTTCATGAATTCACTAAAACTCAACATGGTTAGTTATTTTCTGGTAGTAAAACATGCATTACCGTTACTTAAAAAATCTAAAGGAAACATTCTAAATATAGGCTCTAAAGTAGCCTTAACCGGTCAGGGAGGAACATCAGGATATGCAGCATCTAAAGGAGGCGTATTAGGCTTAACACGCGAATGGGCTGTAGATTTAATTAAAGAACAGATTAGGGTTAATGCCATTATTATTGCAGAAAGCTGGACACCGGCTTACGATAACTGGATAAAAACTCTTGAAAACGGTGAAGAGAAATTAAAATCTATCGTAAAGAAAATTCCTTTAGAAAACAGAATGACAACTCCAGAGGAAATTGCAGATACATGTCTTTTCACCATATCGGAAAAATCATCACATACTACAGGGCAGTTTATTTTCTGCGATGGTGGTTATGTACATTTAGATAGATCATTATTAACCGAAGAATAAATCATATGTTCTCTTATTTTGAACAATCCGTATTTATTCTATTTCATTTAAAATATACATTTACACATAAACACTAACTAAATAAACTATTATGAGTTCAGAAAGTAAAATACCTGTAGTATCTAAATCTATTTTAGTTCCTTTTATTTTAATCACCTCGCTCTTTGCGTTGTGGGGATTAGCTAACGATATGACCAATCCTATGGTTCGCGGATTCCAAAAAGTATTAGAACTTTCTAACGTAAAAGCATCTTTAGTACAATTAGCTTTTTACGGCGGTTATTTTACTATGGCAATTCCAGCAGCCCTTTTTGTAAATAAATTTTCATACAAAAAAGGAGTCCTTGTTGGTCTGGCACTTTACTCGGTTGGAGCACTATTATTTTACCCTGCCGCTTCGCTTGAAAGTTATGGTTTCTTTTTAGCTGCTTTGTATATTTTAACTTTTGGATTAGCATTTTTAGAAACCACCGCAAACCCATACATACTATCTATGGGTGCAGAAGAAACGGCAACGAGACGTTTAAATTTTGCACAAATGTTTAACCCTTTTGGTTCTATAATGGGGTTATTTATTGCCCAAACTTTTGTATTAGGAGCATTACAATCTGATAACGTAGCCGAAGACGGTACACCAATTTACGATACACTTTCTGAAACTGCTAAGGCATCTATGCGAACTGCCGATTTAGAGGTTATTCGTAATCCTTATGTTGTTTTAGGTATAGTTGTAGTTATCTTTTTTATTCTTATTAGCGTTTTAAAAATGCCTCAAAATAAGAGCCAGGAAGCTAATGTGAAATTTTCTGAATCTGTTAAAAGATTATGGAGTCAAAAGAAATTTGCCTTTGGTGTAGTTGCACAAGCGTTTTATGTGGGCGCTCAAATTATGTGTTGGACATATGTATATCAATATGCCGAAACTTTAGGTATCGACAGTCAGTCGGCTGTAGCTTACGGGTACGCAGGTTATGCTGTCTTCTTAGCTGGTAGAGCTGCTGGTACAGCGTTGTTGGCTAAAATGAACTCTGGTAAATTATTAATGTATTTCGGACTTGGAGCCATGACAACCATTATAGGAGCCATATTTTTACCAGGAATGTTGGGTATTTACTCATTGGTTACCACATCATTCTTCCTATCTATTATGTTCCCTACCATTTACGGTATTGCCTTAGAAGGTCAAGGAGAAGATGCAAAGTTCGGGGCAGCATTTTTAGTAATGGCCATTGTTGGTGGAGCCCTGTTACCGTTCCTTAAAGGCTACATCTTGGATTTTGGAGGAAAAGGATACGAAGACACATTATTTTTAGGAGTTACAGAAATGAGATACTCTTTCTTCCTTTCTTTCTTCTGCCTTCTTTTCGTAGTGATTTATGCTAGAAACGTTTATAAAAAATATAATAACTAAAAGTATTACATAATGAGTACAAAAAGATATTGTTATTCATGCGATTTAAAAGACAACCCTAAATTAATTGCAGAATACAAAGAATATCATGCTGCTGGAAATGCCTGGCCGGAAATAACAAAAAGTATTAAAGATGCCGGCATTGTTGATATGGAAATCTATTTAACAGGTAATAGAATGTTTATGATTATGGAAGTTGATGAGACTTTCGATCCTGTTAAAAAGGCTGAAATGGATGCCAATAATCCAAAAGTACAAGAATGGGAAAACCTTATGTGGGATTACCAACAGGAATTACCCTGGGCTAAAGATGGTGAAAAATGGATTGCCTTAGATAAGGTATATAAGTTAGGAGATTAATTGCGTAAACAATCTCCTTGTGTTGATGACAAAAATAGAGCTTCTTTTATAGTCGCTCTATTTTTTTTATTAATCTGTTTTATTAATTAACGAATCTTGGATAAGAGAATTTATGTCGGTGTGTGTCCCAGACTTGTTTCAGAACTATTTTTTTACTGTCACAGTGCTCTCCTCTTTAATTTAAAGCCGAGAAATGAATTTCGATTTTGATAAAAATTGGAAGAAAGAGGCGTTTTATTAAAAATAACAAACATATATAACCCTCCGAATCCCGATCTCATCGGGATCCACCTCCCTTTTTAATAGCTACGGTGTACCCACAAATATGGCTGCATATTAAATATATAGTTTTATAAATATAGACACTAATTTCACGAATTATCACAAATGGTTCTAAATATAAATTATTTATAAATAAGTAATTTAAGTTTACTTATTTATAAATTAAAATACAGAAATATAATAGAAATAAATCGGTCTTGGATTGTAAAAACAGACTGAAAGTCTGATTCGTGATTATGAATAGCATCGAAAGCTATCCATTATATTGAGGTTTTATTCGTGTAAATCCGTGTAATTCGTGTCTTAATTAAAAAGATGTGAGTACACTGTAGCTTTTTAAAAGGGAGGAACACCTTGAATTCTTATGTAAGATTCACGTTAATTAGCTTTATTAAGATAGAAGTAACATCTTGATATAAAAAAGCCCCTGTAATTAATAAGTAACAGAGGGCTTTTATATGGGATTTTTTGGAATAAACGTTTAACCTTTAACAAACTTCATTGAAACTATACCTTTATTGGTATCAATGGTTGCAAAGTAAATTCCATTAGGCAAATAATCTACTGTAATAGACTTGTGCATGCCTTTTACACTAAGAATTTGTTTTCCACTAATATCTGATAACCGTATAGCTTTCACTACAATACTATGATCCTTCAAACTTAAATTCAAGACATCTTTTACCGGGTTTGATATAATTCTTAATTGACTTGATGTGATCTCATTTCCATCTGTACTTAATACATCCTTTTTCAAGCATTCCATTGCCGTATTGGTTTGATTTATTGAAATCGCAGGAACATTTATAGTAACAACTGCCGATCTAAATATAAGCTCTCCATTAGTATCATCGTAATAATAATAGTTGGTTTGAATTGCTGTTCCGGCATTTGGATTAATAAGATACCCCAGATTAAGGTTTTGAACAACCTTTAATCGGGTTACATTACCACTATAATCTCCAGATCCTACATCATTTAATGTTAAGGATCCGTAAGCATCTACACTGGTAGTTATGGTTCCCGTAAAAGTTCCAGAAAATGCATTGAACTGATAGGTACCTGCAATATTATCGGTATTAGAATATCCATAACTTAATGGAAAATCACCTATTAAACCATTATCGATGTTATATTTAAGTTCTAGATTGGTTGCTTTTACCGCCGTAAAAGAAATTGCACCCGATACATCTTTAGTAAAAACTTTACTTTCACTGGTTGTAGCACCTACAGTACTACTTACTGTTAAAACGGACGTGGTACCGGGGTACTCAGTTAATTCGGCATTTGTTGGAGCCGCGTAATTATCTGTAGAGGTTCCTATTTCCGAAAGCTGATCGAAAGTCCATGTTAAATTTGCTCCTGCTGTGCTTTCATCTATAGCAGATGCAGAGGTTACAATGGAGTAATTAGACATCGGTGCACTAAAGTATGTACCAATTGCAGATTGAGCGTAAGATAATAACGAAATAAATAAAAAAAATGAAGTTAATTGTGTTTTCATGAGGGCTAATTTTATGTTTGAACAAAGGTACAAATAAACAGCTTTTTTTTATCCGATATATATGCAGATAAACTAATACTTAACCTTGTATATCAACAGGTTACTGCTTCAATCGTCGAAAAGCAACTTAGTATAGACAACCAACAAATCAGAGATTTTTTTTCGATAAATGCACGTTAAATTTCGATAAAAATAATCGATAAAAAGTTAAAATAAATCTAATCAATTAAAATTAGATTGTTTTTGAGTTGTGAGGATAAAAAGATTTGATTTATCAGCTTAAACTCACCGAAACCGATCTTGATATGACCTTGACTATATTATCAGAACTTAGATCTGTCAGGTTTTAAAAACCTGACAGATCTATCTGGATAACAAAAAGTAAAAACTTGTTATCAGTAAGTTACATGTATTTCGACAAAGTCTATTTTGGGTACATCTATTGTGCTCAACATAAACTAAAGTCGAAGGGCTCAAAATGACATCAAACTAATTTTTAGCCCCTCTTTGCTTTATTTATCATTTTTCTTGGCTAGGTTTTGGCTCACATATTCACTTGGTATAACACCAAACTGCTTTTTAAAACATTTGGCAAAATACGATGCCGTATTAAACCCAGTCATATACATAATTTCCTTAACCGAAAAATCACTTTTCTCGAAAAGTTGAACCGCTCTTTTTAAACGAATATTTCGAATAAATTCACTTGATGAAAGTCCCGTAATTTCCTTAAATTTTAAATATAGGTTACTACGGCTATGTCCCATTTCTTTTACCAGCATTTCTACACTAAAATCGGTATTCATCATATTCTTTTCAACAATCTCTATAGCTTGCTGCAAGAACCTTTCGTCCATAGTCGTTACAGTTACCTCCTGCGGTTGTAATGATATCTCACGATTAAATCGTTTTCTTAATTCCTCACGGATTTTTAAGATATTCGTTAATTTAAGCTCTAATAGTTCTACATCAAAGGGTTTTCTTATGTAGGCATCAGCTCCGGTTTTAAGACCTTTTATCTCTGTTTCCTGCGATAATTTTGCCGTTAGCATAATAACCGGAATGTGACTGGTTTCCTTTTTTGTTTTAATCTCTTCACAAAATTCAATACCATCCATTATTGGCATCATAATATCTGTAACAATAATATTTGGCATAAGCTTATTAGCTAATTCAAAACCTTCCTTACCATTTTCAGCTTCATAAACATTATATTTTTCGCCAAGCACCCGCTTAACAAAACTCCTTATATCCGGATTATCGTCTACAATAAGTAATACGGGAAGTTTAGACCTTATTTGCGATAAATTACTATCTACCAATTCATCATTAATACTTATAGCCATAGAATCAGACTCCGAAGTACGTACATGAAAATCGACTTCCGAAACATCCTTACAGCTAATCTCCGGAATGCCTTCATAAGCCTTCCTTTCTACTGGTAATTGAACAATGAACGTTGTTCCTTTATTTGGCGTACTCTCCACCTCAATAATACCCTGATGCAGTTCAATAATATCTTTTGTAAAGGAAAGCCCAATACCAACGCCTTTAGGATTAGAATTATCTTTGTCTGTATAAAACCGCTCAAAAATATTTGGCAATTTACTCTCCTCGATCCCTACTCCGGAATCTTTTACCTCTATCTTAACAAAATTCATTTCATTCTCATCAAATTCATTAACGCCAATATCCTTGCTAAGAGAAATTTCCACACTAATATCACCACCTTCTGGTGTAAACTTAAATGCATTGGATAAAAGATTACTCATTATTTTCTCTAACGCATCATGATCGAACCATGTTTCCAGCTCCTCATCGGAAGCAATAAGGTTGAAAGAAATTTGTTTTTTTCTAACCAAAAATTGAAAAGGCTCACATATCTCTTTAATAAATCTGGCTATATTACTTTTACGCATTACCAGCCTCATTTTCCCTTGATTGATTTTTCTAAAATCTAATAACTCGTTAACCAACCTCAACAAATAATCGCTATTCTTTTGAATGAGTCGATACTGCTCATGTACTACCTCCTTATCTAATAAACCTACGTTCTTTTGCAAATATTTTAAAGGTCCTTTAATTAAAGTAATTGGCGTTCTAAATTCATGAGATATGTTTGTAAAGAATTCTAATTTTATTCTCTGTAACTCATCTGTTTTTTTCTTCTCAAAATGCTCAATCTCTAATTGGTGTTTTTTAGTTGTTCTAATAATGGTGAACATTCTAAAAAGAAGTAAAAATCCAATTATAATAAGGCTATAGAAAAAATAAGCAAAGTTTGTTCGCCAAAATGGAGGAATCACTCTAATTTTTATTTCAGAGGGCGTTGAGTCCCAAATCCCATCATTATTTGAGGCTTTTACTTTTAAAGTATAAATACTAGGTTCTAAATTAGTATATGTTGCAAAACGCTTGTTTGATGTTGTATAAATCCAATCTTTATCAAACCCTTGAAGCATATAGGCAAACTGATTTTTACGTGGCGACGCATAATGTAAAGCCGCAAATTCAAAAGAAAAACTATTTTCTTTATACTTTAATTGAATTTCTTCGATTTCATTTATATCCTTATCAAGAATAATACGACCATTTACATATTCGCCAATATTTATTTGCTCATTGGAAATTGAGAAATTTGTAATAATTGTTTTTGCTTCTTCTTTATTATCCTTGATATCTCTCGGAAAAAATGTATTGTACCCATTTATTCCTCCAAATAAAAGCTCTCCATTTTTTCGTTTTAACCTGGCCAACTCCTGAAACTCGTTACTTTGAAGACCATCATTAATATCGTAGTTTCTATATATGTTTTTAATAGGATCAAACTTGGAAAGCCCTTTATTTGTCGATAACCATAAATTGTTTTCCTCATCTTCTAAAATTCCTTTGATAACATTATTAGGCAGACCACTATTTTCTGTTTTATAAGATTCAAATCGGTCTGACGAACCATCTTTAGATTGAATCAATCTATTAAGTCCTCCTCCCAATGTTCCAATCCATATATCACCATTTTCACTTTCAAAAAGCTCCAGTATGTAATTATGGCTAATACTTCTGCTATCTGAAGGGATATTCTTGTAAGTAGTAAACTTAGGCTTATTTTTAACGGCCTCTTCTGGTGTTAACTTACACAGACCGTAGCCAGTAGCAAACCATATATTCCCCTTGCGATCTTCTAGAATATTTCTAATAATATTATTTGAAATGCTTGATGAATCGGTTTTAACATGGGATAAAACATCTTGTTTGTAACTCTTGGTAGATTTGTTATATAACAAACGGTTTACACCTCCATTATAGGTCCCGATCCAAATATTTTTACGCCTATCTTCCAATATGGCAAAAATACTCCCAGATACTGGTTGGAAAACATTAATATCGCTTTCTTTCACCTTTTCCGGGTCTGTTATATCCAACTCAAACAGCCCTGGAGTGTTTTCGGCTCCAATAAGTAATATTTTTTTATCTTCCCTTTTTATCTCTATTGTAACAAAAGGGCTTTGTATGGCCATAAAGTTTTTAAATTCTAAGTTTGTGCTATCATTAGGAAGCAACATATTTAAACCGCCCCCTTCAGTTCCAATCCATAACGTACCATTACTATCTTCAAACATAGACCTTATTTTATCGTAACTAAGGCTGCTCGGATTTAATGTTTTCTTTACATGCTTAAACTTTTTTCTTTTTGGATCGAATTTATTAACTCCGCCTCCATTTGTACCTACCCATATAATTCCAGTAATATCTTTAGCTAAAGATTTCACTATATTTTTACTTAAACTATTTGGATCTTGCGGATTGTAAGCAAATTGTGCTAAAAACTGCGGATTTTTAGTTTCATCGGAATTATCATAAAACAACAAACCATTGTTCGTTCCCATCCAAATATTATCATTCTCTATAAGAATATTATTAATAAAGCCAGAAGTAATTAATTCAACCCTATGCGAATCATTGTGTTTTCTCAATATATACAACCCGATGGTAGTTCCTATAAGTAAACGTCCATAATTATCTTCGCTAATACTACGCACAGATAGTCTGTTCATTCCGATCAAGCTATTAACCAATCTAAAATAGATATCCCCATTTTGATTTCTGGATAACTTATAGAGGCCTCTTAATCCTCCTACCCATACTTGCCCCTTACTGTCTTCAAAAATTGAATAAATATTATTATCTCCAAAACCGGCAATTAACCGATCGTGTTCTAAATTAAAATGCTGAAACTGTATTGAATCTTTAGGTTTATTAAGGTCAACCAGATCTAAACCATCAATAGTACCAACCCATAATCTATTCTTCTTATCTCTATAAACAGCACTTATATGATTATTTTTTAAGCTATTATCATTCCCTTCTTCGTGTAAAAAATGTGTGAACTTTTCTAACGATTTATCAAAATAACTCAAACCTTTACCCGTAGTACCAAGCCATAAATTCCCTTCTTCATCTCCAGTAATAGAAAAAATCAAGTTACTATTTATACTATTAGGGTTATTAGAATCCGGGTTATAAATAGTAAAGTTATAGCCATCGTACTTATTAAGCCCCTCATGAGTCCCAAACCACATAAACCCCTGTGGGTCTTGGTAAATGCTATTTATATCACTTTGAGACAAACCGTCTTCTGTAGTTATATGATCGAAATAGATATTACTTTGACTGTTAACTGCCCCTAAAACGAACAAAAAGAATAGGGCAAAATAAAAACGAAGGTTTTTAATTGTATAAATGCTCATAAATAATAGAAAAATATTTCTCAAATATACCAAATAAAAAACTGATTTTTTAATATATTTACAAACCAGAACAGAACAGCACAGTTATTAAATGAAAAACAAATTTATTTTTGACATCGATCTTAATAGTGATATACCGAAATATCAACAATTAGTTAATGCTATAAATGATGCTTTAGCTAATAACACGATGCTTGTTGGAGACATGCTCCCTTCTGTTAACAGTATTTGTAAGGATTACAAACTTTCTAGAGACACTGTTTTTAAATCTTATACCATATTAAAAGACCAAAAAGTAATAGATTCTGTTCCCAACAAAGGCTATTATGTTGCCAATGTTACAAGAAAAGTACTCTTAGTGTTAGACACCTTTAAAGCTTACAAGGAAGTTTTATACCATGCCTTTATAAATAACTTACCGGATAATGTTATTACAGACGTACAATTTCACCATTATAATATCGAAAACTTTAAAACGATATTGAATAATAGCAAGGGTAAATACTACAAGTATGTGGTGATGGGGTTTAATAACGAAGAGGTTCCTAAAGTTTTAGATGGATTTAGGAACGAAAAACTACTTCTAATAGATTGGAACATACACTCTAAAAAGGACAACAATTTTGTTTGTCAAGATTTTGGCGATTCGTTTTTTGAAGCTTTACAAGGCGCCAATACCCTATTCGAAAAATACAAAGAAATCTATTTTGTTTTTCCAGAATACACGTATCATCCTGTAGAAGCAATCGCCCATTTCGAAAAGTATTGTAAAACATTACAGTTTAAATATAAAGTAATAAACATAAAAAGTTTAAAACATTTTAAGATTGAAAAGAACATAGCCTACATAAGTGTTAGTGATCGTTTTTTAGGAAAGTTTTTAGAAGAATGCCGAAATAACGATTTAGAACCAGGTATAGATGTTGGCTTTTTATCATATAACGAAACCCCAATGAAAAAATTTATTTATAAGGGAATTTCTGTTGTTTCAACCGATTTTAAAGCATTAGGAGAGAAAGCAGCAGAATTTATTTATAAAAACGAACCCTTGCAGGTATTTATACCTACAAATTTAACATTAAGAGAATCTTTATAACTATGTATTATATAGGATATGACTTAGGAAGTTCTTCTGTAAAAGTAGCCATTGTAAATGCAGAAACAGGAGAAAAACTATCAGCACTACACGAACCAGAAAATGAAATGGAAATTATTGCCGTTCATTCAGATTGGGCAGAACAAGACCCAAACGTATGGTGGGAATATGTTTGTATTGCAACAAAAAGAGCTATTAAAGAAGCCAATATTGATGCTTCATTAATTTCTGGTATTGGTATTTCTTACCAAATGCACGGTCTGGTTGTTGTAGATGAGCAAGGAAACCCATTGCGCAATTCCATTATTTGGTGCGACAGTAGAGCTATTGAAATTGGCAATAAAGCATTCGATGCTTTAGGACACGACACTTGTACCGGAAAACTATTAAACTCGCCGGGAAATTTTACAGCATCTAAATTAAAATGGGTTAGAGACAACGAGCCGGAGTTGTACTCTAAAATACACAAGTACATGTTACCCGGAGATTTTATTGCTTACAAACTTACCGGAGTCATAAATACGACAAAGAATGGTTTGTCTGAAGGGATCCTTTGGGATTATGAAAGTGATTCATTAGCAAACTTTCTGTTGGAACATTACGGTATAGACCCGGCATTAACGCCAGACATTGTAGAAAACTTTACAAATCAAGGTACCGTTAACGAAAAAGGCGCGGCAGATACCGGTTTACCCATTGGTGCTTCTGTAAATTATAGAGCGGGCGACCAACCCAACAATGCACTTTCCTTAAATGTATTCAACCATGGTGAGGTAGCAGCAACTGGAGGGACATCTGGCGTTGTTTATGCTGTTACCAATGCATTGAAATCGAAAGAAGCCTCAAGAATCAATCATTTTGCACATGTAAATTACACTAAGGAAAACCCAGCTCTAGGAAAACTATTATGCATTAATGGAGCAGGAATCCAATACCGTTGGTTAAAAGACAATCTTGCTTGCAATTCGTACGAAGACATGAATAATAAAGCCAGCGAAGTTCCCGTGGGCTCAGATGGTGTTTGTGTCATTCCTTTTGGAAATGGAGCCGAAAGAATGCTAAACAGTAAAAATATTGGCACTCATTACTGCAACCTAAATTTTAATAAACACAACGACGGACATTTATATCGAGCTGCTCTGGAAGGTATTGCCTTTTCTTTTGTTTATGGTATGGATATTATGAAAAATGACAACGCCGTAATCAACGTGATTAGAGCTGGAAACGATAACCTGTTCCGTTCAGAAATATTTTCAAACACAGTAGCAACCCTGATCGGACATGAAATAGAAATATATAACACCACAGGTTCTGTAGGCGCTGCTAGAGCTGCCGGTTTAACCGATGGTGATTTTGAGAAATTTGGTGCAAACATTACAAAAAACGACCATGTTATGACTTTTGTACCCATAAAAAATAACGCCCCCTACATAAAGGCGTATCAAAACTGGAAAAAAGAGTTAGAAATTATATTAAACAATAAATAAAATATTTTAAGTAAAATGGCAATTATAGGCAACAAAGAATACTACAAAGGTATCAACGACATTAAATTTGAAGGAAAAGAATCAGACAACCCGTTAGCATTTAAATACTACAATCCAGATCAGGTTGTCGCGGGAAAAACAATGCGTGAGCATTTTAAATTTTCTGTAGCTTACTGGCATACATTCTGCGGACAAGGGGCTGATCCTTTTGGACCTGGCACACAAAATTTTGAATGGGATCAGGCAACAGATCCGCTTCAGGCCGCCAAAGACAAAGCAGATGCTGCTTTTGAGTTTATCACTAAAATGGGATTCGGATACTACTGTTTCCATGATTTCGATTTAATTCAAGAAGCATCAACGTTTGCAGAATCTGAAAAAAGATTATTAACAATTACCGATTATTTAAAAGAAAAACAAGCGGCCTCTGGTGTAAAGCTACTTTGGGGTACAGCAAACTGTTTTTCGAATCCGCGCTACATGAACGGCGCTTCTACAAACCCAGAGTTTAATGTAGTTGCCAGAGCCGGTGGTCAAATTAAATTAGCATTAGATGCCACAATCGCCTTAGGAGGTGAAAACTATGTGTTCTGGGGTGGTCGTGAAGGCTACATGTCTTTACTAAACACAGATATGGGACGTGAATTGGATCATATGGGACGTTTCTTAAGCATGTGTAGAGATTATGCCCGTGCTAATGGATTTAAAGGAAACTTCTTTATTGAGCCAAAACCAATGGAGCCTTCTAAGCATCAATACGATTTTGATACTGCGACTGCTATCGGATTCTTAAAAGAATATGGATTAGACAAAGACTTTAAAATCAATATTGAAGTAAACCACGCCACTTTAGCACAACATACATTCCAACACGAATTAGAGGTTGCAGCTAAGGCAGGTATGTTAGGAAGCGTAGACGCTAATCGCGGCGATTACCAAAATGGATGGGATACAGATCAGTTCCCGAACAACATCCAAGAAACTACCGAAGCCATGTTAGTTTTCTTAAAAGCTGGTGGTTTACAAGGTGGAGGCGTTAATTTTGACGCAAAGATTAGAAGAAATTCAACAGATTTAGATGATGTTTTCCTTGCTCATATTGGCGGTGCCGATACGTTTGCTCGAGCATTATTAATAGCTGATAAAATCATGACTTCTTCACCTTACGAAAAACTAAAAACAGAGCGTTATAGTTCTTTCGATTCTGGAAAAGGCTTAGAGTTCGAAAAAGGAAACCTAAACCTGGAAGACCTTTATAAAATCGCTATGGAAAATGGTGAATTACCTTTAAAAAGTGGAAAACAGGAATTGTTCGAAAACATTATTAATCAATATATTTAAAATACACTTTAACTATAAAAGTGCTTAATCATAATTTAAGTACCGGTTACGATTAAGTGCTTTTATAATTTTTTTAACTAAACTAAAATAAGATATGAAACAAAATACAGCATTTATTTATGTGGTAACACTTGTTGCAACATTAGGGGGGTTATTATTTGGTTATGACACTGCAGTAATATCTGGTGCAGAAAAATCGATCCAGGCTTTTTTAATCGATAGTCAAGGGTTGAGTTCTTTTTTACATGGTATTACCGTTTCTTCAGCTTTGATCGGTTGTATTATTGGCGGCATAATATCTGGTATTTTATCGGCTAAGTACGGTAGAAAAAACGCCTTGATTATTGCAGGTATTTTGTTTTTATTATCTGCTTTAGGATCTGGAAATCCCGAATTTTTATTTTTCGAAAAAGATACACCTACTATGGGGCTGCTTTGGATGTTTAACTTTTATCGTATTATAGGAGGTATTGGGGTTGGTTTAGCATCAGCTGTATGCCCTATGTATATTGGTGAAATTGCTCCAGCAGAAATTAGAGGGAAACTTGTTTCGTTAAATCAATTTGCGATTATTTTCGGGATGCTGGTTGTTTATTTTGTGAATTGGGGTATAGCTGAAGGACAAACAATCGAATGGATTAATAAAATTGGTTGGAGAAGAATGTTCGTATCTGAAGCAATACCTGCTTCTATATTCTCTATACTTATGTTTTTTATGCCTGAATCGCCCAGATATTTAGCATTAAAACAAAAAAATGACAAAGCACTATCCATTCTTACACGCATTAACGGCGCCGAAAAAGCGAAACAGGTATTTGAAGACATAAAAAGTACGGTACAGGCTTCGGCTACCAAAGCCAAAATATTCTCTTATGGGAAAAAAGTAATTATAGTAGGTATATTGTTATCAGTCTTCCAACAGTTTGTAGGTATTAATGTGGCTCTATATTATGCGCCACGAATATTTGAAAGTATGGGAGCGGCTAAAGATGCCTCTATGCTACAAACTATTATTATGGGACTTGTAAATGTTATTTTTACTGTTGTTGCCATATTAACTGTAGATAAATGGGGAAGAAAACCTTTATTAATTACCGGTTCTATTGGAATGGCTATTGGTATGATTGCTATTTCGGTCTTAGCGTTTATGGATATTATAGGTATGGCTACATTAGTATTTATAATTATCTATACCGCTTCTTTTATGATGAGTTGGGGACCAATATGTTGGGTGCTTATTTCAGAAATATTTCCGAATAAAATTAGAAGTCAGGCGGTAGCCATTGCGGTAGCTGCTCAATGGGCTGCCAATTTCTTTATTTCATCTACATATCCTCCAATGATGGAATTTAGTAGTGGAGGTACTTACCTGTTTTATGGGATAATGAGTGTTATTTCTGCAATATTTATTTGGAAGTTTGTTCCTGAAACTAAAGGAAAAACATTAGAAGAGATGGATAATCTTTGGAACAAAGAATAAAATCTTTTAAATAGAAGTTGTTAACCTGCGTGGTTCGCTGAACAAAGTTGAAGTTGACCACGTAGGAATACATACTTCAAAATAATGAATGACATCTGGGAAGAATTACAAAATTATATGTAACGTGAGTTTTTATGTTTAAAACCAAATATAAAAGTGTAGAAACTAAAAGTACTGTATGAAATAGTAGATTGTAAACCTCCTTTCATAACACAATTAAAAAACCCTTTTGAAACATATTCAAAAGGGTTTTTAAGTATTATGAGTGGAACTTTAATTATCCTGCTTTTTGCTTTTCTTTCATTTTTTTCAACAACATAAGTTCGTGTTGAATTTCTTCTTTTCGCTTATTAGACTTTCGAAACTTTTCGTCTCTGACTTCCTGATTTTTAATACGCTGTTGGCGTCTTAGTTCTTCCTTTTGAGCCTCTCGTTTCTTTTCTCTTTTCATCTTAAAATTCTCAAAAGCTACCGAAGCATATGAGTAACCATACATACTTAAAAACAATAATGCTACTATACCTAATATTACGTAACCGTTTTCCATTTTTTTTAGAATAAATAATTTAAAGCTTAAACCTTGGTGGCTAGTTAAACCCTTAAAAAGTAACTGCTTAAAACATTAAAAACAGTAAACTTATTATAAATATAAAAAAAATGGTTCCTCCCTTAAAAATAAAAAAGGTGAAGTACTTAAAAAGCAGTTGAATGATCTAATTATACATAAAAAAATAAACCGAAGTAAACTAAATATCTGTTATTCAATGGTAACCTTAAAACCTTCTTTTTTCCACATAAGAATGCCCCCTTCTAAATCGTACACTTTAGTAAAGCCAAAACTTAGTAACTTTTTACCACTTTTAGCACTGCGCTTACCAGATCTACAATATAAAACAACAGGTTTGTTTTGATCTAACTTTTTAATTTCAGAATCAAATTCAGGTGAGTGAAAATCTACATTCTGCGCCTCAGCAATACGACCTTCACTAAATTCTTTTGGTGTTCTAACATCTACCAGTTGTACAGAATCGTGAGCTAAAAGTGTTTGTACAACCTTAGGAGAAACCAATTCTATCTCTCCTTTAACTGATGAGTCTTTACAACTGGTAGTGCCAATACTAAATACAGAACATAAAAATATTAATAATCGCTTCATTTAGTATATTATTCCATATCAACTAAATCGCCTTCCCACTCTAAAATACCTCCTTCAAGATTATAAACATTTTCAAAATCCAACTCTTCCATAATAGAGCATGCTTGACCACTTCTGTTACCAGAACGACAATAAATATAATAGCTTTTGTCTTTATCTAAAGCTTCAATTTCCGAGATAAATTCCTGTCCCTTGTAAATATCTATATGTATAGCATTAGGTATAATTCCTTCAGCCACTTCGGCATCCGTTCTTACGTCTAAAACTATAGCACTTGCATCATTTGCTAATTGCGATGCCCACTCTTCTTGTGTTAAATCTTCCATGTCTTTAAATATATTAGTGTGTACAAAATTAATATATATATCATTTATTGACTAAAATAAATATTGTTTAATTTCATAAAATATTTAAAACACAACACTGTATAGACTCACCTTTCTAAATTATTCAATAATCCTTCTGAGTAAAACAACCTTTGTAAACACCATTTAAAAAGTAATCATTAACTTACTTAAAATGTATTTCATCTAAAAAATACGTATTTCATCTAGTTTTTTAGTAATCTTTTTTGTACGTTTGAAAAAATTAACCAACCCCAAAAAGATGAAAATATTAACCAAATCGAAAAAAAGTGGTTTTTTAATAGCTTTTTTAACATTTCAACTTAGCCTACTTTCGATTCATTCACAAAACTTTAATACAAATGATTTTACTAAACCAAGAGAGATTACCACCATTCACAATACAACTAATAGAGTTACAACTAGAGATATGATTGCTTTTGGTGACTTTTATGCAGATAGAAAAAATGACATTATTAAAGTTGCTATGAATCAAATTATTGTTTTAGAAAACATTCATATAAGTGGTGATAAAACCACCCGAAAAAAATTTATAAAGCCAGAGTAATAGGCTTTAAAATTTCAATAATAGGTTTTTTTCATAACTTGGCATTATAGCCAATAAAAAACTGAAGCGCAATGCTTCAGTTTTTTTATACCTGTTCTATAAGAGCTTTTGGTTAAACTTTAATACTACAACCAATAGCTTTGGTTTCCGTTTGTTTAACTTCCTTTCCCTTTAAAAGTGCATCAACAGCATTCTCAACATATTTGGTTTTTACCGCCGAAGCATCTTTATAATTATCATCAATAGCCCCAATATATTTTACAACATTACCCCCATCCGTTTTCTTCAAAATAAATACATGTGGTGTTTTAGTAGCTCCATATTTAGGATATACACTTTGTTTCTTATCTATTAAATAAGGAAAAGTAAAACCTTTGCTTTTCGCTCGGTTTTTCATAGCTTCCATATTATCTCCCGGTTTAACATCGGTGTTATTTGGCATAATGGCAATTACTGGATACCCCTGCGAAGCATACTTTTCGTTTAGAGCAATAATTCTATCCTCGTACATCACTGCATATGGGCACGTATTACATGTAAATATTACAATATAGCCTTTAGCATCTTTATAATCTGACAAAGACACCATATTACCGTCTATATTCTTAAGAGAAAAATCTTCTGCAACATCACCTATCTTGTACCCTTCTCCTAAAGTACTGCTTTCGTTTACTACAAATGCGCTAATAAAAAGTACAACAAATGCAACTGAAATTATTTGGACTGCTTTTTTCATAATATTTAATTTAAAAATTGTTTAACCTCTTTCTCTAATCCTTCATAAGTAAATGATCCCTCAAAAAACTTATTAGTATCATTCTTATATATAATCGTTGCCGGTATAGCACCAGACCAATCTTTGTTTACTTGGGGAATCCATGTATCCATATCCACATCGTCTAAAGCAATAACCTTAGATTCCAATTTTCTGTCTTTAATAAATGGTTTCAGTTTAGTTTCATATAAATGCGGAAAATCTAAAGTCACTAAAATAACCTCAACATTCTTATCGCGATATTGCGTATTCAATTTTTCAAAATAAGGTAACTCTTTTACACATGGCGCACACCATGTAGCCCAAAAATTAATAACATATACCTTACCATCTTTCTTGTTTAAGAATTTCTTAAAGCCTTCATAATCGTAAACCTCTAATTCAACAGAGTCCAAATCAACATTATTACCAACCTCATTACTAACAGTATTCGTAGTCACCGCGACTTCTTTCTTCTCTTGCTTGCAACCTGTTATTATTAAAATTGCAATAATTAATAGTTTTAATTTCATGGTTCTAAAATTAATTAATACTTCACTGTATATATTATAGTTTAACAAACTTTTATATAAAAAATGTTTTAAACTATTGTGTATTTATATTTTCATTTCTATATTTGAACCAACATTAAAAAATAATAATGAACACAATTTTAAATAATACTTGGTGGTGGAGCTTCAGAAACTTACGTTCGTGAAGAAAACCTAGTATATTTAAAACTCAAAATATCAAAAAAGGCTTGTCATTCACGACAAGCCTTTTTTAATTAAAAATTTACTGAAATAAATTCAGCATAATGACAAAATATAATTTATACACGCATTACAAAAAAATTCTGGCAGACACCATTACTCCGGTAAGTATCTACTTAAAAATTAGGGATAAGTACCCGAATAGCATACTACTCGAAAGTAGCGATTACCATGCCAACGACAATAGTTTTTCCTATATATGCTTTAATCCTATAGCGTCAATTAAGGTTGAAAATGAAACTATTAGCCAGACCTTTCCAGACGGAACAGCTTTAGAAAAAGAAATAACAGATACTATAGATGTTTCAGAAGAAATTCATCAATTCACCAAACGATTCAATGTTAATTCAGATACCGAATTTAAGTTTATAAATAATGGTATTTTTGGTTATATCGCTTACGATGCCGTAAGATATTTTGAAGATATTGAAATTTCAAAAAAGGATAACTCCATCAATATCCCAGATGTTCATTATGCTGTGTACCAAAATATCATAGCCATAAACCATCATAAAAACGAAGCCTATATTTTTGCGCATTGCCATGATACTGAAAGTAATATTGATGAAATCGATCATTTAATCAAAGTTAAAAACTTTGCCTCTTACGATTTCTACTCTAAAGGAGATATTACTTCTAATCTAACAGACGATGAGTATAAAAACCATGTAGAATTGGCAAAAAAGCATTGCGCGCGTGGTGATGTGTTTCAATTGGTACTATCTAAAAACTTTTCGCAAGAATTTAAAGGAGATGAATTTAATGTATACCGTGCCTTGCGAAGCATAAACCCCTCTCCTTACCTATTTTATTTCGACTATGGTAACTTTAAAATTTTCGGAAGTTCGCCCGAAGCCCAACTTATTGTAAGCGATGGTAAAGCCGAAATCCACCCTATTGCTGGAACATTTAAACGCACCGGAAACGATTCAAAAGATGCCGAATTAGCAAAACAACTCGTTAAAGACGATAAGGAAAATGCCGAGCATGTCATGCTGGTTGATTTAGCTAGAAACGATTTAAGCAGACACGGAAGTCGGGTTACAGTAGACACCTATCGAGAAGTTCAATTTTTTTCCCATGTTATCCATTTAGTAAGTAAAGTTACAGGGCAAAAACATGATAGCACATCTACCATGCAAGTGGTTGCCGACACATTCCCTGCCGGTACGTTAAGCGGCGCGCCTAAACACAGAGCCATGCAACTTATAGAACAATACGAGAAAACGAGCCGCTCATTTTACGGAGGTGCTATTGGCTTTATGGATTTTGAAGGCAACTTTAACCATGCCATTATGATTAGAACCTTTTTAAGTAAGAATCACAAATTACATTGGCAGGCTGGCGCAGGATTGGTTTCAAAATCCAATTCAGAAAACGAATTGCAAGAAGTATATAATAAGTTAGGAGCATTAACGAAAGCCATAAAACTGGCGGAGGAGATTTAGGAATAAAATTAAACAACAGAAGTATCAAAAGAAACTTAAAATATAAATCAATCTTGAAATTCCGACGCAGTCGGAAAAGTCAAAATTCAGAAATAATGAATGAAGGAATGGAGATGCAAAGCGAAGCTTTAAGCACGTAATTCCGAAAATGAATGGTGCCTTAGCAATTTCCTAATTTTGACATGATTTTTGGCTTGGTTTATCCTGATCGTAGTCGAAGGGTTTTGTATCAAAACAAAATGAGCAAATAAAAAAGAATAATGAATTTTAATTAAATATAGATTCCTGTTTTCACCGGAATGATAAAAAAATGACGAAAGTACTAGTTATAGATAATTACGATAGTTTTACATACAATTTAGTCCACTATCTTGAAGATTTAAATTGTGATGTTACAGTAGTAAGGAATGATAAATTGGTTTTAGAAGATGTAGAACCGTTCGATAAAATTGTATTATCACCAGGGCCAGGTATTCCAGACGAAGCTGGTTTATTAAAACCAATTATTGAAAAGTATGCGCCTACTAAAAGTATTTTAGGCGTCTGCCTGGGGCAACAAGCAATAGGCGAAGTTTTTGGCGGATCGTTAATTAATTTAGACGAAGTATATCACGGCGTTTCAACAAATGTAACCATTAGTGTTGATGACGAACCTATCTTTAAAGGTTTAGATAAAAACATAGAAGTAGGTCGCTACCACTCTTGGGTTGTTAATCCAGATTTACCAGATAGCCTGGAAGCCACGTCGTTTGATGAAAACGGACAAGTGATGTCGCTACGTCATAAAGTTTACGATGTAAAAGGTGTACAGTACCATCCAGAATCGGTTTTAACACCAAACGGAAAAAAAATATTAGAGAACTGGTTAGCACATTAGTTAACAGTGGGCAGTAAGCAGTGCTTACTCAGCTGAAAAAACTATAACTAAAAATTAGATAATGACATTTAAATCGAACTTGAATTTCCGACACAGTCGGAATCATCAAAATTCAAAAATAATGAACAAAGGCATAGAGATGCGAAGCGGAGCCTCAAGCACATAATTCCGAAAGTAAATGGTGCTTTAGCAATTTTCTAATTTTGATATGATTTTTTGACTTGGTTTATCCTGAGCGTAGTAAGGGTATTATATCAAGGTAATATGAACTAAAGCAAAATAGAAAGTAAAATTAAAAAGATCCCTGTCTATGCAGGAATGACAAAAAATGAAAAACTTATTAAACAGACTTATAAATCACGAAAACATCTCAAGCGAAGAAGCTAAACAAGTATTGGTAAACATTTCCAATGGGATGTACAACCAAAGTCAGATAGCTTCTTTCCTAACCGTTTTTATGATGAGAAGCATCACTCTAGAGGAATTAAGAGGCTTTAGAGATGCCTTATTGGAATTGTGTATTGCCATAGATTTAAAAGATTTCAATGCCATTGATTTATGCGGAACCGGCGGTGATGGAAAAGACACTTTTAATATTTCTACCCTGTCATCATTTGTATCAGCCGGGGCAGGTATTAAAGTAGCAAAACACGGTAATTATGGAGTATCTTCTGCTTGCGGATCTTCAAACGTTATGGAATATTTAGGCATTAAATTTTCTAATGATGAAGACTTTTTAAAACGATCCATAGATAAAGCAGGGATTTGTGTGTTACATGCACCATTATTTCACCCAGCTATGAAGAATGTAGCACCAATTCGTCGCGAATTAGGCGTAAAAACATTTTTCAACATGCTAGGCCCAATGGTAAACCCATCGTTTCCTAAAAACCAGATGGTAGGCGTTTTTAACTTAGAGCTATTACGATTATACGGCTATTTATATCAAAATACAGATAAAAATTACAGTATCGTTCACGCATTAGACGGTTACGACGAAATCTCATTAACCGGAAATACCAAAGTCATTTCCAACAATTCCGAAACCATGTTTTCACCAGAAGATTTAGGAATATCAACAATTACCCAAGAATCTATTTTTGGAGGAAACACTGTAGAAGATGCTGCTAAAATTTTTATAAATGTTATCGAAGGAAAAGGTACCGAACCACAGAACCATGTCGTTTGTGCCAATGCAGGATTAGCCATTGCAACAACAAAACAGATTAGCCATAAAGAAGGATTTGAGCAAGCAAAAGAATCCTTACTTTCTGGAAAAGCAAAAGCAAGTTTAGATAAATTAATAGAAATGAGTAGATGATAGTACGCAGTCGCAGTGATCAGTATACAGTGGCAGTAAGCAGTTGCACACCGAACACTGAACACCGAACACTGAACACTGAACACTGAATACTGAACACTGAATACTGAACACTGAACACTGAATACCGAACACTGAATACTGAGAACTGAACACTGAACACTGAATACGAACACTAAAAATGACCATACTAGATAAAATAGTAAAAGATAAACGAGAAGAAGTCGCACTACGCAAAGGCTTAATTCCAGTATCGCAACTAGAACAATCCGTTTTATTTGAAAGAGCGACTATTTCGCTTGCCGATAAGTTACGCCATAGCAATACAGGAATTATTGCAGAGCACAAAAGGCGTTCCCCATCAAAATCGGTAATCAATCAAGGATTTAACGTTCAAGATGTTGCAAAAGGTTATGAAGATGCTGGTGTTTGTGGCATGTCCGTTTTAACAGACGGAAAATACTTTGGAGGGTCGTTAGACGATCTGTTGCTTGCCAGAGCAAGCTGTAATTTACCATTACTCCGTAAAGAGTTTATTATAGACGAATATCAGCTACTTGAAGCCAAAGCCTACGGTGCCGATGTCATATTATTGATAGCAGCTATTTTAACCCGTGAAGAAATAAAACAGTTTTCAGAATTTGCAAAACGTTTAAATTTAGATGTTCTGTTAGAAGTTCACAACGAAGAAGAATTACATAAATCCGTTATGCCTTCATTAGATATGTTAGGCGTAAATAACAGGAATTTAAAAACCTTCGATGTTAGCTTAGAAACCAGTAAAACATTAAGCCAACTTATTCCTAATGATTTTGTAAAAGTTTCAGAAAGCGGCATTAGTAATATTGAAGCCATTAAAGAATTAAAACCTTATGGATATCAAGGCTTTTTAATAGGCGAAAACTTTATGAAAACCGATAACGCAGGCGAAAGCGCTAAACAATTTATAGAGAGTCTCCTCTAACTCATCCAAAGGAGGAGAACACTTACTCGAATGAAAAAAGAAGAAAAAAACATATCACAAACTAACAAAACAACCTCTCTAGAGAAAGCTGGGTTAAAGCTAAAAGTTTGTGGTATGAAATATAAAGACAACATAGCTCAGGTTGCTGATTTGCAACCGGATTATCTTGGGTTTATATTTTATGAAAAATCTGCAAGACATTTTAATACCAATATTCCGGAATTGCCAGGATCCATTAAAAAAACAGGTGTTTTTGTAGATGAAAGTTTGGAATATGTTATTGAACAAATAAAAACGCATCACTTACAAGCCGTTCAATTACATGGCAAAGAATCACCCGAGTATTGTGGTGCTTTGCGTCGTCGTCATGACGAACTTGTTTCAGCATCTCAAAATAAGAACCTGAAACAAGTTCAGGTTGAGATCATCAAAGTATTCTCAATCAAAGACGAGTTTAATTTTGAGGTCTTAAAGCCTTATGAAACCGTTTGCGATTATTATTTATTCGATACAAAAGGTAAATTACCAGGGGGTAATGGGTATACATTCGATTGGAATGTTTTAAGCAACTACCCCTCAACAAAACCTTTCTTTTTAAGTGGAGGTATAGGTTTAGACCAAATAGAAGACATTAAAAAATTTAAACGAAGTGAAGCATCAAAGTATTGCTATGCCTTAGATGTGAACAGCAAATTCGAAATAGAACCCGGATTAAAAAATATTGAACAATTAAAAGAATTTAAAAATAATGTTATTAAGTAGCGTGTCAGTCTGAGCGCAGTCGAAGGTAAACGACCGAAGTAACGCCTACAAAAGAAGCAGATTGTCACATCACGCCCAAAAGCGTGATTCAAAATAACAAAAAGGAAGATAAAATGAATTATAACGTAGACGAAAAAGGATATTACGGCGAATTTGGAGGTGCATACATTCCTGAAATGCTTTATCCTAATGTAGAAGAGTTACGCCAAAACTACCTAAAAGTTATGGCAGAACCAGAATTTCAAAAAGAGTTTAACCAACTCTTAAAAGATTATGTTGGACGCCCGTCCCCGCTCTATTTTGCAAAACGCCTTTCTGAAAAATACAACACCAAAATTTATTTAAAACGAGAGGATTTAAACCATACCGGAGCGCACAAAATAAACAATACCATTGGTCAGATATTAATGGCCAAACGATTAGGAAAGCGCAGGATTATTGCAGAAACCGGCGCAGGACAACATGGTGTAGCAACCGCTACCGTTTGTGCCCTAATGGGCTTAGAGTGTATCGTTTATATGGGCGAAATCGACATTAAAAGACAAGCGCCAAACGTTGCCAGAATGAAAATGTTAGGAGCTAAAGTAGTACCTGCACTTTCAGGAAGTCGTACCCTAAAAGATGCCACTAACGAAGCCATTCGAGATTGGATCAACAATCCAGTAAACACCCATTACATTATAGGGTCTGCTATTGGGCCTCATCCCTATCCCGATATGGTAACTAGATTTCAATCGGTGATTTCAGAAGAAATCAAATGGCAGTTAAAAGAACATGAAGGCAGAGAAAACCCCGATTATGTTGTTGCATGTATTGGAGGAGGAAGTAATGCAGCCGGAACCTACTACCATTTTTTACATGAAGACCAAGTAAATATTATTGCAGTTGAAGCAGCTGGTTTAGGAGTTGATTCTGGAGAAAGTGCAGCAACATCAGTATTAGGAAAAGAAGGTATTATTCACGGATGCAAAACCTTATTGATGCAGACAAACGATGGTCAAATAACCGAACCTTATTCCATTTCGGCTGGTCTAGACTACCCCGGTGTTGGTCCTATGCATTCTCATTTATGCAAAACTGGACGAGCTGAATTTATGGCAATCACAGACGACGATGCTATGAAAGCCGGATTAAAGTTATGTGAATTAGAAGGCATTATTCCGGCAATAGAAAGCTCTCACGCACTGGCTATATTCGAACAAAAAACATTTAAACCCGATGATGTTGTTGTAGTGAGCTTATCTGGTCGCGGTGATAAAGATTTGGAGAATTACATAGAATACTTTAAAATATAAATTATACTAAAAAAAGGACTTAAGTCTGAAATTAGAAATAGAACATTATAGATAGTTAAGCCCCTAATCAATTCGCAGAATTGACCTGCCAAGGCACAGAATAGATGAAGAAAAGCTCCGAGAACAGGAGAACACAGTTCGACGCGGAGTTTTTAAATCGGTTTTCAGTTTTTAAAACTGAAAATTCCTTGGCTTGGATGTCCTTTTTTGGTTCGTTTTTTGGACAAGCAAAAAATGAACAAAATAAAAATTTAACTAAAAAAATAGATTCCTGCCTTCTCAGGAATGACAAAAAAATGAATAGAATAAATAACAAACTACAAGAAGATAAGAAGTTACTCTCCATATACTTCACAGCAGGCTACCCTAGTATTAACGATACCGTTTCAATCATACAAGATTTAGAAAAAAATGGTGTAGACATGATCGAAATAGGTCTGCCTTTTAGCGACCCTCTGGCAGACGGTCCTACCATTCAAGCCAGTTCCACTCAAGCATTAAAAAATGGGATGACATCCGAAATTCTTTTTAATCAATTAAAAGATATTAGGCAATCTGTTAATATCCCATTAATCATCATGGGATACTTCAACCCCATATACCAATATGGTGTAGAAGCTTTTTGTAAAAGGTGTCAAGAGATTGGTATAGATGGTTTAATAATACCAGACTTGCCCGTAGATGTATACCACGAAAAATACCAAACCATTTTTGAAACCTACGGTTTAATAAATGTGTTTTTAATAACACCACAAACCAGTGATGAGCGTATTGGCTATATAGACTCCATTTCCAACGGTTTCATTTATATGGTTAGTAGCGCTAGTACCACAGGAGCTCAAGAAGGTTTTGGAGACGAACAAACCCAATATTTTGAACGTATAGGAAACATGGATCTCAAAAACCCTCAAATCGTTGGATTTGGAATAAGTAACAATCAAACCTTTACCCAAGCAACACAATATGCTAAAGGAGCTATTATTGGAAGTGCATTTGTAAAACATGTTACCAACGAAGGCATTAACAGCATCGATAAATTTGTAAAATCCATATTAAACTAGATACTATGACACGGTATTTAAAAGCTCCTAACACTGATGAAATTGACGATATAGGAAAACCTCTTTTAAACAGTTAAACCATGCCTTTAAATATTGTATTGATAGAACCCGAAATACCCAATAACACAGGTAATATAGGCAGATTAGCGTTAGCATCTGGTTCGCAATTGCACCTAGTAAAACCCTTTGGTTTTAAGATTGATGATACCAGATTGAAACGTGCAGGTTTAGACTATTGGCAACACCTATCGGTTACCTATTACGATAATGTTGACGAATTTTTCGAAAAAAACAAAGGTCAAAACATGGTGTTTCTTTCCAGTCATGGAACGAAAAATCATTGGGATATCCCTTTTGAAGACAACCTCTTTTTAATCTTTGGAAAAGAATCAGTTGGCTTACCCAAATCTATGATCGAAGCACATAAAGACAAACTCTTCAAAATCCCATTATACAGCAAACATGTTAGAAGTTTAAACATAGCCAATGCTGTTAGTATTTTAGTTTATGAAGGATTAAGACAATTATCATAGTATTACTATGAACCATTTTAAATTGGAAAAGGCGCCAGTCAACTAAGGTAATGGCCATTCTTTATGCACCATTACTAAACCATTAAACTAATATGAAAAAATCATTCTTTGTTTTTTCTATTTTGCAACATTTGCAAATACATAGCCTCAACTTTTGTTCTAGCCCAAGGTGTACGACGTAAAAACTTCAAACTCGATTTCACCGAAGGATTACTAGTAAAGCATTTAATATTAACGGTATATCCCATATACTCCCAGCCATAATGAGCTACCAAATCGTTAATGATCTGTTCCAATTTTATGCCATGTAATGGGTTATTAGGTTGAGATTCCATAAATTTATTCCACTAAGCTCTTAACTTTTACAGCCTTTTCAAAATGATCCAGCTTATGCTCCATAATCCACCAAGTTGCTGCTTCCATAAGCAACTCTGGGTTATCATTTTTATTAGCAAAAAAAGCATAGAAAGACACGCCTACATTATCTCCTTTTTCTTTTATCTTTTTATTGCAAACCTCAATAATTTTATCCCTTAAAACTTTCTGCATAACATTCTGTATATAGACAACAATTTAAAATCAAGTATTCTCTTTAGTTAAGGGTATAAATGTACATCTAATTTTCTCCACAATCTTTTAATTCTAAATTTTAAAAGAAAAAACAACTACCTTCGTTTTCTATACAAAACACTAAAACATCATATGAAAAAAATCACGTTACTACTAGGGTGCATAATCCTTATTGCTTCAAGTTGTTCAAATAAACAAGCCCAATCTATACCAAGTTATATTGAAGAACCTCATTCTTTTTCCAAACCTAACGAAGCTATTATTACCCACCTCGATTTAGATATTAATGTAGATTTTGAAAATGAAATTATAAACGGTAAAGCCTCTTATTTAATTAAAAACAACAAGGCATCACAAATCATTCTTGATTCTAAATTCTTAACCATTGAAAATGTGCAGGCAGATGGCAAAGACACAACATTTTCTTTAGGTGATTTTGATGAACAACTAGGAAATCCTTTAAAGATTGATATTAACGATGACACCAAACAAATTACTGTTTTTTACAAAACCACACATAAAACAGAAGCTTTACAATGGTTAAAACCTCAGCAAACCGCAGATAAAAAGCACCCTTTTTTGTTTACACAAGGACAAGCTATTTTAACACGAACCTGGATTCCCATTCAAGATAGTCCTCAAGTTAGAATTACGTATAACGCCAAAGTACAAGTACCCTCTCAATTAATGGCAGTAATGAGTGCCGAAAATCCAAAAACCAAAACACAAGATGGCCTATATACCTTTAAAATGGAGCAACCGATTTCTCCTTACCTAATTGCTCTAGCCGTTGGAGACATTGAATACAAAGCCATTAGTGATCGAACAGGGATTTATGCTGAAAAATCTATGGTAGAAAAAGCGCATTATGAGTTTTCGGATATGGAAAACATGGTGGCTTCTGCCGAAGCATTATACGGGACATACGCATGGGATCAATTCGACGTGATTGTGTTACCACCAAGCTTTCCTTTTGGAGGCATGGAGAATCCGCGGTTAACCTTTGCCACACCAACTGTAATTGCAGGCGATAAAAGTTTAACATCACTTATTGCTCATGAATTAGCACACTCTTGGTCTGGAAACCTAGTAACCAACGCTACGTGGAATGACTTTTGGCTTAACGAAGGCTTCACGGTATATTTTGAAATGCGTATTATGGAAGCGCTTTATGGCAAAGACAGAGCTAATATGTTAGCACACATTGGAAGACAGGATTTAGAAGAGGAAATAGAAGGCTTTAAAGATACACCAGACGATACCAAACTAAAGCTAAATTTAAAAGATCGTAACCCCGATGACGGCATGAACAGTATTGCATACGATAAAGGTTATCTTTTTTTAAGAACCTTAGAAGAAACTGCTGGTCGTGAAAAATTTGATGTATTTCTAAAGAACTATTTTAAAAAACATGCCTTTTCAACAATCAGTACTGAAGAATTCGTTACTTATTTAAATGAAAACTTATTAGAAAAGCATAACATAACGTTTAATACTAACGAATGGATTTATAACTCAGGCATTCCAGATAACCAGGCCATTATTGCATCCGATAAATTCGAAACCGTTGAAAAAACAATTCAGCAATTTGTAAAAACCAATAAAGTAGATAAAACGCTTACTAAAGATTGGACGGTTCAGGAATGGGTTCACTTTGTTAGAAATTTCCCTGAGGATATTAAAACAGAACATTTAGCCATGATTGATGAGGCTTTCAATTTAACCAACTCAAACAATTCATACATTGCTATGGTTTGGTATGAACAAGCCATTAATCATGATTATCACGGAAATGATGTAGATACTAAAATTGAAGATTTTTTAATTAGGGTTGGCAGACGTTGGTATGTTTCTACCTTATACAAAGCTTTTAAACGAAATAATAAAACAGATGCCGCCTTGGCTATTTATAACAAAGCAAGATCAAATTATCATTCAGTAACTGCTAATACTATTGATGATATGCTGGGGTTTAAACAAGATTAAGGTTTAAATGTTATTTAGAACGCAGTGGGGGATTATATAAGACTCTATTAATTATGAGATTCCTCACTGCGTTCGGAATGACATTAGAAGTTAGATAGAGCTCTTAAAAAAACTCACGATACTGCATCACCCTAAAATCAAACGTATTGAATTTGGGGTTTTTAGCTTTTAATTGCTTATATAAAGGAATTCTACTTATTGAAATATTAGCAGCACCCGATCCTGAGGTTAAAGACACAGTTTTAATGATACGTTTCGATTGAACAGATTCCTGCGTTTTTTGTCTGTCTGACAGGTGAGTATTCGGAATAACAAACTCATGAATTCTAGGGATTTCGTTCGAAACCAATGCTAGCTTTATATTATAATCCTTAATATGTTTTCTAAAAAAATATTCTGGCCCGTTTTTACTATTCCCTCCTGTAAACAACAACGTATCTATACTTGGATACTGTTTTAAATAGCCAATAACATCCCGTAGTTTTATGTTTTTCATTCCTAAATCTGAAGCATCAATCTTTTCGCGTTCGGCACTTTCAACAATGTCGCAAACCCCAATTTTGTGTGCTATTAAAAACTGTTTGCGCTGCTCCACAGCTTCCTGTGAGTTATCGAAACGCAAATTCAAATTGTGAATTTTATCAATAAATAGCCAGAGCGAATTATAATAACTTCCATAACAAAAATCGACATCCTTTTCTAAAAGTTCCCCTGTTGAAAATCTTGGTGGCGGTAACGTTCCAACGATTAACTTTTTAGTATCGCTTTGTATGAATGGTTTGTAAGGATGCTTGTGTTTAAACATGGTTATTCCCCCGAAGATGGGAATCTTTTTAATTATTATTCTAATCCAAATTTAATAATTCCGCGCCACACCTCAACTTCATATTTTGTATTTAATTATGATAGCCCATAAACATTTATATGTTCCGGGTTTTCGTTCTTATTTATCTTGAAAAAACTTAAAATTCAAAGTAAATTATATTGGGCGTTTTTCAGGCATTTAGTTAAAGTATAATAACCATGTCATTCGTCGATTTTCACCCAAAACACTTAACTAAAACATTATTAAATACTTATTAATTCCGCACCCATATTAGTTATTAAAAACCATAAAATCCTTATAATTTTTAGGACATCTTTTTAAGAATAAAATTACATTTGTATCTATAAGCGAAATAAGCATCTTAAAGATGTTTGCTTATAAGAATAACACAAAAATCTTCAAGGGAACTTTTTGAATGCCCGCATTAATTAACCTTGGCAAAAAGACAGTAAAACTTAATAAAAGTTTTTTTGGTGCCGATGGATATTAAAATCGACTTTATGTTGGTATTTAGAGAGGTTACAATTTTATTTCAATAAAAAACTCATTTAAGGAGACTACAGTCTTTTACGTTTGATTTTCGGTTGTTTACGGAAAGTTACACCATTTACAAACAACACCAAACAAAAAATTTGGTCTTTAAAATGAAAAAAACAAAATGCAATATTTTGGTTCAGGGCAACCCTAAAAGCTTACCGTTTCTTCTGCCCTACTTACTATTTTAGCCTCTAAAAAATAACCCCCAAATCAATCTGAATATGACCAGCCATTTATTTAAACCGCTAAAACTTTTGTTTTTAGCGTTTATACTTTCAACAAGTTTCTCTTGCCTGTCTACTAAATTGAACCCCAGTACTAATACAGAAAATGAGGAGCAAAAAAGCACTGAAAACATGATTATTTCGATTATCATGAACGTGCATAAGTCTTCCATTAAAGATAAAGACTCTTTAACGCTTTATGAAATCAGCGTTGCAGATGGGTTTTTAAAAAAAGACATCGAACCAGTACCTAAACACATTCCTGGAAAATGGATGCTATCCTTTCTAAACGCAGATCATGAACTAATTAAAAATACACTAATTGATGATCCATTGATTGCCGAGCATGAATACCTGAGCGGTGAAGGAGATGATGCCAAACTGGAGCATGTTGAAATGCAGCTCGAAAAGGCAACATTAACAGTGCGTGCAAGATATTCTTCCGACATGAAATTTATTTTAATGGAGAAGACTAACCCGGCAGGTAATCCTGCTGTAACCAAGCTCTTCAAAATCAATCAATAATATTTCACATTTTCAATTGTAACCCCCAAATTTTTAAGCATATGAAAAAACAATTTCTACACATTATTTTATTTATACTTCCAATATTGATTGGATTTCAAGTAGTCAATGCACAAACCTTTCCTCATGTTTACATCATGCAGAATGGTAGTCCTTCTTCAAAAATAAACATCGTATTCGTTGGTGATGGTTACCGTCCCAGTCAAATGAACAAATACATTTCGGATGTTACCGCCACAACAAGGGAGATGTTTAAAATAGAGCCTTTCAAATCTCTTAAAAACAGTTTTAATGTTATTGCGATTAAAGTACCATCTAATGCAGAAGGAGCAGCTGATTCACCTAACTACCTAATCGATAATTATTTCGGTAGTACTTTTAATTACGGTGGTATTCAAAGACTTTTGGTAGCAACAAGAAGTGGAAGAATTTCTAGCGTAATCAATAATTCATTCCCACAATCCGATCAAGGAATAGTTATCGTTAACGATTCCCGATACGGTGGATCGGGTGGTCATTATGCTGCACTTTCAACGCATAGTTCGGCACCAGACCTTTGTGTACATGAATTAGGGCATAGCTATGCCGATTTAGCAGACGAATACTGGTATAGAGCTCAAGAAAAAGCAAACCAGACAGCAGATGGCAACTCATCTACCAACAGATGGCGTAAATTTATAGGTAGAGAACAAGTAGGGATTTACCGTTATGAAAGCCCTGGAAGTAATTACTACAGACCACATCAAAATTGTAAAATGCGTTACCTGTCGGCCAATTTTTGTTTAGTCTGCAGAAGTCACATACGTAAAGTCACTGATGGCTTGGTTGATGTAGGTCAAGGCCCAGCCACGCCCACTAGCTTAAAGCCAAAAAACATTAAGGAGACCTCTTTCGAAATCACCTGGTCTAAAGTATCAGATGCAACGTCTTACGATGTACAGCTTTGGGATGAAGAAGGAGATACATGGGTCGATAAGGGCAGTACAAGCAAGAATTCGTTTTCATTTTCAGGCTTGACAGCCAATGGCACAGAATATACAAGAGTTCGCGCAACCAATGCCGACGGCTCAAGTAGCTGGACAAATCATATTACCGTTAAACTCGACAACACCAATTCTGGTCCCCCTTCAGAACCTACAGACTTGGATTCTTACAATGTAAATTCGACGTATTTTGGAATTCATTGGACAACTGTGGATGATGCAACATCATATGATATTCAACTGTGGAACGAAAGCAAGGATAGATGGGAGAATCATGGTAACACAAATAGTTATTATTACTATTTATACGACCTACCTTCAGGCAGTACGCAATATGTTAGAATTAGAAGTAAAAATGAGAATGGTGTAAGTAGTTATACCGACTATATTACTATTACCCTTATAGCCTCAAAAGCTTCAGCATATAAGAAAAAGGTAAACTTGCCAAGCTTAGAAGAAACAAAATCGGAATTTATATTATTTCCGAATCCAATGACTCGTGAATTACACATACAAGGACTAGCGAGTCAAGATACTGGAATCGTTTCGATTTTCTCTATATCTGGAGAATTAATCTTGGAAGAGAAGTTTGAAACTAAGAAATTAACAATAGACGTTTCTACGTTAAAAACAGGTACCTACATGGTAGTTATAAAGCATAACAATGGTTCTACTATAACCAGAAAACTTATAAAAGAATAGATAAGAAACATCTAAAAAACGGGTTGTACTTTATAAAGCACAACCCGTTTTTATATTCATTTAATAGATTGTTGAAATATAAATTTACTTTAGTCCTTTCTATTTAAATATAGGTATCTCTTTCAATAATTAAAAATCAGCCAATAGCTTCTCAACCTCCGATATAGTTCCTCTATAAATCCGTTTATTAGGCTTCGTCATATGTTGAGATTCGTTGTAAACATCTTCCAACACGTCCTTGGCTTCATCTTTTTTATCCCTACTCAATAAAAACTTAGCGTAAATTAAACGCTCTTCGTAAAAAGAATATCGTATATCTATTTGTTTTAAATTATCTTCGGCTTCCTCTAATCGACCTACTCGCTCTAAAGCAAGTCCATATAAAAACTGAGCCCTGGATTTTTTAAACTCTGGATGCCCCTTTATTTTTTCAACATACAAAATAACACTGTCACAATCCTCTATATTGAAATAGGCTTCAATAAGCTGCTTAGTCACATAAAAATCATTTTGCGAGCTATCTTCTAAAGCTTCCAAATAATGAGGAATGGCATTGTTATAATCTTTTATTTCTAAATAAGCATCGGCTAGATCAACCCTGTTTTGATACGATTCCGAGAATTGAAGCTGCTTTTCTAAATCCTTAACCTTTTTAGTTGGATTTATAATATGCGTAATTTCGGCAGTAATTTTCTCAGCATCTCTTTTATTATAAACTTGGGTGATTAAATAAATAATACATCCAACAAGCGGAATAAAAAATATTAAAAACGCCCAGTAATAAGGGTTTCTATTTTTGTAAAGATGATATAAACAGTAAGCTTGAAGAGCAATTATTAAGTAGAAGTACATTTGGACTTAATTTTTAAAAGTGGATTCCCGCCTTACCGATATAAGTTCAGCACATGTTGCAGGAATAACAAAACTATATTATCTAATAAAAACTAATTCGGTTTCTGTAGACATGGGTTCACTAAAATTATACCCCTCATAATTAAAACCTTTTATATGGTCTAGTGTATTAGCATTCGTGTCGATAACATAACGGGCCATATAACCTCGTGCCAGTTTAGCAAAAGTCATAATGGTTTTATATTCGCCGTTTTTAAAGTCTTTAAAATTCGCTGTAATTACCGGAACTTTTAACGTTTTAGTATCTATTGCCTTAAAATATTCGTTACTGGCAAGGTTTAAAAACAATTCGCCATCTTCCAATTCTTCATTTAAGGCTTTGGTTATTTCCTTTTTCCAAAACTCATAGAGGTTTTTATTTTTTCCTACCGGAAATTTTGTTCCCATCTCTAAACGATACGGCTGAATTAAGTCCGTAGGTTTTAACAATCCGTATAAACCCGAAATAATGCGAACCGTATTTTGCAACGTATCTATTTTCTCTTCCGGAATATTATAAGCATCAAAACCCCTATATACATCACCACTAAACGAATAAATTGCCGGCCTGGCATTATCTGCTGTAAAAGGTAAGTGCCAGTCTTGATTACGTTGATAGTTTAACTGCCCCAAAGCGTCAGAAATACTCATAAGTTTCGATAAACTTTTTGCAGATTTCTTTTTAAGTAACTTGTTTAAACGCTCCGATTGTTTTAAAAACTGAGCCTCGGAGGCTTTTGTGGTTGGTAATTGACTTTCAAAATCTAGGGACTTTGCAGGTGACAGTACTAATTTCATTAAAGCTATTTTTTTAAGTTAACTAAATTACGATAATTCTTTTATTTCTCCATTTTCATAACTAAAGTTATAGTCGCCCTTAATTATAAAACCTGAAATAAAAGCTTCCTCTTGGGTAGGATACCATTTTTTTACGGTTCTGTTTATTAAAATAAATAAGCCTTCATCATTTCCCAAAGCACAAAAACGCTCAAAATTGCCATCAAAAACAGGAATATTCTTTATGCTGTTTATCGACTTGTAAACGGCTTCTATTTCTGTGGTAACAATACCTATTTCGCTTATTGATAAAATACTTTTTGAAGAAAACGGTGTATCAAGATTAATATCTAAATTTTTTCTCGCTATAAACTCTACAATATTATTATCGGCATCGTAAAAATAAATAGCCTTGGCATTCCAACTTACAAAATCCGATATGAGATTATCATCCTCATGCAATATTTGCACACGCTTTTGCAACCACAACAATGCATCCTGTTCTTGATTTGATGGTATATTAAACGCAAAATGCGAAGTATTAACAGTTCCTTTGTTATACTTAAAAGACAATAGACTTACCCCTGCTTTAAACGTAACCATTTCATCGGAATCTAGAACCAATTCAAAGCCCAAAACGTCACGGTAAAACTGCTTTTGTTTTTTAATATTAGTAGTAAAAAGGGTAATCTCTTTTATTTTCATATCTCAAATATAATACAGAAACCATTATCATCTTAGTATTTCAAAATGATAAAACTTATCTTCAAATAAGCTGTATTTATCCTAATAACAAACCATTAAACAATATATAACAGAAAACTTCACCTTTCCCTATAAATATGCTTTAAAATAAGAAGGTACTTTTATAAATTAGTTACTTGATTTTGCCAAAAAAAGTTTAACTTATTCAAAAAATCAAGATCATGAAACCTTACTTATACTTTTTATTTTTTATCATATTATCGAGCTGTACCTCAAAAGCTAAAGAAGTAAAAAACGACACCCCACTTTACGATTACGACATAGAACAAAAAATATCTGAAATGGGAATTGAGTTAAACGTCCCAAAACTTCCACTTGGAATAAAAATTGAAAGAGCTGTACGCACTAACAACCTCATCTTTTTATCAGGCAACGGTCCTATTACTCCAAATGGTGAGCGAACCGTTGGGAAAGTAGGTACCGATTTAACCACCGAACAGGGCTATGATGCTGCAAGATTAACCGCTATAAATCATTTATCCATTTTAAAAGAGCACATCGGAGATTTAAACAAAATTGTAAAAGTTGTAAAGGTATTGGGCATGGTTAATTGCGATCCTACATTTACAGATCATCCTAAAGTTATTAATGGCTATACCGATTTAATGGTAGAAGTATTTGGAGAAAGAGGTAAACACGCGCGTTCCGCAGTTGGAATGGGTTCATTACCCTTTAACCTTGCCTGTGAAATTGAAGCTATTGTTGAAATAAGAGATTAAGTCATTGATAGACTGCTATTTTGAATCAATCAAAATTGCATAACGACATTTCTTACAAAACGCTGATAACGTGTTAATTATGACACCTATAAACCATATGCTCTGTTCTAAAATTTGCGTTTTTACCAATTTTTGGTATATTTGAATAAACTAAAACAAAATGGGGAAAAACACATCTGTATCTCTTGGGAATTACTTTGACCAATTTATTCAAAGTAGGATAAACGAAGGACGATTTAAAAATGTAAGTGAAGTTATAAGAGCTGGATTAAGGCTTTTAGAGGAAGAAGAAAGTAAAATTATTGCATTAAAAAAGGCTATTCATGAAGGTATTGATAGCGGAATTGCTGATGATTTTGACCCCGAAAAACATCTCGAATCTCTAAAAGCAAAAAAACATTTGAATGGCTAAATACAAACTCACACATAAAGCTGTTGAGGATTTATCAAAAATATGGGAGTACTCTTTCGAAATGTGGTCGGAAAAGCAAGCCGACGAATACTATAAAATGCTAATTTCTAATTGTCAGGAAATTGCCAATACTCCTAGTTTAGGAAAAGAGTACGAAGGCATAGCCAAAAATCTACTAGGAATAAAAGCCTATCGCCATATTATTTTTTACAGAATCATTGATAAAGATCATGTTGAAATTACAAGGATTCTTCACGAAAGAATGGATTTAAAAAAGCGGATAATTGAGTAAACTAACCTATTTGTCATTCAGAGCGGCTCGTGCTAAAGGAGCGTAGTCGAAGCAAGTGAACCTGCCAGCCATAGCTATGGTGTACCCTCATCTTTTTAATCAAGCCACGAATTACACAGATTTACACGAATAAAACCTCAATATGATGGATAGCTCTCTATACTATTCATAATCACGAATCAGACTTTCAGTCTGTTTTTACAACCCAAACTCGATTTAATTCTATTATATTTCTGCACTATAATTTATTAATAAACAAACCCGAATTACTTATTTGTAAATAATTTATATTTAGAACCATTTGTGATAATTCGTGAAATTAGTGTCTATCTTTCTTTGTAAAATTATTATTTGATATGCAGCTATATTTGTGGGTACACCGCAGCTGCCATAGGCGGGGAATCTTTTAAGTTAAAGAGATTCTTCAGTCGTGCCACTCTGTCTGCCGACAGGCAGGCTTCTGAATGACACTCAATAACGTTATTTTATACACTAGATAATTTTGTATCTAATTTCTAAACGACAAACCCCAGTTAATCCAACTCCTGATTCTTAGTATAAGCTTTCCATTTTTCAATACACTGCTGCATATCATCTGGAATAGGTGTATCGAATCGCATAAACTCACCCGTTTTTGGATGCTTAAAACCTAATGTTTTGGCATGTAATGCCTGTCTTGGTAGTACCTTAAAACAATTCTCTACAAATTGCTTGTATTTAGTAAAAGTAGTTCCTTTTAATATTCTTTCACCACCATAACGTTCATCATTAAACAAGGTATGTCCAATATGCTTCATATGCACACGTATCTGGTGCGTACGTCCCGTTTCTAGCTTGCAAGACACCAATGTAACATAACCCAATCGTTCCAGAACCTTATAATGGGTTACAGCCGGTTTTCCTTTATCGGCTTCATCATCTAAAAAAACGGTGTTTTGCAACCTGTTTTTAGGGTGACGGCCAATATTGCCCTCTACAGTACCTTCGTCTGCTTCAATATGCCCCCAAACAATAGCCACATACTCCCGTTCACTTGTTTTTTCAGCAAACTGTAACGATAAATCTGCCATTGCCTTTTCGGTTTTAGCAACCACTAAAAGTCCGCTGGTATCCTTATCGATTCTATGTACTAGTCCTGGACGTTCACTAGAATTATTAGGTAAATTATCAAAACGGTAAATCAAAGCATTTATTAATGTACCCGAATAATTACCATGCCCCGGATGCACCACCATACCAGCAGGTTTATTTACAACCAGTAGTTCATCATCTTCATAAATCACATCAATAGGGATATCCTCCCCAACCAATAAGTTTTCATGAGGCGGATGCGTAAATAAAACACGAATACTATCTAATGGCTTTACCTTATAACTGGATTTTACAGCTTGGTTATTAACAAAAATACTTCCGTTTTTTGCTGCTGCCTGAATTTTGTTTCTAGTAGCATTTTCAACAAAATTCATTAAATATTTATCTATGCGTAAAGGTGCCTGCCCCTTATCAACAATAAAGGCATGATGCTCATAAAGACTATCTTCATCAGGTAATTGCGGTGTATAATCGTCCATATGGCAAAACTAAGTATAAATAAGCAAAATGGTCTGGACCTTAAGGTCTTTTTCCATTCCCTAAAACCAAATCTATTTTCGAAGTTTTTGCAAGCTTATCGCCTTTTTTAATAGATTTTCCTTTATGACGCATCTTAAGCACAAGATCTTTACCTATATTATTTTCGTAAGTTATTTTACCAATCTGAAACCCTAAAGCTTCTAACATAGGTTTAGCTTGCCTAAAAGTTTGTTCCCTTAAATCTGGAACAGCTATTTTTCTGTACCCAGATCGGTTAAGCGTTAAATATATCTTTCTGTTTTCCTTAACCTTGGTTCCTGCTGGTGGTTCTTGTTCTATAACGGAAAACTTAGGATATTTCGGATTATAATTCGCAGAATCCTGAATTTGGAGTACCAAATTATTCTGCTTTAATTCAATATCTGCAACACTTATGGATTTACCTGTTAAATCTGGAACCGTTTCAAAATCGCCATGATTTGTAGAAACCTTTAGCCATTTAAGCATGATAAAACACAAGACAACTACAGCGACTAGGGCTAACACAATTTGTTTTAAAAATGTTTTACTGGTAAGAAATTTAATTAGGTTCATTTATAATTTTTTCATTAAGGCAAATATATAAAACACAACTGTTTTTTCTTTTGCAATATATATGATATTTTAGCCTATACCAATTAAAGGAATAAAATGCTGTTTGATAACCGATGTTATTTTAAGCACAAAACGTATGATTTTGCATAAAAGTATCACTTCAAAGTAAACAAAGTTTACACTTAAGTAAACATGAGTTTATTTATACTTAAATAGGTACCTGCTTTCAAATAGATACGTTTTATGATACATTTTTGGACTGATATAAATTAAAATAAAAAAGAATTTCCGGCTTCGCGGGAATAAAAGAAATATGCACACAAAAAAGAATATAGCCATAATTATGGGTGGTTTTTCAAGTGAATATGAAATCTCCTTGAAAAGTGGCAATGTTGTTTACGAAACATTAGATAACACAAAATATAACGCATACCGTATTCACATTTTTAAAGACAAATGGGTTTATGTAGATGATAATAATGACGAATTCCCTGTTAATAAGGATAATTTCTCTGTTCAAGTAGCCCATCGTGTTATTACTTTCGACTGTGTATTTAATGCTATTCATGGTTCTCCCGGAGAAGATGGTTTTATGCAGGGGTATTTTGATCTGCTTAATATGCCGCATACCAGTTGCGGTATGTATCAGGCTGCCTTAACTTTTAATAAACGTGACTGCCTTAGCGTTTTAAAACCTTATAACATTAAAACAGCTGAATCTTTTTATCTAAATCTGGGCGACCCAATTAATGAAGATGCTATTATTAACAAGGTAGGCTTACCCTGCTTTGTAAAAGCGAATAAGGCTGGTAGTAGTTTTGGCGTTAGTAAAGTGCACAAAAAAGAAGATTTACAAAAGGCAATAGATGTTGCTTTTAAAGAGGATGACGAAATTATTATTGAAGCGTTTTTAGATGGCACAGAAGTTTCTGTTGGGGTGATTACCTATAAAAGGGAAACCAAAGTATTGCCTATTACAGAAATTGTAAGCGAGAATGACTTTTTTGATTACGAAGCCAAATATTTAGGGAAATCGCAAGAAATAACGCCTGCCCGATTAAGCAAAGAGCAAGAAGACAAGGTAACCATTCTTGCCAAAAAGGTCTATGAGATTTTAAAAATGAAAGGTTTCTCCCGTACCGAGTATATTTTTAAGGATGGTGAGCCCCACTTATTGGAAATGAATACTATACCGGGGTTAACCAAAGAAAGTATTTTGCCTCAACAAGCGGCCGCAGCTGGTATTTCGTTAGTTGAATTATTTGACAATGCTATTAATGAAGCGTTGAAGTAAACTAAATATTTACTATAGAGTAAATTAAAATTAGTACATGCATTCAGATTAAATAAAATTTGTAACTTTAAAAACATGAAACGAGCCATATTCCCGGGATCTTTTGATCCTCTTACTCTGGGGCATTACGATATTATTAAACGGGGGGTTACTCTTTTTGATGAAATTATTGTGGCTATAGGCGTAAATGCCGACAAAAAATATATGTTCTCTCTAGATGAACGTATTCAATTTATTGAAGAAGCCTTTGCAGACGAACCTAAAATAAAGGTTGTTGCTTATAAAGGATTAACGGTAGACTTTTGCAAACAAATTGGAGTGAAATTTATTTTACGAGGGCTCCGAAATCCGGCAGATTTTGAATTTGAAAAAGCTATTGCTCATACTAACCGTGACTTAGCTCCTATTGAAACTGTTTTTCTTTTAACATCGGCAGATACATCATACATTGCATCATCTATAGTAAGAGATGTTATAAGAAACAAAGGCGATTATACTAAACTTGTACCTAAAAGCGTAAAGATAAAATGAAACTAACCTGGACAACTAGTTTACTTTTTATAGTAATTTTTAACACTTACGGCCAAAAGGCTTTAAGTCATGATGGCAAAGAAGCCATAAAACTTGAAATCAAACAAATGTTTGAAAACTTTCATAACGATATTAAAAAAAACGGTTTAACAAGCGAGTTTAAATATCTAGATGATTCTTCAGACTTTTTTTGGGTACCTCCTGGGTATAAAGAAACATTGGATTACGATACCGTAAAAAAGATTCTAATAGATAATTCAAAAAAAGTCAACTTTATTGAGTTCTCTTGGGAAAATATTAAAATATACCCACTAACAAAAAATATAGCAAACTATTCGGGGGTTGTAAAATGCGTTCAAACTGTCACCAACCACGATCCTTTAACGTTTAAACTCATTGAATCCGGAACATTGATTAAACGTGAGGACGGCTGGAAATTCCTAAACGGTCAATCAAGAAACTTACAGTAATCCTGAGCAACTGCTAACAAGTAACAATTTTCACTTATTCTATACTAATAAGTAAACAATTACTTTAAACAGTTCATGCTACAAAATATTAAATACATACTCATTAAACTAAAACTCATTCAGCCTTCTGCCCAGGACATTCATAAATGGACAAAAGCAAAACAAGCTGAAAAATTAGAGTATGTGTTAGAGCATGGCAATTACAAAACCAGAAAATTAGCAGCTGAAGCGCTTGGAGAAATAGGTTATTCTTCCTCAATCCCAATCCTTTTTAGGGCCATAAACGACAATGTTCACAACGTTTCCATTGCAGCCTTGAATGCACTCGAAATGATTGGCTGTACAGACGAGTTGGGAACTACTATTATTAATAAAAGGTTTAACTGGGTAAAAAACAAACGCGAAAAAGAAGCAAAACGTGAAGCCAACAAAAACAAAAAATATAAGATTTATGTATGGGAACGTTCCAGCAAAAAATCCTTTGAACGCGTAAAAGAACAGCTAAAAAGACCTATGAGGTAGTTTCGAATTCCGAGTTTCGGGTTCAGGATTTCGAAACTCAGAACTTTGAACTTTAAACTTTAAACTTTAAACAAACCTAAAGCTTATACTCAGCAAGCCCTTTGGTAAATGCCTCAGGGTTTTCAGCTAAATGGTAACGAGGGTCGTCAATATCCTCAACAATAACCTCTCTAAACTTCGGACTGGATTTGTATAATAAAATTTTACAATCTTCACTTAAGTGCTTCAGTTTAATAGATTTCCCTTCAGCTTCATATTTATTAACTAAATTAAAAATAGCTTCTATAGCAGAATGATCGCTAATACGAGACTCTACAAAGTCTACTTCAATGTGTTGCGGATCATTTTTTGCATCAAACTTTTCATTAAACGCTATTATAGAACCGAAAAATAATGGACCCCAAATTTCGTATACCTTAGTACCATCTTCGCGCATACGCTTACGTGCTCTAATACGCTTCGCATTTTCCCAAGAAAATACTAGAGCACTTATTATTACACCAGCAATAACGGCAACAGCTAAATCATAAATTACAGTTAATGCCGATACAGCAATTAAAACAATAACATCTGTAACCGGAATTTTATTTAAGATCCTAAAACTACTCCAAGCAAATGTACCGATAACAACCATAAACATAACTCCAACTAACGCAGCTATTGGTATTTGCTCAATAAGTCCAGAGGCGAATAACACAAAAATCAATAAAGCCATAGCAGCTACAATACCAGATAACCTGCCACGTCCGCCACCTTTAATATTAATAAGCGATTGCCCGATCATGGCACAACCTCCCATACCTCCAAAAAATCCGGTAATAATGTTAGCACCCCCTTGCGCCATACATTCTCTGTTGGCATTTCCTCTAGTATCGGTTAATTCATCAACAAGATTCAATGTCATTAAAGACTCTATTAAACCAATCGCAGCCAATATTAAAGCGTAAGGACCAATAAACCTTATAGTTTGCCAATTAAAAGGCACTTTACTAAATATATCTGTTTGAAATTGTGGCAAACCACCTTTTAAGCCTTGAGACTCCCCTCCACTTCCATCTATAATAAAAGACTTAACTGAGGCCACATCTAAATCACCAAAAATTGCTATAGCAGACACTACTAGGATAGCAATCAAGGCTTCTGGTAATTTTTTAGTCAACTTAGGTAGAAAAAACATAATCCCCATAGTTAACAATACAAGACCTAACATAATCCACATTTGAGAACCGGTAAACCAGTCGCCATTGGCATCCTTAAACATTTTTAACTGTGCTAAAAAAATCACGATGGCCAGTCCATTTACAAAGCCCATCATAACTGGATGCGGAATCAACCTTACAAACTTTCCAAGTTTAAAAACACCCGCAAGCATTTGTATAATTCCCATTAAAATAACCGTAGCAAACAAATAATAAAGACCTAGGTTCTCCCCTTCAGCCCCAAAAGCATTTCCTTCGGCAACCAAACTTACCATAACAACTGCTAAAGCACCAGTTGCACCACTAATCATCCCGGGCCGTCCACCAAAAATAGCCGTAATTATACCAATCATAAAAGCAGCATAAAGTCCCACTAAAGGATCTACACCCGCCACAAAAGCAAAGGCAACAGCTTCTGGCACCAATGCCAACGCTACTGTTAATCCACTTAATATATCGTTTTTAGCATTTGCCGTACGCTTTCTAATAAATTCTGTCATGGTCTATTTTTTTGAAGGTGCAAATTTACATTTAAAATATTGACGAGCAACATGTAATCTTTATTTTGACATGTAACGGCACGAAAACGATTGAGTAGAATTTTGAATACCAGCTAGTTACTCTCCCCCAACCATGTTAAAGCTTCTTCCCTTTCTTGAAACAATTCAATGTCATCAAAAACATTTTTGTTAACACTCATTAAAGTTTGGGTAGACATTAACGCACCATTAGTACCAATAACAATGGCTATAGCTTTAAGTTCTTTTAATTGGGTAATTTTTATTTGGGCTTGAAAAGTATAACTAAAAGAATGTCTCTTGTTGATTAATAATGAGATAGGGGTTTCAAAACTGTTCAACAATGCATCGTGAAGTTCATCAACCTTAATTTCATCGATTTCAATACCTTCATTTACTATTAATTCTGCTAAATTATTCTGCACAGCAAAAATAGTGGCAAATGATAACTTACAACTTTTCATACAATTCTTTTTGAGAGGTCTGTTAAATCACTGAAAGTCAAAAAAGACGACATTTCAATAAAAATAAGTAACATTACTTACAAGTCGAAGTTAATTAATTTTTTCTAATTTTAAAGTTTTTAAAAAACATTCCTACAGAATAATTCTAGATCTATTGTAAAAATGAGACTATCCCTTATAATACTTATTTTATTTTTTTCTTGTACAAATTCGCATAAAAAACCAGACTATAATTTTGAAACACACTTCGAAAAATCGAAAGGTTTAGAAACAGCAACGTACCAGCAAACTATTGAATTTTACACACATTTGGCTGAAGTTTATTCAGAGGTTTCTATTCAAACTATTGGAGATACAGATTCTGGTATGCCCTTGCATATAGTGACCCTTAATCCAAACGGAATTTTTGATTTTCCTAAAATACGTGAAAACAAAAAAAACATTTTACTAATAAACAATGGTATTCACCCCGGAGAAAGTGATGGCATCGATGCTACCATGATGCTTTTTAGGGATATTGTTCAAGGTAAAATTAAAGCACCTAAAGAAACCGTATTAGTAACCATACCCATTTATAACATTGGCGGTAGTTTAAACAGAAATTCAACCTCGCGTACAAATCAAAATGGACCAAAAAGCTACGGTTTTAGAGGGAATGCAAGAAACTATGATTTAAATCGCGACTTTATTAAATGCGACACAAAAAACGCTAAAACCTTTACCCAAATTTTTCACTTGGTTAAACCGGATGTTTTTATTGACAACCATGTAAGTAACGGCGCAGATTATCAATACACACTTACCCATTTATTTACACAACACAACAAACTAGGAGGAGCTTTAGGAAATTATCTTCATAATGATATGATGCCTAAGCTCGAACAAAAACTGGCTTCTAAAAATTGGGACATTACGCCGTACGTAAATGTTTTTAACAACATTCCTGAAAAAGGATTTTCTCAATTTATGGATTCCCCAAGATATTCAACAGGCTATACAACCTTGTTCAACACACTTGGCATGATGGTAGAAACCCATATGTTAAAACCTTATAAACAACGTGTTGAAGGTACTTACGAACTTATGAAAAGTATGATTGAAATCACAGAAGAAGATCATGCAACCATAAAACAAAAACAAATAGATTCAGAAAAAAAACATCTTAGCGAGGCTAAAACTTATACGCTCGACTGGGAAATAGACACGACAAAAACCTCGACTTTAAACTTTAAAGGTTTCGAAGGCCATTTTATTGGTAGTAATGTAACCGGATCCCAACGTTTAAAATACGATAGAAACAAACCATTCACCAAAAAAGTTAACTATCAAAACTATTTTAAACCTAAAGTAGAAGTCAAGATACCAAAAGCCTATATCATACCACAAAGCTGGTATAATGTAATTGATTTATTAAAACTGAATCAGGTAGAAATGCATCAACTAAAAAGAGATTCAGTTATAAAAGTAGAATCCTATAAAATTAGCGGTTACGAAACAAGACAAACACCTTACGAAGGCCATTACCTACATTACAACACTGCAATAACTAAAACAGAAAAGGAAGTAAACTTTGAATCTGGAGATTTTATTATTTACACACCCCAAAATGCATTTAGATATATACTTGAAACCTTAGAACCACAAGCACCAGACTCTTTTTTTAATTGGAATTTCTTTGACACTATTTTACAACAAAAAGAAGGGTTTTCACCATATGTTTGGGAAGATAAGGCTTTGGAAATATTGAATAACAACCCCAAATTAAAAGAAGCGTTTAACCAGCGTAAAAAAGAATCGGACAAGTTTAACAAAGACTGGTATATGCAATTAGATTGGATTTACAAACAAAGTAGTCATTACGAAAAGGCACATATGCAATATCCTATATTTAGAATAAACAACTAATTACATTTACAATCAATTTTAATAATTTTCTCACTGGTTTTATCATAAAATATCTTGTAGCTAATAAAATCAAGTAAGTAATAAACTACACAAGCTTAGCTAAACAGCTTAAAAAAAGAGAGAATTATACAACAAATTGAACAAAAAACATCTCAAATGGTCAACAACGACCATTGTAACATACTGAAAAACAACAACTTTCTTATTTCTCAAAGAAACACATACTAAATTGCAACGTAACCTTATTCGAAATTTTATCTAACTTAAAATCAAAAGTTTAGAGCATTTTTCAAATAAGAATTAAATCATTAATCACAGTGAAAAATATTTACGATGCGTATTCTATTTTTGAGAAGATAAGTGTATTGGTTTTTTACAACTTTCCTTTTCAGATGACCCCAAAAAATAGAGATAAACTTGCACAGAGCAGATTTACTTCTCCTTCTAAAACTACCAAACATATTTTTGCTGCCTGGCAAAACATTACCGAAAACGCTACAGGATTATTCTCTCCTTTTCAACACCCATTTATAGAATTAACATTATGCACAGAAATCGATTTACAACTTCTAACGCACCATTAGGAGTATTGAATTAAAGAACCTAATTATGAAAAAAACGTATTATTATTTCTTATTTGTATTTCTTGTTTGTTGTGTAGAGCCAGAGTCCCCAAAATTCAAATTCGAAGAAGGGATGATATATATTGACGCCTATGCATCTACTGCCCAGGGGGAATCTTTTGTGATAATTTCTGAATCTGGTTATAAATTCAACAAGTTTCTAAACGAGTTTCTTCCAGGTGCAAATGTTCGGTTTAGAAATACAGAAACGAATACCACGGTACAACTTTTCGAACAAAACGAAATCTATTTACCTCCAGACAATTTTAATGCTGCTGTAGGAGACTCCTGGGAACTTCTAATTACGTTGGCAGACGGGCGGCATTACCAATCGCTACCCGAAAATATTATCCAACCGGTTAATTTCACAGATATAAAAGCAAACTACGACCCTGAACTACTTTTTAGAGAAAGTGCTAACGATTTTGTACCGGGGCATTTTATATCTGTTGATGTTCACGATCCAGCCGATGAAAAAAATTTTTACCACTGGAGGTATCGTACTTTTGAAAAATTAGCGGATTGTGAAAAATGTGAAAATTCTATTTTTAGAAACGGAATATGCGATCACACCATTGGCAAAGCACAAGGGCTAATAGTTCACTATCGTTGTGAAACGGACTGTTGGAAAATACGGTTTAACGAAAACATTAAAATCTTTTCTGATGAATTCACTAATGGAGAGGTTATAAATGCACTAGAAGTGGCCGATATTCCTTATTACAAAAAAGGCAATATTCTGGTAGAAATCCAGCAATATTCCTTATCTGAGGCTGCATACAAATACTTTAAAGTTCTAAAAGATATCTTAGATAATAGCAGTGGCATTAATGCACCGCCTCCCGCTGCCTTAATTGGTAATGTATTCAACCCGGATGACAAAAATGAAATTGTTTTAGGCCGTTTTACAGCTGCTTCTACAACAACAAAACGTTTATTTATTGACCGCTCAAATATAACCGAAAGTCAAATAGAACCTTTGCCCCGTGAAGTATTTCGGGAAACATGCCTAATATCTACTTGTACCCCACAAGAGTGTGAAGATATGACCTGCGAACCTGTTAAAAGTGCACCTTGTACAGAAAACAGATTTCGAACGGCCTTTATGCCCGAAGGATGGCAAGAGTAATAAGCTTTAAACAGTAATTATGAAAATAGTATATCCCGTTTTTTTATTTTGCTTGTTGTTCTTTTCAACGGCTAACGGACAAAACCCCAAGTATAACTTAACTTATAAAGTTTTAGATAAAAATACCAGAACCCCTATTGAAAACACACAAATTTCAATTACGCCATGTAACTGTGGGGGCATAACCAATAATAAAGGTATATTTTCTATAACACTACCAAGTAACACGTATTCTGTTAAATTCTCGCACATAGGATATAAAGAGCATAGTGAACAAGTTATATTAAATAAGGATAGTTCTTTTGAAATAGTTCTTTCTGAAGACAAAGAAAAGCTATCACAAATAGTCGTCTTAGCAAAAAGGGCAAACGAAAATATAGAGTCACCGCAAATGGGTGCTCTAAAACTGGATTCAAAAGACTTAAAAAAATTACCAACAGCTCTGGGGGAAATTGATGTGCTAAAGGGCATGACATTATTAGCAGGTGTAAGCAATGCAGGAGATATTAGTAACGGACTTTCGGTAAGAGGAGGCTCTCTGGATCAAAACTTAATACTTTACGACTATGCGCCGGTTTTTAATCCCACCCATCTTTTTGGATTATTCTCTGTTTTTACACCAGATGCTATTTCTTCTGTAAACTTATACAGGGCCAATATTCCTTCAAGATACGGTGGCAGGGTAGCCTCTGTAATCGATATAAAATCGAAACAACCTTTTACCAATACATTTAAATTAAGTGGAGGACTAGGCCTTGTTTCCAGCAGACTGCTGGTAGAAACACCTATTGTAAAAGACAAACTCATGGTTATGGCTGGAGCCAGAGTCGGTCTTTCAGATTTTTTACTGCCCATAGTTTCTAAAAGGCTTAAAAACACAAAGGCAAAATTCGGAGATGCCACCTTAAAACTACTATACCTTCCTACCGAAAAAGACCAGATTTCTTTTACCGGTTTTTTTAGTAAAGATTTCTATCAATTAGATCTCGTTTCAAAAGTTGAAAACGTTAACGCAGAAAACAACCAGTACGATTTTGGAATTATAAACGGAACGCTTAATTGGATTCATACATTCAATGAAAACACAAACCTAAAAACAGTATTAGTTAGTAGCAGATATACGCCAAAAATTATTTTCCCTGAATTTGAAAGTGATAATGAAATTGTATACCAGTCCAGAATTAACTATTTAAGTCTCATCTCGGAGCTTTCCAAAAAAGTCACAAACAACTTTGACTATTACGCAGGTATACAAGCAAATCGTTATAAAGTAGAACCTGGTAGTTTAGACCCCGGAAGTGCTACCAATATAAGACCTGTTTCATTACTTCCCGAAACCAATTATGAGCTGTCTGGGTACATTAATACGAACTGGAAACCTAATAACGCCTTATCAATATCAACAGGATTGCGATACAATTATTCGCTGTTTGTAGGTCCCTATAATCTGGCAAAATATGATGAATTGGGCAACATTATTGAAACAGAGTTCTTTGAAAAAGGGAAAAAAGTTAAATCCTACAATAATATTGAACCCAGAGTAGGATTATCATATAAAATAAACAAAAGCACCTCTGTAAAAGCTAGTTATGCTAAACTAACGCAATACCTCCAAAATGTTTATAACAGTACCACACCGTTACCAACCTCCAGATGGAAAACAGCAGATCGAAATATTAAACCCCAAACAGGAGACACCTATGGTTTAGGTCTATACAAAAACCTTAACAATAACAACATAGAAATGAGCATGGAGGGCTATTATAGAAAAACAAATAATGTTCTTGCCTATAAACCCGGAGCCGACTTTTTTCTTGAAGAATTCTTAGAACGTGATGTTATTCAAGGCCAAGGAAAATCTTATGGTATCGAATTCAGTTTGAAAAAGCCTAACGGAAAAGTAAACGGATGGTTCAATTATACATGGTCTAAAAGCCTGTTACGATCCAACAATGAAACGTTAGGCGATAGAATAAATCGTAATGAATGGTACCCTTCAGATTTTGATAGGCCACATGTGTTTAATAGTACTATTAATTTTGAAGGTACCAAACACCACACTTTTAGTTTCAATTTTACCATGCAATCTGGAAGGCCTTACAGTATAGCCAGCAATATTGTTAAAATAGATGAAGTGGAAATCCCAATATTTTTAGAACGTAATAATGCCCGTCTGCCACTTTATCATAGATTAGATTTTTCCTGGAACATAAATTTTAACAAATACAAAAAAAATAAACGGTGGCTAAACGACTGGACATTCACAGTTTATAATTTATATGCTCGTAAAAACCCATTTAATATTTTTTATGTGCAACGTAACAGCAGTACAGAAAATGCTTCTGTATTTTTAGATAGCCCATTAGGAGCATTCAGTATTTCAGCTTTTAACAGCCCTTTGTTTTCATTAACCTATAATTTTAAGTTTCAATAGGGTAATTTATAATTCCACATTTAAAAAATTAGATAAAAAAGAGGCCGTCTAAAAAGTTCTCAAATTGTTATTTTGAGTGAGCAGTTGAAAAATCTCAAGATATTAATAAACCATTTAATTCTTATGAGATTCCCTGCCTTCGGCAGGCAGGTTCTCTACGTTTTGAATGACACTTCTTAGGCAGCCTCTTTGATAAATTCAATTTCCCTTTTCTTATTCTCTAACTACTATCTTCTTTGTTATCGTTCTATAATCTGACACAAATTGCACTAAGTACATTCCCGCATTAAGATTACTTGTATTAATTGTTTGCAAACCATTTTCCAAATCTTCAGCAATACCAGAAATTACTCTTCTACCACTCACATCTACAATGCTGTAATTCATCACCTCGTCATCAATTAATTGCACTTCAACATTTAAAGTATTAACTACAGGGTTTGGAAAGAATTGCGTTTTACCGTTCGCAGTAATAAAGTCACTCTTAAATGCCTCATAATTATTATAGCTATTTACAAAATCCTCTAAACTAGCATAATCATTAAACTCTTTACCGGAATCACTATTCTTGCTACTATTATTTCCTCTATTGAAATACTTATTAAAGAAATAACAAAACCAACGAGATCCTATGACCAAATTTATAGCCCCTTTAACATCTAAAGAAGCACATATTTGATTTTCCGAAATAAGATTAACCACATCAAATCCTGTTGTTTGCCCAGGAACTACGATACTTAAATCTAAAGTATCGGGATTATAAACAAGGCTATGGATTCTATAAAAACCTCTATGGTTAACTTCAAAACTAGGCGTTTCTGATACATTTAAAATTGTTAGTGAAAAAGCCTCCGTTAAAACATACAATTGGTTATAACCAACAGGAATAACTGGTGATTTTCCAACCTTAGCTGAAATCGTTGTTACCCCATTACTTAGACAATTTATAGAATTCCCAGAATACATAGTTCCAGAAAAAGCATTACATATATCGACTTCTTCTACGGTAATTGGTGCTCCTGCAACGTCAAGACTGGCACACAGTCCGTTACTCGTTACTATGTTCAATACGTCCACACCTGTGGTTGTGCCCGGTACTACGACACTAAGGTCCAGGAAGTTTGGACTCCCTTCGTTGCCATCGTAAACAAGCGTATGGATCGTGTACAGTCCGGCCGCGTCCACAGTGAACTTCGGGTATTCTGCGTTCACCTGTTCGATCACCAGGCCAGACCCCGAGGTCAGCACGTAGATGCTGCTATACCCATCCGGTACGTTGATGTCACCAGATGGCGTTGCGCTCAGCATGGCTAAACCTTTGCTCAATACCACAGTGGGCTCGTCCGCTTGAAGGGTGCCTGCGTCAGCACTGCAGTCCTCAACCGTGATCGGTGCGCCCGTTACGTCGAGACTGGCACAGAGTCCGTTACCCGTCACTATGTTCAGTACGTCCACCCCGGTGGTAGTACCAGGAACCACGACACCAAGGTCCAGGAAGTTTGGACTCCCTTCGTTGCCATCGTATACCAGTGTATGGATCGTGTACAATCCGGCCGCGTCCACAGTGAATTTCGGGTATTCCGCATTCACCTGTTCGATCACCAGCCCAGATCCCGAGGTCAGCACGTAGATGCTGCTGTATCCATCCGGTACGTTGATGTCACCAAATGGCGTTGCGCTCAGCATGGCTGAGCCTTTGCTTAATACCACAGTGGGCTCGTCCGCTTGCAGGGTGCCTGCGTCTGCACTGCAGTCCTCAACCGTGATCGGTGCGCCCGTTACGTCGAGACTGGCACAGAGTCCGTTACCCGTCACTATGTTCAGTACGTCCACCCCGGTGGTAGTACCAGGAACCACGACACCAAGGTCCAGGAAGTTTGGACTCCCTTCGTTGCCATCGTATACCAGTGTATGGATCGTGTACAATCCGGCCGCGTCCACAGTGAATTTCGGGTATTCCGCATTCACCTGTTCGATCACCAGCCCAGATCCCGAGGTCAGCACGTAGATGCTGCTGTATCCATCCGGTACGTTGATGTCACCAAATGGCGTTGCGCTCAGCATGGCTGAGCCTTTGCTTAATACCACAGTGGGCTCGTCCGCTTGCAGGGTGCCTGCGTCTGCACTGCAATCCTCTACATTGATCGGTGCTCCCGTTACGTCGAGACTGGCACAGAGTCCGTTACCCGTCACTATGTTCAATACGTCCACACCAGTGGTAGTACCAGGAACTACGACACCAAGATCCAGGAAGTTTGGACTCCCTTCGTTGCCATCGTATACCAGCGTATGGATCGTGTACAGTCCGACCGCGTCCACAGTGAATTTCGGGTATTCCGTGTTCACCTGTTCGATCACCAGGCCAGACCCCGAGGTCAGCACGTAGATGCTGCTGTATCCCTCAGGAATATGAATATCTCCAGATGGCGTTGCGCTCAGCATCGCCTCTCCTCCGCTCAATACCACAGTGGGCTCATCCGCTTGAAGGGTGCCTGCGTTAGCACTGCAGCCCTCCACCATGATCGGTGCGCCCGTTACGTCAAGACTGGCACAGAGCCCGTTACCCGTTACTATGTTCAGTACGTCCACCCCGGTAGTAGTGCCAGGAACCACGACACCAAGGTCCAGGAAGTTTGGACTCCCTTCGTTGCCATCGTATACCAGCGTATGGATCGTGTACAGTCCGGCCGCGTCCACAGTGAACTTCGGGTATTCTGCGTTCACCTGTTCGATCACCAGGCCAGACCCCGAGGTCAGCACGTAGATGCTGCTATACCCCTCCGGTACGTTGATATCGCCAGATGGTGTTGCGCTCAGCATCGCCTCTCCTCCGCTCAATACCACATTGGGGGCATCCGCTTGAAGGGTCCCTGCGTCAGCACTGCAGTCCTCAACCGTGATCGGTGCGCCCGTTACGTCGAGACTGGCACAGAGTCCGTTCCCTGTTACTATGTTCAGTACGTCCACCCCGGTAGTAGTGCCAGGAACCACGACACCAAGATCCAGGAAGTTTGGGCTCCCTTCGTTACCATCGTATACCAGTGTATGGATCGTGTACAATCCGGCCGCGTCCACAGTGAATTTCGGGTATTCCGTGTTCACCTGTTCGATCACCAGGCCAGATCCCGAGGTCAGCACGTAGATGCTGCTGTACCCCTCCGGTACGTTGATATTACCAGATGGTGTTGCGCTCAGCATCGCCTCTCCTCCACTCAATACCACAGTGGGCTCGTCCGCTTGAAGGGTGCCTGCGTCAGCACTGCAGTCCTCCACCGTGATCGGTGCTCCCGTTACGTCGAGACTGGCACACAGTCCGTTCCCTGTTACTATGTTCAATACGTCCACACCAGTGGTAGTACCAGGAACTACGACACCAAGGTCCAGGAAGTTTGGGCTCCCTTCGTTGCCATCGTAAACAAGCGTATGGATCGTGTACAGTCCGGCCGCGTCCACAGTGAATTTCGGGTATTCCGTGTTCACCTGTTCGATCACCAGGCCAGATCCCGAGGTCAGCACGTAGATGCTGCTGTAACCCTCCGGTACGTTGATGTCGCCAGATGGCGTTGCGCTAAGCATCGCCTCTCCTCCGCTCAATACCACAGTGGGCTCGTCCGCCTCCAGGGTGCCTGCGTCAGCACTGCAGCCCTCCACCGTGATCGGTGCGCCCGTTACGTCAAGACTGGCACACAGTCCGTTACCCGTTACTACGTTCAGTACGTCCACACCGGTGGTAGTGCCAGGAACCACGACACCAAGGTCCAGGAAGTTTGGGCTCCCTTCGTTCCCATCGTACACAAGCGTATGGATCGTGTACAGTCTAGCTTCGTCTACCGTGAACTTCGGGTATTCCGTGTTCACCTGTTCGATCACCAGGCCAGATCCCGAGGTCAGCACGTAGATGCTGCTGTATCCCTCAGGAATATGAATATCTCCAGATGGCGTTGCGCTCAGCATGGCTGAGCCATTGCTCAATACCACAATGGGCTCGTCCGCTTGAAGGGTGCCTGCGTTAGCACTGCAGTCCTCTACATTGATCGGTGCGCCCGTTACGTCGAGGCTGGCGCACAGTCCGTTACCCGTCACTATGTTCAGTACGTCCACACCAGTGGTAGTGCCAGGAACCACGACACCAAGGTCCAGGAAGTTTGGGCTCACTTCGTTACCATCGTACACAAGCGTATGGATCGTGTATAGTCCGGCCGAGTCCACAGTGAATTTCGGGTATTCCGTGTTCACCTGTTCGATCACCAGGCCAGATCCCGAGGTCAGCACATAGATGCTGCTGTAACCCTCCGGTACGTTGATGTCGCCAGATGGCGTTGCGCTAAGCATCGCCTCTCCTCCGCTCAATACCACCGTGGGGGCATCCACCTGCAAAGTACCTGCATCTGCACTGCAAACTTCTCCTAAAGTAAATGTTACAGATTTGGAGTCACATTTTCCATACCCGTAGTCATACTTATATAAAGTAGCAGTTAACTTAAATGTACCATTCCCCAAATGCCATGAATTATTTCCAGCAGGAAAAGTATATGGCAATAAATTTTCGGTGACTTTGTGTTTTTTACCAGTATTTAAATTTTCAATAACATAGCGTATACTTTGGGAATATCCGCTAACATGAGAATTAAGATAAAAATTATTTGGCAATTCTTCGATACTATACGTTTTACCATCTGATAAAACTACAGATTCGTGACCGTTCGTAAATTCAAAACCTTCAATAGTTCCACAATTATTATTTGCAAAAGATTGAAAGAATAGAAATAAAAAAAATGAAACAAGTAGGTAGTTAGATTTGGGAATTTGGTTTCGTAGTTCTGGTTTCATAATACTTTTGTTTAATTTATTTTAAACAAAGTTAAACAAAATAGATTTTTGTTTAACATATTTCAACATTATTTAAACAAAAAAATAATACGGTTTATCGAAAAAAAGCTAGAGAACAACAATAATTGTAGCTAATTTCTTCAATTTTAAATAATTAAATAAAAAATAGAGTGTTTTGTAAAATGAAAAATACAGGTAAGTATCTGTAACAGATTAATTTGAGAAATTTTACACCAACAGCTTTATATTAGCGTAAGAGTTTTCAAGGGCTTTTTTTGCTTGGTTTGGGTTTAACCATTCAACTTTTGTAATGCCTTCTTCCTCTTGGGCATACAAATTACCATTAAAGCTGGTTTTCATTTCAAACCAATAGGTAATTTTAATTTTATGACGTCCGTTGCGCTTAAAAATATGGTAAGTAGTTTCTAAAGGCTTAGTAATTTCCAGTCCGCCAACTCCTGTTTCTTCAGAAACTTCACGAATAGCTGTTCTTTCAATAGTTTCGTTGCCTTCTACTTTACCCTTTGGTAAATCCCATTTATCATTTCTGTATATAAATAAGATGTCCTTTTTCTCGTTATATACTTTTCCGCCACCAGCTATTACGTTGGGTAGCTTTTTTAAGAATTTTTTCAGCAGCTTTTCTTCATTCTTATGAATAAGGCGTACCTCTTTTAAAGAAGTCGTGTTTAACTCTTTAATAACCTTTCCAATGTTTACAGTATCGAGCAAGTAATTTTTAAAATCGATTTCCTGCTCAACTTTAGTTGTTAAAATGATAGGTTTATCCCCAACAAAAACTTTATACATATGTTACCGCTAGCAATTACAATGTCGTAAAAATATCATTTTTGGGCACAATCTACTCATTGTTGAAAAATATTTTTTATTCATAATGTTACGATTAGGTAAAATTAAATTTATGTGTAATTTTGTTTCCATGATTTTTAACAAAGAAACCGCCAAAAAAACGGCCGAAGTTTTATTACAAATCAATGCAATAAAACTTAGTCCTAGCGAACCATTTACCTGGGCATCGGGATGGAAATCTCCAATTTATTGCGATAACCGTATCCTATTGTCATTTCCACCAATTCGTAATTATATTTCTGAAGCCATGGCCAAGCAACTTGAAGCAAAGTATGGCAAACCAGATGTTATTGCTGGTGTAGCAACTGGCGCCATAGGTATAGGGATGCTCGTTGCAGACTATTTGGGATTACCTTTTATATATGTAAGACCAGATGCTAAAGGACATGGTAGAAAAAACCAAATAGAAGGCTTTATTGAAAGCGGACAAAATGTTGTAGTTGTTGAAGATTTAATTAGTACGGGCAAAAGCAGTTTAAATGCTGTAAAAGCTTTAAAAGAAGCGAATATAAAAGTAAAAGGCATGATCGCTATTTTTACTTATGGTTTTGAAGTGGCTACAGAAAATTTTGCCAAAGAAGACATTGATCTTCAAACACTAAGCAATTACGATAGCTTATTGGAACAAGCTTTAGACACTAATTATATTTCTGAAAAAGAATTAAAAGCATTATCCGAATGGAATAGCAATCCAGCAGAATGGAACGCTAATTGATAAGACAACTGTTGTTATTTAGTTGCGACAATAAAAAAAACAGCTTTACAAATAACAACAAACAAAAAACAGTAAAGGAATGAATTTAGAATCACCAAAAGTTAACGTTAAAAAATCATCGCAAGAGGTATTCGATTTCTTATCAGATGTTAAAAACTTTGAAGCTTTAATGCCCGAAAATATTAGCAAATTTGAGGTTTTAGAAAACGACAAGTTCTTATTTGCCTTAAAAGGCATGCCAGAAATTGTTCTAGAAAAGAAAGAAGCTATAGCTCCAAACAAAGTCGTTTTGGGTGCAGCCGGTGGAAAATTAGATTTTTCATTAGAGGGTAATATTTCAGAAGTTGACGAAACTTCCAGCGAAGTACAGTTAAAATTTACGGGCGACTTTAATCCAATGATGGCAATGATGATAAAAGGACCTATTAGTAAATTTATAGAAACCCTTGCTACTAGTGTACCAAACGCTATTTAATACAAAAGAGTAATTGTTTTTAAGTCGAACTCTTCCATAATATCATCTTCAAGCAAGACCTGAAGATTTCCAGACTCGGAAACACCTTTTATAAAACCAGAAAACACAAGACCTTCTTCATCTTTAAATGTTGAAGGTTTATTTTTTCTAAACAAATAAGCTTCATACTCACTCTTTAAAATATCATATTGTTCCTTTTCCATTAGGTCAAAGTAAAACTCCAGGTTTTTTAAAATGACGTGAACTATTTCATCCAAGTTAAAAACTTTTCCAGATATAATTTTTAAAGACGATGCTTTAGGTAAATTTTCGAATTTGGTTTGATTTACATTTAATCCAATACCAATAATTGAGGCATTAATCTTATTTTGTTTTATGACATTTTCTATTAATATGCCACATATTTTCTTGTCTTCTGACAAAATGTCGTTCGGCCACTTTACACTTAATCGAGAAATTGAAAAAAACTGAAGCGTTTTTAGTAAAGCTAAAGAAGTAACAATACTAATATAAAAAGGGTCTTCTAATTGAGTTCTAGAAACATCTTTAAATACGCTAAACGTTAGATTTTTAGATGGTTGCGAATCCCACACAGTTCCCATTTGTCCGCGCCCTTGCGTCTGTTTTTCTGCGATAATAGTCGTGTAATCTTCTACTATTTCCTCAGCACTAAGCTTTCGTAAATAGCTATTTGTAGAATCGATGGCATTAAGTTTGACTATAAGCATATTGAAGTTATTGTGGCTCTCTTAAATCTTATGATTATTTTAAAGTATAAAGAACTAAAAAAATAATAACTTTGCATAAATTAAATAAAATTAATGGCGAAAGAAAATATAAGCGCAGATCAACTAATATCCGTAATAATTAATGGTATCGAAGATGTTAAAGGAAAAGGAATAAATATTCTAGACTTAAGAGAAATTGAAAATACGGTTTGCGATTACTTTATAATTTGTGAAGGTACTTCAAACACTCAAGTAAACGCCATAGTTAATTCAGTACAAAAAAAAGTAAGCAAAGAACTTAAAGATAATCCTTGGCACACAGAAGGTGTAGACAACGCTGAGTGGGTTTTAATAGATTATGTAAATGTTGTAGTGCATGTGTTTCAAAAACACATTCGTGAGTATTATGATATTGAAAGTCTTTGGGGCGATGCAAAAACAACACTTATAGAAACTAGCTACTAAAAAAATCAGATGGCAAACGATAAAAAAAATATAAAGGATAAAAAGCCTAAATTTAGTCCATATTGGATTTATGGTATATTAATAGCCGTATTCTTGGGCTTTCAATTATTTAGTAATGGAAGCTACGAAGATGGTAACATTACCACGCCTTCAGACTTCTTTCATTTCTTGGAAGATGGCGATATTGAAAAGGTCGATATTATAAAAAATACACGTGTTGCTAGAGTTTATTTAACCCGAGAAGCTGAGGCTAAGGAGGTTCATAAAAACTCTAAACCTACAACACTTATACCTTCTGCCACAAGATTACCAAACTATAAATTTGAATTTGGTGATCTTCAAAATTTTGAGAACCGTTTAAACGAGGTTACTAAAGACTTAGCCACAAAACCAATTATTACTTTCGATACCGAAACCAACGATTGGGGAAATCTTTTAATGGGTATTCTACCTTTTATTTTACTTATTGGGGTTTGGATCTTTATTATGCGACGTATGTCTGGTGGTGCCGGTGGAGGTGCTGGTGGACAAATTTTCAATATTGGAAAATCCAAAGCAAAACTTTTCGACCAAAACACCGAAGTAAAAACAACGTTTAAGGATGTTGCTGGTTTAGAAGGTGCTAAAGAAGAAGTACAGGAGATTGTAGACTTTCTTAAATTTCCAGAAAAATATACAACACTAGGTGGTAAAATTCCAAAAGGCGCCTTACTTGTAGGCCCTCCGGGAACAGGAAAGACGTTGTTAGCCAGAGCTGTTGCAGGTGAAGCTAAAGTACCGTTCTTCTCACTATCAGGTTCAGATTTTGTCGAAATGTTTGTTGGGGTTGGTGCATCTCGTGTAAGAGACTTGTTTAAGCAAGCCAAGGAAAAATCACCTTCTATCATTTTTATTGACGAGATAGATGCTATTGGACGTGCTAGAGGAAAAAACGCTATGTCTGGAAGTAATGACGAACGTGAAAACACCTTGAACCAGTTACTAACAGAGATGGATGGTTTTGGTACCAACACTAATGTTATTGTAATTGCTGCAACCAATAGAGCCGATATTTTAGATAAAGCCTTAATGCGTGCTGGACGTTTTGACAGACAAATATTTGTTGATTTACCAGACATTAGAGAGCGTAAAGAAATTTTTGAGGTGCATTTAAGACCTCTAAAAAAGGCAAAAGATTTAGATACCGATTTTCTTTCAAAACAAACTCCAGGATTCTCTGGTGCAGATATAGCTAATGTTTGTAACGAAGCTGCTTTGATAGCTGCCAGAAATGGTAAGAAAGCGGTAGACAAACAAGATTTTCTTGATGCTGTAGATAGAATTATTGGTGGTTTAGAAAAGAAAAACAAAATAATAACACCAAGTGAGAAAAAAGCTGTTGCCTACCACGAAGCTGGTCATGCTACAGTAAGCTGGATGCTTGAGCATGCTGCACCTCTAGTAAAAGTAACTATTGTTCCTCGTGGTCGCTCGTTAGGAGCCGCATGGTACTTACCTGAAGAGCGCTTAATTGTTCGACCAGAGCAAATGCTGGATGAAATGTGTGCTGCTCTTGGTGGTCGTGCTGCCGAGAAAGTAATTTTCGATAAAATATCTACCGGAGCGCTTAGCGATCTGGAAAAAGTAACCAAACAGGCCAGAGCCATGGTTACCATTTACGGACTAAGCGATAAAGTTGGTAATTTAACGTATTACGACTCAGGACAAAGCGAATATGGTTTTACAAAACCTTATAGTGAGCAAACTGCAGAATTGATTGATAAAGAGATTTCAGATATCATAGAAAAGCAATACCGACGTGCCGTTAAATTGCTTGAAGACAATAAAGACAAGCTAACAGAGCTGGCAGAAGAACTTCTGGAAAAAGAAGTGATCTTTAAGGATAACTTGGAAAAAATATTTGGAAAACGTGCTTTCGAAAAAGAAGAGCAGGAAAATTTAGATAAATAAACAGTTAATCGTATATTTTGTTAAGCTTTTAGTAAAAATCTTAAATTAATCGTATGGTTAATTTAAGATTTTTTATATTTGATAAACCTCTAAAAAAATTCTGTTAATAGCTGCACCTAAATGAGCCTTTTTAGAAAAATTTTTGGTTCCAAATCTAGCCGTTCAGGCGAAGAGTTGAAATCTGACGATAGAGGCAAATATATGCCGGAAATAAAAATACCAATTGACGAAAGGTTTACTATAAACTTTAAAGCCAATGGTGGTAAGTTCTTGTATTGCGAAAATTTAAACGAAATATATTCCAACTTAGAATATATTCTTGAAGAGAATGACTGGAAAGAAAAAAAGGCGCTGTTATTCGACGATAATTTAAAAGATAGGTTTACAAATTCAAATTTAAAAGATACTAATAAGGTAAGTGATTCAACGTTCTTTTTAACAACCTGTGAGAACCTTATAGCTAATGATGGATCATTACTTATCACTTCAAAACAAATATTCGAAAAAAAGCTTCCTGAATTACCAGTAAACTTTATCGTGTATGCTACCACAAGCCAAATTGTTGAAAATATCGGGGAAGGTTTACGTGGTATAAAATCTAAAAACAGGCAAAAAATCCCAACAAATATTACAACCATTAAACATTTTAAATCTGGGGACGAAAAAGATTTCTTAAGTTATGGTAGTAGTGCAAAAAATCTTTACCTACTACTCTTAGAAGATTTATAGAATGAAAGAAATTCTTATTCGGTCACTTTCTGGACTACTCTATGTCTTGCTATTAATTCTATGCCTGAATTACGAACAATTATTAATAGTACTTTTTTTTGGTTTTGGATTGGTTTGTATGGGCGAGTTTAAAAAACTCATTCACCTAAAAAGTATTATCCCTTACATTATTTTTATTATACTGTATGCTGTTTTCGGTTATTGGCAATCGGTTTTAAATACAGATAAGGGTTTAGATGAAGCTACTCAAATTCTTATGGTGGTTACCATTTTTGTCGAGCTGTTTTTAATAAAAGATTTATTCTCGGAGAAAACAATTCCGCTCTTTGCTTCTAAACGGTTTATACTTACAACATTTTATATATCCAGTGCTTTTGTATTTTTAGTTTTAATAGCCAATTATAACGAAGACTACGATCCGAACATTTTATTAGGGTCTTTTATTCTAGTTTGGGTAAACGATACATTTGCCTATTTAGTTGGCAAAAACTTTGGAAAACAAAAGCTTTTTGAAAAGATTTCGCCTAAAAAAACCGTAGAAGGTTTTCTTGGCGGATTATTTTTTTCGTGTGTAGCAAGCTATTTTATTGCTACCTTTACGGGGTTATTAGGCTTTACAAGTTGGCTAATTTTAAGCATTATAATAAGTGTTTTCGGTACTCTAGGAGATTTAATAGAGTCTAAGTTTAAGAGACAAGCCAATGTTAAAGATAGTGGTGTAATTATGCCTGGACACGGTGGATTATTAGATCGACTGGACAGTATTATTTTTGCAGCACCTTTTATATATTTATTTTTAAGACTTTTACAATATGTTTCATAAAGAAGGCCATAAAATTATAATTATAACTTTTGTATTTACAATTGCATCCTCTTTATTAGTTGATAATTTCATTCAAATTGGATGGTTGAGAATGCTTATTCTAATTGTACTGCTTGTATTTTTAATACTTATACTTCAGTTTTTTAGAAACCCTAAACGACATACCTCACTTAATAGTAAACAAGTGGTTTCTCCTGTTGATGGAAAAGTTGTTGTTATTGAAGAAGTTTTTGAAAAAGAATACTTTAAAGAAAAACGCTTGCAAGTAAGCGTTTTTATGTCTCCAATAAATGTACATGTTACGCGTTACCCTATTGGTGGAAATGTTATTTTTAGCAAATATCATCCCGGCAAATATTTAGTGGCATGGCACCCTAAAGCAAGCGAAGAAAACGAACGCACAACTGTTGTGGTAGAAAATGAAACCTACGGTAAAGTGCTTTACAGACAGATTGCAGGTGCTTTAGCAAAACGCATTGTAAACTATGCCAAACTAAATGATAAAGCCCAACAAGGGGGCGATAGTGGTTTTATTAAATTTGGATCGAGAGTAGATTTATTTTTACCTCTGGACACCAATATAAAAGTACAACTTAACCAAAAAGTTCGCGGTGGCGAAAGTGTTATTGCAGAAATCTAATGAATGGGCGAAAAAGATTTAGACATAGAGTTTCTTAAAGCAGTAGACAGGGTGAATGCTCATACCGATCCATTTCCAGCTGATACACTTTTGAAATTATATGCATACTACAAAAAAGCTACTAACGATTATGGTAGACCTCGAAGCAAAAAACCCATAATTAATGCTTTTAAAACCAATGCGTTATTTCAAGCTAAAAACATTAGCGAAGATGAAGCTAAACGCTTGTATATAGACTTGGTTAATAGTTATTTCTTGTATAGAGAGTAAGTCCATATTTTACTTTTGTCCTATAGTCCCAAAAAACAATTCAACTTTAAACTAGTAAATACCTATAAGGGCTTTTGAAGTCATTCCCAAAAATCAATTACATAGTGATTTTACAATACATTGCAAAAAGTTTTGGGGGCACTATAGCTTAAATACTAGTTTCATACAAAGCATATAAAAACCCCTAAAAACATGGTTTTAAGGGGTTTTATGATTAAATAATAAGGCTTTTTAACATTTATCCTAATAAGGACGAAAAATCTTGTTTATTACTTTAAAATTAGTTAACCAAGAACTTGGTACTTGTTGCATTACCTTTGGAATCTGTAGCTAGTAGTATATATAATCCCGGTAGGAAATTTTGGTTTACAAATAATGATTTCTCAGCACCTTGATTCTTAAGAGTGTTTTTGTATACTTCCTGACCGGCAGCATTATAAATGACTATACTTGATAACTTCTGGTCGTTAAAATAAACTGTAAAAGCTTTATCATTGGTTGCATTAGCAACAAAAATCTTGTTATTATCGACTATCTTTCCTTCTATATTTTTCGGAGCAGCTTTACCAGAAACCGTTTCAATATTTGGCTCTTTATTAAGACCTATTTCAAAATCATGAGAAACAGTACATCCTCTTTTACCTGTAAAAGTAACTGTATAAATTCCTAGTTGAGTTTCTTTAACATTTTCAATTCTTACATATTTTCCTTCATGACTAAAACCATTAGGTCCTGTCCAAGACCAAATACCTTCAAGCCAATTATGTGGAGCCAATAACGCAAAACCTCCAATCTCTACTTCTGCATAATCACCTAGTCTCGTTGAACTGCTCTCAATTGAATGTTTATCATACACGGCTGGATTAACCTTGCACGATTCTATCTCTTCAATATAAACATTTTTAAAAGCTAAATCCTTTAATTCAGATTGAAATGTGATATATCCTGAAGTAACTCGCTCTCCATTTTTACTTATGGTACCTGCATTAATCAATCTATCATTAAGATATACACTAATTTTACCTTCTATAACTGTTATACTCATTTTATTCCATGTTCCATCTGTATATTCTGGTATAGGCTGCTCAGAATAAAAACGTTTAGGTAATCGTTCCGGTCTGCTGCCCACATTAGGATAGTTTGGCTCTGCAGCTACCTCAAGCCCTTTTCTAAGGAGGTCTCCTGCTTCTCCTTTTTTAAGCTGTACTTCTATAGAGTTTGGGTAGCCCCCATTGTCTTGCTTCCAATTGTTTTCTCCATGAATCCAAATGCCGCTATTTCCATCTTTATCCCCATCACCAAGAGTTATCCATTTGTACTCAAATGTTAATGTATAATCACTATAAGTTTTTGCTGTACGCATACCACTTTGTCGCCAGTAATTATTACCTCCTGTAGCGTGTAGTTCTCCATTAGGACCGATTTTCCAAAAATCGTCTCGAGTGCCTTTACCTTCTCTACCATCTCTAAAGCCAAACTCCCAACCGTCGAAAGTTCCTTTCCATAATTGTTCTTTTGTTGATGAGTTACTTGAAAGTAAAAAAGCTGTTTTCTTGATCTCAATTTTTTTTCCAAACCCTACTTCAAAGTCATGACTAACAACACATCCTCTTTTACCAGTAAAAGTAACGGTGTAAATTCCCAGGTCATCTTCCTGAATATCTTTAATAATTACAAGTCCTTTTTCATGACTAAAACCATTAGGCCCTGTCCAGGACACAGTACCTTCCAGACCGCCAAAAGCTGGATTAAGATACACTGTACCTCCAATTTCGGTCTCAGCATAATCATCTTGTCTCATCGCACCATTAACAATAGGATTTTTATCATACAAGTAAGGAGTAATAATACATGCATCTATCTCTTTTATTTGAATGTTTCTAAAAGCGATATCCTTTAATGCAGATTGCAATGTTATATAACCAGAAGTTATGCGCTTCCCGTTTTTATGCACGATACCCGAATTAACATCGATACCATTAAGTGTAACCGAAATTTTCCCTTCTATACTTCGTATGGTCAGATAATTCCAGTTACCATCTAAAAACTCTGTTATTTTAATATTACTATTACCGGGATCCCTAGGTACTTCTTTGCTTTTAGGATCAACGGGTATACTAGGTCTATGCCCCGTTGCCGTCATATCTAGCCCATTTTTTATAAAGGCTCCCGCATTACCTTTTTTTAACTCAACCTCTATAGAATTCGGAAATGCACCTCTATCTTGAGCAAAATTATTTTCTCCGTGTATATAAATACCACTATTTCCATCTACTTCTTCACCTGTTGTAATCCATTTATACTCCAATGTCAACTCATAATCACCATAAGTTTTTACGGTACGCATACCGCTTTGTTGCCAGTAATTGTTACCTCCTGTAGCATGTAGTTCTCCATTAGGACCGATTTTCCAAAAATCGTCTCGAGTGCCTTTACCTTCTCTACCATCTCTAAAGCCAAACTCCCAACCGTCGAAAGTTCCTTTCCATAATTGTTCCTGAGCAGTTAAACTACTTATACTTAATAGGGCCACTATAAAGTAGCATATATAATTTTTGTTTTTCATTTTTATAATATTGTAGTAGTCTGTAGGCTTCCTCTTATTTTTGTTTAAGCCACAGACCTATTTTTTTAATTGTTATACTTGTTTGATTATTTCTTGTTCAATTAGAATAATTTCTTAAAATGAATATCATATGAAATTCGCGGCCTGGGGTTGCATGTTTTTTCAAAGTAGTTCACTTAAGAACAAAAATGTTCTTAAGGATATACATTTTAAACCAACATTAAGATTTTAATAATGCTTTTCTTAAAATGTTCCTATGGTTTGGTCGGGATAAATTTATATTAGGAATAAATGCCCCTCGCTATCATATTTTCTGAATAAAACTTATACCAAAATAAGTTTGGCAGACCTTAATGAATAATTGCTACTATACCGTTTCAAGAAATTTTTAAATTGAATTAATACTTAATAGGTTATTAAGAAGTTAATGAAGTTACTTTTATTCTCTTCAATTGTTTCGATATGCTCTTATCTCAGAAATGAAATTAGATACAACCTGTTAGTGGATTAAGTTAAATAGTTCTTTATTTTTATTAAATAAAACAATTTAGATTAGGGGTTTATTATTCTTTTTTTACGTTCATGAAATAATTTCCAATTCCATCTTGTTCTAAAAATTCATGTGCTTCTTATTAATTTTACAATGAAGTTTTTAGCCTTATTATTATTTTGCAAATATACTACTTTTCATATAGTTATAAGATAATTTTCTCTCAGTTTAAAGTTAATTTTTCGTTACCTGTTTAAGGCAGTAAAATGAATTAAATGTTAAGATAAATCTATAGAAAAAGATAGGACTACGCTACAAACACCACATAAATACACACCTGAGAAACACTTGCCTCTAACCTTTGAATAGCAAAATAAAGAAGCCCATCAACAAACGTTGATGGGCTTTCATTATGAAGAAAAATATGTTGTTTAAGCTAGTTTTATTGCTTTTTCTTTGCTTCTAGCTTTTGAACTGTATCATACATGATTGGTGTTGCAATAAACAAAGATGAATAAGTACCTACTATAACACCTACTATTAATGCAAACATAAAGCCTCTAATTGAGTCTCCACCAAAAATAAAGATAGCCAATAATACTACTAAAGTAGTTAATGAGGTATTTAACGTTCTACTTAATGTACTGCTAAGTGATACGTTTACAACACGATTGAATTCCCAGTTACCATGCTCGTTAAAGAATTCACGAATTCTATCGAACACAACCACCGTATCATTTAACGAATACCCAATAACTGTTAAAATAGCTGCAATAAATGCCTGATCTATTTCCATGTTAAATGGCATAAACTTATAAGTTAACGAGAATATACCTAGTACAATTAATACATCATGGAATACTGCCGAAACCGCACCTAATGAGAATTGCCATCTTTTAAAACGAATTAAGATATAAAGGAATACTACAATTAAAGATCCTAAAATCGCCCAGAATGATGCTTGTTTAATATCATCTGCAATAGTTGGACTTACTTTATAAGATTTCATTAAACCAGTAGTCTTAGTATCTGAATCACTAATAAAACCTTCGTAAGACATACCGTTTAAATATGGTTGTAAAGCATTAAATAATGATACTCTAATTGCTTCATCAACTTCTGCTCCCGTTTCATTTACTTGAAATTTGGTTGTGATTTTCAATTGGTTTGCATCTCCAAAAGTTTTTGCATCTGCGCTACCAAAAACATCTGGCTTAGATAATACGCCTGTAATTTCTGAAGCACTTACATCTTGAGCAAAACGTACTTGATATGTTCTACCTCCAACAAAATCTACACCTTGATCTAAGCTATTAGTAAATAATGATCCTAAACTTACAACAATAAAAGTCCCTGAAATGATATAAGCTATTTTTCGCTTTTCAAGGAATTTGATATTTATATTTCTGAAAAGGTTTTTTGTAAGCGTTGTAGAAAAATCTAATCTACCTTCTTTATTTGCATACCAATCAATTAACAATCTGGTAATGAAAATAGCTGTAAATAGCGATGTACCAATACCAATTAATAAGGTCGTTGCAAATCCTTTAATTGGTCCTGAACCAAATATGAATAGTATTAATGCTGTTAAACCTGTTGTAATATTCGCATCTAAAATAGAAGACAAGGCATTACCAAAACCATCTTTAATAGCTTCTTTTTTCCCTTTTCCTTTGGTTAACTCTTCCCGAACACGCTCGTATATAAGTACGTTAGCATCCACCGACATACCTATCGTTAATACGATACCTGCAATACCAGGTAACGTTAATACAGCTCCTAATCCAGATAGAATACCAAAGATTAATAAAATGTTTAATAGCATAGCAATATCTGCAAAGCCACCAACTTTACCGTAATAGAATACCATCCAAATTAATACTAATACCAATGCGATTAAGAATGACATTGTACCACTATCAATAGCTTCTTGTCCTAAAGATGGTCCTACGACTTCACTTTGAATAATATCTGCAGATGCTGGTAATTTACCTGCACGTAATACGTTTGCTAAATCGACAGCTTCATTTAATGTAAAGTTTCCAGAAATTGAAGAGTTACCGCCTGCAATAGGTCCCGTTGTAACGCCTGGTGCAGAGTATACAATATCGTCTAAAACAATTGCTATTTGGCTTTGCTGATTGTATGCTTTACCCGTCATAGCTTCCCAGATCTTAGCTCCCTTTGCATTCATCTGCATTGAAACTTCTGGCTTACCTGCTGGTCCAAATTGATTACGAGCATCTACAATAACAGATCCACTTAAAGGTGGTGTATTATCTCTATTACCTACTAAGGCATATAAATCTACTATTTCGCTATCCTTATCTGGTTTCCCAAAAACAAATTTAGCATAACGTTGTTCTACAGGTAGTAAAGCTTTTACCTCTGGTTTGTTTAAGTAATCTAAAAGTGTCGCTTTATCTTTAAGTGCGAATCTTCCAATAATAGGACCTCCTTGGTAACCTTGTCCTTTTAATAAATCGAATATAGGATTAACCTCTGTATCTACTGCTGTAGAATCTGTAGTAGCATCTCCTAAAAGTTCATCAATGTTGTCCTCATCTGTACTTTCTCCATCTTGAGGCTCTTGTTCTGTTTCCGTAGCTTTAGGCTTAACAGATTCTTTTAAAAGATTGTTTGCTTGTGCTAAAAAGCCAAAAAACTGTTCTCCTTTATAAGCATCCCAAAATTCCAACTGTGCCGTATTTTGTAGTAATCTTATAGCACGTTCTTTATCTTTAACACCTGGTAGTTCAACTAAAATACGACCAGAATTACCAAGACGTTGAATGGTTGGTTGTGTTACACCAAATTCATCAATACGTTTACGTAATACTTCAAAAGCAGAAACGATAGACTCATCTACTTTTCTTTCAATAACTTGCTTAACCTCATCGTCAGACATATTACTATTAATTTCACCATCTAAATCTTTTGTATAAAAAATATCTGGTGATGCTAATTTCGTATCTCCTTTAACAGCATCGAAAGCTCTGAAAAAAGATTCTAAATATGATTCCTGTGCATCTTTTTGAAGCTCGATAGCGTCATCTAACGCTTTATTGAATGCTGGGTCTTTACTTTTATTTGCCAACCCTTCCAAAATATCTCTTACAGATATTTGTAAAGTCACACTAACCCCACCTTTAAGGTCTAAACCTAAAGGCATTGCTTTTTCTTTAACCTCGTTATATGTAAACTTGGCTATACCAAGATTAAAAACAGTATCGGTTGCTATCGATTCTAAATAATCAACCTCTTCTTGGCTTCTTTTGGCTCTATAATCTTCTTCCGATTCCGGAATTTTGTTAATAGCCATCTCCTCGGCATTACTCTCTATTCGATTTGCTTTAAATGTAAACGATAATTGGTAAATACTTACCAACCCGAACAAAATAGCAAATAGTTGTACTAGTCCTTTATTTTGCATTATTCTATTATTTAAGTCAAATTTTTAAATATGGGTGAGTATATATTTCACCTCATAATTTGACAATGGTTTTTTATAGTTTTAAACAAGATTGTTATGATTTTCTATTAAAAACAATCTTATTATATATTATTTTTTGGGAAATGCTTTTTAAACGGTGTGTTTCTTTTTCAATGGTTTGCAACCATTAGTTATGTAAAAAGCATTGGTTTAAGAATTTATATGAAAGAAGGCCCCGCCCTAACATCTGGCACACAATGAGACATATTATCTATTGCAATGGCAATATTTTTACGAACTCTATATGCTACTTCTGTAATTTGATCTTTTTCATCGCTACCTATTATGCTTATGTATAGATTAGGATTATAAGATCGATCATATTCATGTTTTAACTCTACAACATAGGTTCCATTTAGGCTAGAATCGCTATCGGCACCCTTTTGGATTTCATACACATTCAGGTTATAACCGTTTGTGTTTTCGTTGTTTGGAAGTTTATTGTGTTTTTTATCTTGTTGCTGTGAAGCGTAATCTAGTTCTAGATTCTTTTCTTTGGAAAGTACTCTTTTTACATGGTCTACATTAACATCGCTGTAATATGTAATTTTCAGTCTTCCATCTGCCTTCTCACCTACTTTTACATTATCTATCCCCAGTGTTTGCAACTGTTTCTTTACAACTGCAATCGCATTTTGAACATCGTCTGTAGTAACCTCATCATAGATAAACTCCATAACAATTTCCTGATTTGGTACAGAAATTTGCTTCTGGCTAACACCCAATAATGTAAGGGCTATAATTAAAGTACTAAAGTACCATTTCGCTTTCATGCGCGTTTATCTATTATTTTTCAAAGGGTTAACACCACAAAAACCGTTTCTTTATTGTTGAAATGGTACTTTGGATGTTTTAAGCCCCAAATATAAAAAATAAAGACAGTATATCTACTGTCTTTACTTATAAATATCTGTTTAAACTATTGGATATTAAACTATTTTTTGCTTTTTGAATATTGCAATAGATTTAACTTAGGAATATGTTTCTGAGACGTTAAAATAATTGCCAAATCTTGAGCCTCTTCCAGTGTATAATTACCAGAGATTTCTGTTTTACCTCCTTTTATCGGACCAGAAACAACACCTGGAGCAGATTGCACCAAATTATTTAAGGTCACAGCAATACATGTATTATTCCTATATGCATTTCCTGTGATTCTTTCCCAACGTAAAGCGCCTTCTTCATTCATAACCATAGAAATACATGGTCTTCCAACTACATCATAATTCATACGTGCTTCTTTTACAAATTCTCCGGTAAGGGGTGGCATATTTTCTCTATTGGATTTAGCGGCATACAATGGATGGAAACCATCACTGTCTGCGATTCCCCATAAAAACTTCGTGTTTTTAAACTCTGAAGGCAAATGAAATTTAATTTCGTTTCTTTTCAATAATGAATTAACTGCAGCCGTATCTTCCGATTTTGACCGAAAAAGCACTGGTCCTCCAGAATAACCAACTCCAACGATCCTATCAAACAATGGGTTTATTTTGAGACTATCATTATCTTCTTTAGTGACAAATTCATCATTAACCTCTCCTAAAAAAGGATGAAAATCCTCCCCTATATGCAGTTCCCAAAATTCAAGTTTTCCTTGGTTTAGAAGTAACCTATCAACTCTTTCGTTATCCAGATTATGCGCATTAATCTTTACGCTTATATTTTTATCTTGATATCTCTTGACTTCAAAATCGCTTACTCCATATGCATCGAGTCTTTTCTTTAAAACTTGAATAGTTTCGGATATGCCTTGCTGCGGAAAAGTCTTTTTATTTTCAAATCCATAGATAAACAAATGCTCATGCTTTTCTTTAAAAGCATCGCATGATAATAAAATCAAGGCAAAAATTAAATAGGCATAAGTTATCTTCATAAGGTATAAATTAAATGAGGCTACCAAATTTTGGTAGCCTCAAATATATTTAAAAAGAATAAACTTTTAAACTTCTACCTCTAGTAGTCCATTTGTTTTTCTAACACCTTCGGCACTGGTTTGCATATGTGCTTTTTCGGCATCGCTAAGTGGTACATCAACAATACTTTCTATACCATTCTTACCTAAAATAACAGGCACACCAATACAAATATCATTTAAACCATACTCCCCCTCTAAAAGTGTAGAACATGGGAACATTTTTTTCTGGTCGCAAGCTATAGCTTGTACTAAACCACTAACTGCTGCTCCTGGTGCATACCACGCAGAAGTTCCTAATAATTTGGTAAGCGTTGCACCTCCTACTTTTGTATCTTCTTTTACCTGATTTAATCGTTCTTCACTTAAAAACTCAGATACTCTAACACTGTTTCTTGTTGCATGGCTTGTTAATGGCACCATACCAACATCGCTATGGCCTCCAATAACCATTCCATCTACATCACTAATAGGAGCTCCTAAAGCTTCAGCCAATCTGTATTTAAAACGAGCAGAATCTAAAGCACCACCCATACCAATAATTCTGTTTTTTGGTAGGTTAGTTGCTTTATGTGCTAAATAAGTCATAGTATCCATAGGGTTACTCACTACTATAAGAATAGTATTTGGCGAGTGCTCTATTAAGCTTGTAGATACTGTTTTTACAATACCAGCGTTAATTCCTATTAATTCTTCACGAGTCATACCTGGTTTACGAGGAATTCCTGAAGTAATTACACAAATGTCACTATTTGCAGTTTTACTGTAATCGTTTGTTACACCAGTAATTTTAGTATCGAAACCATTTAATGATGCACATTGCATTAAATCCATGGCTTTTCCTTCTGCATACCCCTCTTTAATATCTAATAAAACGACTTCTGAAGCAAAATCTTTGATAGCAATATATTCTGCACAACTGGCACCTACTGCTCCTGCTCCTACAACTGTTACTTTCATTTATTCTATTTTTTTAAGTTATTTATAACTCCGTTAATTATTCCTAATCTTAATAAAACTTTACTATGCAAATCTCGCAATTTTAAAGCCTTTATTATATGATTTTGATCATGCAAAACTACGAATTAATATACTTTAAATAAAAAAAGTACAGGATTAAATCCTGTACTTTTAAAACTAACTACGAAATATAAACTAACTAAAGCTGAATGACTTTAGTTATGTTTTTTTATCTAAAACTAAACGCCATTCCTGCAGATAATGTATTATACTCTTGTAAGGTATAATCTGCAAAAAGCTTAAAGAATCCTAGGCTTAGTCTAACACCTAATGTTGTTCTAAAACCACCTGCATTAAAATCTAGGCTTATAGGGTCTGTTACTGGTATAACAGTTGGAATGTTATCGTATTGCAACTCGTAAGTACCTAACATTTTTAATGTTGAACTACCTCCGGTATATCCAAGTCCTCCATAAATATTAATAACTGGAAAGTTTAATGAACCTATGGCTTGAAATGTATATGAGTTTAATTTGAACTCTGCATTTTGGTTCTGTCCAGGTATAGTGTTACCGTCAATACCATAATCTAAGTTCATAGTAGTAAATGCTCCTAATAATGAAACGTGTAATGGCAATTTGTCTAAGGGACCAAAAATGCTGGTTATTTCTTTTTTAAGACCTACCCCGAAAAGGCTAGTTTTTACATCGTCGCTCCCTACTTTAGGAACGGCACGTAACATAACATCAAATTTATAAGGCAATCCTACACCCACCTGTATGGTTGGCGTTGGTACGGCTCCTAAAGGCAAATCATCATTTATACCTTCGGGCATTTGAAAAGATGCTGTTACTACTTGGCCTTGAACGGTTCCGTCAACATTTAACATAACACCATCGCCTGAACCAGCTACTGTTGGAGTTAAAGTAGATCCCGGTGCGTTTATACTCGTTAATCCCAAACTTGCAATATCAAATAATTCATCTTTTGATGGAACCATTGAAGCGTTTAGACCAATTGTAATATCGAAACCTAATTTTTTATGGGCTTTGGCAGTATGATACCATCCACTATTCATGCCATAAATCAACCCTTTCATTGCAGGACTGATATAAGCTGCTGTTAATTTGTTTGCGTCATCTCTAGCTGCAAGTAAAATACTTTCAAGTTCTTGCGAACGAGATACATGAGTTACTAAAAATAGTAAACATAATAAGGTTATTTTTTTCATCCTTTTATTAAATTTGGTTGAAACAAAAGTATAAAAAAAACTACGCAAAACAACTTTTTGTCGAAAAAAAATGCATTTGAACGATATTTCTATCAGAAAATGAAGGCAAATACTAATAGATATCTGGGTTGTACCCTATTATTATTTCTCTTAAAAAACGTATAATTTAGATTGCTTTGTTGAATAAACCTGATTATAAATCTGGGGGTTCTCTTTTGGAAGTAAGCCATGTTCATATAACGCTAAGGTTTGATCTGTTTGCTTTTAAAACGAAACAAGAGGTCTAAAATTACTTTTAGACCTCTTGTTTTTTAGGCTTATTCCTTATATTCAAGTTATAAACCAAACTCTTTATTACTAATCTACAAAGCCTTCTTAGGCATCTATATTTGCGTAGATAGCATTCTTTTCAATAAAATCTCTACGTGGTGGCACTTCGTCTCCCATAAGCATAGAGAAAATTCTATCGGCTTCGGTACCATTATCGATCTGTACTAAACGCATGGTTCTAAATTCCGGATTCATGGTAGTATCCCAAAGTTGTTCGGCGTTCATCTCTCCAAGACCTTTATATCGTTGAATTTTAGAATTCTCTCCAAATTCTGAAATAATTCCATCACGCTCTTTATCTGTCCATGCATATTGTTTTTTAGCACCTTTCTTTACTAAATATAAAGGTGGAGTAGCAATATAAACATGACCGTTTTCTATTAACTCCTTCATATATCTAAAGAAGAAGGTTAAAATTAAGGTTGCGATGTGACTACCATCAATATCGGCATCACACATAATAACAATTTTGTGATAACGTAATTTTGATAAGTTAAGCGCTTTACTATCCTCTTCTGTACCAATAGTTACTCCCAGTGCCGTGAAAATGTTTTTTATCTCTTCATTTTCGAACACTTTATGCTGCATAGCTTTCTCAACATTCAAAATCTTACCACGAAGTGGCAAAATAGCTTGAAAGGCACGATCTCTACCTTGTTTTGCAGTTCCACCTGCCGAATCTCCCTCTACAAGGAATACTTCACATTTAGTAGGGTCCTGCTCTGAACAATCTGATAGTTTTCCAGGCAACCCTCCTATAGACATCACCGTTTTACGCTGTACCATTTCACGGGCTTTTTGAGCCGCATGTCTTGCTTGTGCAGCTAAAATCACCTTTTGAACGATCGTTTTCGCATCGTCTGGGTGCTCTTCTAAATAATCGGTTAACATTTCTGAAACCGCTTGACTAACACTTGCAGATACTTCCCTGTTTCCTAACTTGGTTTTGGTTTGTCCTTCAAACTGAGGTTCTGCAACCTTTACCGAAACAATTGCTGTTAGACCTTCTCGGAAATCGTCTCCAGAAATATCAAACTTTAGTTTTTCTAACATACCAGATTCGTCGGCATACTTTTTTAGTGTATGGGTTAAACCTCTACGAAAACCTGATAAATGTGTTCCTCCTTCGTGTGTATTAATATTATTTACATAAGAATGTAAGTTTTCTGCATACGATGTATTATAAACCATCGCTACCTCAACTGGCACATCATTCTTTTCTCCTTCAAAGGCTATAACATCTTTCATTAAAGGTTCTCTGGTTGCATCCAGATATTTTATAAATTCCTTTAGCCCTTCTTCAGAATAAAATGTTTCTCCTTCGTATTCGCCATTTTCAGTTTTAGTTCTCTTATCTACTAAATGTACAGTAATACCTTTATTTAAATAAGCTAACTCACGCAGTCTACTTGCTAACGTATCGTAGCTATATTCTAAAGTCTGGGTAAAAATAGTAGAATCTGGCTTAAAGGTAACCGTAGTTCCGCGTTTATCGGTATCTCCAATGGTTTTAACAGGATACAAGGTTTTTCCACGCTCATACTCTTGTTCGTAAACCTTTCCTCCTCTATAAACAGTTGCTTTTAAATGTTCCGATAGGGCATTTACACAACTTACACCAACACCGTGCAATCCTCCAGATACTTTATAAGAATCCTTATCAAATTTACCTCCTGCTCCAATTTTAGTCATTACAACTTCAAGAGCAGAAACCCCTTCTTTTTTATGTAAATCTACAGGGATACCACGTCCATCATCTTCAGTGGTTATAGAATTATCCTCATTAATCGTCACGGTAATGTTGTTACAATGACCTGCTAACGCTTCATCTATAGAGTTATCTACAACTTCGTATACCAAATGATGTAAACCACGTACGCCAACATCACCAATATACATGGACGGACGCATACGTACATGCTCCATACCTTCTAAAGCCTGAATACTATCTGCCGAATATTGATTTTTATTTTCTTCGCTCATAAAATTTTTGTCTTTATATTTGATTTCAAATCATAAAAAAATGATGCAAAGGCATCATTGTTTGGTTACTAACAAATATACAAAATCATCCCCCCTTTAAAAAGCATTTCTGAGACTTTATACAATAATTATCAACAATTGTTAATTTCTTAAAAATGCCTTAAATCGCATGAAAAGCACCTTAAATTAGATTTTAGCTTATTTTCTTCTTTTGAATCCCGCATAAAAACATAAAGCCCTTTAAAAGCGATATTCTGAATTAACACCAAGATCTTTTTAATCGTATAAATAAAAAAAACGACCTATTTTTAACAAAAAAAGACGTCAATAATATGACAGCTTTTAAAACTAGTTTACAAGTTTAAGATCACTTTTTATTAACCACTAGTTTTTTGTGTTGAACACAGCGTTTTGGGTATTATTTATAATAGAAAACTCCATGTCTTAATAATTTTGCATCCATTCGGTTTAATGCATGTAACCGCGTTAGCTAAAGACATATTTCCTGTGATTTGTCTATCAAATAGCTTTCTTGCCATAGCAAAAAGATGGCTCACAAGCAAAATCATGTTAAGTTATCGCTATTAGGGCTTAAAACTTTATCAAAAACAGACAACCTAGTTTCTCTTTTAAACCCCAAAAAAGGCCAAACACCTCCAAAAGGGCATTTCGTTATTAGTCTATAGCTGTAAAGTTTTAATGAAAATTAAGGTTCATAAAAAAAGCTGCTCGTATTCGAGCAGCCATAAAAGCCCAGTAAAAGAAAACCTACTTAAATTACAATTACTAGCTTTTTTTGTGTTTAAACTTAAGGATTTACAATAATAAGTATGACACAAAATAAGGTTACTTAATTAAATATAATTATTGGTTAAATTAGCTTAATCAATCTCTCCGTTCGAAAAGCTTTATATAAAAACCAACTACTCCTGTTTTAAACAAAATCATTCTGAAATCCTGCATGTGCCAAATCAATAGAAGTATCTACCCCTAAAAGACTTTGGGTATTTAAACTTAAAAAAGATGAAAATAATAAAGTTAAGCTAAAAGTGTAAACTTGCTTCATTAGTTAAATATTCAATTGTTTATGTTTCATTTTTAATGTTTGCCAACGGTAAATTGTATGATCAGTGATTACCAAACTGTTTTACTCATAATAATTCAGTTTTAAAATTTTGCCAAAAATATAAACTCTCAGACCATTACTTCACTCCAAAAAGACCAACATATCCCGAAAAGACCAATAGCCTATAATTTTTAAATTTTAGATACAAACTACACTCACAACACCCAATACTATTTCTAACTTAATTACTCGACGCAATTACAACGATATTACATTGAATGTCAAAAACTTAAACACATCTAAAGGGTTGAATCTTCCGTCTGTACTCAAGACAGGCTAAAGTCTAAACCTATTAAATTTGTAGATTTTAATGACCTTTCGACTTTAGTTTATGCATTGTCGAGGTACTCAAGGCGACAAGTAACATTTTTAGTGCATTTATCGTTAAAGTTAGACTGTTTTTAAATCGAGTTAAATTAAAACTGGTATAAACCGCTTCAAGCAAAAAAAGCTACCAAAAACGGCAGCTTTTAAAATTAATAAATAGGGCGGACTACTTTCTAACGAGTAGTTTCTTTGTATGGACTACAGTATGTCAGGTATCTTTAACAATATAAAACCCATTACTTAAACTATTTTATTAAAATTACAAGGAACTACATAAAGGTTTTTACAACCTGCCGTAATTAATTATAATTTGATAAGGGCCAGAAAACATTGAGCTAACATTTAACCACCTTATTGGGGTTGGGGCACATGTTAAATGCAAGCTCGTTTTCTAGCGGGGCATTGATTTTTAATATTGTTATACCTTTTATTTTTCATACATCTTCCGTCTGATATGAAGAAAGACTATTATCGGGTACATTGGAATCGGTTTTAAACAACAATAAAGTATTAAACATACTATTGACTATTGTTAATGGTGTATCAGGATCAACAGCCATACCTACATCATTCATAGTGATTTGAATTGAATTTTTGTCAAAAATATAAACCCAACCTCTAACTATTGAACCCAAAAAAGACTAACCTCAACCCAAAAAGGACATTATTGAATGTTTTTGTGTGTGCTGTAGAACTTTTAACACAAAACAAGCATAAAATAAACACTGTTATTTAAAAGCCCAGCATCTATTTTGTTAAAGTTATTCGGAGCCGCTTTAAAGATCTTTACAATCTGATTAATAATCTGAAATGTACCAGACGTTTTTCGTTTTATATGTAAACTCCCCTTGTTGAGATTAGGGTAAAAACTAAAGTTTGAATATAAAAAAAGCCGTCGATGAGATGACGGCTTTAAAAAGCTAATAAATCTTTAACCCCCACGGTTTATTATTAGTTTTTTTTGGGACTTAACTTACCTAAAATTATAATAATTTAAAATGTTATATAAAACAACATAATAAATCCACCATAGTTTTAACTTAATGTAATGTGCAAAGATATAAAGCCCATGATTTAAAATACCCCCCAAAAAGACTAAAAACCCCCAAAAAGGACATTTCTCTTTAATTATTTTTCACAAAGTGAAGAAAACTATGCAACTGCTTGTAAAGCATGGCAGCTACTAAACAAAAGACTGCTTATAGTTTGGTAAATTCGATTAAAATCGAAAAGAGATCTACCTTAACTTAAAACGTTTTTTCGCTATTTTTTCTTGTAAAATGATGGCAATTTACCATTGTGTTTTAAAAACACATTAGAAAAATTACTAGCTTTTTCATAACCAAATCTTAAAGCTATGTCGTTAATTTTATGACCTTTATTTTCTATCAAATCTTTAGCTTTTCGCATTTGGGCTTTTTGAAAATATTGCAACAACGACACACCATAAGCCTCCTTAAAATCATGCTTAAGTTTTGTTGGAGATATTTTAAATTTGCCACACAAATACTCAATTCCAACAAATTTGCCCTCCAGATTTTCCTTTAAAAAGTTTTCAATTTTTAATTGCTTTAAAAGGGCTACATTAGATAAATTGGGGTTTAGCTTTATATTTTTAGTTTCTTCTAAAAACAAATCCTGAATACATTTATACACTTTAAACTTTAAAGCAAATACATTGGCTACACCCTGATACCCTTTTTCTAGAATAGTTTTTGCAATATCATGAAACTCATTATTAACAAAATTGGTATCTCCAGACCATACAATATGCGTTTGGTCTTTAGAATTAAAAAAATCCTTAAAACTATTATTATTAAATCTTAAATCGCTAAAAATATTACGAGTTAACCACTTTTCTGTAAAATAAATAGTTAGATGTTCTGCCTTTGTTCCTTTTAATTGACTATCCACATAAGTTGTTGCGGGTTTTACCAAACTCCATGTTTCATTCGTATAATTAATATCACTATTAGTTGGTCTCTTTTTAAATAGCTTATTTTCTAAAACATTATAGCTTAATGAATAATATTCAATAGGTATATACTCATCGTATATCATTTTAAAACATACATTCGTTTTATAAAATGCCTTAGCATACATAACCCAAAGACCTTCTTCCAACTCCTGATAATGCATGTCTGCTTCAAAAAAAAGATTATCGTTTTTTATGATTTGGTTTTTTGTATCACAATTCATAAACGGCATTCTCCTCACACTCTCAATCATTACTTTTGGTGAATTCATCAAAAAATTCAATTCAAAAAAGCCATCTTTATATGTAAAAAAATATTTTTTAAAGTGAGTAAACCAGTTATTTATTCTTTTGGTTAGCATAGATTATCGTCCTAAGTTCTAATTTGAGGCTATTTAATTGTCTGTTTCATTAATTAAGATATTACCCCAACAAATCTCATACCGATTTTATCAAAAAAGTATTATTAATTTGTAAACAATCACTTCACACTATCATATGCGTGTAACCTTTATCTTAATATTACTTTTATAACATTAAAACTTTATTTAGAAAGACCGGGACAACTCTATTAAGAAATAGATAACAAAACTATCCAATAATCATTAAACGGAGCTATACAAAAATGATTGTTTTCATTAAATTTTCAGTCAACAAGCATCAAAAGTGTAAATAACATAGTTAATATTAACGGTTACTCTAAAGCTTATTTATATTTAAACTTTTCAGTTTAACAAATATTAGCCCATGGAAACCTTTACTGTTTCATATGGTTACAATTTAATAGACAGAACAGGAATAAAATCATTTTTCCTTACTTTTTGCTGTAAAATATTCTGTAAAGAATTAAGCCCAAACGAATAATTATTGTAGAACTAATAAATTAATTTTAAGTTTTTTAATAATATGACAATAAAAATATTCCACGAGTAAAAAATGATGTTTAGTAAATTTATTCTATCTATCTTTGACAATAGAACGAGTACTATGACAAGAAATAATAACAATAATAATTTCAATAATCCTAATTTTTAGGACTGGAAGGTTATTGTTTAAAAATATGTAAAGCCTTCCGAATTCGGAAGGCTTTTTTATTAATCTAATAAATGAAACCATGAGTAAAATTATGACAGTCGACGTATTGTCGAGTATTAAAGGCGCACAACCTTCCGAGGCTGTAAATAAGTTATTTGATGTAATTAAAAATGCACAAGCAACAAATAATAATCCCTTTGATCATAATCATAATAATTGCGTATCTATAAATAATTTGAGGGATGATGAAGTGATTGAAAGCTCTGCTTTAGAAAAACAAATCATAAAAGAGAATTTCCCAAAAGAGAAAAATGGCTATTTAGTAGTTTCTAAAGTTATTGAAGAATAGATATGGAATCTCAAATACAACACATCCATAAGCAACTGCTGGATAAGAAAATATCTTGTGTAGACTTGGTACAAGAAAAACTAAGCTTACTTAAAGAGAATACTCATAACACCGTAAACTCTTTATTAACAGACTTGGCTTTAGAACGAGCAGCCCTGGTAGATGCCAAAATTGCAAATGGCGAGACCATTGGCTTACTAGAAGGAATTCCGTTTGGAATTAAAGACGTATACATGCTACAAGGCACGTATACAACAGCAAGCTCAGACTTACTCAAAAACTACAAATCGGCATATACAGCTACTGCCATTCAAAAATTATTGGATGCGGGCGCTATACCAATTGTTAAGGAAAACTGCGATAGTTTTGGCCATGGATCATCGAGCGAAAACACCATTTTTGGTGCCGTAAAAAACGCTGTAAACCCAGAATTAGTTGGAGGAGGTTCCAGTGGCGGATCTGCCGTAAACGTTGCTAAAGACTATACCATTTTTTCTATTGGTGGCGATACCGGTGGTTCTGTACGTCAGCCCGCAGGCTATAATAACGTATACGGTTTAAAACCAACCTACGGGCGTATTTCGCGTTATGGTTTAATGGCTTACGCTTCATCTACAGATTGCGTAGGACCATTGGCAAAATCTGTTGAAGATATCCGTATTGTTTTAAACACCATGAGTGGTAAAGACACAAAGGATCAAACCACATACACTTCTAAAACTATAGAAGAAGACAGTATTTTAAATGCATCCAACATTAAAACTGTTGGCTATTTTAAAAACTTTATTGAAAGCGAAGCCATAGATGCACAAATAAAAGCCGATTTTTTAGCAACTATCGAAAAAATAAAAGCAAAAGGTATAGAAGTAAAAGAACTCGATTTCTTTAAATCTGATATTCTGGTTTCTACCTATTATACTTTAGCTATGGCAGAAACAGCCTCTAATCTATCGCGTTTAGACGGTACGAATTACGGCGACCGTATAGAAGATAAAAACCTAAAGGAATCGTACGCTATTACCCGATCAGAGAAATTTTCCGAAGAAACCAAACGAAGAATTGTTGGTGGTAACCAGGTATTATCTCAGGGGTTTTCCGATGAAATCTATTTAAAAGGTCTCGCTTTAAGAGATGCTATTTCTGAAAATTTTGAAAAAGATTTTGAAGAAGTCGATATCATCCTATCGCCTGTTACACCTAGTAGACCTCCAAAAATCGGAGATAGTTTAAAAGACCCTTTAGCCATGTATTTATCCGATGCCTATACCGTAGGTTTTAGTTTAGGACACCTGCCAACCCTAACCATTCCTCAAGGTACAGAAACAGGCTTACAACTTACGGCAGCAAAAAATAATGACGAACTCGTTTTGAAGTTTGCTAACTTCTTAAAAGACATGATATAATGGAACTGGAACAATTAGACGCGGCATTAAAAGCCCACGAGTTAGAATTGGTAATCGGACTAGAAACCCACGTACGATTAAATACCAAAACCAAGTTGTTTTGTTCTTGCCCAAACGGCGACATGGAAACACTAACACCAAACGAAAATATATGCTCTGTTTGTACAGGACAAATGGGGGTTTTACCTGCCATTAACAAAGAAGCACTTAATAAAGCTATTTATTTTGGAAAAGCTGTAAAGTCATCTTTCGAAAACGATGTGATTTCATGGGACAGAAAACATTACGAATACCCGGATAACCCAAAGAACATCCAAATTACGCAGTTTCACAACCCCATCATACCAGACGGACAGGTATCTTGTTACCGAAACGATGGGTCTCAATTCACCGTTAATTTAACGCAAGTGCATATTGAGGAAGATGCTGCTAAATTGATGCACGAAAAAAAGGTTTCGCTGGTCGATTTTAATAAAGCCGGTGTTCCCCTTATAGAAATTGTAACAGAACCATGTATTCGCCATATTGAAGATGCTTCAATTTATGCGCAGTACATTCAACGTATCGTTCAGAATTTAAAAATATCTGAAGCTAACCTTGAAAAAGGAGAATTTAAATCGGACGTTTCTGTATCATTACGTAAAAAACACAGTTATGTTTTAAACCCACGTACCGAAATAAAAAACTTAAACTCGTTTAAGTTTATGGTAGAAGCTTTAAAAGAAGAAGTTGAAAAACAATTCAACTACTACATCGAACACAAGGAGTTTCGACCAGAACAAACCACCGTTTTATGGGATGCCGAATTAAAGCAAACCAAAACGATGCGTAAAAAGGAGTTCGAGGCCGATTATCGTTTTATATCAGAACCCGATTTACCTTTTGTTTCTATTAAAGAAGTAGTCGATTCTATTCAGGTAGATACCAGTACCCTGCCCTATGCCGTAGAATCAATCTTGATTAAAGGCGGCGTGCTACCACAGGATGCCAAATTTTTTACAGCAGATTCCTTACGCTCAAAAACGTTTATGACAATAAACAAAGCGCTTAACGACCCATCGTTTGTTGCAAAAACGTTAGTGAATAATATTGGTGCAGACGAGTATGCAGATATACACAGAATTGAACACCTTATTGAAATTTTCCAACTTTTCAAGGATGAGAAAATAACATCCGTATTAGTTCAAAATGCCATAACGTCTTATCTAAAAGACAGGGATTTCAATTACAACAAGTATTTTGAAGACAATACAATCTCTAAATCTCAAATTGAGGATGCCATTGCAAAAGTAATTTCAGAGAATGAAGCTGTTGCAAACGATATCAAAGCTGGTAACCAAGGAAAAGCTGGTATTTTAGTAGGTAAGGTCATTGCCATTATTGGTAAAGGTGCTTCCGGAAAAGTAATTCGAGAAGAGATTCTTAATCAGTTGCAAAGCTCTGCATCAGCAAAAACAGAGCAGCCAACAACCAGCAGTCAACAACCAGCAACCAACAATGGGCAACCAACTACAAAAATACAAGAAGAGGTTTTACCAGAAATTCCTATCGTTATAAAAGACGAATACAGAACGCATTTAATTTCGGATATCTCTGAAGCTAATATCTCCGAGGATGTTACTTTTTCGGGCTGGGTATCGAGTGTTCGAGATCATGGAGAGCTTATTTTTATTGATTTACGAGACTCCAGCAACGAAGTTTTCCAAGTACGACTAAGTAGAGAATCGTTCCCTAACTTAGACGAGCTTGTAAAATTAAAACCCGAATCGGTTATAACGGTTACTGGAACCATTGTTAAACGTAATGATGATGATTTTAATGCAGCTTTACGTACAGGTGAAATAGAAATGGAAACGGCTTCCTTAGAAATTTTAAACCTGTCCAGAACATTACCTTTCGAAATTAAAAGAGCCACGAAAACCAACGAGAATGTTCGTTTTAAACACAAGTACTTAGATCATAGAAATGATGATGTTCGTAGGGTTATCGTTAATCGACATAAGGTAATTAAAATGATGCGCGATATTTTAGACGAGCAAAATTTCCTTGAAATTGAAACGCCTATTTTAAGTGCAGGAACAGACGAAGGTGCAAGAGAGTTTATAGTACCTTCCCGTAAACAAGCAGGTGCATTTTACACCTTACCACAAGCACCTCAGCAATTTAAACAAATGCTTATGGTAAGTGGTTACGAAAAGTACTTCCAAATTGCCCGTTGTTTTAGGGATGAAGATTCCCGAGGCGATCGTCAGCCGGAATTCACACAATTGGATATCGAAATGGCCTATGCCAGTATGCAACAAATTATAGACTTGAACACAAACATGTTTAACGACATCGTTAAGAAAATTTACGGTAAAAAATGGATTTTACATCCGTTTGAAGTACTTACCTATAAAGAAGCGATGGATAATTACGGTTGCGACAGACCCGATTTACGTTTTGGTTTAAAACTACAAGACATAACAGATATTGTAAAAGATACAACCTTCCAGGTATTCAGCAAACCTATTGAAGAAGGCGGTATTGTAAAATGCATCAAAGTATCAGCTCAAGAACAAGGAAACAAACGTTTATCTAAAGGACAAATAGAAAAGTTAACTGCTATTGCTCAGCAAAACGGCTTAGGCGGTTTAGCATATATTATTGTTAACGAGAACGATTTACAATCGCCAATTATCAAGTTTTTAGGCGAAGATATTGCTACTGGTATTATTAAAGCTACAGATGCTCAAATAGGCGATATTGTATTTTTCTCTGCCGCAGATTATGCAACGGCCAATAAAGCCCTGGATGCAGTTCGTCAAGAGCTGGGAAGTATGTTGCGCTTAATCAACCCTAAGGAGCTAAGACCTGCCTGGGTGGTGGACTTCCCTATGTTTGAAAAAACAGATGAAGGACGCTGGACGTTTACTCACAACCCTTTCTCCATGCCTGCCATTTATGATATTGAAAAACATATGAATGGTAACGACGATGAAATGGGAAACATTATTGCCCAACAATACGATCTTATTCTAAATGGTTACGAAATAGGAGGCGGTTCGGTTCGTGCCCATAAGCCCGAAATATTAGAAGCCACTTATAAGAACATGGGATACAACAAAGAAGAAATGCTTAAAAGCGTTGGCACCATGTACGAATCCTTCCATTATGGCGCGCCGCCTCATGGAGGTATTGCATGGGGTGTAGACAGACTAATGATGATCTTGGAGAAAAAAGCATCCATTCGAGAAGTCATGGCTTTCCCAAAAACAGGAACCAGTGAAGATTTATTATTCGGAGCACCTTCTTTATTATCGGATAAAAAGGTAGAAGAAATGAACGTGAAAATAATGAAAAAGTAATTTTTCGCACTATAAAACCTTACAAAGAGGGTATCTAAAAAGTGTCATTCAGAACATAGTGAAGAATCTCATAAAATTAAACATCTGTTTATTAAAGTGTTGAGATTTTTCGACTGCGCTCAAAATGACAATTCAAGAACTTTTTAGACACCTTCTTTTTTTATGCTCCAAAATGTAAACTTTAACATCGGCAAACGACTTTTATAAGAATCTTAACAGGATTTACATTTATCTTTAAAAAATTCTAATCTTAAAACGTAAAAACTCATTATGAAAAAATCAACATTTTTCTCAGCAATTGCTTTTGCATTTATTATGCTATTATCTGCCAATGTGAATGCTCAAAAATTCTCAAAATTAGATAAGAGCCCGATGGATGCCGCTGCATTTCCTACAAGCTACAAAGACGCCAATAAACTTATTAAAATAGTTTATAGTAGACCTCAACTTAAAGGAAGAGACATGGCTACTTTAGCACCAAATGGTAAAGTTTGGAGACTAGGAGCTAACGAAGCTGCTGAACTAACTTTATATACAGATATGAAATTAGGAAAGACCTCTGTAAAAGCAGGGACTTATACATTTTATGCTATTCCGGGAGATAAAGAATGGACAGCAATTATTAGTAAAGACTTAAACGTTTGGGGATCTTATTTCTATAAAGAAGGTAACGATGTGGCACGTTTATCTGTACCTGTAACATCTGGAGAACCTTTAGACGCATTCTCTATTGCTTTTGCCGAAGGAGATGGTAACATAAACATGCATTTAGGATGGGGAACAACGAGAGTTGCAGTACCTTTTACAAAGTAATAAGCTAGAAGCTAGAAGCTAGAAGCTAGAAGCTAGAAGCTAGAAGCTAGAAGCTAGAAGCTAGAAGCTAGAAGCTAGAAGCTAGGCAAAACTAAAATGTTCCTATTTAGTATAAAACTATTAGGAACATTTTTATTTTTATCATTCAACCAAACAGAACACTGCCTATTGCCTATTGCCTATTGCCTATTACCTATTACCTATTTACCTATTGCCTATTGCCTATTACCTATTGCCTACTGCCTACTGCCTACTGCCTACTAAACACTAAAAAACTCAAGGAATATTCAAATACTTATGCGTTTGAAGCGATACTTTCCATTTAGGATTAGCCATAACATAATCTACAATCTCTGGCACTACCTTATCTCGCTTACTCCATTCCGGTTGTAAATACAAAATGCAGTCTTTATTAACTTTAGCCGCTTGCTCTTCAGCAAAACGAAAATCATCTTTATTATAAATAATCATCTTAAGTTCATCAGCCTTCTCATAAGCCTCTTCAGTGGGCAGCTTTGTTTTTTTTGGAGATAAACAAACCCAATCCCAAGTACCAGTAAATTTATAAGCACCAGATGTTTCTATATGTACCTGAAGCCCTTTGTCTTTTAATCGCTCTGTTAAAACTGTCATATCCCACATTAAAGGCTCACCTCCAGTTACAACAATAGTATCGCTGTACTTTTTGGCATTTTCAACAATGTTAACAGTCTCGGTAGGTGGATGTAAATTGGCATTCCAACTTTCTTTAACATCGCACCAATGGCATCCCACATCACATCCCCCAATACGAATAAAATAAGCAGCAGTTCCCTTATGGTACCCTTCGCCCTGAATCGTATAAAACTCTTCCATTAAAGGAAGCATTTCCCCTCTATCTATCTGTAACTGAATCATTTCTTTCATAGGCCGCAAAGATACATATAAATGCCTATTTTCATACCTAGTTTTTATATTTAGATTTGCCTCTTCTCTTTTTGTAAATCTGTTACAGCTCGGTTTAATTTTGCATCCCAAAAATCTATTTAAATTAAGGAAGTCGTTTAAATTTCATAAAGAGAAAAAAGATATTTATTCTTACAAAAATAGAAGCTTAAAACCTACATTATGAAATTATTAAATGACATAAAGTTCTTTCTTAAATTATAGCCAAACCCCTTCGTTTACAGAGAGTAAGCTATTATAAATCGCCATTTAAAGAGACCGTATCATCCTTACCTTGTTATATTATACTTTGATTTTAAATTCTGTTTTTATAATTTGACTTTGTTTAATTGAAATGAACACCCCTAAATCTCTCAACAAATGAAAAAAATTGCCTATTCTATGCTACTGTTTTGTATACATTATTCTGGTTTTTCCCAGGTAGGTATTGGAACAACAAATCCGCAGGCCCAACTTGATGTTACCGGCGGAAATGTCAGATTTTCAGATTATGGTACCGGCACTATAACAGGTACCGAAACATACCTTTTAAGTGTAGATAGCGATGGAAATATCATTGAATCTCCCTTAAACACAGTTAATCGTACTGGGCTTCAATACTATACATGGGACATATCCAACACAAGCCAACCCAATATTGATAATATAAGAGCTCTGGGCGTATCTACCTCTCAAGGCGTACACAACGGTAATTTAAACGATGCTGCTCGAGCTGCAATAGCACCCGATAATAATGGATACATAATTTATTATACAGGTACTATACGTGTTAATAATACAGGAACATTTACATTTAATGCAAGATCTGATGATGGTAGCAGGATTTACATAGACAATGTTCTTGTTCTTGAAAATTGGTTCGATCAACCTTCTACCACGCGCTCTAATAGTGTTACTCTGGCACAGGGAGATCATAAAATTGAATTTTGGTACTATGAAAACACCATTAGTGAATTTATGGAATTTACCTGGGGTGCAAATCCAGATTCTTACCCTGTTGGTTCCATAATTAACGCCAACCAATTTTTTACTAAATAAGTAAACAGAATTAATAAACTGTAATAAAACATAAAACAGTATGCCTTTTAAATACTATTTATAAAACAAATACATCCCCCCACACATGAATAAATTTAAAGTAAGTAACTCCTTAACCACTCTAACAAAGAATGAAAAAAGCAGTCTATCACGCAGTAATATTTTTTTGGGTGTATGGCCATACATTTGCTCAAATAGGCATTGGAACAAACAATCCCCAGGCGCAACTTGATGTTGACAATGGGACTGTTAAATTTTCTAGCTATGGAAATGGTACAATCATAGGAACCGAACAATTTTTATTAGGAGTAGAAAATGACGGAGATATTATTGAAATTCCTTTAAACAAAGGACTGCAATATCATACATGGGATATAGTAAATACCACCCAACCCAATATTGGTAATAAACGCACATTGGGTATATCTACTTCTCAAGGCATTTTAAATAACGACATGAACGATGCTGCGTTATTAGCTATAGCACCAGACGCCGATGGATTTATTGTACGTTATTCAGGAATACTTAGAGTTAAAAACACAGGAACTTTTACACTTAATGCCAGAACTAATGATGGCAGTAGAGTATTTATAGACGATATTCTAGTTATTGAAAACTGGACAGATAACCCTCCGCCTCTTGCAACAGTTAGCGGTAGTATTACATTGGCAGAAGGAGAGCACAAAATAGAATTTTGGTATTACGAAAATTTTGGAACTATTTCTATGCTATTTACTTGGGGAACAAATCCAGATTCTTATGTTGTAGGCTCTACTATAAACGCTAATCAGTTTTTCGTTAAATAAATTAGCTGTTAAAATATCGTTTACATCAAAAACTCTGCTAAATCAGTTATTAATTCTTACAAGTCTCGAAGCAATGCGCCTACATCTGTTTTTTTAATAAGCAACATAAAAACCTTACTTTAATAGTAACCACATCCCTTTATTTACCGAGGGTTCAACCTTGTATCTAATAACTCAAAAAAAGGTTTAGGCCTCTATTGTTCATTATATTATATTTTGATTTTAATTTCTCGTTGTTTAAATTCATATGTTATAATTGAAAAACAAATTGCTCTAAATCCCTCTTATAAAATGAAAAAAATGGCTTACTCTATAATGTTGCTTTGTACGCGCTATTATGTTTTTTCCTAAATACATAATTAGTACGATAAATCCAGACTCTTGTACAGTAAGTTCGTTTGTAAGTATTAATTTACTATTAACGTGAATGTTAAGTAAGAAAATTTGTGCTAGTTTGAGTAATTTTCACAAAAAATCGATTAACAACATATTAATGAAAAAAACTAAATGACTTAAAGCAAATAATATTGACATAAATGCTTTATTTAATATATTAGTGACATAAATAAATTGCTTTTTCACACACTCTCAAACAATGAAAAAAATAGTTTATTCTTTAATGCCAGTTCGTGGTCATTATAATAACTTTATCCAAATGGGCTTCAGTTATACTAATCCACAAGCTCGAATTGATGTTTCCGGTGGTAACATTAAATCCCCTTATTATGGAACTGGTGCTGTAACAGATAGAGAAACATCTGTGTTAAGTATGGATGAGCAATGCAGATATTGTCTTACCATTCCATTTTTGTTAAACAAGTAAAGTAACCCAATAATAATCTCTAAATTAAATAACTTAAAACAAACATATGACATAAATAGAAATACATTATTTATTTAATAACCAAAGTAAATTGCTTAATAACCTCTCTCTCCAAAATGAAAAAAATAACCTACTGTGTTATAATGCTGCTATGCAGTTATTATAGCTTCTCTCAAGTTGGAATTGGTACGACCTCTCCAACTGCCGAATTAGAAATTGAAACAACTAACACCGGGATTCCTGCATTAGAATTAAACCCGCAATCTGCACCAACCGGTTCTGTAACCGGGCAACTCGCCGTTATTGGTGACAAACTATTTATGTACGATGCAACCAGAGCCAAATGGCTTAGTACTGAAACTACAGCACTTCAATATGGTTACGCATTCACTGCAGATGATGATATGCTATGGTTTGGAGGAGACCTTGGGGACGATTCATCTACAGAAAATGATACCGGACCAAAAATGCCTTTCGATGGTACTATTGTTTACTTAACCATAGAATCTTCAGGAGGAAATACATCTAAAAGTTTTGATCTTGTAATTAATGGCTCCAATGTGGGAAACAATGCAGACCCTACCCTAGATGGAAGGTTTAGCCTTTCTGGAGGTTCTTTTACAAGAACTACGTTTAACATCGATTTTAACGCTGGGGATTATATCATGTTAAAAGCCAGATCTGCCGGTTCTGGTGTTGATGACCCTGCTGCGATTATTTGGGTAAAATGGCGTGAATAATAGAAGAAACTCCTTAAAAAAGAAGATATGTTTTATAATTACTACTAATTTTTTTCTTCTTCTTTTTTTCCTGTATTTTTAGGCAAAATTCTAATGTATGGATAATAAGGAGGCTTTTTTCAAACTCATAACCGAAGGCAATACGACTAAAGGGGATTTTATTCCAATAGGTGCTGCCATGTTAAACGGTGAAACCGTTACGGGTGCTCATGTAAAAATACCTTTAAAAACCATGAATCGTCATGGTTTAATTGCCGGTGCAACCGGAACAGGGAAAACAAAATCATTACAAGTTTTAGCAGAAAACTTGAGCGATAAAGGTGTTCCTGTATTACTTATGGATATTAAGGGAGATTTAAGCGGATTGGCACAACCAAGTCCTGGACACCCAAAAATTGATGAACGTCATGAAAAAATAGGGCTTCCGTTTGAGGCTAAAAGTTTTCCTGTTGAAATTTTAACACTTTCCGAACAAGAAGGGGTGCGCTTAAGAGCAACCGTAAGCGAGTTTGGTCCCGTATTGCTTTCTAGAATCTTAGATTTAACCGAAACACAATCCGGAATTGTAGCCGTTATATTCCAATACTGCGACGACAATAAATTACCTATCCTCGATTTAAAGGATTTTAAAAAAATATTACAATACGCCACCCAAGAAGGAAAAGCTGAATTTGCAGAAGCTTATGGTAGAATTTCAACAGCGTCTACCGGAGCTATTTTGCGAAAAGTTGTTGAGTTGGAACAACAAGGCGCAGATTTGTTTTTTGGTGAAACATCTTTCGACACTCAAGACCTGTTACGAATAGATGAGAATGGCCGTGGTTATATCAACATTATAAGATTAACCGATATACAAGATAGGCCTAAGTTGTTCTCTACATTTATGCTAAGTTTATTAGCAGAAATATATTCAACATTTCCAGAACAAGGTGATAGCGACAGACCTGAATTAATTCTATTTATAGACGAAGCTCATTTAATATTTAATGAAGCATCAAAAGCATTATTGAGCCAAATAGAAAGCATTGTAAAATTAATACGAAGTAAAGGAGTAGGATTATATTTTGTAACGCAAAACCCAACAGACGTTCCTGAAGCTGTTTTAGGGCAACTGGGTTTAAAAGTACAACACGCCTTAAGAGCATTTACCGCTAAAGATAGAAAGGCTATAAAATTAACCGCTGAAAATTACCCGGACTCTGAGTATTACGACACTACAGAAGTACTAACATCATTAGGTATTGGGGAAGCTTTAGTATCTGCTTTAGATGAAAAAGGTAGACCAACACCACTGGCTGCTACCATGATGCGAGCTCCTATGAGTAGAATGGATATTTTAACCGAAACGGAATTAAGTACATTACTTTCCGAATCAAAACTGGTAAAAAAATACAATAAGGACATTGATAGGGAAAGTGCTTATGAAATACTTAATGAAAAAATAAAACAAGCCGAAGCCGAAGAAGCTAAAGAGAAAGCCCGACAAGAAAAGGAAGCTCTTAAAAAAGCGGCATCCAAAAAACGTACATCGACACGTTCTTCCAGCAGAAGAAGCACCAGAATGAATCCAATTGTTAAAGTACTCACAAGTGCTACATTTATAAGAAGCGTTTTTGGTATTTTAACCAAAGTACTTAAAAAATAGTACTAGACCATTACAGTTTACTAACCTCAAAATCATTTTTAAAATAATGTACAAACCATTTTTAAGCCTTATAATACTTAGCCTTTTATTTTCCAGTTGCAAGAAGGAACAAGATCCTTTTGAAATTGGTAAACAACATCTTGGATTATTAACAGACTCTACCCAAGTAAAAGACCTTGAAAGTATTTTTGCTAAAGACTCGTTAGTAAAATTTATTAGCGGTGACGAATTTGCAGGCGGTACAAACAACATAGATGTATATGAAAAAGGTGGCAAGCAGCTTTTAAGCCTTTCCCCCTACCAAGCTTTAGACTCTACATCGGTTATAGAAAGTATTCAAATCATCGATCCAAGATATAAAACCGACAAGGGCATCTCTAACCTAAGCACATTTAAAGAAATTTCGAGTGCTTATAAGATTTCGAAAATAAATAGCCTGATTAACTCTGTGCATATCATTGTAAATGAACTAAACGCAAGTTTTGTTATAGATAAAAAAGAACTTCCTGCAAATCTTAGATTTAATATGGACGTAAAATTAGAAGCAACGCATATTCCAGATAACGCCAAAATAAAATATTTTTTCTTAAACTGGAATATGCATTAGCATGAAAACAAATGAATCCATTCTTCTCTAAACTATTAGTAGACATTGCTCGCAAACGGCTTGAAAAAAAGCAAGCAGATAAACCTGTAAGTAAAAAACAAATAGTTCCGCTAGCTAGAAAGCTTCATGTAGAGTTATCCCATGCCATAAAAGAATACATTTTAATTATTATTGGTGTATTTTCTGCTGGATTCGGTTTAAAAGGTTTTTTACTACCCAACCAATTCATTGATGGAGGAGCCACAGGTATTTCTTTATTATTGGAAAATGTTACCTCCTTAAAACTAGGGTTGTTATTGGTATTGGTAAACCTTCCATTTTTAATCCTTGCTTCTCGAACCATAGGTGCTAAGTTTGCAATAAAGAGTATTGCAGCTATCACACTTTTAGCTCTTGTGGTGCACTTTGTAGATTATCCCACCATAACCGAAGACAAACTACTCATTGCTGTTTTTGGGGGATTCTTTTTAGGATTAGGTATAGGCATGTCTATGCGAGGCGGAAGTGTTATTGATGGCACTGAGGTTTTAGCCATATTTTTAAGTAGAAAATTATCGCTAACCATTGGAGATGTTTTATTATTAATCAACATTATAATATTTTCAATAGGAGCATACATACTTTCCATAGAAACAGCACTCTATGCCATGCTTACTTATTTAGCAGCAGGAAAAACTGTAGATTTTGTGGTCGATGGTGTAGAAGAATATGTTGGAGTTACCATAATATCCAATAAACATGAAGAAATGAGGCTCATGCTAACCGAAAAGTTAAGGAGAGCCTGTACCATATATGCAGGAAAAGGAGGTTACGGCAAACAAGGCAATAGTTACGATAAGGATATCATTTATACGATAGTAACACGTTTAGAACTTGCCAAATTACAAACCGAAATTGATAAAATTGATAGAAATGCATTTACCGTCATGGGAATTGTTAAAGATTTAAAAGGCGGCATGATCAAGAAGAAACCCATGAAATAGTTAGGCTCTTGTAGTACAAAGCATGAAGCTTGAATTTTGAAGCACAGAGCTAAACGTTTGGGATGCAGAGTTAAAAGAAAACAAACTTACAAGTAAATAAGTAGTGAGGAAAAAATACACAATTCAGAACAATCCATTCGTTGTTCCTACTAATGATGGAAAAGTAATTAAAGAACATTTTGGGCTGGCAACAGATGGCAACTCACAAATTAGTATTGCCCATATGAAGGCGCCTTCCGGGTGGAGCGAACCCTTTCAAACACCTGAGTTTGACGAGTTCACTTTTATAATAAAAGGGAAAAAGCAATTTATTATTGAAGATGAAACCATTGTTTTAGAAGCCGGTCAATCCATTAAAATTGAAAAGAACACCAGAGTCCAATATTCCAACCCCTTTAATGAACCATGTGAATATATTGCTATCTGTACCCCTGCTTTTTCTATCGACTTAGTAAACAGAGAACCAAATGAATAAAAACCTTATAAAAATCATTGGTTATTACATAAACTTGCTAAGCTATTTTTCACCAAATTATGCGGCAAAACTAGCCATTAAACTATTCTCAACTCCCCAAAAAGGAAGAATTCAGGACGAACAAGTACAATACCTCAACACAGCTATTCAAGAAGACATAGTTTATGAAAACATTTCAATAAAAACTTATTGCTGGAAAGGCAAAAAAGATACTGTTTTATTAGCCCATGGTTGGGAAAGCAATTCCTATAGATGGAAAGACTTAATAGAACTTTTAAAATCTTTAGATTATACAGTTATAGCAATAGATGCCCCAGGACATGGTAATTCCAGTGGAAAACTATTTAACGCTTTGCTCTATTCGGAATGCATACATACCGTTGCAAAAAAATTTAATGCAAACACCATAATAGGACATTCTGTTGGAGGCACATCAACCATCTTTTCGCAGTATAAGAAACAGTTGGAATCTGTTGAAAAAATAATCACATTGGGAGCTCCCTCAGATTTTGTTGATATTTTTGATCGCTATGAAACCATGATGGGTTACAACAAAAAAGTTTCCAAAGGCATGTCTCAGTATGTATTAAAAAAATACAACCATTTGCCCGAATATTATTCCGCTGCTAATTTCTCAAAAGAAATAGACGCAAAAATATTGGTCGTACACGATAAAAAGGATCGAATTATTCCTTTTACAGATGGCTTAAAGTTCAAGAAAAACTACGAAAAAGTTGAGTTTATTGCAACAAAAGGCTTTGGCCATGGTCTGAAAAATGACGCTGTTCACAATTTTGTTATTGACTTCTTAAACGCATAAAATGTTGTACTTTTGAGGCATGGAAGTACAGTTAAAACGTATAAATAAATTCTTAAGCGAAGTTGGATATTGTTCGCGTCGCGAAGCGGACAAACTTATTGAAGCAGGACGCGTAACCATAAATGGTGTTATTCCAGAAATGGGAACAAAAATTGCACCCGGTGATGTAGTTCATGTTGATGGTAAGGAAGTAAAAAACACCAAAGAAAGCTTTGTTTATCTCGCTTTTAACAAACCTGTAGGGATTGTTTGTACCACAGACACTTCTGTTGAAAAAGATAATATTATAGACTTTATAAACTATCCAAAACGTATTTTCCCAATCGGTAGACTTGACAAACCAAGTGAAGGTTTAATTCTTTTAACCGACGATGGCGATATTGTAAATAAAATTTTGCGTGCCAGTAACAATCATGAAAAGGAATACATTGTAACTGTAGACAAACCCATATCACAAACATTTATAGAGCGTATGTCTGGTGGTATTCCACTTGCAGAATTGAACAAAGTGACTAAAAAATGTAAAGTCGAAAAATTAAGCACCTACAAATTCAGAATCATCTTAACCCAAGGCTTAAACAGGCAAATACGCCGCATGTGCGAGTATTTGAACTACGAGGTAGAAACACTTAAACGGGTTAGAATAATGAACATAAAAATGGACATGCCTATTGGTGAATATCGAGAATTAACAAAAGATGAACTTAATGAGTTAAATCTTTTAATTAAAAATTCTACCAAAGAATATCAAGAATCAGCAAGAAGAGCAAAAAAATAGCTTATTAATTATGAATAGCCCTATCCCTCCTTTCCATTTAGCTATACCGGTTAACAACCTTTCGAAATGCAGAACTTTTTATAGAGATGTATTAGGTTTTAAGGAAGGTAGGAGCAGTGATACTTGGGTAGACTTCAACTTTTTCGGTCATCAATTGGTTATTCATTATAAACCAAAAGAATCGGACAGTTTACACACCAATTTAGTGGATGGAAAAGATGTTCCCGTACCTCATTTTGGAGTTGTTCTTCCATGGGATACGTTTCACGCTTTTGCAGAAAGCCTTAAAAGTAAAAATGTCGATTTTATCATTGCCCCTTACATCCGGTTTGAGGGCCTAATTGGTGAACAAGCCACCATGTTCTTTAAAGACCCTTCCGGAAATGCATTAGAGTTTAAGTCCTTTAAAGATATGGAGCAACTGTTTGTCAAATAAAATCGTTTGGCTAATTATTACAGTTAAGTATCAATAATTCAATGCCTCCAGCCCTACACTTGTTCCTACTTTTAATCGCGCTGTAACATCGTTTTAAGCTCGCCATTTATATCAATTTTTAGGCTCCATAAACCGAAATAAAACGAATAGTTTTATATTTTTCGAATACATATCTACCATTTCGAATTCTACGCCCTAAACCATAACCTCCTATTAGTCAACCTATAAAATTCAAATTGTTAATAACCGTGTTGAAAACAACTACAAATTTGTTGTATTATCCTACTTTAAAGAATTAACTTTCAATGTTTGTATTTACTAACACAATACTTTCTTTTAACCTTTAAAAAAGAAAAACATGAAAATCGTTATTCTTGGCAATTATATGCCCAGACGTTGTGGCATTGCAACGTTTACAACCAACCTAGCTAATTCTATTCTAGCAGCAAACGACAACCAAGGAACTAAAAATGAGGTTTTCGTAGTCGCTATGAACGACCATGATCAGGTATATGAATATCCCGACATTGTTAAATGTACTATAAGGCAGCAAGAAGCCAAAGATTATAGTATAGCCGCTAATTTAATAAATGACATAGATGCCGACGTTTGTATCTTCCAACATGAATTTGGAATTTTTGGAGGAGAAAGTGGTGTTTATGTATTAAATCTGTTGCAGCAATTAAAAATGCCTATTGTTACAACATTACATACCATACTACAAACTCCGAGCTATCATGAAAAACACATTCTAAAAAAAATAGGTCAATTATCACAAAAATTGGTAGTTATGAGTCATCTAGCTATTGATTTTTTAACTGCGATTTACGAAATACCGCTTCAAAAAATTGAATTTATTCATCACGGCGTACCCGATTTTTCCAACATAGAAGCTACGAATACAAGATTTGATTACTCAGGAAAAAAAGTGTTAGGTACATTTGGGTTTTTAGGCCGTAGTAAAGGTATTGAAACCGTTATTAATGCCTTACCCAAAGTAATAAAGAAACATCCGAATGTCGTTTATGTCGTACTGGGGCAAACGCATCCGAATGTAAAAAAGCATTCTAACGAAGAGTATCGTGATTATCTTAAAGACTTAGCTAAATCCAATAATGTAGCCGACAATGTTATTTTTGAGGATGCCTTTTTTAAAGAAGAGGATATAAAATCTTTTCTAGTAGAATCTGACATATACATCACACCATACTTAAATGAAGCACAAATAACAAGTGGTACGATTTGCTATGCTATTGGTGCCGGAGCGTGCATAGTTTCGACGCCTTTTTGGCATGCAAAAGAATTACTTGCCTATAACAAAGGAAAAACATTCCCCTTTGGCAATAGTGATGCTCTGGCAGAAACCTTGTGTGATCTATTAGATAACCCGGATAGCATTGACCAGATAAAAGCGGCTGCTTTCAACTATGGTAAGGAACTATATTGGGATAAAATTGGCCTACGATACATTAAAGTACTTAGCAACACAGATAACAAACCTCCTACCAATTTAGAAGAAAAACCTCTAACAATGCCTAAGTTTAGTATGGATCATATTAAACGGTTAACCGATGATATGGGCATAATAGAACATGCAAATTATTCTGTTCCCGATTACAAAGAGGGGTATTGCCTAGACGATAATTCAAGAGCTTTATTACTGGTTTTAATGGCTTATGAGTTTGGTATTGACAGGAACTCGTTAGAGCTTTCGGAAGTATATTTAAGATATATTAAACTCATGCAAATGGAAGACGGCTTTTTTCATAATGATATGAGTTACGAAAAAAAGTTTTTAGACGAAAAAGGCTCTGAAGATTCCTTTGGAAGAACCATTTGGGCTATGGGATACTTAATTAGATTAGCTCCTAACGACAGCCATTTCCAGTTTGCGAAAGACATCTTCTTTAAAGCCTATCATCATTTCGAAAAAATCACATCAATAAGAGCCATTGCTAGTGTTATAATAGGACTTTGCCACTTTTTAAAACGTTATCCGGATAACGAAGGCATAATACATTTAACAAATTTACTAACATACAAATTATTGCACCAATACAAAGAAGAAAGTGATAAGGATTGGAAATGGTTCGAGCCAGTTTTATGCTATGATAATGCCATAATACCTTTAGCACTTTGGCATGCATACGACCTAATAAAAGATAAAGAAATTTATGATGTAGCAAGCAAAAGCACCGACTTCCTAGACAAAGAAACTTACAAAAACAACAGAATTTCTTTAGTAGGTAACACGTGGTATTATAAAGGCAAAAAACGACCTGCACATGGACAGCAACCCATTAATGCCATGGCGATGACCATGATGTACAACAAAGCTTTTGAAATTACCAAAGAAAAGAAATACCACGAAAGAATGCTTATATCTTTTAGTTGGTTTACTGGTAATAACGATTTACTTATACCTTTATACGATGAAGAATCTAAAGGCTGCTGTGATGGTTTAGAACCACATTGCGTAAATAGAAATCAAGGAGCAGAAAGTACTATTTCTTATTTGCTATCCTATTTAACCGTATGGAATAGTCAGCAAAACGTATTAGAAGACTCTCAAAACGTATTGGCTGAAGACGAAATATTTACAATTTAAGTAGACGACAAAAACGAGGTTGTATCAAAAAGTAACATTCAGAAATCTGCCTGTCGACAGACTGGGAAAACGACTGAAAGTCTTTTTAAAAACAACCTCTAATATCCTATTAATACAATTAATTTTTTAGATGCTTACCTAAAAATATTTTTTAAACGCAACCTCAATAAATCTTTTTGCACTGGTTTGGGCAAATATTCGGCAGCCCCCAATTGTAGCCCTTTTATTTCATCCGCTTCACTATTATATGAACTAATGAATACAACTGGTATTTTTATAGATTCTTTTTTTATGAATTCCAGTAATTGATAGCCATTAAAGTTTGGCATTTCTATATCGCTAAGTATTAAGTCATACGTACTTTTACCAATAGCGACTAAGGCTTGAACGCCGTCCGTGGCCTCATCAACTAAATACCCATCTTCAATAAGCATTTGACTTACCATTGCCAGGTTAGTTTTATCATCGTCTACCAATAATATGCGTTTTGCACCATTTAATGGAACTCCATTTTCTCTTCCATCATTATATATCATATTCTCCAGCACCTCTTGTAAAGACACATGAGCAAATCCACTACTGGTATCACTCATTGCATAAGGAATAATAATATTACCATTGTTTATTATGGAACCGCAGGAATAAACCACATTAGGCACATAGCCCTCTCGTTCCATCTCATTAGCGACCAATAAAGGATTATCTAATTGTGCCAACACTTTAGTAGGATCGTTTAAATCTAATAAAATAGCACCTAAAACATATCTACGCATAGCACCCACTCCATGCGTAATAACAAGCCACCCATCCTTAGTTTCTATAGCAGAGCCAGAATTACCTAATTGCACAAATTCCCATGGATAAGCAGGTTCTTGAAGTAATATGGGGTCGTCGTCCCAATTATTTACCTGATCGCTATACATAATGAAATTATTCTCACCATCTTGTCTAGATAGCATAGCATATTTACCATTCACTTTTCTAGGGAATAAAGCCATGCCTTTATTCTGTGCATGCTTCCCATAAATAGGCATTACCGTAAACGTATAAAAATCGGTCGTTTCCATAAGCTGAGGCATAATAACAAAACCATTATAGGCAGTATATGTTGCATAATACTTTACATCGCCATTATCATCTGTAAACTTTACAAATCTAGCATCTTCAAGCCCATTACTTTCCGCATCTGTTACCGGAAAAATAACCCGCTCACTTATCGCCGTATCTAGAGAAAAGCTAATTTTATACTGGGCGTTTGCAATAAACTTAATAGCATGAAGTACTTTATTATTTTCTATGGTTATTTCGTGGTCATTTTCAAACTGGTTAATGTTTTTAATGAGCTCTCTAAAAAGAAATGTTTCGTTTAAATTACCTATTATTTTTTCTACGACTTCGGTATCGTCGAACTTCATATCTTTCAACTTATGTATGAAGTCTTCTTTTTTATATTCGTGTAGTTGTATTGTTTCGGCAATGTCGACCAATTTACTTACTGGACTAAACTCTAGATTATTGTTTTTATCTAAAATTGCTCCTCTAAAAACTATAGACGATACATGACCTTCTCCTGTGGCTCTAAAACTAACAATAACCCTTTTTTGTCCTTTTTCTAAATGGGATTGATCCGGGTCTTCTACCATTGAAGGATTAAAAAATGCTGCTGATTCGATGGAGTATTCGTGAGTAAAATAAGCTCCTATTAGCAGTTTAACCTCCTTAGAAATACTGTTAGCATCTATTTCTAATCCTGGAAATAAAAAGGTTACCCTTTCATAATGTTTTAAAAGTATTCGAGTTATATTTCGGTGTCGGTTACTAAAATCCCTAAGAGTTTGATTCAATACTTGCGATGCAACTGCTTCAGGCATTGCTATTACCCGCTTTATAATTTTTTTTGCACGCTCTTCTCCGCCGGGCATAAAAAAACGAACGATGACCCTTTTCGGGTCTGGAGTGAAAAAAATCTTAAGTCTATTGATATTTATTGCCATAAAATATAAGTATTTACGTATAATATGTAGGACAATATAACAATAATTATTTTAACAATAATTTACTTACTTCTGGTTATTGGGACAAATAAGTCTATTAAATGTGATGCCTCGACCCTAAATTTCAGTATATCTATACTGATATGGGATAAGTACAAGTGTAGAAAAGATACCCCCTTATAATTTAACCGAAGAATAAAGTACTATATGCGTATTAAAGTAGCTTTAGAAACAAACAACTTAGGTTTTTCACCTATAGGAGGAGCGTATTGTTTTCTGGATGTGTGGAAATCTATTTAATATATATAAGCGCTAATAAAAGAGCAAAAAGACAAACAAGAATCAAGATTAAGAGATCATTCATTCTTTTTAGTTTATCTATTTCTTCAAATATTGATTTACTTTCTTTAGGTAAATTTGTCATTTTATTCATAGCAATTTATTTACAGACAACTACCTATTATAACTAAAATTAGTGGCAATTATTATCTGTAAAAAGTTAAAATAATTAAAAAATAAACGACCTAAATATTAACCGTGGGTTTTTAATTTTCAGGCGTTTTATTTTTTCTTTTTCAGGTGAAATTAACTAGTTTAAACAAAAAAGCTGTTACAAAGTATAGCGAGAGATTCATAACGTACTTTATCTGTGCAAAAACTATTGTTTACATGTTTTTATGTCTCTCTCTAGCTAGTAATGTATTTTTAAGCAGCATGGCAATTGTCATAGGACCTACACCACCTGGAACTGGTGTAATATAACTTGCTTTTTTACTAACGTTTGCAAAATCTACATCTCCTACTATTCTATAACCTCTTGGTCTGGTTTCGTCTGTAACACGTGTAATACCTACATCTATAATAACAGCGTCATCTTTAACCATTTCTGCTTTTAAGAAATTAGGAACTCCTAATGCCGAAATAATGATATCTGCCTGCGATGTTATTTGAGTGATATTCTTGGTGTGACTATGTGTTAAGGTTACCGTAGAGTTACCTGGAAATCCTTTACGCCCCATTAGGATACTCATGGGTCTACCAACAATATGAGAACGTCCAATAACAACGGTGTGCTTTCCTTTTGTTTCAACGCCATAACGATCTAGTAATTCTAAAATGCCAAATGGTGTTGCTGGAATAAAGGTAGACATGTCCAGAGCCATTTTGCCAAAATTTGTAGGGTGAAAACCATCTACATCTTTATCTGGATCTACAGCTAATAATACTTTTTGCTCATTAATTTGCGGAGGCAATGGCAACTGCACTATAAAACCATCAATCTCTGGATTATCATTAAGTTCTTTTATTTTATCCAATAATTCAACCTCACTTGTTGTATTAGACATTTGTACTAAAGTAGACTCAAAACCTACACGTTCGCAGGCTTTTACTTTACTACCAACATAAGTTAGACTGGCACCATCATTTCCTACTATAACCGCTGCAAGATGGGGTACTTTTTCTCCCTTATCTTTTATTTTTTGAACCTCAACAGCTATTTCATCTTTAATGTCGTTACTAACTTTCTTTCCGTCTAGAATTGTCATTATATACAGTTTTCAGTCGCAGTCTCAGTCGCAGTTCCATACGCTGCTCTCTAAAACCACATATTATTATTATTTTTCAGCCTTAGTTACAGTTCCTTACTCTGCCTCACTAAAACCAACATTGTAATTCGTTTTTTATTCAAGTTTAACTCCAAATTTACTGGAATTGTTAATCATATAATTTATTAGCTTTCCTATCTCTTTTCCTTGTTCTGCACATCTCAAATGATCCTCGGAAGATATATATTGGCAAGCCAATGCAAAATCTAACCAAGTATTTGTTTCTGAGTTTTCCCCATCTGCGTCTGTAAGTTTACTTGTAAAATGTTTAGGATATCTCCGCTTTCTATAAGCTTCAGCTATATTAGCACATACTAAACGAGAACTTCTTCTAATTTGATCTGTCAACGAATAAGTTTCCTCTTTTGGAAAAGCTTTTGAAATATTGAAAATGTCCATCGATAAATCAAATGCTTTCTTATATGCTATCAATTGTTTAAAATCCATATATAACTAAAAACTGAGACTGGGACTGAACACTGAGACTGAATACTGCTAACTAAAACTAACGCATCCCCTTCATCATTTGCATCATCTTCTTACCGCCACCGCCTTGCATCATCTTCATCATCTTGCTCATTTGGTTAAATTGTTTTAACAACTGATTTACTTCTTGTACAGAAGTCCCAGAGCCTTTTCCAATACGTATTTTTCTACTTGAATTTATAATTCCCGGATTACTTCTCTCTTTAGGTGTCATGGAATGAATAATAGCTTCTATTCCTTTAAAGGCATCATCATCAATATCAATATCTTTCATCATTTTCCCTGCACCAGGAATCATGCCCATAAGGTCTTTCATGTTACCCATTTTCTTAATCTGCTGAATCTGCTTTAAGAAATCGTCGAAACCAAATTGGTTTTTAGCTATTTTCTTTTGAAGCTTGCGTGCCTCTTCTTCATCAAATTGTTCCTGAGCTCTTTCCACTAAAGAAACAACATCCCCCATACCAAGAATACGATCTGCCATACGAGATGGATAGAACACATCAATGGCTTCCATTTTTTCACCTGTACCAATAAACTTAATGGGTTTATTTACTACAGATTTTATCGTAATTGCAGCTCCACCACGGGTATCACCATCTAATTTGGTTAAAACAACACCATCAAAATTTAATGAATCGTTAAATGCTTTAGCTGTATTAACGGCATCCTGACCTGTCATAGAGTCTACTACAAACAGGGTTTCTTGTGGTTGAATGGCTTTATGAATGTTTGATATTTCTGTCATCATGGCCTCATCAACAGCCAAACGACCTGCGGTATCTATAATAACAACATTATGTCCGTTTGCTTTTGCATGAGCAATACCAGCTTTAGAAATAGCCACCGGATCGTTATTTCCTCTGTCACTAAAAACCTCAACACCTATTTGTTCTCCAACAACATGTAATTGATCTATCGCAGCTGGACGATACACATCACAAGCTACCAACAATGGTTTTTTGGTTTTCTTATTTTTAAGATAATTAGCAAGTTTACCCGAGAAAGTTGTTTTACCAGACCCCTGTAAACCAGACATTAAAATAACACTTGGTGTCCCCGAGAGGTTTACGCCTTCTGCATCGCCTCCCATAAGCTCAGTTAACTCATCTTTTACGATTTTTACCATTAACTGACCTGGTTGTAATGTTGTTAAAACATTTTGACCGAGTGCTCTTTCTTTTACTCTATTTGTAAATTCTTTAGCTATCTTAAAATTAACATCGGCATCGAGTAATGCACGACGAACTTCCTTTAAAGTTTCGGCTACATTTACTTCTGTGATGCTTCCATGTCCTTTTAAAACGTGTAAAGCTTTATCTAATTTATCGCTTAAATTATTAAACATAATTTACTTTTAATTTTAAGAGTCGCAAAGTTAATGATTTGAAGCGTATTAATAAAGTGGCTCATTATAAAATATGGAATAAAAAAGAGCTGCCAAACTGGATATAAATTTGACAGCTCATATAAAGGATACTTACTTAGCTAATTAACCTAAAAACCGAAAAAATAAGTTTTCCTTTTATAAATAATAACACTTATACTACCACTCTAATTCAAGAACTAGTATTCTTTCTATGCCACCGTTAGCATTGTAGTCTTTTAATTCTATTCTATTTTCAGTAATCGAATTTATTTTCCATCTATGGTTAAGATCACCAAACGGTGCTTCAATTCCAAAATGCATACCTAGGTATAAGCCTTCATTTCTATAAGCTAACCATGAACCATCTATAGCAATATCATTAACAGCATGCGTCACTTTTATAGAACCAGCTTCCGAGAAAGCAATTGCATAATCTAAGTAGTCTTGAGTTTTGTTTACATCTTTATCAATATAAGAGGCTACTTTCCAACCTTTATCCCAACCTGCTCCCCAGGAAGAAGTAAGAACATCAACAATATAGTTTATATCTTCATCGCCATCTGCACAGTGTCTTTCTAACACCATTTTGTTTTCTCTGTGGTTTAAATCCTCAAGTTTTATTAAACCTGGTTCAAGGAAAGTAACATACCATTGTAATTGTAACTCTGGTCTGTTTTCTAAAACTATTTTTAGGATAAATCCTTCTGAATTCAATGGCGTTACGCTATAGGTACCTTCAATCAATTCTCCATTAACTCTAAGCTTAACAACATCGTTTTCCAAGAAGTTAAAAGGTGTTCCTATATACTCTTTTTCTCTATCGATACCGTCGATATTCAAACGAGCTATTCTCCATAAACACTCTTGTAAATAGTTTTTAATTCTTTCTTTAGTAACATCAAAGATAACATCACAGTTTTTCTTCATGATGATTCTGTTACCACCAACTTCGTAAAGCTTGATCTTACCATATTCAATATCGTATACGATCCACTCTAAAGTAAAATCTGCCATACTATCGAATTCTAACTTTAACAGAGCGCCTCTATCACTTACTCGTGTATTCCAGGTACCAGTTAAAATATCTCCATTTCTTGCACGCATTTTAACAACACCGTCTTCTTTAAAATTTAATGCATATTCTTTGTACTCTGCAGTATTATCTTGATTGTTTCTCTTAAACTCGTAAACAACCCAAGGACAAATTTTTAAATACTCATCTAAACGTTCTTTAGTGAAATCGTCATCACCATAATCGTTATCATCATCTTCATCACAAGTGTCTTTTGCCTCTCTAATAGTTTTTTCCAATTCTTCATTATTATTTACATCTTTGGTAGTACCATCGGCGTAAACCATAGTTACTGGGAAATTAAGGCTTGCAAAAACGTCTCTTTCTTTTACACGCTTAATAAACTTATGTAACTCTCTGTCGTTTTCAACTGTAATTACATCAATAACTTGGAAATCGGCATCGTAAACAGAAAAAGATATCGGGTATTGAAAATCGATACATTCAATATCGTCATCTGGTTCGTTTTCATCTTTACATTCTTTAATTAAGTTTGCTAAATCATTAGGATTGTTAAGTACAATCTCTGTGTGATCTGCTAAAGTGATAGTAATAGGAAAAACGATATCCAATCTATCTTCATCATCATCAAACTTATTAAAGATGGCTTCAATAACCTTGTAATCTTCTGTAGAGTCAACAATAATTTCAAGACCATTAACTACAACAGAAACTGGTAATTCAACAGATAAACAACTTGCTTTATCAATAATATTATCTGCAGATCCGTCTTTGGCAGACGTAGCGCTAATAAAAGATGTTAGTGTAGATTCTGCAACAAGTGCTTCTCCTTCTTCAGGTTCAATAATATCTATTTTCTCTTCCTGACATGAGGTAAACAATAATAGAGCAAAAAAAGGAAGTAATAATAATGTTCTAATTTTAGACTTCATGATATTTGATTTAGATTTCATGATATTTAATTTTGGGTTAAACATAGCTTTTTGATTATAAAACAGGATAACTTTAAAAATTCCTACCCTGTATTTTCTTTTTTTTTAATTTAGCGATATCAATCACCAAAATATAATGGGGAAACAACTACATGAAAACATATGTGAAGAACGTATGTTTTCTTCCATATTTAACAAGCACTCTAAAGATTTACACAATTTTTTATATTATAAGTTTGGCGAATTATTAAACCCAAAGGATAAAGTGCAGGAAGCATTTGTTAAACTCTGGGAAAACTGTAAAAAGATTTCTCCCGATAAGGCTAAGAGTTTTGTTTTTACAACCGCCAATAATTTAATGTTGAATGAAGTCGCTCATCAAAAAGTTGTTTTAAAACATCAACAAACCAAGCCTAAAATGTATACTAATGAGAGTCCAGAGTTTTTAATGCGGGAAAATGAATATATGGACAAACTGCAAAACGCACTGGCTAATTTAACAGATGCACAACGTACTGCTTTTATGATGAACAGGGTTGAAGGAAAACGATTTAAAGAAATTGCTGAGCTTTTAGATATTTCTACTAAAGCGGTTGAAAAACGTATTTATGGTGCTTTGGAAAAATTGAGGAAGGAGATTAAGGAGTTGTGAAGATAGAAGATAGAAGATAGAAGATAGAAGATAGAAGATAGAAGATAGAAGATAGAAGATAGAAGATAGAAGATAGAAAGTTATACTTTTTGAATTTAGCTCATCTATTTTGTATCTTTTATTTCTTATAAAAAATTACACTGAACACTGAACACTGAACACTGAACACTGAACACTGAACACTGAACACTGAACACTGAACACTGAACACTGAACACTGAACACCAAAATTTAAGTTTTTTGAAAAAAAAATTAAAGTAAGGGTAGGAAAAAATAAAAGTTAACTGTTTTATAATTGTAATAGGAATTTATGGAGTGCGTAATTTTGAAATTTCAATATCATTTCTAAATTTAATTTACAAATTGCATTTTACAGTTAAAGAACAATAAATGCGAACAAATGGAAAGAGAAACTTTAATATCGAAATGGCTTAATAACGATCTGAATGATCAGGAGCTTGAAGCGTTTAAAGCGCTTGAAGACTATGACGATTTGGTGAAGTTAAATGAAGGCTTGCTAGCTTTTAAGGCAGATGATTATAATACATCTGAAGAGCTAGATACTGTTTTAAGTACGATTAGAAGCAATAAAAAGTCATCAACACAATGGTTTAAACCATTAATGCGTGTTGCTGCTATCCTTGCCGTTTGTTTTGGTTTGTATTATTACACGACCACTTTAGATACTACTATAAGTACCGAATTTGCACAAAAAACGACCATAGACTTACCTGATGCTTCTAGTGTGTCGCTAAATGCAAAATCGTTATTGGTATTCAATAAAAAAGATTGGAAACATAATAGGGAAGTAGAACTTGATGGTGAAGCTTTTTTTAAAGTTGCTAAAGGGTCATCATTTAAAGTAAAAACAAAAACAGGGTTTGTTACTGTTTATGGAACCCAATTCAATGTAAAACATTGGAAAAATTATTTTGAAGTTATTTGCTACGAAGGTTTAGTTGGCGTTACTTACAATTCTCAAGAAACGAAGTTAAATCCTGGTGACAGTTTTTTAATTATCGATGGGAAAATAATTGCTAAAGAAAAAGAAAACCGCTCATCGCCTTCGTGGTTAAATAACGAAAGTACTTTTAAAAGTTTACCTTATAAAACGGTTATTACCGAGTTTGAAAGACAATACGGTGTTGATATCACAACATTAAATATTGATACAGAACAATTATTTACTGGTAGTTTTGCACATGACAATATTGATGTAGCTTTAAAGTCAATTACCTTACCTTTACGTGTAACTTATAGTAAAACAAACAATACTATAATATTAAAACGTGAATAGGAAAAGTACCCTTTCTATTTTTATATTATTGTTTTTTTTGAATGTTATATGCTTAAGTGCCCAAACCATTCAAAAAGAAAAACAATCACTTTTATCTGTTTTAAATATTCTTGAAACGCGTTACAATATTAGTTTTTCCTACGCCGACGAAACGATTAAAGATAAAACTACTGTCTTACCAGACGAAACCCTTTCTTTAGAAGCCATTTTAGAATTCCTTAAAAAAGAAACCGATCTGGATTTCGAATTATTAGATAGCCGTTTTATTGCCATTAAACTTTTAAAAGAAGAAAAAAAAGACAATTACGCTGTACAAAACCTTGAAGAGATTATTGTTACCAACTACCTTACAAGTGGTATTGCAAAACTAAACGACGGCTCCATTACCATAAAACCAGAGGCTTTTGGTATCCTTCCCGGTTTAATAGAACCTGATGTTTTACAAACCATTCAAGCACTTCCGGGGGTTTTAAGTGCAGACGAAATGGTATCGAATATAAATATAAGGGGTGGCACACACGATCAAAATTTACTCTTATGGGATGGTATAAAAATGTACCAATCCGGGCATTTTTTCGGACTCATTTCTGCTTTTAACCCCTATACAACCAAACGTGTTAATGTTTATAAAAATGGTAGCAGTGCTAAATATGGCGATGGTATTTCAAGTATCATAGACATCCAATTATCTGATGATATTAATAACGAGTTTAGCGGTGGCATTGGTTTTAACTTGATTAATGCCGATGGTCATGTTAAAATTCCGTTGTCGAAAAAAACAGAATTGCAATTATCAACCCGACGTTCTGTTACCGATCTGGTTATAACCCCAACTTACGACCAATATTTTAAACGTGTTTTTCAAGATTCGGACTTTAATAACAGCAACAACAATTCCATTTCTCAAAACGAATCGTTTTATTTTTATGATATTGCTACAAAGTTCTTGTACGACATTTCTAAAAAAGACAGGATCAGGTTTCATTTTTTAAATGTAGACAACAAATTAAACTATGAAGAACTGTTAACAACCAACAACAATCCGGATGAAGCCTTAATAAGTAAACTATCTCAGCGAAACACAGCTGTAGGGTTAACTTACACTAGAGATTGGACCAATAAACTTTCTACAACTTATCAAGTCTATCTCTCCAATTATGATTTGGATGCTACGAATTTCGATGTTTTTAATGACCAACGCCTCATTCAAAAAAACGAAGTATACGACGGTACTTCTAAATTTGATATTAATTACAACCACAGCGACCAACTAAAAATAAATGGCGGCTACCATTTCTCAGAAATTGGGATAAGTAATTTAGAAGACGTTAATAATCCAGTTTTTAGAAGTTTTATTAAGAAGGTTATTAGAAGTCATGCCGTTTATGCCGAAACATCGCTGCTTTCGAAGAACGTTCAAACCAGATTAAATGTAGGTGTACGACTAAATTACATCAATAAATTTAAATTGTTTTTAGCAGAACCAAGATTAGGATTTAGTCAACGCTTTTTAAATAATTTTAGGTTCGAAGTATTAGGCGAGCTGAAACATCAAACAACATCCCAAATTATCGATCTACAAAATGACTTCTTAGGCATTGAAAAACGTCGATGGGTATTATCCAATAACAATGAGAAGCCTGTAACCGAAAACGATAAAACGTTTCAACCCATTCCGGTAGTAAAAAGCAAACAACTATCGACTGGTATTCATTATAAAAAAAACAAACTATTAATTAGTGCTGAAGCTTATATAAAAAAAGTGGATGGCATTACCACAAGAAGTCAAGGATTTCAAAACCAATATCAATTTAAAAATGGTATTGGAAGCTACGAGATTAAGGGCATAGACTTCTTATTAAACAAACAATTTGGAGATGCCGTGAGCAGTTGGATATCCTACTCTTACAGTAAAAACGATTACCTATTCCCTACTTTAAACGACGGCAATAAGTTCCCTAATAATGCAGATATTAGGCATATATTCTCTTTTGCAGGAACTTACACCCAAAATAGACTAAAACTAGCATTGGGGCTAAATTGGCACTCTGGTAAACCAACCACGCTTCCAAGTGCAGACGACGATCCAGATGACAGAATCATAACTTACGCCACACCTAATAGCACTAACTTAGAAAACTACCTTCGTGCAGATTGTTCTGCCACTTATAATTTTAATGTTTCTAATACAACCCGAGCAACAATTGGCGCATCGGTTTGGAATGTTTTAAATAAAAAGAATATTATTAACACGTATTATACTCTAAATAATACTGACGATAGCACCAATGCGATCAATACCATTGAAAATGAATCACTTGGCATCACACCTAATGTAAGTTTAAGAATTCATTTTTAAATTCCTATCTTTGTTATATGTCGTATTTAAAAAGAATACCAAATATATTCAGTTGTCTCGTTTTACTAATTTCATTAGTATCATTTTCGGGATTTACTGGTATTTCTTCTAATTACGAGAAACCTCAAACAGAGCTTGTTGTTAGCAAACATAATCGTAACGAATCTAACACCAAGACATACAAGACTTCCTCTAAAAGGGTTCATAAAGTAGTATTCAACGAGTATATTGTTTTTAGTTTTAAATCGCTATTAAACATTCATACCTTTAACTTTACCATTACTTTAAAATCTCAAAAGAAAAACATATTAGAGTTTGAAGACTACGATACTCTTCTTAAGCAAAATCTCATAGCTCGTGCACACTCAACCAATTCTAAAAGTACCTTCTTAGAATAGTCATTCTATACTAATTAACGCGAATCTTGGATAAGAGAATTTATGTCTGTGTGTGTCCCAGACTTGTTTCAGAACTATTTTTTTATTGTCACTGTGCTCTCCTCTTTAATTTAAAGAGGAGAATGAATTTCGATTTTGATAAAAATTGGAAGAAAGAGGAGTTTTATTAAAAATAACAAACAAATATAACCCTCCGAATCCCGATTTCATCGGGATCCACCTCCCTTTTTAAAAAGGAGGAACACCTTGAATTCTTAAGCAAGATTCACGTTAATTACCATTATTCTGGTAATATTTCAACTTATTTTTTAACCGATAACATCTTTATTGATGTTACCACTACTATTCTATTATGAAGACTTTAAAAAAAACATTAAGGCTTTTCGCTTTAATATTCATAATTGCTTTGGCTTCTGTACTACCTGTGCCCATGGTTTTTTATAAAAAGGACAATCTACCTAAATATACTATTGAGCTTATTGAAAAGAAAAATGATGATACTGAAAGTGAAGATATTAAAGAGATTCATTAAACTCCACAAAAGTCCATTCATCTAATTGTTAACATTAAGTTTACGCAACCTCTCAACCATAATGGTATCTACTAAGAAAATAATTACAATCTAAACCTATTAAACCATGAAACATTTTATTCGCATTACTTTTATTCTTATCTTCATGTCATGTTCAAATGATAATGATCAAAATCCAATCGTTCATGAAACATATATTCAAGGTATTGTCAATTCAAAACTTGAAAATTACCAACAAATAAATCTCAAGGATACAAATGTCTCGAACACATTTTTCAGCGAGTCAAAAGAAACATGGCTACAAGCATATAAAAACAAGGATCAGCTTACTTCTGGTGGCTATTGGTCGGTTAGAATTCACGACTTGGATATAATACAGGCTTCTCTTCCCTATTCCAATTGGACAAATAACAGTGCAGACATAGCTTGGGATAATAACCTTGCAATTGAAGATCAAAGATGTGGAGGAATAGATTCAGGTTGTAAATTCATTGGCTCAACTACCGATGGGTTAAATTTGACAATTACAGAGGTTACAGACAACTTTATAACAGGTGAATTTTCAGGTCGGTTTTTTCTAACAGGAACTGGATTTGGTCACTTTAAGGATGAATCTACATTTGTTGATGTTGAGAATGGAGCGTTCAAGATTAAGTTCAGCGTTACAAATGAATGAAAAAAACTTAGTGTTTAAACGTTATTAATAAAGCCATTACAACAACAATTTAAAAGCCCCCACTTAAAAACTATAAAGGAATCCCAAAAGAATACGAAACTCATTCTGTAATCAAAAACAATGGAGAAACTAAATTATATCACCAATACGCTTTAATCAAAGTGAAAAAATATAAAATATTCAGTTCTGTATTAATCGAAAAGTTAGTGTCTTTTTACACGCTACATTTCATCCACAAACCGTTACTTGCAAGTTGAAAAAGATCAAAACAAACATAACAAATAGAGCAATAAAATTTGTAGAATTTGATACTGAAAAGAATTGGATTTCGGATTTTCCGAATGACAATTGGTGTCTGATTTTAATAGCTAACGAAAAGAAAACGAATTATTTTGAAGAAATAATCAGAAAATCGATTGACCGAAATGTTGGTTATATATGCGGAGTTGGAAAACAAGCCGATCTAATTCATAATATAGCTGACGAGGAAATTGTGTTCCGAGATATTGATATTGACGACCACTTTTTACCAAAACATCATATTATGACGGTTAGATATGAGGATTTTGAAAATGGAATTTGGTTTGGACTAAATCTGACTTTCAATTCCGAAACTAAAATCAACCAAATTGTAATTGTTGACGTGACTAAAAAAGCGTTTGACAAAACAACGGAATTAATAAATAAATTTGAAAACGGATATTTGCCAGCGGATTAAAAACCAGCAGGTAACAAAATGTAAAAAACAATTGCTTGGTTCTAGCCTACTCGGAAAATCTTGCGGATTTTCCTTTGGTTCAATCTATTTTTAGTAAGTTAGTTGCTTAATCACGTAATTATCCTTACACAAACCGTTAGCAACAAGCTAAAAACTCTACACCATTGAAAATTCGTCTGTAAAGTTTGAAATGAAATCTTGAATATACTTTTTAGATTTATCAGCAGAGCGAATAACTAAAAAATGATTTCTCTTTAATCCGCTTTTTCCAATTTTTTTATAAATCAATTCCTCTGGAAGTTTAAAAGATTTTAGTGCCCATTTTGGCATACACATTATCCCAAAATTTGCACCAATCATTTCTAAAGCAACTTCTGTTAACGGAATAGCAGAAATTTTAGAAGGAATTATCTTGTTTGGTTTTAGAAAATGTTCGTAGACAGAAACGGTTTCTAATGGAAAAGAATGTATTATTAAATGTGCCTCTGCAAAATCACTTACATCTAAAAATTCTAAATCACTTAAAGTATTTTCTTTATGCATAATTGCATAAATTTCATCTTCAAAAATTTCTATGCTTGATAATAGACTATTTTCAGGTTTTGAGGTTACAATAGCGATATCAATATCATTAGACAATAACTTTGAAATTGGTTGATGTGTGGCTTCTAAAATTAGTTCTAGGTTAATTTTGGGATACAATAAACCCATTTTTTGAATAAAATTAGGCAAACCTTGATAAAACGAATAGCACTCTGTACTTACTTTTATATTACCAATAGAACCTTTTCTTATTCTCTTAATGGTATCAAATCCCTTTTCTAAACTATTCAATATTTCACAACCAAGTTTGTTGAGTTCTTTACCCTCTTCAGTTAAAACCCATTTGTTTCTAGTTCTATGAAAAACCTTAAATCCAAGTTGCCCCTCTAAATCTTTTAATTGATGACTTAAAGCTGATTGAGTTAGAAATAATTTATCTGATGAATTAGCAATGCTACCTTCTTCTGCAATTGTTTTTATAAGTCTAAAATATTTGATTTCCATAGTTTCAAAATTACAACAATATGATAAAGCTGAATTTGAAATATTTTCATTTATAAATTAGAATCATTCAATTTCAATACTATTTCCAAACAATCAGTATCATTAGGTTTGTATCAAATTAAAATCATAAAAATTATGAACGAACAAATTAAATTTTACAAAAACAAATTAGCTTACGAAATGGATCCTTCAGATTTATATGATGGTTTTGAAAACAGCACAGATTATATTGCATTGGATGCACGACAGGCCTTTGGATTTGATAAAGAACATATTCCAACTGCAATTAACATTCCGCACAGAGAAATGAACGAAGAAACGACAAAGCATCTTGACAAATCAAAAACATATGTTACTTACTGTGACGGTATTGGTTGTAACGCTTCAACAAAAGGTGCGTTAAAAATGGTTAAATTGGGCTTTAAAGTAAAAGAGCTTATGGGCGGAATTGAATGGTGGAAATTTGACGGCTATGCAACCGAAGGAACAAATTCTACCAAAGGCTCTATGTTTGAATGTGCTTGTTAAATTGATAATTTATGACAATAAGAATTGCAGAAAAAAGAGACTTCGAGGCTATTAAAAAATTAATTAAAGCGCACGCCACATTTGAAAAGGCAAGCGCTTTAAGTGATGATAACCTAAACCGATTAAACAATTATATTTTCAATACTGATATTGTAGAATGTTTAGTTGTAGAACTGAATAATGAAATTGTTGGTTACACAACCTTTATGAAACAGTTTTCTACTTGGAATGCAAATTATTATATCTATTTAGATTGTTTGTATTTAAATGAAAAAACTAGAGGAAAAGGCATAGGAACACAAATTATGGAGAAAATAAGAAAGTATGCAAAATCTATAAATTGTTCAGAAATTCAATGGCAAACACCTGATTTTAATAAAAAAGCAATTGACTTTTATAAAAAATTAGGAGCTGATTCTAAAACAAAAGAAAGGTTCATTTGGAAAATCTGAATAAAGCTAGTTGCCAACAATGTTAAAAAACATAGGACAATTGTGCTAAACCGAAAGTTCTGTGCATATTTACAAAGTCCGCTAAATATAAAATTTGGTGTTTATAGTAGAAAAGGTAAAAACAAAATTTTTATATTTAGCTCAGTAATAAACTAAAACTAGAGTGCTTATCACCTGCCCTGAAAAACAGACGCTAACTTCTAATGGTAACTGGTATAAAATCCGATCCGCTAGTGCCGACTTTGGCTTTATCGCATTGGCATACAACTTAAAAAGGTTAATCAACCTAGGATGGAAGCCAAAAAACAAACTAAAACACCCAAAAATAGATCTCAAAACACTTTGTAATCCTTTAAATAAGATCAAAACCATACTATCTTATAATATTAGCTGTTTTAATAAAATCCTATTATTCTGGTGTCATCATCCAAAATATCTAAAATTGCATATATTTAAATAAAATTAAAGGTAATTTTGAGACAGACTGCCGTTAGATGCAAATTGGAACGAACTCAATGATTGACAATGAGTACAAATACAGAATAAACAATGTAATTGACCATATTGAAAAGAATTTGGACAATGATTTTTCATTGAACGAATTGGCAAAGGTTTCCAACTTCTCAAAATTTCATTTCAGCAGAATATTTCAAGGCATCACCGGTGAAACACCATTTCAATTGATTCTTCGACTCCGGTTAGAAAAAGCTGCATCACTCTTAATTCACGGAAACGACTCAATTTCTGAAATAGCTTTTAAATGCGGATTTAAAAGTTTGCCTGTGTTTTCAAAAAACTTCAAGTCCAATTTCAAAGAATCTGCTACTTCGTTCCGAACGAAAAATAGCAATTTGGATAAAGTGAATAGCATTACGGATAAAGCTATTAAAACACCTTCCATTTACATTTGTAATCAAACGAAATCAATTAAATGGAAAGTAGATATGAAAAACAACGAAAGCATTGAAATAAAAGAATTACCAAACATCCCTGTGGTTTATTTAAGACATATTGGGCCTTATCAAGGAGATGCCGAATTATTTGAAAGATTGTTCAGTAAACTATTTGCTTGGGCTGTACCAAAAGGGCTTTTGGACAACGGAGATTTCCAAACAGCCATTGTTTACCACGACGATGTAAATGTTGCTGACAAAAACAAATTAAGAACAAGTGTTTGTTTGACCGTTCCAGAAAATACTTCTGTTGATGGAGAGATTGGAAAAATGGTTCTTGAAAAAGGAAAATATGTAGTTGCAAGATTCACAGTAAAAGCCGATGAATTTCAAAAGGCTTGGGATTGGCTTATGGGAAAATGGTTTCCGACAAGCGGATATCAACCAGATGACAGAGCTTGTTTCGAATTGTATCCTGAAGAACCTGAAAATGGGACTTTTAAAGTTGACATATGTGTTCCTGTCAGAAAATTATAATGAAATTGACAAAAACCAGCAGCTAACACGTTGTCCTATAAGCAATAGCGGTTTAGGTTAACACCCAAACCGTTTTTTCGTTAAATTAAAGTATATCGTAACCTGAAAAGCAGTTGCGAAAAACCCGCTACTGCTCATACACAAACCGTTATTAAAAATAAGTGGATTTAAGCAATAAAATAATCATTACCATAGTTTTAGTTTTATCATATTTATGGTTAAAATTTACGTTTCCACTAGTTACGGATTTCTTAAAAAGCATATTTAAGTCTATTGTAACGAATTCTAAAAAAAAGACTCCTCTATATATTAACTTGATCAACAGATTACCTGACATTTTAGGTGTATTTATGTTAATCATAATTATTTTAGTTTGGACAAATTCAATGAATTAATACGACAAACTAAATGGATTTACCAATATTAACACAATTCGAAAAAAGAGATGAACATTCTGATTATTTAATTAACAGGGCTGCATCTACGCTCCATAATTGGTATCCAAAAAAACTTGTCATAACCAATACATAGGCTATTAGAACATAAATCCACTTTCCTGTAAATTTAGGTGTTGGTATGGAGGATAAATTAAGGACTGCTAGAATGATTATAACGATATAAATAAGTATCGAAAAGGTAGCATGTTGGAAGAGGTTTTCGAATAAAAAAACAAAAGCAAGGATGAGTGCATTGTTATCAACAGAAAGTCCCATATAGGTTTTACTATCAATAAGTCCATAAATATTAAAATAACTCAGCCTAATGGCGCAAGCTGCAATAATTGCAAATGCACCTGGTATAAACCATATATTATAATCTCCATAGCTTAAAAGTAATATTGCAGGCAAAACGCCAAAGCTTACAATGTCTATCATTGAGTCGAGTTGCCCTCCAAACACACCTTGTTCTTTAGTTCTTCCTTTAATTTTACGTGCTATAATTCCATCATACCAATCGAATAATGCGGCCCATAACATGGCAATAATTGCTCCCGAAAAATTTCCTTTTATAGCAAAATAGATTGCTAATACAGTACAGAACAATCCTAGTAGAGAACAAATATTTGGCAAATCCTTGGCAAAAGTAAGCATGCCCGCTTGTTTTTTTTCACTCATCTTATTAACCTTTTACATACATCACATTCTTCAACGCTTCAATAAGTTTAGCATTTTCCTCATTAGTACGACTAGCAATCCGAACATATCTATCAGCATCAGGTTGGGTTTTTCCAACACTATCTTTTATATAAATATTATGCTCAATAAAAAGTCGTTTTGTCACTTCTGGCCCACTTAAAGCTGTATCGGGTAAACGACAATAAATATAATTTGCATCTGGTTTAAAAACATGCATCCCATCAATAGCACATAGCTTTTTATAAAACACATCTCTATCTGCTTTAACTATTTTGCAACTATCCTCAAATTCATGTTTGTATTGGGGAAGTATTCGAAGAAACTCTTCAGCAAATCCATTAATATTCCAAATATGAACACCATTACGAACAGACTTAGAAAAATCTAAATTAGCCGTTAACAAATACCCAATTCTAAGGCCACAGATGCCATAGGCTTTACTCATACTTTTTAGAATAGCCATATTTGGATATTTCTCAATATCCTGCTCCAAACTTATTTGCTCTTTGTTATTGGCAAAATCAAGAAATGATTCATCGATAATAAGCATGCAATTGTGTTTCCTTAGCTTTTCAGACAGTCGGATTAAATCGCTTTTTGGAACTAACATCGACGTAGGATTATTAGGTGTAACCACAACAGCCATATCTGCACCAACTTTTATAGCCTCGTCTGCAAATTTATCTACATCGAGTTGGAAAGAAGGAAATTCAAGTGGAAACTCCACTGCTTGTCCTTCTGGTGCTGCATTCGCATATTCATTAAAAGACGGTACGGGAACAATTATTTTTTTAGCTAAACGTCCCGATAATATTTTTATAATTTCTGCGCCCCCATTCCCTACAACAATTCTTTCGGTTGGTTGATCTATAATATCACTAATAAGTTCGGCAAGTGCATTTTGTGCCATTGGATAGTTAAGAACCAAATTATCAATATTATCCTTTAAATGGTTAATAACCTCCCTTGGTGGAAAATATAAATTATACAGGTATGCGTGATCGGTAAAATTATGCCTATAATAGCCCCCATGTTGTTTGGATATATATTCGTATTTTTCTTCTTGTGTTTTATATTTGCTTTCCATCGTATTTACATCCTAAAATTATTATGCAATTGCATTTTCAACATTTGCAAGCTTTTTAGTTTCACTTGGAAATAATAATTCAGCTTTAGCTAGATCTTTTATCGTATCAATTTCGTACCATGGTTTATGGTCAAATGAAACCGACTCGAACAACAGACTTTTATTGTCTACCATCTCAGAAAAAACAATTTCATAATAACAATTAACACTGCCCGCTTCAATATACCGATTCAAGCACTTAATAATCGCTTGCCATGACAAAAGCGAAAAGCTGTATATATTAACAGTTTTATATCGGATATCAGTATATGATTCGGTAGTTCCTTTTTGAAATTCAGTAACCATATTAGTCTTGTTAACAGAAACCGTTGTTCCATTTAGCCAAGGCTGCATGCGAGCTATAGCCATTCTATCGGGATAAACCATCTCATCAAGCAAAGAAGAGTTCAATACCAAATCACTTTCAAAAAGTACAAAAGGCTCATTTATTATGTTACGAGCCATCCAAAGCGAATAAATGTTATTTGTAGTTTTATACAAGGGGCTATGAACGTATTCAATGCGAATGTTTCCTGATTTTTCTCCAAGATAATTCATAATACATTCTTGTTCATGACCAGTTACGATTACAAGTCGTTTGAATCCTTGACTTTTTAAATTTTTAATAAGTCTTTCTAGAATCGATTTATCATTTACAAGAGTAAGACATTTGGGAACATTTTTTGTTAGGGGATAAAGGCGACTTCCAGTACCAGCTGCAAGAAGTAATGCTGTTGTTATGCGATTTTGACCACAATAATTGTCTGAATCACTATTCATATAATATGTATTAATACCATCAAAAAAAACTAAATGCCCATTTAAGCTTCTAGCGTACTAAATCTTAGTACTCTGACGTTTGGACTAGTTTTATGATAATTCAACTATAAGTATGAAGTCTGCTAATGTGATGAATTTGCCTTGGGGCTCATCAACAAAATTGATAGTGAATGATTGATACCAAAAGATTAGTAATCCTTTTGTAAAGGTACTTAAAATAAATATGATTAGCTAATACTAGTGTTTTTGTACAAACCTTAAAAATAAAGATCCGTTTTTAAGAGTATAGTAACTGTATTTGAAAGCTGTACTCTAATACTTTTCGTTATCGTTATCTGACCCCTAAGAATAGTACTTAAAAATAATACATTATATAGATTTCATGATTTGACTTTGTGAGTAAAAAACATAACTTCGTTTAGCATTCAATATAAAACATTAAATTCATATTAAGTCGTTAGCAACAAGGCAAAAGAGACACTACTAAGAGTGATCGTAATTAACCTATTTCACCTTATTGTTTTTAAAGCTTCTTTTACTTCTTTTCTATAACTACGTCCAATGTTTAACCTAAACCTGCCTACTAAAACTCTGTCATAAGAAATTTCTTTTATTTTTTCTGTGTTAATTATAAATGAACGATGAATTCTCAAAAAAACATCAGGTAATCTGCTCATTAAATTACTTATTTTTTCTTTACTCTTAATCTGTTCATTATTCGTGTTGATCCTTATATGGTCGGACAAGCTTTCTATGTATATTATATCTTTATATGATACTTTTACAATTTTTCTATTTGAAAGAATTTCTAAAAATGAAATCTTCAATTTTCCATTCTCTGAAGAAAGATATTCAATAACCTTATTATTTTCTCTAGCTTGAAGCAACATTAAAATGAAAGCTCCTATAAATACTAATAAGTATAAGACTGCAGCTAATAAAATTGTGTCTGAAGCATTTGGTCCTAAATTTTGAAAACTGAAATTGCCGAAGTAAACAAATGAAAACATTAATACAATGGATTCTAAGTAAAGAGAAATGATTAGAGTATATATTGTATATAAAGAAAGTTTCAGAATCTGTTTTTTAAACAATAATCTCGGAACTAAGAAATAGTTAAAGAAATAGGAAGTCCCTAAAACAATTGGTAAAAGCATACTTACAAAAAAAAATGCAGCAATTTTATTATCCCAAGACCGTCCAAATGCTAATGTTAGGACAACAATAACGAAAATCCAATATAAAATATGGTAATATAAATTTGATGATTTAATCTTCATAATATTTTTCCTCTAATTTGATTAAAAATATTTACATTTCGAATTAGTGTTGGCAAACAACAGGTTTAGAACTGGATTCGACATTGCTTAAAATTCACACTTACATTAGTTTAGCTTGAGTGTTAATTATAAAAATTATTATTATGGAAGATTTATTTTTTATGGGTGGGCCCATATTTATGAGTATTCTAACAATCTTGCTAATTATTTTATGTGCATGGATAATTTATCATCTTTTTGTTTTTTTCAAAATTAAACAATTAAATAAAGACAAATGCCTGCGATTGATTAAATATGGAAAATCAATCGGATTGTTTGCATTGATTATTGGAATATTTGCACAATTAATTGGTTTTTACCAAGCATTTTCAGCCATTGAAAAAGCCAGTGATATTTCTCCTGCAATGGTTTATGCAGGAATTAAAACATCCATGGTTTCAACTCTATATGGAATTCTTATTTACTTGTTCTCAATTATGTTATGGTTTGTCGCAAGTATAATTATTGAGCGAAAATCATAACTGTTTTTAATGTCTAAAAAACAGGTGAAAGAAGTACCTAAATAAATATACTAATATGAAAAAAATAACAATAATTACATTCATGGTTTTAAGCATCATGAATGCTTCTAGTCAAATATTAAATGAAAATTTAGCATCGATAGTTGAAAAATATTCGTCCGACAGTTTATTAAATGGTTCAATCTTGATTGCCAAGAAAGATAAAATATTATTTCAAGGTTCTTTTGGCTTAAAAAATTTTGAAAGAAAAGAAATGAATAGTCTATCCACTTTAATTCCAATTGCTTCATTAACCAAACAGTTTACATCAGTAGCTATATTGAAACTACATGAAGACAAAAAATTGACCATAGATGATAAAATTGGAGACTATATTGATGTTCCTGAATCAATGGAAGATATTTCAATCAGGAATCTAATGAATCATACGTCTGGGATACCTGATTACTGGCAGAATGATATCTATAATCAAAAAGATTCAATTTATAAATTCTTAAATCAAAAGGACACGTTAAAATTTGCTCCTAATTCGAAACATCAATACTGCAATACTGGATATTTCCTTCTTGGAGAGATGATTGAAAGTGTTTCCGGAAAAAGTTATGGTAATTTCCTAAATAAAAACTTATTTAAACCAATTGGAATGAAAAACACCTTTGTAAATAAAGGAACAAACATTGACAGGGCGATTGGATACGATGAAAACTGGAACCGAAATGATTATTTAATGACTACAGCAGATGGTGGATTAATCTCAACAATAGAAGATTTATACTTATGGGATAAAGCACTATTTAAGCATAAATTGATAAATGTTGAGAGCCAAGAGCTAATGTTCATGCCAACAAAATTAAATAACGGAAAAATTGTGAACTATGGTTTTGGCTGGGATATTAACGAGAATAATAGTAAAATAACATCTCATACGGGTTCGTTGGCTTCATTTGGAGCATATAACCAAATTGATTCAGAAACTGGTTATTTTTTGATACTTTTATCAAATCAAATTAGACCTGAATTGATGGACTTGATAAATGAAATTAATAAAGAACTATATGAAACAGAATAAAGCCCAGTTGCTAACATTTTGTATAAGTAATGGCAGAGAAAGTTCTAAATATCAAGGATTGTAGTCTGCTCAAACTGGGTAGCAGTTTGACAGAAAAGAATCCCGTAATCTGCCACTACTCATACAATTTACCGTTAAACAAACCAAAAAAATCACATACGTTCAGGAACATCAATCCCCAACAAACCAAATCCATTTTTAATCGTATTAGCTACTGTATTTGAAAGCTGTACTCTAAATACCTTTTCGTTATCGTTATCTGCTCCTAAAATGGATACATTTTGATAAAAGGAATTAAATTCCTTAACCAAATCGTAAGTGTAATTAGCTATTAATGCCGGACTATGTTGTGCGGCCGCATTTTGTACCACTTCTGGAAATAACTGAATTTGTTTTAGCAGTTCTTTTTCTTTTTCGTGAAGACTAATTTCACTTATATTTTGGTCACTGATCGTAGTTGAAGCGGCCTTTCTTAGTATAGATTGAATTCTTGCATAGGTATACTGAATAAAAGGACCTGTATTCCCTTGAAAGTCGATAGATTCTTTAGGATCGAATAAAATACGTTTTTTAGGATCTACCTTTAAAATATAATACTTTAAAGCCCCTAAACCAATTGTTTTATACAAGGCTTGTTTCTCTTCCTCGGTATAGCCATCAAGTTTTCCTAATTCTTCAGAAATATCTCTGGCTGTTTTTGCCATCTCGTCAATTAAATCGTCGGCATCAACTACAGTACCTTCTCTACTTTTCATTTTTCCGCTAGGCAAATCAACCATACCATAACTTAAATGATATAGGTTTTTCGCCCATTCAAATCCTAATTTCTTAAGAATTAAAAACAGCACCTGAAAGTGATAATCCTGTTCATTACCAACCGTATAAACCATACCCCCAACATCTGGAAAATCCTTTATACGCTGTATCGCAGTACCAATATCCTGAGTCATATAAACTGCAGTACCATCAGCTCGTTGTACTATTTTTTTATCTAATCTGTCTTCGGTTAAATCACACCAAACCGAACCATCTTCTTCTGTAACGAAAACACCAGATTTTAATCCTTCAGCAACAAACTCTTTTCCTAATAAATAAGTATTACTTTCATAATACAAGGTATCAAAATCTACACCTAGATTTTTATAGGTAATATTGAATCCATCATAAACCCAACCATTCATTTTTTTCCAAAGCGCCACTGTTTCTTCTTCTCCTGCTTCCCATTTTAAAAGCATATCCTGAGCTTCTAATAAAATTGGAGCATGTTTCTTGGCTTCTTCTTGAGACATGCCTGTAGCGACCAATTCTTCAATCTCCTTTTTATATTCTTGATCGAACTTTACATAATAATTACCTACCAACTTGTCTCCTTTCAATCCCGTACTCTCTGGAGTCTCTCCATTACCAAAACGCTTCCAGGCCAACATACTTTTACAAATATGAATTCCTCTATCGTTTATAATTTGAGTTTTGTAAACTTTAGTTCCTGCTGCTTTTAAAATTTCTGCAACGCTATAGCCTAAAAGATTATTACGTACATGTCCTAAATGCAATGGTTTGTTTGTGTTCGGCGAAGAATACTCAACCATAACCGCTTTGTCTTCCGCCTTGGGTGAAACTAAACCATAAGCATCATTTTGCTTTATATTGTTAAAAAAGTTGATATAATATGAATCGTTAATCTCAACATTTAAAAAGCCTTTTACCACATTAAACCCCTTAACATCTGCAATGTTTTCCACCAAATAGTTACCAATGGTTTCTCCTATTTGTACAGGATTCCCTTTAATAAAACGTAACATAGGGAAGATTACAACGGTAATATCTCCTGCAAACTCTTTTCGAGTTGCTTGAAATTCTACCGTTTCCAATGTTATATCAAAGCTGGATTTTACTGCTTGCTTTACTTGATTGGATAAAGTCTCTTGAAGGCTCATTTTATGGTCAATTTTTAAGAGAGCAAAGATAAAACTTTTATTAAAGCATTACTTGCAAAATTAGCCTTAATAAAACGGTCGACTATAAAAATTAAAGGCCAAATAGGTTTTAAAATAAAAAAGCATAAATAGTTCATTAACATTTAATTATAACTAGCATAAAAAAGGATCTGAACGTGATTGTGCATTTCATCGACAAAAGTGCTCTTATTCTATGATTTTTGCAGTTCATCTATTCGTCGATTTTTATGTTAAAAAGCTCATTTCCTTTCGTCTAATTTATTCGCATTAAAACGCAGAAATTAGATTTTAAAATTGCTTTTTCCAACTTTTGTTTAGTAAAGCTATTAAAAATCCATATTGTTTGGAAATTTTAACACTAACAAATACGTTACAGCTTAATAAAGCGATCTTACATTCCCTCAAAGTTAAGACACCTTTAATTATTGCTTTTATTATAGTCGTAATTATAAATGTTGTATGAGGAAGATAATTAATTTAATTATATGTTTATTTATGTCGATTGGTTTTTCCCAAACCAATGATGTGGATAGCCTCGCCCTAGAATTAGCTTACCAAACCCAAGATACTTTAAAAATAGAAACTTCTATTAAGCTTATTAAGTCACTTTACGATATAAATGATTATGATAGAGCTTTAAAGTACATCATTGAAAGTGAAAAACTCTCTAATAATTTAAACTATAATAAAGGTATAGCAGAAATCACCTTTTATAAAGCATTAATTTATGCAAAAAAAGATGATTATATAAATGCTGTTAGTGGCTACGAAAAGTCTAAAGCTTTATTTTATCAATTAGAGGACACACTTGGTGTTGCCAAGGTAAATAACAGCATTGGTTTAATTGAAATTAAACGAGGAAATTATGCCAAAGGCTTACAATTCTCGCTTGCAGCCATTAAAGAGTTAGAGAAAAGAGACTTATTAAATGATCTGCGATTGGCTTATAGCAACTTGGCTGATGCTTATTATAATATTAATGCCTCTGATAAAGCTATAGAGTTTTACTTAAAAGCTCTAGAAGTTCAGGAACAATTAAAAGACTCTAAAGGCACCAATCGATCTAATAGTCAGTTAGCAGAATTATATTCCTTTAAGAAGGAACATAGAAAAGCCATAGAATATTACGAAAAAGTTCTGGCTAACAAAAAAACAATTAACGATTCTATTCGTGGACGTGTTTATCCTAAATTAGGTGGTGAGTATTTGAAGTTTAATGACTACGACAATGCTGCTAAATATTTGGTTAGAGGTTTAAGACTTAACAGGCGTGGCCGTTATAATGAAGGCTTATTGACTGCTTTAAATAATCTGGGCGATTTAAATTTACAACAAGGAAAATTAATCTTAGCTGAAAAACAATTGCTTGAGGCTGGTGCTTTGGCGAAAAGAATCGATAATAAAACAGAATTACTCAAGCATTATAGATTAATGAAGTCGTTAGATTCTATTAAAAAACGATTTGATAGAGCTTTTGTTTGGCAGCGACAGTATTACGATTTAAAGGACAAGCTTAATAAGGAGGCTGTTAAAATAAGCCTAGAAGAAGAAAAACCTGTAGAACTAGAACTGAATCCGAATTTTGACAAGCCTGCTGTTAATAATGAAGTAGCCACTACTCCTAAAACAGAGCCAATTAAAAACAAGGAAGAGTTCGACAGGTTTAAGATAATATTTTATGCTTTACTGGCTGCTCTTGCTATTGTATCTACGTTTTTGGTGCTTATCTACCTTAAACGTAATAATAATATTAAGTACACTCAAGAGTTAGAAGAAAAGAATATTAAAATTGAACTACAAAACGTAGCTTTTCAAGAGCAAACCAAACATCTTGAAAATGTTAATAATGTAAAGGACAAACTATTTTCAATTGTTTCCCACGATTTAAAAGACTCTCTTTCTTCTATTAATGGTTTTATAGATTTACTTAAAGACGGTTCTTTATCCAGAGAAGAGTTTGATAATTTAATTCCTGAATTAAGTGAAAATGCAAATAATGCATCGTTATTATTGTTTAATTTATTAAACTGGTCTAAGTCTCAAATGCAGTCCTTAGAACCAAAACCAAGCTTGTTTGACATTCAGGAAGTTTTTGAAGACAAGGTTAAACTTGTTGAACAGCGTATGGAAAGTAAAGGCATTAGTTTAGTTGATCATTCTTTACGAGACTTTGCTTATGCCGATAGAAGTATGTTTGAAATCGTTGTACAGAACTTACTCGCTAATGCTTTAAAATTCTGTAAAAGTGGTGATACGATTACTATTTCGAACCATATTAGTAACGGAAGCTGTATTGTAAGTATCGCAGATACAGGTATTGGTATTTCTAAACAAAATCTGGAAAAACTGTTTAAAAGCAGCTCGTTTACAACCGTTGGTACCAACAATGAAAAAGGTACCGGTTTAGGACTTTCTATCTGTAAGGAACTAATAGAATTAAATAACGGTAAAATCTGGGTAGAAAGCACCCAAGGTGTAGGTAGTACATTCTATGTACAATTACCTAAATCTAGACCTAATGGCGATTAAGTATACTAAGCTTTAGGCAAAAATACTTCAGCCATCATACAACGTGCGCTACCCCCGCCACAAGCTTCTATAGTATTTAAAGAACTGGACAATATTTTAGTATGTTTTTCTAATCGCTCTATTTGAGATGCTGTTAAAGAATCGTAGGCTGCTTGACTCATAATTAAATAACCTTCGTCGTTGGCTCCTTTTACTTGCAACATGTTACCTGCAAAATTATTAACCTGTGCTTCGGTAATATCTATAACTTCCTTGTTCGTTTCCTTTAAATTGGCTATGACGTTTTTGCGTTCTTTTTTATCGTCAATACTACTTAAACAAATAACCGCAAAGGTTTCTCCCAAACACATCATAACATTGGTATGATATATCGCTTTGCGTTCACCGTTAACTGTTTGGTTAGAAGTGAATACAACCGGGGTATATTCAAAATCTTCACAAAATTCTATAAACAAATCTTCATCTGCCCTTGGCGACAATGCGCAATACGCTTTTCTGTTTACACGATCCAGTATCACACTTCCCGTTCCTTCAAGAAATACCTTTTCTTCCTCAGCACTGGTATAATCTACAATATCATTTATTAGAAACCCTTTTTCTTCTAAATTATCTAAAATATCTTCTCGCCGCTCCAACCGTCTGTTTTCTGCAAACATCGGGTATATACCAACATTACCATTTTCGTGAAACGATATCCAATTATTTGGAAAAATAGAATCTGGAGTATCTGTATCGTCGGTATCATTTACAACTACAACATTAACACCTATCGCTCTTAGTTTTTCAACATATGCATCAAATTCTTGCTGTGCTTTGACGTTAACCGTTTCAGGCAATAGATTATCTATTACTTTTTGATAATAATTATTTACAGCTGTTTGCTCATTCATCCTAAAGTTTATAGGACGAACCATCAATATGGTATTGGTTGTTTGTTGCATCTTGTCTTAAATAAAATGCAAAATTATACTATTAAACTGTAATTATATTATGTTTTCTTCAAAAAAAAGGTTAAAAGTTGCTTATTCTAAGAAACTCCAAAATGCTACTATAATTAAGCCACGGATTTCACAAATTTACACAGATAGATTCATCGGTATGATAAAGATCTCTTGTGGCTAATCATTGCAACGAATCAGACTTTCAGTCTGTCTTATATCCAGACAGATTTGAAGTCTATTATATTTTATAAGTCTTATTTACAAATTAATAAACACTATTTACTTAATAATAAACAAACTAATAAAGAAGATAATTCATTTGAATTTGTGAAATTAGCACCTCCGCTTATAGTGTTATTATTTAAAATTAACCGCTTTCAGTCGATCCTTAACAACATCTTTTATTTTGGGAAGCACCTTTTTCATAATAAATGGTGGATAAGCGTCGTTTCCTGCTTTCTTAATTTCTTCGAAAGCATGTTTCATATAGGTAGTATGCACTATAGTACCTATGTTAATTTTGCTCATCCCCATATTTATTGATTTTTGAATATCTACATCAGGAATTCCTGTTCCCCCATGTAAAACCAAAGGTGCTGGAATTGCCTCTGCTATTTCCTGTAATCTATCGAAATGTATTTTAGGTTCGGTTGGCGTAAATCCGTGTGCAGTACCAATACCTACAGCAACTATATCTACACCAGTTGTCTCAAATAATTGCTTAACTTCATCTACATCTGCCAAAAAATCATTATCGGATTTCACAACCACATCACGTCCCATTATCTTTCCTATTTCGGCTTCTACAACAACACCAGCAGAAGCCGCATAATCAACTACCTGTTTTGTCATTTTTATATTCTCTTTTAAGGATACTTGAGACCCGTCAATCATAACAGAATCGTAACCTGAATCTATCGCTCTTTTACACAAATCTACAGATGTACTATGATCTAGGTGAAGATAAATATCGTTCTTGAATCCTTTTTTAAAGCCATCTACCAGAGAACGAAAAACCTCTGTAGTGTTAAGCTCTGCTACTGGCGGATAGGTCATAACCATAACATGGGTATCCATCTCATCTGAAGCTTCCACCACTGCCCTTAAATCGTAATTATCATTAACATTAAAAGATGGCAAGCAGCGTTGGGTAGCTCTATAATCAATGAATAATTCTTTAAGACTTTTATAGTCTTCATTGTAAATCGTCTTTACGTTATTTTTAATTGCTGTGTCCATACAAATGATCTTTACTTATTTCTATTTCAATATTGTCTATTCCTAACCAATGATTTAATTCATTTAAATCTTTTTGTAAATATCCGCGACCAATAATCCAATGGTGATCTAAACCATTATTTAACACGGTACTTAAAATATCTCCTGCTGAATTTTTCCTCGGCTCTACTTCGGCATAGCTTCCTCTAAATGCCATTTCTGAAGGTAAAATATCACCTTCCCATGCCATAACTCGTGATGCATCTGGATACTGATACTTTGCAATTGTTACAGAACCTTGCTTGTGTAAAAACTCTAACAACATCCCCATACTACTATCTACATCAAAATTTTCTAAGATACTGTGGTTTCTTACTTCGTACCCTGTAGCACTATTAATAAGCTTTGTAGGTGCACCTCCACAATGCCAGAAGCCTATTCGGTTATTGCTTTTATTGATTAATGACAAATCCACCAATGTAGGGATGGCTTCTTCAAAGCTTATTTGATTCATTAAAATCATGGTTAGTAAAGCTCCCATATCAGACTCATCGGCCACAGGTATTCCTAAGTCCTGCACTAAAGCCCCTGCTCCATCACCTGCTATTCCATAATGATCGAAAAGCTCGGGCCAGTTTTTAAGCCCTATTCCCAAATAGTCATTTAAACGTGCGTAGTCTGCCATAGCTAGAGACAATCGGATGGATTTATCTATTTGCTGATCGGTTACATTATTAAATTTACACAACGGATGATTAAGCAGCTCTTTCCTTATCTCTTGAATTGTTGAGTCCTTAAACTTCTTTCCATGTTGCCAAATAGTATCAAAATCAATTCGGTCTATTTTTATTCCAAACCTATTTAATAGTGAAAGTTCGTTTAACTCACAGTCATAAAAACCCGGAACTCTAAATCCGCCAACCATGCCTACCGATTTTTGATTGATCGAGGCTTTTACGTAAACCGATTTAGCGAACTTTAAAATGTTACTGCTAAACTCGTTATCTTCGGGCGATTCAAAAAGCCACGAATATTTTACACCGCATGAGTTTAAAATATTCAATAGAAAGTTTTGTCCACACAATCTATTATTAGACAATCTTCCTCCTGTTTCTTCATCGTGAGACCAGCTTAATATTGGAATTTTGTTTTGATTTAACCAGCGTGCCAATGTGGCCGCCAGGTCTCCGGCTATAAATGAGGCTTGGTATATAATAATACCATCAATACCCTGTGCTTGCATGTCTTTAAGCCATGTAAAAATAGCCTCTTTGGTTTGAATAGGTTCTTCTGAGGCTATTAATTGAAAACGCTCTTTGGGAAGCACCTTAGCTAAACCTGATTTGGCTCTACTATAATTTTTTAAAATTGATTGCCAATCGAAATGTTCTTCAAGACCTATACCTACCAATGCCATTTTAGCTATATAATTAGGTTTTTTAGGCGTAATAACTTTTTCGAACAAGTGGCTTACAATACCTTCTTTAATGGATAATTCTTTTAGCAACTCCATAATATTTTCTATTTATCTTTTATAAACAATGGACAGTTTTCTTCCATAAAACTTTTATTAGGCAGATAGGTTCTGCCTCCATAATGCTGTGCTACCTGTGAAGCGTAATAACTTGCATAGAGCATCCTGTCTGTTAAACTAAACTCTTGTAGTAAAGCAGATGCGTATGCCGCATGAAACGAATCGCCGCAGCCTGTAGTATCAACAACTTTTACTTTAAATGCTGGTTGGTGAACCAACTCACCATTTTGTAAGGCATAAGCACCATTAGCACCATCTGTAATAACAACCTGCGCTTTTGTTATTTCTGAAACATCTTTTAGCGCTTCGATTGTATTTTCTTTTCCCGATATACTTTTTGCTGCCTCAAGAGGAAGAATAGCATCTGTACATAATGCTAACATTTCTTTCATGATATGCTTTTCTGCTACTTCCATATCCAACACACTTTTTATTCCAAATCTGTGTGCCAATCTTAATAGGTGCAAGTTTATCTCGGTGTCATAACCGTCTACCAGGATTAAATCGAAATCCTTCACGATGTTTTCATCAATATCTTCTGGAGAAAATGGAATATATGATTCTGTTGAATACAGAACGGTACGTTCTCCAGCGTCATCAATTTGAACAACGGCAATCGCTGGAGATGCTTGTTCTTTGAATACAAAAAGATCGTCTTTAACACCATGTTTGGTAAGCTCTTCTTTAGCAACCATACTTAAGGGGTTATTACCGAAATACCCCAAAAACGATACATCATGCCCCAATCTTGCTATGGCACAAGCAGCATTGCCAGCCGGGGCACCTCCCTGTAATAAAATCTTTTCGCAAGGGTTTTTCCCGCCTTGGTTTATATTAAGTGGCGTAGATACTAATACATCTACCACATTCAATCCACTACACAAAACTCTCATAACTTAACTATTTAAGTCAAATTTATAGCAAAAAAATTCCCATTTTAAGTCCTAATTATGACAAAATATGTACTATATTGTCCAATAAATATTTATATCGTATGAAACCTCAATTAGAACTAATTCCACACGAAATTGATGGTTCCATTCATGCTTTTATTTATGAGAATGATCGTTTTGATGCGCCTTGGCACTATCACAAAGACTATGAACTTACTTATATTATAAAAAGTAGCGGTATTAGATATGCAGGAAACAGTATAGACCATTTTGTTCCTGGAGATTTAGTATTTATTGGAGAAAATGTACCGCATTGCTGGAAAAACGAAAAAGGATATTCTAACGGCGTAAAATCTGCTTGTGTACAATGGGATAGTAGCGTATTAGATAAGTTTATAAGTTCTAATATTGAGTTAAAATCTATTTACAATTTATTGGAAGCTTCAAAGTTTGGTGTTAAGTATACCAACATGGTATTTAATGAAGCTATTTGTAAAAAGCTTGAAAGGTTATGTGGTTCGAAACCCGCAAAGAAGATTATTGATTTATTAGATATTTTACTGGAACTAGCCAATTGTAATGATAAAGAACTTTTATCGTTAGTGGGGACTCGTTATAAATTCTCAGAAAAATCAGATTCGAGAACTATGTCTATTTTGAATTATATTGATGAAAAGTATCAGGAAAGAATCACTATTCAAGATATGGCAGATCTTACTTTTATGACCCGAAGTGCTTTTTGTAAATACTTTAAGAAACAATTTAGCAGGTCTTTTACCAATTATCTTAATGAATTTAGAATACGTAAAGTCTGCTTGTTATTACAAGACACCGATAGTAAACTACTTGATTTAGCTTATAGCTGTGGTTATGAGAATATGTCCTTCTTTCACAGACAATTCAAGAAATACCTGGCAATGACTCCAACTGAATACAGAAAAAAACTTTAAAATATTTTTTTTATGGGGTTTCTAGCACTTAACTATTAATCGCGAATTAAAGGCATGGTTGAACAACGCAATAAACCTTCTTGCTTAGCAATTTCAGCATAAGGTACTTCTTCAACTGTAAAGCCTTTTTCCCGTAACCATTTGTTTAATCGTGTAAAGTTCTTTTCTGAAATTATTACATCTTCAGATATTGAAAAGACATTACTATACATTTGGTACATTTCATCTTTAGTAATTTCAAAAATGTTTTCTTCCCCAAAATAATCGACTAACCATTCGTACTCGCGTTCTATTAAAAATCCATTCTTATGGAGTATGGCTTTATCTTTTCCAATAGGCTGGAAACAACAGTCTAAGTGCAACGCATTCTCTTTTGCGTTTGTGTTGGATTTCCTAAGTTCAAAGGATTTTACAATCTTATTAGGAAATAGTTCTTGAATGGCTATAACGGCATCCATATTTGTGCGTGCGGTAATGATATCTGGGTAATCCTCGCCAGAATAAGTTCCAATAAAAATATAGTCATTCCATGGCATTACATCGCCTCCTTCTACATGACACTCTTCTGGCAATATAATTCTCTTTTCTTTTTCTACCTGATCCCAAACATGTTTTATAGCCATGACCTCCGCTTCTCTATTGGGTAAAATATTGGCTCTAATTATCTTGTCTTCGATTACAAAAGCTATGTCTCTGGAAAATATCTGATTACAATCTTTAATAACCTCTGGCCTATAAACGGTAACGTTATATTTTTCAAAAATCTTAGCAACAGCTTCCATTTCAAGAATCATATCGGCTTCTTTTGGGTAAGTACCTGCCAATACATGCTCTATACTTTTTGGATCGTAACACTCTTCTACTTTTGGTGTTGGACCATTACTTTGAGCTGTACCCAATACAACTGCTCTTAATCTTGATGTTTCGTTTTTAACGCTTAATTCTAACATAGGATACCTTTAAAAGATATTTCATTATTTGAGGACGCAAAACTAGTAATAATTAAAGACTTTTTGAATTATTCTAAAAAATATTACTCTTAAAAAAGAAAAGCTTCATAAAAGTATTATGAAGCTTAACAATATTACAAAAAGTAATAAATTTATCTTTCCTCAACTGGTATAAACTTTCTTTCAGTTTCACCAATATAAACTTGTCGCGGTCTTCCAATTGGCTCTTTACGTAAACGCATTTCTCTCCATTGTGCTATCCAGCCTGGTAAACGTCCTAAAGCAAACATTACTGTAAACATATCTGTTGGTATTCCCATAGCTCTGTAAATAATACCTGAGTAAAAATCTACGTTCGGGTAAAGTCTTCTGTCTACAAAGTATTGATCTTCTAGAGCTTCTTTTTCAAGTCCTTTTGCTATATCTAAAATAGGGTCTTCTACTCCTAAATCAGCTAAAACTTCATCCGCTGCCTTTTTAATGATTTTGGCACGAGGATCGAAATTTTTATATACTCGGTGTCCAAAGCCCATTAAACGGAATGGGTCGCTTTTATCTTTCGCTTTGGCCATATATTTTTTAGTATCGCCATCATCTGCTTTTATAGCTTCTAACATCTCTAAAACAGCTTGGTTAGCACCACCATGTAATGGCCCCCACAATGCTGAAATACCAGCAGAAAGCGATGCAAATAATCCTGCATGCGACGAACCAACAATTCTTACTGTTGATGTTGAACAATTTTGCTCATGATCTGCATGTAGTATTAAAAGTTTATCTAAGGCATCAACCAGAATTTTGTTTTGCTTATATTCACCATTAGGCTTTCTGAACATCATTTTTAAAATGTTCTCTACATACCCTATCTCATTATCGCCATAATCAAGAGGTAAACCTTCTTTCTTACGGAAAGTCCATGCTACTAGTACCGGGAATTTACCCAAAATTCGTACTACAGACTTATACATAGCTTCTTCAGAATTTACATTAACCGAAGAAGGGTTAAACGATGTTAAAGCACTTGTTAAAGAAGCTATAACCCCCATAGGGTGGGCTGCTTTAGGAAAAGCATCAACAATCTTTTTTATATCCTCATCAACTATCGATTCTGCTCTAATATCGTCATGAAATTTATCGTTTTGCTCTTTAGTAGGTAACTCTCCAAAAATTAAAAGGTAAGCTACTTCTAAAAAATCGGCTTTTTCGGCTAGTTCCTCAATAGAATAACCTCTATATCTTAAAATACCTTTTTCTCCATCTAAAAATGTAATAGCACTTTCGCAAGAACCAGTATTTTTATATCCTGGGTCTAAAGTTATTACACCTCTCGTAGCACTTCTAAGTTTTGAAACATCAATTGCGGATTCATTTTCCGTTCCTTTGATTACTGGCAATTCGGTCTTCTGACCATCTATTTCTATCGTAGCAGTTTTAACCATGTATTTGAATAATTTTTATTTATGAAGTCAGTTGCTAATTTACGAAATATCCCCCTATTTAAGAAGGAAGTACCCAAAGGTTTTTATAATTGCTATATTGCTAAAATTGATACCAAAAAAAAAGCGATTATTAAAAAATAATAATCGCTTTTTTTATAAATTCTAATGGTACTATTTTACCTTGAATGCTTTTTCTTGAGGGAAATAAGCAACGGCTCCTAACTCTTCTTCTATACGAAGTAATTGATTGTATTTAGCCATACGATCACTACGAGATGCTGAACCTGTTTTTATTTGACCACAGTTTAACGCTACAGCTAAATCTGCTATGGTATTATCTTCTGTTTCTCCAGAACGGTGAGACATTACAGAGGTATATCCTGCATTATGCGCCATATTTACGGCTGCAATAGTTTCTGTTAATGTTCCAATCTGATTTACTTTTATAAGTATTGAATTTGCAATACCATTCTCAATACCACGAGATAAACGCTCTACATTGGTTACATATAAATCGTCACCTACCAACTGTACTTTATCTCCAACTTTTTCGGTTAAGGTTTTCCATCCGTCCCAGTCGTTTTCATCCATTCCATCTTCAATAGAAATAATTGGGTACTTAGCACATAATTCTTCTAAGTACTCTGCTTGCTCTTGAGATGTTCTCACCACACCTTTATCTCCTTCAAAAATAGTGTAATCGTACTTACCATCTTTATAAAACTCTGCTGAAGCACAATCTAAAGCTATCTTCACTTCATCACCAAACTTATAACCTGCATTTTCTACCGCTTTACCAATAGTTTCAATAGCATCTTCTGTTCCATCTAAAGTAGGAGCAAATCCACCTTCATCACCAACTGCTGTACTTAAATTTCTATCGTGTAATACTTTTTTAAGATTATGGAAAATTTCTGTACCCATTTGCATAGCATGTGTAAAGCTTTTAGCTTTTACCGGCATAACCATAAACTCTTGAAATGCGATAGGTGCATCACTATGAGATCCTCCATTAATAATATTCATCATTGGTAATGGTAATGTATTACCAGAAACTCCTCCAACATAACGATATAATGGTAATCCTAATTCTCCAGCAGCTGCTTTTGCTACGGCAAGAGAAACTCCCAAAATAGCATTAGCTCCTAATTTTGATTTATTTGGAGTCCCATCTAAATCAATCATCATCTTATCGATTAGGTTTTGTTCGAATACAGATACTCCTAATAATTCTTTAGAGATAATAGAGTTTACATTATCTACAGCTTTAGAAACACCTTTCCCCATATAGGCACTGCCTCCATCACGTAATTCAACAGCTTCATGCTCTCCAGTTGATGCACCAGACGGTACAGCAGCTCTTCCTAATACATCATTTTCTGTTACTACATCTACTTCAACTGTAGGGTTCCCTCTTGAATCAAGAATTTGTCTTGCGTGGATATTAATTATAATACTCATAATTAGTTATTTTTAAACTTTTATTGCTTCAAATTTACGGCTAAATCTTCTTTATTTTAAGATGTTTTTGAAGAAATACTCAAAACTACATCTACAACGTTTTAGTAAAATAAAGGAACTTTTCGGCATCTTGTTTTCATCAACCTAAAGTTCTCAATATGAACTAAAATCATCAAACTATTGCGTTATAAATAAGCCTCAAAAAAAATGTGCTTTTTTGAGGCTTATTTCGTTATTTTATTTTTTGATATTCTCAATGAATTGATCGAAAAGGTATTCTGAATCGTGCGGTCCAGGACTTGCTTCGGGATGATATTGCACTGAAAAACAATTTTTGTTTTTCATGGCTAAACCAGCAACGGTGTCATCGTTTAGATGCAAGTGTGTTACTTGTAAATCCGGATTCGCTTCTGCTTCTTCTCTATTTACTGCAAACCCATGGTTTTGAGATGTAATTTCACCTTTTCCTGTTATCAGGTTTTTCACAGGGTGATTAATACCTCTATGTCCATTATGCATCTTATAGGTGGAAATTCCATTCGCTCTGGCAATAACCTGATGTCCTAAACAAATACCAAATAAAGGTAAATCTCTTTTTATAATTTCCTTTGCTAAAGCTTGTGCTTCTACCAATGGTTCCGGATCTCCAGGGCCATTAGACAAAAAGTATCCATCTGGTTTAAATGCTTCTAAATCCTCGAATTTAGAATTATAAGGAAACACTTTTATATAAGCGTCTCTTTTTGCTATATTTCTTAAGATATTCTTCTTAATTCCTATGTCTAAAGCTGCTACTTTATACGTTGCATTTTCATCTCCATAATAGTAAGGTTCTTTAGTAGACACTTTTGATGCTAACTCTAAACCTTCCATATTAGGTACTTCTGCTAATTGCTTCTTAAGACCTTCAATGTTATCAACTTCTGTAGAGATTAAGGCATTCATCGCTCCATTATCTCTAATATAGCTTACTAAGGCACGCGTATCAACATCTGAAATAGCCAACAGGTTATTTTTATCTAAAAACTCTTCCAATGAGCCTTCAGAATCTACTCGTGAATACTCATAACTGAAATTTTTACAAATTAACCCTGCAATTTTAATGGAATCCGACTCTACTTCATCGGCATTCGTTCCATAATTACCAATATGAGCATTTGTTGTTACCATTAATTGCCCGTAGTAAGATGGGTCTGTAAAAATCTCTTGGTAACCAGTCATACCTGTATTAAAACAAACTTCGCCAAAAGAAGTTCCTTGCTTGTTTCCAACAGCTTTACCGTAAAAAATAGTACCATCTGCTAGAAGAATGATGGCTTTTTGTCTTTTTTGATATTTCATATTTTTCAAAAGTTTAGCAAAATTGCATAAAAAAAAGGATAAACTAAAATAGTTTATCCTTAATATTTCAAATGCTTATTAACATTTATTCTTCCTCTTCGTTTGTTGCTTTAGTCTCAACGGCCGGAGCAGCAGCTGGCTTGGCACCACCTCTTCTACTTCTTCTTGTTGTTTTCTTAGCTTTCTGCTTGCCAGCGTTGTAAATTTCGTTGTAATCTACAAGCTCTATCATAGCCATATCTGCATTATCTCCTAAACGATTACCAAGCTTAATAATTCTTGTGTAACCTCCTGGACGATCTGCAACTTTAGCTGCTACATCTCTAAATAATTCTGCAACTGCTTCTTTTTGTCTAAGACGAGACATTACAATACGTCTGTTGTGAGTCGTGTCTTCCTTAGATTTTGTAATCATAGGCTCAACAAATTGCTTTAAAGCTTTTGCTTTGGCAACCGTTGTATTAATACGCTTGTGTTCTATTAAAGAACAAGCCATATTAGCTAACATTGATTTTCTGTGAGCTGTTTTTCTACCTAAATGATTGAATTTTTTTCCGTGTCTCATGACATTTGTTTTAAACCTTTATCTTGCTACTACCCATTATTGAGGAGCAAACTATAAAGGAGTTATTTTTTGATTTATGATTCTTGATTTACGATTTTTGATTTGAGAAATTTGACCCTTTTTAATACGTCATTCTAAAATCTAAAATTGTTAGTCTTTATCTAATTTATATTTGCTTAAATCCATTCCGAAATTTAATCCTTTAACGTTTACTAGTTCTTCTAGTTCTGTTAAAGACTTCTTACCGAAGTTTCTGAATTTCATTAAATCGTTTTTGTTGAATGATACTAAATCTCCTAAAGTATCAACTTCTGCAGCTTTTAAACAGTTAAGCGCACGTACAGATAAATCCATATCGATTAACTTAGTTTTAAGCAACTGTCTCATATGTAATGATTCCTCATCGTATGTTTCAGTTTGTGCAATTTCATCAGCTTCTAAAGTGATACGCTCATCAGAGAATAACATGAAGTGGTGAATTAACGTTTTAGCTGCTTCTGTTAAGGCATCTTGTGGTGTAATTGAACCATCTGTAATAATCTCAAAAACTAATTTTTCGTAATCGGTTTTTTGCTCTACACGATAGTTCTCAATACTATACTTAACATTCTTTATTGGTGTGTATATTGAATCTGTAAAGATCGTTCCTATTGGTGCAGCAGCTTTCTTATTTTCTTCTGCAGGAACATAACCTCTACCTTTTTCAATAGTAATTTCCAAATTAAAATTAACCTTAGGATCTAAGTTACAGATAACTAATTCTGTATTTAATACTTGGAATCCTGAAATGAATTTTTGAAAATCCCCAGCTGTAATTCTGTCTTGACCAGAAATTGAAATCGAGATTGATTCATTATCAATATCATCAATTTGTCTTTTAAAACGTACTTGTTTTAAATTCAAAATGATTTCTGTAACATCTTCAACTACCCCAGCAATTGCAGAAAACTCATGATCTACACCTTCAATTCTAACTGATGTGATTGCAAATCCTTCTAAAGAAGAAAGTAAAACTCTTCTTAGAGCGTTTCCTACTGTTAATCCATAACCAGGTTCTAAAGGGCGAAATTCGAATTTGCCTTCAAAATCTGTTGAATCAATCATGATTACTTTGTCGGGCTTCTGAAAATTAAATACTGCCATATTGTTCTTCGTTTTAATTGTTATTTGGTTGCGCGATCTAAAAGTTTGAAGAAGACTAATAAATCCTTTGGCCAAATACCAATGTGATTAATTTATTATTTAGAATATAATTCGACGATGAATTGTTCGTTTATGTTTTCTGGAATTTGAATTCTAGCAGGAACAGAAACATAAGTTCCTTGCTTAGTATCATCATTCCAAGTAATCCACTCATATACGTGGCTTGAGTTCGATAAAGATCTCGCAATAGCCTCAAGTGATTTTGATTTTTCTCTTACAGCAACAACATCTCCTGCTTTTAATTGATAAGAAGGTATATTTACCAACTCTCCATTTACAGTAATGTGTCTGTGAGATACTAATTGTCTTGCACCACTTCTAGAAGGGGAAATTCCCATTCTGTATACTACGTTGTCTAATCTAGACTCACATAGTTGTAATAAAACTTCACCGGTAATACCTTGTGCAGCTCTTGCTTTTTTAAACAATCCTCTAAATTGACGCTCTAAAATACCGTAAGTATATTTAGCTTTTTGTTTTTCCATTAACTGGATTGCGTATTCAGATTTTTTTCCACGTCTTCTGTTGTTTCCGTGTTGACCTGGAGGGTAATTTCTTTTTTCAAAAGACTTATCGTCTCCGAATATAGCTTCACCGAATTTACGAGCTATTTTTGTTTTAGGACCAGTATATCTTGCCATCTTAAATTTGTTTGTGAGAGTGATTATGAATTAAGGTCTTAATCTTATCCTTCGATAACCTTTTGATCTCTCGTTTGATACTTGTTATTAATTTTTCAGTTTGCAAATTTATGCAAAAAATTAATACCATCTGAGATTCAGATGATATTAATTTTATCTACGATTATTTACCCTTCAACTTAGTTCCGGGAAGTTCTCAATTTATTATCAAAAAAATTGCAAACTTAATATCGTTATTTGTTAAACTCTTCTACGTTTTGGAGGGCGACATCCATTATGTGGTAATGGTGTAACATCAATAATTTCTGTTACTTCTATACCGGCATTGTGGATAGAACGAATAGCAGATTCTCTACCATTTCCAGGTCCTTTAACATAAACCTTTACTTTCTTTAGGCCTGCTTCTTGTGCTACAGATGCAGCATCTTCAGCGGCTAATTGAGCAGCGTAAGGTGTGTTTTTCTTAGAACCTCTAAATCCCATCTTACCAGCAGAAGACCATGAAATTACGTCTCCTTTTTTATTGGTAAGTGAAATAATAATGTTATTGAAAGAAGCGGTAACATGTGCTTCACCAATAGAATCTACAATAACTTTACGTTTTTTTGTACTTGTTTTTGCCATATCTTCTTAGTTTCTAGTTGTTAGTTGTTAGTATTAGAATCCTAAACTTTTACATTTCAAACAGATTCCATCTAACGACTAAATACTAATGACTTTTATTTTATTTAGTTGCTTTTTTCTTGTTAGCAACAGTCTTTCTTCTACCTTTTCTAGTTCTGGAGTTATTTTTAGTACGTTGACCTCTTAATGGAAGACCAGATCTATGACGAATACCTCTGTAACATCCAATATCCATTAATCGCTTAATGTTCAATTGAGTTTCAGAACGTAATTCACCTTCGATTGTAAATGTTCCAACAGCTTCACGAATACCACTAATTTGGTCGTCGTTCCAATCTTGAACTTTAATACTCTCGTCAACCTTAGCCGCTGCTAAAATTTCTTTTGCTCTACTTCTACCTATTCCATAGATATAAGTTAAAGAGATTACTCCTCTTTTGTTTTTTGGTATGTCTACACCTGCAATTCTTGCCATAATTACCCTTGTCTTTGTTTAAATCTAGGATTCTTTTTGTTTATAACGTAAAGTCTACCTTTTCTTCGTACGATTTTACAATCTGCACTTCTTTTTTTAAGTGATGCTCTTACTTTCATAATAATTCAATATTCAATATTCTAAATTCAAGGTTCAACTCTAAAATTTTAAACTCTGAATTTTGAACTTTTTAGTACCTATAAGTTATTCGAGCCTTAGTTAAATCGTAAGGACTCATTTCTAATTTCACTTTATCTCCTGGTAACAACTTAATATAATGCATACGCATTTTACCAGAAATATGTGCCGTCACAATGTGACCATTTTCTAATTCAACACGAAACATCGCATTAGATAATGCCTCTATAATTGTTCCGTCTTGTTCTATTGCTGCCTGTTTTGCCATAGTATATAATATTAAGCGCTAGCTTTTCTATTTTTACCAGTTTTCATCAAGCCATCATAATGTCTATTTAACAAATATGAATTTACTTGCTGCATAGTGTCAATTGCAACTCCAACCATGATCAATAATGAGGTTCCTCCGAAGAACAATGCCCAACCTTGTTGTACATCCATAAGTTTAACAATAAACGCTGGGAACACAGCAATTAATGCCAAAAATATAGATCCTGGTAAAGTTATCTGAGACATTATCTTATCTAGATATTCTGATGTTTCAGAACCTGGACGAATGCCAGGAATAAAACCACCACTACGCTTTAAATCATCAGCCATTTTATTTGTTGGTACAGTAATCGCTGTATAGAAATATGTAAATACTATGATTAATAAAGCGAATACTACGTTGTACCAAAAACCAAACATACTTGCAGGACCAAGGTTAGTAACTAACCAAGCTCCAACAGTTGAATCTTTTAATAGATCTGTACCTCCTATCATACCCGGCACAAACATAATAGCTTGAGCAAATATAATAGGCATTACTCCAGAGGCATTAAGCCTTAATGGAATATATTGTCTTGAACCAGCCATGGCGCTCTTTTCATAACCACCAGAAGCTGTTCTTCTTGCATATTGTACTGCTATTTTTCTAACCGCCATAACAAGCATAATCGTAACTAGAATAATAACAAACCAAATAACCAATTCGAAAAGGATAAGCATAACGTTATTACCTTCTAATCTGGTAGCTGCATTTTGAATAAACGATTGCGGTAATGTTGCAATAATACCTACCATGATCAATAAAGAAATTCCATTACCTATACCTTTATCTGTAATCTTTTCTCCTAACCACATGGCAAAAATACAGCCTGTAACCAGGATACTTACAGATGAAAAATAGAATAGAGGTCCCGTTCCTAATAAAAAGGCACTTTGAGGCACACCCAAACTAGGTAAACTTGCTAAATAACCAGGTGCTTGTAATAAACAAATTGCAATTGTTAACCAACGTGTAATCTGAGTAACTTTCTTTTGTCCACTGGCTCCTTCTTTTTGCAGTTTTTGCAAATAAGGAATAGCTATACCCATTAATTGTACTACAATAGAAGCAGAAATGTAAGGCATAATACCTAAGGCAAACACAGATGCTCTAGAAAAAGCTCCTCCAGTAAACTGGCTAAGTAATCCTAACAAACCTGTGCTAGTTTTGTCTCCTAATGCTGCTAATTGTGCAGCATCAACTCCTGGTAATGTTACCTGGGTTCCGAAACGATATACTAATAACAGACCTAGTGTAACTATGATTCTGTTTCTTAGTTCCTCAATTTTCCAAACATTTTTTAACGATTCTATAAACTTCATACTTTTAATATGGTCTTATAATGTTATTGCTTCTCCGCCTGCTGCTTCAATAGCTGCTTTTGCTGAAGCTGTAAATTTATGTGCAGATACTTTTAATTTTGCTTTCAATTCACCTCTACCCAAAATCTTAACTAAATCATTCTTTCCAGCTAAACGATTAGAGTATAACGTATCAAAATCTACGGTATCTTTTATTTTCTTATCATCAACCAATTGTTGTAAAGTATCTAAATTAACACCTTGATATTCAACACGGTTTATATTAGTAAAACCAAATTTAGGAACACGTCTTTGAATCGGCATTTGACCACCTTCAAATCCTAGTTTCTTAGAATAACCAGAACGAGATTTAGCTCCTTTGTGACCACGTGTAGCAGTACCACCTTTTCCAGAACCTTGTCCTCTACCTATTCTCTTCCCTTGATTTTTTACTGAACCTTCTGCAGGTTTTAAATTACTTAAATCCATTTTCAGTTTTATATTATTTTGCTTCTTCAACAGAAACTAAATGTGAAACTTTAGCAATCATACCAAGAATATTTGGTGTTGCTTCATGCTCTTTTACTTGACCAATCTTTTTAAGACCTAAAGCTTCTAAAGTTCTTTTTTGTCTTTGTGTACGATTGATTGCGCTTTTAACTTTTTTTACTTTAATTTTTGCCATCTCTGTCTCTTATTAAGCGTTAAAAACCTTTTCAAGTGAAATACCTCTATCTCTAGCAATTACATTGGCGTCTCTTAATTGTAATAACGCATCAAAAGTTGCTTTTACAACGTTGTGAGGGTTTGAAGATCCTTGAGATTTTGATAGTACATCATGTACTCCAACAGCCTCAAGAACTGTTCTAACAGCTCCACCAGCAATAACTCCGGTACCAGGAGCAGCAGGAATAATATTTACTCTTGCTCCACCGTATTTACCTTTTTGTTCGTGTGGTAATGTTCCTTTTATAATAGGAATTCTAACTAGGTTTTTCTTAGCATCCTCAACTGCTTTTGCTATTGCACTAGCTACATCTTTAGATTTACCTAAACCTTGTCCTACAACACCTGCTTCGTCACCAACTACAACAATTGCTGAAAAACCAAACGCTCTACCACCTTTTGTTACTTTAGTAACTCTTTGTACACCAACCAAACGATCCTTAAGATCTAATCCACCTGGTTTTACTAACTCTGCACTTTTATATTTTTGAAACATAATATTCTAGAATTTAAGTCCTGCTTCTCTAGCTCCTTCAGCTAATGATTTTACTCTACCGTGATATAAATAACCACCTCTATCGAATGCGATTGTTTCTACACCTGCTTTTAAAGCTTTCTCACCAAGTGCTTTTCCTACTAGGGCAGCAATTTCTGATTTAGTGCCTTTTGCAGAACTAATATCTTTATCTCTTGAAGATGCTGCACTGATTGTTTTACCAGTTACGTCATCTACAATTTGAGCATAAATTTCTTTATTACTTCTAAAAACAGCCAATCTTGGTCTAGCTTCTGTACCAGAAACAACCTTACGGATTCTGTTTTTAATTCTTAGTCTTCTTTGATTCTTTGTTAATGCCATAACTAATTTATTAAGCTGATTTACCTGCTTTTCTTCTTATTTCTTCACCAACAAACTTAATTCCTTTTCCTTTGTAAGGCTCAGGTTTTCTAAATCCGCGGATTTTTGCAGCTACTTGACCAACAAGTTGTTTATCGAATGATGTTAACTTTACTAATGGGTTCTTTCCTTTTTCTGAAACTGTTTCAACTTTTACTTCTGGAGCAATATTTAAAACAATATTATGAGAAAAACCTAAAGCTAAATCTAATTTTTGTCCTTGGTTAGATGCTCTATAACCTACACCTACCAATTCTAGTTCTTTAGTCCACCCTTTAGATACACCTTCAATCATATTGTGCATTAATGATCTGTATAGACCATGTTTTGCTTTTTGATCTTTAGAATCAGAAGAACGCGTTACTAAAACATTTCCATCTTCTACTTTTATCTCAACAGTATCATAATGTTGAGTTAACTCTCCTAATTTTCCTTTTACAGTTACAACGTTATCTTTAACATCTACTGTTACACCTTCTGGAATGGCTACTGGATTATTTCCTATTCTTGACATTTCTTCTCGGCTTTAAAATTAGTAAACGTAACATAAAACTTCTCCTCCTACATTGTCTCTTTTAGCTTGCTTACCTGTCATAACTCCATGAGAAGTTGAAACAATAGCAATACCAAGACCATTAAGGATTCTAGGCAAATCGTTAGCACCAGCATACTTACGTAAACCTGGTGTACTAATTCTTTGAAGCTTTTTAATTACTGGTTCTTTTGTTTCTTTGTTGTACTTAAGCGCTATTTTAATAGTTCCTTGTACAGTAGAATCATCAAATTTATAACTTAAAATATATCCTTGTTCGAATAATATTTTAGTGATATCTTTTTTAAGATTAGATGCAGGTATCTCAACCACTCTATGGTTTGCACGCACTGCGTTTCTAATTCTTGTTAAATAATCCGCAATTGGATCTGAGTACATAATGAATTGATTTTGTGACTTTGGTTTTCGGTTTATCCCGAACCTTAAATCTGATTATTTAAATAATATTACCAACTTGCTTTTCTAACTCCAGGAATAAGACCTTTATTAGCCATTTCTCTAAACGTAACACGAGAAATTCCAAAATCTCTCATATAACCTTTAGGTCTCCCTGTTAATTTACATCTATTATGCATACGAATTGGGGAAGCATTCTTTGGTAACTTTTGTAATGCTTCATAATCGCCAGCTTCTTTAAGAGCTTTACGTTTTTCGGCATACTTAGCTACTGTTTTAGCTCTTTTTACCTCACGGGCTTTCATTGATTCTTTAGCCATATCTTAGTTCTTTTGAAAAGGTAACCCTAATTCAGTTAATAATGATTTTGCTTCTTTATCTGTATCGGCAGAAGTTACAAATGTAATATCCATACCTGAGATTTTGTTTACCTTGTCGATATTAATCTCTGGAAATATAATTTGCTCAGTAACTCCTAAATTGTAGTTACCTCTTCCGTCGAATCCTGTAGCTTTAATTCCGCTAAAATCTCTTACACGTGGTAAGGCAGAAGTAACTAAACGGTCTAAAAACTCATACATTCTTTCGCCTCGTAAAGTAACTTTAGCACCAATTGGCATGCCTTTACGTAATTTAAAAGATGCAACGTCTTTTTTAGACAATGTTGCTATAGCTTTTTGTCCAGATATAGTAGTTAATTCTTCTACTGCGTAGTCGATTAACTTTTTGTCTGCTACTGCTGCTCCTACTCCTTTAGATATTACTATCTTTTCAAGTTTAGGAACTTGCATTACATTTTTATATCCAAATTCGTCTGTAAGAGCCGCAATTACTCTGCTTTTATACTCTTCTTTAAGTCTAGGTGAATATGCCATAACTATATTACTTCATTAGATTTTGTTGAAAATCTTACTTTTTTATCGGCTTCTATTCTATATCCAACTCTAGTTGTTTCTCCTTTTGAAGTTAACAATGATAAATTAGAAATGTGAATAGCAGCTTCCTTCTCTACGATTCCTCCTTGAGGGTTTTGTGCACTAGGCTTCATGTGTTTCTTCACCATGTTTACCCCCTCAACAATCGCTTTGTTCTTATCTATTAATACCTTTTGTACTTTACCTTCAGATCCTTTATGGTCTCCAGCAATTACTTTTACAGTATCTCCAGTTTTTATTTTAAGCTTTGTCATCTTAATAATGTATTAAAGCACCTCTGGTGCTAATGATACAATTTTCATGAATTGTTTATCACGAAGTTCTCTAGCAACAGGACCAAATACACGTGTTCCTCTCATCTCTCCCGTTGGGTTTAATAAAACACACGCATTATCGTCGAATCTAATATAAGATCCGTCTGGTCTTCTTACTTCTTTTTTAGTACGAACAACTACTGCTGTAGAAACAGCACCTTTTTTAATGTTTCCATTAGGTGTTGCATCTTTTACAGAAACAACTATTTTGTCTCCTACAGAAGCGTATCTTCTTTTAGTACCACCTAGAACACGTATTGTTAATACTTCTTTTGCTCCAGTGTTATCTGCTACCTTTAACCTTGATTCTTGCTGTACCATAATTATTTAGCTCTTTCTATGATTTCAACTAATCTCCAACATTTAGATTTACTTAAAGGTCTTGTTTCCATGATCTTTACAGTATCTCCAATGTTACAATCGTTTGTCTCGTCGTGTGCAACATACTTTTTTGTCTTTAACACGAACTTACCATACATAGGGTGTTTCACTTTTTTAACTTCAGAAACCACAATAGATTTCTGCATTTTGTTACTAGTAACAACTCCTATACGTTCTTTTCTTAAATTTCTTGTTTCCATCTTTCAGCAGAATTATTGTAATTCTCTTTTAGTTAGTTCTGTCGCAATTCTAGCCACGGTACGTCTGATAGTACGTAACTGAATTGGATTCTCTAAAGGAGATATTGCATGAGCCATTTTTAGGTCTGAATAACTTTTTTTAGTCTCACCAAGTTTTTCTTGTAACTCAGCTGTTGATAATTCTTTAATTTCTGATTGTTTCATAATATCAAATAAATTATGCTTCGTAATCGCGAGCAATTAAAAACTTAGTTTTTACAGGTAGCTTTTGTGCTGCTAAACGTAATGCTTCTTTAGCTACGTCTAATGGCACACCACCAACTTCAAATAAAACACGTCCTGGTTTTACAACAGCAACCCAATACTCAACAGCACCTTTACCTTTACCCATACGTACTTCAAGAGGCTTTTTTGTAATAGGCTTGTCTGGAAATATTTTAATCCAAAGTTGCCCTTCTCTTTTCATGTAACGTGTAGCAGCAATACGTGCAGCTTCTATTTGACGAGATGTTATAAACTTAGAGTCTAGTGCTTTTATTCCAAAAGTACCGTTAGAAAGTTGATGCCCTCTTCCAGAGAGACCTTTCATACGTCCTTTCTGTTGCTTACGAAATTTTGTTCTTTTAGGCTGTAACATTTTTTCTTTACTTTATAAAAAATTACTTTCTACGACGTTGGTTAGACTTATTTCCACCACGTCCTCCGGCTCCACCTTTTCCTTGCTTTTTGGATAATCCAACTAGCGGAGAAAGTTCTCTTTTACCATATACTTCACCTTTCATGATCCATACTTTAACACCTAATCTACCATAAGTAGTATGTGCTTCAACTAAAGCATAATCAATATCGGCTCTAAAGGTTGATAAAGGAATACGTCCTTCTTTGTAGTGCTCACTACGTGCCATTTCAGCACCATTTAAACGACCACTAATCTGGATTTTAATTCCTTCTGCATTCATACGCATAGTAGCAGCGATAGCCATTTTAATTGCACGTCTGTATGAAATTCTGTTTTCAATTTGACGCGCAATGCTTGATGCTACTAAAAATGCATCTAGTTCAGGTCTTTTAATTTCAAAGATGTTAATCTGAACTTCTTTCCCGGTAATTTTCTTAAGCTCTTCTTTTAACTTGTCTACCTCTTGACCGCCTTTACCAATAATGATACCTGGGCGAGCCGTTGTGATAGTAACGGTTACAAGCTTTAAAGTTCTTTCAATAATTACTCTACTTACACTAGCTTTAGATAAACGTGCGTGAACGTATTTTCTAATTTTATCATCTTCGGCAAGCTTATCTCCATAATCATTACCTCCGTACCAGTTAGATTCCCATCCTCTGATAATACCTAAGCGATTTCCGATTGGATTTGTTTTTTGTCCCATACTTCTATCTTAGCTTTGTGTGTTATTGTTAGCTCCAACTACTAATGTAACGTGGTTAGAACGTTTTCTTATTCTGTGTGCACGACCTTGAGGTGCCGGACGTAATCTTTTTAACATTGATCCGCTGTCAACTCTAATCTCTTTTACAAATAATTCAGCCTCTTCTATATTAGCCTCTTCGTTTTTAGATTGCCAGTTTGCAATTGCAGACAATAACAATTTCTCTAAACGACCAGAAGCTTCTTTTTGGCTAAATTTTAAGATATTAAGTGCATGTTCTACCTTTTCACCTCTTACTAAATCGGCTACTAAGCGCATTTTTCTTGGTGATGTAGGACAATTATTAAGTTTCGCAAAAGCAACGTGCTTTTTAGCTTCCTTAATAGCGTCTGCCATTTGTTTTTTACGACTTCCCATAGCTTACTACTTTTTACCTTTATTTTTAGCACCTGCATGTCCACGGAATGAACGCGTTGGTGAAAATTCTCCTAACTTATGACCTACCATGTTTTCTGTAACATAAACTGGTACAAATTGACGGCCATTGTGTACTGCGATTGTTTGCCCTACAAAATCTGGAGTAATCATACTGGCTCTAGACCAAGTTTTGATTACTGTTTTCTTGTTAGATTCAACATTAGCAGCTACTTTCTTCTCTAATTTATAATGAACGTAAGGTCCTTTTTTTAATGATCTTGCCATGTCTTATTTCTTTCTACGTTCTACAATATATTTATTACTTGCTTTTGTTTTAGAACGTGTTCTAAATCCTTTAGCTGGAATACCGTTTCTTGAACGTGGGTGTCCTCCTGAAGATTTACCTTCACCACCACCCATTGGATGATCAACTGGATTCATAACTACTGGTCTAGTACGTGGTCTTCTACCTAACCATCTTGTTCTACCTGCTTTACCACCAACTAATAACTGGTGATCGGAATTAGAAACAACTCCTATGGTAGCCATACAGTTAACAAGAACCAATCTTGTTTCACCTGAAGGTAATTTTACGGTAGCAAATTTACCATCTCTTGCCATTAACTGAGCAAAAGCACCTGCACTACGAGCCATAACAGCTCCTTGTCCTGGACGTAATTCTACACAAGAAATAATAGTTCCCAATGGAATTTCACTTAACGGCATTGCATTTCCTATTTCTGGAGCAACACCTTCTAAACCAGATACCACTTTTTGCCCAACCTGTAAACCATTTTGAGCAATTATATATCTTTTCTCACCATCTTGATAATTCAATAATGCGATAAAAGCGGTTCTGTTTGGATCGTATTCGATAGACTTAACTTCTGCTGGGATTCCAGTTTTGTTACGCTTAAAATCGATAATACGATACTTTCTTTTATGACCACCACCTATGTAGCGCATGGTCATTTTTCCTTGACTGTTTCTACCACCAGACTTTTTATTCGGAACGAGCAAGCTCTTTTCCGGCTTATCAGTAGTTATGGCGTCATACCCATTTACTACTCTAAATCGCTGTCCTGGTGTGATTGGTTTTAATTTTCTTACTGACATTGTTGTCTAATTACATGTTACTGTATAAATCAATCATTTCACCTTCCGCCAGTTGTACAATTGCCTTTTTAACAGCATTTGTTTTACCATGTTGAATACCTGTTTTTGTAAAACGGGTTCTTCTATCTGGACGGACATTTATAGTACGAACTTTTTCAACAGAAACGCCATAAGCAGCTTCAACTGCTTTTTTGATTTCTACCTTGTTCGCCTTTGTTTTCACCTCGAAAGTATAGCAATTTCTTAACTCGCTATCAGCAGTCGCTTTTTCTGTGATTATAGGTTTAATTAAGATACTCATCTGTTTCTTATTTACTTAAGTTTGTTTCAATTCCTTCTAAAGCACCTTCTAAAAGCACAACTTGATTTGCGTTTAAAATTTTGTAAGTGCTTAATTCTGAAGATGTTATAACCTCAGACCCTTTTAAATTGCGCGACGACAAATATACGTTATTATTTGACCCACCCAACACAAACAGAGATTTTTTGTTTTCAAGCTCTAACGCTTTTAAGATCGCTGTAAAACTTTTAGTTTTTGGAGCATCAAAATTAAAGTCTTCTAAAACTGTAATTGACTTCTCTCCTGCTTTGATACTTAATGCAGATTTACGCGCTAAGCGCTTAACATTTTTATTAAGTTTGAAGCTGTAGTTTCTTGGTCTTGGTCCGAACATACGGCCTCCTCCTTTAAACACACCAGACTTAATACTACCTGCTCTTGCCGTACCAGTTCCTTTTTGCTTTTTAATCTTACGTGTACTTCCGGCAATCTCTCCTCTTTCTTTAGATTTGTGAGTTCCTTGTCTTTGGTTTGCTAAATATTGTTTAACATCCAAATATACAGCGTGATTATTAGGCTCAATAGCGAACACATCTTTAGAAAGGTCTGCCTTTCTACCTGTGTCTTTTCCGTTTATATCTAAAACTGCTACTTTCATTATTTTCTAATAATTACATAAGCGTTTTTATGTCCAGGCACACAACCTTTAACAACAAGTAGATTCTTTTCAGTTACTACTTTTAACACTTTTAAATTTTGAACTTTTACTGTCTCTCCACCCATTCTTCCGGCCATTTTCATGCCTTTAAAAACTCTTGCAGGGTAAGATGCTGCTCCAATAGATCCTGGCGCTCTTAAACGGTTATGCTGACCGTGAGTAGCTTGACCTACACCACCGAAACCATGACGCTTTACAACACCTTGAAATCCTTTACCTTTAGATGTACCTGAGATATCAACAAATTCTCCTTCGTTGAAGTGTTCTACAGTGATAGCATCTCCTAATTTGTACTCCTCCTCAAAACCTTTAAATTCGACGATTTTACGCTTTACAGAAGTACCCGCTTTTTTAGCATGACCTAAGTCTGCTTTAGTAGCGCTTTTTTCTGTCGCGTCATCGAAACCTAATTGAACAGCTTCATAGCCATCAACTTCTTCGGTTCTGACTTGGGTAACGATACATGGCCCAGCTTCGATTACTGTACAAGGAATGTTTTTCCCGTTTTCATCAAAGATGCTGGTCATACCGATTTTTTTTCCAATTAACCCAGACATTTTAATTTTAGATTTGCGATTGTTGATTTACGATTTCAGAACTATTCTGAACAAAACCTTCAATCAATTATTAATTTACTTATTTAAAAAACTTCAGGGACAAAATACTTTTCGTCCCTGAAATGTATTTTTCCGTTTTTCCCGCGACCGCATCGGTGGGACATGTATATCCTGAACTTGTTTCAGGATCTTTTTATAAATTTGTTTAAGAGATTCCGAAACCAGTTCGGAATTGAAATAAAAGTTTTACTAAACTTTTATTTCAACCTCAACACCACTTGGTAATTCAAGTTTCATTAACGCATCAATTGTTTTTGATGACGAAGAGTAGATATCTAATAACCTCTTATAAGAGCTTAATTGAAATTGTTCTCTTGATTTCTTGTTTACGTGTGGAGAACGTAGTACAGTGAAAATTTTCTTGTGTGTTGGTAATGGAATTGGTCCAGTTACAACAGCTCCAGTACTTTTTACTGTTTTTACAATCTTATCGGCAGACTTATCTACTAAATTGTGATCGTAAGATTTTAATTTTATTCTGATTTTTTGACTCATTTTCTTAGATTTTAAGCTTCAACACCTTTAGCTGCCTTAATTACTTCTTCAGATATATTTGAAGGTGTTTCAGCATAATGTGAAAATTCCATTGTTGATGTCGCACGACCTGATGATAATGTTCTTAATGTTGTAACATATCCGAACATTTCCGAAAGCGGCACAGTTGCTTTTACAGTTTTTGCACCAGCTCTGTCACCCATGTCGCTTACCTGACCTCTTCTTCTATTTAAATCACCTACAATATCACCCATATTTTCTTCAGGAGTAATTACCTCAAGCTTCATAATAGGTTCCATGATTACTGCTTTTGCAGCTTTTGCAGAATTTTTAAATCCAAGTTTTGCAGCCAATTCGAATGATAATTGATCTGAATCCACATCATGGTAAGAACCATCTGTTAATGTTACTTTCATAGCATCAACTTCGTATCCTGCCAATGGACCATTTTGCATAGCCATTTTGAATCCTTTTTCAATTGAAGGGATAAATTCTTTAGGAACGTTACCACCTTTAATTGTTGAAATAAATTCTAATCCAGTTTTTCCTTCTTCTGCAGGTTCCAATGTAAATACAATATCTGCGAATTTACCACGTCCACCAGATTGTTTCTTATAAACTTCTCTGTGTTCTGCACGTTGTGTAATAGCTTCTTTGTACTCTACTTGTGGTTGACCTTGGTTTACTTCAACCTTAAACTCACGCTTAAGACGGTCTACAATAATATCTAAGTGAAGCTCACCCATTCCAGAAATAATAGTCTGTCCTGAAGCTTCGTCTGTTCTTGCTGTAAATGTTGGATCTTCTTCAGCTAATTTCGCCAAAGACATACCTAACTTATCAACATCTGCTTTAGTTTTAGGTTCAACCGCAATACCGATTACTGGGTCTGGGAAGTCCATAGATTCTAAAACGATAGGATTTTTTTCATCAGACATAGTATCACCAGTCTTGATATCTTTAAACCCTACAGCTGCTCCAATATCACCTGCCTCGATAAAATCGATAGCATTTTGTTTATTCGAGTGCATTTGGTAAATACGAGAAATACGCTCCTTCTTACCCGAACGGTTGTTCAAGATATAAGAACCCGCATCTAATCTACCTGAGTAAGCTCTAAAGAATGCTAAACGACCTACGAAAGGATCGGTAGCAATTTTAAACGCTAATGCAGAAAAAGGATCTTTTGCATCTGGTCTACGAATAGCCTCTTCTCCTGTATTTGGGTTTGTTCCTACTATATTATCTCTATCTGTTGGAGAAGGCAAATAACGACATACAGCATCTAATAAGAATTGTACTCCTTTATTTTTAAATGCAGAACCACAAATCATTGGAATGATAGCCATATCCATAACAGCAGCTCTAAGTGCAGCATGCACTTCTTCTTCTGTAATAGAATCTTCATCTTCCATGAATTTCTCTAATAGGTTCTCATCGTAAGTTGCAACTTCTTCAATTAAAAGTGCACGGTACTTACGAGCTTCTTCTTTCATATCTTCTGGAATATCGATAACATCAAAAGTTGCTCCTTGAGTTTCATCATGCCATACTATTGCACGGTTTTTCACTAAATCGATAATTCCTTTAAAGTCTGCTTCGTCTCCAATGTTTAAAACGATTGGCACAGCATTAGACTTTAACATGTCTTTTACTTGTTGACAAACACCTAAAAAGTTAGATCCTTGACGGTCCATTTTATTAACGAAACCAATTCTAGGCACTTTATAGTTATCTGCTAGTCTCCAGTTAGTTTCAGACTGAGGCTCAACACCATCAACTGCACTAAATAAGAATACTAAACCATCAAGTACACGTAAAGAACGGTTTACCTCAACCGTAAAATCTACGTGACCCGGTGTGTCAATTATATTAAAGTGATATCCTTTTGTTTCTGATGTAGGTTGCCCATTTTCAATTGGGAATTTCCACTCACAAGTTGTAGCTGCAGAAGTAATTGTAATACCTCTTTCTTGCTCTTGCTCCATCCAGTCCATTGTAGCAGCACCATCATGTACTTCTCCAATTTTGTGAGACACACCTGTATAATAAAGGATACGCTCTGTAGTAGTGGTTTTTCCTGCATCAATATGTGCAGCAATACCAATATTTCTAGTGTATTTTAAATCTCTTGCCATGTCGTATTAAAATCTAAAGTGAGAGAATGCTTTGTTTGCTTCTGCCATTTTGTGAGTATCAACTCTTTTCTTAACTGCCGCGCCTTCTTCTTTAGCTGCTGCTAAAATTTCCGATGCTAAACGTTGTGCCATAGATTTTTCGTTTCTCTTACGCGCATAGCCAATAAGCCATTTCATTGCAGTAGAAACTTTACGATCTGGACGAATTTGCATTGGAATTTGAAATGTTGCACCACCAACACGACGACTACGTACTTCTACGTGAGGCATCACATTAGATAAAGCATCTTTCCAAGTTTCTAAAGCTGTTTTTTCTTCGTCAGTTTTTTTCGAATCTACAATGTCAATGGCATCGTAGAATACTTTAAAAGCTACAGACTTCTTTCCATCCCACATCATCATATTAACGAAACGAGTTACTAACTGATCGTTAAAACGTGGATCTGGTAAAAGCGGTCTCTTTTTTGCTGCTCTTTTTCTCATGTCTTCTTCTTAAAGTTTTAAATTACTTCTTAGGGCGTTTAGCACCATACTTAGATCTACGTTGTGTTCTACCTGAAACACCTGCTGTGTCTAAAGCACCACGAACGATGTGATATCTAACTCCTGGTAAATCTTTTACCCTTCCACCTCTAACCAATACTATCGAGTGCTCTTGTAGATTATGTCCTTCTCCACCAATGTATGCATTAACCTCGTTACCGTTTGTTAAACGAACCCTTGCTACCTTACGCATTGCTGAGTTAGGTTTTTTAGGAGTTGTCGTGTAAACACGAGTACACACACCACGTCTTTGCGGACAAGAATCTAAAGCAGCCGATTTACTCTTCTTGGTTATTTTGGCTCTTCCTGTTCTTACTAATTGTGAAATTGTTGGCATATATATTATATATAAATTTTAAAATCCTCTTCTAAGAGGGCTGCAAAGGTAGAAATTAAAATGAATAATTCAAATCCTAATTCATTAATTTTCATATCGTAATGATTTTTTGTTTTTCATCCAATGCGGAATACCCATATTTAGCTTTTTATTTTATTCCATTTCGTCTCTAAAACAACTTAAACCATCCAATATTTTTTTCATAAAAAATGAAAGCGATTTTAATAGAATTTTAAAATTATCCTACCATGTATATTATTAAGTCTATGTTTTCCGTTAGATTTACACAATAAATAGATAGTTACAAAGTGCAAAAGGCTTCTTTTTTACTCCTTATTATATATATACTTTTTTCTTCGGAACTGTTTTGCCAAAATTTACACCTTAAAGTTAGTGGCAATACCGAACGCGAAACTAACACTATTGATTCTTTAAACTACTTAAAAACCCATAAAGATTACACATCTATTAGTCATGAGGTAGACTCATTACAAAAAAGGCTTTTTAGAATAGGCTATATTGAAAACGAATTAAAGGACATTACCAAAATAAACGACTCGCTATTCGAAACACAAATCCACTTAAAAAAGAAATTCAATACCATATATATCCACTATGACAAAACAAAAATTAGGCGTTCGCTTTTAGAATCCTTTGCTAAAAATGTTTTTGACGACTATTTTGAATTGGAATTCAGTAAAGTTGAAAGCACCCTCAACTATATCAATACTAAAATTTCCGAAGAAGGATTACCATTCTCTAAATTACGTTTGTCTGATATTAAAATTAAGGACACTTCTAATTTATCAGCTAAACTAATTATCGAATCAAAAGAGAAAAAAAGAACCATCAACAATATTATAATTAAAGGGTATGAAAAATTCCCCAGTTCTTACCTTAAGCATTATTTAAAAATAAAACCATCCCAAGTTTTCGATTTAACCAAAATTAAAAACAAGACCAGCCAATTAAGCAACCTTAGGTTTGCAAAAGAGATTAAGCCTCCCGAAGTATTATTTTCCAAAGACTCCACAACGCTGTACTTGTATCTCGAAAAAGCAAAAAGTAACGCTTTTGATGGCTTTTTAGGTTTTGGCACCAATGAGGAAACAAATAATATAGAATTTGACGGGTACCTAAACTTGAGTTTAATCAATAACTTAAACTATGGAGAAGCATTTAGATTGCAATATAAAAGCGATGAGAATGATCAAAAAACATTTCAAGCCGATTTAACATTACCTTATTTATTCAAGTCGCCAATAGGTGTCGATCTTCTTTTACGGATTTTTAAAAAAGACTCATCATTCACAACCGTAAATCAATCTCTAAAACTACACTATCAAATAAACCCGAAACATAAAGTTTATGCCGGCCTACTTTCTACTGAGTCAAACAATCTTTTAACAGAGAACACATCTTTAACAATTTCAGATTATAAAACGCAATTTTACACACTAGCATACGAGTTTATAAAACCCCAACCATACAGTCTCCTTTTTCCAATAAACTCTAAAGTATATTTAGAAACAAATTTCGGGGAAAGAAAAGCGCAAAACACCCAAGAAGAACAATCTCAATTTTTAGTTGAAGCTTTTAAAATCTTCAATCTAAATAGAAAAAACAGTATTTTTTTTAGACTAAATGGCGCCGCTTTAAATTCTAAAACGTATTTCGAAAACGAATTATTAAGATTTGGAGGCATCAACTCCATAAGAGGGTTTGAAGAAAACAGCCTATTTTCTTCATTATTCGGTTTAATTAATACGGAATATAGATACCAACTTAACAACTCAATCTACATTCACTCCATTATTGATGCTGCTTATTTTGAAAATAAAATTTCAGACACCAAGGAAAAACTTTTTGGCTACGGCTTCGGTTTTGGCATTATTACACAAGCAGGACTATTTAAATTCAACTATGCAAATGGTAAAAGTGAAAACCAAAAATTCAAACTCTCCAATTCTAAAATACATATAAGCCTGATAGCTAATTTCTAGATTTTTTATTCTTTTTCCTACAAAAACCCATACTTACCTCATCAAAGGTCAAAATAAAGTCACAGCATCCAATTTCTCAACACGCTGCATTTAAACACCTTAACACACAAACAAAAGCTACTCCTTTTACTAAATCCCTCTAAGGTAAGCTATTATCCCTTTGGAGTAATTTTTATCATTCATTTTTATAATGACTAATTCAAAATAATTATAAAATGAAAAGAAAATTTAGCGTTAGGCTAACACTGTTTTTAGTGTTGGCCGTGCAACTCGTATTTGCACAAAAAAGGACAGTATCGGGAAAAGTCTCCGATGAAAGTGGACTCCCCCTCCCCGGTGCTTCTATCCTGGAAAAAGGCACAACTAATGGCACCTCTACAAATTTCGATGGAAAGTATTCAATTAATGTAGATCAAGGTGCCATTCTTGTATTCAGCTTTGTAGGATACACTAGCCAGGAAATCACTGTGAGCTCTTCAAATACCGTAAACGTGGTCTTACAAGAAGATTCTTCTGTATTAGACGAAGTGGTTATCACAGCTCTTGGTATTTCCAGAGACAAGAAGTCTTTAGGATATGCAACCCAGGAAGTTAAGGGAGAACAACTTACCACTATAAAGAACGGCAATTTCGCAAACGCAATTTCTGGTAAAGCTTCCGGTATTAAAATTACCAGAACAAACAATCTGGGCGGCTCCACCAATGTCCTAATTAGAGGTAACACCTCCCTTACCGGTAACAACCAGGCATTGTTTGTTATTGATGGCATACCCATTAGCAATAGAAACACAAACACAAGAAGCCAGGAACAAGCTGGTGGTGGTAGTTACGATTATGGCAACGCTGCCTCAGACATTAATCCTGATGACATTGAATCTGTAAACGTTTTAAAAGGTGCCGCTGCATCTGCCCTTTACGGATCCCGGGCAGCCAACGGTGTTATTATGATCACAACTAAGAAAGGTAGAAAATCAAAAGGTTACGGAGTTAGCATAAGTTCTGGCGTTGCCTTTGGATCAATTGACAAAAGTACTTTTGTTAAATACCAAAAAGATTACGGTGGCGGTTACGGTCCTTACTATGGTGATTGTGAATGTTTATATTGGAATAACAATATTGATATTGATGGAGATGGATTACTTGACATTTCTGTACCTTTTTCAGAAGATGCCTCTTATGGTGCCAGATTCGATCCCAACCTATTAATATTTCAATGGGATGCTTTAGACCCAGACAACCCAAACTACAGAAAAGCCACTCCATGGATTAATGCTAAAAATGGTCCTATAACTTTTTTCGAAACACCAGTAACTTTAACAAACTCGGTATCTTTAGATGGTGCAGGCGAAGAAGGATCGTTCAGAATCAACTACACCAATTTCGATCAAAAGGGACTAATGCCTAACAGCTCACTAAAAAGACATAACTTCACTATGAGCGGAAGTCATAACTTTAATAAAAAACTACATGCAACAGGCTACGCTAGTTATATTAAAACAAATGGTCTTGGTAGAAATTCTACAGGGTATAATGACAATATACTTGGAGGTTTCAGACAATGGTGGCAAACCAACGTAGATGTTCAGCAACAAAAAGATATATACTTTGCCACGAAAAGAAACGTAACCTGGAACCCGAAAAGCGCCAGTAACCTAACTCCAATTTACTGGGACAACCCATATTGGACACGTTATGAAAATTATCAAACAGATGAGAGAAACAGATTTATAGGTAATGCCTCTTTAACATACGATTTAAAAGACTGGTTAACAATAACAGGCAGAATTGCCACCGACACCTACAATGAGTTACAAGAAGAAAGACGGCAAATAGGAAGTGTACCAACTGCTTTTGGTATTGGAATTGGAAGGGACGGCAGTATTCAAAGAAACACTGTAGAATCGGGTTACTTGAGAAGAGATATTACTGCAACTGAAACCAACTACGATTTAATGTTCAATATTGACAAGGACTTAAATGACAACCTTAATTTAAAAGCCTTATTAGGTATTAACATTAACAGAAGAGAGTTTAGTCGTTTAACTTCTGCGACACAAGGAGGCCTTGGCGTACCAGGTCTTTATACATTAAAAAACAGTAAAGGCCCATTAGCCTTACCCGTAGAAACGGTATGGAAAAACGGCACCGACGGTATTTATGCCAGTGCTTCGTTAGGATATCAGGATACATACTATATCGATGCAACCATAAGAAGGGATCATGTATCTACACTACCAAAAGACAATAGTTCTTTTTACTATCCCGGAATATCCGGAAGTTTCATCTTTAGTAAATTAATAGACGTAGATTGGTTAACTTTTGGTAAATTCAATACAAACTATGCAGAAGTTGGAAATGGTGCTTCCGGACCTAATCAATTAGTAGATTACTATGATGTTAATATTCCTATCGGATCACCAAGCACCTCCATAAACAACACAAAAAACAATCCAAATCTAAAACCAGAACGAACGAAAAGTTACGAGTTTGGCTTTGAGCTGGATTTCTTTCAAAACCGTTTAGGGATAGATGCAACCTATTATCACTCCAAATCCATTGATCAAATTGCCGGTGTGAGAGTTTCAGAAGCAACAGGTTTTTTATATAAAAAAATTAACGCTGGTGAAATAGAAAACAAAGGAATAGAGATGACCTTATCTGGAACCCCCATAAAAAATGACAACTTTACATGGAACGTCAATGTAAACTGGACGAGAAACAGAAATAAGGTTCTATCACTTGCCGAAGGTTTACAAACCTTACAGCTAGGAAGTTTTCAAGGCGGTATCACAATTAATGCTGAAGTTGGTAAACCTTATGGCGTTATTTATGGTTCAGACTATACCTACCTAAATCCAGATAACCCCAAAGCCAGTGAGCGACTTATTGATCCAGTAAGCGGGCAATATTTAAAAACATCTACATCAGATCATGTTATTGGTGATTCTAACCCGGATTGGCAAATGGGTATTAGTAACAACTTTATTTACAAAAACCTTTCGTTAAGCTTTTTAATCGATATCCAAAAAGGCGGAAGCATATGGTCTCTTGATCAATACTACGGTCTTGCAACCGGATTACCAGCAGAGACATCCTTTATTAACGACCTGGGTAACCCTGTTAGAAACCCAATTACCGGAACCCCAGAAAACTATGGAGCAGATAGTGGAGGTTTTATCAATCAAGGTGTAAATCCTGATGGCTCTGTAAACCAAACACGTATTAGAACCGATAGATTTGGAGCATGGGGATACAGAAGAGGTTTACCGGACAGAGCTTTTTCATATGACGCAGGATATGTAAAGTTAAGAGAAGTAGCGCTTACATATAATGTACCTGAAAATCTAGTTAAAGATTGGTTTATTACCGGAGCTTCGTTTAGCCTAGTAGGTTCCAATCTATGGATCATTGATAAAGACCTACCACATGCCGATCCGGAATCCGGACTGGGAGCAGGAAACTTACAAGGTTACACAACAGGATCGCTTCCAACTACGAGAGATATTGGAATAAATATTAAACTACAATTCTAAAAACTTAAACCATGAAAAACATATATATCATTGCGATAGCATTTTTAATGGTGTCGTGTTCCAGCAACTTAGAGGATTTAAACAAAAACAATAAAGACCCCGAAACCGTTTCTGGAGAATCACTTTTTACTGGAGCTCAAAAAGCCCTAGTTGATCAAATTGTGCAAATAAATGTAAATGAAAACAACACGAAGCTTTGGGCTCAGTTTTTACAAGAAACCACATATACAGATGAAAGCAATTACGATCAGGTAACCAGAACGATTCCTGAAAATCTTTGGAGTGCCATTTACAGAGATGCATTAAAGGATTTAGATGAAGCCGGCAAGATAATTGTCGAGACATTTTATTTTAGTCCGGAAGACGAATACACAAACAATAAGTTGATGATTATCGAAATCATGAAAGTGTATGCCTATAGTCATTTAGTTGAAACTTTTGGCAACATTCCATATTCTGAATCTTTAAATATAGATATTTTAACGCCCGCTTATGATGATGGCATAACTATTTATAAAGACTTAATTGCAAGATTAACCACTGCAATTGAAGCTTTAGACACCAGCAAAAAAAGTTTTATTGCTGGCGACAACATCTATAAAGGAGATGTTGCTAGTTGGAAAAAGTTTGCTAACTCCTTAAAGCTAAGAATGGGAATGCTTCTGGCGGATACTGACGATGCATTCGCCAAAACAACAGTAGAATCTGCCATAGCTAGTGGAATTATTACCAATAGTGAAGAAAATGCTCATATGCACTACTTACCCTCTGCCCCTAACACCCATCCGGTACACGCCAATGTAGTGCTTAGCGGACGAAACGATTTTGTTGCCGGAGAGACCTTAATAGATATAATGAACACACTTAACGATCCAAGAAGACCTTTATGGTTTACTACAGTTGGAGGCATATACGTTGGTGGAAAGATAGGAAGCACTTCGTCTTATGCCAGTCACTCTCATTTATCAGAACAGATTGTAGCTGCTGACGCCCCTGGTGTTATAATGACATATTCAGAAGTGCAATTTCTATTAGCAGAAGGTGCTGAAAGAGGCTATGATACAGGAGACACAGCTGCTAATCATTATACTAATGGCATTAGAGCTTCTATAAACGAATGGGGAGGAAGCACTGCAGATGCTAATACTTATCTAGCACAGCCTTCGGTTGATTATAATACATTAACAGGAACTCAAACCTGGAAGCAAGTTATAGGCACTCAAAGATGGATCTCGTTATTTAACAGAGGCCCAGAAGCATGGACATCCATTAGAACAATGGATTATCCAGTATTGGCAACACCAGCAGAAGCTGTATCTGGATTTCCGAATAGATATACATATCCAATTGTAGAGCAAACTGTTAATGCTGCTAATTATTCGGCTGCATCATCTGCAATCGGAGGAGACTTACCAGAAACAAAATTATTCTGGGATAAGTTTTAAAACAGCACCTCAATAACACCAAAAAAGGCCTCAAAAGTTTTTTACAGTATAGTTTGCCAAATTACCAAAACCAATATTAACTATCAATTAGGTTAAAACAAAACAACAAATTTGGCATAATTTTAAACTCACTTTTGAGGTCTACACCCCGGCACTTTAACAATTGTAGCTCTCTTAACCCATACACAAAGACAGCCGCCTCTTGCTTATATAAAAAAAGTTTTAATTTAAGTTAAAACAATCCTAAATATCGTCTCAAAAAAACCTGTTTAATGATTATTATTCTTTTATCACAATACTTCTTATTTTAGAAACAATTTCCCACGTTAAATCACAAAACATTAAACTTTTAATAATTTTAGTTGTTTTGTATCTAATTTTTTATGACTTTTATAACCGACTAATTCAAAATAATTATATAATGAAAACAAAGTTTAGTGTTATGCTAACGCTTTTTCTAGCGTTAGCTGTGCAACTCGCGTTTGCACAAGAAAAGACAATTTCAGGTGTGATTTCAGATGAATCTGGCCTCCCACTCCCTGGAGCAAGTGTCTTAGTTAAAGGTACAAAGACCGGTACCTCATCCAATTTTGATGGTAGATATTCTATTAGAGCTTCTCAAGGGCAATCTCTTGTCTTTAGTTTTGTAGGGTATTCAACCAAAGAAATTATAATTGGAGCTTCAAATACAATAGATATTACACTAATAGAAGATGCTGAATCCTTACAAGAAGTAATTGTTACGGGTACCGCAAAAGGTAGATCCATTAAAGAATTGAGTTTTGCTTTAGGACAAGTAAACAATGAGCTTTTAGATAATGTTCCAGCCACATCGGCGGGTCAAGCACTTCAAGGTAAAATATCAGGTCTAAACATTTCTCCTTCTGGAGGACAGCCAGGTAGTGATGTCAGTATCCAATTAAGAACGGCTAATTCAATAGCTACAGGTCAAAACCCTCTAATTATATTAGATGGAGTAATTTTAGAAGGAGGACTTGCAGACATCAACACGGAAGACATTGACCGTATTGAGGTAGCTAAAGGTGCAGCGGGAGCTTCATTATATGGATCTCGAGCAGCAAATGGTGTTATCCAAATATTTTCTAAACGCGGTAAATACAGTGACAAAGTTAATGTTACCTACAGATCAGAACTTGGTTGGAGAAATGTGAATTCTGAATATGACTTGGCGACAACACATAAGTTCTTAATGCTTCCTGATGGTTCTAATTTTGATTTATCAACAGGTTCAAGACAACTTGATCCAGATGGGTTTGCTGATAATCCATATCCAGCTGGTAGCACCTTATATGATAATCAAGATAGAGTCTTTCAAACTGGTCATTTCAACAGTCATTTTGCTTCTATAAATGGAGGAGGTGAAACTGCTAGATATTTATTCTCTTATTCAAGACTTGATGATGAAGGAATTATTAAAGAAGTTGATAACTACAGAAGAGATAATTTTAGATTAAATTTAGATAGTAAATTATCTGAGAAATTAAACGTGAAAACCTCCCTTTTTTATGGTAATTCAAGTAGAGATGCTGGAATTAATTCTGGCTCTACATTAAATGCTCTTTTCGCTACATTAATGACAGAGCCAATACATGATATGTTAGCTCCTAATGAAGAAGATGGCTCGCCTTACAATTATGATTTTGATACTATTGATGGTAATAACAGAAATCCACTTTATTCTTTGGCTAATAATGACAGAGAAGAACGAAGAAATAGAGTTTTAGGTAATGTGGCGTTAGATTATGAAGTTATGCCATGGCTAACTTTAAACGGCTCATATTCTTACGACTACGAAAACAACACCTTTGAAAACTATATACCAAAAGGCTACTTATCTGATAGTCCTGATGGGCAAGCTCAAAATATAGGATTTATTCAAAGATCCAATTTCAACGGCCGTGCACAAAATATAAGATTCAATGCTTTATTTTCTAAGGCATTTGGTGAAGATGACGCTTTTAATTTAAACTTAAGATTAAGTTACTTAAATGAAAGGTATAATAGTACTTTTAATAATTCAGAAGGGTATAATTTGGCAGTGTCTGATATTCGTTCATTAGATAACATAAAAGACAGACCCGCTCTAGCTTCTGAATCTCAGACTATCATCTCTGATAGTTATTTTGCAATTGCTGATATTGATTACAAAAAGAAATATATTTTTAGTGGGGTTGTAAGACGAGAAGGATCTTCTTTATTTGGACCTGACACCAGATGGGCCAATTACTTTAGAGCAAGTTTAGCTTATAGATTAACAGAGGACTTCGAGATTCCAGGTGTTCAAGAATTAAAACTAAGAGCATCTTACGGTACGGCTGGTATTAGACCAACTTATGAAATGCGTTTTGAAACATTTACATTAAGAAATGGAGCAGCTACTAAATCTACTATAGGTAATAACGAATTAAAACCTGCAAAAACAGGTGAGATGGAATTAGGTATTAATATAGATTTCTTAGATCGCTTTAATTTTGAATTTAACTATGTTAAAGCTATAACTGATGATCAAATTCTTAATGTACCATTATCAGCGGCTACAGGTTTTGGTTCTCAGTGGAGAAATGCTGGAGAAATAGAAGGTACAACTCTTGAAGCTTCTTTAAACTATGATATTATTAGAAATAATGACTTCTCATGGAATTTGGGCATAGTTTGGGATAAATCTAAACAAGAAATTACTCGCCTAGATGTACCATCATACCTCACTGGACCAGGAACTCAGAACACAACCTTCTTTAGAGTAGAAGAAGGCCAAAACTTTGGTATTATGTATGGTTCTGATTTTATTAGATCTTTATCAGATTTGCCAGCCGGTCTTGATCCTAATGATTACCAAGTAAATGCTGAGGGTTATGTGGTTGATGCGGCAACTGGATCGACCCCTGTAGCGAGAGTTGATGATGAAGGTAACGCATTTTTTGTGATTGGTGATATTACTCCAGATTTTAGAATGGGTATAAATACCACTTTAAAATATAAAAATTTATCATTATACACACTGTTTGATTGGAAACAAGGTGGTGACATTTATAATAGAACCAATCAATGGTTATATCGTGATACAAGACATGCTGTTTCTGCAAATTCACAAGTTCCAGCTGCTTTCTATGCAGGACTATACAATACAGGGAATCCAAGTTCTGGTTTTATAGAAGATGGTTCGTTTGTAAAACTGAGAGAACTTTCTCTCTACTATACACTTGACGGTGAAAAGATGGGGAACATTGGTAACTTTATAGAGAGAATGAGAATAGGATTCATAGGAAGAAACTTAATTACATGGACTGACTATACTGGTTTCGATCCTGAAATTACTAATCAAGCTGAAGCAGGTAGATCAGACTTAACCAGTAGAGATACTAATGGTCTTGGTAATGATGCAAATACGCCTGGTGGTGACCCTAATGTATTTAAGGTAGATAACTTTCCTTATCCTACTACTAGATCGTATAGCTTTTCTATACAATTAAACTTTTAAAAAAAAACAAAATGAAAATATTAAAATTTAACAATATTATTATATGTATGAGTTTTATACTCATGTTTATATCATGTTCTGGTGAAATGGATGCTGTTAAAAACCTTAACAATCCAGATACACAACAGGTACTATCTGTCGGTTCTGATTTAAATGCAGTTGTAGGAGGCGGCTATACAACCTGGTGGCAAGCCAATAATAGAGATACATATGCAGCTTTGGCGGTTGCCGGTGATCATGGAACTGCTTCTTGGGGTAACTATGGGATGAGATCTTTATCATGGGAGCCAAGAAACCCGATACTTAATGCTGCTTCTTGGGCAGACGCAAACGTTGTTGAACAACCATGGCAAGGTAATTATGCATCTATCTCGTCTGCAAACGATGTTTTAGGCGCCATAAATAACGACGGTATTGAATGGATTGAAAGCGGTGTAGACAGAACGCCTCAGGTTAAGGCTTCTGCACATTTTTTAAGAGGTCTATCCTATGGTTATTTAGGATTACTTTTTGAAAAAGGTTTTATTGTTGATGAGAATACTGACCTTTCACAAAAATTGCCATTTGTTGGTTACCAAGAGTTAATTGCACAAGCCATAACAGATTTAGACGCAGCAATCGCTATAGCAAATAGTAACGACTTTACAATTACTGACAACTTTATAAATGGTATTATGCCAACAAGTGCGGAATTAATAAAGATCTCTAATTCTTTTAAAGCACGGTTTATTGTACAATCAGCTAGAAATCTTGATGAGACTAATGCTATTGACTGGAACACTATAAAGACCCTTGCCGAAAATGGTATAACCCAAGATTTTGGGCCAACAGGAGATAATGGAGTAATTTGGTGGAGTAATGTTTTTGTTTTTAGCGAATCACCAAATGGTTTTGGAACTTTTGGAGGACGATTAGATATGAGAGTTGTTAATTTACTGGATCCTAGTCAACCAGAATTCTATCCAGCCACACCTGGTGATGTTTTAGATAACCCAGAAATGACCACACCTGATGCTAGAGTTGGAGATGGCAAGGATTTTGAATTTAGATCAAATATTGTCTTCTTCCCTGATAGAGGTCAGTTTCATTTTTCCCACTATATTAGTATGCGTTATGCTAATGATGATAACTTTTCAGACGGGTCAGATTCTAAGCAACTTAAATCATTTATGCTTGAGGACAATAGATTATTATTAGCTGAAGCACAAGCCAGATTAGATGATCTTGGAGGAGCTGTGAGCACTGTTAATGAAAGCTCTAGAGTGACTAGAGGTGAATTACCTCCTTTAGCAGGCGGAGCTTCCAAAACGGAAATAATGGATGCTATTTTTTACGAGCGTTATGTAGAATTATTCAATTCAGGTTGTGGATCTGGATTCTTTGACAGAAGAAGAACCAATCAATTACAAGTTGGAACTTTCAGACACTTCCCTGTACCCGCTACAGAGTTGCAGGTAATTCAAGAAGAATTATATACATTTGGAGGTGTAACTATAGATCCAACTGGTGTTGTACCACATTTTGATATTACTGCTGCACCCGCTAGAACTGACGACACAAACATACCAACTTTTAACTAAAAAAAATCTATTAGTTTAAAACCATCCTTTTTTAGGATGGTTTTTTTTATACCTTAACTCCATACAAAATCAAATACAAATTTTTGATATTAGAGCAGTCATTGAAGCTATAAATGCTGGTAAAACCATTGATAAAGAATAAATCAAAAAACTTGCATCAAACCTTATAATATTTGTATCTTTTTTTTAAAAGTTCTCATTAAAAGGCAAATTTTAACCATTATTTATTGTTTTATTAACTTTTTATTATGATTTTTGGCACTGACTAATTCAAATAATTATAAAATGAATACAAAGTTTAGTGGAATGCTAACGCTACTTTTGGCGTTGGTCGTGCAACTTGCGTTTGCACAAGAAAAGACAATTTCAGGTACTGTTTCAGATGATTCTGGCTTACCGTTACCTGGAGCAACTGTTCTAGTTAAAGGTACTTCTTCCGGTACATCTTCGGATTTTGATGGTAAATATTCAATTAGAGCTAATCAAGGAGCAACACTTGTATTTAGTTTCGTAGGGTATTCAACTGTAGAAGTTGCTGTAGGCACATCTAATACTGTTAATGTTACTTTAACCGAAGATACAGCTGCTTTAGAAGAGGTTGTTGTTGTTGCCTATGGTACACAAAAAAAGGAAGAAATTACTGGATCTGTAACAACTCTCAAAACAGAAGAACTAAGTGATGTACCAACTGCTTCTGTGGTACAAGGACTTGTTGGTAAAGTTTCTGGTGTTCAAATTATCAACCAATCTGGCGCACCTGGAGCTGACCCTACAGTTAGATTCCGTGGTATTGGGTCTATCAACTCTTCAAGCGCCCCGTTATATGTTGTAGATGGGGTTGTATTTAATGGAAATTTAAATTCTATTAACCCACAAGATATAGCGTCAATGACTTTCTTAAAAGATGCGTCTGCAAATGCTCTATATGGAAGTAGAGGTGCAAATGGTGTGATCATAATCACAACTAAAAAAGGAGCCTCTGATAGACTAGAAGTAACTTTTGATAGTAAAGTTGGTTTCAATTCTAGAGCAGTGCCTGAATATGATATTATAACAGAGGCTGGTCAATATTACGAAGCTGTTTTCGATAGAGTTAGGCTTGATTTAATTAATGAAGGTTCAACGGCAGCAGATGCTGCTCAAGCTGCTGCTGCTAATATAGTTACTAATACTGATTTCCCTATTGGATATAATAACTATAATGTCCCTGAAGGGCAAATAATAGATCCTGCAACTGGAAAAATAAACCCAAATGCTACTTTATTATACCAAGATAGTTGGCAAGATGAGTCTTACAGGTCTGGCATAAGAAGAGAAAACTATTTAAGCTTAAGGTTTAAAAATGACAAAACGAGTACATTCTTTTCTTTAGGTAATTTAAAAGATGAAGGTATAGTTATAAACTCTGGTTTCGAACGTACTACTGCACGTTTATCTTCTGAATACACACCAAAAGAATGGTTAAAAATTAGCGGTAGTTTAAACTATGCTCACACTTTAGCAGATGACCCTTTAAACCGTTTTACTTCAGGCAACGTAAGTAACATCGCTGGTTGGGCAAGAGGTACCGCCCCTATTTATCCTGTTTATAGTAGAGATGCACAAGGTAATATCATAACAGATAGTAATGGAAATAGAATTTTTGATTTTGGTACTGGAGATTTTGGTGCAGTAGGCACAAGACCTTCTTTCAAGTCTGCTTCTAATCCAGTAGCAACAAGCTTATTAGATATAGATGATAATGTATCTGACAACTTATCAGGTAGAGTGAGTGCTTCATTTAAATTTTTAAAAGATTTCGAATTTACTTATAACTTATCAGTTGATGTAACAAATGCAAATATTACACAGTTTGCTACACCTATTGGTGGAGACGCTGCTAGGTTTAATGGTAGAATAACAACACGTTCTAATAGAGGTATTACTACAGCTAACCAACAATTATTGAATTGGAACAGAGATTTTGGTAAGCATAGTTTTTCTGTATTATTAGGTCATGAAAGCAATAATTACAATTTCAGATTACTTGCTGGTCAAGTAACAGAAACTGTTATTGATGGTCTGGCAGTTCTAAACAATGGTGTAAATATTCAATTCTTAACAGGATATGAGAAAGATTACACTGTTGAAGGTTACTTATCTCGATTAACATATGATTTTGATGATAAGTATTTCTTAAATGCAAGTTTTAGACGAGATGGTACTTCTGTATTTAGTACTGACAACAGATGGGGTAACTTCTATGGTCTAGGTGGTGCTTGGTCTGTAAATAAAGAGGGGTTCTTTGACATTTCTTGGGTTAACAACCTTAGAGTTAAAGCAAGTTTTGGACAACAAGGTAACGATGCTATATTGTATGAAGATGATAGAAGAATAGTAGGAGACCAAGATAATAGAAACTATTATGCGTATACCGATCAATTTGATATAGTAAATGCTGGAGGCAATATTCCAGGTATTACATTTTTCCAGTTAGGAAACCAAGATCTTGTTTGGGAAACCTCTACAAACATAAATGCTGGTTTAGAATTTGGTTTATTTGACAATAGATTTACTTTAAATGCTGAGTATTTTGTAAGAGAAGTTGAAGATTTATTATTCTTTGAACCATTAGCACAAAGTGATGGAGTTGGAACAAAACCAGCAAATGTTGGGGATATGGAAAATAAAGGTATCGAGGTAGAATTAAGCGCAGACATTATAAGAAATGATAAATTCCTTTGGTCTTTTAATATTAATGGAACTCATTATAAAAATGAGATTACTAGATTACCAGAAGAATTTATTGACGATGCTAACAATACTAATTTTAGATTAGTTGAAGGTCGTTCGAGGTATGATTATTTCATGAGAGAGTTCGCTGGTGTAGATGAAACTAATGGAGACGGTTTATGGTACACAGATGTGTTAGATACTAATGGTAACCCAACGGGTGAAAGAGAAACTACAAATGATCGAGTAAGTGCTACAGAATATTTTGTTGGTAAATCTGCAATACCTGATGTTTATGGAGGATTTTCCACAAATTTATCTTATAAAAACTTCTCATTAGGTATTTCATTTGCTTACCAAATAGGAGGATATGGTTTTGATGGTATCTATCAAAATTTATTAGGTACTACTTCTGCTGGAGACAACTTCCATAAAGATGTATTTAATTCTTGGACACCTGAAAATACAACAGCTTCCATTCCTAGATTGGATATAAATGACGTTAATCAAGCAGGAACATCTTCATTTTTCTTAGTTGATGCTTCTTACCTGAATTTACAAAATGTAACACTTACTTACAATTTCGATAGTAAGCTTTTAAGTCGTTTAGGTGTAACTGGTGCTAAGATTTATGCTACTGGTAACAACTTACATTTATGGGCAAAAGCAAGAAAAGGCTATGACCCAAGATTAAGTATAACAGGAAATGCTGTAAATGAGTTTGGTTTAGCAAGAACTACTTCTCTTGGTTTAACACTTAATTTTTAAAAAATTATGAAAAAGTTTAAATATTTATTTTTAATTATAGTAGTAGGCTGTATTTACAGTTGTCAAGATGATTTTTTAGACACTGAACCGGCCAATTCAATTTCAGCTGAACAAGTTGAAAGAACACCAGCAGCTACCTCGGCTATCGTAAGAGGTATCTATGCCAATTTAAGATCATTTGGTGTTGGACACCCGTTAAGAGTTGATGTAGATTATGGCCAAAAAGGTATCATGGCTATGACAGATATGCTCGGACAAGATATTGTACTTAATAATTTTAACTGGTACATATTCTTGTACAATTACAATGGCAGACAACAAACTAGTAGTAGAACGAATATCTTCTGGAACACTTACTATACAGCAATTGCAGATGCAAACAGTGTAATTAATCCACTCTCTGACAAGGAAGACAGAACAACTGAAGAAGATGCTTTATTAGGACAAGCCCTAGCTATAAAAAGTTTTTCTTTATTTAACCTTGTTAGAATTTATGCGCACACATACATAGGTAACGAAAATGCCCCTGGAATACCTATTCCGGATAGAGTTGATTTTGAAGGGAAAGGGCGTGGTACCGTTCAAGATGTTTATGATCAGATTATACCAGACTTAGAAGAGGCCGTAACTTTATTAGATGGGTTTTCTAGAAGTTCTAAACAAGAGATCGATAAAAACGTTGCACATGGTTTCTTAGCAAAAGTATATTTAGAAACTGGTGACTGGACAAAAGCAGCTAGTAATGCAGCCGCAGCTAGAGCATCTTATAGTTTAATGCCTGGTGCAAATTATGCAACTGATGGTTTTGATGATATAAGCAATGTTGAATGGATGTGGGGTGCAGATATTGATAATGAATCATCGACTACTTTTATATCTTTCTTCTCTCATTTTGATAGTTCTGCTGGTGGATATGGTGGAGTTGGATTTGGTTTAGGATACAAAATGATTGAAGCAAGACTTTATGATATGATTCCTGATACTGATTTAAGAAAAGCTGCCTGGATTTCTCCTGATGCTATAGATCCACCTTACCCTGCGTACGCAAACACTAAGTTTATAGATGGAACTGGCGTATTTGAAGGAGATTATTCTTATATGAGAGCTGCTGAAATGTATTTAATTGAAGCTGAAGCAAAAGCCAGAGACAATGATGCTACTGCTGCAAATGTACTATTTGAATTAGTTAGCAATAGAGACCCTGGTTATGTTTTATCTACTAATACAGGAGATGCTTTAGTAGAAGAGATTTATCTACAAAGAAGAATAGAATTATGGGGAGAGGGTGTATCATGGTTTGATCTAAAAAGACTAAAGAAACCTTTGGACAGAACCGGTACTGGCACAAATCACAGAAGTTTTGGTGCTGTAGACATAGAGGTAGAAGGCGACTTCTTCAGAATGCAAATTCCAGAAGGAGAGCTAAATTCAAACCCTAACATTAATGCTGCTGATCAAAACCCATAATCAACATAAAATTTGTTAATTAAAAACCACCTCTATAGAGGTGGTTTTTTTATACCTTTACCCCATGGAAAACCAAACACAAATCTTTGGAATAAGAGCTATAATTGAGGCTATAAATGCGGGTGAAACAATTGACAAAGTATTTCTTCAAAAAGGCTTAAAAGGAGAGCTTTTTAGTGAATTAGAAAGCTGTTTAAGAAAAAATGCTATTAACTCCTCTTACGTACCTGTTGAAAAGCTTAATAGACTCACTAGAAAAAACCATCAAGGTGCTGTTGCTCAAATTTCTCCGATCGAATTTCACGACATTGAAACTTTAGTAGTAAATGTTATAGAGTCTGGTAAAACTCCTTTATTTTTATTATTGGATCAGTTGAGCGATGTTCGCAATTTTGGAGCAATAATACGTACTGCTGAATGCACTGGTGTTAATGGCATTATTATTCAAAAAAAAGGTGGTGCACCGGTAAATGGTGACACCATTAAAACAAGTGCCGGAGCTGTTTTTAAAATACCTATTTGTAAAGTTGACCATATTAAAGATGCTGTATTTTACATGCAGGCATCTGGTATAAATGTTATAGCTGCCACCGAAAAAACAGATAAAACATTATATGATGTTTCCTTTAAAGAACCCTGTGCTATTATTATGGGATCAGAAGGAAGAGGTATTAATCCTTCAACACTAAAAGTTGTTAATACCAAAGCCAAGCTTCCCATATTAGGTGATATTGAATCTTTAAACGTTTCTGTTGCCTGTGGTGCTTTCTTATATGAAGTAGTGAGACAAAGGATTAACGATTAACGATTAACGATTAACGATTAACGATTAACGATTAACGAATTTAGATTTTTCGTATTTTAACTATCACCACCAACCTACTGAACACCGAACACTGAATACTGAATACTGAATACTGAATAGTAATAATATCACTCCCGATCTTTCCGCCCTTCTCTATAGATATAATTAATCTTAGTGTGTTCCTCCTGCTCTATTTCTGGTTCTATGTGTTCTATAAAATTACCATCCTCATCAAAATGCTTTAAAAAAGGATCCTCCTCTTCATTATAGTTTTCATGCTCCCAGACATATTTCTTAGGTTTGGCTATCTCTCTTCTAAATAAAAAGGCAAATAATAACCCCGTGATTAAACCAGACAAATGACCTTCCCACGATATACCTTCCTTAACAGGAACTACATACCATAGCATACTTCCGTAAAGAAAAACAACCAAAAGAGATAATGCTATAAGCCTATAATGTTTGGCCAACACACCTTTGAAAAAAGTAAAACTCACCAAAACATAAATAAGCCCGCTTGCTCCAATGTGATACGAAGGTCTGCCAATACACCAGGTAAAAAAACCAGAAAGTAGCATCCCATATAGTAAAACCTTCCAGGCAATAGGTTTATAGAAATAAAATAAAGCCATAGAAAGCACAAACAATGGAATCGTATTATGATATATATGTTCAATATCTCCATGAATAAAAGGACTAAAAAGAACACCTCTTAATCCTTTTAAAGTTTGAGGATACACGCCATATTTACTAAAGTTGTAACCAAACCGCACTTCGTACCAAAATACCAACCATATAATTAGTACAAACAATACTGGATAAATAATAACGCTTGTTGAGAATTTAAAGTGGTCTTGGGGCAGTTTCTGTTTCATGTGCTCATATTTATGCTTTTCTATTAATTGGATATAATTCACATGCTAAAGGCCAGTTGTATGCAAAAAACCATTAGTCATGCTTATTTCTCTCTAATTAAAGATAACAAATAGTTAACCAAGTTTAGTATTGATGCTAAAATGTCAGTATTTTAGCTCTAGCATACAGCCTCAATAAATAATGCAGGAATCTGCGAAATTCATCACTAATTATAAAATATGTTGAATTTTGAATTCAAGAGTCTTCAATTTCAAAAGGAATTGTTTTAATTTTACACTATGAATGAACCTTTAGCCGAACGTTTAAGACCAAAAACTTTAAATGACTATGTAAGTCAAAGTCATCTGGTTGGAAAACAGGGAAGCTTAACACAACATATAAAACAGGGTTTAATTCCTTCGATGATTTTTTGGGGACCACCGGGTACTGGAAAAACAACACTTGCCAATATTATAGCTACGGAATCTGGTAGACCTTTCTATACACTTAGTGCTATAAATTCCGGAGTAAAAGACATACGTGACGTTATTGACAAAGCAAAACAAAGTGGCGGCCTATTTACAACTAAAAACCCTATTTTGTTTATTGACGAAATCCATAGGTTTAGTAAGTCGCAACAAGATTCACTTTTACAGGCAGTTGAAAAAGGATGGATTACATTAATTGGAGCTACCACCGAAAACCCGAGTTTTGAAGTTATTTCAGCCTTATTATCACGATGCCAAGTTTATATTTTAAATGCATTCGATAAAGAGGACTTAGAGACACTTTTAAAGCGTGCCATAGAACAGGATGAGTTTATCTCTAAAAAAACGATTAAATTAAAGGAAACAAGTGCTCTAATAAAGCTTTCTGGTGGTGATGCCAGAAAATTGCTTAATATTTTTGAACTTATTGTAAACTCTTATGATTATGACAAGATAACCATCACAGATACTTCTGTTTTGGAAAGAGTTCAGAGTAATACAGTACACTATGACAAAACCGGAGAACAGCACTACGATATTATTTCGGCGTTTATAAAATCTATTCGTGGTAGCGACCCGAACGCTGCTGTATATTGGTTAGCTCGTATGGTAGAAGGAGGTGAGGATGTAAAGTTTATTGCACGACGATTACTTATTCTAGCTAGTGAAGATATAGGCAATGCAAATCCTACTGCATTAGTCATTGCAAATAATACATTTCAGGCGGTTTCTACAATTGGCTATCCAGAGTCAAGAATTATACTAAGTCAGTGTGCCACCTATCTTGCATGTTCCCCTAAAAGTAATGCAGCTTACAAAGCCATAGGTATGGCACAACAATTAGTAAAAGAAACGGGGAATTTATCGGTGCCTTTAGAAATAAGGAATGCACCAACAAAGTTGATGAAAGAATTAGGATATGGCGATAATTACAAATATGCCCATAATTACGATCTCAACTTTGCCAATCAGGAATTTTTACCTGACGAAATTAAGAACACTAAACTTTACGATCCAGGAAATAATGCTCGTGAAGAAGCCCATAGAACCTTTTTAAAACAACGTTGGAAAGATAAATACGGCTATTGAAACAATGCGGTGCTAACAACCGCTGACCAACTGGTAAGTCCCAAAACCATTATTAATTACTGTTCACTGATCACTGATCACTAAAACTTAATATGCAACGCTTCCTGTTTTAGTACATTATTCGAATAGTATTCAATAACCCAACCATCACCTTTTTTATAAATAATGGCGCTAGTATTTTCTACTAAAAATATATTATCAAGTTTCGTCCGTTTAATTCTGTATACTACTTTTGGAGAACTATCTACCAATTGAAAACCGTTTTCTATCTCTTGGGCATATAACACGCCCTTAGCCTCTATTTTAACCGGACTTTCTACATGGGTTGAAGCTATTGCTGCAACCGTTTCCACTTTAGGTACAGGTTTTACCTCGGTTTGAGTATCAACAACTGCTTCTTTTTCCTTTTTAAGGTTTTGAATCTCTTGCTTTAGCTGTTTAATCTCTTGTGTTACTTCATCGTTCTTAACAACAGCAGTACTTTGTGTCTCTAAACCTGTTATATTCTCGTTAGGTTCATATTTATAATTAAGTGCCTCAATATCCTTAAACGCTGCTCTTAAAGCCCCTACATAGGATTTACCATAATCCTTTTCTCTACTTTCCCCTTCTTTCGATGTATAAACTACCTGATCATTACAATTTTTAAGTGCTACTGCTAATTTAGTTTTAAACATCGTAGACGCTTTTGACACATCAGATTTTAGTGCCAAACATCTATTTCTAATTAAATCTTCTGGATAAGTATCACCTTCCATTAAGGCTATAAATCCATGCTTCTTAAATAAAAACTGTGTTAACGAATTTAATTGGTATTGATCCTCTTGTTTTAAGAAATCATATTTTTTAGGAACAATTACGTATTTGTAATTGTTCAAACTTGATTGTGAAAATACTGTAGTTACAATAAAACATGTTACAATTGCAGAAAAAAACCTAGTCTTCATCTTTTTTATTAAATATATAGTTAAACCCTATTTGTAAAGATACACTTTGTGCATCATATATATTTTGTAATTGTAAAAAATTGTCTGCCATAACATAAAAATTAAGGCCTCCTAAATTTGTATACATTCCTAAACCTATATTATAAGCAGAATAAGAGTCTATTGTGTAGGTAGTTTTAACTTGTAAACCTTCAAACAAACGTCTGTAATAATAGGCTGTTAATGCCATTTGAGGCTGTTTAGGTCTACTTATGGCATATAATTGTAAACCTGCCTTATTTAGATAAGCATTATCTTCTTTAGAGCAGTTACATGATTCATATTCTTTTTGCCCAAATGAATAATTTAATGAAGCATTAAACTTAACAGGTCGCCAGGTTGTATATTTAGATGTTGTGGTATCTACCGTAAATAGATCTTCAAGATCTTGTTCAATTTCATCCCAATACTGCTCGGCTGTTTGTCCTATATCTGTTTCAGGAAAAAGAGGATTTACGCCTTCAAATACATAATCTCCCTCTATTTTATAGTTTTCAACATCTTTTTTATGACTAATAAAACCTACATCCAACAAACTTGCTTCTACATGCAATTGTTCATTTAGTTGATGAGAAACACCTATATCGAACCCTAGTCCTAGGTTTCCTCCTAACAAAACACGTTTTCGCAAATCTTTTACAACAGAATTCGATCCTTCAGAGTCATCATCACCTAAACTTGCCAATCCAGAAGTTCTGCCTTCTAAATCTAGATTAAAGATATGATCATAAAAGTTATTCTGTCCCCGAACAGTTACAAAACTCCCTTTGTTATTTGTAAAATCAATATTCGCAATACTAGAATATATTTTTCCTCGTACCCCAAAACTAAATTTGTCATTTACTTTTTTGTTATACCCAAGGTGCAATACCGAAATGGCTTCGGCCCTTACACTCAACTGATTTGCTCTAAATGGTACACCGATACCATTTCCATTTAAAGCTAACATTGCAAAATCTTTAGGAAAATAAGCTATAAAGTCCAACTCTTGATATAAACCAAAACTCACGTATTCGTTCTTTTGAAAACGGTCTCCAAAAGCAAATCCTCCTGAAAAAATTTCTAATTGCTGATTCGCACTAAAAAAATCTCTATGACTCATACCACGAATAGCATTTCGAAGTTTGGTATTGAAATCTACACCATCATCAGCAAAAATATCATAGACCGTACTTCCGGAAATTCCAACATTGGTATGAATATGTGACAATAATGGGATTCCAAAATACCAATCATTTTTCACTTCTCCTCCTGGATTGACCATTAAAGATTGTGGTATATCTGAAAACCCGAAAAGTAATTGCTTGTTTTGCGAAAATGAAAAACAGCATGAAGTTATTATAAAAAATAAACTCAAACTTCTCATAGATCTCCTATTTTAAAATAAAAAATACCGTGCGATTTTATTTTAATTCGTCCATCCCTATTCTGATTTACATCTCCTCCAGGCAATAAACTCAGAATAAACTCCATTCTTGTCGTATTTTTCAAGGCTTCTAGTTTATCTCCCACGAGCTCTTCTGTATAATCGCGTGTAACCTCGCTACCATCTGTTGATGAAGCTCCCAAAACAGAGAACGCATGCAACTCTGTACCTGCATCATTTAGAAATCTGACTTCTATTTGAAACTCTTTATTAATTGTATTTGTGGTTTCAAATACAAACTCTGCTTTAACAAGGTTATCAACTACAAATTGCTCATTGAAAATCTCAACATCTACATGATCTATAACGGGAGGAATCTCAACCCCATTAAGTAAAAAACTTTTAATTGGCTCATCAAAGAATATGAGGCTAGAAGTCACAACTGGGGTAATTTCTAAATCATCGGCCTGATCAAAATCTACTTCCTTTGTACAAGAAAAAAGACTTAAGAACATAGCCATGACTAAAAACGAATATTCTATTATTTGTTTTCGCATAGGTTAGTAATAGATGTTTAGGACAAACGCAAAAATAAGAAAATTAATGCGTCATAGGTATTTCTTTAGCTGAATTAAATTGTTAATTTTTTTAATGCCGTCGTCAATTGTCGTGTTATGGACATCAAAAAAAACGACTTCCATTCCTATGTTTTTTGCCCCTAGTATGTCTGCTTCATAACTATCCCCTATCATAACGCTTTGCTCGCTTGTAGATTCAGCTAATTGTAAAGCATGCTTAAAAATTTTCGGATTAGGTTTTTTAACACCAACCATTTCAGAATTAGTAACGGTTTTAAAATACCCGCTAATGTTAGATTTGGTCAACTTTTTATGTTGCACCTCATCAAATCCATTGGTAATGATATGCAAACTATAATTGTCATTTAAATAATCTAGAATCTCAAAAGTATTTTCGAATAGATAATTAAACATTGGTAAATGGTCTATATAATCATCCGACAATTTGTTAATTATCGCTTCTTCAATTTCATAGCCAATTGCCATAAAAGCATCGTTCAATCTTCCATAACGTAAATCGTTTTTTTCTATTTTTTCTTCTCGGTATAACTTCCAATACTTTAAGTTTATTGGCACATAATGATGTAAAAAATCATCTATATCAACATTAATATTATTTAACTTTAAAATTCTATCAAATGCTAATGCCGAGTTTTTATCAAAATCCCATAAGGTATGATCTAAATCGAAAAACACATCTGTTATACCTTCAATTTTCATTTACTTGATTTTATAAGGTCTTCAATAAACTAAGGACAAATCTAACTGTTTCACTTTTCTATTAAAAATTTCAAAAAACCAAAAGACATAATTTTAAAGTTTATTAACATGAGGATCATGAGTGGATTCTAATACCATATTGAACAATTCCTTAAACCCATCCCATTGTTTTTCTGCGCTAAAGGTATAATTATGAAACACTGCGGTAAACTCTCCGTTTACTTGTTTTATTTCTTGAATGATCTCGTTTATAGCTTTCTTCTTATCCAGTAAAGAATGTGTTTTTAACAAGGCGTAATCCATAAGATGGTATGAATGGATTTTTAAAGGTGTTTGTACTTCATAATCTAAATCGTAAAACAAAAAGGGCGTACAAGATCCGGCTCTAAAACCTATGTGATTTACATATCCCATAGTATAATCTTCCTGTATTTCCAATTCTATAAGGTTCCTATACGATTCTGGTAAATTAAGTCTTGAAAAAGATTGTCGGGAAGCCTTTAGCGTGGTATTTAAAATATCTTCCATACGCTGCTTTTCCTTTTTTAAAATCGAAATATCTTCAATAGCAAAATAAGATGTTTTTAAACCTACCTTACTATAGTCGGCTATATGTTTAATAAGCGATACAAATTTCTTTTTGTTAGGGTTAATCCCCTTATCGTAGGTTGAATAGTCGCCAATTAAAAAAAAGAACAAAAATTTAAATCGGCTCTGCTTCTGTCTGTTTATAATGTACTTAAAAGTATCGAACGGGTCATGTATAAATCCAAGAATAACCATAACCCTAATATATAAGCTCATAAACTTAAATTTAAACAAGTCTTTCGCCATACCTCCTAGCGTTCTCATAATGCCTTTTAACCTAAAATTATAAGCACTGGGAACATCAATAATGGGTTTAATGGTATAACTTTTTTCGGGAAACTTAAATTCAGGAAATTGAGCTTGCAAGGCGTCTTTAAATTTATACGCCCAAATATCTACTACCGGTTGATGTAAAAAACCATACTTATATGCCAAACTTTCGGCAGCTGTAAACCGACCAAATTCATCTTTTACATGCGGCAAATATTCCTCGTAACGCGATAATAAATAAAATGAAGCCGCAAAAATATCGAAGGGAATAGCACTCTTATCTCCATTATAAAAAAAGCATTTTGTATTGTCCCAATCAAGTATATTAATATCAAGATCACTCAACCCTTGTTCAAATAGGATATCATGGCTTTTAACAAAAAACTCTTTCCCGAGCTGTTGTCTCGTATAAGACATTTTAAAACTATCGTGTGCAATAAATTCTTCTATCTTGGTTGTAAACCCAACTTCTACACCTAAAATTCTAGTGCAAATGTGCTTGAAAACATATTTTAAGCGAGGCGATATTTTATGTGTATATACTAAAAGCATTATAAGAGAGTTTCATCTGCGAAACTAAAATATGCTTTTTCTGTTATAATTAGATGATCTAATACTTTAATATCTATACTTTGTGCTGCTTTTTTTAATTTACTTGTAATTTGTATATCAGCCTGACTGGGTTTTAAAGCTCCAGAAGGATGGTTATGAGTTAATATTAATCCAGTTGCCCCAACCTCTAAAGCATTTTTCAATACCAATCGTACATCAACAAGAGTTCCTGTAATACCTCCTTTGCTTAGTTGATTTTTTTGAATAACCTTATTAGAATTATTTAAATAAATAATCCAAAACTCTTCATGCCGTAACTCCCCTATTTTGGGCTGCATAAGCTCAAAAACCGACCTACTGGATGTTATTTTATTTTTTTCCAAAGCTTCCTCTCCTCTTCTTCTCCTTCCTAATTCTAAAGCAGCTGCAATAGTTATGGCTTTAGCTTCTCCAATACCTTTAAACTCCATTAGTTCCATAATAGATAACTTCCCCAATTCACTTAAATTATTATCTACACTTGCCAAAATTCTCTTAGACAAAGCTACTGCACTTTCATCTTTATTACCAGAGCCTATTAAAATAGCTACTAATTCTGCATCACTTAATATTTCTCTACCTTTATATTGTAATTTTTCACGTGGTTGATCACCTTGCGACCAGTTTTTTATTGGGAACGATACTAGCTTTTCCTGCATTGATTAAATGTGCTTAAATATTCAGCTTTAAATGTAAGAAAATTAATAAGTTTTAAGATATATTTTCTAAACCTGTTTTTAAAACATTCATTTTTATAGCAATAAATATTGTATTTTTATAGACCAATAGTCACTTGGTTAAAGTTGAAACTCTCTTGAAACATCCGTCTAAATATCATCATGATAATGATATTAATCACATGATAAAAGTGATTAAAGCCTATCCGCTAGCTAAGTTTATTTCAGTAAAAGACAATCAACCATTAATTCCCCATTTACCGTTAATTTATACAACCGTACTATATGACGTAAAGATGTTTGAAATTACAATTGATTCTTGGGAAGGTAAATTTAAACACTCCCTGAACAAAAACACACATAATATTGAATATGCCAGTGCTGAATTATTGCAAACCAATCAATAAAGTATTGAAGCATTTTTCATAAAGTTTCTAACCCATATTATTTTCTGGATTCATGTACCCAGAGATTATACATATTCAAAATTTTATTGCTGCCAATAGCATTACCATTTCATTAGGCAAAACACCTTATATTGACAAAAATTTAGTTCCCGTTATTTTAGGCATAAAAAATAACACCTATACAATTCACGCATCGGATGAATACGAAGACCTAAACCACCATAACATTATATTACGTTTTATTATTGTTTTTAGAGCACTAACAATTATTGATGAATCCGAAGACTTTCTGATCTGGTGTAAACAAGAAAGTTTAAACCCTATCAACTATAAACTCTTGGACTACTACAAGGAAACTTGTAAAGCAATCGATAGTATTAGCAATTATTTTATAAACAATGAAATAGATTATTTTGTCTCCGATTTGGATTTTCAGTTAAACACTGGAGTTATGCAGTTTTTGAGACGGTAGTTAAAGCTTTGGCGATCTTCCCAGCTCCATCAAACTTGTAAAAAAACAAACTATTCCGTTCCTTTACAAATAAATACCGAACAGTATCTTTTATGAAAAAAGCGGAAGCAACAAGACTGAACATTCTTCAAAAAGCATTTGAATTAATTTACGTTAAGGGATACCAAACCACTAGCATTGATGATATTATTGCTACTACACAAGTCACCAAAGGTGCCTTCTATTACCATTTTAAAAACAAAGACGAAATGGGGCTTGCCATTATTAACGAAATTCTAAAACCCACACTTAAAAACAGTTTTGTAACGCCCTTACAGAATGAGGAGAATCCTATAAATGCTATTTACAATTTAATGTACAATCTACTTATGGAAAATGAATTTTTAAAAGTTGAGTATGGTTGTCCCGCTGCCAATTTCACACAAGAAATGACACCGTGGAATATTAAATTTAGTAACGCGCTGGATACACTAACCAAAGAATGGACAGAAACAATGATAGCAACCATTGAAAAGGGTAAAAGTAACGGTTTTATTCATAAAGACACAAATGCAAAACAAACCACCATGTTTATTTTATCTGGCTATTGGGGTATAAGAAATTATGGAAAATTGGAGAACAGCAAAAAGGTTTATATACCTTATTTAAAAGAACTTAAGAATTATTTAAACAGTCTGAAATAATTTTTTTATCAAAAAACATACTAATTAGTATGTTTTTAGTTTAACTTTGCCTTTAAAAGAAAAAACAATACAAAATGTACTCTTATCTACTCACAACGCATTCCATTATCCGTTGGTTTGTTTTAATCTTTATCATTTACTCTATTTACAGAGCGTTTACCGGTTTTATACAAAACCGCTCGTTCTCTAAATTGGATAATGCCTTCCGACATTGGACAGCAACAACCGCACACATCCAATTAATGATTGGTATAATACTTTACACCAAAAGCCCCATCGTAAAGCACTTTTGGTCGGACAGCAAAACGGCTTTACAAAACTTAGATTTGACTTTTTACGGTGTCATACACTTTGTTTTAATGTTAATCGCCATTGTGTTATTAACCATTGGTTCGGCATTAGCAAAACGAAAATCTACAGATAAAGAAAAATTTAAAACTATGCTGGTTTGGTTTTCTATAGTCTTAATTATAATATTTATAGCCATTCCCTGGCCATTCTCACCATTATCTTCCAGAACTTATATAAGAACATTTTAATATGAAAAAGTATTTTACTACTACAATCGGACGTTTGCGCCTTTATGGCTTTTTAGAAGGCATATCGCTATTAGTTTTAGTTTTTATAGCTGTTCCAATAAAGCACATGTTTCATAATCCAAACTGGGTAAAAACAATAGGCCCTATTCACGGAGCATTATTTCTACTCTTTGTTTTTAATGCACTACGTGTTGGCATTGAACAAAAATGGCCTTTTAAAGAAACCACCTGGAAAGTTATTGTAGCTTGCTTTATTCCTTTTGGGACTTTTTATATTGATCAAAGAATATTAAAGCATTTGAAATAATGATCGAAGTATTAGTTTATAAAACAAATGTAGACAGTAAAAAGTCTGCTACCTACTTAAAACCATTTCTTGACGACTTATTGACTGGCTCAAAATGGAATTTCGATCTGGAAGATTGTGATAAAGTTCTTCGTGTAGAAAATGATGGATCTATTTCAAAAAAGATAATAGCCTTATTAAAAGAAAAAGGTTTTTTATGTGAAGAACTTGAAAACTGATTACTTAACTCGGTAAAATAATTTTAAGCTCTCATAAAACAAAAAATATGTAACATTGAAAATACCAGAGCTAGATGATTACCAGATAATCAATAAAATATTGAGATCTTTTTTCAGAAAGCACCCCACTCTTGGTTATAGTTTTATTGCGTTCTGCACATTTTTCATAAAGGAATGTTGGGATAAAAATATTGCCTCTACTCTTTATTTTAACTTCAATATTCAAACTGCTACCCGCTTTTGTTTTTAGTTGTATTAATCATAAGAAGCATTAGAAACTATTACAATATAGATCAAGTAACTAACAGCTACTAGACCGTTACACATAACCAAAATCAATCTTCACGAATGAAAAAACTAAATTTATTACTTACAATTATCTTAGGAATTACGATTTTATCTTGCTCATCAGATGATGAAAACAATAACGGAAATAATAGCACTTTGATAGGAACTTGGTATGGAATATCAAGTACATTTAATGGGAACAACTCTGGGATTCCAGATAATAATATTTTAAAATTTACATCTAACAATCGAGTAGAATTTATTTATGAAGGTTTTGGAAACAATGGAGAAAATGTTTCTGAATTTGGAGATTGGACGGAAAATGGAAATACATTAACAATCGTTTGGGACGATTCTGACCCAGGACTTGAAAACTATGTTTTGGAAATCTTAGAACTTAATGACTCTACTTTAAAGTGGAGAACAGAAATAACTGGAGAAGGAACATTAATAGAAACATTTAGCAAAAATCAAAACGCAACGGTTGACCTATCTCAATTTCAGGATTACAATCTTGAATTTACTGTTGATATTGCTGCATCAGGACCTAACGACCCCTACGAATTTCAAGCCACTTTTATAACGACAGATGGGGATAACCAAGTTATTGAAATGACTGAAACTTATTCTGGTTTAACAGCAAATACAGATGATTTTATTTCTGATTCAAAAATCGTTAAAGAATATAAAATCGTTGGAGTAAGAGTTACTGCTGTGAGTAGTAATATTGGTGGTTTGGTAGTTAAACTCACAAAAGTTTCTGACCAAAATAAAGTCATGGATTCTTTTGAAAGTATTCCGAATAGCGCAACAATAACCTATAACTTTGAAACAAGAACAGAGACGACAACATCGAACTAATAACTGTGAGGTCACCATATCCTATGATAGTTGAGAGAATAAAGCTATTCAATTATACCCTTAACCTCATCAAAATCCAATCCTCCATAATTACCAGAACTCATTAACAATAAGGTTTTATTATCAAAATCCTGAGAAAACAAAAAGTCTTTAAATTCCTCTGGATTCGTATAAATAATCAAATCATCGCGCTGAAAAGCATTAGCAATTTGCTCATGCGTTACCTCTTCAAGCTTTTTAATTTCAACCGCATGAGGCGAATAAAATACCACGGCAACATCGGCAGCATCTAATGCGCCTTTATATTCCTTTAAAAATTCAGCATTTAAACTACTGTAAGTATGTAGTTCTAAACATGCCACTAAAGTTCTGTCTTTATATTGTTCCTTAACAGCCTTGGTAGTAGCCTCTACCTTGCTCGGTGAGTGTGCAAAATCTTTATAAGCCACACTATTTTTACCTTCAGCTATTTTTTCCAAGCGTTTGCTTGCTCCTTTAAAAGTAGAAATAGCTTCATAAAAATCATCTTCATCAATTCCCATATGCTGACAAATCCACTTAGCACCAGCAAGATTATTTAAATTATGCTTTCCAAATATTTCTATGGGCAATTCTCCCTCTGGCGTTTCCAATAAGGTTTGTCCATTTTCAACCGTATATTGAAGTGTTTGATATGGCAACTTACGAATCGGATTAACAGAAGCCTCAACAACACGTTTCACCTCTGGATCTTCTTCATTATAACTGATACTACCACCATTAACAATAGAATCTACAAAAATGCTAAACTGCTCCACATAGTTTTCATAGGTAGGAAACACATTAATATGATCCCAGGCTATACCACTTAACAATGCTATATTAGGTTTGTATAAATGAAATTTCGGACGTCTATCAATAGGAGAACTCAAGTATTCATCACCCTCCAACACGATAAAATCGTTGTCTTCGGTAAGTTTTACCATCACATCAAAACCTTCTAACTGAGCTCCGACCATGTAATCAACATCCCTGTCATGATAATGCATCACATGTAAAATCATGGACGTTATAGTGGTCTTACCGTGACTTCCACCAATAACAACACGAGTTTTGTATTTAGATTGCTCGTACAAAAACTCCGGATAACTATAAATTTTCAAACCCAGTTCCTGAGCCTTTAATAATTCCGGATTATCAGCTTTAGCATGCATTCCCAAAACAATGGCATCTAAATCTGTAGTAATTTTTTCAGGATACCACCCAAAAGCTTCCGGCAATAAACCTTTAGCATCTAATCTTGATTTTGAAGGCTCAAAAATAGTATCGTCACTTCCAGTTACTTTATATCCTTTATTGTGTAATGCTAGGGCTAAATTGTGCATCGCAGCGCCCCCAATAGCTATAAAATGTACGTTCATAAAACAAATATCTAGCTACAATTTTCAAATTCCAAATTAAACGGGGTAAAATGTTTTTGTGTTCAATGTTCAGTGTTCAGTGTTCAGTGTTCAGTGTTCAGTGTTCAGTGTTCAGTGTTCAGTGTTCAGTGTTCAGTGTTCAGTGTTCAGTGTTCAGTGTTCAGTGTTCAGTGTTCAGTGTTCAGTGTTCAGTGTTCAGTGTTCAGTGTTCAAGAAAAAATAACTTTTTCTAACTATGCCTTTCGTATCATTTATCATATTTATTAAAACTTAATAACACGAATTGAATATCATAAGTACTGTAAACTGCCACTGCCAACCGTATACTGACCACTGCTAACTGTATACTGATCACTGTTCAAGAATCCTCTCCCTAAGCTCCTTAAAAGGTTTAATGTTAGGCAATTCAGTAATAGCCAATCCAATATACTTCAGAGCCTCCGTTTTGTTCTTTTTATGCGTGTAAATTTGAGCCAAGCGGTAATTTGCCCAAGCCTTAGGCACACCATCCTCAGCAGAGTAATTAGTTATATAAGTATGTAAACAGCGTTCTCCCTTTTGTAGTTCAATATTATATTCAGCAGCCACCTTACCAATCTGGTAATGCATTGCATTACGTTGGTGTTTTTTATGAGCAGCTTCAATATTTTCAATAGCCTTTTCCGGTTGCTTTTCGTTTTCGTATAAAGCCGTTAATTTATCATAACAAGTTACAGAACCACCTACCTTTATAGCCATTTTATAATACTTCTCGGCAAACTCTGGTTCATCATCATACTCATAAATATATCCTTTTGCCAAATAGCCATCCACTTTCGAAAGCGCTTCCAATTCCTCTGCAAAATGTAGCGATTTACTCTTACTTCCTCCAATAATACCTGGTAATTGCATGTATAACTCTACCAGTGCCCAACGGGTATCAATATGGTTTTTATCTAATTCAGCAGCCCTTAAAAAGGCATCTCTTACATCACCAATAATCCCCAAAGCCTTTAATTTACTAATAGATAATGCCTTCATCCCCAAAGCCCCACCATATTTATAATGATAATTAGCATTATTCTCCTTAGTTTTCACTAACTTTTGATACTGTAAAATAGCATCATCCCATTTTTTTTGATGCCCGTAAGCATCCCCCAGCAACTCTATGGCCAGTAAGCTATTTGGATGTTTTTTTAAGTAATTGCGAACAGATTGTTCCGCTTTAGTAAATTGTTTTTTCTTGAATAGTATTTCTATCTCATCAAAGTTTGATTGACCAAAAGCCATTGCGGGTACTAAGAAAAGGAGCAAAATAAATTTCATAACACAAATAGTCGAAAACGTAAAAATAAACTTTCTTTTACATAGATAAAAACCTAACTTCACTCAGCCAAACAACAGGTTTACTCATTCCTGTTTTTTTGGTATAGCTTTTGAAAGTATTTTAGAAAAAAATTAAACAATGAAAAACGCTTTATCCTTATTAATGATTATACTATTTGCAGCATTTTCCAACGCCCAAAACAATCCATATAAAAACCTATGGGATAAAGTTGAACAATTGGAAGTTAAAGGCTTACCAAAGTCTGCATTAAAGATTGTTGAAGACATTACCAAGCTTGCAAAAAAAGATAAAAACACCTCACAACTCATTAAAACCATGCTTTTTAAAAGCAAATTCGCTTTGGTTTTAGAGGAAGATGCACAACTTAAAATTATTAATGATTTTAAAGCTGAAATTAAAGCAAGTGCATTCCCCGAAAAGAATATTTTAGAAAGTATGCTCGCCAATATGTATTGGCAATATTTTCACCAAAATAGATGGAAATTCTATAATCGCACAAATACGGCTGAAAAGGTAGATACCACCGATTTTAGGACATGGGATTTACAAACATTATTTAGCGAGGTTCATATACACTACCAAAATTCGCTGCAAAGCGGATTACTATTACAATTAGAGTCCTTAAGTAATTATGATGATATATTAAACTTGCAAAAGGATTCTAAAATCTACAGACCAACTTTATTCGATTTTTTAAGTCATAATGCGTTAGAGTTTTACAAAACCGATGAGACCAATATTACAAAACCCGCCTATAAATTTGAAGTTGATTCTCCAGATTTTTTAAGCGATACCAAGGCGTTTTCAAAATTGAAAATAGAATCAAAAGATTCGACATCACTGCAGTTAAATGCTTTAAAGATTTATCAGGATTTGATTCAATTTCATATAAAAGACAAAACACCTTTTGCTTTAGCAGATGTGAATATTCACCGTTTAAAATTCGTAAACCAACATGCTACATTCAATGATAAAGAATCTATACTATTAAATACTTTAAATACAGAAAAGGACCGTTTAAAAACTCATGAAGTTTCAGCATTGTACGATTACGAAATAGCTACTATTTACAATCAACAAGGCGCCAATTATCAACCTAAAACTAACGAGGAGAACCGTTGGAAACTTAAAGATGCCAAGACGATTTGCGATAATGTTAGTTCAAAATTCCCAAAAAGCAATGGTGCTAAAAAATGTAACGTTTTAAAACAGCAAATAGAAGCGCAATCACTTCAAATTACTAAAGAAGACTTCCTTCCTATACAGCAAGATGCCCGCTTGTTAATACGCCATAAAAACCTGCATCAACTTCAATTTAAAATATTCAGGCTTAGTAGAAATCAGCTTGAGAAATTTAATAAAACATACAGACAAGACGAGCAATTAGCATTTATTAAAAAGCTGGATGTTCATAAAAATTGGGATTACGTATTAAGAAACGAGTCCGATTTCCAAACACACACTACCGAAGTTTCAATCCCAAAACTAAACAATGGTATTTATTTAGTTTTTGCCTCACCTAAAGATGATGACGCAACATTTGCCTTCGGCACGATTCAAGTAACCAATTTAGCAATGGTTGAAACGGAAAACAAGGATTATAAAATGTTTCAAATTATCGATAGAAATACCGGAAAACCTATTGAAAATGCAAAAGTAGAAATAAGCTACATTAAAAATTACGAAAGAAATCACCAAACAGAAAACTTTACTACAAACGCTCACGGTGAAGTAAAAATTGAAAAAAGCAACGAGAACTATAGAGACCTTAAAGCCAAAGTTAAATTTGGCAACGATTCTGCTTATTTCGGGGGATATTATATAAACAGATATTATGAGCAACACCAAGAAAAAGTAACATACAAATCTTTTATATTCACAGATAGAAGTATCTACAGACCTGGACAAACCGTTTATTTTAAAGCAATTGCCATAAAAACTAAAGAAGGTAAATCTGAAGTATTAGCAAATCAAAGCGTTCATGCCTTTTTACATAATACCAATCATGAAAAAATTAAGACCTTAGACCTAAAAACCAATGAATTTGGTTCGGTTTCAGGTGAGTTTATATTACCAAACGACGGTTTAAATGGCATGTATTATATTAATTTTAATTCTGATGTCGCATCTAATAGAGTATATTCAAATCATTATTTTTCTGTTGAAGAATACAAACGTCCAAAGTTTGAAACCAAGTTTAACCCTATAACAGAAACCTTTAAGGTTAACGACTCTGCAACGGTAAAAGGACATGCCTTAGCTTACGCCGGAAGCCATATTACCAATGCCAAAGTAGCATATCGAGTTCATAGAAAAATAGAATATCCACGTTGGTGTTATTTCTATCACCCATCATGGTTTTATAGCGAACCTCAGGAAATCACCCATGGCGAAAGTACAACTAATGAAAAAGGCGAGTTTGAAATTACTTTTAAAGCCATTCCTGACCAAAGTGTAGATAAAACAAATCTTCCCATTTTTAAATACGAAGTAACTGCAGACGTTACCGATTTAAATGGTGAAACCAGAAGTGCTACCACAGTAGTTAATGTAGGATACCATGCGTTTACCGCAAATATGTCTATTGCCAATCTACTGGATAAAACTAAAAAAACACATGCTATAGACATAGATACCAAAAACCTAAATGGTGAATTTGTACCGGCAAAAGGAACCATTAAAATCTACAAATTAATGGCCCCAGAAAGTGTTTTGAGACCAAGACCATGGGCTGCTCCAGACTATCAGGAGTTTTCGAAAGACGTCTTTAAAAAAATGTTCCCTCATGATGCCTACGGTAATGAAGAGTCTCCTAACAACTGGGAAAAAGGAGAACTCGTGTTCGTATCGTCTTTTAACACAGAAACCACCAAAAAGCTTAACCTTGGTAAAATAAAAAAATGGCAATCGGGTGCCTATACTATTCTTTTAGAAAGCAAGGATAAGTTCGGGCAACTCGTTAAAGATGAAATTAAAACAACCTTATACAGCGATACAGATAAAACCATAGCAGATAAACAATTATTCTACATAACAACAAATAAATCAAGTTACAGCACAGGCGAAAAAGCATTAATTACACTAGGTTCTGCCTCTAGCAATTTAAACGTTACGGTTCATATAGAAAAAGACCGTAAGATTGTAAAAACATATAGCATTCAACTAAATAACAACAAAAAAACAATTACTGTTCCCATAAATAATGAGGATATTGGAGGGTTTACGGTTAATTACAGTTTTGCTGCTTTTAACAGCTTTAAATCTAACAGTTTAAACATATCGGTTCCTTACCCCAAAACAGATTTAGATATAGAAACCAGAACCTTTAGAGATAAGTTACAGCCTGGAGCAGACGAAACCTGGAGTTTTAAAATCAAGGGCCCACAGGGCGATAAAGTTAGTGCAGAGTTATTGGCAAGTATGTATGATGCATCATTAGACCAATTTAAACCTCAAAACTGGAGTTTCTCCCCTGTTTTTAAATCTGTATATCTTTCCCGTAACAGCACTAATGCACACCAGAGCTTTGGCACGCGTCATTTTAGAGTCTATAATAGAGCTTCCAAAATAAGTTACTCGCACCAATCCTATGACCAACTTAATTGGTTTGGATTCTATTTTGGGAATAACAATATATCAATAAACAGAGGATATTACAGTCGTGCAGCCAATGCCCCCGCCCCAGAAAGAAGTATGGAAATAGAAGAACAAGTTATGAGCAAATCGAAATCCAACTTCGACCAAGTAATTACAGGAGAAGAAACAGAAGCTGACATTTCCGGATTAGTAAATGATCGCGATGAACTTGATTTAAAAAAGGAACAAATTGAAAACACACTAGAAAAGCCAAACTTCGACAACGTTCAAATTCGCAAAAACCTGCAGGAAACAGCCTTTTTCTTTCCTCACTTGCAAACGGATTCAGAAGGTCATGTTAGTTTTAGCTTTACCACACCAGAGGCTTTAACCCAATGGAAATTGCAGTTATTAGCGCATACTAAAACCTTAGAAAGCACCACTAAAACATTAACAACGGTTACCCAAAAAGAATTAATGGTTACTCCAAATGCGCCTCGTTTTTTACGAGAAGGCGATCATATTACCATTAGCACAAAAATTGCAAACCTCACCGAAAAACAATTAGAAGGACAAGCTACATTAATTCTAACAGATGCCATTTCAGGAAAAGACATCTCCAACAAGTTAATCCGCAAACAAGATAGCCCTACCCCTTCCGGAGAGTTAGAGGGAGCCTTCACCGTCGCTCCAAAAGGCAACACTCAAGTATCATGGGATATATCAATCCCAGATGATGTACAAGCCGTACAATACAAAATAATTGCAAAATCGGAAAGCTTTAGCGATGGCGAACAAAACGCATTACCTGTGCTTTCCAATAGAATGCTAGTTACCGAAACACTCCCCATGTGGATTCGTAGTAACCAGACTAAAACATTTACATTAGACAAACTTGCTTCAACTTCGCTCGACAACCAATCATCAACACTTAAGCACCATAAGCTAACCTTGGAAATGACTTCCAACCCTGCATGGTACGCAGTACAGGCACTCCCCTATTTAATGGAGTATCCGTACGAATGTAACGAGCAAACATTTAGTCGTTATTATGCTAATGCCCTGGCACAGCATATTGCGAACTCAAATCCAAGAATACAGGACGTTTTTAACCAATGGAAATCTCAAGATGTACTTATTTCCAACTTAGAAAAGAATGAGGAATTAAAATCCATTCTTATCCAGGAAACACCCTGGTTACGTGACGCACAGAACGAGACGGAACAGAAAAAGCGCATAGCTTTACTTTTCGATTTTAACAAAATGACTAATGAATTACAATCTGCTATTAGGAAACTAAAAAATAATCAAATGAGTTCCGGTGCCTGGGCTTGGTTTAGGGGAGGCTATGAAAACAGGTTTATTACCCAGCACATTATGACTGGTTTCGGACATCTTAAACAACTATCTGTCTCGTCGAGCGCAGTCGAGACGTCACAAATGATCTCAAAAGCCATTCAATATCTCGATGCGCAATTTGTAAAAGAATACCATGATATTAGAAAATACAACGCTAAAGTCGATTTAAATAAAGACCATTTAAGCTACACACAATTGCATTATTTATACATGCGAAGCTTCTATACAGATATTAAAAAATCGAAAAAAGTTGAAGATATTACCAAATACTACCAAACACAAATTCAAAAGTATTGGTTAAAACGTCCGCTTTATGCCAAAGGATTAATGGCATTAGTGTCTCATAGGAGTAACGATTCTAAAACGGCAAGTAAAATTTTAAAATCGTTAAATGAAACCAGTATTACATCAGAAGAACTAGGTATGTACTGGAAAGAAAATACCAGCTCGTGGTATTGGTATCAGGCACCTATTGAAACACAATCTTTGCTTATTGAAACGTTTTCAGAAATTGGACATACCATTCAAAGTGAAACAAAAAACCTTGAAACAATCGATAATCTAAAAATCTGGTTACTCAAAAACAAACAAACCAATAAGTGGGAAACCACAAAAGCTACTACAGATGCTGTATACGCATTACTACTTCAAGGAAGCGATTGGTTAAGCGTTACAGATATGGTAGATGTTGTTTTAGGCGGACAAACAATAACACCTTCTAAATTAGAAAATGTAAAAGTAGAAGCTGGTACAGGTTATTACAAAACATCATGGAACACTTCAGAAATAAAGCCTCAAATGGGAGAAGTAAAACTCACTAAAAAAGGCAATGGAATTGCCTGGGGAGGTTTATATTGGCAATACTTTGAGGATTTAGATAAAATCACATCGGCAGAAACACCCCTTAAACTAAAGAAAAAGCTGTTCTTAAAACAAAATACAGATACAGGAGAGACCATTTCTGAAATCACCGAAGACACCCATTTAAAAGTTGGAGATCTGGTAAGAGTTCGTATAGAATTGCGAAGCGATAGAGCTATGGAATTCATTCATATGAAAGATATGCGAGCTTCAGGGTTAGAGCCCATAAATGTATTATCGCAATACAAATGGCAAGATGGTTTAGGGTATTATGAAAGTACTAAAGATGCTTCAACTAATTTCTTTTTCGATTATTTGCCAAAGGGTATTTATGTTTTTGAATACGATTTAAGAGTTAATAATGCTGGTAATATGAGTAATGGAATCACGACCATACAAAGCATGTATGCACCAGAATTTAGCAGTCATAGTGAAGGTATTCGTTTGTTAGTTAAGTAGGTTCATTTCGACAGAATCGACAGTAGATTAATTTTTAATTTACTATATTTCAATCTAATAACTAATAAATACATTAATTATGAATTCAAAAGTTTTTATGGTCGTGAGAATACTTCTTGGGCTATTCGTTCTGTTTTTCGGGCTTAACAAGTTCTTCCATTTTATGGCATTTGGAGAGATGTCTCCCGAAGCTGGAGCTTACTTTGGAGCATTATCCTCTGTTAAGTTAATAACTATAGTAGCAATTGTTGAAATTGTAGCTGGGTTAGCATTTATCTTTAACAAATTTGGAGCACTATTAGCACTTATTTTAATGAGTGTTTCTATAAATGCAGTATTGTTTCATGCTATGCTGGCTCCAGAAGGTATTGCCGGCGCTTTAATCTTACTAGTTTTAAACATTATTGTATTATACGGCTATAAAGACAAGTATAAAGATTTGCTGAATTAAATAACGTTTTTAAAAAAGAGGCTGTTTAAATATATTAGAAACTAAAAGTTGTCCCATCGAGTACTTCGGCTTTGCTCAGTATAAACTAAAGTCGAGATGTTTTAAAAACAAGCCTGAACGGACATCTAAGGATTTTTAAATAGCCTCTTTTTATTTTCTTAACTTTACCCAAATTTCATATTTGTTAGAGGTTTTGAGAAAGCAAAAATTAAATAGCCAAAAATCTATAATTGTATTTTTCCTTATTACAATGCTCTTAAGCTGTGCCTCAAAACAAAGCCTAACAACAAATAAGGATAAAATTGAAACATCTCCAAAAATTATTTTCCTTAGCTATGCTATAAAAAAAACTTCGAATGGAGATCGAACCATTCGTTTTGTAAATAAAAAGATCGCCGAAGGAAAACTAAAAAATCACAACAGCATATCTGTAGAAAATAGTAAATCAGGAGATTTACAGTTATTTCAACTCGACGAGAAGTCAAATATTTTGCAAACCATGATTGTAAAAAATCCACTTGCTAGAACTATCGAATATGTAGATGATTCTAAAATGTTTCAAACAAAACATTTTGATCTGGATAGTGTCCAATTTTCTCTAAGACTTCAATTAAAATCTAATACAAAGTTCATTAGCATACACCATATTAGTGATTCAAGAAAAGAGACAAAACCAATCATAAAAACTAAGCTTAACCTTCTATGAAGTATTTTTTAATCTTTATATTATTCGTTTTCAATATACATTTGATTTCGGCTCAAGTTTTTGATGTTGATACGATTAAATTTGCCGGCCCTAGTGATAAAAGAATCAACTTAGTTATATTAAGTGAAGGGTATCAAACTGCTGAGTTGCCTCAATTTATTACCGATGCGACCAGTTTATCTAACGACATGTTTAATCAATCACCTTTTTCAGAGTATGCTGACTATTTTAATGTTTTTGCGATTAATGTTCCCTCGATGGATAGTGGCGCAGATCATCCGGGTACGGCTACTGATGTTGTAGAACCTTTCACTCCAATAACCACTGTAGACACCTATTTTAATGCCACTTTTGATGCTTTTAATATTCATAGATTGCTCTATTATGGCATAGATTATACAGACGCAGCTGCTGCAGATGCAAAAATACGTTCTGTTTTAGCCGATAATTTTCCAACTTACGATCAGGCTTTAATTATAGTGAATACTAATGTTTATGGAGGAACTGGTGGCGAGTTCCCAATGGCTTCAACTTTGGCAAACGATATTGCTATACACGAATTAGGCCACTCTTTATTCAAATTGCAAGACGAATATTATGCTGGGGATGAATATCCTAGTGAAGCGATTAATATGACTCAAGAAAACGATCCCAACTTAATAAAATGGAAAAACTGGAATGGCACCAACGGTATTGGTATTTATGCGCATTCTGGAACTCCAATAGCAGCAACCTGGTACAAACCGCAAAGTGGTGGACAATGTAAGATGGAAGCTCTAAACGTAGCTTTTTGTTCAGTTTGTAAAGAAGGAATTATTGAGAAAATACACAGTTTGGTCTCGCCTATAGACTCCTATACACCTGTTTCAAACACAATTTCAAACCCAAGTTTTCCACTTGAGTTTCAATTGAGTTTAATTAAACCTATCCCTAATACCCTTGAAAGTTCATGGTCGCTAAATGCTTCAAATTTTGCAACAAATGTTGATGACGTAAGTGTTTTAGATACCGATTTAAATACAGGTTTAAATAACTTAACAGCAGTTATAACAGATAACACCGCACTTTTAAAAGTCACCAACCATGAAACCGTTCATGTTTATACGGTAACCTGGACAATAGATTATTCCACCTTAGGAGTTAAGGACATTGAAACCGATGTTAACAATCTAACTATCACCATGCACCCAAACCCTGCAAATACTACGGCAAACTTTAAAATTGATAGCGACAGAGGCGCCAATTTAAAAGTTGAAGTTATTAGTTTAGATGGTAAAAAGGTAAAAACTGTTCCAATGTACAATCACCAAACCCAACAGGTTAACATTAGCAGTTTAAGCGAAGGGATTTACGTTGCCAATTTTTATGCAGACAACGTACTTGTTGCGAGCAAAAAGTTAGTAAAACAATAGGTTATTGTTTAGGCGGGTATCCTATTAATACTTTTTCTACAACAGCATTTAGTTTTTTTTCGCGTTCTCCAGGTATCGCGTTAGGATTATAATTAGATTCGCTTACAGCCTGCCAAAATAATTGTTTTTTGTTTTCATCAACAAAATCGATAATTATTCGACGATTAACGTTACTTTGCCCAACAGGAATACCTACCGAAATACCGCCGCCAACATTACGTCCACCACCGCCTAAGCCAACCCCTACCGTACTACGATTTGCTTCTCGGTACTCGTTACTCTTAATATCTATAAAAAAATCTGGTTTGTCAGACAAACTAAACCCTTTAACCGCCATCTGCTTATCTATAGCATTTAACAAGCGTTTTGTATCTAATTCGCTTAACCCCGTATTCATATCGGTATAATAATTATACGTTTTATAAGTATTAAAATCTACTGTTCTATCAAAATCGTAACTAACACGAATAGGCGCACACCCTATAATTAACAAAACAAGTAAAAGAGTTTTTAAAGATTTCATAGCCGTAATTTTAAATTTGATGAGAAGCTCTGAAAAGTGTTCGTTCTGAATAATAAGATTCTTCACTACGCTTAGAATGAACAAAATACACCTCTTTTCATGCAGCCTCAAGTTCAACCAATCAATTTATAAAATTGAAGTTTTACTAAATTAATCAAAAATTATTCCACGAATAGAAATCTTTGAGAAAGGTTTTTACTTAGTCCCCTAATTATTATTTGGAGTCTATTATTTTATGAAATGAATCTCTAAATACTAATCATTCAACATCTTCCACAAAAGATCTTTTAATTTGGTTATCCCTTGTTGTGCTACCGATGAAATAAATAAGTACGGAATAGGAAGTTCGTTATCTAACTCTGCTTTAAGTTCTGCCTTCAATTCGTCATCAAGCATATCACTCTTCGATATGGCTATGAGACGTTCCTTGTCAAGCATTTCAGGATTATAACGACGAAGTTCATCTAGCAAAATATCATACTGTTTTCTAATATCACCCGCATCAGCAGGTATCAAAAATAGCAAAATCGAATTACGTTCTATATGGCGTAAAAAATAATGTCCTAAACCTTTACCTTCTGCAGCCCCTTCAATAATTCCAGGAATATCTGCCATAACAAAGGTTTGAAAATCCCGATACTCTACAATCCCTAAATTAGGCTTAAGCGTTGTAAACTCATAATCAGCAATTTTTGGCTTTGCAGACGTTACTACCGAAAGTAAAGTAGATTTTCCTGCATTTGGGAATCCCACCAAACCAACATCGGCAAGTATTTTTAATTCCAGCGTAACATACTTCTCTTCAAACGGAAGTCCTGGCTGAGCATATCTGGGCGTTTGATTGGTTGAAGACCTAAAATGCCAGTTTCCCAATCCGCCTTTTCCGCCTTCAGCAATTATTCTTTCCTCGCCATCTTCTGTAATCTCTAAAAGAATAGCATTCGTTTCTGTATCTCGTACAACCGTTCCTAACGGTACATCTATATACACATCTTCGCCATCTGCACCAGTACTCCTAGCTTTACTTCCATTCCCACCATGACCGGCACGAATATGCTTTTTAAATTTTAAATGAAGAAGCGTCCATAAGTTAGAATTTCCTCGGAGAATAACATGGCCTCCACGACCACCATCTCCTCCATCTGGTCCGCCTTTAGTAATATACTTTTCGCGATGTAAGTGTACAGAGCCTTTACCTCCATTACCAGACGCCACATACATTTTTATATAATCAACAAAATTTCCTTCAGTCATAACTTAGTCTGGTTTGTCATTCCCACGACATGTACCGAACTTGTTTCGGTAAGGCGGGAATCTCATTAATTAGAACTAGAATTATCAGATTCCTGCCTCCGCAGGAATTTTACAATTCGTCAATAACAGCACTCAAGCGTACAGTAATCTCTTCAATACTACCAACACCATCAACACCAAAATATTTATTCTGCTCCGAATAAAATTCTTTTAAGATGGCTGTTTTATTATAGTATTCTGTTATTCTATTTCTAATGATGGATTCGTCAGCATCATCTGCCCGTCCACTTGTTTTTCCGCGAGATAATAAACGCTCAACCAAAATTTCATCGGCAACTTCTAAAGCAATCATCGCGTTTATTTGAGAATCCTTGCTATCCATCAACTTATTTAAAGCATCAGCCTGTGCATTTGTACGAGGAAAACCATCAAAAATAAAACCATTAGCATCAGCATTCTTTTCAACCTCGGCATTTAGCATATCAATAGTCACTTGATCTGGAACCAACTCGCCTTTATCCATGTACGATTTAGCAAGCATTCCTAAAGCCGTTTCGTTTTTAATATTGTATCTAAAAACATCGCCTGTAGAAATATGTACTAAATTATACTTCTCTTTTAAAAAATCTGCTTGTGTTCCTTTTCCAGCACCTGGAGGGCCAAATAGCACTAAGTTTGTCATGTGTTGTGTTTCTTTTATTTGATATATTTCTGGTAAATTCCTGCCTAATCCATCATAATCTAGGCCATAACCGACTATGAATTTATTAGGTATCTCAATACCAACATAATGTAATTTAAAATCTTTTTTATAGGCTTCTGGCTTGTAAAACAGTGTTGCTATTTTTAGCGATTTTACATTTTCGTTTTTAAAGATTCTATGGACTTCAGATAAAGTGTTGCCTGTATCAATAATATCTTCTAAAATAATAACAGTTCGTCCTGATAAATCTTGAGTTAACCCAATAAGTCTTTGAATGTCTTCACTCGATTTAACACCTTCGTAAGATGCTAGTTTTATAAAAGTGACTTCACAAGGTTTTGGATATTTTTTAACAAAGTCGCTTACAACCATAAACGACCCGTTTAAAATACCCACAAATACAGGGATTTCGTCTCCTACATCTTCAGCAATTTCTAATACCAAACGCTGTATCGCATCATCAATTTCTTTAGTAGAAATAAAAGGTTTAAAATATTTGTCGTGTAGCTTTATCACCGTCAATGAATTTTGAAGCTGCAAAGATAATCAATAGATTACAAAAAACGATTTTTTGATTTACGTTTTAGTAGCTAATTAATATTTAAGTGTATTTTTGCGTATCCTTATTAAATTTCAGAAAAAAGAAATCAATGAACTATTTTTCTTCAAATTTTAAACTTGGTATCCTAGGTGGTGGCCAATTAGGTAAAATGCTACTTAACGATACCAGAAAATTTGACATTTATACTTGTGTTTTAGACTCCAGTAATGAAGCACCTTGCAAAATTGCAAGTAACGAGTTTCATTTAGGTGATTTAATGAATTATGATGCTGTTTATAATTTCGGAAAACAAGTTGATATACTAACTATTGAAATTGAAAATGTAAACGTAGATGCTCTGGAAGCTCTTGAAAAAGAAGGCATAAAAGTATACCCGGCATCTAAAACACTACGAACCATTCAAAACAAAGCAACCCAGAAATCGTTTTATGTTGCTAATAATTTGCCAACAGCGCCTTTTTCTCGCTTTACTTACACTTCTGAAATTAATGAAGCCATAAATCAAGGTGATCTAACATTACCTTTTGTTTGGAAATCTGCTCAATTTGGGTACGATGGCACTGGGGTAAAAATCGTAAAAACGCTTGAAGATTTAGAAGGATTACCCAATGTAGAATGTATAGCCGAAACATTGGTGCCTTTTAAAAACGAATTGGCCGTTATCGTCGTTAGAAATGCTTCGGGAGACACAAAAACATTTCCGGTTGTAGAGATGGAATTTCACCCAGAGGCCAATCAAGTAGAATATGTTATTTGCCCGGCCAGAATACCAGACGACGTAGCTAAAAAAGCTACCGAGGTTGCCTTAAAAACATCAGAAGCTTTTAACCATGTTGGTCTGTTAGCAGTAGAAATGTTTCAAACCCAAAACGATGATGTTTTAATTAATGAAGTAGCACCAAGACCACACAACTCTGGACATCAATCTATCGAAGCCAGTTATACATCACAATTCGAGCAGCACTTAAGAGCTATTTTAGATCTACCTTTAGGAAGAACCGATAGTAAAGTGGGTGGTGTTATGGTAAATTTGGTTGGTGCCGAAGGCTACACAGGCAATGTGGTTTACGAAAATATTGAAACCATTATGGAAATGGATGGTGTAACACCACATATTTATGGTAAACAACAAACCCGTCCGTTTAGAAAAATGGGACATGTAACTATTGTAAACGAAAATTTAAACGAAGCTAGAAGAATAGCCGAAGAAGTAAAAAAATCTATTAAAGTTATAAGTGAATAATGTTTCACCGAGGCACAGTTGAGAGGGCTTTTAAATATATTTAGTTTCGATATTTAGGTCTCAATTGCGTTCGACCAGACATAAAATAAAAGTTTATGAAAAAAGTAGGAGTAATTATGGGAAGCAAAAGCGATCTTCCAGTTATGCAAGACGCTATCGATATATTAAAGGAATTTAATATTGAAGTTGAAGTAGACATTGTTTCGGCTCATAGAACCCCTGAAAAACTATTTGATTACGGGAAAAATGCTCATACCAGAGAGTTTGCTGTTATTGTTGCCGGTGCAGGTGGCGCAGCACACTTACCAGGAATGATAGCTTCATTATCGCCACTTCCTGTTATTGGTGTTCCTGTAAAAAGTAGCAATTCTATTGATGGTTGGGACTCTGTTTTATCCATTCTACAAATGCCTGGTGGTGTTCCTGTAGCTACAGTAGCTCTTAACGGTGCAAAAAATGCGGGTATTTTAGCCGCACAAATTATTGGTGCTAGCGACAGCGCTGTTCTAGATAAAATCTTAGAATACAAAGAAGGCTTAAAACAAAAAGTACATGAGTCTGCTAAAGATTTAAAATAAAAAAACCTCGAAGGGTAAATTTCGAGGTTACTTTACTTTAATGCATAATTCATTGAGTTAGTCACTCTGTATAATAATAACTACAAAAGTACAAAAAAATTTATTATGCGTACATAATAGATTAGCATTTTAACATATTTCCTAAAGATGACAAAAAATATACTAGTAAAACCCTTTGAAACCGTATATAATTCAGCGCCTTTTTCAAAAATCAATAATGACGATTTTTTACCAGCTTTCAAGCAAGCTATTGCAAATGCCAAAACCGAAATTGATGCCATAGCTAAAAGTGACGAAGCTCCAACTTTTAAAAACACTATTGAAGCATTAGATTTTTCTGGTGAACAATTAGACAGGATATCCAGTATATTTTTTAATTTAAATTCTGCTGAAACTAACGATACCATTCAAAAAATAGCACAAGAAGTATCGCCTCTACTATCTGAGTTTAGCAACGACATAACTTTAAATGAAGATTTATTTAAACGCATAAAGACTGTTTACGACGCTAAAGACTCATTGAATTTAACAGTAGAACAGAGTACACTACTAGATAAAAGATATAAAAGCTTTTCGCGTAATGGTGCTAATTTACCAGAAGACAAAAAGCAAGAACTTCGCGATATAGACAAGCAATTAAGTCAGCTAACGCTCAAATTCGGGGAGAATGTATTGGCAGAAACGAATGCTTTTGAAATGCTGATCGATAACGAGGACCATTTATCCGGCTTACCAGAAGGCGCAAAGGAAGCTGCTAAACAGTTAGCCGAATCCAGAAAAAAAGAAGGCTGGCTTTTTACATTAGATTACCCTAGTTATATTCCTTTTATGACTTATGCGGATAATCGCGAATTAAGAAAAAAACTGGCGCTTGCTGCCGGTGCAAAAGCATTTAAAGGTGATGCTTTGGATAATCAGGACACTATTTTACAAATAGTGAAACTAAGATTTCAACGTGCCAATCTCTTGGGCTATAAAACACATGCACACTTTGTTTTAGAAGAACGCATGTCGAAAACACCAGAAAATGTTGATAGCTTTTTAAATGAATTGCTAGAGAAAGCTAAACCAGCTGCTGAGCGAGAGTTTAAAAATCTTGAGAAATTTGCTAAAGATTTAGATGGTATAGATCATCTTGAAAAGTGGGATGGCGCCTATTACTCAGAAAAACTAAAACAAAAACTGTTTAGTCTTGATGACGAAAAGTTAAAACCATATTTCAAACTAGAAAATGTGATCAATGGCGCCTTTACTATTGCCAATAAATTATTCGATTTAAACTTCGAAGAGATCGACACTATAGATAAATATCATGACGAGGTTTTAACCTATAAAGTAACTAATAATAAAGGGGATTTAGTTTCCATTTTTTATGCTGATTTTTTCCCAAGAGCTGGAAAAAGAAACGGCGCGTGGATGACCTCGTACAAACCGCAATACGTTAAAAACGGAACAAATAGTAGACCGCATGTATCTATTGTCTGCAACTTTACAAAGCCTGTTGAAGGAGCGACCAAAAGCAAACCTTCTCTTTTAACCTTTAATGAAGTAACAACCTTATTTCACGAATTTGGACACGCCCTTCATGGCATGCTAGCAGATACGACCTACCCGAGTTTATCAGGAACCAATGTATTTTGGGATTTTGTAGAATTACCAAGTCAGATTTTAGAAAACTGGTGTTACGAAAAAGAAGCTTTGGAGCTGTTCGCAACGCATTATGAAACCGGGGAACTCATCCCGATGGATTTAGTTGAGAAAATAAAAGAGTCTGCCACATTCCACGAAGGCATGCAAACACTTAGACAGCTAAGTTTTGGATTGTTAGATATGAGCTGGCATGCTGGAGATTCATCAGAATCAATAACATCGGTTAAAGCTCACGAAACCGAAGCCTTTAAAAACACTACGCTATACCCTGAAGTTGCTGAGAATTGTATGAGCACTTCTTTTTCACATATATTCCAGGGCGGCTATTCATCTGGTTATTATAGTTACAAATGGGCCGAAGTTTTAGATGCCGATGCTTTCGAATATTTTAAAGAAGCTGGTATTTTTAATAAAGACGTTGCCAATAAATTTAAGGATCACGTCTTGTCCCAAGGTGGTACAGAAAACCCTATGACCCTTTATGAGCGCTTTAGAGGGCAAAAACCTAAACCAGAAGCATTATTGAGACGGGCTGGGTTGTTGAAATAATATTATTAGGATAACTTCTAGTTTTAAAAAAAAGTGTCATTCAGAGGCCTGCCGGCAGGCAGGAACGACTGAAGAATCTAAAATTATTCAGTAAGGTAATTATATAAACCTTCTATTTTCTCTAAACGAGAGGATAGTGATTGAGATTCTCCATTCTGAATGACACTTTCATTCTCACCCTTGTTGCATAGGCGTAAAAAAGAACTCTTCTCTTACTATTTTACCATCCTCAACAGCATAAACACAAACTTCATCCATGTTGGTTCGTGGACCGCCCTTAAACGTTAAGTCCATTTTCATGGTGCACGAAAAGAATTTATCTGCCACTAATGGATCTGAAATTTCCATGCCATGCACTTCTTCTACCATCTCATTAAACCGTTGTCCTTTTGCGATAACCGCTTCTAAACCCTTTGTTTCTTTAACCGGTGCTCCGTCTGGTTCTATACTTACAATATTCTGCCCGTATAATTCCTGTACGACTTCTGCAAACTTTCCCTGTCTGCAATAATCCACTAACTGTTCTGCGACTTGTTGTGTAGTCATGATTTTGATTGATTTATAATTAATACTTATTTAAGAATTCTAATTGATACAAATAACACGCTTAAAACGCTTCATTTAAAAATTCATTTAAAGGCTTTATTGCCTTAAAATGTTTTAAAATAGCATCTTTAAGCTTTGTTGGTGAATCATAATAATCTTCCAAAGGAAGATTTGCCATAGCGTAGAACTGTTTGTTATATATTAATTGCGTTTTGCTTGCAACAGCTTCATGAGCTTTGTCAATGCGCTTGGCAACATCGCCCTTTATTTCACCTAAACAATCATTAAACACTTTGGCATTTGTTATGACTAAAAAATCATCAACGTTATAGGCAATATGATTTCTTACCGCTTTTAGTTCAGGTGGTTTAACATTAAAAAGTCCACCCCCAACATGAACCGTATCAGCACCTATCCCTAAATAATACCCAGGTAGCATAGACTTTTTACCATTAGGAGAAAATCCAGCTTTTAACAAGGTATTATAAGGCGTTTTATCTTTAGAAAACCGAACATCCCTGTTTATTCTAAATAAAGCCTTCTTCTCATCGGTTAAAATCCTGTTATCCCATTCGTAGAGTGTTGAAATTAATTCTGAAAGCAATTCTAAGAAAGGCTGCTTAACGTCATTTTCATAACGTTTCTTATTGGCATGAAACCATTCCTTATTATTATGTGCTTTTAATTCTTTAAAAAAATCGGAATACCCTTTTGTTATCATTTGTCTTGACGTATTATGTTTAACGCTAAATTAGTTAAAGACTCCCAGGACGCTTTATGCTTTGCTTCCAATTGATACCAACCAGATAAAGGCTTTTTACTTTTAAAAGGACTGAATACTTCCAAAGGGACATCAACCGTCTCAATGTTAAAATCCTTTCCAAGCTTGAATACCATATTTTGCTTGGTTGAAAAAAATGCAAATACTTTTCCTTTATAATGTATGGCCTCAGAGCTCATCATTTTTCCTATGGTTACATGCTCATAATTAGCACAAAACTTAGTCCTTATATCTTCAAAATGTTGTTTCGTGTCCATATTTTAATCGATGTTTTCAAAGTTATAAAATGTATGCATGCTCTAGCGAGGTCAAATACGACACTTTTAGGTGTTGATTATGACAAAAATTAATTATACTTTTAAATGAATTAATTAAGACACTAACCCATGAAACATGTAAGCATATTAGTTCCAAAATCTAAGACCATTTTAAGTAGTGTTGTTGGACCATATAAAATTTTTAAAAGTGTGAATGATTTCTTCCTCCAAACAGGAAAGAGTCAACAGCCATTCTTTAATATAAACCTTGTGGGAGTCGATAAAGATACGGTGCTTTACGATGGTGCGTTTTCAATACATTGCGATGCTACCATACATGATATTTTTAAAACCGACCTTATCATAATTTCTGCTGTTAAGCCTGAATGGATTGCGGAGGGCATTAAAGCCAATTATGAATTCATTCCATGGATTAAACACCAACGTTCTCAAAATCATGCAGAAGTTGCTAGTTTATGCCTTGGCGCTTTTCTGTTGGCAGAAACTGGGTTGCTAGATAACAAACAATGCACTACGCATTGGGCTGGTATTGATTTGTTCCGACAAATGTATCCCAAAATTGAAGTACTCCCGGAAAAAATAGTCACAGATCAAGAGGGCATTTATACTAGTGGTGGCGCTTACTCATTTTTAAACCTCATCATACATCTTATTCACAAATTTTGTGGACAGGAAGCTGCTGTTTACGTATCTAAGCTATTCGAGATAGACATTAGTAGAGATAATCAAAATCAGTTTGCCATTTTTAGAGGACAAAAAGAGCACACCGATGAGCTTATACAAAAAGCACAGTTATTTATTGAAAACAATGTAACCGAAAAAGTTTCTGTAGAAGAGCTATCGGGTATGTTAGCTGTAAGTCAGCGCAACTTTATAAGACGATTTAAAAAAGCGACTGCAAATACACCTCTAGAATACATACAACGTGTAAAAGTTGAAGCTGCCAAAAATGCTCTTGAATCTACACAAAACACTATAAACGAAATCATGTTTTCTGTGGGATATTCAGATACCAAATCGTTTAGAACCCTGTTTAAAAGATATACAGGATTAACACCTGTAGCCTATAAAAATAAGTACAATCGAGAGTTAGTCAGTTTTTAGTTTACAAAGCAAACTGACGATCAATTTTCCTTCAACAAATAAACTTTCAATAATTATTGAAAGTTTAGAAATTATTTATATCTTTGTGTCATGGAATATCAAGAAGCAAAAGAAAAATTTATAAGTACCTGGGGAAGTTTGGGTACACTTTGGGGCATTAATAAAGCCATGGCTCAAATACAGGCACTTCTTTTTATTTCTACCAAACCGTTGTCCATGGAAGACATTATGGAAGAGTTAAAAATTTCCAGAGGCAATACAAGTATGAATTTGCGTCAGTTAATGGACTGGGGAATCGTAACCAAAGAACTGGTTCCCGGAGAACGCAAAGAATTCTTTTCTACGGAAAAAGATGTACAGGAATTAGCCAGACATATTGCAAAAGAGCGAAGCAGAAGAGAAATTAAACCAGTTATTAAAGTTTTAAAAGATATAAGCTCCATAAAAGATGATAACACCGAGAAAACAAAGGAACTCATTAAGCAAACCAAAGCCCTGCACGATCTGGCAGAAACGGCAGATTCATTAATGAATAAAATTGTTAACCAGGAACAAAACTGGATTACAAAATCTTTATTTAAACTACTGAAATAAAAAAATTTAAATAAAACTTTCAATTTTTTCTGAAAGTTTAATAACATTAAAAATGAAAGCACTACATTATATCAATTGTTTCTTTTACATAATAACCATGGCTCTCTACGCCACAATTCATTTCATTTTTTTTGCACTGTATGCACAAATACTTCTAGGATTTGTACAGATACTAATAGCCCTTATCTTACTATTCTTTATTAATCGTTACAACAAAAAGATTAAAAGACTTTTTGCTTTTTACTGGGGAGCTGCTTTAACAACTCTAATCTTAATATATCTATTATTCGAGTTAAATCCACATGGAAGTATTTTAAAATATGAGGTTTTTATCATACCCATGTTAATTGCCAGCTATTTCGTCTATATAACCTATTTAATTCAAAAACAATGAAAAAAATAATAATCGCTGGAGGTAGTGGATTTTTAGGACAAGTTCTTACCGACCATTTATATTCAAAAGGGTATAATATCAAAGTATTAACCAGAACCCCAAAACTGGAGCATGATATTTATTGGAATGCTAAAGATTTCGGAAGCTGGTGCAAAGAATTGGAAGGTGCCGAGGTACTCATAAACCTGACTGGCAAATCTGTTGACTGTAGATACACTGAAAAAAACAAGCAGCTAATTCGTACTTCAAGAATCGATTCAACTCATTTACTCGGGTTGGCCGTTAATCTTTGCAAAACGCCGCCCAAAATCTGGATAAATTCTTCTACTGCTACTATATACAAACATTCTTATGACCATCAAATGTGCGAAGAAAATGGACTGATTGGTAATGACTTCTCTATGAACATTGCTAAATCTTGGGAAGAAGCATTTAACTCTATCGTCACGCCCAAAACGCGAAAAATAATCATAAGAACGTCCATAGTTTTAGGTCGAAACGGCGGTGCCCTAATTCCTTTAAAAAGAATTACACGCCTTGGTCTCGGAGGAAAACAAGGAACAGGATACCAAAAGGTAAGCTGGATTCACGAACTCGATTTTGTCAGAACGTTGGATTTTCTAATAAATAACGAACATCTAAAAGGGACTTTTAATCTATGCGTTCCGGAACCAACGGACAACCATACTTTAATGAAAACTATAAGAAAACTGCTTAAAATACCTATAGGCATACCTCAACCCGTTCCATTGTTAAAACTTGGAGCCAGACTTATTGGAACAGAAGCTGAATTAGTATTAAAAAGTAGGAATGTAGTTCCCAAACGCTTACTAGATAATGGTTTTTCCTTTACATATGTAAACATAGATGAAGCCTTATCTGATTTACTTAAGCTAATGGAATAAAAATTTTAAATCATACTTTCAATTTTTTCTGAAAGTTTAAAACAGTTAAGATTATGAATAAGAAGTTGCAAACATCAGCAGGAACAATATTTTTTTCATGGAAAAAGAGTATCTGGTTATATTGTATGATATTGCCTATTTGTTTTATCGACTTTTCCTTAATTCAATGGCGTGATGTTTTAATTAGCATAGTGCTTCTTTTCCTAACTGTTGGAATCGGACATTCTGTAGGGCTTCATAGAGGTATAATTCATAAGTCTTATAAGACATCAAACTTTTTCAAAAATCTCAGTTTATACCTTTTTATTCTTACTGGTTTGGGAAGTCCCTTAAGTTGGTTAAAACAACATTACTATCGTGACTATTGGCAAAATAGAATGGATTGCCCGAGGTATTTTCAGTACAAGCATTCATTAATTACTGACTATTGGTGGAACCTTCACTTAACCTTTGTTCCAAATGATCTAAAACGCTATGAAATTCCAAAAAAGGACTTGAATTCTGCAATAATTCACTGGTTAGATAAAACCTGGTATTTACATTACTTGGCTTTCATGTTTATTTTCTATGCTCTTATAGGATTTAATAGCATGTTATTTGTAATGTCTTTAAGAACTTCGATTACTATTTTGGGGCATTGGTATATCGGTTATGCATCGCACAAATACGGATATTCCAGGCACGAAATTAAAAACGCCGATGAAAGTGGTTACAACGATGTTCTTCTCGGTTTGATTTCCTTCGGAGAAGGCTTTCATAATAATCATCATTCGTATCCTACCTCTGCTAAATTTTCAACGAAGTGGTATGAGGTAGATCTTGGGTGGATTCTTGCCTGGTGTTTATCAAAACTAGGAATTATATATAAAGTAAAGACTCAGGAAGGGACCTTAAAGCCCACCGCCAAAAAACATGACAAAATAGTTTGGAGATTTCCTAATATACTAAAATAAGTTTTCAAAATGAATACAGAAACTATCATAATCACTCACAAACAGAAGGATAATCGAATTGAAATGGTTGACTTCTACAATGAAGCAACCAAAGATTACAAGTTTTGGAGCAATGACTACAACATGCACTTTGGATACTATATTCCTTTTAAAACGAATATTTTTAAAAGGGATGAGATGCTCAACGAAATGAATAACCAGGTTTTAAAACGACTGAAACTACCAAAGAACAAAGCGCTTTTAGCAGATATGGGCTGTGGTATGGGCGGCACCATAAGATATGCCTTAAAAAAGCACAAAGCATTACGGGCTTTCGGCGTAACGCTATCTTCTTTTCAGGTTCAAAAAGGGAATCATCTCTTAAAAGACTTTAAAGGTACCATCTTAAAAGAAAACTATAACAACACCTCCTTTTCTTCCAACACGTTTGATGGCGCGCTCGCTATAGAAAGTTTTTGTCATTCCGGACATAGCATCAAGTCTTTTAAAGAGGCCTTCAGGGTATTAAAGCCAAAAGGGAAACTTGTAATCGCAGATGCTTTTCTTAAAAAAGAAGAAACCAAGCTTTGTTATGGTGGGCGTCACGTCTATAACAAATTATGTAATCACTGGAGCTTAGAACGACTAGGCAATATCAATTCCGTAGTCAAGGAATTAAAGGAAGTTGGATTTAAGAATATTGAAGTTGAAGACATCTCATTTAAAGTGGCTCCGTCCGTACTTCATGTTCCTTTTGCCATTAGCGGTTTTATCTTAAAATCACTGTATAAATCAAAAAACTTAAAACGAGAAAGTTTACACAATCTTAAAGGTTCATTCTATGCATTACTATCCGGACTACATCTAAAAAGTTTTGGATATTATTTAATAACATGTACCAAGTAATCTTACAAAGTTACAACCTAACTATCCAAGACTATGTTATGATTTACTAAACCATTAAAAAGTCATTTTTTTATCTTATTTTTGAATTTCAAAAAAACTGCACATATAATGCCCGATCATCAAATTAATCCTAACCAATGGATCGATTTATATTCCGACTACCTATTTAACTACACAATTACCCGTGTTAGCGATAGAGAGATTGCTCAAGATTTGGTACAAGACACCTTTTTTGCAGGTTTAAAATCAATGAAAAACTTTAAAGGTGAAGCAAGTGAACGCACTTGGCTTATCTCCATTTTGAAACGAAAAATCATTGACCACTACCGGAAAATAAATTCAAATAAAGGAAAAGCAGAAGTACGCATCAGCTATAATGACGACTCCGAAACCGAAGGAGACTGGTTGGAAGAGCGTGTTGCAGACCCTTTCGATAAGACAGCAGAAGACACTATGCAAAATAGTGAATTAGGTGATGCTATTCATAACTGCTTGGGAAAATTACCTGCAAAACAAGCAAATGTTTTTAAAATGAAAACCATTCATGGTTTTGAAACCGAAGTAATTTGTAATGAATTAAATATTACAGCGTCTAACCTTTGGGTAATCATCCACAGAGCACGTACAGCTATGGCAGATTGCTTAAAAGAAAATTGGTTTTAATTATGAGTAAGAATAGGATATTTATTCCTTGTGAAGATGCAAATCACGTGTGTGATAAAACACAATATGAAGATGCTACCTTATGGGAGAAAATAAAGCTTAATATACATTTAATATATTGCAGAGCCTGTAGAAAATACACTAAAAATAATACGAAGCTTACCAAGATTATAAAAAAATCTGAAGTAGAATGCTTAGATAAAAAGAGTAAAGAGGCGATGCAGTTAGAATTTGAAAAGGCTTTAAAAGAACATTCCAATTAAAGGAATAACAATAAAAGAGTTAACCATACTACTGGTATACCTTCTACCCAAAATGCACTATAGTTTTTCCCTCGTTCTGTTTTAGTAAACAACAGGAACAATAAAGTAATGCATATAATTGTCAATAAAATAATTATAGAGCTTAAACTTTTTTCGTTTTTAAAAAACTCCAAAAAGAAGCACACCACTAATAATACACTCCCCATAAGCTTAGTTAGCTTCACTCCTATTTTTTGAGGAATGGTTGATAGCTTTAAACTATCGTATCTCAAATCCCTTATTTCAAATGGCAACATTAAAACCATGATGAAAAGATACCTTTGTATTGTGGTTATAATAACATCGGCATCTATACTTTGACTGTTGTTTATTAAAGGAAGAAATACGGTAACTCCAGCCCAAATTAAGGCTATTAAATAAATTTTCAATCCACCAATACTCCGTAAATTATGCTGCCTATCCAGAAAAAGACGCTTTGGTAAAAAAGGAATCGCGTACAAAAAAGTAATAACAGCAAAACCAACTACATAAATTAAAGTTGTATCATTCAATTTAGAGGCATAATAGCACATTAAAAGAAAGGCAAAAAAAGAAAATATTTGAATTAACCTTAGCCAATTTGCCAAGCTTCTGTGATGAAATTTCGCTATCCCAAAGTACTTCACAAAATTATACCCGGTTATAGAAGCATAAAACACAAAATAGAGCAAGTTTTCGTCATATGGAATTTCAAACTCTATAAGTGTAATCCATGTAAGCGAAAAAACCGATAATGCGACGTGAATACTACTGTTTAAGTAAAAATTAAAAAGTTGTTTTACAAACTTCATAATGTAAAAATAGCCAAAGTGTTGATAACCTATGTAAATGGTTGAAAAATTTCCATTTTATGCAATTAAACACATTAAATATTATGTAATTTTGCGAATTATATAAAAAAATCACTTTAATGAACACAAACGCTTTTGCATTGCGTCATATTGGTCCTCGAGAAGAAGACCAAAAGCTCATGTTAGAAACCTTAGGTGTAGACTCTTTAGATCAACTGATCTACGAAACACTTCCAGACGATATTCGTTTAGAAAACGGGTTAAATATGGAAGCGCCTATGACTGAGCATGAATACCTACTTCATATTCACGAATTATCTAAAAAGAATAAAGCTTATAAAACCTATATAGGTTTAGGGTATCATCCAACAATTTTACCAGCTGTAATTCAAAGAAATATTCTTGAAAATCCAGGTTGGTACACAGCTTATACACCTTATCAGGCAGAAATTGCACAAGGAAGATTGGAAGCACTTTTAAATTTTCAAACCATGGTTATGGACTTAACCGGTATGGATATGGCCAATGCATCTCTTCTTGATGAAAGTACTGCCGCTGCAGAAGCTATGAGTTTGTTATTTGCAGTTCGTGAGCGTAGTCAGAAAAAAGCAGGGATCAACAAGTTTTTTGTTTCCGAAAACATATTACCTCAAACCTTATCGTTATTACAAACAAGAGCTAATCCAATAGGTATTGAATTAGTTGTTGGGAATGAAGAAACTTTCGATTTTTCATCAGAATTCTTCGGTGCCATTTTACAATACCCAGGAAAAGATGGTCAAATAACCGATATTGAAACATTTATCACTAAAGCAAACGATGCTCAAATTAAGGTTGCAGTTGCTGCCGACATATTGAGTTTAATAAAACTGGAAGCTCCCGGAAAATTTGGAGCCGATGTTGTTGTTGGTACAACACAACGTTTTGGTATCCCTATGGGGTACGGAGGTCCTCATGCTGCATTTTTCGCAACCAAAAAAGCGTACAAACGCGATATACCGGGTAGAATAATTGGGGTAACCAAAGACAAAAACGGTAATAGAGCCTTACGTATGGCTTTACAAACACGCGAACAACATATAAAAAGAGATAAAGCGACCTCGAATATTTGTACAGCACAGGTTTTATTAGCGGTTATGGCGAGCATGTATGCTGTGTATCATGGCCCTAAAGGTTTAAAGTTTATTGCCAATAAAGTACATAACAAAGCTTCAGAATTAGCAAATGCTCTTAATAAATTAGGCTACAATCAAGTCAACACATCCTATTTTGATACGCTACAGATAAAAACTAAAGCAAAAAAAATAAAAGCAGTTGCCAAAGAGAAAAAAGTAAACTTATACTATCCAGATAAAGAGACAGTAATTATTGCAATTAATGAAACCACTTCTATTAGGGATATCAATTACCTAATTTCGGTTTTTGCAGATGCTGCCAAAAAAGAAACCATTACTATTTCGGAGGTTACCGAAGCTAATAACATTTCGAAATCGATACGAAGAACATCCGACTTTTTAACATCGGATATATTCAACACATACCATTCTGAAACGGAATTAATGCGTTACATTAAATATCTTGAGCGCAAAGACTTAGCTTTAAACCATTCCATGATTTCTTTGGGGTCTTGTACCATGAAGTTGAATGCGGCCTCAGAAATGTTACCTCTAAGCTGGTTTAAGTGGGGAAATATTCACCCATTCGCTCCATTAAAACAAGCTAAGGGTTACTTAACGGTTTTAAAGGAACTAGAAGATTTATTAACAGAAATAACTGGCTTTGCAGCCACCTCACTTCAACCAAATTCGGGAGCACAAGGTGAGTTTGCTGGGCTTATGGTTATAAAAGCTTATCATGAATCTCGCGATGACCATCATAGAAACATCTGTTTAATCCCATCGTCGGCTCATGGAACAAATCCAGCCAGTGCCGTTATGGCAGGTATGAAAGTTATCGTTACAAAATCGACCGCAGAAGGTAATATTGATGTAGACGATTTACGTGAAAAAGCAGCATTACATAAAGATAATTTAGCAGCTTTAATGGTAACATACCCATCTACTCATGGGGTGTATGAATCTGCCATTAAAGAAATTACTCAAATTATTCATGACAATGGCGGACAGGTTTATATGGACGGCGCTAACATGAATGCTCAAGTAGGATTAACAAACCCTGGAAATATCGGTGCAGACGTGTGTCATTTAAATTTACATAAAACGTTTGCTATTCCTCACGGTGGAGGTGGTCCGGGAGTTGGTCCAATCTGTGTTGCAAAACAACTCGTACCATTTTTACCTGGAAGCCCAATTATTAAAACTGGCGGAAAAAAGGCCATTACAGCAATCTCGGCAGCGCCATTTGGATCGGCTTTAGCCTGTTTAATATCGTATGGTTACATAAAAATGCTGGGAGCTGAAGGTTTAACAGAATCTACGAAAGTTGCGATTTTAAATGCAAACTATATCAAACATCGTTTAGAAGGTAGTTTCGATACCTTATATTCTGGTGAACGAGGACGTGCTGCACACGAAATGATTGTAGATTGCCGACCGTTTAAAGCCAATGGTATTGAAGTAACAGATATCGCCAAACGTTTAATGGACTATGGCTTCCACGCACCTACCGTATCATTCCCAGTTGCAGGCACATTAATGATTGAGCCTACAGAAAGTGAAAGCAAAGCAGAAATCGACAGATTTTGTGACGCTATGGTTTCTATTAGAAAAGAAATTGATAATGCGGTTAAAGGAGATGACAACAATGTTTTAAAGAACGCTCCACATACTTTAGATATGATAACTGCAGATGAATGGTATTTCCCTTACACACGTGAAGCTGCTGCCTTTCCTTTGGAATATGTTAGGGATAATAAATTTTGGCCTAGTGTAAGACGCGTTGACGATGCCTATGGTGATAGAAATCTAATATGTTCGTGTGCTCCTATTGAGGCATATGTAGAGGCATAAATGCTTCTTGAACATCGTAAATTGAAATAAGACCAAATTTGCCTTTAATTAAAAAAAAGTATCTTGGACTATTGTGCTAATTTTAATTAAAGGCATTTTTTTATGAGTATAAAGATTACTGGCTCAGGGAGCTATATCCCATCAAAAGTTGAAAAAAATACAGATTTTCACAATCATACTTTTTTAAACAATGACGGTTCTTCTATAAATTCATCTAATGAAGTTATAGTTGAAAAATTTAAGGCAATAACTGGCATAGCTGAACGTCGTTATGCCAAAGAACATTTAAATTCTTCCGATTTAGGCTTTTTTGCAGCTGAAAATGCTATTGATGATGCAAAAATAGATCCTGAAACTATCGATTATATTATAGTAGCCCATAACTTTGGAGACGTAAAACATACTACTGTACAAAGCGACATGCTTCCTTCGTTAGCTTCAAGGATTAAACATAGTTTACGTATAAAAAATCCAAAATGTGTCGCTTACGATATTTTATTTGGTTGTCCTGGATGGGTAGAAGGCGTTATACAAGCTAAGGCTTTTATCAAAGCCGGTATGGCAAAACGTTGCTTGGTTATAGGTACTGAGACTTTATCTAGAGTTGTTGATAAATACGATAGGGATTCCATGATTTTTTCTGATGGCGCAGGAGCTACCATTGTAGAAGAAACTGATGAAGAAGGTGGCATCTTAGCTCATGAAACTGCAAGTTATACTTATGATGAAGCTTATTATTTATTCTTCGGAAATTCAAATAATCAGGAACTACCAAAGGATACGCGCTATATTAAAATGGATGGACGCAAGATTTATGAGTTTGCGCTTTCAAATGTTCCTAAAGCCATGAAGGCTTGTTTGGATAATAGTGGCGCGGATATAAAAGATGTGAAAAAAATATTTATCCATCAAGCCAATGAAAAAATGGATGAAGCCATTTTAAAACGTTTTTACAGGCTTTACAGAACAGATATTCCTGAAAATATTATGCCTATGAGTATTCAAACCCTTGGCAATAGTTCTGTGGCTACTGTACCTACTCTTTTTGATTTGGTGAAAAACAATAAATTAGAAAATCATAGTTTATCAAAAGGTGATGTTGTTATATTTGCTAGTGTTGGTGCAGGAATGCATATTAATGCTATAGCATATAAATATTAATTATACATTTTTATTAAGGGTTCTAGTATAAATACTGGAGTCCTTAATTTATAATTTCACTACATCAAAATACCTAATAGCTTAACCAAAAGCTACCTTCATTTTAAAATTTAAAAACTTTATTTATCCAATAATTTAGAGAATAAACCAATTTTAATTTAAAAACGATATATACCATAACTAAAGTATAAAAACCTGATTTCACCAGCAGGTTAACTATGTTATTGTGTATTTCGGGAATTCCATAAAAAGCTGCTCCTACAAAAAGAGTTATTAAAAACAAATAGAAATACCCTTTATCAAAAGGCAAGATTTTAAATTTGCTATAAATGTAAAACACCTTAAATAGATTAAAAATTGTCATAGCAATAAGCGAAGCCCAGGCTACTCCTATTATTCCATAATCGGTTAGGATTAAGAAATATAAATTCAATCCTATATTTAAAACGACTAAAACTAATACCAAAATAATATTAGTTCTATAATATTTAGAATACGAAATAATTTCAGAACTAAAACCAGTAGCCATATTAAATAAAACATTAGCTCCCAAAATGAAGATAATTGGTATCGTACCAACTAACTTATCGTAAGTTGGCAATAGCTTAAAAAACGAGTCTATTCCTAAAACAACTGCTCCATATAAAATTGCACCTACAAAAAATAATAGTTTAGCATTTTCAACATACTTTTTTCCGAGCATATCAATATCTTGATTCTTTATGTATTTAGAAATTAACGGTGCATAAATCGAAAAAACTCCTGTAGCTGGAATTGCTATCATTGAAGCCAAAACAACGCCAATACTGTATGTTCCATTAGCTTCAAAAGAAAGAAATTCAGGAATCATTAATGTATCTAGACGAAATGCAAAAAAGGATCCAAAACTTCCTAAAAAACCATAAAAACTATACCTATAATATTCCTTCTTAGAGATTTGAGAAAAGAGCGATTTAAAACTAAAATCTAAATTAACTTTATAATGCTTAAATATATATATTGATAAACAACCTACAAGAAATAAATAAGAAACAACAAGAGCGTTCAACCCTTCCTCAACTTCAAAAAACCCTGATAGCAACAAAATGAAAACTGCTGGCAATGCTATTTTGGGTATTATTTTTTCAAATAAAGTAGGTATTGACAGTTTATTAAGGTTAGTGCCTTGTCGTTTAAACAACTCAATAAATGCTAACGACACGCCTATGGGAAAAGCATAAAACACGTATTTATAATTTTCTATTACAAAAAAAGCGTCTACTATCAATATGCCTAAAAAAAGAACGGTGCTTATTATAAATATCGTGACTATACCATATTTGAATAACTTACTTTGATTACTTTTATTTACTGTGGGGTAAAAATTAATTAATGCTTGACCGGCTCCAAATATCATCACTGGAAACAATAACCCTGCAATGGCATTGATGTAACGAAAAATACCTAAAAACTCTTTGTCTTTAGGATATATAAAAATTGTAGATATAACGCCAATAGCTACCCCCAAATAATTAATTATAGTAAACCAAAACACTTGCTTTTGTCCACCTGTATTTTTCATATTTTATAGCCTCCTCGTTTCTTTAAAATAGTGAAAATCTTCATTTTTAATACCAAATAATAGACATTCAATTTAAAAAATAATTGTAACACTTGGGATAGTGTATAATATTTATAAAAATATTTTGGCAAACCAAAAACAGAACGTATAGCATTAAAATAGCCTCCAAATATGGAAGAATTAACGTTTAAAACGTCTCCTAAAAGCTGATATTTAGATTGAATAATGTCTTTATTAAAGTGTCTTCGAATTTCCCTATCGTGACAAATTTTTGCATCTTTTACGATGACTGTTTTATAATTATGGTATCGCACTCTATCTGCATAATTTCGATCTTCACCATAGTGACTAAACATAAGTTCAAAATATCCAACTTTTTCTATGACCTGTTTGGAAATCAACCATGCTGCTGCATTTACAAAAGGAACTTCATCTAAGTTTTTTGTAATGGCAGCTGTCTTTTTACTCCAATAAACTTTAAAGTTTTCATCTAAAACATTTTCATCTCCCGAAAAATGGATTGGACTTATAATCCCATATTTTTCATCAAGTTCTGCAACTTTAATTAAATTCCCGATAGTTTCAGGATAAATCCATGTATCTTGATTTAGAAGAAAAACATAATCAGCACCTTGATTTAAGGCTTCTTTAATTCCTAAGTTATTAGCTTTTCCAAACCCTAAGTTCTCTTTACTTAAAATTAATTGTACGTCTGAAAATGATTTTACAATCTCGACCGTATTATCTGAAGAACTATTATCTATTACAATAGTTTTAATAGGAAATAACGATTGTTTTAAACTTTCTAAGTTTTTAACCAGCCATTTTTCTCCGTTATAGGAAACAATAATGACGAAAACATTTTTTTTTAAAACACTCATTACGAAAGCAAAAATAAAGATATTTGCAGGTTAATTAACTAGATTTATGATTTTTTAAATAATCGCTCCGGTCTATAACGAGTAAAGCTCTATTGATTTCTATCTTAGGCTAAACTAAAGGTGAGTTCGATTTAACTTAAATTACTCAACCCCATCGTAAAGCAATAACTGTTAGACCTGTAAAATATTTTATATTTAAAAACACCCTCCTTAATCCTCCCTCGAGGGAGGAATCTCACTCGGTAAAATTGTCCTCTTGCGGGGGCTTTAGGGGTGCATTTAACACAACTAATTAAAAATCAACAACCAACACATCAAACTCACGTTATTTTATACGCTTTACTTAATCAATCTTTAGCCCAATTGTGTAAATAATAGTTTTACAGAAAAACATTGAGATGTAGAATTCTGGTTCTTTATTTCAATATAAATGCCACCTGTCTATAATTATTAACAGCCCCAATAAACTCGAATTGCCATTTATCATTTATACATTTTTTAAATAATTCGAATGCTTCAAACTCATGGTCATGACTAGAAAATTCGTCAAATATCAATATATCATTTGCTTTAAGCTTGGGGAATATTTGAAATAGTACATAAAGTGTAGACGAAAATAAATCGGCATCCAAATGATATACACATTGCTCATTAAAGTCACAATCCTTTAATGTGTCGTAAACCGAATCTTGAAACCATCCTTTTACAAATCTTACCCTAGTATCATTATTAACATCAGGAAAGTTTCCTTTCTGATCGAAATGACCTGCTTTTTTATCTTCCCAACTTTCTGGAAGTCCTTCAAACGAATCAAAGCCAATAAAACGCGATTCCTTTACTTTATTCGTTTCAGACCATTTCTTTATCATATCACCACCCGCTACACCGAATTCGTAATAAAAAACAGGTTTGTTTTTTAATTCAGATAAAATCTTATCATGAAGTTGAAATCGGTTTTTATATGCTGCAGATTTATTATAATAATCATTGATTTTACCTTTATTTCTATTTTCGCTCATAAAGGCGACAAATTCCATATACTTAAAAATCACATGAAAAGGTTTACTTATACTTTTTATGGGGTTATATAATTTCGTCTTAGACAAGAAAGGATGAAATGGCATATTAGTTACGTTCTGTTACCGTTATTATTTTATCGTTGTGTATAGCTCTGTTCTGGCTAAATTTAAGCTCTCTAAAAGCACCTTCTTTTTGTATGGTTTCAAACCCAAAATCATTAAAAACCTGTGCCGAGAATTTATTCTTTTCTGTGTGGTTGTAAGCCACCCAAAAATCACCCCATTCAAGATAACGTTCCAAAATATGGGTTAAAAAAGCATGTTCTACTCTTTTACTCTGGATACGACAACTAAACATAAGGTCTATAAGCTGGTTTTTAGATTTTTTAATCATACCAAATCCAATAATTCCATAATCACCAAATTGGTCTTTACACCTTAATATATAAGCAGAAAGGTCTTTATCATTATAAATCTTAGCTATATCGTCCTTAGCATATCGATTACCTGAAAAATTCATCTGGTTTGTCCTTTGGGTAAGTTCGTAAACCCTTTCAAAATGTTCCTCTTTCAAAGCTTCAATTTCTAATTCAATATTACAACTCTGAAGAAAATCAAAATACTCACCTTCATAATCATCAGAAAGCGTTTTTCTTTTAGCTTCATTAGCATAAAAGGATTTTCTGTTTATACTTTCGTTAGTAATCGGTATTTGTAGTTCTTCCAAATCGAGTATCGTCTGGTAATGAATGGCATCCATTAACTTAACCTGAGGTAGTGTTGTTTCTATTTCCTTTCTTTCAAATTCGGAATCGTCAACAAACAAGAATGTATTAATATTAATGTTTAAATCAAGAGCTATTTCCTTCAACCCTTTACTTTTTGGCAGCCATGAAATCTTTGGGTAAAGAAAAAAATCATCAATACCAAAATGTTTTAATGCAGCCATAGCGGTATCATAACTATTTTTACTTGCTATAGAATTTACTATGCCTTTTTCTTCTACCTGTTTTAAAACCGCTTTAATGCCTTCTTTAAGTTTAAGATTTTCAATACCATCTTCTACCAGTGTCCCGTTCCATACGGTATTGTCCAAATCCCAAACAATACATTTTATTTTTTTGGTTTCTTGATTGGGCTGTCTATATTCCTTTAATTGAACAAATTCGGTTGTTCCAAAATACAGCGGATGTTCACTATCTATATTTTCAGGAATAAGATTGATGCGATAGGGGAGTTCGGTTTTAACACGCTTTGCAATCTCATCAAATGGAATAACTTCTTTGTTGTACCCCGGTGCTAACTCAATTCTGTATTGAAACGGTATTTTACTATACTTAGGGTTATCGTTTCTTATTACCAAACCTAAAGGAACAATATCTTCCGTTGGATTGTAAATTTCCAATAAAAAAACATCTGGAGTTTTTGTCCCCTTATTTTGCTCATTTATTATTTTATTTTTTTTCTGACTATACCTTTTTTGAATTAATTTTTTCTTGACAAATTTTATCGGAACATGGTGAATCAGTCTTGTTAACTTTAACTCGCTTTCTTCCTTCTTTTCATTTTCGCTACAATCGTACAACTCATTATTACCCTGCGTAGCTAAAACACCCCATTTTTTAAACTGAATTTTTAATATTTGTGATGTTGTATGTATTTCTTTAGGCTGGTCGAGCCTCTCAATACCTTCTACAAATCGTTGACATTTCCCATCAACCCTAGGTGAATACAAATCGCAAGTTTTAAAGCATGTTGGCATCGCGCATTCTGTACAATGCTCCGTCCAATGCAGTAAGCTTCTACGTTTTATATCTCTATAGGTATCTGAAAATTGTTTCCAGACTTCGTGAGGTAAATTATCTTGAATTGTTTTAATGTATACTTCTGATTCGTACATATATATTTCGAACGTCTGGCACTAAAATAAGTGTATAATTTAAAATGATAACTTATAATATATTATTAATCGTATGATATATTTTTATGTTGTAAATATAAACGAAGTCTTTTATTGAAAAAAGATTCTTCACCTCAGCCTGTCTTGAGCAACAGTCGAAGGTTCTAAACGATATTTTCGTATTACATTGATGAATTATTTTCTTTTAATATGATATTTCCCTATAGCTTTATTAAAATATTTATAAAGGTTCTCTACAACAATGCTTTTTTCTGTTTGCTTATTTGGGTTTTCCAGTGAAAATCGTTGAATTATTCTTGTATCCATATCCTTCTTTAAACCAGAATTACCAAACACTTTTAAATTACTATCATACTTCAAGAGTTCTTCTAATAACTTTTTTGAAACTGATTTATCTGAAAATGGGAAAGCAAACAGAGAATAATCAATATCGAAATTATCCTTTAACCATGTTATAGAATTGATTATTTCTGCTTTTTGTTCTTCATGCGATAATTGATGGAGCGGAGGATGCGTCATAGTATGCCCCCCAAAATAAAAACCGTCTTCTATCATTTCCGCAATCTGCTCTTTTGTAATATACGGTTTATGTGTTTTTAAATAGTCAGTTATATTGATATTCAAAAAGTTTAAAACCTCATTAACTTTCTCTCTTTCTGCAAACTTAATTTTTGTTAGTTTTTGCTTAAAATCTCCTGTGGTAGTATACGAAAAAGAAAATATGTTGCTAATCTTATCCAAACTACTTTTCTCAAAATTCTTGCCTTTTAAACTTGAGATTATAATGCTTATATAATGTTTGTAAAGTCCCTCCTTGTTATCTATAAAATTGGGGTTTACAAAAAATATTGCTTTAATATTCTTTTTCTTTAAGATAGGATAGATTACAGAATATGCCTCTTCCAAACCATCATCAAACGAAAGTAAAAAACTGTTTTTCGGAATTTTATTATCTAATAAATCCTTTGGATTTAGAGGCTTGTAATTATTGATTAAAATATCGACGTCCATTAAGAATTGTTCAATGTTCTTGAATGAATACAAGTTTTCAATATGAGCTACCTGATTATCCTTTATTATATGATAGTATGGATATATGCTCTGTTTTTTAAATATTGGTAATAATTTTTTGTTTGAAACTTTGTATAAAGCATCTTTTACAATTCCCATAATAAGCAGTTAAATATAAAAAGGGGTTGCCAGAAAAGTAATTGCAAAATACTCTCGCCTCTATAAATTTATCGATACCTTATTTTGATCGTTGACCAAGTTAAACGTTCCGACAAGTTTCTAGGCGAACATCATTTACTTTTCTAATAACCCCTTTTGCTTTTTCACAAAACTAACGAATATAGTTTTCTTATCTAGTAATATCTTTTATATTTCTACGGCACCCATTTGTCTTAATTTTTTATGCTTAATATTGATGTTAATGTACTATAACTTTCATTATATTTACCTATACTTACTATTCGAAAAATACTAACCCTCTAACGTCTTTTGCATTCAACTTTACGTAAAACAGTTGAACAATTAATAATTAATTCATTATGAATTTCTATATCGTTATTCCTGCACACAATGAACAAAGTTCTATAGGCCTCACTATAAATTCGTTGGCTAACCAAACATTATTACCCAAACGTTTAGTGATTGTAAATGATAACTCAACAGACAAAACTGAGGAAATTGTAGAAGTTTATGCTGAAAAGCACGATTGGATTCATTTAATAAATTCCAAATCGTCTAACGAGCATTTGCCGGGATCGAAAATTATCAACGCCTTTTACAAGGGTTTTGATACTTTAGATGACAACTATGATGTGATTTGTAAGTTTGATGCCGATCTTATTTTTCCTGATAATTATTTAGAACAATTAGCCAACCATTATAAGGAAAATAAAAGACTGGGTATGGCTTCAGGCTTTTGTTATATAGAAAAGAATAATGATTGGGTACTAGAAAACTTAACACGAAAAGACCATATTCGAGGTGCATTAAAAGCTTATAGAAAAGACTGCTTTCTTGAAATAGGCAAACTTAAGCCTTCCATGGGATGGGATACTGTTGATGAGCTATTAGCTAAGTTTTATAATTGGGAAATACTAACCGATGCATCTTTAAAGGTAAAGCACCTAAAACCTACGGGCATAAGCTACAATAAAGCTTCAAAATACCTGCAAGGCGAGGCCATGTACAAAATGCGCTATGGCTTTTTCATTACTTTAATTTCTGCCATAAAACTGGCTTATAGAAAGGGGAGTTTCAGGCTATTTAGAAATTACATATCGGGATACTTTAAAGCCAAAAAGAATAAAACTCCATATCTGGTCTCAGAAGAAGAAGGGTCATTTATTCGTAAACTACGACAGGACGGTATGAAAAATGCCTTGTTATTAAAAAACAAAAGAAGCTAACCGCATCTACGGCTAACTTCTTTTATAATGATAATACCAAATCTTAATTCCTAATTTACCAGTAGCTTTCTAACTGTTTTTATAGAATTATCCTTATTGGTAACACTTACTATATAAAGTCCTCTAGGTAATTTACTAACATTAACGTTAACCGTTTTATCGTTTTTAGATTTAAGGTTAACCGATCTATTAATCACTTCTAAACTAGAATTATTATAAACCTTAACCGTAACATCTTCCTCATCCATATTAGATAAATCAATTTTCAAATTGTTTCTGGCTGGGTTGGGATGCATTGAAATTTGAACAGCGTTGTTCTTATGATGATTCGCATAATTAATCAAATCGCAAACCGGACCATCTGACGGAAACCTAAAAACTGGTATGGGGTTTGACAAATCGTAACAACCAGACAGATCTATAAATGCATTATTCCCCGCCTCTGCTCCATAAACAGTATCGAAGCTTAAATGCCAAATTAAACAAACACCTGGTCCTGCGCCATCAAAATTAACAACTTCGGGAGACGGTGGCAGACCAAGGATATTACCTTCTACATCGGTAACAACCCATTGTGAATTAGATCCTTTGTTCTTATGCAATGTAATTCCTGTTGCAAAATCATCTGTACCATCACCTTCGCAGAATAAATACAATCCACCCGGTTTAATATATCCGCCATTTACTTCACACACAGGCGGGTCAACTTTATCTTTTCTTATAACTTCAATAGGATTCGACAAACTATAACAGCCTACCAATTCGGAGGCATTCTTACCAGGCTCTGCGCCTTCTATATCGCCATCAAAACTCAAATGCCACACTAAGCATGTGCCCCCTCCTGCACCGTCAAAATCCACAACGTATGGACTTGGGGGTAAACCAAGAATATTACCATCTGCATCGGTTACTACCCATTGGGAGTTGGCTCCAGAATTACCTTCTAAGGTTATAGCACCTTCGGGAATGTTATCTGCAACACCATCACCAACCATAAATTCAAACGGACCACCGGCTAACGCACCTCCTTTAGGCTCATTTCTAATAACTTCTATCGGATTAGACAAATCGTAATCCCCAACTAAATCAGAAGCATTATTGCCCGGCTCTGCGCCTTCTATATCGCCATTAAAACTTAAATGCCATACCAAACACGTCCCTGCACCTGCGCCGTCAAAATCCACCACATATGGACTTGGTGGGAGCCCTAAAATATTACCATCTGCATCGGTTACTACCCATTGGGAATTGGCTCCAGTATTGCCTTCTAAAGTTATAGCGCCTTCAGAGATATTATCGGCAATGCCATCACCCACACAATATTCAAACGGACCACCAGTTAAGGTACCTCCATCTACTGTTGCATAAATCCTAATAACTTCAATTGCATTCGACAGACTATAGCACCCTACCAGGTCGGAAGCATTCTTCCCTGGCTCTGCGCCTTCTATATCGCCATCAAAGCTCAAATGCCACACTAAGCATGTGCCCCCTCCTGCACCGTCAAAATCTACCACATATGGACTTGGGGGTAAACCAAGAATATTGCCATCAGCATCGGTTACTACCCACTGGGAATTACTTCCGGAATTACCTTCTAAGGTTATAGTGCCTTCTGCAATGTTATCTGCAATACCATCTCCAACCGTAAATTCAAACGGGCCACCGGCTAACGTACCTCCTTTGGGCTCGTTTCTAATCACTTCTATTGGATTAGACAAATCGTATTCTCCAACTAAATCGGAAGCATTCTTTCCGGGTTCCGCCCCTTGTATATCTCCATTAAAGCTTAAATGCCATACCAAACACGTTCCTGCATCTGCACCATCAAAATCCACCACGTACGGACTTGGTGGCAGACCTAAAATATTACCATCTGCATCGGTTACTACCCATTGAGAATTTGTTCCTAAATTGCCTTCTAGTGTTATGGCGCCTTCGGGAATATTATCGGCAATGCCATCACCCACACAATATTCAAACGGACCACCGGTTAAGGTACCTCCATCGACTGTTACCTGGTTTCTAATAACTTCAATCGGATTCGACAAGCTATAGCAGCCTACCAGGTCGGAAGCATTCTTCCCTGGCTCTGCACCTTCTATATCGCCATCAAAACTCAAATGCCACACTAAGCATGTGCCCCCTCCTGCACCATCAAAATCCACTACATATGGACTTGGGGGTAAACCAAGAATATTGCCGTCTGCATCGGTTACTACCCATTGGGAATTACTTCCGGAATTACCTTCTAAGGTTATAGCACCTTCTGAAATATTATCTGCAACACCATCACCAACCGTAAATTCAAACGGACCACCGGCTAACGTACCTCCTTTGGGCTCATTTCTAACCACTACTATTGGATTAGACAAATCGTAGTCTCCAACTAAATCGGAAGCATTCTTTCCGGGTTCCGCCCCTTGTATATCTCCATTAAAGCTTAAATGCCATACCAAACACGTTCCTGCGCCTGCACCGTCAAAATCCACCACGTACGGACTTGGTGGCAGACCTAAAATATTACCATCTGCATCGGTTACTACCCATTGAGAATTTGTTCCTAAATTGCCTTCTAGTGTTATGGCGCCTTCGGGAATATTATCAGCAATGCTATCGCCCACACAATATTCAAACGGACCCCCGGTTAAGGTACCTCCATCGACTATTGCCTGGTTTCTAATAACTTCAATTGGATTCGACAAACTATAACAGCCTACTAAATTAGAAGCATTCTTTCCAGGTTCTGCGCCTTCTATGTCGCCATCAAAGCTCAAATGCCATACTAGACATGTGCCTGACCCTGCGCCATCAAAATCTACAACATAGGGACTTGGGGGTAATCCTAAAATGTTACCTTCAGCATCGGTTACCACCCATTGAGAGTTTCCTCCAGAATTACCTTCTAAAGTTATAGCGCCTTCCGCAATGTTATCGGCGATAGCATCACCAACCATAAATTCAAATGGTCCTCCAGATAATGTACCTCCTTTAGGTTCATTCCTAGTGACTTTTATTGAGTTGGACAAATCATACCAACCTCTTAACTTTGATAAATTCTTTCCCACTCTTAAATTTCTAACATACCACCAATAGGATATATGCCATATTTTACAAACACCAGCACCAGCATTTTCAAAATCGAAAGGAGGCGCTTTGGGAAGTGCTAAAATATTATTCTCAGCATCTGTAATAATCCATTGTTTCTTTTTTCCTCGATCTCCTTTTAAGTATACATTTATAGGCGTAGAGTTTCCATCAATACAAATTGTTGTATTATCTTTTGTGCCAATTTTACCTCCGTCTATATATCTGCCACGTTTTTCTTGTTGGGCATATAAGCTGGAATACATTAACAAAAAGAAAACAACCAAAAATACATGTTTGGCGTATTGAATTGGTAGTTCAATACAACCTGAGGGTTTTTGTTTTTTCATAATTATATGTCTTGATTAATTAACTTTTGTAAAGCTAAATGATAAAAAAAAATCAAAATGTTAGCCAGCTAACATTTTGATTTATAACATTTTAATATTTATAATTACGTTAATTAAAACTCCAACCTTTATAGCTAGTCGAAGCTTCTAGTTGCTTTTCTAAAACATCATTTAATTGAGGAAAAAAGTCTATGCCAGTTAAGGCTTCAATAGTATCTACCGAAACTACAAATTCGTATAGCGGTGCATTCGAATCTTTATGTGGCATTAAAAAAGCAATCATCTTTGTTTTGCCAGAATTATTATCGATAAGCACTTTATAAAATTGATTGGGAACTGCCACATCTTCATCGCCTATGGCATCCATCTTCCCTTTTAAAACCCCTCCTGTAACTACAAAAACACCGTCGTATTTATTAGCCCAATAACGTACTTTATTTTCGAGCCGATTCCAAACACCAGAATTAAATTGATGCTCTTGGGGGCTTATATTGCTTGTTAAAAACGTTTCATCGTGAGCCATTTTACTATAGCGTCTATCTCCTGCCGGACATAAATGTCCGCGATCATATCCGGAATTTTTATAATTCCTCCAATGTGCTGCTCCTGTTTTTACAGCTTTATCTATCTCAAAATAAGGACGTTTAAAATTACTGTTAGATAGATGCTCCTTTTTTAATTCGTAAGCAACCCATTCGGCTTGTTCGTGCGGTTCACTATAAGACAACGAGTAGCCTTCATGATAAATTATTTGATCTGTTGTACTTGTAGGCAAGAAATACTCGTTAGTATCAGATTTAACTGTTTTGCCTGTTTTAACTTTCTCAACGGCTTCTTCATTATTTAAAAAATGCTCATAGCCATAAATACCAAAAACGATAATTATGGCTATAATTGAGTAAACTGTTTTTTTATTCATACTAATCTAAAACAAACTCTAAAGGCTGTCCGGTAGCTCCATTTGGGAAACTAATACCTAAAAGTGCCGACATAGTTGGAACGATATCTGTTATTCTAGTTTTTTGAAATGTTTCTCCTTTTTTAATCCCCTTTCCAAAAAACAAAAGCGGCACGTGCGTATCATAATTTAAACCGCTACCATGGGTAGATCCCGTTCTTCCGTAAGAAATAAAAGCAGGATCGTTAACCAATAAAACATCGCCCGATCGTTTTTGGTTGAATCCATTTTGCAACAAAACTTCAATCCCTGTAGTAAAATCTACTGTGCTCAGGGTGGTAGCTGTATAAGCTTTTGATATATTTTTATATGTCATTTGCTCATTCACGATAGCTTCCTGCACTTTATCCAAATCCAACTTTAAATCTTTAATCTTTTCTCTATTTAGGAAAATCTGATTGTTACTAATATTTTCCAGAATATCCGTAGTTCCATAAGTATCCATTAAAAACTTTTGAAACTTCTTTTTACGTTCGTCATTATTTAAATATCCCGCAGGAATCTTAACAGATTGTAAATACGATGGTACATCTACGGCGCCATGATCGGCTGTTAAAAATACGGTGTACGCTCCCGCTCCTACTTTACTGTCTAAAACAGAAAACAATCTTTCCAAGTCTTTATCTAATCGTATATAAGTATCTTCAATTTCTTTTGAGTTTACTCCAAAATTATGGCCGATATAATCTGTACTGGAATAACTAATTGCCAAAACATCTGTAATCGCATCTTCTCCCAATGCTTCACCTTCAAGAGCTGCTAAAGCAAAATCTGTGGTTAAGCTATTACCATAGGCTGTTGCCTTTAAAATATCAAAACCACCATTCTCCTTCTTTAAAGCTTTTAAATCGTAAGGAAAAGTTGCTGTTTCTTTTCCTTTAAAACCGCCTTCAAATGTATTTAAATCACTTCCGCTCTCTACATACGAATTGATATCATATAAAGTATTCCAAACTTTAAAATACGACTCGGCTGCGTTGGATTTATTAAACTTTTTTACCCATTTTGGTAGCTCTTCCATATAAAATGTACTGGAAATCCAATGCCCTTCATCTTTTCCATGAAACCAATAAGCAGCATTTGCCGTATGCCCAGCTGGTAAAATAGCGCCTCTATCTTTAATTGAAATACCAATGGTTTTACCTCGCATTTGAGTAAACAACCTATTCTCATCTGTGAAAGTTGATGTTTTCATTCTATGAGGTGACATTTGCCCAGCTGTACTTTTCGTTCCTACAGACTTAAATGATTCGTCCCCTGCACAATAAACCATGCTTTTAATTTCTTTGTCATACCAATTATTCCCTATAATGCCATGATATTTTGGAGTTGTTCCTGTATAAACAGAAGCATGTCCTGGTCCTGTATATGTTGGTATGTAATTAAAATGATTATTCTTACAATTAAAACCTTCATTCATCATGCGCTTAAAACCACCCTCTCCAAATTTTTTATAAAATCGTGTTAAATAATCGTATCGCATTTGGTCTACAACAATGCCAACAACTAATTTTGGTTTTACTGCTTCGTCCCTTTCTTTTTGAGCTTTAACAGACAAACTAAAAAGAAAAACTAAAATGAGGAAAAATATATTTTTATTCATAATCACTTATTTTTTACGATTCAAATGTAAAGATTTTAAAACATCAATATTTAAATTTAAGGTTAAATACCATTACTTTTTTTACTTTAGCAGTAACAAATTTTCATATGGTATACCTTAATAACATTGGCGCCTACTTTTTAATGATCATTGAGATGTTTCGCAAACCTACTAAATGGTCTGTGATGAAGAAACTAATATTTAAAGATATTGACGACTTAATCATAGGTTCTCTTGGTATTGTTGCGTTCATATCATTTTTTGTTGGTGGGGTTGTAACGATTCAAACCGCTTTAAATATAAACAATCCGCTTATCCCTAAATATTTGGTTGGGTTTGCTACCAGACAATCTATTGTTTTGGAATTTGCTCCTACCTTTACCTCGATAATTATGGCAGGGAAAGTAGGGTCTTTTATAACATCCAGTATTGGTACCATGCGGGTTACTGAACAAATAGACGCCCTGGAAGTTATGGGGATAAACTCTATAAACTATCTTGTTTTGCCCAAAGCAATCGCATTATTACTATATCCTTTTGCTATTGCCATTGGTATGTTTTTAGGTATTCTTGGAGGTATGGCAGCATGTGTTTTTGGCGGATATACCACACTTGAAGATTACGTTCTGGGTATTCAAACCGATTTTCAAGCTTTTCATGTTACATATGCCTTTATAAAAACTTTTGTATTCGCTTTTATTCTTGCCACTATCCCTTCGTTTTATGGTTATTATATGAAAGGCGGGGCTCTTGAAGTTGGTAAGGCAAGTACAACATCTTTTGTTTGGACCTCTGTTGTAATTATACTTTTAAATTATATACTAACTGATATGATGCTAGGCTAATGATAGAGGTTAAAAATTTACATAAATCGTTTAGTGGAGTCGAAATTTTAAAAGGTATTAGTACCTCTTTCGATAAAGGCAAGACCAACCTTATTATTGGACAAAGTGGTTCTGGAAAAACTGTTTTCCTAAAATGCCTGTTAGGGTTATTCCATTATGAAGAAGGTACTATTTCTTATGATGGAAAAATATTTTCGCAATTATCTGAAGATGAAAAACGAAATCTGCGTGCCGAAATTGGTATGGTATTTCAAGGAAGTGCTTTATTTGATTCTATGACGATTGCAGAAAACGTTATGTTTCCGCTGCAAATGTTTACCAATCAAAGCAAAAGTGAAATGGAAGATCGCGCCAACTTTGTTTTAAAACGTGTTAATTTAGATGGTGCCCATAAAAAAATGCCTAGTGAGGCTTCTGGGGGGATGCAAAAACGTGTAGCAATAGCCAGAGCCATAGTAAACAATCCGAAATACTTATTTTGTGATGAGCCAAACTCGGGGCTTGATCCTAAAACGGCTATTGTAATTGATAATCTTATTCAGGAAATTACCGAAGAGTATGAAATTACAACTGTAATTAACTCGCATGACATGAATTCTGTTATGGAAATTGGCGAGAAAATTGTATTTCTTAAAGATGGACTTAAAGCTTGGGAAGGTTCTAACAAAACCATTTTTAAAACAGACAACGAAGTCGTTACAGATTTTGTTTATTCTTCTGAACTAATGAAAAAAGTACGCCAAATGTATATTGAAGAAAAGCAATAATTGATTGGTTTTTCAATAACACATTTCAGACTCGCATTCTTAACTACCAAAAAATCAAACAATTAGACACCTAATTATTTTAGCAATTCAAAATTTTTACTTACATTTGGTTTACCAAAGTGGTAAACCAGTTTTTAAAAAGATTTGATTTCATAATATAGATTTTAACCCTTGGCAATAAGACTTACTTATTGCCCAATTTAAACTATACTATTATGAAAAAAAACTTAATTTTTTTAAGTAAGAGATTTTACTTAAATACGCTATGTTTTGCCTTATTACTTCTGGCAACAAATTGTTCTAAAGAAGGCCTTACCCAAACCCCTACCAATGGTGCTGAGGAAGTTTTAGAAGAAACAAAAACCCCATCTACTGCCAAATCCTCTAAATCGGTTAAAATGGCCATTACCGGAATTTGGGCAAGTGCATCACAGAATTCAACTCACACCCCAGATAAAGCCATAGATGGTAACAACAGTACACGATGGACTGCCAATGGCACTGTATATTTATATGTGGACTTAGGTGCATCCCAAAAAATCGATTACGCTAAAGTTTCCCATTTTAAAGGGAACAGCAGAAGGTATACGATGAAATTTCATGTAAGAAATTCAACAAATGCCAGCTGGTCTCTAGTTGGAACCAAAACGAGCCCTGGAACTACCAATTCTTTATACGATTACGATCTAGTTAACAGCACCAACAGATACCTTAGAATTACTTGTACAGGTAATACTGCTAACGGTTATAGCAACATCCAAGAGCTCCAAGTATGGGGTACACCGGCTGATGGCGGCGGTGGTGGAGGTGGCGGAGGAGGAGGCTCCTCTGCAAAAGATATTTTAGGAGGTCTTACAAATTGGAAGCTAAATGCTTATTCCGGTAATCTTAATGTTAGCAGCAACAACAATGGGTTGTCTTATGTTGATAACGCATCGAAAAATGACAATTCGGATTGGTTTTATGGATCTAACGGATATGCTTACTTCAAAACCTACCCTGGCAATCCTACAAGTGGTGGTTCATCTAACCCAAGAACTGAGTTGAGGGAAATGACTTCTAACGGTTCTAGTCGTATGTATTGGGATGGTACAACAAGTACCGAACATAAAATGAAGTGGACGATTAGAGTGGAGGATTTACCACCATCTGGGAAACTATGCTTTGGTCAAATACACTCCAGAGGTTCTTTTGATGACTTAATCCGTGTGCAGGTTCAGGGAAGTAACGGCCAGAATTCCGGTTCTGTAAAACTAAGACTTTTAGGATATGCTACCGAAGAACTGTTAGGCGGCGGACAGACTGTAGATTTTGACTTTAGAATGGATAGAGATTATTCTTTTGAATTAACAATGAAGAACAAAAAGATAAGACTTTATGCATTAAATTCTAGCGGTTCCAGAACACGTACATTGTTTACATCTGGGTCTATAAATTCTGATGAGAACTATTTTAAAGCTGGATGCTATTTACAATCCACAAAGAATAGTCATAAAAATTCTTCGGTTTATGGATTAGTTGGAATGTCATCAATTACTGTTTCGCATTAAGATAAAGTGCGTACTCCAAATTGACTAGCAATAATAAAAATTAAGAGACCACCTGAAAAATGACTTTTCAAATGGTCTCTTTTTTTATAACACTTATTAAACTTCTTTAGTATTTAAAAACTTAAATACTAAAAATTCTTTATTACAAATTAACTTTGTAACACATTACGCTATTATTGAAAAAAGTAGGTACAAGCAACATCTGTGTTTCTTGAATGTAATCAATATCGGCAGCGTAAATATCGTCTTCTCTTGTATCTAACAATACTGTTTTTTGCCAATTAGTGGTATCAATATGAAAAACTCGCCCCTTCCAATCCGAGACTATTAAATTTCCATTTTTTAGCTGTACAATACCATCTCCATGACCAAGTTCTTCTGTATGTATTTTAGAGGCTTTTGAACTAAAGCTATAACTTCCTAAATAATGCTTTCCGGAATCAATAAAGAACAGGCCGTCTTTTTGATGCAGTAATCCGTTTAATCGACCTTTTGTATCTAAATCAATAACAGTAATCGCTCCGTTTTTTAAAGCATAAATCGAGTTTGTATTCGATCCGGATGCATATACAATACCTTCAGGACTTACCGTAATATCATTTAAATGAGGTTCGTCTTCTAAGGCATAGGATTTACTAATCGTTTGAGTTTTTATGTCTATTTCTACAATTCTATCAATATCGGTTACATATAGTTTGTCATCAAAAACCCCCATGCCTTTCGGGCCACTTAGTCCTTCTAACCATTTTAATTCCAGAATATTTCCTTTGGTATCGATAGTAGATATAAAACCATTATTATCTTTCTCCCACGGATTATTGTTCACATTAGCAACAAAAATAACATCTAGTGCTTTATTGTATAAAGTAGATTCACAAGTCGTTAAAAGGGTATCTGTTTGCCAAACTAAATCAAGACTTGGGCTTTTTTTTGTCTCTACTACTATTTTAGATTCTATTTGAGTCTGGTTCGTGTTCCGTTTCTCTTTACAAGAAAGTCCTAATAAAAGAACTATCAAAACACAGGTTACAATGCTTTTTTTCATTGTTTTATTTTACATTAAAATTAATCATTCCTTCTGCTGCTAATTAAGTCTTTTAATTACCAGAGTATCCAATTTTAGTTTTTGTTTCATCCAAACGCTTAACTCTTTTTCTTTTACTAATGCCAAACTATCTTTTAAAGATTTTCGCCATTTTATTCGAGCAACCGCTATGGTATCTATTTTAATAAAATCTTTAGATTCAAGCATTTTTGCATAACTAAAGTATTGTAAATCACTAAACCTTACTTTGGCATCGCGTGATAGATTAGTGAACGAAACCGAATTATTCTGGGATACGTCATTTTCTATTTTTTTATTCAGTTCTGTGATTTCAACCTGTAAGCCTACAATTTGCTTTTGTAAACCGGAAATAATGTTATCCTTTTGATCTAATTCTTTAATTGCTCTATCGTAAGCATCAGATATTTTGTCAAAGCTTCTATTTTTATTTCCATTTATTTCCAGGTTAAATTCTTTAATCTTGTCGTATCGTTTCAGTTCATTTCTTAAGTCTGCTTCAGTAGCATTTGTTATCTCTCCATTAAAATACAGCACTATTTTTTCCTCGTCGGTATTCATTACCCCACTTTGAAACCATAACTCACGGTTAGATCTAATTTCATCTTTAACAAAATTATTATAGTCATTCTCATAACCACTTTGCTTTATAAACTCCACAAAAGTCCAAATCGCCGGAGCCATAACTAATATTGCCAGGATAGAAGCCAGTTGCGATATACGTTTTCTTTTCTTGGAATTGGCGTATTTAAGCATTGGAAAACGTAACACCTTCAATACGATAAATGTGGCCAGCGCAATAAAAATAGTATTGATAGTAAATAAATACATGGCGCCCACAAAATAATCCCAATTATGAGCTAACCCATAACCTGCGGTACATAACGGAGGCATTAAGGCTGTGGCAATAGCAACTCCAAAAATAACAGAAGCTATAGTCCCTTTTTTAGTTCGGGCTATGATTAACGCCAAGCCCCCAAAAAAGGCTATGAGTACATCCCTTACATCTGGTTTGGTACGTCCAAAAAGCTCGTTAGTAACCAAGTCTGCCGTTGGAAAAAATTTAAAAAATAAATAAGCTGTTAGTAAACTTAAAACAATCATCGTTGCCAAGTTTACCAACGATTTTCTTAATGTGTCTATATCATTAATCGCGATAGAAAGTCCAACGCCCAAAATAGGTCCCATTAATGGAGAAATTAACATGGCTCCAATAACAACTGCGGTAGAGTTGGCATTTAAACCTACCGAAGCGACAAATATTGAGCAAATTAAAATCCAAGCCGTAGCGCCTTTAAAGGGAATATCTCCTTTAATGGCTTCAATAGTGGCATCCCTATCGGTGTCTTCCCTAAAATCAAGTAATTCACTAAAAAAGGTTTTAGTACTTTGGAATAATCCTTTGGCATCTTTTTTTACAGCTTCTTTCGATTGCTCAACCGTATTTTCCTGACCAGCTTCCTCTTCGGAAAAATTGAATTTACTTTCTTCACTCATAATTGTTATTATCCATAATGTTCCCCAAACTTATCCTTTACGTTTTGGAGAACTTTTTTAATATCCTGTTCTTTTGTTTTAGGAAAGATAAGCAAAACTTCATCTTTATCAACAATAATGTAATCCTGTAAACCATCAACAACGACTATTTTGTCATTTTTTGTACGAATCATATTTCCAGAAGCATCTTCTGTTAAGGTTCTGGCATTTACAACTGCATTTTTGGTTTCATCCTTATCCAACTTATCATATAAGCTTCCCCAAGTGCCCAAATCATTCCAATCGAAATCTGCCGCAATGACATAAACATTGCTCGATTTTTCCATAATGGCATAGTCTACCGAAATATTCTCTGCTTTACCATAATTTTCTTGAATAAAGCCATCTTCTAAATCGGTATTATAAACAGCTATCCCTTTTTCAAATAACGCAAATAATTCGGGTTGATTATTTTTAAAAGCTTTAACAACACTTTTTACACTCCACATAAAAATACCAGCATTCCATAAAAAATTACCTTGTTCTATGTATTGTTTTGCTACTTCGTAAACGGGTTTTTCTTTAAACTGATTAACCGATCTTACTCCACTGCTCACTTCAACCGAACTTACTACAGGCTCCCCGGTTTCTATCGTTTCTTTTTCGTATTCTATATAGCCATAGCCTGTATTAGGAAAAGTGGGCTGTATACCTAAAGTCATTAATGCATCATTTTGAGAACAGAAATTGAATGCTTCCTGTACATTTTCAGAGAAAGCATTTTCATCTTCAATCCAATGATCGCTAGGTGCAACAATCATAACAGCATCTGGATTTTCCTTTTGAATTTTTAATGATGCATACAGTATGCAAGGCGCTGTATTACGCATCGCCGGTTCTAAAACCACTTGTCGTTTTGTAACGCTTGGTAATTGTTCGAAAACCAAATCATTATAACGTTCATTGGTTAAAATAAAAATATTTTCCTCTGGTATTAATTTTGCTAAACGATGAAAGGTTTTTTGAATTAATGTGTCTCCAGTTCCCAACATATCGTGAAATTGCTTAGGAAAATCTTGAGTACTTACCGGCCAAAATCTGGAACCAACTCCGCCTGCCATTAAAATGGCATAATAGTTTTTATTTTTCATATTTTTTACCCCGTTAAAGATAGAAATTAGTTTGGTTATAGTTAGAAAGAGCTCCTTAAAGCCCTTATACTTTTTATTTTTATTTTCGAAATTCCTTATTTATATAGGAATAAGGATCTCTAATTAAATTTGAAAAGATACAACTTTTCCTTCATTTAAGTTTATAAAGCTTAATCCAGTAAATTAACTTCTGCATTGGGGTTAAACAAGTACAATCTTCCTGTTTTAACCTCAACACACTCAAAACGCTTTACTCGCTTTTGCCCCATTTTAAATACTCTACCATTATACAGCTTAAAATTGCTACCTAGAGGCACTTCAAAAATATAGGTTTTATCGTTTGGTAAGTCGAACTGTTTTAATGCCAATGCCAAATTTACATCGGTATCGCTACTAGCTTTAGGGTTTTTAAAATGCTTTGCCAAAAGCGGTAATAAATGACTTGGAAAAATATCTGGATTCAAAAATGGCAACATTAAACGCTGAAACGTTCGCTTCCACTCTATCCCATGAGGCTTAATAAATTTACCATAGGTTTTGTATGCCTCAAAATGGGCAATTTCATGAATAAGGGTAATTAAAAACCGAAATTTATTAAGGTTTGAATTTATGGTTATTTGATGTTTCCCATTGGGTAATCGTTTATAATCGCCATGCCTCGTTTTACGTTCGGCTTTTACTTTTACCACCAAATGCTCATGGTCTAGAAGTTTTAAAACTTCTAAAAGAGCGCCTTCTGGAATATATTGTTGAAGCTGTTGCTGCATTGACACAAAAATAAAAATTATAGCTATATTCACTCTATCAATTTATAAAAATGATTACAAAACCTACTTTATTAATCGATGAGTTTAAGTGCAAACAAAATATTGCTAACATGTTTGCTCGTTCGAAACAACACCATGTTACACTTCGCCCTCATTTTAAAACCCACCAATCGCTAGAGATAGGGCAATGGTTTAAAAATGTTGGTGTTACAAAAATTACGGTCTCTTCTTTAGATATGGCTAGTTATTTTGCTAAAGAATGGCAAGATATTACTGTGGCCTTTCCTGTAAATATTCTTGAGATAGATGTTATTAATACATTGGTAAGTAAAATAACTCTAAACATCCTTGTAGAGCACAAAGATAGTTTAGAGTTTCTGGAAAAACATTTAACCCATAAAATCAATTTTTATATTAAGATAAATATTGGTAATAACAGAGCCGGATTACGGCACTATGATCTAGAAAGTATCGAATCGATATTGGCATTTGCTAAACAAAGTGACAAACTAAACTTTATTGGCTTTTTGGGCCATGCTGGACAAACCTACAAATGCAGAGGTAAAGCGGAAATACTAAGCGTACATTACGAAGCAAAAACAAAACTGGTTACTTTAAAAGAACAGTTTAAAGATACCTACCCTAATGTTATAGCATCTTATGGTGACACACCTAGTTGTAGTATCTCTGAAGATTTTAGCGGTATTGATGAGATTCGACCTGGGAACTTTGCCTTATACGATGTTATGCAAGCACAAATAGGATCTTGCGAGCTTAAGCAAATAGCGGTAGCCATGGTCTGCCCTATTGTTGCCATCCATCCTAAACAAAATGAGCTTATAATTTATGGCGGAGGTGTTCACTTTTCTAAGGATTCCATTAACGATAAGGATCATGGTACCATCTATGGATTAGTTGTACACAAAACCTCTAACGGCTGGGGCGACATTATACCGAATACCTATGTTTGCGCTCTATCTCAGGAGCATGGTATTGTAAAGATTCCCAAAACCGATATAAACAACTACAAAATAGGTGATACTATTTTGGTATTACCCATACATAGCTGTATGACCGCTAATTTGATGAAGGCATACTATACTTTAAACGGACAAGTTATTAGTATGCAATCCTGAAAAAAACCGGGTTGGTAAGGTGAGACAAATTAGGTACATTCGAATAAAATTGTAACAATTAAGCAAAAACGAATGAACAATATTATAGAATTTCCGTCAGCAAGCGAGTACCCCAGTTATGCAGAGATGTATATGAAATGGGTTAAAAAAGATGGTAACCTTATTAAGCAATTAGAGGATAGTTTACAAAAAACAAAAAAATTAATAAGCACGTTACCTGAAGACACATTAAATTTCAGGTACAAAAAGAATAAGTGGTCTATAAAAGAAATCCTGGTTCATATTATAGATGATGAAAGAATTTATGCCTACCGCGCTCTAGCCTTTGCCAGAAACGATAAAACTAATTTACCAGGGTTTGAACAGGATAATTATATCAACAATGCTTATGCTTCGGAAAGGTCTATAGATAATATCATGGAAGAATATGAAGCTATTAGAAAGTCTACTATTGCATTATACGATGGTTTTTCAAACAAAGTCCTAACCAGACAAGGTATTGCTAATGGTAACCTGGCAAGTGTACGAGCTTTGGGGTACCATATTCTCGGGCACGAATTACATCATATAAACGTAATTGAAGCATTGTATTTAAAGGCGTTTAAATAGTTAAAAGTTGTCTTAAATAATTTTTTATCCATTAGATTTAGGCAAACACATAACGGATATATATACCGATACGCATATACAATTGTTGTGCTTAATTTAATACCCGAATATGACAATAAAAAAAATCTTAATAAGCTTACTATTCATTTCAACATTAGGTTTTGGTCAAAACTTGACAAAGGAAAAGGCTTTAGAGGACTTGAACGAATTTAAAATCTTGTTAAAAAAGCAATCTTCATATTATCAAGTATCAAAAATAAATTTTGAAAATCAGTTCAATGAAATTGAAATAAAAATAAATCAAAAAGATTCTATCCCAATATACTTTTTAGCGTTTGAACTAGAAAAAATTATCTCAAATATAATCGATAGACACGCAAACATTAGAATGGAAAACTTTGAAGAAGATGATTATGAATTGTATGATTTATATTTTCCTTTTACAGTTTCTTCTTTAGGAGACAAAGTTGTCGCTCTCAATTATAATAAAACCAAAAAGCAATATGAGTACTTTTCTCAAAAGTATCCATTCATAAAAAGAATAAATAAAGTTAACATTAAAGAATTTTTAGATAAAAATGCCCATCGAAGAAAACTATCTCCCAATAGTGCAAAACTGACTGATGGATTAAGAGACTTAAGAGATATTGGTGAGCTTTATTTCAAACAAGGAAATACAACCATGAAGGATGTAGAAATAACTTTAACAAATGGTAGAGAAGATAAAGAGTTGGTTTTACCTTTAAGCAACAAAAAGAATTGGTATTTTGAGATTGGTTCTACGGCCTATAACAGAGATTATAGAAACTTTGATCGTGATAAAGATTTTGATTTGACCAAATTAGATAAATGGTTGACTGATTCAATAGCATATCTCGCTATTCCTTCAATGTTGGATTATGACGAAAATCCAAATCTTGAACATTACTTGAAATCAACAATTGAAAAATACAGGAACTCAAAAGCATTGATACTTGATATTCGTGGAAATGGTGGAGGAACAAGGGAAATACTTAATACATTGTCAGGTTATTTTGTGCAACCTGAACAATCGCCTTGGGTTGCAAATGTAGCTTATGTAAGAAGTGACCAATTCTTAGATGAAGATATCTCTTCTATGCGTTCAAGATTTCTCTATAACTATAACTCAGAATTTTTAACTGATAAGGATAGAAAAACAATAGATAAATTTAATAAGAAATTTGAAACAGAATTTAAAGTTGATGCGAACAAATTTAGTGAACCATATTATATGGTTTTGCATAGCAATCAACATCCTGTAGAGTGTCTTATTTATATTTTAATAAATGACCAGTGTTTCAGTGCTGCTTCCGTATTTACTTCTGCGTTTAAAGGTTTAGATAATATAAAAATAGTTGGAGTAACCACAAATGGCTCAAGCGGTAGGTCAAAAATATTTTACCTCAAAAATTCTAATATTCGTGTCAAATTATCGACAATGCTTTCTTTTCAAAGAAATGGAAAAACACTTGATGGGAATGGAACTAAACCAGACATTATTATAGAACGAGATGAGAATCAACTGCTGAGAAAAAATGATTCGCAATTAGAAAAGTTAATTGAACTAATAAAAAACTAAACACGTGTATAGTTCATAGTGTTTAAAGATGGTTCAGGAAATTCTGCCGAATTTCCGCACTCTTCGTTCTTTTTTGCTAACTTACCTCCTAACACTACAAACCATACGCATACAAGTTATGTGCAATAGTTACTATGAAATCAAACAGTAAAAATTATAAGATTTGGTTCTATTCAGAAAGGTCATTGGACGATCTTGCTGAAATATTTTTTAAGAAAGGATTAATAGGAGAATTTGAATGTGACTATGAGAATGTTTACGAATGGATAGAAGCAAAATCAACCAACTCTTCAGTAGAATTTAATATTTCAAGAAAACATTCATATTTACAAGACTTTGAAGAAGGTAGTGAAAATCAACTTAAATCGAATCTCGAAGAACCAATTACGCTAATGTTGATGTATGATGACACCGAACCTTCTGACATTGAAATCGAAACGATAGCAAATCAAATCAATCTTATTTTAACAACTTCTGTTTACTTAGGAATGGTTAATTATTTAGGAGGAGATGATTATGAGTATTTAAAAATAAAGGAAATCACTTAAAATAAGTCCTAAAATCACAATTAGCAGCGCCTAACATGATATAAAAATAATTGCTGTTTTAGGCTTAAAAAAGGTAGCCGGTATTTTGCTACGTTTGATTTCCAACGGAAAATCTTCGAACACAAAACCGCAACTATTCTTATATAACCGTTGTGTGCTATTAAAGAAATGAATATAGAGTTAATCAATAAAAACAGTAAACTGTTAGAAAAAGGAATTCAAGAACTTAACACAACAAATCAAAACTTCAGATTTGTTATTTGAGCACCGAAAAGGATCATTTATACCGTATGATATGACAAAAATCATAGTTTTAGGATGAATTCACATCTAATTTAGCATTATGCTTTATCACATACAGTTTTTAAGAAAATAATAACCATATAGAATTATTATCATGGACTAAGTGTATCTGAGCATCTCTGTTCTCAATCTATCAGATCCAGCCGCCATAACTGTAACTATTGATATATTGGCGCATTTCTGATGATAACATCATTGAGAGCCAGGACATTTCAGTTGTCCATAATACAAAAATAAAGGTTCAAAACAGTCAATGAGAATAGTCATCTTCATACTTCTATTAAACCTAAGCAACTATACTTTTGCCCAACTCCGAGAGGGTTTTGAGCCTTCTGAAGCCAAATCGCTAATTGCTGTGTGTAACAGTTATACTTTTCAGAAACTATACGGTTCCGATTCCTTGATCGTACCTAAAGAATTTCGAAAGGTTTTTACTTCTGAGGTAATAGGCATGGACAACGTTTTTCAGGTGTATGAAAGTGATAACTTAGGAGTCATCAGTTTTAGAGGTTCTACAAATAAAACTTCCAGTTGGATAGAGAACTTTTACTCTGCAATGATTCCCGCTAGAGGTGTTATTAAAATAGATTCAGAGAATATTAACTACAAATTTGCAACCAATAAAAAAGCTGCAGTGCATTCTGGCTATGCTTTAACAATAGCACTACTCGCTCCTCAAATTATCGAACAAATTAATAAGCTTAATTCTAAAGGCATTTCTAATATCTTTCTTACTGGATATAGTCAGGGTGGAGCTTTAGCGCACCTAAGCCGTGCCTATTTAGAAAACTTATCAGACGATGGGCAATTCGCCCAAAATGTATATAAAACCTATGCCTTTGGCAACCCCATGTGTGGAAACAAAGAATTTGCCGATGAGTACAATTTTAAATACAGTGATAACAATATGAGTTACAGTATTATCAATCCGGACGATTTGGTGCCAAAATTGCCCATGAATTACCAGGAAGAAAAGAATGCATATGGTCATTTATTTTACAAAGCCTGGGAGAATTTATTAATACAGGGAGATGTTCCAAAAATAAAAAATTTGATTATTCCGGTACTTGAACCACTCTTAACAACGTATATCAATCAAAGCAATCTACTAATCGAAAGAATAATATCCATTTCTTATGCTTCAATTGAAATGCCGGCATACGTGAAAGATATAAATTATTTTCAAACCGGAACGATTCAACAATTAGAGCCTTTTTCAATTTCTGAAGTTCAAACTAACACAAAGAAAATGACTAGAAAGGAGAAAAAGAAAATGAAAAGTGATAAGGACTGGAATGACAACAAACAAAAACAATCTATCTCTCAACATAGCCCTTATAATTATTATATAGCTATTCTTAAGAAATATTACTCAGAGGAATACAAAGAACTGGACTTACTTCATTTGCCTGAAAATTAGGAGTAATACAAGGCAATAAATTATTTTTTGATATCATTTTTATGAATCCCCAGAATCAAAGAACTAAAAGGAAATTGAACAGCTTAAAAACTTGGAGATGCACCATTAAACTTACCTAATGCATCGATAGATATTACTATTAGAAATGTAACCGAAATTGATAATAAAAAACTCTCAGATTCTACGGTTAAACTACGATTGAGTTATGAGGTTATTTCTAAACGTGGTGGTACTTTGATACGATTTCTGCTATTCTTAAAACAAAAATGATTATGGCAAATGATTAAATGGTTATAACTACAAGTTCGTTTTTAAAGGTTATTAAATCATACTTTACTATTCCTATCAGTTTGAAATAGCTTTAAATAAAGCTTAATAAAAACTTATTCAGAGCGGTTAACATCCATTAAGATACAAACATTCAATAGTGTGAAAAAATACACACACTGTAAATTCTTTGAAAACCAAAGCATTATATTTGTAAGAAAAATAAACTAGATTTGTTTAGCATTAGATATAAAAATTAAAATGATCTCATATAAAGCCGTTGGGCGCAATTAGAAAAAACTGAATGTACACATTAGAAGAAGTTAAAATAGCATATTATAAGTTAAAGAATTACGTCTATTACGATAATACTGAACTCCTTTTACGAGAAAAACTAATTGAATTCGAAACAGATACCAAAAAAGATGATTCAAATTTATTTAGTTGGATTATATCAAAACCTTATTCTAGTTCGAATGACTTCAAGAATATTTTTGATACCAAACAAAATACTATTGAACAAAATTTGGAAATAAAATTCGCAAAATTGTTAGACGAAATAAATTCTAATAATTTAAAAAGTGAATATTTCTATTATTTATTTAGTCAAATAAGAGTAGATTTTTTTCCTAAAAAAATAAAATCTACAGAAAACCCTTTAGACAAAAATTTCATTTCTAATGTTAAATGCAAAGAGAATTACGAAGTTGAAAAAGTAAATCCTTTCATTAACGCTCCGTTAGAATTTCATATTATTTCAATAATGTGGATTATAAGGAGTGGGTACAAATTTGATGCAGAACTATTAGACCAATGTAAAGGAAATAGATTACTCTTAAATAAAGAGCGAACTGATTTAATTCAAAACTCATCGCTTTTCAAACCATATTACTCTCAATATCAATCTTGGAGAGATGATTCAGTTTCAGTTGCTCAAGAGTTATTGAAAAACAAAAAAAATGCATTGTTCATTAATCTTGACATAAAAAACTATTTTAATTCTACCAATTTAAATTTTGACAAATACTTTCCAAAGGACGATTTTGTAAATAATATTTTAAGAATGTTACATAAAATTTATACACATAAAATAATTTCTGAATATGATATAATTGATAAAAAAAATAATAACCTCAATGAAAGTTTTTTACTTCCTATTGGTTTACTTTCATCTTATATAATTGCAAATCACTACTTAAACGATTTAGACAAAATTATCATTAAAAAAATCAAGCCTGCATATTATGGCCGATATGTAGATGATATTCTAATTGTCATTTCTGACCCTAAAGAATCTATTGAACAAATTGAAAAATATAATGGGTATAAAATCAACCACATTAATTACTTAAAAACAGAAAACAAAGAAGAACAAAATTTAGAAAAAATTAAGCTTTCTAAAATTGAAAAATATATAATTGAAAATCTTGACCCAATTTTTCAAATTATAGTTAATGGTAAAGAACGAAAAATTAAAATCGACCAATATGAAAACTTATATTGTCAGCAGGAAAAAACTTTAATGTATTATTTTGACTTTAATGAATCTGACATCGTAATTGATAAGTTGAAACAAGAGTTAAATTATAGGTCAAGTGAATTTAAAGACCTTCCTGATAATAATGAAAATTTAGGCGAATTTGATAAAAATGCACTCTATTTAAATTATACTGATTCTGATGGAAAAATAAGAACATTAAAAGACTATAAAGAGAATCGATTTGGTTTAACGGTTTACCTAACCAATAAAATTTTAGGTGCGTCTAAACACAAAAAAAGTGTTTCAGATAGTGAAATTAACAGTTTTCTAAAAATTTTCAATGGTCAAAACACAATTGAATTTTATAAACTTTGGGAAAAGATTTTTACATATTTATTAGTAAACGATAAACCGTCAGAATATATAGATTTTTATTTCCAATGTATCCAAGAAATCAATAAAATTCAATTCAAAAACACCAAAATTAAATCTAATCGTGTAAAAAATACATTGATTAATTATTTAGATAGTGCACACGAATTAGCACTTTCCTTGAATTTAAATTTCATAGACAGTGATACAGAAATAAAAAGAAGTTTTGAATTTAAAAGTAACTCAATAGAATCTAATTTAATTGAGTTTTTCTTCAATAGAATAACTAGAAGTAATTCAATCTGGGCTTTACGTTACAGAAAGTCTAATATGATGAGACATCAATATATTTCTATTCCTTTATTGAACTATACAAAAGAAAGTTACGATGGTAAGATTAGTTTAATAAATTATAATGTCAATTTAGAAAAATACAATATTGATGAAGATTTATTGAAAAACTCTCCAAGATCAGTAAAATTTTGGGAATACACTATTTCTAAATTAATAACTGATATCAATTGTCAAGAATATAAAAAAGAAAATTCTAAAATATCTATTTGTGATTTCACATCAGAAAATGAAAATCATTTTTTAGACCAATCTTTTGAACGTTTTAAAATAGCAAATAGAAATCATAAACCAAATTATTTGTTTGAAGACAAAATTGACAATTATAGAGATAAATTTTATAAAATCGGAGATACAAATAATAACTTGACTAACATATCTGTAAACTCTAAAAAACAAGATAAATTACTTAAACCAAAAATATCTGTTGCAAATACAAAAGTTAATAGTAAAAATGTTTTAGATGGATTAAGACAGAAAACTAACGTCACCAATTTAAGATATCAAAATCTAGTTGATTTTCTAAAATCTACTAGAAAGAACAAATCTGATATAGTAATATTTCCAGAATACTTCATTCCTTTAGAGTTATTGTCTAGTCTAGTACGATATTCTGTGAAAAATGAAAGTTTGGTGATTTCAGGCTTGGAACACATAACTATTAATAACAGAGCTTATAATTTTGTAGCCACAATTTTACCTGTTAATATAAATGGATATAAAGATGCTACTATTGTTTTCAGGTTAAAAAATCATTATGCTCCAATCGAAGAAGAATTAATCATTGGGAATCATATTCAAATTCCAAACCCAAAAGTTCAGAGATATCATATATTCAATTGGAAAAACATCTATTTTTCTGTATTTTATTGTTTTGAACTTACAAACATCCTGCATAGAAGCCTCTTGAAAGCTAAAATAGATTTATTGGTTGCTGTTGAATATAACAAAGACGTCAATTACTTTTCTAACTTGGTAGAATCTGTATCCCGTGATTTACATTGTTACGTTGCACAAGTGAATTCAAGCGATTATGGAGATACTAGAATTACCCAACCAACAAAAACTTACAATAAAGATATTATTAAAGTCAAAGGAGGAGAAAACAATGTAACCCTAACTGGAACAATAGAAATTGACAAATTAAGAGAATTTCAAAGAAAAAAATATAATATAACAAAAAATGACAAGTCTTTTAAAGCCTTACCTCCTGATTTTGACATTGAGGAAGTATTGAAAAGAATTAATAATAAATAACTTCACCCAACATCTGAAAACCCTTGTTAATTTTCAGCTTGGTGTGTACTTGCAAAGTTAACTGCTAACTCACGCTACTACTTATATCCAATACGTTAACGAACACCTAATAAATCACCTCCAAAAGCTCCGGCATCCTCCTATTAAACGTCTTAGTAGCTTCTTTGTTTAGCACATTATATAATCATGAGGTAAACCCAAACACACCAAAACCATCGCCTTTTGCTTCACAAACCCTAGTTATCTATCTGATGTACACAAACATATAAAAATGCTTTAAAATCGCAACCACTCATTTTGTAAGAAAATTTACCTAAATTTGTTTAATATAAAGCAATCCGTTTGAAACTTCCTGAACTAAATTAAGGATATATGTTTCAGTGTTGAAACGATCTCATATTAAGTTGTTAGGCACTGGGAGCTAAATTTCGAACATTTTTTCAAACGTTACTTAAGGTTAAAATAAATAATAAGGCATGAAAAAAGCACTGTTTCTAATTCTTATAGTTTTACCAGCATTGGCTATTTCTCAAAACTTAACTAATACAAGCATATTAAATGTTACTAAAACATGGTCTCAGCAACCAAGTGGCTACACATATCCAATAAGCATAAAAGTGCCAACAGGAACTGTACCCCCAAATGGATTTCCTGTCTGTATAATACTTCATGGTAATGGAGGGAATGCTATGGGCTCGATTACTCAATTTTCGAGTGTTTTAGAATGCCATGTCCTTATTGGTGTAACAGGATATCAAAATAGTTGGAATATTTGCGAAGAAAATAGCGATGCACCAGATGTTGAAATGATAGATGATCTTGTAACGCTTGTACAAGGCTATTCTAATATTAATCCCAATCAAATTAGAATTTTAGGCTCTTCAAATGGAGCATCTCTGGCAAATAGAATATTTGTAGAGAATACCAATACAGGAATAGATATCGTCTGCGCCATCGTTTCTCACCTAAACGAGTCGTTATATCGTTCTGGTAATTTTTACAAGCCAAGTTCTTCTACTAATCCTTCTAGTGCGTACTGTGGTTACGACGTTTCAACAAATCCTTTAACTACAAGAAGGTATTTAAGTATTTCCAATACTAATGATCCAATAATTCCTTATAATGGAGGTACATCACCTGTTGGAGTTGATTTTTTACCTGCTGAAGAAGCAGCGTATATTATAGCCCAAAATCAAGGATATACAGGTACTCAAATAGCATCAGGGACATCTTCTGGCAATCCAGAGATTACTGAATTCTCTTATCTATCTGGCAAGGTAGCACATATCCGAGGGGATGCAGCACATGCAACTAATGATACTCAAAAAAGTTACATTAAAGATTTCTTTTCAGATTGCACACCAATTTTAGGACTGAATGCCCCCAAACCTGATAAGACTAAAATATATCCGAATCCAACCAATGCCATAGTTCGTGTTGAAAGAACGACACATCACACGATGCCATATTCGGTTTTAAATATTCTAGGGCAGAATGTTATAACTGGAATAGGTACATCTAAAACAATAAATATCAATCTAACGGACTTACCTACTAATATCTATTTTTTGAAAATTGATAATCAAACAATTAAAATTATTAAACACTAATAAAAGTGACTAAAAGAGGCTAAGTAAGCATAACTAAGAGGGCATTTGAGTAGAACATGCACTTTTACAAGTAATTTTTCTGGTGAGAAAATTTACAATTTGAAAACCATACGTGTATTTGTCAATAACATTAAACGAACAACAGTCGCCAAAAAACATCACAACATTTTTAAAAGGTCAGACATACTTCTAAATACTTTAGTAGCCTCACTTTTCAACTCATTATGATAATCATGTGCGGTAAACCCAAACACATCAAAACCTCCACGTTTTGCTGCATGAACTCCAGACAAGCTATCTTCTACCACCACACATTCGCTTGGTTTAAAACCCATAGTTTCTGCTGCCCATAAAAACACAGCAGGATCTGGTTTCCATTTTCCAATGGTGTAGCAGCTAAAAATATTATTTTCAAAAAATGGTAATAGTCCAGTGATTCCTAAATTAAGTCTGATTTTATTTTCTGGACCACTGGATGCGGTACAAAAAGGCAGTTTTAAGTTTTCAACCACTTCTTTTATACCCTCAATAGGTTGGATATCTTTTTTAAAAGCTTCGAAGCTTTTTACTCTGTAATCTTCTTCAAAAGTCTCTGGCACAGGTGCTCCAATGCGTTCTGAAATCATTTCAATACAGGTACCGAAAGACTTCCCTTTAAATTGGGCAACAGCACCTTCTTTTTCAATATTGGCTCCTAAATCGTTTGCCATATCTACCATAGTACCAACGGCTATGGATTCACTATCGATTAAAACACCATCACAATCGAAAATAACGCACTTATATTTACTCATTTGTCAATAATAAACTTAATACTCCACAATCTCAAACTCACTACGCCTGTTCAATTGGTGTTCCTCTTCGGTACATTCCAACATCGGACATGGTACAATGGGCTCCTGTTCTCCAAAACCTTGAAACTTCATTCTACGGGCATTTATATAACCTTCTAAGGCTAAGTAATTCCTGGTAGATTCTGCACGTCGTTCAGATAATATCTGGTTGTAACGCACCGTTCCTCTACTATCGGTATGAGAACTTATCTTTAAATGGATTTTAGGGTAACGCTCTAATTTAGCTGCCAATTCGTCCAGTATCACTTTAGAATCTGCCCTAATATTCCACATGTCAAAATTAAAATATATCGGTTCTAATTCAAAGAATAACTTACCATCTTTTTCAACTACTGGAGGACCTTCGGTATCGGTGAGTAAAGCAAAACGTTCGGGGTCTTCTTCCTTAAGTTTTTTATCAATTTTCTTTTCTGTAATAATAACATCTATAGGGTCTGGCGGCTCCGGAGGTGGTATTTTGCTTAAATACAATATATGCTTTTGGTCTTGCTCCTCAATGGCTCTAATATTCATATCGTTTGGTCGATACGCTTCATGTTCTGCTTTAAACAGATAGTTTCCTGCCAATAAATTCATATTGAATGCCGCCAAAGAATCTAGGGTATTTGTGTATAGCTCTTTGTCGTTTTTATCTAGTAGTACCACTTTGGCATTAGGGATATAGGCTTTGGTTTCCAAATCCCTTACTTCAAACATGTTGATATACTCCCTGATAAAAATCTCCCCGGTTTGGGTAAACATAAAAATGTCGTCGTTCTTTTTATTTCTATTGGAAGAAAAGAAGCCTTGCTTTTCGTTGTAGTAATTTAAATTAAAATCGTCGTATCTGGAATTTACGGGCATTCCTAAATTTATTGGAATTGTAAACTTGCCATCAACCAACTCAGACACAAAATTGTCCAGCATACCCAAACCTAAATGTCCGTTAGAAGCAAAAAACAGGTTTCCTTCTTGCGAAATAAAAGGAAAATGCTCTCTGTTTGCGGTATTGATGGTAGCTCCTAAATTAACGGGATCGCCAAATACGCCATCTACTGCAATAGGGACATAATATAAATCGAAGCTTCCAAAACCACCCTCCATATTTGATGAGAAATAGAGTTTTTTACCATCGGGGCTTAGCGCCGGGTGCTGATATGAAAATCCGTTTTTGTTAAATGACAACTTTTCCAACTTACTCCACTTACCTTCTACCCGGTTTGCTTTATAGAGATGAATGTCGTTTACAGACTGATCGTTAAACTCTTTTTTACCATCGGTATAATTGCTTCTAGACACGTATATCGTATTTCCATCGTCACTAAAACAGAAATTGCCTTCGTGTAACTTCGAGTTTATGGTTTTTGGTAAAGCTATGGTACTCCCTATCGTATCGTTTTTATCATTTACTTTGGTAACATAAATATCCAAAAAAGGTTGATGCGTCCACTTATAAGTTTTTCCAAATATTTTTTTAGTATCCCTATCTGAAGTAAAGTAAACACTGTCATTATGTTTCACCGCTCCAAAATCGGATGCATCTGAGTTAAACCGTGTTTTTTTTATGTCATAATCAGGGTTTTTAAGCTTAAACTCCTCTATAATTTCTATAGACTCTGGTTTATTTAATGATGCCGATGCATTTTCCTTATATTTTTTAAAATAGTCTAAGCCTGTTTCGTAATCGCCTAAAGCGGATAGTACCTGATATAGCTTAAAATTATACTCATTATTATAGGTTTTATCTTTTTCTCCAAACCTCCCTTTAACTAATTGCTTTAAATAGCGTGATGCCAACCTATATTGAAAGGTGTTATAATAGCAAGTCGCTATATTCTCTAAAGCTTTTTTGTGTCGTTCTTTTTTTAGTTCTTCTTCATAATATATAGCCGCATTGATATAATCTCCTTTTTCAAAAAAACGATCGGCTCTTGTTCTTTTTTGTCCAAATGATCCCTGTATAACAAACAGGGTAATTACAATAAAGGTTATTTTCTTAATCATATCAATAAAATCTTGGCGATGCATATTTTTTACTCAATCCTAACACATCAAACTTATAGAGCAATACAAATTCATGGCTTCCGCTGTTATAATTATTTAACTTACTGGTATTAAAATCGTAAGCATATCCTACTTTAAGATTGGGTGTTATATTAACGCCAACCAATCCCGATGTTGCATCTTGATATCGATATGAAACACCCAACTCAAAAGTATTAAGGTATAGGGCATTTGCAGAAATATCGAAAGACAAAGGTGATCCTCCTACGTATTTTATTACTGTAGATGGTTTTAACTTAAGATCATCATTAATATCAAACACATAACCTCCTATTAAAAAAGCATGTGGATTATCGTTATATACAATATTACTATTTACGTTTAGATCACTGGGAACCAAGTTAGGGGAAGACAACCCTACATAATAGTTATGCTTGAAAAGAAATACACCGGCACCAACATTCAATACGGTCTTTTTTGTATTCTCAAACAATGGATCATTACTCACATTACTCCCCAAAGCACTAAAGTTTAAATGATCGATCCCCATTTTCAAACCAAAAGAAAGGTTTAAATCGTTAGCGAGACTTATTTTATATGCGGCATCTATATTAAATACATTTTCGCTTAAATTTATGTTTCCTCCAATATTATCGTTTAAATAGTTTACAGTTAATTCAATACGATCATTTAATGGTATATGTCCGAATACGTTAGCAGTTTTTGGAGAACCTTCTATACCAACCCATTGTGTACGATACAAACTTCCTACTTGAACAATACTTGGTTCGTTAATCATATACCCGGGATTCACCATACTCATATTATACATGTATTGGGTATAATGGGGTTCTTGTTGTGAGAATGCCGACAGACTACATATGATGAATAGTAATACTAATTTTATATTCATGCTGTTATTATCTACTTAAATAAAAATTGCCTTGTATTGGTTCTGTGAAACCATTTTTAGGATCGAACACATAAAAATAAACACCAGATGGTAACTCTTTACCCAGTGTTAAAGATACATTTGACACCCCATTAAATGGTGGCGTATTTTTATCGCCTTTGTAAACGGTTGTTCCAAATCTGTTGAAAATATTTAATTCGAAATTTGGAAAAGCATTAGGTAGACCACATAGATCGAATTCGTCATTCATTCCATCTCCATTGACTGAGATCCCATCTTTAAAACAACTCTCGCAATCTTTATGATCTAGAGGTAAAATTTCTACTGTTATTCCTATCCTTGGAGATTCGCATCCATCTGAATTTACTGCTGCAACAAAATAATCTTCTCCATCAACTAAAACAGTTCCCATTAACAGCGGTGTTGTATCATCAATATTATCATACCAATTAAAATCTGCTCCATTAGTGGCAACGAGATCTAAAATTGTTGCTCCTAATGCAGCACAAAATGTTTGATTTGTTGCTGTAGGAATTGGTACTTCTACTATGGTTATTCCAATTTGGGATGTTTCCAAATGACAGGAAGCATGACCTTGAATTTCATATTGAAAATTATATATTCCTGCTGGTAATTGAGAAACATCCAGCAAGCTATCGGATAATAAGTCGCCAGTATCTAAATTTCTAAAAACGCCTCCAGAATCTGCCGAAGCCCCTAAATAATCTTTTAAATCTATTTCTGAATCGGATCGGCACACTAAATAATCACCTCCCGTTCCCGCATTTGGAGCTTGATGATTTTTAATTGTTATAGTAGCCGAGCTTCCAGAACATAAAATTGTTCCTGAACTATTAACATTATCTGGAACAGTATAAGTATAATCACCTTCGTCTGAAACTCCTGGTGTAAATATGGCATTATGAGTTGTAGTGGTATATCCGCTTGGTCCTATCCATGTACCATTAGTGCTAGGATTACCGGCTAGCTCGTCGAACAAATCAAAGGGTACATTATTATCGCATACATCTCTATTTGGCAACCCTGTTCCCGATTGGTATTCTTCAAATACTGTAAAAGATAATGTGGCTCTATCTTCACAACCTTCACTGGTTCTTGTAATATATTCAAATCTAAAGGTCCGCTGATCGCTAATTTCTGGTAAAGTATATGGGTTTGGTATGCGATTTCCTGTATTTAAATCGAACCACGCTCCATCAACCCCTCTATAAATAGTTTCAACACCATTATCGTCTAATAAATCGATTAGCTGTATACCTGACGGATTCGCCATAAGAGGATTTGTTTCACAAAATTCTGCTCCCGATGTGTTTTCACCTGCATAAAGTTTAGGATATATTGTAAATCTTACCTGTTCTGATTTTTGGCCACATGGCAGATTATCATCTATCGTTTTATCACAATAATCTGGCGTATAATCATACGCTTGAAAAAAATCCGGCCAACAATTATATTCAGGATGAACTATATATTGAAAAACATAATCGCCAGGAGGAGCATTTACTAAATTAATAGTTCCTAAATGAGAATATCCAATTGGAGGAGCTCGAAGATTCGTATTGGATACAAGACCTAAATCTGAAGGACCAGAAATAAATTCCCAATTCGTCCAAGCATCGTTGTCATATTCAAATAAAACGTCTAACCCTGTTGAAGGATCGACTTCGGTTTCAAATTCAAGTAGATCATATAAATCTATACTAGCTGGTTGTGTTGTATCATCCTCGCAGTACGATGGCGGATTTGCTTTTGCTGTAAACTGCCTTATTTCTTCATAAATCTTAAAACCAACTGTAGATGTTGTGTCTTCACAAACTCCCGAACGTTGTTTTACCCTGTAATTATAGCCTGCTCTTGCGCATCCAAACCTAATACCGTCTCTAGCTATAATTTGGTCATAAATATCTTTAATATTTATTCTGGAATCTATGGGGTTAGTTACTTGACCAAAAGTATCCCCTATCCAGGTACCATCTGTATCTTCCAGTGCTAAAAATTCATCATCTCTTAAATCTATATCTGCATCATATGCCCCACTTTTAATAACATCCTCACAAATACGTCTGTTTTTTGAATATCCAGAAAAAACTTTTCTTACAACAGAAACACTAACATCTGTTTGATCTTCAACGTCGCAAGGATTCATACCCGGAACTATATAAGTAAAATGAAACGTTTGCTCATCAACCCGAGATGGTCCTTCTGAATATGGAATGGTAACTGTTAAATATGAACCATTTAAGTTAACAAAACCAGAACCACCTCCATTGTACACCCATCTGCCATTAAGATGCGGACTCGGAATAGGCTCTAAAGCGTTAAAAAGATCTATATCTGGTTCTAAATTACATCTATTTCTTGGTGTAGAGTTTAAGTCGCAAACTTGTATATTTGCTCCAGTAGTCCCAGCGCCTTTGGCATAACCAGAAAAAGGTCCCACCACCACATTAAACCTTATAAGAATATCATTAGGACATCCTGATGAAGCATTTAAAAAGTGAAATTGATGATTTGTTTCTGCTAGTGAAGATCTGTCCAAATCCCACAAGTGCAAGTTGCCTACTCCATCTAATGCAAAATTGAAATTAGGATCGAACCAAGTTCCCATAGTTGCATCTATTGGGGTAACCCCTGGAAAGGCGTTATAACTATCAAACAGGTTAATAATTCCATCTGGATCTGGACTACCCGGACTAGGGTCGCTATCTACAACAGTTATATCACAGATCTCAATTGTTTTTTCGTCGGTAACACATTGTGCTTGAATTTTCGTTAATGAAGACATAACCATAACGAAAATTAGAAATTTAATACTTTTCACTACAAAGTGGGTTTTATTTTTGCAAATCAATTATCCTTGATTTACTGTTTTGATTTTGGGCAAAAGGGTTATTAATAGGTTTTAACACCTCCAAATATATGTATTAACTCACTAAAAATTATAGTCAAAAACTGATAAAACTGTACAAATTTCATCAAGGCAGCTTTAGTCTATGTTTATACTCTTTTAATCTATATTTTAAGGTGTCGAGCTAGACACCTGTAGTATTTTTCCGTTATAATATTTATTACCATTTAGGGAAAAATCGAAAATATATTGTGCCATTTCCAATGCGGTAGTGGGAGCTTGGTATCCTGGGAAAGCTTCTTCCAACATTTCGGTTTGCACAGCTCCTAAGGCTAGCACATTAAACGATGGGCCTGTTTCTTTATATTCTTCTGCTAGTAGTTCGGTTAAAGTAATAACCGCGCCTTTACTAGAACTATAGGCAGCCAATCCCGGGAACTTCATACTACCTTGTACACCTCCCATAGAGCTAATGGTTACCACATGGCTAGTACGTTGCATAAACGGTATGGCTATTCGGGTTAGTTCGGTTACTCCAAAAACATTGGTTTTGTATACGTGTTCAAAATCTTCCATTGATGTTTCAACAAAAGGCTTATTGAGCAACGTTCCTGCATTATGTATTAACACATCTACTTGTTTCCAATTAGAGCCAATAAAGCTTTCTACTTTTTTATAATCGTCTTTTTTACTTAAATCGAATGATAATGCTATTACATTTTTTAACTCGAGCGCTTCAATTGGCTTGCTGTTTCTAGATAGAGCAAGCACATTATAATCTGCCTTAGCAAATAATTGTACCAACTCGAATCCAATCCCTCTACTTGTTCCTGTAATGATTATATTTTTACTCATCGTTTAATTTTATTTCCTTGGTTTCGGCATTTACCATGCCTTCTATAGCTGGAATCATTTTATTCATAAAGGACGTCATGTGTTCAAAATCCATTTTATCGGCTTCGTCGTCTACATGGTGGTAATAATCGAAGTTGGTAAAATCGAATGTGGAAATGGCTTGAGCCGGCACTTTAAACGCATTAAAAAAAGGATAGTTATCCGATCGCATAAACAGATTATACGCTTTAGCCTGTGGTAAAAACCCAACAATAGTATCCTTGGCATAATGGTTAAGTTTTTCCGCCATATTAGATTTTTTATACCCTGTTATATAAGCCATGGTTTCTTGTTTAGCTCTTGGAACACCAACCATTTCGAAATTAATCATGGTATATAAATCAATTCCTTTTTCTTTCAATCGTTTTGCCAAATGACCTGAGCCCTTTAAACCCATTTCTTCTGCTGCATACAATGTAAACAGGATACTTCGTTTATTGCTTTTGGATCTGGAAAAATATTTTGCCCACTCTAAAACGGCCACGGTACCAGAACCATCGTCATTTGCACCGTTGGCTATAGTATCTCCATTAACCGGTTCTGCTGTTCCTATATGATCGTAATGTGCTCCCAGAATAACAAATTCGTTTTTTAATTGTGCATCTTGTCCTTCAATATATCCTACCACATTATACCCAACAATATCCTTAATATAAAAACTATCTCTGTAAGTTTCAAAATAGGGTTGAACGTTATTTTTCTTAAAAAAATCTTCAATAAAAACAGCAGCTTTTTCTATACCTGCACTTCCCGTGTTCCTTCCTTCTAACGCGTCTGAAGCCAAATACTCTAGACTTGATATTACATTTTCTTTTAATACCGGTATTGTCCTACTTTTAGAAGTGGCATCTGCTTTATTGTTTGTTCCATCCGATACTTTATTTTGCGAACCACAGCTTATAAGCATTATGGTTGTTATTATACTTAATAGTTTTTTCATTGTGTGCTTTATTAGTGTTTAAAGATAAAAAACTGCTATTATAATAATGCTATATTGGTCTAATTGTTTTCTTTCTAAAGTTGTATTGGGTTTAATTTGTTAGATTACGCTTATGCTTGTTTTTGAGATAAGCTCTTTGTTAGAATATTAAAATAATGGAATTACTTTTTTAATTACTTTTCGCGTTATCGTACATGCATCGGTTTGTATCCCCTTTAATATTTAGGCTAAAAGGAAGATTTGGTTAGTAGAATGGTAAAAAAAGAGGGTGCCTAAAAAATAGATTCTTTGTCATTTTAAGTATATAAGAACTACAAAGCATACTTTGTAGTGAATATCGCTAGTACATTAAAAAAACCGCAAAAGTACTAGCATGAATATACTTATCTTAAAATAATGCTTGCTGGGGCGAGCAAGTTTATCTTAATTGTAAATGACATCTTTTAGGCCCCTCCTCTCTCAATATTAAAACATTAAAACTGTTATAATTACTTCTTAACAACTTTACGAACTATTGTAGCTGTATCTGTTTGTAACTTTAATATATAAGTACCCGCAGATAACTGCGATAAATTCATAGTTTTATTATCCATTTGTTTTTGCGACATGACTTCGGCGCCTTGTAAATTGTAAATGTTTACTTGCTCGATTACATCATCTAAATCTATTTTAATATGGGCTATTGTTGGATTGGGCACTATCTTAATTGTATCTGGCGTTATGTCTTGAGTGCTTAAACTGCAATTCTTACCGCCATCTGTAATAACCCAACTAAAATTGGTCTCTAGCCTGTCCCGCTCGTCCTCTCCATTACAATACATACTATCGCCTCCATGAAATGTTACATTGCTTTTTATTAAACGTCTGCTCCAGCCTTTTAACAACGCATCATAATTTTCTGTAGAAAGCTTAACACCCGCAAACATATTTGTCATATTTTCAACTTTTGAAACATCCCAGCCTCCTATATTTTGATTAAAACTTATTGCTCCATTAAACATACCTTCCATTTTGGTAACTTCTGAAACAGAATCCCCCCAACGTGCTATATTTCCATTAAAATCAGTTGCACCACGAAACATATGCTTCATATTAGTAACATTATAAACATACCAACCTCCAATATCCTTATTAAAACTTGTTGCTCCATCAAACATACCTTCCATATTGGTAACACTTGAAACTGAAGCCCCCCATCGCTCTATATTTCCATTAAAACTGGCAGCATTACGAAACATATACTGCATGTTAGTTACATTATAGACGTACCAGTTTCCAATATTTTGATTAAAATTTGTGGCACCTTCAAACATGCCTTCCATATTGAGAACTCTTGAAACCGTACTTTCCCAGGGTGCTATATCTTGATTAAAGCTTGTTGCTCCTCGGAACATGTTCTTCATGGTGGTTACATTAGAAACCCTCCAATTCCCAATGTCCTGGTTAAAAGCAGTTGCTCCATCAAACATGCCTTCCATAGTAGTTACATTACGAACATCTCCTTCCCAAGCCCCAATACTTCCATTAAAACTTCTGGCGTTACGAAACATATACTCCATAGAAGTAACTTCTGAAACATCCCAATCTCCAATATCCTGATTAAAACTTGAGGCGCCATCAAACATACGCTCCATACTCATTCCTACTCTAGATAAATCTGGAGCATCTGTAGCTTTTCCTATTAAGTTTTCACAACCTTGAAAGGCGCCTTCCATAGATAGCCATTGTTCAGTACCCCATTGCTCTATGCTCTGTATTTTTAATCTATTTGCTGGTGTACTGTTACTAAAATCAATTCTAGGGAAATCTCCGGAAATTGTAACCGTATAAGTACCTGCTGTGGCATAGATATGTGTTGCATTACCCGTTTGATTAGTTTCTTCGGGGGTAGTATCACCCCAATCTACAGTATAATTATAACCTGTACCTGGTCCGGTAGTAGGTATAGTTATAGGGTCATTCGCGATTGTAGTTTGCCAAGTGGTAACAAATTGTGCATCGAATAACGAACAGTCCTCATCGCCATCTCTAATACGCCACTCAAAAGTGTCTATAAGCTTTTTTCTAGCTTCTTTCTTTTTACAATAAGTACTTAGTCCTCCGTCAAAAACGACATTTCGTTGTAATGAACGATTGCTCCAACCTTCTAACAAAGCTTCATAATTCTCCATAGACAGTTTAACATTAGAAAACATGCCTCTGGCATTGGTAAGGCTTACAACATTCCAACGTTCAAGGTTCTGATTAAAACTTATTGCTCCTGCAAACATATGATCCATTCTGGTAACATTTGTTACATCCCAACCACCTATATCTTGATTAAATTTGGCTGCCTGATAAAACATATCGTCCATATGCTCAACATTCAAAACTATCCAATTCTTTATATCTCCATTAAAATTTATTGCGGCATAAAACATATTGCTCATATCGGTAACTGCAGCTACGTTCCAATCTAAATCCTGATTAAAGGTAGTAGCAAATCCAAACATGAAACGCATATTTTTAACACTTGAAACATCCCAGTCCCCTATGTCCTGATTAAAGTTTGTTGCTCTTATAAACATACCTCGCATAGTTTGAACACTGGCTACTTTATCGCTCCAATTCCCAATATTTCCATCAAAATCTTCTGCACCACGAAACATAAACGCCATTGTAGTAACCTTCGAAACATCCCAATCACCAATATTCTGATTAAAATCTGAAGCGCCATCAAACATACTCGTCATGCTAGTAACATTTGAAACATCCCAACCTGTTATATCGCCATCAAATTTTGAAGCCCCTTTAAACAGGCTATGCATGCTCTCAACATTAGAAACATCCCAATTACCAATATTCTGATTAAAACTTGAGGCATTTTCAAACATTGTATTCATGTTTCTTACCATAGATAAATTTGGGGCATCTGTAGCTTTGCCCTGCAAATTTGTACAGCCGTTAAAAGCTCCTACCATAGAGGACCACACCTGGCTTCCCCATTGGTCAATACTTTGTATTTTTAATTTATTTTCAGGAGTACTGTTACTAAAAGATATCCTGGGGAAAGTTCCAGTAATTGTAACGGTGTAAGTTCCAGCTACAACATATGTGTGCGTTGCACTTCCTGTAATACCAGTTTCAGGAGGCGTGGTATCTCCCCAATCTACAGTATAATTATAGCCCGTACCACTTGTAGGTATAGTAATTGGTTCATTGGCTGTAGTAGTTTGCCAAGTCGTTTTAAATTGTGCTTGTAATGAGGTGTAGCACAATAGGAGAAGTACCAAAAGTGGTATCTTTTTTATCATTATGATAGATTTAAGGATTAACGAAGGTAAAATTAGCTTAAAAGCCTAATGTTACCATTGATGTACATCAAGAAATTAATTTTTTTTTTGTTGTTATAAAATTTACAACTGCAATAAAAAAATACCGCACTTAACTGTAAGTTAAATGCAGTATTTTTCATCATTTTAATGGATGTTGAAATGACAACCAATTAATCTATATAAACAAAAAACCTGCTTCAAAAATGAAACAGGTTTTTGTTTTTATAATGAGATTCCTGCATACGCAGGAATTATTTGTTATACCAACATAGTTACCGGGTTTTCAATATACCCTTTTAATGTTTGTAAAAACTGTGCTCCAGTGGCGCCATCAACTGTTCTATGGTCACATGCTAAAGTTAACTTCATGGTATTTCCAACAACAATTTGTCCTTCTTTAACAACCGGTTTTTGAACAATGGCTCCTACAGATAGAATAGCTGAATTTGGTTGGTTAATTATTGATGTAAAATAATCAATACCAAACATACCCAAATTAGAAACCGTAAAAGTACTTCCAGACATTTCATCTGGCGTTAACTTTTTGTTTCTTGCTTTACCTGCAAGTTCTTTTACTTCTGCTCCTATTTGTGGTAACGATTGCTCGTTGGCAAATCTAACTACAGGAACTACCAAACCATCTGGAACAGCTACTGCTACACCAATATGTACATGGTTGTTTAAACGCATTTTATCGTCAAACCACTGTGAATTTACCTGAGGATGTTGTTTTAATGCCAAGGCACAGGCCTTTACTACCATATCGTTAAATGATATCTTGGTATCCGGAATCGAGTTAAATTGCTTACGGAATGCTATGGCATTATCCATATCGAACTCTACTGCCAAGTAATAATGTGGTGCTGAGAACTTCGATTTTGTTAACGACTTGGCAATTGCTTTACGCATTTGCGAATTTGCAACCTCATCGAAATCTTCTTGTCCGGTTGGTACAAACTTACCTACTGCTGCTCCTGATTGTGCTGGAACGAAATTCTCGATATCGAATTTTATAATTCGTCCGTTTTCTCCAGAACCTTGAACTTGAGCTAGGTTAATGCCTTTTTCTTCTGCTATCTTTTTTGCTAAAGGCGATGCAAAGATGCGTCCGCCAGATGCTGTTTGAGGTGCTTTTTGCGGCTTAGTAGTCGCACTAGAAGCAGCTACTGCAACTTCCTTTTTAGGAGCTTCTACTTTAGGCGCCTCTTTTTTAGGAGCTTCTTCTGCTTTTGCTGAGCTAGAACCTGCTTTAAAGTTGCCTGCAACTCCAGATACATCGGTTCCTGCTGGACCAATTATAGCCAACAAGTCATCAACTTTTGCCGATTCTCCTTCTTGTAATCCTACATGTAACAATGTACCTGCTTGAAACGACTCAAACTCCATTGTTGCTTTATCTGTTTCTATTTCTGCAAGAATATCACCTTCCTCAACGGTATCTCCTATTTTTTTAAGCCATGTTGCAACTGTTCCTTCTTCCATGGTATCACTTAAACGTGGCATGGTTACAACTATAACACCTTCTGGTAGTTCAGCTTCGCTTGCTGGTTGCTCGCTTGAGGCTTCATCTTGAGCAGGTGCGGCTTCTTCCTTTGCTTCTGCGGGAGCATTACCGCCACCACTTAGTAAACTCGTAATATCTTCACCTTCTTCTCCAATAATAGCTAATAGTTCGTCTACTTTGGTTGTTTCTCCTTCTTGAACTCCAATATGAAGTAAAGTCCCTTCGTTGAAAGATTCGAATTCCATTGTAGCCTTATCGGTTTCTATTTCTGCTAGAATATCACCTTCCTCTATTTTATCTCCTACTTTCTTTAACCAAGCTGCGACAGTTCCTTCTTCCATGGTGTCGCTTAAACGCGGCATATTAATTACTATAGCCATAGCTTATAATTTATGTTGTATAAATGGGTAATCTTCTTGTTCGTATACAGCATCGTACATAACGTTCTTGTCTGGGAATGGTGATTCCTCTGCAAATTTCTCACATTCAGACACTAAATCTTTCACGCGCTTGTCGATTACTTTAATATCATCTTCTGAAGCATATTTCTTTTCAAGAAGAACTTCTTTAACCTGAGTAATCGGGTCTATTTTCTTGTATTCTTCTACCTCATCCTTTGTTCTGTAGTGTTGCGCATCACTCATAGAGTGTCCTCTATAACGGTACGTTTTTAACTCTAAGAATGTTGGTCCACCACCTTTTCTGGCACGTTGAATAGCTTCATCGAATGCTTCCGCTACTTTTACAGGGTTCATCCCGTCTACTGGCCCACAAGGCATTTCGTAACCTAAACCTAATTTCCAGATTTCTTCATGGTTTGCTGTACGTTCAACCGATGTTCCCATGGCATATCCATTGTTTTCACAAACAAAAACAACCGGAAGATTCCAAAGCATTGCTAAATTAAAGGTTTCATGAAGTGACCCTTGTCTTGCAGCTCCATCACCAAAACAACAAAGCGTAACGCCATCTACTTCATGATATTTATCTCCAAAAGCTATACCAGCTCCTAAAGGAATTTGACCTCCTACAATACCATGACCTCCATAAAAACGGTGCTCTTTGGAAAAGATATGCATTGAGCCTCCAAGACCTTGAGACGTCCCAGTAGCTTTACCATATAACTCGGCCATAACACGTCTAGGATCTACACCCATACCAATTGGCTGCACGTGATTCCTGTAGGCAGTAATCATTTTATCTTTAGTCAAATCCATCGCATGTAAAGCTCCTGCTAAAACCGCTTCTTGACCATTATACAAATGGAGAAATCCTCTTACTTTTTGTTGTATATATACAGCTGCCAGTTTATCCTCAAACTTTCTCCAAAACAGCATATCCTCATACCATTTAAGGTACGTTTCTTTAGTGATTTTTTGCATCGACTAGTATTAGGTTTTAATTAAGCAAATACAAAAGTAATACTTTGCTAGTTATTGCAAAAACGTTAGTTCATTAAAGTAAAAAAAATATCAAAAAAAAAACTCTTTATAGGCAAGATTACTTTTTTAATAATTTTTTATGTTGAATGCTGTGTTATTTAAAATTTTTTATGAATTTAAAAATGCTTTTATCAAGATCCTAAAGCACGGTTTTATCAAAAACGAGAGGTAATAGGTTTGCAAGTGAATTGGATCTGGCAACTTTCCCTGTTTCTCCCATAAAATAAATTTCAATTGGGGTTTCCTGTTTTATTTCGTATTCGGCAATGGCTTGCCTACAAGCTCCACAAGGTGGAATAGGTTTTGTTGTTGGGTTGTTTTTTGATCCTGCCGAAATAGCCATTCGGATTATTTTTGCATCTGGATACTGCGAACCTGCATAATAGATGGCTGTACGCTCGGCACACAACCCTGATGGATAGGATGCATTTTCTTGATTGTTACCGGTAATAATTTCACCATTATCCAACAACAGTGCTGCTCCTACAGTGAAATTTGAGTAAGGCGCATAGGCCCTATTACGAGCTTTAAAAGCCTTTTGCATGAGTGGTATTATGTCTGTTGGAAGTGCATCTAAATCTTGATATATATATAATGTGGTTTCTATTTTTATTTCTTTCATATTTAAAGGTAATAAATATTATAAATAAAAAAAGAAGGTGTTTAAAAAGTATTTATAATCCTACTTCTTAAACACCTTCCTTTATATATCTTAAACTAAATACGGTTCTAATTAATATTCATTATACGCATTTTCTCCAATGTTAAACGTTAAAGAGAAACGCAATGTATTTTCTAACGGGCTTTGAACTTTTGATGCCGAAAACAAGTAAGACAAATCTATATTTACAACATTGGCTTTAAAGCCAGCTCCTAGTGCTAAAAACTTTCTAGCCCCTTTATCTTCGCTTTCGTTAAAATAACCCGCTCTAAAAGCAAAAGAGTTTTGATACACGTATTCTGCACCCAAAGACCAGGTAAACTCTTTTAGCTCTTCGCTAAAACCATCTGGAGCATCTCCAAATGACTGGAACATTCCAGATAAAAAACTTACATCCGGATCTTTTCCTTCTACAATTATAGTAGGTTCGTCATTATCTTGGTCTCCATCACTGTCTGTATCAACAAAACCATAAACAGGAGGTGTTGGCACCAATAGTTTTGTTACTTCGCCTGTTATGGCAATTTTATTAAAATCGTCGAATATAAAATCGAATCCAGCTCCTAAACGTAAGTTAGTAGGCTGAAAATTCTCTATACCATCTTCAACATATTTAAATTTTGGTCCTATATTCTGAATAGCAAATCCAGCTCTCCAACGTCCGTTAAAATCGGAATAAGCTTCTTCCTCACTTTGATAGTAACCGGAAATATCCACACCAAAAGTATTTGCAGAACTTGCATCGATATCTGCATTATTTAATTTTAAATCCGATCTCGCATAACGCATAGCTACAGACATTGCAAACCTATCTGATAATTTTAATGCATAAGATGCATCTAAGGTAAGCTCGTTTGGTCTTTCAATTATTGGAGTAAACGCTTGCTGTTGGGCTTGGGCTTCAGAAATAAATTCGATATCTCCCAAAGAAAAATATCTTAAACTTACAGCAAACGCACTACGCTCATCTAAACGGTTAAAATAGGTAAGATTTCCTAAAAAGATATCGTTTACCAATTTACTTAGATAAGGCGTGTAACTAACACCAATTCCTGATTTTGTCTCTGAAAACACATATTTAGACGAATTCCATTGTTGCGAAAAAGCATCAACAGAAGTTGCAACACCCATATCTCCCATACCAGCTGCTCTTGCATCTGGAGCAATTAAAACAAATGGCAATCCTGTGGTTATTGCTCTCCTATCTTGACCTGGTAAAATAACTGTTTCTTGAGCATTTAGTTTTAGTACAAAAACAAATGCTATTGCGATTAATATTTTATTCTTCATGTATTAAATTTAGTTGTAAATATAATTTTTATTTTAAAACTCGTCAGTTTTTATCTGCAACTTGTTTAGCTTTTGCGTTACAAATCGTCGAATAGCACTATAAGATGACCAGTTTTTCAATTTTTTCTACTTTTTTATTTAATAGATTAGAGTGTACTGTAAGTTTATAAATATAGACCCCTTTTCCTATTTTATCTCCAAAATCGTCTCTTCCGTCCCAAACAAGATCTCTAGATAACGAACTTGTTGTTTTTATACCCCCTGTTGTTACACCATTAATCGTTCTCACTAGTTTTCCTGAAACAGTGAATATCTGTATAGAAACGTCTAAAGGTTCCGAACTATTGTGATTGAACCAAAATTCTGTGTAATTTACAAAGGGATTAGGGTAATTAAGTACATTATTAATTACCAAATCCTGATCTTTATCGAATACAACAAATTGAATTTCAGAAGTCGAGGAATTGTTATACACATCCCAGGCTTTTAAGGTTAAAGTATGCAATCCGGGCTCTAAATCCCTAAGAGGAAAGCTCACAACTCCTTTTTGATAATCGTCTATTTCTGTTTGGTAATAATCATTTAGTACTATTGGGTTTGTTTCGTCTCCATCTATTATAGCTACTATATCGTGCCCTATACCACTAGCCGTATTAATACCATTAGTATCTTCCAGTTTAGCCAATAATGTAGGTGATTCGTTTGTTATACCCCCCGATACAAAGTTCTCATCATTCATATAAAGGGTGATAACCGGACCTATATTATCCTCGGCGGCATTTTCATTTAATCCTCCTATTCTAACTGTATTAACGCTTGCTCCTGACTGATCTTCGGTTAATGCTTCATTTCTTGAATAAAAACTTACTTTACCAAACCCTACCGGAATACCAATATCTTTCGGCACTACAAAATCAAACTCAAATCGACCGTCTTTTACAGAGGCCTGACCTCTAAATATAATTTCTCCTAGTGTTTCGAAATTTAATCTTACCGTTTGCCCATTATCTGTAATACCATCATTAGCCAAGGTTTGTTTGCTTATGGCCTTATCATATATAGTTGTTGACAATACACCATTATAATTTGGGATTAAATTCCCGGAAACATCTACCACCTCCCCAGCCAATTTTACATGACTTAGTGCTTTTAATGTATCTGTAGCTTGGGCAATTGGTACATCGTTAATTTCTGTTAATCGAATATTAGGTTTAGGGAATGCTAATTTCATAGCAGGGTCTCCTATATAGAATATTAAACGCTTTTGTATATTCCCTGCAACGACAGGGTCGTTTTTTGCCAGCCTTAATGCTTCGGCTACAGAAGGATATTCATGGTCTGCGTAAGTATCGTTATCGCTATAAGAAAACAGGTATTGACCAAACTCTCTATTAAAATTAATTCCAAAATTCACAAATACTTGCCTCGTAGTTGTAACCAATCCAACGGCTCCGGCTTGCTTATTCCAAAATGTGAATTCGCCAGCAGTATCCCTAAATGGGTTATCAAACTTGGTAAATTCACAAGTTACCGTTACAAAACAATTAAGTTTGCAAAAATTTCGAAAGTTATTAATATCTGGTTTTGTTAATATACGCTCTCCTGCCAAACCATCTTCTCCACCATGACCAAAATAATTTACCACCAAAGCACCATTATCAACAGAATTGGCTATTTCGGTAGTAACCTCAGGGTACCTATCCCCTCCAGCAGAGGTTTCTTGCTTGAACGCATCAGAGTGTATCTTTATCGTATTAATAAATGGCTTTTCTTGGGTTACTCTGTTTCCAATTAGATCTGTAGTTTCTTGTAAATCTGTTGGTATTTTTTCGTCCGGATCATCAGATATAACAACAAAATTATTACGCCAGCTTCCAAAAGCTTCCTTTACATAATAGGATTCCATTTTATCGACCATTTCTTTAGCGCGTTGTGGAGTATCCACCAACATTCTACCAACAGCAATATCCAACCTATCGCTAGTTCCCATAGTACCTTCGTTGGTATCCATCATACCATAAAAGTCATCTGAAATAAAAGACCCCGTTAAGTCTAAACTATTATACGAATGCCACGAAGGCACAATATTAGTATTATTACGTATTCTGTCTTTATAATCATAAGAGCCATCACCAAATAAACACACATATTTTATTCTATTCTCTGGTGCGCTTGCATTATCGTAAACGTATTTAATCAAATTTCTAATAGCGCCTATATCTTGATTACCCGAGCTAAATTCATTGTAAATTTCTTCCAGCCCCAAGACTTTTACATTCAAATTATATTGCGTCCTATTTATTTGTGCTAAACGTTCTGCTTCACTAATCATATCATTGCGTGATACAATAATATAATCTACATCTTGAAACGCTCCTTGACTATTTTGAAAAATAGTTCCTTTTATATCCTGATTATTAATCGAGGTTCTAGAATCTGATTTTGGCTGTAGGTAATCTGTTGGTGTAAGTGCTACATAGGTTCTTAAACTCCCCAATGTCGATGTAAAACTAAGAGTTGAAGTTCCATCTGTATTCACGAAGTTAGACACATTATACATATCGGTTACATCCCAAACTTCTGAAATTTCTGTTGCATTAGTAATATTATATTGCCCTATTCCCGAAGCCGATGCAACGGCACTGTTTTTAAACTGAAACTGTTTATCATTAAAATTTAATGCGCGTATGGCTTCTATCGATATATAATCCAGATGTCCTAACGTACTTGGGTTTCCGCGATGATCGAAAGTAAGTCCTACCTCTACTTCTGAACTGCTTACATTAACGTTACCAATATGTTCCCCTGCTATTGCCAAAGTAGTTTTTGACACCCCAGACAGACTTAATGTTCTAACTGGGCTTCCGTTTACCGTAATCTCCATAGTACTTTGGGTTGCTCCAGCCGCTACTACAAAAACCTTAAGTCTTATGGGTTCTGTTGTAATAAGACCTGGAAAGTCAAACTTAAAAGTTTGGTGACTATCCACGCTAAACCCGTCTCCTAACCAACGTCTTCCTAAAGAAGCAATATTAAACTTATCTATTTCATAAAATTGATAGTCTTCAAATGTATCAATAACCATATTAACGGCTCCCTGTGGCTGAGCGAATTGTTGAATACGTTTGCCCGCCCCTCCACTTACATTAATATAATAATAGGTCTTATCGGTATAACAGTTAATATTGGTATTACTCTCTGCGTTAAATCCTTTTGGTCCTTGGGCATAAAACAATATATAATCTCCATTATCGAAAACACCATCTTCTTCTCCAACAAATTTTATGGCATTCTCCGGAACATCAAAAGGATAAGCTACGGCATTAGAATAGGGAATCATACTCCCGCCATGTCCATATAACTTAATATTTCTAGGATCTACATTATTTACATCTACTCCTAAACTTTGCAAAAAGTTTTTCGACAATCTAAAAACACCTGTCTCATCTACATAAAACCGATACCAATCTCCTGTGCCCAATACAGAATTACTAATAGCCTTAGATGTTTTAAAACCTTTATTCAATGAAGACACTCTACGAGCACTTGCACCATGTTTATAGTTAATCTGAAATGAAACCACCTTTTTATAACTATCTCCAGAATCCTTAATTATTGGTGAAAGGCTTAAGGATGCATATTGCTTGTCTCTAGCTATGGAATTTTTTAAACTATATTTTAATTCTCCATGAATCTTATTTATATCTAAATCCTTTAAGTTGGTTTTAGATATGGGAGCATAAGTAACATGACTAATCGTTATGGAAGATTCATTTATTAATTGATTGGTTTCCCATTGATCTACAAATAGCAGTCCCTGTATAGGGCCATAAACAAAGTTTTCACTATTAAACGAAGGTACTTCAATGGTATAACTTCCAACAGAGATTGATTTAGAACCATCCCAAAGAATCGTGTATTTTTTTTGCTGCCCAAACGCAACTAATGTGCACGCAGTAAAAAATAAAAATAAAATTTTCTCTTTCATCAATTAAAACAACGCAGTTAAAGTCCTGATATTATTGTAAAAAAACAACAAATTTAAAAACTACATCAAAAATACAATAATAAATTAGTTAATCATGCGTTAATACTAACACAAAACAATGGTCAAAAAAGCCAAAATCATCGTTGTAACGTCAAAAAAATAGGGTGAAATACACTTTTTTTTGGTTAAAATGTAGAAAATGGCTTGCGTTATTAGGTTTAATTCTTATATTGCAGCACCAAAAATAATATTAGCTTACTTAAAAGTATGGATATGAAAAAAGTAGTAGCATTTAAGGTTTTATTGGTTTTAGCATTAACTATGGCTTCAACTGGTTGTAAAAAATCTTCAAGTTCAAAAAACAGTTCTAGAGCTACAGGTTGGCAGATTAACTCCAGAGAAGGAGGTTTTCAGTACAATACAGATTTCAGAGAACAAGAAACATCTCCTGGATTAGTTTTTATTGAAGGAGGAACTTTCACAAAAGGACGTGTTCAAGATGATGTGATGCACGACTGGAACAATAGCCCTAGTCAGCAACACGTACAGTCTTTTTACATGGACGAAACAGAGGTAACCAATGCTATGTACATGGAGTATTTAGATTGGATTAAAAGGGTTTACCCACCTGCTGAAGAAAATTTTAGAGCAATCTACCATGGAGCCTTACCAGATACTTTAGTTTGGAGAAACCGATTAGGTTTTAATGAGGTTATGACTGACAATTATTTGCGTCACCCAGGTTATGGAGAATATCCTGTTGTTGGTGTAAGTTGGATTCAAGCTGTTGAATTTTCAAATTGGAGATCAGATCGTGTTAACGAATATAACCTGGAAAGAGCAGGTTATTTAAAGCGTGATGCTAAAATTTTGGATGTTAATGCTGAATCTACATTTAGTACAGACACTTATATTAATGCACCTTCTTTAACATATGGAGGTAATGAAGAGGTTATAAACCCTGATGCAGGAAGAAGAAGAAATGTACAAACCGATGCAGATGGTAACGAATCTGGAATTTACGCTACTCGTGAAACAGGAATTATTTCACCAAAATATAGACTACCAACTGAAACTGAGTGGGAATATGCCGCTTTAGGATTAAGTGAAATTAGAGATTATAACTTATACCGTGGACGTAAAAAATATCCATGGGATGGACAATATACACGTTCTGACAAACGTAAAATACGTGGTGACCAATTAGCTAACTTTAAGCAAGGAAAAGGTGATTACGGTGGAATTGCGGGTTGGTCTGACGATGGTGCAGATATTACCAATGCTGTTAAATCTTACGAACCTAACGACTTTGGTTTATACGATATGGCAGGTAACGTTGCCGAATGGGTTGCTGATGTTTACAGACCTATTATTGACGATGAGTTTAACGACTTTAACTACTACCGTGGTAATGTTTATACCAAAAACGCTTTAAATGATGATGGAACTGTAAAGATTATTACTTCTGAAGACATTATTTATGACACGTTACCAACTGGAAAAGTAATAGCCAGAAACTTACCTGGTGAAATAGCTCAAGTACCTATTGATGAAAACGAAACATATTTACGTACTAACTTTGATAGAAGTGATGAGATAAACTTTAGAGATGGTGATACACGTTCTTCTCGTTATTATGATAATTTTGACGACGACGAAGGTTTAACCGCTGAAGGCAAAAAGAAAAATGATACCAGAAAAATGTACAATTCGCCACAGCACCGTATTACTAGAGATTCTTTAGGAAACATAATTAGAGAGTACGATAAACGTAACACCAGAACATCTTTAATTAACGATCACGTTAGAGTTTACAAAGGTGGATCTTGGAAAGACAGAGAATACTGGTTAGACCCAGCACAAAGACGTTACTTCCCACAAGATATGGCAACCGATTACATCGGATTTAGATGTGCAATGTCTCGTGTAGGTGCGAAATCTAAAAGCAAAACAAAAACCAAGAATTAATTTCGATTAATTATAATATTATTAAAAGTCCTAGCAAATGTTAGGACTTTTTTTATACATTTATTTTTCTAACTTAAAAAGAATTCTAACCGTTGAAAATAGAACAGTTACATGAGCTTTTCTTGCAATGCAATTCGGTAAGCACCGACACAAGAAAAATTGAAAAAAACGACATTTTTTTTGCCCTTAAAGGCGACAATTTTAATGGAAACGCATATGCCGATCAAGCTTTAAAAAGCGGTGCTAAATATGCCGTTGTAGATGAAAACGAATTTAACACCTCCCCTAATACTATTTTAGTAAAACATGTTCTTGCAACCTTGCAAGAATTAGCTTCCTACCATAGGGCCTATTTAAATATACCCATTGTAGCACTTACAGGTAGCAATGGTAAAACAACAACCAAAGAGTTAATTAACGCCACACTATCTCAAAAATATAAAACCACGGCTACTATTGGTAATTTAAATAACCACATTGGAGTACCCTTGACATTGCTCTCTATGTCTAAAAACACAGAAATTGGGATTGTAGAGATGGGTGCCAACCACCAAAAAGAAATTGAATTTCTGTGCAATATAGCTAAACCAGACTATGGTTATATTACCAACTTTGGCAAAGCCCATTTAGAAGGGTTTGGCGGCGTTGAAGGTGTAATTAAAGGGAAAAGTGAAATGTTCGACTTTCTTATTAAAAACAACAAAGTTGTTTTTGTAAACGGAAACGATGCCATACAAATGGAAAAAACGAAACATGCCAATCGGGTTGTATTTTGTAATGGCCATCTTGATTGCGATGTGAATATTGGGTTTATTGAAGCACTGCCTTTTGTAAAATCCAAGTACAACAATTTAGAAATAAAGAGCCAGCTTATTGGCGATTATAATTTTAACAACATAGCTGCTGCCATTGCCATTGGCAACTATTTTAAAGTTGATGATAAGGTTATAAAAACCGCTATAGAAACCTACACTCCAACTAATAACCGTTCGCAAATTATACAAAAAGGCACTAACACTATTATTTTAGATGCTTATAATGCCAACCCCACAAGTATGCGTGCTGCTTTATTAAATTTTGAAAAACAACAAACAAATACTAACAAAATAGCCTTTCTTGGAGATATGTTCGAACTGGGAACCGATGCCAGCAAAGAGCATCAAAACATTACAGGCCTGGCTACATCTTTAAATATAGATCAAGTAATATTTATAGGCGAAAACTTTTTTAAAGCAGAAGCAAAGTCAAATACAACCGAACAGTTTAAATCTTTTGATGATTTTAAAGATTGGTTTAATGGTTCTAGAATAGAAAACACATCAATACTCATTAAAGGCTCCAGAGGCATGGCTCTAGAGCGAGTTTTAGAGTTAATTCAATAACAGGGAGAATACAAGTATTAAGTATACTAGTCTTTATTGTTCATTTGATTTTTCAAATCGGCAACCAACTTCTCCATTTTGTCCACAATCTGCTCTTTGGTTAACGGTATTTTGTAGGGAGTCTCACCTTCATGTACCAGTCCGTTACTTAAATCGTCATCTCTTAACAACCAATTTAAATCGGCATCAGGAAATTCCTCAATTATATTATACAGGAAATCTATTGATATTTTCTTACCATTAACATATTGAGATAACTGAGTATAATTCATGCCAAACTTATCAGATAAATCTTTATTTTTACTATACTTCGTTTTTATTAATTGCTGTAGTTTTTCCTTAAACTCCATATTTAGAATAATTATAAATTATACCAATGAGTAAAATATTTTTTATTTATTTAACTATTTGTATATTTTTGTATGTAAATTCATTCAAATCATAACAAATATACACAAGCTATGACAAATTTAAACAAATTATATGCATTATATGACATAAGCAATTCCAAAGAACAAGAGGCTCTCAAAGATTTACTAGCAAATCACCTCCCAAAAGAATATACCCAGAAGGTTATAAACAAGCTAAAGAAAAGCGGTCTTAAGATTGATTCACAAACAGTTAGGAATACTAAAGCTGGTATTAGCAAAAATATATTAGTCTTTAATGCCATTATCGAAATAGCCAAAGAATACAAAACACTATCAGATCGCTTAAAAAGGAATCTTAAAAAATAGTTGTCAAATAGCCAACTGCCTTGGTATACAATCTCGTCATAGCTTGTAATACACAAACCTTCATTTAAAACTCCTTAAAATAACAAGAATAAACTCCAAAAACCATATCTATTACAATGGCTGTAAACAAAAAGTATCATAAAAAAATAGAGGAAGGTTTTAAAGACATCTTTAAAACCGAAACTCAAAAAGGAACTTTCGACGGTTTAATAACGATCGTAAAAGAACCCTTGGTTAAACATCAAATTATTCAATTAGCAAAACTTTGTGAAGAAGTGCCGGTTAGTGTTACTCTTAAAAACACATCCAACGGTGTTTTTATCGAGTTTTGGTAAATTCAAAACATTCGTTTGATTGTGAGCAATCAAAATTGACTATTTAGTTGTATTGGGGGAAAATAGTCAAAATGAGGCTGGTTAAAAAGTTTACGAATTGTCATTTTTATTAGAATCGAAAATCTCAACATCCTAATAAACAAATGTTTTTAATAAACTTTCTTTCTATTCGCAGTGGCACTTTTTAACCGGCCTCATTATTTTCAAAAACTTATACCGCTCCCATATAAATAGACACCATGCTAATAGTATTAATTAAACCATGCACAATACAATTTAGCCATAAGCTTCTTTTACCATTAAGAATAAAGATAATTCCTAAAAGCAGTCCCACAACACCTGTTTGTACTATACCAACTGGTCCTTGATAAAAATGAAGTAATCCAAATGCTGTAGAGCTTATTAATAGGCTTATAACCCAAGATAACCTAGTACCCCCCAAAAGAACAGCTATTTGTGTCATTATATATCCCCTCCATATAAGCTCTTCTGCAAACCCTGCCAATACCCAAGCACTAATAATACTTAATATAAGTAATCCTATATTTTCTTTTATTGCACTAAATCGGCTAATATCTTTTGTTTCTGGAGGAAACAACTCAAATATTAAAGGATTAATTAATAGCAGTACAATAGCCATCAATGCAATGGTTAACACAAACCCTAAACCAATCGTTTTTAACCACGATTTAGGTTTAGATAGCCCTAGCTCATCCAAAGTGCTTTTTCTAAACCCATGTATAACCAACATTAAAACAGCTGTAACAATATACCCTATTTGTCCAAACGCAATCAACCCTCCTAAAAGGAAAATAGACGCAATAATTAAAGGTTTATTATTTCTAAAAAGTAATTGTATTTCTGTAGTGAAAATTTTTGTAGTATTCATAATGTTCGTTTTTAACTATATTAATGTTATACAAACATAATCTTGAATACTATAGTAATCGTCCTAGCGGATACGCACAGTCAGATACGCTATTTTTTGTGGTTATTTTAGTTAAGTTTTCGAAATTCCGAAGGCGTCATTCCTTTTATTTTTTTAAACAGGGCATTGAATACCGATTTAGATTTAAAGCCAGCATCATAAGCTAACCCCAAGATACTGTATTTACTTTTTGAAGGATCATTTAACAAGCTTACAACCTCTTCAATTCTATACTCATTTACATAGGTATAGAAATTTTTATGTGTAAATTGATTAATAACTTGCGACAAATGGTTTGATGAAATATTAACCTGCGATGCAAGACTATCCAATGTTAAGTCGGCATCTAAATAAGGTTTTTCATTTTTCATATAATCCAATAAGGTTTCAAAATGCTTTTTTGCAACACTGCTATCCAGTCCTGTCTTTTTGTATTTTGATACCTTACCGTAACTAGGCATTTCCGACTCAACGAAAACAGGTAAGTATCTAATACCAAAAAAAGCCAAAGCAACCTGTAACAAACAAAATCCCAAAATGCTAATCTTACTAAGAAACTCAAAATCGTTGAAATCTGAGAGTATATAATAAATGTGGAACACGAAACTTAAACCAAAGAAAACACTAACACTTATAAGAATTATTTCCATCCATAGCAGATTCCTTTTATCAATATTCGAATATTTAGCCTTTATGTTTTTTGAATGTTTTTTTACCAGACTATAAGATAATGGCAAGTAAACTAAACATTGCAAATACAATATCATATCTGCTAAAGAAAATAATTTCTCACCAGATAACTGCTGATTATACAATTGAAGTTTTTCATTACCTGTAAGGAGAAAAAAAGTAACGAACATTATAATATTCATACCTATAAATGGAAGCAGGTGCAATAAAAAACGACTCTTTTTTAAAGACCTATTAATAAGTGTAGAAGTGTAAAAGAAAATAAAGGGGATATGCAATAATGTGAAGCCTGTATCTACCCCTATAAAATGCGGATACTTTTGAATAAGTTCTGAATGGCGTGCATACAACAACAAAAAATTAATAACCAAGATTATTTGCCAAACTCCAAATATCGTATCGCTTTTGGTTGGTTTTCTTTTGCTAAAAATAAGCAGTGCCAAAAAAAAGCAAATCACAATTCCTATAAAAAAAAGAACCTCCATTTATGCTATTTTTCACACAAAAACTTGGTTGTGTTTATCATAAGATAAATATACAAAATCCCTTTAACCGTAAAATGCAAACAGTTACATACAAAGAGCAGCTCTTTTACATATAACCCTTTTGGTTTATTATTCTATTGCAATTTATAGATATAACTTGAAAAGTTCCTAAGATTTATCTGAACAACAGTAGACGTAACAACTGACTCTTACCTCATGTTACCTCAAACAACCCCCTTAATTAGGCTTTAAAAACCTAATTAAATACACTCTATAGTGCACTTTCATCTAAAAACCATAAACCAACGTTAAAACTTACTTTAATTTATATATATTTGAGAGTTACAAAAAAAACGATCCTTAAACCAGATCGTTTTATATTAACTAAAAACCCCAAATTATTAAAGCATTAGTTGGTACATTTTTAAGTGTATCGATTATACTAAAAACTAACCATTATGAAAAGAACCCTACTTATTTTTTTATTACTTCCTTTTTTAAGTTTTTGTCAAACTGAGAATAAATCTTTCACATTTCAAGGCCTAAACTGGGGTGATACAGAAACTAAGGTAAAATCGACAATAGAAGATTTAGAAACAGCTAGCAACGGGCTTACTAAAACGACAGTAATTAACAATTTAAACGCCGAATTACTTTTGCAGGTTAACAATGATGCACTAGAGCGCATATCTTACACATTTACCGAACAGCATGGTAATGAAAATGTTTATATAGAAGATTTAAAAAAAGTAAAGGATTTGCTTACTAAAAGATATGGTACACCTGCTGTTGATGAGTTAAAGTGGAACAACGACCTTTTAAAAAATGACGAAAGTCGTTACGGTATGGCAGTTTCTTCTGGTCATTTAGAGTATATAGCCACTTGGTCGCTCCCAGATACTTATATCATTCTAAACCTGGCAAGCGATCAATCTAAAATAACCCATACGCTTGTATACAAATCGATTAAGAATTAGACTTAAACCTTTAAGGGCTTTAGAGTTTAATTGCTAAGGGTTTAAAAACCAATGTGTATCGGTAACAGATTAAAGTATTTTGCGTAACTCGTATCGAGTTTAAGCTTTGAAAATATTTTCGCCATAATACTTTTCTAATACAAACACTAACTTTGGCTTAATATCTAGCATATCAATTCTAAATTTTGATGCCAGATAGCATATATAGTTATCGTTTAACTTAATTTCCTTTAGGAAAAAGTATTGTCCGTTAATATTTGCCCGATCATTTATTATCTCGAAAGATCTTAATGGCACAGAAAGCCCCATTCCATCGGCTTTTATTACAGATTCCTTTTGAGTCCAATACGTAAAAAAGGAATTGTTAACGTTATTGGAAGAGATGACCTGTTCCCATTCCGAACTGGTCATTTGGTATTTAAAACTATGTACATCAATGTTCTTAACAATTTCGACATCTATTCCAATGTCTTCAACCGCAATGGCACAAACCACGATATCCCCAGAATGTGAGATATTAAAGCGTATAGATTCGTTATCAAAATAGGGCTTTCCGTATAAGGTATAGCTTATTTCTTGGTTTGAAAGGTTTTTGTTTAAACCTTTTAGCCCATAATTTAAAAGTACCCTGCCCAATAAAGACAACTGCGCCTCTTTCCAATTCTTATACCTTTTTATTCTTTTCTGAAAAGCGATCGGAAAATCCGGTAACACCTCCTTCATTAAAAACTTATGGTTTTTCTCCGATATATATGAATAAAAAATATTTATCATCCTTTTAAGAATCTTGTTCTATAAATTCATTTGGCTAATGCTAGAAACACGCCAAACATTAAAATCTTTGATGTACATTAACTACTCTTACCTCATTAATAGAAGTTTAAGCTTTTGCTTGTTCTTGTCGATTTTTGTAGCGAAAAATCTTCTTTTCATTCTCGATAAGCACTAACGACAATGCTTCACGCTTATTAATCACCAACCCTATAGCCCCAATAAAATGGCTGAATTTATCTTAGGAAATGGATACAACTATTTTTCTTTCGCCTTGGTAAGGGTTTCTACCATGCGACATAAGCATATTATCCAAGAAGAGTACATCGTCTTTTTTCCACCGAAATTCTATGGTTGCTTTTTTGTATGCTTCCTTAATATGTTCTATTTCTTCTTTTGTAATTTCTGTTCCGTCGCCAAAAAACGTATTGCTAGGAAGTTCGTTATCCGAAGTTATAAAGCTTAACAAATCTTTATTTAATGAATATTTATTAAAAAACAGGGCATGATTAAACCAAGTAATATCACCTGTTTCTGGATGTTTCCAAACACCTTTTTTAGTCCAAGTTAATTCTAAATGAGAATCACTTTTCCAGTTATAAGACATACCGTTCAGCTCACATTGTTTCTCAACTTTTTTACGATCTGAGGTTTGAAATACATCTTCCCACGACTTACTCAAAAAACCGGTTAGGTTTCTTTTATACATAACGCCCAAATTCAAAAATTTCTTCACCAAATCCGGACTCATGTTTTTAATAATTAAACGGTTATCTGCAATAGGTGTCTCTCCTTTAACCTTTGGGGGAATGATGCAACAAAAAACAATTCTGTTGGGATGGTTGAGAGCATAAGAGCTTTCACTATGCATACCAATACTTTGATCTTCTGGGCACGCTGTGGATACGTATACATTATTTGTAACCTCGTAACGAGGAGATGATAGTATATTATAATCTAAAAAATCGTTAGGGAACATTTCGGTTAAACTTTGAAACTTTTCTACCGTTTCTACTTTAAAATCCCGACAAAGTATAGCTCCATATTTTTGTAAATTAGAGTTAAAATCTTCTTCATTGTCTAAAATCCAGTCCGCTAATTGTTGATTCTCATCGTTATTAATAATAACTAAGGGAAAACTTAAAGATTTCTTTATGAAAGATGCTGATATACTTTCATCTAAAAGTAATCGCTCCAAACTTTTCGTATCTAAATTTTCTGTTTGATTGTTCATGATTTTGGACTTTGTATTATCGTTATACTTTTAATTCTATATGTCCACATAGTAAAGCGCTAAAAACTACCTCTTAAAAATAGTTTTAAGGGTGTTAATTCTCACTGCCGTTTATTGAAAGTGCTTTTTGAATTTTGAACTTGTTTAACAATTTGGGGTAATCAAAGGAGTTTTATAACAAAAAAACTTCTTTTTAAAGACTAAATTTCAACCGACAAATTCATTTACACCAATAACTACCACACTCCAACCCTATCAAATTTAGCATGTTATAATTCTAATTTTACTACACCAAAAGGTAGTTCCCCCTTTACAATAGAACTCTACACTTTTGTGTAGTGACAGGTTTTGAACGTTTAATTTAAAACCGGTTCTATCAAATATTTGTTTCTATTATAGAAGTCGATCAATCCATTATAAGAAAGAGTTACTGGTATTGTTTCGGATCCTAAATAATTAATAGATTTACCTATAACCTTAGTTTTAATTCCCATAAGCGTCATTACCCTAAGTAATTTTGCATCGCATTCTACAAAAGCAATATTGTTTTCATGTTTACATATAGGCTTTATTGCCGCAACCATCAATTTTTTAAGTAAATTGATATCGCTAACTCCTTTTTTTATGGCAAACCTACCAATATGCCATATTTCGTTTACAAGATCGTCTTTAACACATAACAATGGATTTATTCCAAATATTTTTTGGATTGGTAATGGGTTTATATAATCCCACTTTAAAACCCTAATTGTTCCAACAATTTCTCCATTAGTAGTTTTAACTGCAAAAATTTCAGAATTTGCTAAATTGTTTTTTTCGTCCATATAAATGGTGGCAACATCTCTTCCGTAAGTTTTTGGTAATATTTCGTTGGTGTGATGTTTAAAGTTTTCTGTAACCACAAATTTCGACATGTTAAATAATTCGTTTTGCCCTATTCGTGTTAAATTGTTTGATATGTTTATCATAATTATTGATTATTGATTATTGATTCATTTAAAATTATCAAAGTGACCACACGAATACACTACACAAAAGGCTAGCTTGTATTTAATCGATTAAAAACTACCCAACAGTGTAGATAGCAGATAGTTATACATCTTAAGAAGTTATTATTTTTTCCAATACCCTACTTTAAGGAGTGGATGAATGAAAAAAAAAGACTACTTTAGTGAGAGAAACCCCCTAAGAATCAAACCCATGTTACATGAAAGTGATTTTTTTTCTTCAAAAAACGCCATCAACAGTATTTCTAAAGCAGAAAAGGAGCAAACCTTTTATTACCTCGAAACAATTAAAGCATTTGCTAGAACGACTTATAAAAGCATTTACGTAATTGATTATGAGAAAAAAGGATTCGAATATGTTTCTGAAAACCCGTTATTTTTGTGTGGGCATACAGCCCAAGAAGTCCAAAAGTTGGGTTATGCCTTTTATTTTAAATATGTTATTCCCGAAGATTTACAATTGCTTTTAAAAATAAACACTGTTGGATTTGATTTTTACGAGAACATCCCTGTTGAACAGCGTATATTCCATACCATTAGCTACGACTTTCATTTAAAAAACCCAGACGGAAAGGTCATTCTTATAAACCAAAAGCTAACACCTCTATACTTGACCCAATCTGGAAAAATATGGAAAGCTATCTGCATCATTTCACTTTCCTTAGCAAAAAAATCGGGTAACATTAAAATTTATAAAACAGGGGATAACAAGATATTTGAATACGATTTGAAAGGCAGTTTTTGGAAAATTATGGATAAAATAACTTTGACCAATCGTGAAAAAGAAATTCTTCAATTTTCGATAAGAGGTTACTCCATAAGCGAGATAGCAGAAACCATTTTTGTATCTCCAGATACAGTAAAGTTTCATAGACGAAAGTTATTTGCAAAACTTGATGTGGCTAATATTTCTGAGGCTATAGCGTATGCAACTAATAATAATATATTGGTTTAATTAAAATCATCATCAATAACCTTCGACAAATAAAACTTCGGGAATTTCTTAAACTTTTTACCTGTAGCTATATTGAATAGCAAATGTGTACACATGGCTGCTACAGACCAGCAAGCGATTGATAATTGAGGAGGAGGCAAATCTTCCTTTTCTCCTAAATACTTTTCAATGACTCCATCTATCCATTTTTGAGGATTTCCCCAAAACTCCAGATAACCGGAAGCATATTTTACCACATTCAACTCATTAAAATCTTCATCTGGTTTTGATATGCTGTTTAACGGTAGTCCATCTTCGTTTATAATAGTAACAAGACCTGCCCATCCTATATTGTATGGGTGCAGGATAGGTATGTTTTGTTTTTGACAAATCGTATCAAAAACTAAAGGCACTGGCGACGAAAAATCGAGAGCATTAATTGCTACTTTATGACCATCGATATGTTCCTCAATATTATCGGCTGTTAAAAAAAAATCAAAACACTTAATATTTGCATCTTTATTAATAGACAACAGCCTTTTAGCCAAGGCATCAACTTTATTATTTCCGCAATCTTCTTCGGTATAGTTTTGACGGTTTAAATTTGATTTCTCAACCTGATCTCCATCGACAATAGTTATATTTTCAAAACCAAATCGTAAAGCACATTCTGCTATAACACTCCCTATACCTACTCCTGCAAGTAATATTGGAAAGTTCCTTATAACTTCTTGTTCTTCTTCTGTAATATAAATTCTATTTCGGGCATATCGAGTTTCCATAGCTGTTATTTTAAAGTCCAAGTTAAACTAAAAAACGCACACCTGAATTAATCAAAAGAGTAGTTTTCGTGAGGAAAATTGTTAAATTTTTAAGAAAACATATCTTCAATTTTCCTTAAAGAGCTGATTTTAAAAGTAGTTACAAAATAAAATTTTGCACATGGTCCTCCACAATCTATAAGAAAAGCTTTGTGGTTCTACAAGTGCTTTTCCAAGCGCTTTGAAACATCTGAGGTTGATCCTATATAACACCTATCCAACTTCTCTGAATACAATATGTAAACATAATAATCCATAAGTAAATTTAAACCAAAAAAAAATCCTAAAACATAATTGTCTTAGGATTTATCTGTGGGCGCGAAGGGATTCGAACCCCTGACCCCTTGGGTGTAAACCAAGTGCTCTGAACCAACTGAGCTACGCGCCCTTATTTTAATGAGTCAACCGAGTTAGTTACCTTTCTCAATTGGACTGCAAATATAAAGGAGTTTTTAAAACTGCAAAAACTTTTTCAATAAAAATTTAAATTATTTCTGCTACAACAAATGTACTTCCACCTATAAAAATAAAATCGCTTTCATCTGAGTTTTTTAAAGCTACTTTATAAGCTTCATTAACAGAATTATAAGACTCACCTTGTAGACCATACTCATTAAAAACACGTTTTAGCTCATTTGCGTTTAAACCACGTGCTATATCTGGTTTACAAAAGTAATAAGTAGCCTTTTTGGGTAATAAATCTATAATCGATGTTAAATCTTTATCATTAACGACTCCAAATACAATATGTAACCTATTATAGTCTTCATTGATTATTTGATCCACAACAAGGCTTAAACCTTCTCTATTATGCCCTGTATCGCAAACCACTTTAGGTTTTTCGTTTATTATTTGCCAACGTCCTAATAACCCTGTATTCTTAACCGTTTTTAGCAAACCTTGTTGTAAATTCTGCTCGGAAACCACAAAACCTTTAGCTCTTAACTCTTTAATAGCCTGAATAACCGTTTTTATATTTTTAGTTTGATATGTTCCAAGCATGTCAGACTTATACGTTTTATCTACCTCTTGATCTGCAAATATGATCTTGGCTTCATTCTTATTCGCTAAATCTTTAAAAACCGGAAGGGTTTCTTTCTGGGTTTCCCCAATTACAATCGGTACATTTGGCTTGATAATACCTCCTTTTTCAAATGCAATAGCTTCAAGTGTATTTCCTAAAAATTTGGTATGGTCTATCCCAATATTGGTGATTACCGAAACTTCTGGAGTGATAATATTTGTAGAATCTAAACGACCACCTAAACCAACCTCTATAACTGCAATATCCACTTTTTCACTTGAAAAATATTCGAAAGCCATACCAACGGTCATTTCAAAAAATGATAATGCATTCGATTCAAAAAACGCCTTGTTTCGCTTTACAAAACCTGTTACGAATTGTTCGCTTACTACCTTACCATTTACCCTAATACGCTCCCTAAAATCTTTTAAATGTGGCGACGTATACAATCCAACTTTATAACCTGCTTCTTGTAAAATAGAAGCCAACATATGGCTCGTAGAACCTTTTCCGTTGGTTCCGGCCACATGTATCGATTTAAAATTTTGTTCTGGATTGTTTAAGTGTTCGGCTAATATTAAGGTATTAGACAAATCTGCTTTGTATGCTACCTTGCCTTCTCTTTGATACATTGGCAGTTGAGAAAACATCCAATTTAGTGTATCTTGATATGTCATTATTACTATTGCCCTAGTTTGAAGTTTACTTTTACAAAACCAATCTGTTTTGCTGGTGCTTTAGAATCTGATCGCCATTTATGTGACAACGCAATTTTTTTTGCCGGTTCCAATAAACATTGTGCTGTATTGGTTGTACCTCTTACTCCCGGAACGGCTTCAACAACATTTCCGCTTCGGTTTACAATAATCTTTACGATTACCATTCCAGATTCATTGCAATCTTGTTTAAGTCTTTTAAATGAAGCGCTTCCACGACCATTAAGCCCGTAGCCTACGCCACCGCTTCCGCTACCCTTACCTCCAAAATAGCTAGGTGCATAAGGATTTCCGTCTAATTGCCCTTTATCGCCTGCTCTATTATCGTTTCCTTCACTACCGGTCTCACTACCTTCAGATTTGCTCACTCCACCAATTAAAGCATCGAGCTTTCTCTTTTTTTCTTCTTGCTCTCGTTTTTCTTTAGCAATTCTTTCGGCTTCAGCCTTAGCCTTAGCTTCTGCAATAGCTTTTGCTTTTGCTTCGGCTTCTTTTTGCTTTTTAATGGCTATAGATTCGGCGTTATCCTGTGTTAAAACTTCTTCTTTGGCTTCTGCAGCCTTAGTTGGCTCAGATTTCGACGCTTCTGGCTGAGGCGGTTGCTCTACTTTTCGGGGCTCAGATTTTACTGGTTTTAAAGGTTGAACTCTACCTTTACCAAAATTTGAATTACCAAAATTTACAGCAACGCCATATTCCTCAGGAGGATCCATGTAAGGCGTACCAACCACAAATAGTAATAGCAACAAAATAATAGCGATTAACGTTGTTAACTTTGCTGAATTTCTTTCATGTTTGGTTTTGAAGTACTTCCTCATTAAATAAACTATTTTTATTTAGGCTTTACCGCCAAAATAACTTTAAACTTGTTTCTGTTAGCTATATCCATAACCTTAACTACATTTTCTACAGGAACAGATTTCTCTGCTCTTAAAACAATAGTTGGTTTTTCTTTTGAAGACAGTGCTGCTAATAATTCATTTTCTAAAACGCTTTCTCCAACAAGTTTTTGGTCTACATAATAGGTTAGGTTCTTTTTTATACTCACCGCTACAGATTTCTTATTCTCTGTCTTCCCACTTGCTTTTGGTAATACTATATCGATAGCATTAGTTGTTACCAGCGTTGAAGCAATCATAAAAAATATGAGTAGCAAGAATACAATATCTGTCATTGAAGACATATTGAATTCTGGAGTTACTTTATTTCTACCTCTAAAATTCATACTATGTCGGTTCGTTTAAGTGATCTAAGAATTCTAAAGAATTCGCTTCCATCTGGTACACTACTTTATCTGTCTTTACAACCAAATGGTTATATGCAATATAAGCAACAATACCTACAATTAATCCTGCTACCGTTGTTGTCATTGCCGTATAAAGACCACTTGCCAAAACATCCATTTGTATTGTTCCTCCAGCATTGGCCAGTTCAAATATTGCCAATATCATTCCGATAACTGTACCAAGAAACCCGATCATAGGTCCAGCTCCAGAGATTGTTGCTAAAATACTCACATTCTTCTCTAGACCATAAATTTCTAATCGTCCGGCATTCTCGATGGCTGTATTAATATCTGCTAACGGTTTTCCAATTCTTGAAATTCCTTTACCAATTAATCTGGAAACTGGGGAATTTACTTGGGCGCATAACATTTGAGCCGAATCTATTTTTCCGTTGCTCACATGATCTTTAATTTGATTCATAAAATTTGAATCTACCTTAGAAGCCGCTTTTATAGCAAAAATGCGTTCGAAATAAATATAAATAGCTCCTACTAATAATATAAATAGAACTGCTATAATAAATTGTCCTGCAGCCCCTCCGCTACCTATTAGTTCTATAATTGAGAGTGTTTTTTCAACTGATTCTTCGTCGGTAAGCACTTCTGCTCCTTCTTGTTGGTTAAGTAATAATGTATAAAGCATATAATTTAAAATTTATTGCAAATGTATAACGTTTCTTTTCTTATTAAAGTATAGTCACAAGCTTTTTACTTAGATTCTTAATACGTCTATCCATAAGCAAGTTAGAGATAATAACAATTATATTTACAGTCCTCGATAAAAAATGAGGTATTATTTTTTAATCTAGAATATCATTCTGGTTACCATAAATGCAGCAGATCCTACAAGAAAACCTATTAAGGCTAACCATGAAATCTTTTTTAAGTACCAGAAAAAATCTATTTTTTCCATTCCCATGGCTACTACACCGGCTGCAGACCCTATAATTAACATACTACCACCTGTTCCTGCAGAAAAGGCAATAAAGTGCCACAACTCATGATCTAACGGTTCTGAGAACATTCCTAAACTAGCAGCCACTAGCGGTACATTATCTATAACTGCAGACCCTACACCTAATAATAACACAACTAAATCTGATACGCCTCCAGCGTGTATTTCTGTTCCTAATTGCGGCATTGATTCTTGCAAAGATGATGCAAACCCAAATAAAATCCCTAAAGATTCCAAAGCGGCTACGGCCATCAAGATACCTAAAAAGAATAATATACTTGGTAATTCTATTTTTGATAATGAATAATGCACCGGACTGTGGTGCGCATGCGCATCACTTTCTTCGGCGTCTAGCTCAGTCATACTAAACTTAGAACTACTATAAATCTCTGCAAAAATGGCCACAACACCTAGCGAAAGCATCATACCTACGTAAGGAGGTAAATGTGTTACCATTTTAAATATTGGTACAAATACTATGGCTCCTAAACCAAGATAAAGCATGGTACCACTAAACTTTGATTTCTTTTTTTCCTGAACCTCTTCAACATCTAACTCCCCTTTAAATGCTGGTAAAAATGATGCGATAAACGATGGTACAGCCATACATAAAAGCGACGGTATAAACAAAAATGTTATTAAATTACCTGTTGTTACTTTTTTACCAATCCATAACATCGTAGTTGTAACATCTCCAATAGGCGACCAAGCACCTCCAGCATTGGCAGCAATAATAATTAAACCTGCAAACCAAATACGTACGTTTCTATCTTTTACAATTTTTTGAAGTATAGAAATAAGTACAATTGTAGCTGTAAGATTATCGATTATAGCCGAAAGAATGAATGCCAAGATGGAGAAAATCCATAAAATCTTGGACTTCTTTTTAGTCTTTATAAAATCCTTGATTGTTGAAAATCCGTCAAAGTAATCAATAATTTCAACTATGGTCATTGCTCCTAAAAGGAACACCAATATTTCTGATGTTTTACCTAAATGATGGAGTAAGGTTTCTTCCATAAGGTGCATTTTTTCATCGTGACCAAATGCGCCAAAACCTTCTAATAAAGCATGTTTTGAAGAATCAAACCATTGCGGGAAGCTGTCTAAACCCAGGGCAATTAATGCCCAGCATATGGCCATCATGACCAGTGCCGGTATAAGTTTATCGATTTTAATACTATGTTCTAAAGTAATCGCCAAATAACCCATTACGAATACTAAAATAATTGTTGCTTCCATAAAATAAATATTATATTAATTGGTTTAGTGCAATCTCAAAAGCTGTTGCACTAATTTCCGTTTTTAATTGATTTTTATTATACACTCTTTCAAGTGCTTCTTTTATTATATTTGATGTATCATTAAATATGGCTTCATCTGTCATTTGCACTTTACGTTCCATAAAATATGCAAACACACGAGCCATTCCGCAATTAGAAATAAAATCCGGAATTAAACTTACTTTATAATCGGTATGCTCCATAATGGGTCCAAAGAAAATTTCCTTATCGGCAAAAGGTACATTTGCCCCACAGGAAATAACTTCTAATCCACTATCGATCATTTGATCTATCTGATGAATGGTAATTAAACGGGATGCTGCACAAGGCGCAAATATCTCTGTTTGAATAGACCAAATCTTTTCGTTAGCTTCTTCAAAAGGGATTAAATTATCGCTAACCAAAGTATTCCCGTTTTTTGCAAGAAATAAGTTTGTAATCTCTTCAAAAGAGAATCCAGACTCATTAATTAAACCTCCTGCAACATCTATAATCCCTACAACCTTAGCGCCCATTTGTGACAAATAAAAAGCGGCCGCTGCACCAACATTCCCAAAGCCTTGAATTACGGCACGTTTCCCTTTAACAGAACCGCCATAAATAGTATAATAATGTTTAACGGCTTCAGCAACGCCAAAACCAGTAATCATATCTGCTACAGTATACTTTCGGGATACATTAGGGGAAAAATCAGGGTTTTCTATAACTTTAATAACCCCTTGTCTTAATTGTCCTATTCTATTTATTTTATCTGCTTCGGTTGGTTTAAAATGTCCGTTAAAGACACCCTCCTGTGGGTGCCAAACACCACTCTCTTCTGTAATTGGAATAACTTCGTGAGTTTCATCAACATTTAAGTCACCTCCCGTACCATAATAACTCTTTAATAATGGAGATACAGCTGCATACCAACGCTCTAAAACCCCTTTTTTCCGAGGGTCTTTTGGGTCGAAATTAATTCCCGATTTTGCTCCTCCTATGGCAGGACCAGAAACCGTAAATTTAATTTCCATGGTTTTAGCTAAGGACAAAACTTCATTCATATCCAATCCTTTTCTCATGCGAGTTCCTCCTCCTGCAGCTCCCCCTCGTAATGAATTTATAACCGTCCAGCCTTCGGCATCTGTTTTTGGATCTTTCCAATTAAATACTATTTCAGGTTGTTTCTTTTCGTACTTTTTTAATAATTCTTTCATTTTATTTTTTAGTTGATTCATATATAGCTACTATCCAATTCTTCCGGAGTATATATTAAGCGTAGCTAAAGCTGAGTCATCTGAAAAATGATTTAAATTATTACAGTAACAAATATAAAAAACAAAAAATCTTTAAGTTTACTTTTTTGTTATTTTATGGCAGATAAATTTTACCTGAACTATGGTTTTTTGAAGCGCCGGTTACACTTTGTAAGCAATTGATTTCATTTCTTAGTTTTAGCACGCCTAAAAGCCCAAAAATCAACGCTTCTTTAAACTCAACAACCGTATTAGAGGGTATTACAATATCGTGTTGCGTATGTTGTTTAAGCCTATCCATTAGGTAGTTATTATAAGCTCCTCCTCCAGTAACAAGAACGGAACTATTTTGCTTTTTATTTATTTCTTTCGCTATTTGTATAGCAATATGTTCGACGAAAGTTTTTAGAATATCTTTTGTTTCTAATTGAAAAGAATCGATTAACGGAAAAATGTTTTTATTTACCCATTCTAGCCCCAGAGATTTTGGGTAGGTTTCTTTATAAAAATCGAGGTTATTTAATCTTTCCAACAAATCGTTATTTATACTTCCTGTTGCTGCTATTTTGCCTTCATCATCATAATCAAATCCAATTAACCTAACATAATGATTCAATACAATGTTTACCGGACAAATATCGTAAGCTATTCTATCATTATTTAATGTGGTAGATATATTTGCAAAACCGCCTAGGTTTAAACAAAAATTGTAATCAAAAAACAATAACTCATCACCTATGGGAACCAGAGGTGCTCCTTGTCCGCCAAGTTCTACATCCTGAACCCTAAAATCGCAAATCACTTTTTCTCCCAATAGTGTTGCTATATTTGGTTTATTCCCTATTTGATAAGTCAATCCACTATCCGGCTGATGCAAAGCAGTATGTCCATGCGAACATATAGCATCAATACCTTTTATATTGTTTTTATTAATAAAGTCATTAATAACGTCAGACAGATAATTAGTATAATCATTATCTATTTGCTCTAATTCGTCGGTATTATACGAAACTAAATTGCGAAGTATATTTTCCCAACGAGAACTGTAACTAATTGTTTCTGAATGCGTAATTTTAAAATGCCATGCATTATCGAATTCAAATTCTATGCAAACAACGTCTATTCCATCTAACGATGTTCCAGACATAACACCTATAACCTGATATCTATTTTTTATCATATTGTGTAAAAATAACAATACTCATTGAAAATATGACATCAAAAAGCTATATTTGTACATATTTTTTATCAAATCAACAACAAATCGAATAATTATGGATTTTAATCTTTCTGAAGAACATATCATGATACGCGATGCTGCTCGCGATTTTGCCCAAACCGAATTACTCCCAGGAGTTATTGAACGTGACAATAAACAAGAATTCCCTAATGAACTAGTAAGAAAAATGGGCGAATTAGGTTTTATGGGCGTTATGGTAGATCCTAAATATGGCGGTAGTGGCATGGACGCTGTTTCTTATGTTCTTATTATGGAAGAATTATCAAAAATTGATGCCTCTGCATCTGTTATGGTTTCTGTAAACAATTCATTGGTTTGTTATGGATTAGAAGCTTTCGGTTCTGAGGAGCAAAAACAAAAATATTTAACAAAATTGGCTACTGGTGAATATCTTGGCGCCTTTTGCTTAAGTGAACCAGAGGCTGGTAGCGACGCTACTTCACAAAAAACTACGGCTATTGACAAAGGAGATCACTACCTGCTTAATGGAACTAAAAACTGGATCACTAACGGTGGACGCTCTGATGTATATTTAGTAATCGCTCAAACCGATAAAGAAAAAGGACACAAGGGCATTAACGCTTTTATTCTTGAAAAAGGTATGGAAGGTTTCGATATCGGTCCTAAAGAAGATAAATTAGGAATTCGAGGTAGTGATACACATACGTTACAATTTAACGACGTAAAGGTTCCAAAAGAAAATAGAATAGGCGAGGATGGCTTTGGATTTAAATTTGCAATGAAAACGTTATCTGGAGGACGTATTGGTATTGCCTCTCAAGCTTTAGGAATTGCTTCGGGCGCCTTCGAATTGGCTTTAAAATATTCGAAAGAACGAAAAGCCTTTGGTACCGAAATTTGCAACCATCAGGCAATCGCCTTTAAATTAGCCGATATGTATACCGAAATTGAAGCGGCACGCCATTTGGTTATGAAAGCTGCCTGGGATAAAGATCAAGGTAATAATTATGACAAATCGAGTGCAATAGCTAAACTTTATGCTTCCAAAGTTGCTATGGAACAAACGGTTGAAGCCGTTCAAATACACGGTGGTAATGGTTTTGTAAAAGAGTACCATGTAGAACGCCTAATGCGTGATGCAAAAATCACACAGATTTACGAAGGAACATCAGAAATTCAAAAAATAGTAATTTCAAGAAGCCTTATAAAAGAATAACATGCTCAGCTTTAAAAACCTATTTACCAGAGGTTTTTATTTTTGTTTTTTTACTTACTAATAAATAAACCAAACTATGCTGTTCAACTATTATTCTGATAAAGAATAGTAGTTGAACTTTTTTTGTTAAGCATCCTTGAATTATTCAACATAAGACAACTTTACTTTAACGGATTTTATCTTTGGAAAAAATGTTATTTGTTGCAATAATAACAAATAGCATTAAAGAAACATACATATATCATTTTCTAAAAAGTGAAGCAATTTTCTTCACAAATCTGCCAAAAGAAGAGGCAGAACCTTTATTTGTGTTCGAAATGTATTTGCTTCTGTGGTTTTCTTTATACTTATAAGTTTCGAGAATAGCATTTACACGTTTTTTATAAACAACTCCTTTATCTTGGTCTATCTGATAAATAAAATTAGCATAACCATCTATTTGAGCTAAAACATTTCCACTTTTATTCCAAAATTTACCTTCAATACCATCTTTCTCTATCTGAAATAAAAGTGTCCTAAACCGTTTTAAGGATTTCTTGGATATGTTAGCTTTTTCATTTACAACAACGCCAGTCACTTCCTGCTTCGCATTACGCTTCATAACACGTAATTTCTCCGGATGCAACTTAAAATTCTCACTGTTTACTATATAGCGTGAATATTTAAGAAGTGGCGTTATCTTTTTAAAATTATTATTGTTTGAAGAAAATGTAATATCGTCTACATATCTAGTATATTCAAAACCATATTTCTTGGCTAACCCTGACAATCTATGATCCAACTTCTTACAAAGAATATTAGTTATTGCGGGACTACATGGCGATCCTTGAGGTAAAAATCGTTCTCCTTGTTGCGCATAATAATCCTCTCCTAATAAAGAGATATCCAAAATTTTTGGCTCGGAACAAAGCAAAGATAAAATAGTAGCCACTTGGTTAGAATACCCTAAAGATTTAAATACACCTTTAATACGATTATAAGTAACCGATGGGAAAAAGTTTTTAAAATCCTGATTAATTACCACATCCTTACCAACATGAGGAATGGCGTTCGTTTTTATTGATTTACCAATAACACAGCCATGAGCATTTTCATGTACAGGCACATTGTTTAGTATGTTTTCTAAAATCCAGTGCTGCGTCTTTTTTAATTTAGGCATAGGCGCCGAAATTAAACGGTATCCACCCGTTTTCTTAGCTACTTGAAATCTTTTGTAATGACTTATTTTAGAGTTTTTTCTGGAATAAGAAAGAAATCGAAGCTCTCCTATCGAAATTTTCATTGCCAAAGCTAAGTCTTCCGCATGATGCATAACCGGTAAGCTTTGGGCTTTTAATCGGCTAGCATCTGATGTTTTATCATTAAGCTGATGCGAGTAGTTTTCTCCTAAATAAACAATATCCTTTGCCTTGGACACTCGCCACTTTTCAGCTTTTTCTAAACGTGTTTTTTCACGTCGTTCTTTAGTTTCTTTTTGCGACGCTTTTGAAGCTATTTTTCGTTCTTGGTGTTTCTTGGCAAGAAAAGCTTCAGGATCTTCAATAACTCTTTTTTCCCTGAGAAGCTTCTGTAGTTTTGCAGACAGTTCACTTTCTTGCTTGAAGAATAAATTAACGGCTTCAAAATCTAGGTCCTCTTCATTCCAAAAGCCTAAACGCCTCATTTCAGAAAGAATGTATTCCTGTTTAGAAGACGCTTTTATTTTATCATAAATCTCTTGTCTTCTTTCCGTAGAATTTCTCATATAATAATAAAGGTAGCGATAAGATGTATTTTGTATGCCTTCGTACGATTCTCAAGACTGAATTGAACAACTCCAGTGAAATAGGTACTAGTGTATTATTTCACTTCGCAGAAGTCTAACCGGAAATAGTACACTAGTACCTATTTCACAAGTTAAGTTCGAGTCAGTGACGCGTTCGGTATCTGTGTGCAAGATTGGCGATCCACCAATCAAAATGCAAGGTTTTTATCTTATCACTACCATGGGTTTAAATATAATACTATTTTTTATCAAAAGTGATTCTTGTAGCCAATATATGTTGGCAAGGTCCTTTTGTCATTTTATTTTTATAATAATGGTTACAAGTACAACTTGCATCTGTTATTTTTAAGTCCTTATCTATAACAACTGTCGTGTTATAACTGTTACTAACTAAGCCTGTAACTGTAATTTTATTGTTCTTTTCGTTTGCTTTTAAATTTGAAACAGCTCCCTGTTCCATAAGTTTAAAAGCTTCTTTATCTGTTTCACTAGAAAACCGGAGCGATTCTATATCGATTCCATCTCTTTTTAATTCACGAACTCGATACACCTTGTTTTTTAAATCGTAAATAACTTTTCCTGCTTGCGCAAAGGTTTCCAAGGATTTGTTTACTGTGCCTACATCCAATTTTAATGTCTGGGCTATATCGGTTTCTGTTGCAAACCAATCTTTTCTTAGTTCTAAATAAATGGTTTGCATTGTGGTTGCCGGCACCAAGCCTCTTGGAGCCAATAATTCTAACTGACTGGATTGTGTCCAATCGTTAGCAGTCCAACCAGAAAGCCCCAACGTAAAATACATCTCGGATGTTAAATGAGCAGTATAAAAGGATGGCATGCCACTACCTAAAAGATGAACTGTGAATTTATTGGTAATCGGCAATAAACGTTCTAACAACAAAATACGTCGGCGTCCCCAAACTCTAATTTCTTCTGGGGTTTCCCCCTTATAAATAGACTGATTACATACTACTTCTATGTTCCAAGGTTCAAAGACAGCTACTATTGGTTCTCCTGGTTTTAATATATACTTTATTGAGCGTGGTCCTTTACGTTCTTTATTTCTTTTTAGAACCGAAATAAAGTTTGCAATATCCATAGCTTCTAACTCAAAAGAAACTTTTTTTGATGTCATGGCTGTGCTTACTTGAAGGAAGCCTCGAACCCAACTATCTGGCAAATCTATTTTAACTTCCCTATAATTAGCTTCTCCCGTAGTTTTAACATCAAATCCTTTTGGGTCTATTTTAAAATCTGTCTCTTTATACGTTCTTATTTTCTGAAACTCTTCATATAATTTTTTCGAATAATCGATATTAGTCGTACCGCATTTAAACTCATTGATATTATTAAAAACATCGTAACCGCAAGATAGTTTCCCGTAAACCGATTCATCTTTACTAAAACATTCAAAAAACACTTGGTCTGGATGAACCGTAATTACTGGATCCAACACCATCCAAGCGTCGTAATCTCTTTTGTATAAAAATTTAAAATAGTCTCGCTGAGCCTTGTAATAAGGTTTTGTTATAACCTCTCGTTCTTTTCTTAAACCTTCTAATTTAGTTCGTACTTCATGTATTTCGGTTTGCAATTTTGAAAGTTCTGAACTTGCTTCTGCCAACCAAATTTCTTCCTGACTTTTTAACCAAGCTAAATAAGCAGAATTATCTTTAGGCTGAAAATTAAAATCGGCAACTACCACATGGTGTAATGCAGAAATGGCTTCTCTAAACGGAATTTTTTTATCTAAAGTTCCAACAAAAAAAGTAGGATCGCGTAAAACATCGGGAGCAAAACTTACATCGGTAGCAGACACGCCATTTTTTACTATACTTGAACCTCCATATTTATAATTAAACTGCATCTGTCTACTAATTAGATTTTATTAATAATGGAATTTCTATATCAGGAAATGCCTCAGAAATAGCCAGCAATAAGTCAATATTATGACTTCTATCTCGTATGGTTTTAGTACCCAAGATTGCTTGTATTAAACGCACCGTCATTTCTGCAACTTCTTTATACTTTACAGATTCTTGCTCTAAAAACGCATAAACTCTTGTTTTTGTAGCTCTACTGGTATTTATATTAAATAAACTAGACCTAAAATATGTTTCTAATTTTAATATAACTTCCAAGTTACCTTTAGCATATGTATTCAAATAATTCGTAACAAAAAACTGCATTTCCTTAGTTGGATGTTCTTGTAATTTTAACAATAACGGCAATCCTTTTTCTTCACTAAAATGCAATGTGATCATTTTACGTCCAAAAGCTTGCACTTCTTTTTTAGTATGATCGCAAGCATACAACAACATATCTACAGTCCAATTGTTTTCGTCAATATGCTTTTCAAAATAAGAACATGCCCAATCTATAACATCTTGCCAAGAGGAGTTAAAAACCAGTAAACTATGTTCTAATTCATAGTTTATTCTATCTGTATGAGTTTCAAAATAATTTTTAAGTATTTCCCTAATTTCAAAAACATCACAATTACCAAGAACCACGATATCTTTTACGGGCAAACCATGGAGATCTATTTGCTCTTTAAATAACGGAGCGCCTAATTTCTGTGCATAATCGTAATTAGAAAGTATGAGCTTGAAAATGCTATCTTGAGAAATGGAATTTAAATGCCGGCCATAATTTTCTTTTAAAAGCACATAGCAATTCTCATGCAATCCTTCGTACCCTTCTGGAATTGTAACCGTGGTAAGCAACTCTTTAAAAAAGCTATGTTTAAAGCCTTCATCTAACCTTAAAAGCTTTTCTATGGTTGGCTGTATGGCTTTTCTAACCTCAGCGTATTCCGAAAAACAAAAGGCACTTATTTTTTTCGTGTTTTCAAGTAAAAATTCATCAGGGAAATGAGATAATAATTCTATTCCAACCTGCCTTAGCGGAGCCTCTTCAGAATTTATATAATCATCAATAGTTTCTTTAAATAATTGATAGGTATCTAACTTATTGTGCTTTGCAAGATTAGCAGCAAACAATTTATTGCTTATCAAATTTGAAGATGCTAAACTTATTATTTTATCAGCGGAAACGTCACTTAATAACGTCCCAAATTTTGTATCACCAATTAAACCATTAACAGCAGTAAGATATTCTGATGAAAACTTAGAAGGAGCAACAAAAAGCACTTCTAATTGAGACAGTAACAACGGGATTTTATACTTAACCGTGTGCTCATATAATAATTTTAAATGAGCTATTACATCTTCTTCTCCTGTTAACAACAAACTTGCAACAAACTCCGATCTGGAAAAATAATCGGATTCGAAACTACTTAACCAACCAAAAGCTAATTCTTTAGCGCTTTCGTTTTTAGAAGACAACAAAGCCAACAAAATAGCATCTTCTGGTTGCTTATTTTTATATTTACTTTCTACAACCTCTAAAATAACATCTAAAACTTTGGGATGATAATGCGCTATTAAACTTCCCAAATCGTCAACCGTTAAATCTTCCAAAAAGGAATTATTTTCTTTAATAATTCGCAATGCAAAATATACAGCCTCTTCACTTTTAGCATATCTTAAAATCTGCAATACTTTTTCTGGTTTGGTATTCCAAACTTCTGGTAAAAGTTCTTCTCTTGGTAAATCTTCGTTATTGGTTTCTTCGGTATAAAACCATTTTGAACCAACTCTATTTAACCTAGAAGAATTACCATAAAGCACATACATTAAAGCCTGAAAGTCATGGTATTTTGGAAAAATGCGTTTTTCTGTAATATAGCGCCTTTCTACGGCATTATAAGTGTAATCATATTGTACATGCTCTGTTTTTCTATCAATACTGTCATCTAAAGCTATAAGCAACGCTACAACATAATCAATATACCCTGTAATATTGGTTTTACTTAAATGGTATACTAAAGCATAAGTTGTTTTGTTAAAGTACCCTTTCGTTTTCTTAGAAAACGCTACAGAAGGGTTCTCTTTTTTCTTTTCATCGTCGGTAGATGCCCATTGATTATCTACATAGATGTAATTTGACACATAACCGGGGTTACTTACTCCAATTTTCTTAGAAATTAAACCAAAAAAAGAATGATCATTTAACAAATGAGAAGCACGATATATATACCTTAAAGATTTAAATGTATTTACTTTTAATGGGATTTTTTGGAGGAAGTTATAAAACTGATTTCCATTGATGTTTTTATTATACGTTAACAAATAGACATAATATAACAACGACGCATCAATATCTTTATCTTTTAAATAATAGTCATTTAGAGCTGTAAAAAACAAATCATCATTACTAATGTGTGTTTTGATATCTACTGGTAAATGATTTACAACTTCAGCAACAACCTTTTCTTTTACATCATTATTAGCTAACTTAAAAAGATAAGAGGCAGCAATTCTCCCTTCCTTCTTTTTAAATTTATGAGTATTAAAAACATTATAAATACTATCAACACTATTAGATTCTTCTAAAACACATAATGCGTAAATGGCAGCGTACTGTTCGAATGCATCATTAGATTTTAAAAAATGAGCAATATGATCGCTAGCTCCTTTAATATTTAATTGTGCAGCCCGCCAAATAATTCTGGATACTTTCCAATCTCTAGAATAGATCCCTGCAACAGCTTCCTTTAAATATTTTATTATTGTTTTTTCTCGTTCTGCATTTACAGAAACAGGTTTAGACACAACACCACTTTCACTATATCCTTTTTTCTCTTTACTTACTATAAGACTGTTATAAATTTTTAATGCCTCTTCATAATCAACTGGGAAAATAGTTTTGGTGCCTTCTCTCAAGTTAGCACCTCTTCGTCCATATCTAAAATTTACTACGAATAAACCCGACTCAGATTCGCATAAATCCACTTCATAAACCTTATCAGATTTCCCCTCGGTAAAATATAATTTCTTTTGTTGTTGTATCTTCAAGCTTAAGAATTCTTTATAGGTAAATATACACAACAAAACCGTTAAAAACCTTAGTTTAATTAACATTTTAACAACGAAAAAGCTTTTCAATTAATTGTCAATACTTTAGAAAAAATCAATACAGATTACCCCTACAAAACAATCTTTTTTCATTTATTAAAATAAAAATCATTCATTACATTAGTATTTTACAAAGTCATAATTAAAGTTTTAAAACTTTAATAAATAATTTATGTTAAGTCCTGTTAATATTATCGACTTAATTTATTAAGAGTTTTATCTTTAGAAAAAATATTTTCAATGTCAAAAACATATTACGATCCAGCTGACTTAAGAAAGTTTGGGAAAATCACAGAATGGAGTGAGGAATTGGGAAACAAATTCTTTGAATATTACGGTAAAGTCTTTGAAGAAGGTGCCCTAACAGCAAGAGAAAAATCGTTAATCGCTTTGGCTGTGGCTCACACAGAACAATGCCCTTATTGTATTGACGCCTATACAAAAGATGGTTTACAACGGGGTGTAACTAAAGAAGAAATGATGGAAGCTATACACGTTGGTGCTGCCATAAAAAGTGGCGCTACTTTAGTACACGGCGTACAAATGATGAATAAGGTTAATAAACTAGACGGTTAATAGAGTTTAGAGTTTAGAGTTTAGAGTTTAGAGTTTAGAAAGTTGAAAAAATTATTATCTCAGATAATTTAGACATGACGAAAGTAAAGACACAATCATTACACAAACGCGAAAGCGATTTGGCGCAAAGCAACAGGCAACTTGAAATTTTATCGAATGGTATTTTTCAAAATGGTGAATTACCTACGTTTAAGAATAAAATTGCAGAAACAAATCAATTCCCATTAAAGGCTAAAAAATTAGAGATTCTTCAAATAAACGTTGGTTATATGTGTAACCAGGTTTGCGAACATTGTCATGTAGATGCCGGGCCAGACCGTAAGGAGATCATGACCAGAGAGACCATGCAACAATGTCTGGATGTTATTAAAAACACCGGTGCACATACTCTAGATTTAACAGGCGGCGCACCAGAAATGAATCCAAATTTCAGATGGTTTGTAGAAGAAGCTGCCAAAGCTGGTATTAAAGATTTTATTGTACGCTCAAACCTAACTATAATAAGAGCGAATAAAAAGTATTACGATTTACCCGAATTCTTTAAAAAACATAATGTCCATGTGGTATCCTCCATGCCGCACTGGACTCGTGGAAAGACGGATAAGCAGCGTGGCGATGGTGTTTTCGATAAATCCATAAAAGCTTTACAGGAATTAAACGCTATTGGCTATGGTATGCCAGATAGCGATCTTCGATTGGATTTGGTTTACAACCCCTCTGGTGCTTTTTTACCAGGAGATCAAGCATCGATGGAAAAGGATTTTAAAAAGGCCTTATTAGAAGATTTCAATATTCAGTTTCACAATTTATTTGCCATTACAAATTTACCTATTAGTAGGTTTTTAGATTACTTAATAGCTTCGGAAAACTATGAGGATTACATGTACGCTCTGGTAGAGGCATACAATCCGGCAGCAGTGGCTAACGTTATGTGCACAAACACATTGTCCGTTAGCTGGGATGGTTATTTGTTCGACTGCGATTTTAATCAAATGCTGGAACTTCCTGTTAATAGTAAAGTAAAGCATATTTCCGAATACAACGAAGAACTACTAGAAGGCAGAAATATTGTTATTTCCCAACATTGCTATGGCTGTACTGCTGGTGCAGGAAGCAGTTGTCAAGGTGTAGTAGCTTAACTATGAACAAATTACTTTTTTACATATTTATATGTTTTACAGCCTCGGGCTTTTCTCAAAACAAACTTAAATCCCTATTGAAAAAACACAATAAGGAAAGTATTCCCTATATCTATGTAAAGGAATTAAAAGAACAAGCAACACTACCCATACTTTTAGATGCTCGAGAATCATCCGAATATAAAGTAAGTCACCTAAAAAACGCTATTTATGTTGGATATGACAACTTTAAAATAAATACTGTTAAAACAAAGATCCCAAATAAAAATGCCAAAATAGTTGTTTACTGTTCTTTAGGAATACGTTCAGAATCTATAGCAGACAGTCTAAAAAAAGCTGGGTATAATAATGTAGAAAACTTATATGGTGGTATTTTTGAATGGAAAAACAACAACCTACCAATTTACAATTCAGAAGAAAAAGTAACAGACAGCATACATGCTTTTTCTAAAACGTGGGGCAAATGGATAAAAAAAGGAACTAAGGTTTATGAATAAAGAACTTGTTATCGTTTTTGTTAAAAACATCATACTGGGTAAAGTAAAAACCAGACTAGCCAAGACTATTGGCACCCAGGGCGCTTTTGAGGTTTACAAAGGTTTAGTTAAAATCACCGAGCTTGCCACAGAAAAAATGGCAGCAGACAGACGCATTTATTTTTCTGATGCGGTTATTGAAAGCAAATGGAAAAATGACTATAAAGCAGTTCAGGAAGGTAAAAATCTGGGGGAACGTATGAAGAATGCCTTCATTAAAGGGTTTGAAGATGGTTACGAACGCGTCGTACTAATAGGATCTGATTTGCCCGATATTAACTCAGAAATTATTGAAAACGGTTTAAAAAGCTTAAAGCAGAGTGACGTTGTTTTTGGCCCCGCTATTGATGGCGGATACTACCTTGTGGGTATGACGAAAATGTATCATTCCATATTCGACAACAAACCTTGGAGCGAATCGCATTTATTAGATGTAACGCTTGAGGAATTGGAACAGGAAAACACACCCTACACCCTACTTGAAACATTAAACGATATTGATACGTTCGAGGATTTAGAAGCTTCTTTGTTTTACCAGCAAAACGAAGCACTTCAATTAAAAATTAGACAATTGATAAGCTGATCATATTATAAGCGTTAGCTAAGATTAGAAAATGAAAGAAGGCATTGTAAAATCTGTAAGTAAAAGTAGTACACATACGTTTAGCAAAAAAAATTGTGACAAAATTGTTTTAATCAAAGGATTGGGCGTAGAGGGAGATGCCCATATGGGAGAAAAAATCAAACACCGTTCTAGAGTCGCAAAAAATCCTGACCAACCTAACTTGAGGCAAATTCATCTAATTCATTCTGAATTGTTTGATGAATTAGAAAAAAAGGGATTTAATGTAAATTCTGGAGAATTAGGTGAAAACATTACTACCCAAGGTATCGATTTACTAAATTTACCTAAAGATACTATATTAACCATAGGAGATACCTCGAAAATAAAAATAACCGGACTAAGAAATCCCTGTAAACAACTTGATTTAAAACAAGAAGGATTAATGAAAGCTGTTTTAGATAAAGACGACGAAGGCAACTTAATTAGAAAAGCAGGTATAATGGGAGTCGTTTTAGAAGGAGGGAAAATAAAAACCGGAGACAAAATAATTATTGAATTCCCTCAAAAACCATACGTTAAATTAGAAAGAGTATAATAAAAACACACTATAACATTTATAGATAAAAGCACAGTTTATGATCAAGTATATAGAAGAAACTACAAATTACCTTCAAGATAAAGGTTTCGATAATCCGGAAATAGGTATTATCCTAGGTACAGGATTAGGTCAGTTAATCAACGAAGTAAATATTATAAAAGAAGTTAGTTACAATCATATCCCTAACTTTCCAACGGCAACAGTAGAGTTCCATAAAGGAAAACTAATTTATGGAGAGATCGCAGGCAAAAAAGCGATAGTCATGCAAGGGCGCTTCCATTTATACGAAGGCTATACTTTACAGGATGTTACATATCCGGTTCGTATCATGGAAAAATTAGGTATAAAAACATTACTGGTTTCCAATGCGGCAGGAGCTATTAATCTAGACTTTAAAAAAGGCGAATTAATGCTTATTGAAGACCACATTAACTTACAGGGCAGCTCTCCTTTGGCTTTTAAGGGTGTTGAAGAACTAGGAGAACGTTTTACAGACATGAGCGCACCTTATGACGCCGAAATTAATTCAAAATTTAAAAGTATCGCCAAGGCTAACAACATAAAACTGCATAAAGGGGTTTATGCCAGTGTTGTAGGTCCTCAGTTAGAAACAAAAGCAGAATACCGGATGCTAAAAATTATCGGGTCTGATGCTGTTGGAATGAGTACCGTACCAGAAATTATTGTAGCAAATCATTTAAAATTAAAAGTAGCTGCAGTGTCAGTTTTAACAGATGAATGCGACCCAGATAACCTAGAGCCTGTTAATATTGCAGATATTATTGAAAATGCAGCAAAAGCAGAGCCAGATATGATAACCCTTTTTAAAGAATTAATTAAGACACTGTAAAACAGTTGGCAGTATTTCAACAACAGGTAACAGTCATAAATACAGAACACTAATCACCAAAACCGATTATTGAACACTGATCACTGAGCACTGATTACCGTAAACTGAACACTGCAAACCAATTACTAAACATTAAAACTATGAGCAACTATTTAGAGACTACTCACGATGTATATAAAGAAGCGGCTTTAACGCCAGATGTTGGCTTATGCTGTACCACAAATCCGATTTGGGAATTACCTGGATTAAAAATTCCTAAAATCATGCAGGAAATGAATTATGGTTGCGGAAGTACTGTACATGCACGCGATTTAACTAATAACCCAAAAACATTATATGTTGGTGTTGGCGGAGGCATGGAACTATTGCAATTCGCCTATTTTAACCGTCAAAAAGGCGGTATAGTTGGTGTTGATGTGGTTGATGAAATGTTAGAAGCATCGCGCAAAAACTTTATTGAGGCAGAAGCTGAAAATGATTGGTTTAAAAGTGAGTTCGTAGACCTTAAAAAAGGCGATGCTATGAATCTTCCCGTAGAAGATAACAGTATTGATGTAGCTGCCCAAAACTGCTTGTTTAATATTTTTAAAGAAGACGATTTAAAAAGTGCCATTGCAGAAATGTATCGTGTTTTAAAACCTCATGGCAGATTGGTAATGAGCGACCCTACATGCGAGCAGCCTATGAACGATACGTTACGCAATGACGAAAGACTGCGCGCTTTATGCTTAAGCGGCAGCTTACCGATTGCAGAATACGTAAAAGCGTTAACCGATGCCGGTTTTGGTACGATAGAGATTAGAGCAAGAAAACCTTATAGAATTCTCGATCCTAAAAACTACCCAACAGACGAATTAATTTATATAGAATCCATTGAAGTTGCTGCCATAAAAGATCCTATGCCAGAAGATGGGCCTTGCATGTTTACAGGTAAAGCAGCCATTTATTATGGCGATGAAGACTTTTTTGACGATAAAGCTGGTCATATATTGCTAAAAAATCAGCCCTTGGCTATTTGCGATAAAACTGCTAACGCTCTAAAAGCTTTAAATAGAGACGACATCTATATTTCAGAGTCTACATACCACTACGATGGTGGAGGTTGCTGCTAATATTTGTACTGCAACCAAAAAAGGAGGCTGTTCAGAAAATTTCTAAACAGCCTCTTTTTATATTATTTTATTCTCCAAAACATCTTTTAGAATACGCCTTAAAACACCCTTTTATTTAACACAAAAAATAATACACTAACTTACAATTAGTTAAATTTTCCCTGCATGCAATTTCTTTCAAAAGCCCAATTATGCTTGAAAAAATCCTACATGAATTAAATTTAATTAATCCTTCTCAGGCAAGCTTTTATCCGTTTAAGACAAGTTTTGTTTCCGAATTTTGTTCACTCGCATAAGCACTCTAATCTAATGAAATAATGATGTTACATCTATCGTACATACAAAATCTCCAAAAAACTTTTCGTAATAAACAACAAAAGTATAGCAACTGCCTTATAGGCAGACAAAATTAGTAAGTCCTTATCGGGTTAGACGATCTACCTTTTAATTGCCCCAAGTATATGTAATTTGTTGGTAGTGGCGTTAAGGATTTACTGCAAACAGCCCCCAAAAAGCCAGAGTAATATCTATTTTAAGTTTTAGAACCCTTTTCAAAAAACTAGTGAACTCTGGCTTTTTCTTTTAAGCTAAAAAATTCAAAAGATTAAAAAACCCTGCCTATAGCTAACAAGTTATTTTTATTCAGAATTGACTTTTGAGCCTCCTCTTTCCTTTTTAACATTTAATTTACAACTTGTAGTAAGAACTTACGTTTTACAACGTCAAAAGGATCATACAAAAAATATGATATGACCATTTTAATTCTTTTATTTCTTTCTGCTTGTTTTTTAGCTTATAGCAACGGTGCTAACGATAACTTCAAAGGAGTTGCTACGCTTTTTGGAAGTGGAACCACCAACTATAAAAAAGCTATTAATTGGGCCACAATAACCACCTTTTCAGGATCTGTAGCTGCTATTTTCTTAGCTAACGAACTGGTAAAAAACTTTTCAGGAAAAGGCTTAGTCCCCAATGAATTAATAACCATGCCCATATTTGCAATTTCAATTGCTTCAGGGGCAGCCTTAACTGTTTTTATTGCCACAAAAATAGGTATGCCAATTTCCACAACACATAGTTTAGTTGGCTCATTATTTGGTGCGGGTGTTATGGCAGTTGGATCTCAATTTAATTTCGAAAAATTAGGAGGCACGTTTTTAATGCCTTTAATAGTCAGCCCTTTAATGGCTGCTATCGCTAGTTTTATAGCATATCTTATCTTCAGGTTTTTTAGAAAACAACTTGGAGTTACTAAAAAGACAAATCTAAACATTCATAAAAAGCAAGTAGCGACAATAAATTCATTACATATGGATGCTCCTACTTTAAAAACCAAAACTGTTATAGAGACTACAGTTAACAATAAAACAGAAGTCTATGAAGGTGGAATTTTAGGCCTAAGTTCGCAAAAAGTTTTGGATGCGCTACATTACCTAAGTGCCGGTATAGTAAGTTTTGCTCGTGGTTTAAACGATACACCAAAGATTGTAGGTTTGTTGCTAATAATCAACATTATAGATATTAAATTAAGCATGATCATTGTTGCCATTATCATGGCTGGTGGCGGATTGCTAAATGCAAAAAAGGTTGGAGTAACCATGAGTAGAAAAATTACTCCAATGAATTCCGGTCAGGGTTTTACTGCCAATTTAATTACAGGGCTATTAGTAACAACAGCGAGTATTCACGGATTACCTGTTTCTACAACGCATGTATCTGTGGGTTCTATTTTTGGAATTGGAACTGTTACGAAAAAAGCAGATTATAAAATGATAGGTAAAATAATGCTATCTTGGTTGCTTACCTTACCAACAGCAGCTATTATAAGTGCTCTAATATTTAAACTACTGGGAATTTTTTCATAATATTATTAAGTGCCTAAAAAATACTTTATATGAAGTACCTTTTAATTTTATTGACAATAATTACTTTATCATCTTGTTCTGGTACTAAACGTGTTACAGAAAACACTCAAAAAAATATTGAAAAGAGTGCGCCTGTAACTGAAGAGAGAGAACCTGTAAAGGTTACCAATAATGAAGAAAAAGACACTCTAAACCCTAATCAGGATAAAACAGATAATGTTATTAAAGAAGTTCCTCCAAAAAAAATAAAGTCGACAAAAACTTTCAATCATTCCACATGGCATAGCCTATTACAAAAACACGTCTCAAACAACGGTAATGTTAATTATAAAAACTTCAAATTAGATAGAGGCAAGCTAACAAATTACATCACTTTACTAGCTGAACATATGCCACAAGATTCGTGTACAAAAAAAGACAAACTCGCTTATTGGATTAATGCCTACAATGCTATGACAATCGATTTAATTCTACGTTATTATCCCGTTAAAAGTATTAAAGACATTGACAAACCTTGGGAGCAACGTTTTTGGAAACTCGGCGAAAAATGGTATAATTTAAATGAGATCGAACACCAGATTTTGCGTAAAATGGACGAACCTAGAATTCATTTTGCTATAGTTTGCGCTTCTTTTTCTTGTCCTAAACTGCAAAACGAAGCCTTTACTTCGTCAAACTTAGACGAACAACTAACCCATGTTACTAAAGACTTTTTAAGTGATTCTGATAGAAATAATATTTCTAAAAACAACCTAGAACTCTCAAAAATATTTCAATGGTTTTCAAAAGATTTTAAACAGTCGGGGTCACTAATCGATTTTCTAAACCAATACACAGAAATTACAATTTCTAACAAAGCAAAAAAGAAATTTAAAGCCTACAATTGGAATTTAAATGAATAAATTATCGATAATTATACCCATACTAAATGAAGCAGATCATATTGGCAATCTGCTCACACACCTGCTTAAAAACTCATCAAAAGAAAATATAGCAGACATAATTATTGTAGATGGTGGTAGCACCGACGGATCACTAGACATTGTTTCAAAATATATGTCAGGTCGAGCCTTTCGACTTCGCTCAAGGCAAGCTAAATCGAGACCTAACAAAAACCTCTCGTCAAAACTTGTACCGGGCGAAGTGCTCGAGGAGACAATAATAAAACTGTTTAACGCACCAAAAGGACGTGCCAAACAAATGAATCTGGGAGCTAAACATGCAACCGGTAATACCCTCTACTTTTTACATGCCGATTCGTTTCCACCTAAAAATTTTGATGTCCTTATTCTTAATGAAGTTAACAAAGGCAATCAAGCTGGTTGTTTTAGAATGAAATTTAACAGCAACCATCTGTGGCTTAAACTCGCCGGACAACTCACCCGATTACCATGGAAGATTTGTCGGGGTGGTGATCAAAGTCAATTTATAACAATGGCGCTTTTTAATGATATTGGTGGTTTTAATGAAGACTATACCATTTACGAAGACAATGATTTAATCTCAAAACTTTACGATCGAAAACAATTTGTTGTGATTCAAGAGTGGCTAACAACCTCTGCAAGATGTTACTGTGCTAATGGTGTTTGGAAACTACAATACTATTATTGGAGAATTCACCTAAAAAAATGGATGGGAGCAGATGCCAAGGAATTAAATCGTTACTATAAAAAGTATGTTTATTCCTGTGCGGGCAAGAATCTTATAAAATGAAATCGTAAGGAAAAATTTTGAAGCAGATTCTTGCTGTAGCTGTAGTTTGTTTCAAAAGCTTCGATTGTGCCCAGTATAAACTGTAAGACAAAAAAATAGATTCCTGCCTTCGCAGGAATTTAGTCCTTATTCCGTCCCTTTTCATCAGGATACAAAGCAGGTAAATTATCACTCTGGAATACTTCTTTGGAGCTTAAATCCATTGCAGAAACCTTACCCTTAAAAGCTGCACCTGTATCGATATTCCAAACATTCGCAGCATGCATAGGCACATTCGAATTAAAATTGGTTGTTGGTGTATGTCCAATATAAATTTCTTTATAATGCTTTAAGCGTTTTGGGTATACAAGAGCATCCTCACTTATACTTTTGTCTAGTGTTAAAGCCATCTCCCAAAGTGTTCTATCAAAATAAAAGGTTTCCTTATACACTTCTTTGGCCACACCATGCATCGAAGTAAAACCTGCATGAACAAATAAACGATTCTCATCGTCAAGGTGATACAACGGCATATTTTCGAAAAACGCTAAATGTTGCTTTTTTTCTTCTTCAGAAAACAGCTCATAACTTTCAATAGTTTCCTTACCACCATGAATGTACCAAACGGGGTTCACGTCTTCCGATCTTAGCCAATTCTCGCACCAAACATCATGATTTCCTTTTATAAAAACACAATTTATTTTTTCAGACAACTCTATTAAAAACTGAATAACCTGAGCAGACTCACTCCAACCGTCTACATAATCACCCATAAAGATAAGTGTATCCTCATCCTTAACCTCAACTTTATTTAACACTTGAGTTAGTGCCCTTAAACCACCATGAATATCTCCAATAGCTACAGTTCTCATAATTTAAATCAATTTTTCCGCAAATCTAATAGATTCTATTTGAAATAACGAAAACGAAAGTTAACTTTAAATTAAAAGTTTACTCTATTTTCTAACTTATACCTCCTCATCTAGGAACACCTTAATTTATTGAATTCTTTAACTTAAATTAAATAATTATCAAAAAAATCTTTTTTTCATTAACAATCCTTCAAAAATAAAATTAAACATTGACGATAATTTATTAGTTTTATGATCTCTTAAATTTTAATTTTTTAATAAATGAAAATAAATAAAGTACTGGTTGCCAATCGTGGCGAAATTGCCATTAGAATTTTTAGGGCATGCGCAGAAATAGGGGTTAAAACTATTGGCATTTATACCTACGAAGATCGATATTCGCTCCACAGACATAAATCGGATGAAGCTTATCAAATAGGCGAAGATAATGAGCCATTAAAACCGTACTTAAACATTAATCTTATTATAAAAATTGCATTAGAGAACGGTGCAGACGCCATTCACCCTGGTTATGGTTTTCTTTCAGAAAATGCAGATTTTGCACAAGCCTGCGAAGACAATGGTATTATTTTTATAGGTCCAAAAATCTCTGTTTTAAAATCTTTAGGTGATAAAATCACAGCCAAAAAAGTAGCCGTAGAAAACAACATTCCTATTATAAAAAGTAACAGCAAACCTTTAAATAATATAGAAACGGCTTTAAGCGAAGCTGAAAAAATCGGGTATCCGATTATGCTAAAAGCAGCATCTGGCGGAGGTGGAAGAGGCATGCGTGTTATAAGAGAAGAAAACGAACTAAAAAGCGCTTTTAACGAAAGTAAACGCGAAGCCCTAAATGCTTTTGGAGACGACACCGTATTTTTAGAAAAGTTTGTAGAAAATCCAAAGCATATTGAAATTCAAATTGCGGCAGATAATCATGGTAATATGGTGCATCTATACGAAAGGGACTGCTCTGTACAACGCCGTTATCAAAAAGTAATAGAATTTGCTCCTTCCTATGGTTTAAAAGAAGAAACCAAAACCGCTTTATATAATTATGCACTTAAAATTTGTAAAGCTGTAGATTACAATAATATTGGTACGGTTGAGTTTTTGGTAGATGAGGACGACTCTATTTATTTTATCGAAGTTAACCCTAGAATTCAGGTAGAACATACCGTAACCGAGGTAGTAACTAATATCGATTTGGTTAAAACCCAATTATTTGTGGCCGGTGGGTATAAACTATCCGATCAGCAAATAAAAATTACAAATCAGGAGACTGTGAAAGTAACTGGTTATGCGTTACAATGTAGAATAACTACAGAAGATCCTCAAAACAATTTTAAACCAGATTATGGTACGATTACAGCATATAGAAGTGCTTCTGGATTCGGCATTCGCTTAGATGCCGGAAGTATTTATCAAGGCGTGACCATTTCTCCGTTTTTCGATTCTATGCTAGTAAAAGTAACAGCGAATAGCAGAACTTTAGATGGGGCTAGCAGAAAAGTAAGTCGTGCTTTAGCAGAATTTAGAATTCGAGGCGTAAAAACCAATATTCCATTTTTAAATAACATTTTAAAACACGAAACCTTTAAAAAAGGAAAAGTAACCGTAAACTTTATCAAGTCTAACCCCGATTTATTCAATTTTAAGGTATCCAGAAATAGAGCTACAAAACTCATTACTTATTTGGGAGATGTTATTATAAATGGTAATGAGGATGTCAAAAAATTAGATCCAACAAAAACATTTGTAAAACCAAAGGTTCCAAAATTCGATCTAACTGCTGATTACCCTAAGGGTACCAAAGATTTATTAACCGAGTTAGGTCCCGAAAAGTTTTCCGAATGGCTAAAGCATGAAAAAAAGGTTCATTTTACAGATACCACGATGCGGGATGCGCATCAAAGTTTATTAGCCACCCGAATGCGTACTTACGATATGGTAAAAGTTGCGGAAGGGTTTGCTAAAAACCATCCAGAAGTATTTAGTATGGAAGTTTGGGGTGGTGCAACTTTCGATGTTTGTATGCGTTTTTTACAGGAAAACCCTTGGGAACGTTTACAAATGCTTCGAAAAGCCATGCCGAACATATTGCTGCAAATGTTACTTAGAGGGTCTAATGGTGTTGGCTATAAAGCTTACTCAGACAATTTAATAGAAAAATTCATAGAGCAATCCTGGGAAAACGGTATCGATATTTTTAGAATTTTCGATTCACTTAATTGGATGGAATCTATTGCGCCCTGTATAGAACATGTAAGGAAAAAAACAGGAGGTTTAGCAGAAGCTTCAATCTGTTATACAGGTGATATTTTAAACTCTAAAAACACCAAATACAATTTAAAATACTATACAAGCCTAGCGAAAGATATTGAAAATGCTGGCGCACATATTTTAGCTATAAAAGATATGGCTGGTTTATTAAAACCCTATGCCGCTTTCGAACTTATTTCTGCATTAAAACAGAAAGTAAATATTCCGATACACTTACATACTCACGATACATCGTCCATTCAATCTGCCACCTATTTAAAAGCTGTAGAAGCTGGTGTTGATGTGATTGATGTAGCCTTAGGTGGTTTGTCGGGGTTAACATCGCAGCCCAACTTTAACTCTATTGTAGAAATGTTGCGGTACAATGACAGGGAACCGGCAATAAACATAGACTCGTTAAACACGTATTCGAACTACTGGGAAACAGTTAGAGATTATTATTACCCCTTCGAATCTGGCTTAAAAGCAGGATCGGGACAAGTATTTAAGCATGAAATTCCCGGAGGACAGTATTCCAATTTAAAACCTCAGGCTCAAGCCTTAGGTTTGGAAGATCGTTTCCATGAAATAACGACTATGTATAGTAACGTTAATCAGCTTTTTGGCGATATTATAAAAGTAACTCCTAGCTCGAAGGTTGTGGGTGATATGGCACAATATTTAGTTAGTAACAACCTAACTATCGACGATGTATTAGAACGAGGTGATAGCATCTCATTTCCGCAATCTGTGGTGAGTTTCTTTAAGGGTGATTTGGGACAACCTGTTGGAGGTTTTCCTGAAAAACTTCAAAAATTAGTTTTAAAAGACCAAAAACCATATTCCGATAGACCAAATGCCCATATTCCCCCTATAGACATTGAAGAGGAATACAAATCCTTCAAAAAGATATTTGAAAAAGGTTTAGGCAGGCCTGCAGACATTACCGATTTTCTATCTTACAGTCTTTATCCAAAAGTCTTTACCGATGCTTATAACAAGCATTTAAAGTATGGCAACATCATGCATGTTCCTACTAAAAATTTCTTTTACGGTATGGACATTGGGGAGGAAATTATAGTAACATTAGACAAAGGTAAAGCGGTTCTCATCACACTGGAATCTGTTGGAGAACCTAATGCCGATGGTATGGTTACTGTATATTTTAAAGTAAACGGACAAGGCCGTAGTGTAGAAATTAGAAATACGTCTATTAAGGTAGATAAGGTTGAACATGTAAAAGCAGATAAAACCAACGAAAAACAAATAGGAGCTCCTTTACAAGGTATGCTTTCTACCATTTTAGTAAAGAAAGGGGAACAGGTTGTTAAAAACCAACCCCTGTTTATTATAGAAGCCATGAAAATGGAAACGACTATTACTGCTGTTGAAAATGCAACGATAAAACAAGTTGTTTTAAAATCTGGCACTATGGTGAATTCTGAAGATTTGGTAATAATGCTTGAATAGCCGTTTCTATGACCTGAGCTGAATTTGTTTCAGTAAGGCAGGAATCATCTAATGTGTTTTAGTTTAAATTTAACGTGAGTTTCTATATTAACAATGCCTTTATATTTGCTTTTTAAGATAGAAACTCACGTTAGTTAGTTAGTTAGTTAGTTCCTCAACCAACTACTTTTTAACTATTCTGCTTACTATGGAGCCCGCTCCAGTTTGTATTTTTAATAAATAAGTGCCTGATGGCAGTGCAGATACATCTACCGACTTGTTGTGCACTCCTTTTTGAGCGAGCACCTCTGCACCCTGTAGGTTGTATAGCCTTAGTTGCTCTATCTCCCTGTCCAGATCTATTTGGATGTTCTGGGTCGTTGGGTTTGGCCATACCATGAACGCCTCTGTTTCTATACTTGGGGTACTTAACGTGCACCCCGCAGCTTTTCCTCCATCGGTTATGCTCCAGTTAAAATCGTCTATAAGCTTCTGCCTTGCAGGTTCTCCCTGACAATACTTGCTGTTTCCCCCATCAAATTTCACCCCACTTTGCAATGATCGCTTGCTCCAACCTGCTAATAGGGCATCGTAGTTTTCTGTAGAAAGAGTAGTGTTTTCAAACATATTGGTCATATTGGTTACATTGGAAACATCCCAGTTGCCTATATCCCCGTTAAAACTAGTAGCTTGGCGAAACATATAGCTCATATCGGTTACATTAGAAACATTCCAACCACTTAGATCCTGATTAAAACTGGCGGTACCATTAAACATACTTCTCATATTGGTTACATTGGAAACATTCCAGCTACCTATATCTTGATTAAAACTGTCCGCTCTAGAAAACATACCTCCCATATTGGTTACATTGGAAACATTCCAACCACCTAGATTCTGATTAAAACTGGTAGCTCTACCAAACATACTTCTCATATTGGTTACATTGGAAACATTCCAACTACCTATATCATGATTAAAACTGGTGACTCTATAAAACATAGAACTCATATCGGTTACATTAGAAACATCCCAACCACTTAGATCCTGATTAAAACTGGTGGCTTCTCTAAACATACTTCTCATATTGGTTACATTGGAAACTTTTTCGTTCCAACCACTTAGATCCTGATTAAAACTGGTCGCTCCATCAAACATACTATACATCTGGGTTACATTGGACACATTCCAGCTACTTATATCCTGATTAAAACTGGTGGCTTGCCAAAACATACCTCCCATATTGGTTACATTGGAAACATTCCAGCTACCTAGATCTCCATTAAAACTGGTGGCTCTACTAAACATACTTCTCATATTGGTTACATTGGAAACATTCCAACCACCTAGATCCTGATTAAAACTGGTGGCTTCTCTAAACATATAAGTCATATCGGTTACATTGGAAACATTCCAATTACCTATATTCCCATTAAAACTAGTAGCTTGCCAAAACATATAAGTCATATCGGTTACATTAGAAACATTCCAACCACCTAGACCCTGGTTAAAACTGGTGGCTCCTCTAAACATATAACTCATATCGGTTACATTGGATAAGTTTGGAACATCTGTTGCGTTTCCTTGTAAGTCTTTACAATCGTAAAAAGCCCTATTCATTGAACGCCATTCCCCATCACCCCACTGCTCTATGCTTTGTATCTTTGATTTATTCTCCGTAGTACTTTTCTCAAAATAAATTCTAGGAAAATCTCCAGTAATTTTTACGGTATGCATACCTGCCTGCGCATATTCATGACCTGCATCTCCTGTTTGGTTCGTATCTGCTGTTCCGTCTCCCCAATCTACGGTGTAATTATATCCACTACCCGCTGTAGGAATGGTAATAGACTCATTGGCTGTTGTGGTTTTCCAAGTGGTAATAAATGCTCTTTGCGCAGATAAGGGCATGTAGCTACTTAATATAAGTGCCAAAATGGTAATTTTTTTTATCATAACATGATCGTTTTAAGTAATTAAAAGCTCAAAACTATCCCATCCGGACGTAAACGATTTGTCAAAAAATTACTATTTTAAAATACTTGGCTCTTTTTATCAAAATCTTATAAATTATGGTAGTTCATCCTGATTTTTAATTTATGCACACTCTTGTTTTCTTATTGGTACATCTGGTTTCTCCAGAGTTGAAAAAATCTTCTTTTTTATTGGTAGATTTTAATGACCTTTCAACTATAGTTTATGCTGAACATTGTTGAAGTACTCATGGCTACAAGTAACATTATTAGCGGATTTATCGTTAAAATATACTTGTTTTAAAACTCACGTTAGTTAGTTCCTCAACCAACTACTTTTTAACTATTCTGCGCACCATGGAACCTGCTCCGGTTTGTATTTTTAATAAATAAGTACCAGATGACAACACAGATACATCTACCGACTTGTTGGAACCTCCTTTTTGAGAGAGCACCTCTGCTCCCTGTAGGTTGTATATACTTAGTTGCTCTATCTCCCCGTCAAAATCTATTTGGATGTTCTGGGTCGTTGGGTTTGGCCATACCCTGAACGCCTCTGTTTCCATACCTGAAGTACTTAGTGTACATCCCGCAGCTTTTCCTCCATCGGTTATGCTCCAGCCAAAATCGTCTATAAGCTTTTGTCTTGCAGGTTCTCCCTGGCAATACTTGCTGCTGCCCGCATCAAACTTTACCCCGTTTTGCAATGATCGCTTGCTCCAGCCTGCTAACAGAGCATCGTAGTTTTCTGTGTAGAGTCCCGTATTCTCAAACATATTGGTCATATTGATTACATTGGAAACATCCCAGTTGCCTATATCCTTGTTAAAACTGGCGGCTCCACTAAACATAAAGCTCATACTCATTACATTGGAAACATCCCAGTTGCCTATATCCCCGTTAAAACTGGCGGTTCCACTAAACATAAAGCTCATATCGATTACATTGGAAACATCCCAGTTGCCTATATCCCCGTTAAAACTGGTGGCTCCATTAAACATACTATTCATATTGGTTACATTGGAAACATCCCAGTTGCCTATATTCCCGTTAAAACTGGCGGTTCCATTAAACATACTAGTCATACTGGTTACATTGGAAACATCCCAACCACTTAGATCCTCATTAAAACTGGTGGCTTCTCTAAACATCCAGCTCATATCGATTACATTGGAAACATCCCAACCACTTAGATCCTCATTAAAACTGGTGGCATCAAAAAACATACCACTCATAAGGGTTACATTGGAAACACTCCAACCGCTTATATCCTGATTAAAACTAGCGGCATCATAAAACATAGCGCTCATATCGGTTACATTGGAAACATTCCAGCTACCTATATCCTGATTAAAACTTGTGGCTCCTTGAAACATAAGACTCATATCGGTTACATTCGATAAGTTTGGAACATCTGTTGCGTTTCCCCGTAAGTTTTTACATCCCGAAAAAGCAGAAGCCATTGCACTCCATATCCCATCGCCCCACTGCTCTATGCTTTGTATCTTTGATTTATTTTCCAAAGTACTTTTTAAAAAATAAATCCTGGGGAAATCTCCAGTAATTTTTACGGTATACGTACCTGCCTGCGTATAGTTATGGACTACATCTCCTGTTTGGTTCGTATCTGTTGTTCCGTCTCCCCAATCTACGGTGTAATTATAACCGCTACCCTCTGTAGGAATGGTTATAGACTCATTGGCTATTGTGGTTTTCCAAGTGGTAATAAATGCTTTTTGTGCAGATAAGGGCGTGTAGCTACTTAATACAAGTAACAAAATGGTAATTTTTTTTATCATAACATAATCGTTTTAAGTTATTAATAGCTCAAAACTATCCCATCCGAACGTAAATGGCTCGTCGAAAAATTACGATTTTAAAATACCCGGCTCTTTTTATAAAAACTCTATAAATTATGGTAGTTCATCCTGATTTTTAACTTATTAACTCTCCTATTTCCAATGTAATCGGTATGACCTTTAGACTTTAGTTCATACTGAACATTGTCGAAGTACTCAAGGCGACAAGTAACATTATTAGTGGATTTATCGTTAAAATATACTTGTTTTAAATCGAACCCACCTTAATTTAAAAGGTCCTGTTATAGTTTATCTTGAGCGAAGAAAACGAAAAGTAGGGATAACAGTTAAAAGTACTGTCCAATACCAAACACCAGACCTTTGGTTGCTCTTTTGGTAACGCCAAAGCCATAATCGATTCTAAAAATGGCATTGTATATTTTTTTATGGATAAAACGGAGCCCTAAACCTGGATACACCTTAACGTTATCCTCTTTGCTAAAATCACCAAAATCACCTCCCGGATTTCGCCATGTACCACTATCTACAAAAACATTCCCTTGTAAAGCAAACCATTTCTTTTCGTACAGAGTGTGGCGGTACTCGGTATTAAGTACAATAACTCCTGTACCTCTATCTATAGTATTACCAACGCCTCTTACGTTTAGATTGTTGTCTACGGAAAAAGGCGCAAAAGGTGTTTCATCGTTAGTTGATAATCCCATCCTTAATCTGGACGCCCAGTTACCTTTTTTCCCTACCCGTTTAAAATAAAAGAAATCGTTCCAACCGATAAAAAAATCTGGCAACATGGCATCTGTAGATGTTACATACTGAAAGTTAAACTGACTTCTAAATCCTGAAACATATTGATAATAATAGTCCAAATCATTATACTCGTAAATACCCTTAACCAACCATTTATGTACATTTAATTCTGGTCTATTATTAACGTTTTCTCCTCTAAATTTGTAGTCTTCCACAAAGTAATTTGCCCCTAATTCTAATCGGTTTTTAAAATTAAATTCATACAAACCTAAAACCTCAAACGACTTATTTCTATACTTATAATTTGCGGTCTCGCCTTCAAAAAAAACAGGCTCTTGTGTTGTTAAATCCTGATGGTTCACTGCTATTCCCAACTTATTTGAAAACAAATAAGGTGCTCTAAAGTTTATAGCGTATGAGCTAAAAATATCTTTTTGATAAAACCCTCCAAAAATAATATTTCTCCCCAAAAAGTTAAACTCATAAAGTCCTAGCCTGTATGCAAATTCATCATCGTCTGTAGTGTAAACATTTAAGGATGGAATTAACGTAAAGTTTTCTTCAATGTTATAAAACACATTGTATTGATTTCCTTCCGATAGAAAGACTTGATAGTAAGCGTGAGACACCGATGGCAATCGTTTTAAACGTAAAATATCTTGCTCTATAATTAACGAATCCAACTTACTACCAGATTTGATAGTAGATATTTTTTTTATGAATGAAGACTTTAGTCTTTTATTCCCTTGAATTTTAAGATCATGAACGATGCTTTCTTGTCCGTAGGAAGACATACCTAAAATAAGCAATAAAACTACAATTGTTCTTCTAAACATATTAAAGGGCAAAATCATATATCAAAAATAAAACTTTTATTTAGATCCTTACTTTTATTTCGGCTACGCTCTCAAGTTAACATTTTCTTTAACTTAATGAAAAAGCCTCAAAGCATTATTTTCAATTAAAAGTATTGTCCTATTCCAAAAACAATTCCATTGCTAGCATCATTCCCTAGCCCATAACCGTAATCTAATCTAAAAACAGCATTAAAAATTCTTTTATGTATGAACCTAATCCCTAAACCGGGATGAAATTTAATTGTACTACCATCAAACAACTCCCCTAAATCACCTCCGGGAGTTCTCCAAGAACCCGTATCAACAAAGGCATTGCCCTGTAATACAAACCAACCTTTTTCATATAGCGTATGTCTGTATTCTGTATTAATAACTATGGCTGCCGTGCCTCTATCTATGGTATTGCCTGCTCCTCTAATGTTTAATTGATTATCGACTGCAAAAGGCGCAAAAGGTGTTTCGTCATTAGATGCATAAGCCAATCGCAATCTGTTCGCCCAATTGCCTTTGCTACCCACTCTTTTAAAATACTCAAAATCATTCCTACCTATAAAGAAGTTCCTTAACAGATTATTTTCACCTTTGTTACCCGTAACAAATCTATACGTTAGAATACTCCTAAAACCTTTTTGATATTGATAATCTATATCGATGTTATTGTATTCGTATTCACCAATAACAGACACTTTATTAGCACTCAGTTTTTCAGGAATCCCCGTAGGCAAATCCCCTTCTAAAAAACCATAATATTCCGAGTCAATATTTAAACCCAGTTCCAATCGATTATGAAAATTCGGTTCATATTGAAGCTTAATTTCAAACGCTCTGTAATCAAACTTATAATTCACATCACTATCGTTATCAAAAAAAACAGGTTCTTGCGATACTAAATTCTGGTAATTAACACCTATTCCCAATTTACGTGTAAATAGGTTAGGTGCTTCCCAAAAAGCGCCGTAAGAATCGAATATATCCTTACTGTAAAAACCGCCTATAATCTGATTTCTACCTAAAAAATTAAAATCGAACACCGATATTCTATAAGCAAATTCCCCATTATTATCTGTAAAAATGTTTAAACCGGGAATAATGGCGAAATTCTCCTCAATGATATAGGTTAGATAGTATTTTCCGTCGTCGATAGACTCTAATTTATATGTTGCATTAGCTACCGAGGGCAATAACTTTAAGCGTCTTATATCTGATGCTATTTTAGTAGAATCTAAAACAGTTCCTTCTTTAACAAAAGCTAATCGTTTTAAAAATGCGGTTCTGGTTCTTTTGTTTCCTTCAATATCTATTTTATGAACACGGTACTCCTGTCCGTAGGAAACCGTAAAAAAGAACATTAAGATTAAGGGGGCAACAATTCTTTTCACTGTGCGATAAACGTTTTATTAATCACTAAATTCACCCAATTGTCTTCGCTTACATCCATTAAGGTGAAATTATAAGTATTATTTAAAGTTAAAGTGGCAGGTGTTTGTGTGGTAATGTTTAATACAACATTGTTAGTCTCGTAATATTGAAAATTGTTTTCGTAAGTATATGTACCAGACAACAGATTATTTTGCGCATCGGAAATTACCTGAAAGTAAATCGCATTATCGTCAACAGCATTATCAATCCACATAAACTTTGGCATTCCAGATTCGCCTTGGTCAATAACTACTTCATCATTCCAAAGGGTAGGTTTCGAAATTTGCTTCGTCCTAATAGGGTTAGATATTTTAATTTCCCCATCTAATTCAAACGTAACAATGTTCCACGTTTCAACCGAAGCAGACTGTGTAAACTTACCTAAATAGCCATTAAAAAAAGGGGCGTTATTTAATACTACTCTGGAATAGTTTAAAAAGTTACTATTATCTACACTAACATTATTGGTTTGATAAAATCTTATGTTACTCGCTCCAGCTTCCGGATAATAAAACGTTAAAACATCACCATTGGTTTCATCACTAGCAGCACATGCAATAACCCCTCCCATTTCAATGGTCCTTCCTTGAATATATGCAGATAACGTTGAATCTATAACATCGTCATCTGAACAAGACACGACTATTAAAAAACATATAACAATGTATTTTATATTATTCATTTTGGCTATACTGTTTTCTTATTAAAGCCTCAACAGGTTTATTTTGAGGTGTAAACTGCGAATCGTTCTTACCTCCTGATCTGCTATGGTTATGAAACCATTTCCATATAAAACCACCTGCAAACCAATCTTCCTTCCAAAAAGTTTCAAACAAAGCCTTTGTTGTATTGGTCTGCGCATCCATATTAACCTCTATCATATTGGTATCGCTCTTCCAGGGTTCTTTCCCAGAAAAATCAACACTTCTATATCCAAATTCAGTAAATAGCACTTGTTTCTTATGTTTTTCAGACATCGTGCTAATTACTTGTTTATGTTCTTTCCAACCTGTTAAACACGCTTCAACGGTTGGTGTTTTGGTTTCACTAACTGGAAAATATGCATCAACACCTATAAAATCCAGCTGCTCCCAAAAAGGCGTTCTTTTAAATTCATCCCAATTCGCAGCATAGGTTAATTTACCTTTATAAATCTGCTTTATCTCGTTAATGAGCTTAAACCAATAATCGGGTCTGTTTGCGATAAATTTTTCTAGCTCGGTTCCAATACAAAAAATCTCTGCATTTACATCTTCGGCCAGAGTTGCATATTCTAAAATAAACTTTGAATACGACGCCTCCAAAACCTTCCAATCTGCTTCATTAGTCATTTCTATATACCCGGTAAACTCACCATGCCAGACCCAAATTTGGGGTTTCAGCATTATTTTAATCTTCTTTTTACGAAGCTCTTGTATATACTGTTTAACACCCTCGTTAGTTTCACCATACCATTGTCCTTTTATATTGTACACAACCTCTGGATGTGATAAATTCTTAATAAACCCAAACGGCATTACTGCAGCATAATTGGCATTTAAATTAACAACAGGGGTTACATGTTTACCATCGATTGCCTCTCTGGATGCCACAAAACTAACGCCGTTAATTTTTTTAGCCTGGGTGATACATGAAGATTGAATAAAAAGACAGCATAAAACAATTAGGAGTTTGAACCTTTTCATATAAAATTTTTATTTTCAAACTCCTAATTTACCATAATATCGTTAAAACAATGCTCTTAGCCCAATGTTAAATGTTTGTCCTAAACCTGAATCGGTTCCTCTAACAAAATTGGTGTATAGAACTTCAATATTTAATACATCGCTTAATTGGTATTTTGCACCACCTCCCAATGCTGTAAAGTCTTGAGAGAAATCGTTTCCTAAATCTATTAACTGTGAGTGTTGAGCCAACGCCAGAACTGTAAACTTAGAGCTTGGAAAATAACTTAAAAATACACCCGGTGTTAATCGTAAGCTATTATTAGCAAAACTTCCTTCTAGCGATGTTGAAAAATCCGGGGTATAACTATCTTCTTTACCAAAACTAAATTCCGAATTTAACTCAGAGAAAATTTGCCAATCTCCACTTGGAAACGTGTAATCATAGAAGAAACGATTTTGAAAAATATAGCTTTTTTGGTCAAAAAACACACCGTCTTCAGTTTCATTATTAACTAAAGGGATATGAATTGCTGTTTGAATCGTAAAATTAGACACATTTTTAAGTGGATTAAATTTAATAGCCGGTGCAATAGACGTTAATCCAGAACGTGCCGTACCTCGCTCGCCATCAAAAGAGAATACATCTAAAGCATCTCTACCTCCAACGGCATTAGATCTAAATTCTAATATAAGTCCAACATTAAGTTTACTGTTTTCAGACACACCTGTAAAAACATCTAAAGTAGAGGTAAAGAAAGTTTGTCTATCTTGATTTTTAGCTACATCGCCACTACTATTGGCTTCTTTAGTTTGCGTATATAAATTATTAAACCATTTAATATCCCATTGTCCTTTCTTTAATAACTTTGAAGGGGTATAGGTTTGAATATTACTTTTCACTTGTTCGTCGTCGTCCTGTGAAAAACCGGAAAATGATACAATTGTAATTGCCAGTAACGTTATTATTCTTTTCATTTTATTTTATTTTTTTATTTGTTATTTAGTTTATTGTTTGTTTACATTCCAGTTATACGGAAAGTAACTTAGTTTAAAATTATTGGGTATTTTTTCTGTTCTGTAAGTATTAATAAAGTCTATTTCGGTTTTACCATTCATAGTAAAATCCCCTTTATACCACTCCATGATTTGCGATGCTTGTACGCGTTTCTTTTTGGTATTCACTTTTAAAAAGCTACCATTTAATGCTTTTTTGGTTTGCACATCCATTTGGGCGTTTAATGTGCTTGGTAAATAAGCTTTATTAATTAAAGGAGGACACCCTAAAGCGCCACAAACCAATACAAAATGAAAACGGGCATCGTTAAATTGGGCTCTTAAAAGTTTATGCTCAATATCGTTTAGCGTAATTTTCTTCCTAGCTAAGCTATAGGTTGTTTTATCAAAAAAACCTTTGTGGTCTAAGGGAGATTTTGTTGGATAATTATTTATAATGCCCTTTATTACCGATAGGTTATAAGCATTAATCCAAAATGCCTGATAGTTTTTTGCATCGCTTTTTGAAACCGATACACTTTCTGCCAGTTTTAAAACCTCATCAAGAGGTGCTTTGTTAGAGTTAATTTTAGAATACGCTACTTTTCCATTTGCAACGTTAGTTTTAAAAAAACTATCTGCTTTTTCAAAAAAAGTATTCAAATCTTGGGCCGAAAGAGATAAGCTTCCCAAAAACAGTAATACTATAATATTTATATTTCTCATTTTTATGTGTTTATTGATTTTCAACTCTGCATCAGTCTGAATGATTTTCTCAAACTTTCAAAAAAATGTAAAATTTTTCACGTCTGAATACAACCTTAAAACTTACAGTTAAAAAATAATTTATACTTATTCTAAATACACTTCTTCATATTAAGTTATTATCTTTAGTTGCGACATAATCCCCAACACTATTAGAATTTATAATGTGATTCCCACTAAATAACACACATAATCAATTGTGTTCTAGTAAATCACATTTAACAATATAAAACAAAATAACAACTATCACATGGAGCACATAGTTATTATAGGAAACGGAGTTTCAGGCGTTACAGCTGCCAGACACATTCGTAAATTATCGGATAAACAAATTACCATTGTATCTGCTGAAACAGATTATTTCTTTTCGCGTACTGCCCTTATGTATGTGTACATGGGACATATGAAGTTTGAACATACCCAACCTTACGAAAATTGGTTTTGGGAAAAGAATAGAATCAATCTTAAAAAAGGCTATGTTAAACATATTGAAACTAAAAGCAAAACACTACATTTTGCAGAAGGTGATACGTTACAATACGATAAACTTATTATTGCCACAGGTAGCAAACCGAACAAATTTGGATGGCCGGGTCAAGATTTAAATGGTGTTATGGGCATGTACCATAAGCAAGATTTAGAAAATCTTGAAAAATATGCTCCTAATAACAAGGTCTGTAAGCGTGCTGTTATTGTAGGTGGTGGTTTGATAGGTATAGAATTAGCCGAAATGTTAAACTCCCGTAATATCCCCGTTACTTTTTTAGTTCGAGAAAGTAGCTTTTGGAATGGTGTACTACCAGAAGGTGAGTCTGCTATGATTAACCGACATATTAAAAATCATCATATAGATTTAAGATTAGGCAATAACTTAAAAGAGATTATATCTGACGAAAACGGCAAGGTTAAATCTATAATTATTCAGGAAACGGGCGAGGAAATTGCTTGTGATGTTGTTGGACTTACGGCTGGTGTTTCTCCTAATATCGATTTTATAAAAGATTCTGATATCGAAACCGGACGCGGTGTTAAAGTAAATCGATTTTTAGAAACTAATATTCCCGATGTTTATGCTATTGGCGATTGTGCCGAACAACATGAAGGGATTAATGGTCGCCGCCCCATCGAGGCTGTATGGTATACTGGACGTATGATGGGTGAAACCGTTGCACAAACCATTTGTGGCAACCGTATTCAATACAAACCAGGACATTGGTTTAACTCTGCTAAGTTTTTAGATATTGAATACCAAACTTATGGGTGGGTGTTTTCTAACCCGAGAGAAAATGAATCCCACTTTCATTGGATACATAATGACGATACTAAATGTGTTACCGTTTGCTACGACCTACATACTCGTGAATTTTTAGGCATAAACACTTTTGGAATTAGAATGAAACATGAGGTTTTTGATCGTTGGCTGACCGAAAAGCGCAGTGTTGATTATGTCATGGAGCATTTAGTTGAAGCCAATTTCGATCCTGAGTTTTATAAGACTTATGAATCTGAGATTAGCGTTGCATTTAAAAAAGAATTACAAATCGTATAAAAAAATAAAATGAGTAATAAATTAAATCATAGTATGTCGCTAGCAAAACCAGATGCTGTAGACATTTCTAACAAACAAAAAGTTGCTTTGGCTATTGGCGTTCTAGGTTTGTTCATATTAGCACTTGCCTTGCTTAACACTAATTTTCCTAACAAGGCGTTGTTCTTAACCCTTTCATTGGGTTTAATTTCTGTTGGCATAATAGTATATTCAAGAGATGCATATTTAACCAAATTAGAAGGTATAAAAAACGATGGCACCTGGTTTAAATCCATATCATCTCGCGGTATTTGGGGGTGGATTCTTGGAGTTATTTTAACTTCATTTTACATCGTATTATATTTTTACCCGCAATATTTAGGATTAGGTAAAGATGGTGCACCAAATACTGGACTAATTTCTCTTTTCGATCCTTTAAGTAATTTATTAAGTGGAAGAAACGCCAGTCAATGGTTTGTTTACGGAACATTGTACACGGTAGCTATTCTCGCTTTTGGTTATAAGTTCATGCTAAAATACAGGCATAACAGGTATCAGCAGTTACGAACAGGTTCTGTGATGTTTTTCCAATTAGGCTTCGCCTTTTTAATTCCGGAATTTATGTATGTTTTAAATTCCGATTTACCGTACTACGACCTAAAAAGCATATGGCCCCTTAATTATTATATTTTTGACGAATGGTCTGTAAAAGCATTCCTTTCTAACGGCAATATAGGTTTAGGGTTCTTAATATTTGGAATTATTTCTATTTTTTTAATCACCCCTATATTAACTTATAAATACGGAAAACGTTGGTATTGTTCTTGGGTTTGCGGTTGTGGTGGTTTAGCCGAAACTGCTGGCGATCCTTTTAGACATTTGTCTTCTAAAAAAATGTCTGCATGGAAATTAGAACGTTGGTTAATCCATACAGTGCTTGTTTTTTCTGTAGTGATGACGGTAGCCATGGTTTACACCTATTTAGGTTACGATCATAATAACTTTTGGCTAACTAAAGGACTCTTTATTAGTTTAGTTATAGGATTTCTAACTTTAGTTTTTGCCGCTGTTATGTACTTTAAACGTAACGAGCTTGGTAAAGATGCTAGATATGGTGCTATAGGTTATTTTGCGGTTATTGCTTTACTAGTAATTATGCACTTTACGGGTACAACAGACCATGTGTTTTTTATACAGGGTAGTGACCTGCGTTCTGCTTACGGTATTTATATCGGTTCTATTTTCTCTGGAGTTATTGGTACTGGATTCTATCCCATTTTAGGAAGCAGAGCTTGGTGCCGTTTTGGTTGTCCTATGGCTTCTATTCTAGGGTTCCAACAGCGATTATTCTCTAAGTTTAGAATTACAACCAATGGCGGACAATGTATCTCGTGCGGTAACTGTTCCAACAGTTGCGAAATGGGAATCGATGTTCGTGCTTATGCTCAAAAAGGTGAAAATATAGTACGGTCTAGTTGTGTTGGTTGTGGTATTTGTAGTGCCGTATGTCCAAGGGGCGTATTAAAATTAGAAAACGATACTATGAAAGGACGTATCAACCCAACTGAGATATTACTTGGGAATGATGTTGATTTAATGGATTTGGTGAATAATAAATAGTTTGCAGTGCTCAGTTCGGTTCTGTTTTTACTTTTTGAAATTAATACCTAAAAATGAACAATTTGATATTAAATTATAAAGACAAATTAAATTCAACCTGTCATGCTGGGCTTGTCGAAGCATCTTTTCCAAATAATTTTTTAAAAGGAAGGTTTTATTTTAGTTTGTATGTGATCTTCTTTTTCATATTACAAGCTTCAGCTCAAGATGTCTACAAAAAAAATTACGATGATGGTGGAAACTTGATATCGGAAGGCTGGATAAGCAATAACCAGAAAGTAAAGTATTGGACTTTTTATTACCCAAATGGCATTGTTAAAAAAGAAGGTCACTTTCATCAAGACAAACCTATAAAATATTGGTACTTTTATGCCGTTAATGGTAATAAAAAGTCTGAAGGTCATTTTGTTAATGGCAAAAAGAATAATTGGTGGTTGTTTTATGACGATATGGAAAAAATCAACCATAAATGCCAATTAAAAAACAATCAAAAAAACGGGTATTGTTTGATGTACAAAAACGAGAAATTGGTTTCTGCAAGAAAATATAAAGACGGTAAAAAAATTAAGGAGTGGACAGATTTTAAGTCCTTTAGAAAAGAAAACAAACTATCTGACCTTCAATGACTCATATAAAAGTTATTATTCCTGCTTACAACGAAGCAGATTCAATCGCTAATGTTATTAACGATATTCCAACCACTGTTAACGAGGTTATAGTTGTAAGTAACAATTCTACAGATAACACCGAAGTTAACGCTAAAAAGGCAGGTGCAACTGTTTTAACAGAAACCAATAAAGGGTATGGTTATGCTTGTTTAAAGGGAATGGATTATATTGCAAATCAAGATAACAAACCAGATATTATTGTTTTTTTAGATGGTGATTATAGCGATTACCCAGAAGAGTTAACCAAAATTGTTGCTCCTATTGTAAATGACAGTATCGATTTTGTAATAGGTGCTCGTGTTAAACGACTTAGAGAAAAGGGTTCTATGACGGTTCCTCAAGTTTTTGGCAATTGGCTGGCAACTACATTAATGACATTGTTTTTTCGTGCAAAGTTTACAGATTTAGGACCGTTTAGAGCCATTAAATATGAGAAGTTATTAGCACTTAACATGGAAGATAAAACCTATGGATGGACCGTAGAAATGCAATTAAAGGCATTGAAGCAAAAATTTTCATACACCGAAATACCAGTTAATTACAGAAACAGAATAGGTGTATCAAAAGTTTCAGGTACGGTAAAAGGTGCTATATTTGCAGGCATAAAAATTTTAGGTTGGATTTTTAAATACAGTATTAAAAAATGATTCCTCAAACCATTATTATAGTAATATACACCATAGCACTTTTGCTTATATTTTTATATGCACTGGCACAATTAAACCTACTTTTTAATTATATAAGTGCTCAAAAAAAGTGTGATGATTGCTCCAAATTCGATCTTACCAATCCAGATGAAATTCCATATGTAACGATACAACTACCTGTTTATAATGAGATGTATGTTATGGAGCGGTTACTGAATAATATTGCAGAAATTGACTATCCTAAAGACAAATTAGAGATACAGGTTTTAGATGATTCTACCGATGAAACTGTTGAAACCACCCATAAACAAATAGAAGGTTTAAAAGCGGCTGGATTAGATATTAAACAAATTACTAGAACCGATCGTAGTGGTTTTAAAGCAGGAGCCCTTAAAGAAGGGTTGGAAGTTGCAAAAGGTGAATTTATAGCTATTTTCGATTCCGATTTCCTGCCTAAAAAAGATTGGTTAAAACGTACTGTGCCATATTTTAAAGATGATAACATAGGCGTTGTGCAAACTCGTTGGGGGCATATTAACCGTAACTATTCCATCCTTACAAGAATTCAGGCCTTTGCTTTAGATGCACATTTTACACTGGAGCAGGTTGGAAGAAACAGTAAAGGGCATTTTATTAATTTTAATGGTACTGCTGGTGTATGGCGCAAAGAGTGCATTATAGATGCTGGTAATTGGGAAGGCGATACACTAACCGAAGACCTCGATTTAAGCTACCGTGCCCAATTAAAAAACTGGAAATTTAAATACCTTGAGAATGTTGAAACACCTGCCGAGCTTCCTGTTGTTATAAGCGCTGCGCGTTCACAACAATTTAGATGGAACAAAGGTGGTGCTGAAAACTTTAGAAAAATGATGTGGAAAGTTTTAAAGAACGAAAAAATATCTGCTAAAACTAAAGTGCATGGTCTCTTGCATTTGCTTAACAGCACCATGTTTTTAAACATCTTAATAGTAGCAGTACTTAGTATTCCTATGTTATATATAAAGAACGAATACGCTCACCTAAAACCTTACTTCTATGTAATGAGTTTCTTTGTAATGAGTACAGTTATCTTTTTTGTTTGCTACTGGATCATGTACAAAAGAATTTATGGTAGTGGCATTAAAAACTTTATACGATACATAGGTATGTTTTTTGTATTTTTCTCAATAGCCATGGGCTTTTCTTTACACAATTCTATAGCTGTTCTAGAAGGTCATTTAGGCAAAAAGAGTGAATTTATACGTACCCCAAAATTTAATATTAACACATTAAAAGACAGTTGGAAAAACAACAAATACATTAAAAAAACAGTATCGGTACATGTTATTTTTGAAGGCTTGCTTATGGCCTACTTCGGTTTTGGAATGTACAGCGCCTTTGTTGTAGGGGATCAGGGTGGCGATTTCGGACTTTTCCCTTTTCACCTTATGTTGTTTTTAGGTTTTGGTTATGTATTTATCAAGTCTTTGACTTCTAAAGTTTAGAAACATAGCACAAGTATATCCTAATCCCGTGTATTAGAATAGAAGTTCCATTAAATGTATTACCCCAAGCGAACGTAGTCGCTTAATCAGCAGAACTTCTAATAAATATATTATGATTTCCCCATGGTAAGTGAGGCACCTGCCCGAAAACCATATAAAGTATTACTTTGAGCAAAAAGCATATTTAGACACTATGAGTAATAAACTCGACACGATGTAAGTTGTAGATTTCGTAATAGTAGGTTTTTAGAATATTTTAATGATTTATAGTTTGAAAATTCCAAAGTAATGCCATGAGTTTTTATTAACTTTTTTATATGTAACAAAAACTAACAGATATGTTATGTATCATTGTTATAAGAGTTTCAAGAAGTCCTGTTTAAGGTATTGAAGAAAAGAAATTATGAGGTGATTCTAAAAAACCATCACATTTATGTATATCCTCTTATTGCTGAAGGCACCGTAGAAATTCAATTTAAGGATGATTCAAAAATTCACAGAGTAAATGTCCCAATTATGAAGGTTTCATCTACTTCTTTAATTCGTAAAAACACAAAGAGCATTACCAATTTGTTAGGTAATACTCTTCATTTTACATCATATACGCAATTATTGAATTATCATTTTTTTTGTATCGATGATCTTTCCATCTAATACAAGGCTATAATGATATAGCCCTTTTGGTATTTTATTTTTTGAAATCATTAGTTCTCCATTTCCTGATTTAAGATTCTGAAATACCTTTACCTGTCTTCCATTAAGATCAAAAATGAAAATTGAAGTGGACCTTGTATTTGGTGATGTCGTATATTTAATAATCGTTTCTGAAATAGCAGGATTGGGTATGTTTTGGTATAACTGTGCAGTATTCTCATTAATATCTGTATTTGTGGGTTTATGTGATATATCATTTTCTTCAATAGCTTTCTTTATATTTCTAATTTCTTCTTTTAATTCACTTTTCTCTTGATTGATCTCTTTAATTGCTTCTATCAATACCGGAATTAGTCCTTGATAGTTTACTGCTTTATAACCGTCTTGACTTTCTTTTACCAAATCCGGAAAGACCTTTTCTAATTCTTGTGCAATTAAACCGTATTGTTGTTTTACCGGTAATTGAATCCCTGATTTTTTTATCTTATCAGTTTGTTTAAATTGATAGGTGACACCTTCAAGCGCATTGATAGCCTTTAATGCATTAGGTATCGTAGTAATGTCTTTTTTAAACTTTTTATCAGATCTTAACCATAACCCGGTAGTATAAGCATCGCCATCTATATAAAGTCGATATTGGTTATACATATATGGGGTCCCCAATGCTATGTTTCCTGTTGCAAAATCCCCAAGAATTAAAGGAGTTCTGTTAATTCCTCCATGCTGGATGTATAATTTATTATCGACATTAGTTACATTTATCCCGGCATCGTTACCAATAAACACATTATTGTCTCCTATGTTTTCACTACCCGATGCTCTACCTAAATAAGTATTCCCTGATCCAGCATCGGAATCGCCAGCACTAACACCAACAAATGTATTAGAACTCCCGCTTCCATTTTTATTACCTGCATAACTACCTATAAATGTATTAAAGTTTCCAGTTCTACTCGTATTACCAGCATTATGACCGCTATAAGTATTATGAAAACCCTTTGTATTAGAATACCCGGCATACCTACCGTTAAAGGTATTAGAATGTCCGGTTGTATTCTGATGACCAGCAGCATGACCATTAAAGAGATTAGAATGTCCCGTTGTATTATTATAACCAGCAGAAGAACCATTAAAGGTATTATAGTTACCCGTTGTATTGTTATAACCGGTAAAACTGCCACAAAAGGTATTGCTGTCCCCAGTCGTATTATCATAACCAGCCGAAGAACCATTAAAGGTATTAAAACCACCAGTTGTATTTTTATAACCAGCAAAAGAACCATTAAAGGAATTATAGTTACCCGTTATATTATTATAACCAGCAAGACCGCCATTAAATGTATTAGAACTACCCGTTGTATTCTCATGACCGGTATGATTTCCAATAAATACATTATGACTCCCAGTGGTAAGTGAGGCACCTGCCCGGGTACCATATAAAGTATTACTTTGAGCAAAAAGCATATTAGACACTATGATTAGTAAGCTCGACACGATGTAAGTTGTAGATTTCATAATAGTAGGTTTTTTTAGAATATTTTAATGATTTATGATTTGAAAATTCTAAAGTAATACCATGAGTTTTTATTCACTTTTTTATATGTAACAAAAACTAACAGATATGTAACATAACATTGTTATAAGAGTTTCGGAAAGTCCTGTTTTAAGATATTAACGGGAAGAAATTATCGTCTTCTATACTCTGTAGGAGTACAGCGATAGATATCTTTAAAACACTTATTGAAATAAGAAATGGTATCAAAACCTACATCTGTAGCGATCTCTGAAACGGTAAGGTCGGAAGATCTAAGACATTGCGCTGCTTTTTTTAGCCGTTCAACATTTACGAATTCTGTAGTCGATAAACCGGTAAGGCTTCTTAATTTTCTGTGTAGTGTCATTCTAGCCATGCCCATACTCTTACTAAATTCATCTGCAGTAAAAGAAGAATCCATCAATTTTATAAGTAATATGTCATTGACCCTGCCCCAAAATTTTTCGTCTATAGAATTGGTAGCTATCATTTTGGGATTAATTTCAGATTCCCGCCGATATCGATCTTGCAATTTTTGCCTAAGCTTAATTATATTCTTGACCTTACTTATCAGGACCTTCATATTAAAAGGTTTTACGATATAATCATCGGCTCCGTTTACGATACCTACGAGCTCATTATCTTCTCCAACTTTGGCAGTAAGCAAGATGATAGGGATATGGCAGGTACACTCATCATTTTTTAACTCTCTCGTTAACTCAACCCCATCTTTTACAGGCATCATGATATCAGAAATAATTAGGTCCGGGATATGATTTAACGCAAGATCTATACCTAGCCGCCCGTTTTTTGCAACGATAACCTTATACGCCTTTTCAAAGGTTTCCTTAAGTAGCATTCTCAAGTCTTCATTATCCTCAACGATCAATATCACAGGTAATTCATTATTTCTTTTTTTTGAGGTTTCTTCTTTTACTAATACTCCATTTGTAAAACAAGGAGTTAACAGTTCAGGAGCAAAGGTTTTTTCTGAGGTTTCAATACGAATATCCGAATTTTTAAAGTCATTTTTATGCACAGAAAGCCCTACCTTAAAAGCTATCCATTCATTTGGTTTACTCTCTACCTGTATAGTGCCTTTATGCAACTTCACCAATTCCTTTACCAAAGCCAATCCTATTCCAGAGCCTGGTTGGTAATTATCGACTTGATAAAATCGTTCAAAAATTTTCTCAGATTGTTCTTTGGAAAGCCCTTTTCCTGTATTTTTTACTTTCAGATATAAGATACCTTCTTTTATGAAAGCTCTACAAACTATTCCTCCTCCTTCAGAAGTATATTTAATTGCATTTGACAACAAGTTAATCGTGACTTTTTCTATTATATCCCGATCATACCATCTGTTTTCCCTGTTTTTTTCAACGCTTATAATATAAGTAACACCTTTTTGTTTTGCCTTGTACACAAATGAATCTGCTATGGCACTTATAACACCTAAAATATTGCCTTTGTTTATTTGTAGTTTTTGGTATCCCGACTCTGCCTTTGACATTTCCAGAAGTTGATCTACAAGTCCTAATAATCTTTTATTATTACGTTGTATCATTTCAAAATTTGTGCGATCTTTTTCAGAAAGTTTCTTATCGCTTAATTTCTCCTCTATTGGAACGGCTATAAGTGTAAGTGGGGTTCTAAATTCGTGCGAGATATTTGCATAAAAATCAGATTTTAGGATATCCATTTCTTTTTTCTTTTTAGACTCTAAAATCACTTTATATTTTTTTAGATCCAAATATGAGAGCACACTCATAAATACGGCTGCTTCTAATACGATAATGGGCACTAGGATAAAGAAACCAATATTAAAAGCTATAATATACCCGATTACTACGCAGGCAGAGCCTATTGCCATTATTTTAGTTTCCAGCGTACCTTTTTTAATAAATGCATAGATTACATACAGTAGATTTAAAAATGAAATTATATGGATAACACTATTTACAAGAAGTAAATGATAAGAGGTGTATGGATTGATTAAAATAAGGGCATTATAAGCAACAATAAATCCTAAGAAAAAATAAATAGTACCATTGACTACTTTATATAATTTCTTATAATTGTTTTTCATGTCGACGAAAGACACGAAAAAAAACATATAAAACAGGTGTGCTAGCAATTGTCCATTCTGATTAAAATAAAAGTAGAGAATCGGTTTTATCCCGGCATATAGGTTATAAAAATAAAACGTGCGATATCCGTAATTAAATATTAGGCAAAACATATAAAGACTGAAATACAGAAAGTAAATTTTTCTGATAATTGCAAAATGTAAGATCATAAAGACAAATGCAATAATAATCATTCCTATAAGCATTGCAAATGTGAATTCAAAAGTTTCATAACTACGTATAGAATCCTTATAAGTATCTTTATTAAAAACAGGTATATAACTATATGTTTCGAATGAAACATCAGTATTGACTGCTTTGTTTCCAAAAAAAGTTAGAGGAATATTCTTGAAGTAAAAAGGCCTTGTAAAATCAACTTGTGCCGTATTTATAACAATCCTGCTTGCATGATGAAATTCTATTATCGGCTCATCAAAAATTAAAAGACCTGCCTCATATCTCTGAAATCCTCCCTGCTTTTTGGGAACAAATAATACAAGCTTGTCGGACTGAGAGAAAGTAAAATTAATACGCTTGATATTATGTATTGTATCTACTTCAAATTGAAAACGTGCCCAATGGTCTTTTCCAATGGCTGGTCTATCAATAAATGTATCTGTATACGACAAATGAATTGCCTGATCGATTGTAAGCGAATCTCTTACCGTTGGATTAGGAAATCTTTCGGGTTGCATCGTATAAATATCGTCAGGTTCAATTTTGATGACCTCTTGGGCCATTAAACGGGTGTGTATGCAGAGAAAGAAAAAAGATAAAAAATAACCGAGTCTGATCATTTATTAAGTTGATTTTCAATCATGGGTATGATAGTGATTCTGTATTGATTTCCTTTTTTTCTATGCGCCTATTAACTCATCGTATTTATATGAAAACCGTGTATTCGTTTTAATTAACTTGTAATCTTTTAAATTAACAAGGCCCCTTTGTTGATTATATTTATGGGGTTTTTCATATTCATAGCCTTTTAATGTTACACAAATCTTACTAAGATGTACCAGCTTTGTTAATAACGACAAATCAAAAGCAAACAATTCTCTATGGCCTATTGAACGACATTAGATTGTTCTATTTATAATAAAAACTAATTCTTCAAAGTAATATCCCCCAACTCAATAACCTCAAAATTATCCAAAGTGACTTGCTTTAGTTTTTTAAGGTCATCATTATCCCATTTTTCATGAGGTGCTCCGGTTATAAACATATCAGAACCTACATCGGCGAGCATCAATCCGTATGTTTTCATGGCCTTAAGAATAATTTGATTGGTCTTAGAAAAACCACTGATATCGAAATCGGCTTTAAGTCGTAATCTACCACCAAAAGGCATTAATTCATCACCTGTATTTCCAGACACCAAATGTCTTGCAGGATGTACATAGCCTTCATATATTTTGCTACGGCTTATGGTAAATCGTATCGGGTGATCTATAACTCCTTTTTCTATCTCCGGGTATCTTACTAATAACGGAAATATGGGTAAGCCTGCTGCATCTGCAGATGTCCAACCATCAGTTCTAAACGCCACTTTGTTTAAATCGAATACTGCTGCAGATGATGCTTCAAATCCGTCGCCCACCTGGGACGCGTTATATAATTCATATAACATTCCATTTTCTACATCAATAGAAATAATATGGCTATCTCCTGCTCCATTGCCCTCTATGGGTGCATTTAAGGGAATAGGAAATGGTCCTTGATCACTCTCATTACCATAATTGCCATCATAATTATTTGCTCTAAACGCTATAGGTACTTTTGGCTGACTTCCATCAACGCTAACATATGGAATTCCTATAGGAGATCCTTCCCATTCACCACTACCAAAGTCTGGAAAAAGACCTTTATTAGTGCCTATATTGTTGATTATTAAATCTGAATTTGCATCGACTGGACTATTGGAAATGTCCTTATTTAAAGGATGGCTTTCTGGAAAAATTTGAATGTTTTCTACATCACCAATTTCTCCTGCTGGATCTGGATTATTAACAGTATCATCAGAACCACCACATGCGGTCAAAAAGTTTAGGGCAATACTAAGCATTGCCATATTGAAGATTTGGGTTTTCATAAGTAGGTGTTTTTTATGCAATATAACGTTTTCCTGTTTTAAATATTTTGCAACTAGCAGAGTAAGCTAAACTTTTAAAATCGACCAACAAATAATATTATATTTGGCACATGCTTTTAAGCTCCTCTTTTTTTAAACTAAATAGAACGCCGTTACTGCTAACGGTATCATGTTTATTATTTTATTTTTCTTTTGCTTACAATTTAACCAGAACAGAATACACAAAGCTTATTATGCTATATGTTGCTTTGTTCTTTTTATTCTATAAACTGGTTAAATTACTAAAGCATAATTTATCACTTTTAACATGGATTGCTTTTGGGTTTCGTGCCGTCTTTATTTTAGCAATTCCTAACTTATCTCAAGATTTTTATCGTTTTATTTGGGATGGTTATATGATATTAACCGGGTTTAACCCTTACCTATACACTGCCGACCATCAAATGAGTTTGGGTATTATAACCGGACTTCATAATCAGATCGAGTTGTATGAAGGCATGGGCGCATTAAATTCTAGCCATTTTACTAATTACCCTCCAATAAATCAGCTTTGTTTTGTAATTGCCAACCTATTTCCCGGAACAAGTATTTTAAGTTCTGTGATTGGTTTAAGGCTCATTATTATTGCTGCCGATTTTGGTACGCTTTATTTTGGCAAAAAGCTACTTGAAAAGCTCAACATTCCTGCTCATAATATCTTTTGGTATATTTTAAATCCCTTTATTATTATTGAGTTAACAGGCAACCTTCACTTTGAAGGGGTTATGATATTTTTTCTTATTTGGAGTTTGTATTTATTATATTCTGGGAAGTGGCAATGGGCTGCGGTTGTTTTAGCTTTATCTATTTCGGTTAAGTTAATTCCGCTCATATTTTTGCCTTTGTTTTTTCAATATTTTATGAAACGTAATGTTATTTCGAATGAACAAAACAACGAGAAGCCTCCTATTGATAAACAGATTGCTTTGTCGTTACCTCCTCGCAATAACACATTAAATGGAATTAAAAAACTAATTGGGTTTTACACCATTGTTTTAATAACTACAGTCTTGTTGTTTGCTCCCTTTTATTCATCAGAATTCGTAAACAATTATGCAAAAACGGTTGGTTTATGGTTTCAAAACTTTGAGTTTAATGCCAGTATTTACTACTTAGCACGGGAAATTGGGTATTTGTTTAGGGGCTATAATGAAATAGCCATTATTGGTAAAGTGACTCCTATTATTGTTGTTCTATTTGTTTTTATTATAACATTTTTCAGGAAAAATAAAACAACCGTTGAGCTTATAACGGCTATGGTATTGGTATTATCTTTTTATTATTTCACAGCAACCACGGTACACCCTTGGTACGTTGCAACCCTTTTAATACTTTCTGTATTTACCAAATACAAATTCCCGTTGGTTTGGAGTTTTGTTATTATACTAAGCTACCTGGCTTATATAAACCTTAACAGTGCCGACAAATCTGAAAACCTATGGATTATTGGTTTGGAATACGTGATTGTTTATGGGGTACTTTTCTGGGAAATATTCACAAAGAAGCATTATTCCTCCATAAGCTCTAAACGTTGGATCCTATAAATAGCTTGATCTGTATCGTCAAAATCTTCAATAAATTTTAATTTAAAAGATTTTCCAATATAGGAGCTGTCATTTTTTAAATCGTAATGATATAGTGCTTTAGGGTGAATTTCCTCAAAATCTAACTGTACGCCATCATCAAATAAAAACGTATAATAGCCGTTTTCGTATTGCTTAAAAATCGCTAATTCCATTTACAAACAATTTAATAAATTACTCTTCTTCATTAAAATTTGTATCTGGTATTGGCGTATTCGTACTTTCCGCATCATCTTCATCACCAAAATCTGCCATAGCCTTAGCTAAATACGTACCTACTTTAACCAAATAAATGGTATCTTCTGTTTTTACTTCAACAGCTTCGATTAAATCGTTATGGGCGTTTCTAAATGAAATGATATGGTCATCATCATACCCGTCTGGAAATTTTTCGACTAAAAGATTTAAAATATCTTTGTTAAGTTTTTGATAGTCTACAATAATTCGTTTCATTTCTTAAAATCACTTAGGTTTAATTTAGATTTGGTAGTGTTAATATACAAATTAATTTCTGAATTTGTTTCATTCAAATTTTAAATAAATAATTTTTTTTAGGAATATTCGCTCAGAATTAAGCAGCATAAATCTATATCTATTTTGAATAGATATTTTGGAATAAACGGAAGTTAGCTTTAAGATTCGGTTATTTATCCTACAAACTGTTTTTGAATTTGACTTCCTAATTTTCAAAAACCCGAACGTATAAAAACATTTCATAATGTTCAGCTAAATGCTATTACAAATGAAATATAAAAAATTTAATTTAACGTTTTTTGAAGGTTATTTTTTTGAAGATTTTTCGATCTTTTAAAGCATTTTTAATGTATTTAGCTCCTGTTCAGTAAGATGTTTCCACGATCCGCGAGGAATATCCTTTTTAGTAAGGTGACCAATAGCAACGCAGTCTAAACTTTCAATGTCATACTTTAAATAATCGAATATGGAACGAATAATCGTGTTTCCTGTATTTTTAATTTTAAGACCTATTTCTTTTTTTGAAGCACCATCGATATAACTAATCTCTTCCACAGCTATTAGTTTGTCTTCAATTTTAAAACCAGCCTGGATCTTTTTTAAGTCTTCCAGCTTTAAGTTTTTATTTAATTCTATGTGAAATAATCGAGGCACGCCATTTTTAGAGTTTGTAAACTTATCTACAATGATATCATCATTTGTAAATAACAATAATCCTTTTGAGTTTCTACCCAAACGACCTATAGGTTTTATTCTGGAAGCTGTAGCATTAGCAACCAAATCCATAACCGTTCTACCTTTCCCTTCGCTTGTTGTGGTAGCAAAACCTTTAGGTTTGTTAAGAAGTACGTAGGCTTTCTTTTCCGGATAAATACGTGCACCGTCGTATTTAACCTCATCCCCCATCTTAACTTTATATCCCATTTCGGTAACCACCTTCCCGTTTACAGAAACTAAGCCTGTGGCAATATGAACATCGGCTTCCCGGCGCGAACACATTCCGGAATTAGCCACATATTTATTTAATCTAATCTCGTTTGGATTAGACGGTTTTTTATTTTGCTGAGCATCATTTTTTTTAAAAGAGGCATCTCCCTTCACAAAACTTTTCTTGAAGTTTTTCTTTGAACCTCCAAACGAAGTCTTTCCCTTGCTTTTATTATTGCGTTCCTTGCTCATAATTATAATTTTTGCAAAGGTAAGTAAAGCCATTGGCTTTCAAACATCAAAATGATAAATTAGAATTCTTTTTTAAAACCGCAATAAAATTAGTCGTTTAGCTTTAACAAAAAAATAAGGCTGTCTAAAAAGTTCTTGGATTGTCATTTTGAACACTTCGTCTGCGCTCCTACATAAACTAAAGCCAAAAATCCCAACACCTTAATAAACAGATGTTTAATTTTTAAGAGATTCCCTGCCTGCCGGCAGGCAGGTTCACTATGTTCTGAATGACACTTTTTAGACAGCCATTCTATTCATATTAATAAATTACGACTAACTAATAACCATCCACAACCCAGTGAACGCATAATTAACTCCCATAGGGTCACCTGTATGAACAGGTTCCCAGTTATTATTTAAACTTCCATCGTCTGGGTCGTAAAATTGACCATCGCTACCTTGGGCTACCCAATGTAATCCGCCTCCATTAACTTGTACACAAACGGCGTGGGTTTGGCCTGCACCCGGCGCTGCATAATCACCTGCATCTATATCTACATTGGCATCACCAACTACCTCTACACATCTTGGCGTTTCTCTCGGATATAAAACATTCAAAAAGGCATAACCTGCCGCCTGAGCGTTTATCTGTGGCGCAGGTCTTCCTAAATCTATTGCCACTTGCGCCATTGCTGCAGGAGAATTATATACATTTCCTGCTGCTAACAACTCAGGTACTACTGCTGCTGGTTGTTCGGGAATATTATTGTTTAAAATCCCTGTGACCATATAAGCTTTTGCACTTAATTGATGATAATCGTCGGCTAGTGCCGTAGCTGATGCATTATCGACTTCCTGTGGTCCTTCATTCGTATAAGCAAGGTCTGTTACTAATGGAAATATTCCAAAAGCACCTACCGATCCTATGATGACGTAAGCCCCACAGGCATTAGGATCATTTTGAGTCATGGCTGCTTGATCTATACCTGGTATTCCAGCCAGGGTAACTAAACTAATGTTTGGCATAATCTAAACTTTCTTCTTTTGCGTTATTATTTTCTCCCATTACGGTTTGTTTGTTCAAATAGTTTTTCAGCCAAATACCTTTTACATATTGCAGCGCTGCCATATATACATTATCGTTATTATTATGTGCAGTACAAATAGGCATAATGTAAACACTATCTGAGCCTGCTGGTTCCTTAAGCGCTACAGTCCCTAAAATAACATGGCCTCCTACTAAGCCAGAACTTACATTACAATGAAAACCTTTATAATTCAAGGAAGTACAAGTTGTAGCTAGGCCATATTGAGCTTGCCATAAACCAATCCAGGATTTTCCACCTATATGCGGATCATGACTACTCCCTATTACATTGGCAAAGTTTTCGCCATAGTTAAATGTAACTTCACCACCCCAAACAGATTCAATGGATTTAAACGAATAATCATCTCCGTAATCTTCTTTAGGATCATATATACCTACAAATTCACCCTTTTTGTATACTAGCAAAGTTTCCAAATATGCTTCTGGAGACAATTGTGGTGGCGAAGTTTTTATTTGCACGGTTAACCCTTCAATATTTTGCAATGTTTCAATTAAAGTGTTATTTGCTTCTTTTATTACATCAACAAAAAGACTTTCAAGGTTTGGTGTCATCTGTGTATTGTAGTTCCAATTGGGGTTACACATGCTTCCTTCATCCTCAATTGTACATTTTGAATAACCTTGGTGGCAATATTCTGCTGTACCTTCAGGAAAGGTTGTTAAAGTCATAGATTCTTTAGCTTCATAATCTGTCCCACATATTGTTAAAACCTTGTGTTTTGCATCAAACTCATAAGTAAAAGAAAGTTCAGCGTATAAAGACATACTATTAATATATTCAAGTCGGCCAATACTTACCGCCTTTGTTGTTATGGTATGTTTTCCGTTTTGGAACTCCAAACCCAAGTTAACTGTCGTTTTTTGAATATCTACAAATTGATTCTTATAATCTGGAGATAGTCTGAATAAAATATCTTTGCTTTTCATTTTTGTTCAAATTATTAGGTTGTTATATATAATCTAGGCCCATTTCATGGTATATAATTCCGATATGTTTTTACCTCGTGTCTCGGCACCTCCTGTACTTTCTGTATTAGATGTAAGCGCTTTGTTAATACTGGCAAGCGATGCGGCTGTTCCTGCAGGTATTTGTCCACTAAGATCAAACTGTAAACCATGTGTATGCGCTTTAAACTCGTCTTCTTCTACAGTACCCACGTTATCTCCTGTTACTGTTCCTTTACCAAGAGCCGTTCTGTTTGCCGCATCTGGATCTGTTTTTGCTCCATTGTCCCACGCTCTACTAAAATAACCGCGCATATCGGGGAGTAGAGAATTACCGTTTGATCCTACACCAAATTTTCCGTTTAAATAGGAGTTTAATCTTGTATAAGCATCTGATAGTTCTATGCTCGCGGTGCATAATGATAGTTCTACTGCTGGCGGAATATCTGTGGACACGTACTGTTTACGAACTCCAATAGTTCCCTCTACCATACAGGCTAAATTTTCTAAAGCGATATTGCCAACATTGGCGTAGACTTTATGTACGTATAATACAATTTCGCTAGTGCTGCTTTCAATGGCAACCACTAAATTGGTAGCCTTTTCGTTTACATCGATGCTAATATCGATTTCTTTGGTTTCTCCTGCATCAAAATAAACGGACTTACTACTAGTGCCTTTCCCGTCTGATAATGAAAAGGTAACTTCGCAACCCGAATTCCCAGGAACTTCTATAACAGTAGTGGCGCTTACCGTTTTTCCCTGAAGCGTATCTTCCCAACGAGGAAATTCGCTAATGGCTTGAGAAAAGGTCATTAAATCGTTACCACTGCTCTTTTTTAGTATGCAGGAATTCGTTGTTGGATCGAAACTAACAAGTCCGCCGGTTCCGGCATCTTGGTACACCCATCCGTCTGGATGCCCATAGGTAACAGCCGAATCGACCGTTTTATTACTGTAGTTTAAAAAATTGTAGTTATATACTAAATTTCTTTGCTGCATCGCAAACAAAAGATCTTCATTGTTTAAGGTTTCATTAGAGTTCATATATGTCTATTTTTTTAGAATCGTATTTGTTAAAGTAAAATCATGAAATTGTCCATAAATTATCTTCTCCCAGAGAAGCTGTTAGGTTATAAACATTAACGGGAAATGAAAATATTGCCGCATTTGAAATATTGGTTTGGCTAAGTACTCCTGTTACCTGCTTTTGAGATGTTGTGGCTGCGATCCAAAAGGTTGTGTTGGAATCAAATTCCTGTGATGTGTTAGTATAGCTTTGCTTTAAATAAGTTGCAAAATCGGACATTCCTATACCTGTAGAAAAAGTATAATTGGGTATATTATCTTCTCCTTTAATTAAAAATTTATCCGACGGCGTTCCCGAAACGGCACTTGAAAGTTTCGGTGTATTGTCTACTATACTAAATGTTGTACTATTATTTGAAGGTAAACTTGCCGATATATCACCTCCTGAAGCAGGAACTACATCTATTTGTAAATCTCCTGTATTAAACCACCAAAAAGAATCTTCTAAAGACCAAGTGAATATTATAAAAGAGTTTTTACCTATTTTATAAGGACTTGCCATCCATACCAGTGAATAAACATCATTGTCTTCCTGATTGAGCATTCTCTGATAGATATAAAAGTACCAGTTACTGTCTGAATTATTGATGCACTTTAAAGAGTATTGGGTAGCAGCATTTTCTTTTGAAAAGTCTAGGATCATTTTTTATTGTATGAATGAGGCGAGTTTAAAAACTCGCCTCATATGTATTATTAAAAGCGTAAAATGGCTTAATAGTCTACAAGCGCTTCGTTTAAAACAGCTTGATTTGCACTAATGTTCCATGTTTGATCCGATTTCAATGTCGCATACATGGTATAAGTATTATTAGGAAAATCTATTTCCGCAGTTTGAGCAATGTTTTGAGCTAATACCACTCCCATTTGCATTTCGGTAGCAGCAGCAATCCAATACTTTGGCTCTGGTGTGTACACCTGAGTTGCATTTGTTAATGCTTGTTGCACAAAAGTACCTTGACCAGACATTCCTATTCCTGTTGAGTAAGTACCATTAGGCACATTTGAAGCTTCATTAATAGTTAAACTCCCTGCTTGTCCTCCTGGAACAGGATTACTAAGTTGTGGTGCATTATCGTCTGTACTAAATGTTGTCATGTTTGGACCAGTAAGACTACATGATTTACTACCTCCAGCTTGGTAATTAACTCCTGGAGATACAGTACCTGTATTACCCCAAACAAATGAATAATCAATAGTCCAATCGAATGTTATCGTTGAACCTGGAGAAAGTTTATATGGAGAAGCAAACCAAGCTAAAGAAAAAACATCAGATGGCTGTGACGGCATAGTTTGGTATACATAAAATACCCATGGCACAGTTGAATCGTTTTTACACACTAGTTTATATGGTGTTCCTTCGGTTGCTTCATTAGCAAAATTCATTCTTAAATGACTCATAATAAATTGTTTAATTTCTTACTCGTAAGGCTTTTCAGGTTCCGCCCTTACAATTATGACCTTTGTAAGTAGGTTCGTTTATTTAAGTGGGTTCTGCTCCACGTTTAGGTAAATGGTTTCCGCTAACAACTTCAATAATCAACATTTGTAATTCATGTAAATACATGCAAGTCGAGTATTGCGTAGTTAACCTAAAACCTGTTTAGAAAATAAATTCTGCTAGCTTCGTTTTTTTCTATTCTAAAATTACAATAGGATTAAACCTGAAAATGAAAAAAAGACATAAGACGAAGATTCTTATGCATAAGAGCCGTAAAAAATGGTATAAGTTTATGATTGAAAGCGAAAATGAAAAAATGAGGATTAGGAATTGGCTTCATTCTCTTAAATCTGGTTGTTATTCGCGTCTAGTGCGACTACTTCTGCTAAGCCACGAATACACGAATAATAAAGAATTGAATCACTTGTGCTGGGTATCTATGAATAATTAGCGTGAATCTTGTTTAGGGAGCAATATGTCACTTCGACTACGCTCAGCGGAACTATCGAGAAGCTTTTTTGTCAAAAAATTATTTGTTTTCGATACGATCCCGAAGAAAATCGGGATCACTGCCATTGACGTATTTTGTTAAAAGCTTAATTTAGAACAGTTTGTCATTCAGAGCGCAGCGAACCTGCCTGCCGGCAGGCAGGGAATCTTTTAATAAATTATTCCTAAAGATTCTTCAGTCGTACCTCCCTGCCTGCCGGCAGGCACGGCTTCTGAATGACACCCGATGACGTCATTACCTCCGCTTGATAAAGCTTTTGTCTCAAGTCTGCCATTGACGTCGTTTTATAAACACCACTTAAATTGATGATTGACCTGTGTCCGGTCGAGCGCAGTCGAGACGTCCTTAAGACCTCTCGACTTCAGTCTATGCTGAGCACAGCCGAAGTACTAGAGGAGACATTACGTCAATATTTTACACTCGATAAAATTTTTATTGGATGTCTCAAACTGACATAAATTTTCTTATCCAAGATTCACAATAATCCAGACTGATTTGAATCCACTTTACCTTCGTTAATCATATTTATTAATAAACAACTAGCAACAATTACTTTAAAACCCGAATCTTTTTTATAAGGTCTTTGTATTTATCACTAAGAATTGCTTTATGATTTCCAGATAATACTATTAAGTTATCGGTGGGTATTATTTCTACAATTTTTTCAATATTTATAATATGGTTTCTATGTGTTCTACAAAACTTTGTAGCGTCTAAAGTTTTTAAAATTTTAGTTAGTGATATTAAAATTACAAACCGTTCTTTTTCGGTTATTATGTTACAATACCGTTCTTCTACTTCTATATAAACAATATCGTCTATAAGTACTTTTTTTAGCGCCTTCCCTTTTTTAACAAATAAGTACTCGTTGGTTATTACCGTATCTCGCTCTTCACTTAAAAATACGTCTGTTTGGTTATTAAACTTTTCTATAGCCATTTCTATGGCGTATAAAATCTCTAATTCATTAAAAGGTTTTAATAAAAAGCCAAAAGGTTGCGTGAGTTTTGCTCTATCAAATATTTCGCGATCGCATGAGCTAGTTAAGAATATAAATGGTATTGACTTGTCCGGTACGATACTAATGGTTTCTGCAAAGGCAATTCCTTCTGCATTACCATTTAAGAAAACATCAATAATAACGATATCTACTTTATTTTCGTAAAATAGAGTTAAAGCCTCGTTATAGGTAGTTGCAACCCCAACTAAATTATAATCATTAGCTAAAAGTACTTTTGCTAAGGCGTCGCTATCGGCTAAAGTGTCTTCTATAACTAATACATTTACTTTATCCATTTTTTTGATTTTTATGGAGTGATACAATTATTTTTGTTCCTTTTTCTTCTTCACTTTCAATCATAAACTTGCCATCATTTTTCTTAACCATCGACTTGCATAACTGCAGTCCCAATCCTGTTCCTATACTGTTTTCATTTCTTTTTTTAGAAAGCATGACAGTTTCTTTTAAGAGTTCTTGCCTTGTTTCATCGTTTATGCCCAATCCAGTATCTTCTATGACCAGATCGCAGTAAACATCGTTTTTGTTAAGTGTATATATTTTTATAAGACCATCTTGTTTGGAAAACTTTATGGCATTATCCAACAAGTTTCTAAGTACTATTTTTAAAGATTCTTGGTCTACAAAGGCCCAATCGTCTTTAAAAACCAGATTTTCAAAATGTATATTTTTGTCGAGCATCAATGACTTGTAGTTGTACGCTGTTTGCTCTACGATATAAAACAAACGTAATAGCTCTTTTTTAAAATAAGGTTGTTTGGTTTGTAATAAAGCCCAGTGGAGTAAATTATCCAATAGATTATAAGTGCCATTTGCTATAGCACTATTCTTTTTTAGAAGTTTACCTAATTTCTCAATATTCTTAGTTTCTAAATTTTCAGATAACTTTGTGTTACTTTTTTTAAGTGCGTTAACTGCCGATCTTAAATCGTGACTCACTACAGAAAATAACTTGTCTTTTGTTGCATTCAAATTGTTTAATTCTGCTTTTTGTGCTAGAATAATTTTATTGCTCTTAATTTTCTGATTGTAAAGTAAAGAGCCTATTCCTAATAATAACAATAGTGCAACACAAGAATAAAAAAGCCAATTTCTCTCCTTTGCTTTATGTGTGTTTTCTATTTCAAGCAAGGTGATCTCTTTTTGTTTTTGATTGATTGCGTGCTTCTTTTCGAATTGCGCTATTTCCCAAACTTTATTTTGATCGCTCAACGAGTCTTTCCACTTTTCAAATTCTTTCCTATAGATTAATGCTTGCTTGAAATTTTTTCTATTTTCTTCTACCACAGCCATGTTTAGTGCTGTTTTTCTTTTTAAATCAAAATCGTTAATTGTTTTTGATAGATGGTATGCTTTTTCAAAATATGGAATGGCTTGGCTATCTTTATATTGTACATAATACAAGTTGGCTAAATCTGCATACGATCCTATTAAAACAATAGTGTCTTTTTCTAAAACGTGCAATTCTGAACTTTTAAGCAAGTACCGTTCTGCTTTATCGAATTGATTAAGATGTAAATAGCTAATTCCTAAATTATGTAAAACAACACTTCTTTTAAAGCCAAAATCGATATTTTCAGGCAACTTTTCTATTTCCAAAAAATAGTTTATCGCTTTTTTAAATTCATTTTGACTTAACAGGATTTCTCCTAAAGACAACCGTACTTTATGATAAAATGAAAAATTGCCAGATATTTTGTTAAGTTCCTTTTTAGCTTCTTCCAGAAGTTTTTTTTGCTTGAAACTAATACCTCTATAATAATAGCAATAGTCGGTAAGATCGCTATTGTTAGTCTGACTCAACTGTTTCATTGAGTAAACTAAAGTTGAATCCCAATTCTTTTTTATAAAGAACTGGGATGCTTTGCAGAAATTAATTTCAGAACTAAATTCCTTAATTTTTTTCTTTATCTGTGTATCCAATAAATTTTCACCAGATTGATCTTTAAGTAGAAGCGAGGGTGTAAAATGCAAAAACAGTAAAGAAATTATTAATAGTTTAATTTCAACCATTACACTTTTACTAATCGAAAGTTAATTATCACAAATATATATAAAATCTTACAAATTAGTATATGGTTTTACACTTCAAAAGACCTATTTTAACTTCTTTTGATTTTACCTTAATTGGATTGTACCGTAGTTTCTGTTCCTCTAGAAGTAACCGGATCTATATTCCATGAATAGGCTTCGATTGTTTTTACATCCGATAATTTTATACCTGCTGGAACGCCAATATTTGTAGCTTCAAATGTTATCTGATAAGCATTAAAATCGTTGGCTTCTGTTTCTTTTAAATCGTAATCTATAAAAAACTGTAATTTAGGATCTCCAGAGTTACTTATACAATACAATTGGTATACATTAAACTTTGGTGTTGGAAATGAAGCATCAATAAAAATTATGGCATCTATTTGAATTCGGTTATTTTTAGTTTGAAAAGATTCTACTAAAGGAGGGAATGGGGTCTTTGTGCTTTTGTGCAAAAAGGATATCTCACCGCTCAATATAACAGAGTTTATTTTTACCAGGTTGCCCGGTGGGATTTGTAATACGTCTTTTGAACTTGCAATACTCATAATTAAATAATTTAAATTAAAACTTATTTTAGATATTACTTTTTGTTTTTATAGTCATAAAACACAACTTATCCTCAACAACTTTTTTAATTCATAAAGTAATCATGAGAGAGCATCATCAAAACCACAATTAAGTAGCTAATTACTTACGCATCGTACGAATATAGCTAATTAATTATTTTGCAGCAAATTATTTTTGTAAACTTTAAAACTATAAAGTATTGGTTTTTAAATACAAAATACCATGAATCGAGCTACCCCGAGGTAAGCCTCCAGTAATTCTTTTCTATTAATAAGAGTAGATTTATTCCTTCGTGTTTTCTTTAAATGCAACTGTTGACTGTCGTTCTCTATTAACAGTCAATTTTGTTACATCTGGGCGCGAATAATGCCCAACAGGATCGAAGTTCTGACGTTCCTCCAATACACGATTAAAATCGATTGTATGTATAATTAAACCTTCTTTATCTAAAACAGGTTCAATAACCCATTCTCCATCTGGGCCAGCTATACAACTACCTCCATTGGCTAAAACATCTGGAGCTTTTTCTAATATCTGATCTAAATGCGGGGTATCTTTAGGAAAGTCTTTTTTAGTCATTAAACTGGATACTGATATTACGAAAGAACGCGATTCTCTAGCTATAAAACGGGTAATATCTTTTGTATTATGATCGCCTCCTGGCCATACAGCAATATGTAAATCTTCGCCTAAGCCATACAAAGCGGCTCTTGGTAAGGGCATCCAATTTTCCCAACAGTTTAATCCTCCAACCGTAAATTGTTTTAATGGATGTACCTGTAGCCCGTTTCCATCCCCCGGAGACCATGTTAAACGCTCATCATAGGTTGGTTGTAATTTTCTGTGTACCGATTGAATGTTTCCCTTTTCATTTATATATACTAAGGATGCATATACGCTATGTCCTCCCCTGTCTAACGGGCGTTCTATAATCCCCAGATAAATGGCTATTTTATGTTTTTTTGAAAGGTTACAAACCGATTCCAGATCACCCTTTTCTATGCAAATGGCATTAGACACATAATGCGCATGTAATTGTTTGTTTACCGTTTTATTCCACTCGGCACCTCCTGTTAATGCCAACCAAAATGGATAACCAGGAACTAAACCTTCACCAAAAACAATGAGTTCTGCTCCTTCTTTTGCACTATCTACAATAGATTGTTCAACCTTTTTTAAGGTCTCTGCTTTGTTTAACCAAACGGGCGAGATTTGTGCCAGTGCTACTTTTAATAAGTTTTCCATTAGATTCTGTTTAAAACGACGGTAACATCGATTAACAAAATACTAAAAACACCTAAAACAATAATAAGTTTTAACACATTATGTAGAATAAGATAGTGCGACTTTGTTTCCGATATCCAAATAAACACCAAAAACCCAAGTAATAATAATGTACTTAAATAAAAATATAAATACATATGCCCTACTCCAAATACGAACAGCAATAAATAGGTAGGGATTAGAGTTAAAACAGCCAAAATAGTCAGCATGACTTTAGATGCTTTTTCGCCGTAGGCAATTGGAATCGTTTTATAGTTCTGAACTAAATCGCCCTTAATGTTCTCTAGATCCTTGGTAAGCTCTCGCATGGAAATAATTAAAAACAAAAACATGGCATGTACAAAAATGACCTTTTCGAAATTTTTATAATACATAAAAATGGCGAAAAAGGGTGTAATGGTTAAAATAGCCGATGTTAGATTACCTATAAATGGTTGCTTTTTTAATTTATGCGAATAAAACCAAATGGCAAAAATGTAAATAGAAAAAAAGATAACTGCTTTAAACGAAACAGAACTAGCCATAATAACTGCTAAAAAGTTTAAAACAAAATAGAAAGAGAGTTTTGTATTCTGACTTACCAGCCTGTCTAACCTAGATTTAATAGGCCTGTTGATTAAATCTTTTTCTGAATCGTAAAAGTTATTTATAATATATCCCCCGGCTATTGTTAATGAAGAAGCTAAAACAATCATAAATAAATTAATATCGAAAACAACTTGCTTTAACGGTCTGTTGTGCGCTAAAATATAAATAGACGCCATATATTGGGCAATAACAATAATTAAGATATTGTATCCTCTAACAACAGAAAATAAGCTAAAAAATTTAAGTAGGATATGTTTTTGCCTTCTATTTAGCATAGAAACTTATTGTTGATATTCTAAACTTATTTCGAGGCTGCTTCAACTACCCGAAGATTAAACAAATGGACTCCCGGCAGATGCGCTTTTCGCAGAAGTTCAGAAAATGGTATGCGAGATATTTAGAAGTTATAAACGACTTCCAATTTATAATCGCGAAGCGATTTCTTTGCCTTATCAATATCTTCAGTAAATCCAAGAATATATCCACCGCCACCAGAACCGCAAAGTTTTAAATAGTATTCGTTTGTTTCTATTCCTTTTTTCCAAAGTTCATGAAACTGTTGTGGAATCATAGGTTTAAAATGGTTTAAAACCACTTTAGACAAACTCTTTGTATTCTTAAACAACGATTTAATATTTCCATTTAAAAAATCGTCTATACAAGCGTCGGTATGTTTTATAAATTGGTTTTTAAGCATACTACGGAAACCTTCTTGCTTCATGTTCTCCATAAAAAGACTTACCATTGGTGCCGTTTCTCCTATAATACCGCTGTCTAATAAAAACACTGCATTTTTCCCTTCGTTTTTTTGTGAAGGAATTCCCGTTGCTTCAATATTATCTTTAGATTTTATAAGGATTGGGATGCTTAAATAGCTATTTAATGGATCTAAACCAGAGGATTTACCATGAAAGAAAGATTCCATTGCCGAAAAAATGGCTTTTAATTTCAGCAACTTTTCACGTGTTAAATTCTCTAAAACCGTAATTTTATTCTGAGCATATTTATCGTAAATAGCTGCAACCAAGGCTCCGCTACTTCCAACACCATAACCTTGAGGGATAGAAGAATCGAAATACATACCAGCTGTTACGTGCTGCTTTAACAATTCTATATCGAAAGTCACTAATTCGGGGCTAATACCTTCTAAATAACTAACGAAACGCTTTAAACTTTCGTTTGATTCAACAGCGGCTTCCGAAGGGTTCTCATCGGTTTTTAAAGCGCCATTATAAAAGTTATAAGGAATAGACAACCCTTTAGAATCTTTTATAATTCCATACTCTCCGAAGAGTAATATTTTTGAGTAAAAAAGAGGTCCTTTCATCAAGTTATTTTTTGATTTGGTTTTACAAAATTACAATTGTTTTGCTCCAAAACCAATTCTATCGCTAATAAAATGCTCATTTTGACAATATGCAACTAGTTCATTTTTAATAAATTCGCTAATTTTTTCACTTTCTTTTTTAGGAAATAAAACATGAACATTTGCTCCCGCGTCCAAAGTAAAACATACTTTAGAGCCCGTTTTTTCTCTAAATGCCCATATTTTGTTTATTATTTCCAGAGTGTTTGGCTTCATTAAAATAAAATACGGCATACTGGTCATCATCATAGCATGAAGCGTTAGTGCCTCACTTTCAACTATTTCTATAAATCCATCCAAATTCCCTTTCTTAAACACGTTTATTAGGTTAGATAGGTTTTTATGAGCTTGCTTAAAACGTTCTTGTGCAAACGGATGACCATGCATTAAATTATGACCTACCGTACTGCTTACTTGCTTTTCACCTTTATCTACTAATAAAATAGTGTCTTGATATTCTTTAAAGTTTTGGTGCACTTCATATGGATATTTTACTCCAAAGAGGTCTGAACTTCCTTCAATATCGCCATGTTTTCCCCAAACCACTAAATCGCCTTCCAGGCTTCTACAGGCGCTTCCGGAACCTAAACGCGCTAAGAATGATGCTTTTTGAATAAAAAAACTATCGGAAAAAGACCTTTCGACTGCGCTCAAGCTGCCATCGGATTCCATTAGTGATTTTTCAATACTCATTAAGCACATAGCCAAAGCACTCATACCACTAGCTGAAGATGCAATTCCAGAACTATGCGGAAAGGTGTTTGAGGTTTCAATTTTAAAGTGATAGTGTTTTAAAAACGGTAGATATGCTTCAATTCGATTGAAGAAAGTCTCAATTTTTGGTTTAAAACCATCCTTTTTATCACCATCTAAAAAAACATCAAAAGAAAACTCATCTTGATTTTCTTTTTTTGAAAAACTCACTGTTGTAATCGTTTTACAATTATCGAGTGTAAAACTAACGGAAGGATTTTCTGGAATTTGATGTTCTTTTTTACCCCAATATTTAACTAAAGCGATATTACTTGGCGACGACCATGTAAAACTTCCACTTTTAATAGAGTTTGCGTAGGGTTTTGGTATAAATTGATCTTCTTGCATTCTTGTTTAAATCTGCCATTTAATTTGGCAAAAATAGGAAATATCCAATTGGTCACCTATTTGTAAATTATTATTTGGCGCAACCTAACTAATGCTTTTGCATCTAATAAACAAAACATTGAAAATACTATGAAAAAAATCATCCTACTTTTAGCCCTCGCCGGTATTATCTACTCTTGTTCAGATGATGACAAACCAATTCAAAATGAACTAAATGGTACATGGCACTTAATTGATGTAACTTGCGAATGTAAACCTGTAGATTTCCAGATAGGTGAACATGTTTGGAGTTTCAATTTAGAAAACAATAAAATAACTGTTGTCAATAATCCCTCTGAAAACCTGGAAATATTAAGTTCTGGGAATTATGATTTCTCATTAAGTGAGGGCAAAATAACAATCTTATCGGTTGAATATGATTATTATTTCAAGGATGGGTATTTATTCTTATCCGATCATCCCGAAGTTGATGGCCCTTTAATGAAATTTACAAGAAACTAGGATTCATCCGAAGTCATTTCTAAAAGTTTCACCATAGTCTTATAATTCCTAGCGGTAGATGTTGTTTTAAGCTTACGCTCAAAAAAATTATTGTTGTATTTGGCTTTTCCGTAACCTATCGAACAGTAAAAATAAATGCAGTTGTTAGTTATAACAAACTCCTCATTTGGATACGACATTTCTGCCGCTTCTTTAACCAACGCTGTATCTGGAATCGAATATAGTAACGTAAAATAACTGTTCGTTTTTTTCTCTTCCGGAAATGGGCACTCATCAAAAACCTGCTGTAGTTCTTTTGGTGTTTTAACAAGAATCGGCACTTCGAAACCAAAATGTGTTTTAATTGCCTGATGTATTTTAAGTTCTAGTTTTGCGTTATCCTTTTCGGGTGACTTAAAAATAACATTTCCGCTTTGGATGTAAGTCTTTACATTTTTCAATCCCGTATTGGTAAGTAACTCCCTTAGCTCTGCCATGGGGATTTTCTTTTGTCCGCTTACGTTAATACCTCTTAAAAGTGCTATGTATACTTGCATTTAAAAAATTTGTTTTTAGAATTCCTTCATTATCTTTTTTTTTCATATCACCCATTATTGCTTTGTAAACTTCCTAAGCCTTAGAAAAATGAGACGCAGTGTCCTTTAATTTATAATTATGATATATTTTCATATAAACTTAAAGTTTTATTAAGAGCACACCCCTTACCCCCAATGTCATTTAGTTAAGGAAATTTATGTCTGTTCAAGCGCAGTCGAGAACTTTTTAACATCAATGAATAAAGAGGTTTCGACTTTAGCCTGTCTTGAGCGTAGACGAAAGGCCCAATCTGACATTGAGAACTTAAAAACTCTTAACTAAACGACATTGCCCTTACCCCTCTTTTTAGAGGGGAAATGTTAATCTGCAATAGACTTCGCAACAATATAAGCCCCAGTCCATGCATTCTGAAAATTAAAACCACCGGTTATGGCATCTATATTTAATATTTCGCCAGCAAAATACAGGTTGTTATGAAGTTTACTTTCGAAGGTTTTAAAATTAACCTCTTTTAAATTGATACCTCCAGCTGTAACAAACTCTTCTTTAAAGGTACTTTTGCCGGTTACATTAAAAACGGCTTGTGTTAGTTGCGATGCTAATGCTTCCAATTGTTGTTTGTTTGTATCTGCCCAAGTCGTCGTTGTTGCGATATTAGACGCTAACACTAATTGTTGCCACAACCGTTTAGGCAAATCATATTGCGCAAACTTAAATACAGTTTTCTTGGCTAAATCTTGTTTAAATGTTTTTAAAGTATCCAAGCAATCTTCGAAAGTTTGTCTGATGAAATCAATTTCTATTTGAAATTTATAATCACGTTTTGCCAGTTCCAAAGCACCAAAAGCTGAAAGTTTTAAAATTGCCGGAGCACTCATACCAACATGAGTGATAAGCAATGGTCCTTCGGACTCTAATTGACTACCAACCACCTTAACCGCTACATTTTGGGCTACAACCCCTGGAATATCTTTAATGCGTGGATCTTTAATATCGAACGTAAAAAGTGAAGGTACGGGCTGTACAATGGTATGTCCTAAAGATTCTACAAGACTCCAAACTTTTGGACTACTACCTGTTGCTATTAGTATTTTTTGTGATGTAAAAGTACCTTGAGCCGTTTCCAGCTCCCATAATTCGTTGTGTTTTTGAATCGACTTTACGACATGATTGTACAATATCTCAACGCCATTCTTTTTTGCTTCATTTAAAAAGCAATCAATAATGGTTTGCGATGAATTCGACACAGGAAATATACGCCCATCATCTTCAATTTTTAATTCTACTCCCCGTTTATCAAACCACTCCATTGTATCTCCGGTCATAAACTGATGAAACGGTCCCAGTAGCTCCTTTTCTCCTCTCGGATAGTTTTGCACCAATTCCGAAGGTATAAACTCCGCATGGGTAACATTACAACGCCCGCCTCCAGATATTTTTACCTTTTGAAGCCCTTCTTTAGCCCGCTCTAAAATAGCTACTTTTAAACCCGGATTAAACTCTGCAATATTAATGGCAGCAAAAAAACCTGCTGCTCCACCTCCTACAATAATAACGTCGTATTCCTTCATATTAAAAATTACTGCGTAAATTTAGCATTATAAATGATGAAAGCCCAAATGAATAAATTTCTTTTGTTAGCAATACTATTAACAGTTTCCTGCAATCAGGATAGCACTCATGTAATTGCCGATTTACCTAAAGTCTTAAATGAAGCTTCAGGAATAGATACCACTACAAAATCGGATGTAATATGGATGTTGAATGATAGCGGAAACAGCTCTAAAATTTATGGTTTGAATAGAAACGGAATCATAGAAAAGGAGCTGAAAATTGACGCCAAAAATCATGATTGGGAAGATTTATCATCAGATAATGAAGGTAATCTTTATATTGGTGATTTTGGTAACAATACTAATAAACGTAAAAATTTAGTCATTCTTAAGGTTAGTGCGGAGGCTTTAAAGGGTTCTGATAAAGCTGCTGTTGAACGTATTTCTTTTAAGTATTCGAATCAGGAAAAATTCCCTCCTAAAAAGAAAAAAATGCATTTCGATTGCGAGGCGTTCTTTCATTATAATGATAGTTTGTATTTGTTTACCAAAAGTCGTGTGAAAAACGATTTTGGTAAAACACACTTATATAAGATCCCTGCTAAAAAAGGTAATCATGTCGCTGAGTTGATTAGTACGTTTAGTTCTTGTAATACGTCCAATTGCTGGGTAACCTCAGCCGATATAAGTGATGACGGCAAGCAAATGGTGCTATTAACCCAAAAATCGTTTTTTGTGTTTATCAATTTCACTTCAAATGATTTCTTTAATGGTACTTTTAAACAATATGATTTTAAATACGAATCGCAAAAAGAAAGTATTTGTTTTAAAGATAAAAACACAGTTTACATTACCGATGAAAAGGCTCATGGTGATGGCGGGAATTTGTATGAATTCAAGCTAGATTAAGTAACTACTAGTATACAAGCCCCCTATTTAGAGAACAATTACATTAATGATGTTTATTTGATTTAACTTTTGTTGTTACTTCTTTTTTAAGGCGTATACTTAATGGTAATATATGTTCTCTTATAAAAACTTTATTATCTAAGATTTTGTCAATTTTATGTAAAGCTACCAAAAATGACTTATGGATTTTTATAAAATCTTTTTCTGGCAATAAGGCCTTAATACCTTTAAGAGTACTATGAGTGATGAGGGTTTCATCTATGGTTACAATTTTAACGTAATTTTGTTGTGCTTCTATATATAAAATGTTACTCAATTTTACTTTTTTTATTTCTTTATCCTGTTTAATAAACAAATGGCTTTCCAAGGTCTTTTCATACATAAGATTACACACTTTCTCTACTGATTGTTTGAAACGTTCAAATGAAATAGGTTTTACCAAATAATCAATCACATTGAAGTCGTAGCTTTCTAATGCGTATTCTGAGTATGCTGTTGTCATAATGATCGCAGGAGTATCTTTCTGTGTTTTAAGCCATTCTATGCCTGTAATTATTGGCATTTGAATATCTAGAAATAAAATATCTATGTAATTTTCTTGCAAAAATGTTTGAGCTTGTCTAACATTTTTGCAAACCCCAATGACCTCTAGATATGAAATTTCATGACAATACCCTTTTATAGCTTCTCTAGCTAAGGGTTCATCATCTACAATAAGGCATTTCAATATGATCATTTAAAATATATTTTTAGAAATACCTGATAGACATTTCCTTTTTGAATGATATTTAAGCTGTGTCGATCTGGATATAAGAGCGCTAATCTTCGTTGTACATTTTTTAATCCAATACCTCCAACATTTTGATTGTTTTCCTGTAAATCAAAAGTGTTTTCTATCTTGCAAGTTAGTACCTTATCAATCTCTTTTATAAAGATAGTTACTCTATTTTTGCTAGGGTTATCATCATCACTCAAATGTTTAAAGGCATTTTCGATAAATGGTATAAGCAGTAACGGGGCTATCTGTTGTTTTTCATTTTTATTAGCAATATCACATACTAATATAATATCGTCGCCTTTCCTAATTTTCTCTATTTCAATATATTGTAAAATATAACCTAGCTCCTTATTTAAAGCGATTTTTTGAGTTCCACTTTCATATAGTTGATAGCGGAGTAAGTTAGAAAATTGAAGTAATGTGTTCTTTGCGAGTGCACTATTCTTTTCTATGAGGTGATAAATACTATTAATGCCATTAAATAAGAAATGAGGATTAAGTTGCGCTTTCAAATATTTGAGTTCGCTATTGTGCGTCTCTTTCAAAAGCTCTTGTTTTATTTTTTCTGATTTGAAATACTCTAAAGGGAACCGGAATAAAAATCCTAAAAAAGTATAAAAAACATTAAAAACAAAGTCTGGAAATAACCAAATAATAAAAAACTCAAAAAAAGTAAATCCTTCATCTAAAACATTGTTAGTAATAGTATAGTAATAGTTCAAATATCCTTCGGCACTACTAATTAAAACAAAAAAGAGTATGGTTGACAACAGAAATTTTGAAATTTTGTTTTTTATAAAAAAACAAGGAACTGTAAAAAAGTACTGCCAATAAAACAGTAACATGTTACTTAAAATTCCATAAGCAAAAGCAATGTACAATAAATTGTTTTCGATAGAAAAACCATTCCAAGAAAGGTTTTTAAAACCTAAAAATGCAAGACTCCAATGCGCACCCCAAAAAGTGAAGTGTGCAATAAAAATCCAGCTTTTAAATGTTTTCTTCATCATAAATTCAGGTCACTTGTTTTATATGTGCTTCAACTAAATTCTTCGGTAATTTAGTAGTTTTAGAATTATTAGTCCTTTATTTAATTGATAAGATTAAGGATTTTAAAACACAAAGAATCTATAGATTGGCTTTTGGGGTGAAAAGCAGAAATATTGGTGAGCATAATAACACTTTTTTGTGTGCGTTTGTTGATAAGCATACATGAAGTATATCCTCCTGTTCCTCCATTGTGAAAAAGGATTTCCTGATCACCTTGGCTAATAATGTGCCAACCCAATCCTAGGGAAACTTGCTTGTTTTCTATATGCGTAACTTTTTGTGTCAAATTATAAACGGTAGAATTCTCCATATGTTTTCTTGCAAATTTTTCTAAATCTGTTACACTCGATTTTATTGCACCAGCACCTTCAAGAGCATCAAAATTCCAATTGGATGTTACCTGCCCTTGTGGATCGAGTCCTTTAACTAGATTAGTTTCTGGAATTTGTTTCAAAATCGTGGTAGAGTTATTCATCCCTAAAGGCTTGAATATTTTTTCCTGTAAAAGCTCTTCATAGCTTTTTTTGGTTTTCAGTGTTAATAAATGGCCTAATAATCCCGTACCAAGATTAGAGTAAACACTTTTTTTACCCGCAGCAGTTTTTGTTTTGAAATCAGTTTTTAAATATTCATATAATTTATCTGAAGTATAAGAACGGTAAGGATCGCTTTCGTCAAGAGCTATTAAAGGCATTATATTTTGAGGTAGAGAAGGCAATCCTGAAGTATGATTAGCTAACATTTTTAATGTTATGCTTGTTTGTTCCTTGGAGGGACTTTCCAACTGAAAAGGAAGCAAATCTAAAACATGATCATTCAATGATAATTTCTTTTCGATAACCAATTCAGAAAAAAGCGTAGATGTAAATACTTTTGTAATAGAACCTATTTCAAAAATAGCATTTTGATTGGTTTCGATTTGTAGGGTGTCATTTTTTCGAATAACCCCAAAAAACTCACTTTGTTTGCCATTTATTAAAGCGAGTGAGATTTCTGTTTTATTAGGAAAAAAAGCAAGGTTTTCCTCCAAAAGAATAGCGATTTTGTCATTTTCAATTTTGCCTTGAAGGTTTCCTTGTGCTTTCAAGGTATTAAAACACATAGATGCTAAGGTTAAAAAAATAGCAACTAATATAATTTTGAGTGTGATAGAAGTCATAATTTTATTTTATTTCTTCGAAAATAGATAATACACATAGAGATGTTAATCTATTTTGATTAACGCCTCTATTTTTTTGACAAACGTGGAAAAAGAACAAAAAGCCCCTTTATGGTATTTAATAGCTGCAGAAAGTTGAATCTTTTTATCAAAATCACTTGGATTAATCATAGCCCATTATTTAACTAAAAAATGCGTTCAATTAGTCAACAAATAGTATTGAGTTAGTTATCAAAATATAAGAGCCCTGATAGGCTTAAAAACCTGGTAGGTTTTAAAAACAAAGAAGTAAAGAATTTATTATAGGTTTAGTCATAAAAATTATGCTAAAGGATGAATCACTTCTATAATCTATTAATTATTAGAAAAAGAACTCGATATAAAAACAGCCAAATTCTAACGGCAAACACACTATATTTTAAGATTCAATTAATGAGACCCTGAAACGAGTTCAGGATTTAAAACCCAAATCCTAGTCTAAAAGCTAAACGCACGCCATCATCGCTATTAAATGCCGATAGGTTTAACGTAACCATATCTGCAGCATTGGCAAAAATACCACCACCTATGGAAGTGTTCCAATCGTTCGAATGGTCACTTTGCGTTAGCAAGGTATCGTTATCAACCCATACGCGACCATAATCCACGCCGCCATACAAACCAATATTTAAAGGGAGCAATCCAGTTTTTACTTTGCGTAAATTCAAACGCAAATCGGTACTTTGCACAAAAGCGCTTTTACCAGTAAACCGTTCGTTCCTATAGCCTCTTAAACCGTTATTGGCACCTATATTAGCGCCCTGGTAAAACTCAAAATCATCACCAAAATTAACATGACCTTTTAGTTTTGTTGCCAGTACTAATTGACCACTGGGCACCAATCTATAATCGAAACTCAATTCTGGAATTAAATACGCAAACCCTTTAGACTTGTCTATATTATTTTTATATCCCGTTTGCAACGCTATCATCATTCCAAAAGTTGGAAATGCTTTGTTATCATAGTTTTCATATTGGTATTTGGCATCAACTCCCCAAAAATCGTTTTCGACTTCCATATTATCTCCAATAAACCGATCGTTAATAAAACGTCCTTCGGTTTCTTCAACTTCATAAGATTCGTACGATATTCCCACCTTAAAACTAGCTCCTAAACGACCTCGCCATATTAACGATGGTTCAAATTTTAATGTACTTAACTTAACACGGTTATAATCTAACCCTACATCAAAACCATCATTTTCATCGGCTTCCGGATTGGGGGTATTATTACCATATCCGAAGAAGTTAACAGCATAATTAGGGCTTGTAAATTGAGCTTGCAAACCTAAATTCATGGTGCCAACAACATTGGAAAATTCACCATTGTATCCTAAATCGAATCCATCTGTAGCGAAGTAATATGCTCCGGAAATAATATGTTTGTATGTAAAAGGGTTACGATCAAAACCAAAATTGGTTAAGGTATTGGAGAACCCTATTTTAAGACCATCGTCAGGATTAGAACCTATAATTGGAATTAATTGATTGCTACTGTTTTTTAGCTTTTTATAATCGTACACATTTGTTTCATAATCATCGGTAAGCTTCTTTCGTCCTTTGTTGGTAGTAAATGTACTTGCCTTCGATTTATAATCGTAAACAATTACCCGCTTACCATTTTTAATGGTATAGGTGTCATTATTTTGCCCACCTATTAATCTAATTTGTATGAGTTTATTTCCTTCGCCAGAAACCTCAAACACATCTTTATCGTCTAGTCCATAAATCCAGATTTCCTTAGTATTATCACAAGAGTATGTTCTTTCATGAAACACGTCGGACTTCTCATCATTTTTAATTCTATAAGCTGTAACTTTAGTATTCCCATTTGGCATTCGTTCTATTTGAAACCAATCGTCTTTATCTGTTCCTTTAACAACAGCAAACTTGTTTATATGGTTATAATACTTATCAGAAATTACCTGTAAATTAGTTCGCCTCCCGATAAGTTTACGTTTTATGTCTTTTATGGTTTCTTTACTAACTTCTGGCGGAAAATTTAAAAACGCGGCATCAATAACAGCATCTGTAAGGTTTTCTGTAATATACTTTACCTGTGCGTCCCAAACACTTTTACCAGATTGATTAATTAAAGTCATATCTAAAGGATAGGGCTCTAAATTGAACCATTTCGGACTTTTTAAATCTTCTTTATAACTCCTTAACAATCGTAAAGAAGGAATAATATTTGTTACAAAACTAAGCAAAGTACCATCTGCCATAATCGAAAACGCCTGATCACGGTCTCTTGGCATAGGGCGATATATATCCTTACCTTTTTCCTTAAATTTTGCCCAACGCCATTGGTCTTCGTGCCTGTCCCAATCGCCAATAAGCATATCGAACAAACGCGCTCTTATATAAGCTGGCTCATCTAGAATATGATCTTCGTCTTCCTTTAATTCTTTTAGCAAATCGTCTGTGCTAATAAGTTTGTTTGAAAATCCAAAACTTGCCTTATCACCATGACCCGAGCTTGCTCGTTCTTCAATCATATAAAGCTCATTTCCAAATTCGTCATTAAACTGTCCCAATCTATCCTGTTTAGGTACGTAATAAAGTACCGGATTGGTGTGATAAACATCTACTGCATCAGCTAGTGTTCCTATAGTAAATGGCGCGTAGGGGTGAGAACCGGTAAAAATATCCATCAACAATCCTTCAGTGTAAGAGTCATCGAATTGTCCTTCTATATATTGATCTTTAAATGCCACAGCTTGTATATATTGAATGGCATTTTTTCGAAGCGCCCGCATAACATATTCCCTTCCTTTAGCGTCTTCTAATCTTAAGGATTTTGATTGATGTCCACCTCCCTTTCTAACTGGTGTTAACCCTCCAAAAAGTGTATCGAGCCTTACCGTTGGCGCTTTAACTTTTGTTCTAAATGCATCACGATAACGCTTGCCCCATAACATTCTATATACACCGCCCTTGCTGGCTTCTTCTTCGGAATATATCGAAGCTATGGCTTCTTTTTCGGTAAATGCTTTATAACTATTATTTACTCTTGTTTTCTCACCTTCTAAAACCTGGGTTTGAAAGACAATGGTATTATCTTCGGCTGAATAAAAACGAACATACGATGATCCATCTTTAAACACATCAAGCCTAGCATAACCTTGTATTCCATAGGAAAACTGACCTTTCCCGGCATTGCGGGTTGCCGTTTCCTTAGAGCCCGATCCGCTGACAATTTGCGGTATGTTATCTTTTAAAATGTATTGCAGATTATGGTCGTGACCAGATACAAAAACGACTTTATCGTTCTCTTGAGATAGCGTGATAATACGCTTTCTAAACTCATTGTACGCTTTGTTTTGAGTATCTACAATCGTTACACCTCCTGTTTTGCGTATTACATTTTTTAGGGTTCCTAAAACCGGAATGGGTTTCATATGGCTACTAAAAGAATACTGACCACCATGAGGCCCATTGGTAAACATGGGATGATGTAAGGCCACAATAGTTGTTTTGCCCCGCGCTTTCTTTATTAGGCTTTCAAATTCATCAAAAAACTTAGTTCTAGTTTTTATTTCGCAATTATCATTTATGGTTGGGTGCTTGTCCCAATTGGTTAAATACCATTCCGAGTCAACAACAATCATAACAATATCGTCCGAAATATTTACCTTTTCAATAGGACAACCATTTTCCGGCAGAAAGGTATTCTTACCCAAAATGTTTTCAACGTATTTTTCTTGTCTTTTTAAGCCTTTTAGGCCATTACTATACCAATCGTGATTTCCCGGAATAAAAACGGCATTGCCCTTAAAGTCTTTTACGGCTTCTGTTTGAATGTTTAGCTGATGTTCTGCAAACGCTCTGCCTTCTTCATCCTTTTTAGGCAACCCTTTCGGATATATGTTATCCCCTAAAAAAAGTGCGGTACTGTTTTTTGATGCTTTATTTAATGTAGCTTTAAACGCCTGCAACGCTTTTGAAGAGGAATCTAATGGTGAATTACCGGCATCGCCTATTAAATAAAAGGAATGAGCTATCTCCTTTTCAGGAAAAGAGCTGCTTGTATTCGTGCTTTTATATTGTGGCTTGTAGGTAGCACAAGCACTAAATATAAGCATGTTAACTACAACAAAAATGGTTTTGTAATTTATATTCATACGAGGGTTTTACGAATGTTTAAAGATAGTGATTAATCATTTATAATGGTTGTATTAAAAACGACTTCACTTGCAATAGTCTTATGTACCGGGCATTTTGATGCTATTTCTTTTAAACGCTGTTTTTGTGTCTCATCTAAATTACCAACAAACTTCAATTTTTTGCTAATATGGTCTAAATAAGTTGGTTTTTCTATTTCCAAACCTAAATCGTCACTATGCTTTCTGGAATGCGTTACATATACAAACACTTCTTGCAAATCCCATTGTTTACGTTGTGCATACATTTTTAAGGTCATAGCAGTACAGGCTACCAATCCGGCATTAAGGTACTCGTAAGGTGAAGGCCCAAAATCGTCTCCCCCAATAGAAGCAGGCTCATCTGCAATCATAGTATGGTTTTTAGTTTGAATTGAGGTTGTAAAATTATCTTCAATCAAATTTAAATGCCCTACTAATTGCTCGCCTTTGGTTTCTAACATTTTATTCTCTTTGGGCTCAAAATAACGCTGAACCCAAGTTCCAATTACATTACCGGCATATTGACTATCTTTTGAATTGGACAATAAATGGTCTGCATTATCGAGCGTTACAAAACTTTTGGGGTGATGTGCATTATGATATAACTGCTCTGCATTTTTTATACCAACTACAGTATCTGTAGGTGCATGTAAAATTAATAATGGCTTACGTAATTGCTTTACAATGGTAGGTAAGTCTGTTTTATCGAAATCTTCAACAAAATCCTTATCAATTTTAAAAGGGCGACCTCCAATATTAACTTCTACCTCTCCTTTTTCTCTTACGTCTTCAATGCCATGAGAGAATAGATGTTTTACGTGGCTTACTGTAGCTGGTGCCCCAATAGTTGCAACGGCTTTGATATTTTCTAATTGGGATGCAGCCGAAAGCACTGCTGCCCCGCCAAGTGAATGACCGACTAATAGGGATGGTGCTTCGTAATTAGAATTCATATAATGACTCACCGCTATTAAATCGTCTACATTGGCAGAAAAATGACTCTCGGCAAACTCGCCCTCGCTTCTTCCTAAACCTGTAAAATCGAACCTAACAACGCCAAACCCATAATTGGTTAATGCCCTGCTAATATTTTTCACGGCACTTAGCGAACTTGTGCATGTAAAACAGTGCGCAAAAATGGCGTAATAATTTGGTTTTTGATTTGCTGGCAACTCCAAATACGCTTGAAGCTTCAAACCTTTATTATTTTGTATCTGTAATTTCGAACTTTTCATTTTTAAAATCTTTATACTGTAGTCGCTTCTACATGTCTTACTTTACTCGGATTAACCTGATGGGAAAACCTTTGTAACAGGAACCTTAGCTTAGGAGCTATAAATGTTTTGCAAAAAGGTTTATTAGGATCTTTTTGGTAATAATTTTGAATGGCTTCTCTTGAAGGTTTAAAGGATTGAAAAGGGTAAATCTTCGTGATTAATTTATTTTCAAAATCTTCCTGAAAGCCTTTAATGATATTTTCCGATTCCTCCATTTGTGATTCTGAAAATGTATAAACGGCAGACCTATATTTACTTCTCATAGAATGGTTGCTTGTACTTTTATGAGTATATAGGTGAACTTCTATAAGCGTTTTTAACGGCATGAGTTCTGAATTAAAATGGACTATAACCGCTTCGGAGAAATTGTTGTTTTCATTAATTGAAGCTACATAACCCTGCTCTACCTTATCAACACCTATTAATGATTGAAATACCGCTTCTGTACACCAATGACAACCACCTCCTAATACTATTTTATTAAGCTTATTGTTCATAATGATACTTATGACTATTTATTTTCGACAGATTTTCCTAGAAAATCAAGGGCTTACTTTAGTTTGTCCGCATGAAGCTTTCGTAGTTTTGCCAATTTTGGGGTAATTACAAAGTTGCAATAGCCTTGTTCCTTATTATTTCTGTAATAGTTTTGGTGATAGTCTTCTGCTTCGTAAAACTTATCTAAAGCAGTAATTTCGGTAACAATAGGGTTTTCATAATAAGGTGCCACTTCTTTTAAAACAACCTCTGCTATTTCTTTTTGTTTTTCGTTATGATAATAAATCACCGATCTGTATTGGGTGCCTTTATCTGCACCTTGTTGATTTAAAGTTGTGGGATCGTGAGTGGTCATGAAAATAATTAGGATATCTTCATAAGAAATGATATTGGCATCAAACGTAACCTGTACAACTTCTGCATGTCCTGTTAAACCAGAACAGATCTCTCTGTAGGTTGGATGCCCGGGAACATTTCCACCAGAATATCCTGAAACTACTTTTTCTACACCTTTTACCTCTAAGAATACTGCTTCTGTACACCAAAAACAACCGCCGCCAAATGTGGCTATTTGTATATTTTTATTTGTCATATTTTTTAATCCTTCTGTCTCCAATTCTTGGTGAAACGCTTCTGACTTTCAACTCTTTCCGAATTGAAAATTGCTTTCGTTTTGCTTTGCTTTGCTTCGACTACGCTCAGCAACCGTACTCTCAGCAACCGTACGCTTCATAACCGTACGCTTGGTAACCATACACTCAGCAATCATAGGCTCTGCAACCGTAGGCTATACAACCAAAAGACTTTTTTATTCTTTTTCTAATTGCATGGATTCCGAATTTATGCAATAACGCAATCCACTGGGTTCTGGTCCGTCGGGGAACACGTGCCCTAAATGCGCATCGCAAGTATTGCACATTACCTCAACGCGTACCATTCCATAAGAGGTATCTCTTTCGTACTTTATAGCGTTTTCTTTAATGGGCTGTGTAAAACTGGGCCAACCAGTTCCTGAACTAAATTTAATTGTAGAATCGAACAGAGGGGTATTACAGCACACGCAATTATATTTACCTGCATCGTGTGTAGTACAAAGTGCTCCACTATGGGCGCGTTCGGTGCCTTTCTTTCTGGTAATTCTAAATTGTTCCGGGGTTAATTGAGCGCTCCATTCTTTATCTGTTCTTTCAACTCGTCTATCTGGAGTAGGGTTTCCGTTTACAGAAAAATTGATGACTTCTTTCCAGGTTAGCATAATAATAGTTCCTTTCTTTTTTATCTCAATACTAGTCTTAATTGAATTCAATTCCTTACAGGTTATCACTCAACATCATTAAGTTAAGGATTAAGTCAATCTTAGCGTTTCAACTGCGCTTAGTATGACTGAACATAATAAATTATTTAACCTAATAACGTCGAGGTCTTATATTTAACAACACTGTAAAGCTGTATTGAAATATACGACAAATTATAGCGTTAACTGGACATTAATTAAAGTTTAGTATTTTTACTCAAAATCATTTCTTTTATGGAAAATCTAATTATTGATGCAGAGAAATATGTTATTCAATATTTAAACGAGAACCTTGATAACAAATTTGTTTACCATAATTTATCGCACACTCAAGATGTGGTAAAAAAGACCAATGAACTGATTGAGCATATTGACCTAAAAGAAACTGATAAGTTACATTTAATACTATGCGCCTGGTTTCATGATACAGGCTACGCCCAAAGTATTGAAAACCATGAAGCGGAAAGCGTAAAAATTGCAAGTGCTTTTTTAAAGGAACGTAACGTCCCAGAAGATGATATAAAACGTGTATGTGACTTGATTTTAGCAACCAAAATGGACTATGTGCCAAAAAATGAGTTGGAAAAAATAATCAGAGATGCCGATTGCGCCCACATTGGCGGTAAAAGATTTAGCGATCTTACGGAGCTACTTCGAAAGGAATGGGAACTTGTATGCGACAAGAAACTTAGTGAAGCAGAATGGTTGAACATGAACATTGACTTTTTGGCCAAGGAACACAGGTTTTATACGAATGAGGCTTCTGCTAAATGGGACAAAACTAAAAGCAAAAACCTCTCCCAATTATTAAAAGCTCAAAACAAATTAAAACAAGACACTACCAAACTGAAACATAAAAAAGAGGAATTAAGCTTTAAAAAGAATAAGGTAGCTCTACCAGAACGTGGTGTTGAAACTATGTTTAGGGTAACGCTTAAAAACCATATTACTTTAAGTAATATTGCCGATACGAAGGCTAATATTTTATTATCGGTTAATGCTATTATTGTGTCTTTAGTGCTTTCTAATTTGGTTTCTAAATTAGACAATGCTTCTAACCAATATTTAATTGTTCCCACCATTATTTTTGTATTGTTTACGGTTGTATCTATTATACTATCCATTTTAGCAACGCGCCCAAATGTAACTAGCGGTAAGTTTACTAAAGATGATGTAGCCAACAAAAAGGTGAACTTATTATTTTTTGGTAATTTCCATAAAATGAGCCTAAAAGATTTTGAATGGGCCATGGGTGAAATGATGCAGGATAAGGAATATCTTTATTCTTCTATGAAGAAAGACCTGTACTTTCTTGGATTGGTTTTAGATAAAAAATACAAAATACTTCGACTTACTTATAGTGTATTCATGCTAGGTATTATAGTGAGTGTTATTTCGTTTGCTATAGCTTTTCAATTTTACTCGGGAGCGACTTCTACGTTATAATAAAATTTAAAATACATTGATTGAAAATAAAGATTTTGAAAATCTAAACTATTCAGAAAGCCCTTTAGAGCGAGGAGAATATGAAGATTGCAGGTTTACAAATTGTGATTTTGTAAATGCCGATTTATCAAACATATCTTTTACAGACTGCCTGTTTACTGATTGTCATTTTAGTTTAACCAAAATAGATTATACGATACTTAACGATGTTTCTTTTTCTAATTGTAAATTATTAGGTGTTCATTTTAACAACTGTGACGATCTATTTTTATCTGTGTCTTTTGATAATTGTAACTTGGAGCTATCTGTATTTTATAATTTAACATTGAAAAAAACGCTTTTTAAGGATTGTAATTTAACAGGTGTAGATTTTAGCGAAACGAACTTAACAGGTTCGACATTTCAAAATTGTAATTTAAAAAATGCTCTTTTTCAAAATACGATACTGGAACGCGCTAACTTAAAGACAGCTTATAATATATCGTTAGATCCCGAAAACAATAGAATGAAACATGCTAAGTTTTCAAAAGAGAATGTTTCAGGGTTACTTGGCAAGTATCAGATTAATATATCGTGATTTAAGTGATTATATATCCCAATCGCAACTCATTTCGATTAATACTACAACAACTTACCAAGGCAGAAGGTTAGGCCCATAAATTAGTAGCAAAACTAACCCAATTATGGTAATAATAATTCGATAGACAATACTTAGAAGGTTAGATTTAATCCATTTATTAACCATAGCCTCGTTTTCATCTTGTGTTTCATGGCTTTCGTCCTTATACACTTTTCTTGAGGCTTTGATGCCTATTTTACTTGAGTAATTAAACATTAATTTAAAAATAGCTATTATGGTTGCCAACAACCCAAAATAAAACAAAAATGCTCCTAAAAATTCCATATTAATTATTTTTTATTCAAAAAAACTTGCTAATAAATCACGAAATGCGGTTGATATGATAAATCCAATACCTCCAGCTACCGCCCATATAATTTTAGCTTTAAGAGGTGCTTTTAAAAACACATCATTAGCCGCAATCCGTTTTGTTCTTAAATCTTTATTAGTGTATTCTGTACCAGGTACTATAACCATGGCTAAGCCAGCCAAAACGAAAACGGGACCTGATAATAAAAATCTTAAAGTTGCTCCTTGTGCATAACTTGAGTAACCAATAACAGTAAATGCCAAACCTATTGTAAAAAAAAATAGACCAAATGTTTTTGAGGCTTTCATAAGTAATTATTCTTTTCTATGATATATTAAAAAGCTTTGTAAAGAGCTCTTATTTTCTGTAAATGTATCATTAAAACAAAATAACGAGTTGTCAAAAAGTTACTATTTTTAATTAATTACGTGATTTCGATATATTGAAATTTGATAATCAAGAATTTAAAATTTTTAATAATGAAACTTTATCATTCCGAACGCTATGGAGTGTAAAATACATTTTACTTGAACGTATATAGCGTGGCTTATTGAGAAGGAGAAATCGCAAGCATAACGGGTAATTAGGTGATCTAAGTGATGAGATATCTCAATTGTGCCACATTTCGATATGACATTTAGGTATGATTTTGCACATCGGATTAAGATATTATATATCTTACAAATTGAAAATATATAGGAATCAAACAGACTTTTTAACATTCCAGTGGATTACTGCCTTACTGAAACAAGTTCAGTACAAGTCGCAGGAATGGCAAAGTTAAATAGGTCTAATCAAAATAAAACAGAAGAAAATTAAGCCTTGATCTCTTTCATTAAATCATCGTAGGTATAGAATGCTTTATCATCTTCATTTTTATGATATAGCACACTTACACGGATGGCTTTAAGTCCGGTAACAGCCTGTAAATCCTGAAGCTCTACTATTTCTATATCGGTATCTAAATAGTGTTTGGATTGTAAAAATCTAATATATCTTAAGTACTCCCGTTCGTCTTGTTTTTGAGAGTATACTATACTTATTTTTCCTTTTTGGGTAACACGCTCTGTTGTTCCCTTTATATAAGCTTTGTCTACTCGTTTTTTTACAATTTCGTAACGGGCATTGTACGTACCATCTACATCGAATTGCTTTTCATCCATTCTAAAGCTTATAGTTAATGGCTGATTAAACACCAATATCATTGAAGCCACATCCAGCGATACTGGAAACTTCGACTGCATTTGATAATAGGAGTTTTCCATTTCGCACATGACCTGTAATTGCCATAAACGTAAATTATACAAATAGATAAGATTAAAGCTATCTTCTTTTGTAATGGATTCTCCAACGTACATATTATGCTCGACACCATCTGTTTTATAACGTTCGAAATAATGCGGATACATGAGCTGAGCTTCTACTTGTTTTGTATCTAAAAGTGCCGCCATCTCCTTATTAATTAAGGCAATGGTATCATCATACTCCTTTCTATGTCGGTAAAGCATATTTACTTTATCATCAATACTTTCAAAATAAGCATCAATCTGCCCTTTTAACTCATCTACGGAATATAGATGTTTAAGAATAGGCTCTATGTCTTGCTTGAAAAACTCAGAGATTTGTTGCTCACTATCTACCTGAAAATTATTTTCTATGGCTTTTAAATAATTTCCCGTTTGATATATAAATTGCTCATAAATTGGCAACCCTTCAATCTCCAAAGCGTTTTTAAATATCTTTTTAATGGCTTTTAATTGAAGTGTTAAATCTTGTTGCGTTGCTAAGTTACGTGCCTCCGATGATCTTTTAATATCTATTTGCCCATAAAGCGGATACACATTCTCAAAAGCTACCTTTTTAAAAATAGCTTGTTCGCCATTCATTTCAGATTTGATATAATTCTTTGCTTCTTTTTCAAATCGCCAATGTACACTAGGATGAATTGAGGTACATTCTTTTTGAATAATCGCCTCTATTAAATTTTCCTCTTCACTTTTAGATCGCTCTACTGCCGATACTATAAACGGCATAACGTCTATAAGTTTATTGGCGTTTATACTATTAAGTACCTGTGGTTTATTAGATACTATTTCTAATATCCCCATTAATCCTTTTTCGTTTGCTATGGGCGCAAAAATGGCACTTTTTATACCTTGTTCGTGTAATGCTTTAATATGCGGTGCACATCCTTTAGATAGTTTATATGTTTTTTCTACATCGGACACCGAAAAGTATTTATTTTCATTTAACAACCTATCGTAAGACCAACCACATAAAGCACCTTTACAATCTGTACTCTCCTTATTATTTATTAAATAACTATCCATACCCACACCATAAACACGTTCGAATGTTTGCTCTTCTTCATTATAGATTGAAAAACCAACTTTTATATCATTTATCCCTAAAAGGGATCTGAAAACTTCATGAAACTCTTCCATAAAACTTTCATCATTCCGCTTATCTTCCCCAATGAGATTAGATTTTATATTGGAAATGGATTGATCGTCGGTAACATCAAAAATATTTGAGATAACGAATCCTTTGAATATATAACTATTTGGCGGAAACTTCTTCTTCCAAAGTTCTATGTTTTCAAAATTATCTAATAATTCGTCATAATCTTCCTTGGTGATTTTTTTGGCTTTTTTTGTTGGAACGATTTCACAAAAATCTGCATTGTACAGTATTTTGTAATATCGAAGAATTCCGTTAGCATCTGGTATTTCGTAATAAAACGGTCTTTTAAAATTTAAATTATAACCATAACAAAAGTTCAAAATAATGGTACATGCAATAATGTATGTATCATCCTTTGGCATGTTTTTTATTTGAATCTCAAAATCGTCGCCAGCTGTTTTTATAATACTTTTAAACCGCTCGGAGGAATTAAAAATTAAATTATGGAAAGGAACTGATGCTGTTTTTATTTCATTATTGGTTAAAACCGGGCTAAATGAATCTTCTAGAATAATAGCTATTTCTTTTTCCCTTTCTTTTAACATGGAAAAATCGCTAAATCCTTTTTCTAATTCAGGATATGCACGAGCAGTATCCAAGATACGTTTGGCTTTTGCTGCAACAAATTCATCATCACTTTTAGCCAAAGCTTCGTAATGCCTGAGCAGTATATTAAAACTCACGCTTAATTCTAAAGGCGATTCGATATTATCGTTAATATCCATATTATTAGTTCTATTAGAATACAAAGTTACGAATTATTGCTTTAGTCGATATAAACAAGACTTGATAACACTATAAATGTTACAAGTTTTTATGTTAAAATTTCACTGTTATTTTCGCCTGTTTAAATTGGTCTCAACTACTTCAATTTTTCATCTTTAGTTTTTATAAAAACACCTCTTTTTGTTTATTGAATTTTTAACTTATTAACATAATTAAACATGAATTGTTCGTAATTATTTAAGTAAAAAATTACAGACTTGGTAATTTTGTATATATTTAACTACAAGAAAACTGATAAAATTTAACATTATGTTTTCAAAAACGAATCTAATTTCAACAATTATCACCACCCTTTGGGGATTTCTTGGTGGCTGGTTACTTTGGGGAGTTATTGGCGACCCTTTATTAAAGAATCATGTGATTACTAATGGTCTTATGAAAGATATGCCAAACATGGCTGTATTAGCTATTGGCTGTTTAGTTTTAGGATTTGCATTTTCAGTTTTATATTCAAAATGGGCTCGAGGCACACATGGTGTTTCCCACGGTGCTCAGTTTGGTATCTGGGTTGGTATTTTAATAGGCTTAGGTAACGGACTTATAGACCAATCAACATCGAATCTTCTGGATTTATCCGGAACAATTATAAATGCCATCATTTACATTGTTCACTTTATAATTATGGGGATTTTGGCAAGTTTAACTTACAGAAAGTTTGCTTCGGAAGGATAAAAATTTTAATATGTGACTAATTCAAATGAAAGAGGCTACCTAAAAGTTTTTTTTTAGACAGCCTCTTTAACTTATTTAGATTTGAAAACCTTTTACTGATTTCCTTTCTTATAGTCTTCTAAAAATTTAGCTAAACCAATATCTGTTAATGGGTGTTTAAGCAACCCTTTAATTGATGATAATGGTCCCGTCATAACATCAGATCCAATTTTAGCACAATCTATTACGTGCATTGTATGACGAATCGATGCTGCTAGTATTTGAGTATCAAAACCGTAGTTATCGTAAATCTGTCTTATTTCGGCAATTAAATGTAAACCATCTGTAGAAATATCATCCAATCTTCCTAAAAATGGTGATACGTAAGTCGCTCCTGCTTTAGCTGCTAACAAAGCCTGTCCTGCAGAAAACACTAAGGTTACATTGGTTCTTATTCCCTTATCTGAAAAATATTTACAAGCCTTAATACCATCTGCAATTAGAGGTAATTTCACAACAATTTGTGGGTGCAAAGCGGCTAATTTTTCTCCTTCTTCTACCATACCTTCAAAATCGGTAGATATTACTTCAGCACTAACATCACCATCTACTAAATCACAGATTTTTTGATAATGTGCTAAAATATTTTCAGCACCAGTAATGCCTTCTTTTGCCATTAATGATGGGTTTGTTGTAACACCATCTAAAACTCCTAAAGCTTGTGCTTCTGCAATATCTTCTAGGTTAGCTGTATCTATAAAAAATTTCATTTGTTTTGTTTTTATTGTTTTCCGTTATACTTAAATCTTTGGCTTTCGTATTTTAATACTTAAACTTTAGCTACAGATGCTTCGTTTAAATATTCAATTACATTTTGGCATACTTTTTCTCCTGTAAAACCAAATTTATCATCTAAAACACCTGCTGGTGCTGAATAACCAAAATGATCTACGCCAAATACTTTACCATTTTCTCCTACAAGACCTTCTAAGTTTATTGGTAAACCGGCCGTTAAACCATATAACGGTTTGTTTTTTGGAATAACACTTTCTTGATATGATTTAGGTTGCAATCTAAATACACCTTCCGAAATTATTGAAGCTATATTTGCTTTAATATTTTCTTTTTCTTCAAGTAATTTTGCTGCCTCAATCAAGGTTGAAACTTCAGATCCGTTAGCTACTAAAACCACATCTGGATTCTCAACTTCTTTTACTAAATACCCGCCTTTTTCTGCTGCTAAGGCTTCTTGATATCTCGACGCTCCATTAGCTGGAACATCTTTAATACCTTGTCTAGACAGTATTAAACCAGATGGTGTATCTTTATTTTCTAAGGCCATTTTCCATGCTACAGCAGTTTCTGCTGAATCTGCCGGACGTAACGCCAAGAAACTATTCTTTCCTTTATGGTTTTTAAGCTTTTCTAATAATCTTATTTGTGCTTCTTGCTCGATTGGTTGGTGTGTAGGACCATCTTCTCCAACACGGAAAGCATCATGCGTCCAAACATATTTCACACCTAATTCTTGAATACCGCTTAAACGAATTGCTGGTTTCATATAATCTGAAAACACAAAGAATGTTGCTACTACAGGAATAATTCCTCCGTGTAGTGCGATACCATTTGCAATACATGCCATAGTTAACTCTGCAACACCGGCTTGTAAAAATGAACCACTAAAATCTCCTTTTTGTAAGGCTTGTGTTTTCTTTAAGAAACCATCTGTTTTATCACTATTAGATAAATCTGCAGACGATACGATCATGTTTTCTACATGCTCTGCTAAATACGCAAGTACATTAGAAGATGCAGCTCTGGTTGCTAATCCTGCTTTATGCTCGATAGATTCAAAATCTAATTCTGGCAATTCACCAGATAAGAAGTAGTCTAACTTGTCTGAAAGTTCTTTATTAGCTTGTTTCCAAGTTTCAATCTCTGCTTTCTTTTCAGCTGCTTTAGCTGTTTTTTCTTTTAATAACGTGTCGTAAAAAGCACTTACATCATCATACTTATCAAAAGGAGCCTCTGGATTTGCACCTAAGTTTATTAAGGTTTTTGTGTAATCTGCTCCGGTGTGTCCGATAGGTTGTCCGTGTAGTTCACAGTATCCTTCAAACATACTTCCGTCTGCTGCTACACAACCTTTACCCATAATAGTTTTACCTATTATTAGCGTTGGTTTTTCTGTTTCGTTATTAGCATCGGTTAATGCTTTTCTAATTTCATCGTGGTTATGGCCATCGATAGTAACAACTTTCCAACCCCATGCTTCATATTTCATGGCTGTATCTTCTGTAGTTACCTCATCTGTTGATGTGGATAACTGAATATCGTTAGAATCGAAGAACATTATAAAGTTACTTAATCCTAAATGACCTGCAATTCTACCTGCTCCTTGAGAGATTTCTTCTTGTATACCTCCATCTGAAATAAACCCATAGATTTTATGGTTCATCCAATCTCCAAATCTGGCTTCTAAAAATTTCGCCGCAATTGCTGCTCCTACTCCCATAGTGTGCCCTTGACCTAAAGGCCCTGAAGTATTTTCTATACCTCTGGCAACATCAACTTCTGGGTGCCCTGGCGTAATGGAACCCCATTGTCTGAAATTTTCAATATCTTTTTTCTCATAATTTCCTAAAAGGTAATACTGTGCATACATTAACGTAGATAAATGCCCAGCATCCATAAAAAAACGATCTCTAAACGGCCATGCCATATCTGACGGATCGTAATTGAAGAACTCAGAGTATAAAATATGCATAAAATCTGCGCCTCCCATAGGTCCTCCCGGATGGCCTGAATTTGCTTTTTCTACCATAGCTACAGCTAATGCTCTTATATTATCTGCCGCCTGCTGATCAATTTTCTTGTTCATTTTAAATTATGATTTATGTTTAATTCTATTTAGTAAATCTCCCGAATTAATTAAGAAAACATGTAGATTTTACATCTAAAAATTCCTTTTTAATACAGTAGAAAAATATATTTTGCAAATATATAATCTTTAACCTGTTAGGTCTTATTAAAATTGAATTATTTAATAACAACTATTAACATATTTGTTAAACGGATACTTTCTCTTAAATAATGACTATAAACTAACACATATAGGTAATAAAAAATGGCTTTATTGCTTTAGAAAATTTCACTTATTTCCTTTTTTATAAACCTCATCTGTTTACGTATATAAACTTTAAAAATTAGATATTAAAAGAAGTATACCACACACAAGACCTCATGTATTGCTTACTCTCCAAAATGATAGTGTTAATTCCGTTACTTGGAGTGTATTATCTAACTTAGTATTGGTAAGCAGCAACAATACTTCTGCTACAATAAGATTTGGATCTTCGCCAGGTTCAGGTTTTGTTCGGGCTTCATTCAATGGTATGGTTCTAACACAGAATGTTACATTCGGCCCTCCTCCTTTATCCATTACAGTTCAAGGTTCAGGACCATTTGGTCAACTCAATGTCAATGATAATGGGAGTACAGCTCCTTATAAATTTTATAAAAATGGACTTTACATTTTGAAGATAACCAGTGGAGAAATTAACGAAACACATCAAATTATAGTAAAATAAAAAACTATATCATTAAGACTATACTTGATTATTATTTAGGAGATTACTAAAGACATACTCAAAACAAAAAAGCTTCTTGTTTCCAAGAAGCTTTTCCTTTATTTAATACAAACAAGGAAAATCGAACTTATATCCTTATAGTACTAAAACATGAATTTGCTATTAATCTTATGCCTATAGTTTAATGATCTGCTCCAACATTCGAGCTATTGGGAACGACTATACCATCCCAGGTTTTTAAACCAGGATTAACTCCCGTTGCAACACCTAGTACAGGTGGTTTCCCTATAGCATTACTATTTGATGCTGATGTGTAACATTGTGAATCGTTTATGGTTACGTTAACTGTATTAAAACCAATTCCAATTGAAAAATGGTTATTTACATCATTGTATCGAGTAATTCGTTCAAATACACCATTTATTACTTGAGTCTCTTCTCCTGAATTGGTATTTGCTCCAACGATAATAACATCTCTCATATATACATCTTCACACCCTCGATGCATTCGTAGTCCATTTTTTGATGTATTATTGGAGTTAAAATAAGAATCAACTATTACAAGGTTTTTAATCGACTGAAACCGGTTGTTTTGAGCATCAGATTCTAAACGAACATTAGCAAGAATAAAGTTTTTACCTCTAAAGTCTGTTCCGTTTTTTCCTTGCACAAAAAGTGCCCAATCTCCATCATTGTTTCCGTTCTGCACTTCTAAAGTTGAATTGATAAGAGCCACTCGGTTCCATTCTGTAGCAGCCCCTGAGAAATTATTCAACTTCCCTCCATTTGTAATCGCATGTAGATTATCAATCAATATATCTCCGTGTTCACTATCCATAACAATTGGTCCAGTAGTTACTAAACCGCCTACCCAATGTATTCTAGTTCCTGTAAAACTCAAACGCCCTTTTATCTCTGCGGCATCTTCTAGAATAAATTCACAATCATTACAGGTAATATTAATATCATTATAAGTTCCAGCTAATACTTTAGCTGATATGCCATTAATGGATGCCGCGTTTTGAAACTCGGTATTATTAGTTACTTCTATTTGTTTCGTGATTTCGGGTTTGAGGGGCCATTCTATGTCGGCAACAATATCAGGAAGTGTCCCTAAATCATACGCTGAATTTCTCAAATTCTCTTGAGCTTCATTCTTATTTTTATCATTGTCATCATTACTACAGGCTGTCAAAATCAGACTAATTATTATAATTGCTATTAACCTTTTTTCATTCATAAATTTTTCTTTTAAATTTTATATACTAATCGTTTTTCAATTGTACTATAAAACCAAATATATTAAACTAATTTTATTTAGCAACTGGTTTCTATTTGAAACTAGATGAATTAACATAATTAGTATAAAAAAAATCGACAAATGGTAGTATGTTTATATTAAGATTGTTTCATACTATCTTAAAATAAAAATAAGAGGCTATCGAACACTTTAACAATAGCCTCTTTCTTTATATGAGTGACTAACTCAAGATCTATTTCCAAAAGGAAATAAAACTTTATTTTGTAGATATTATTATAGTAACAGGATCTCCCGAAAAACCATCAAAAAACTGAATGACCGTTAACGTTATAATACCAGTAGTTTCATCATAAGTACCTCCTCCTTCAACTTCCAATGTAGAAAAGCTCGAGCAATTCTCATAGGTTTGTCTTACAACGGTAACAGTACCGTTAGTGGCTCCATCAGAATCTGGTGTTAGCACAAGATCTAATGTTTGAACACCAGCTTCGCAGAAAAACAAAGAGACATCTAAATCAACATAATCAACCTCTACTGTACTGCTTATAGTTAACGCTCCACAACTCGTTACTGTTCCTGTAACATCAAAAGGATCCCCAGAAGGAAACTGATTGGTAGCTCCAGCATCATTTGAAAGGGTGCCATCCCAAACATAGGCATTTACACCACAAGCAAGATCTGTAGTATATCTAACTTCATTATCTGTAGAAGTACTTGCCTCATTAGCGGTTCCTACTGAATTAGCAACGGTGTTCGCAGCTAAAGTTGCTGTAACCTTATCTAACTCCGTCATACCTGTTACAGTAAAGCTCCATGCTATATTATCTGTAGATGTTGGACCGGTTGTAACGGTTCCTGTAGTACCACTTAATGTGATATCATCTGCGGTAAAAGTCGCAGCATCTATTGCCTCATTAAAAACCACTGTAAATTCTATTGAGTCTATATCTGTAGGATCTGCTTGGCTCGCTGCCTGATCTATTGTAACTTCAACTGTAAATATTAAGGTTGAATCGTATGTAATCATATTATCGGTAGAAGTACTTGCTTCGTTAATTGTACCATCTACAGTCGTAACTGTATCCTCATCTATAGTAGCGACTACAATATCATTATCTGTCATGCCGGTTACTATAAAGTTCCATGTGATGTTATCTGTTGACGTAGGCCCTGTAGTAATGGTTCCTGTAGTGCCACTTATGGTGATATCATCGACTGTGAAAGTTGCAGGATCAATAGCCTCACTAAAAACTACTGTAAATTCTGCTGAATCAATATTAGTAGGATCTCTTTGGTTAGTTGCCTGATCTATCGAAATGGCCACTTTTGAAAAAGTGACTGTTTTGTTAGTAAAAAAACTGGCTTTATTACTATCGCCTGCCATATTGGTAACGACACCTGCAGGTATAGATGCTGCTACAGCATCACCGTTTGTCATACCTGTAACGATAAAACTCCATGTGATGTTATCTGTTGATGATGGACCCGTGCTAACCGTTCCTGTAGTATTATTTAAGTTGATAACATCTGCTGTAAAAGTTGTAGGGTCGATAGCCTCACTAAAAACTACTGTGAATTCTGCTGAATCTACATCTGTTGGGTTTTCCTGGTTTGCTGCTGGACTTACAGAAACTGTTAAGACTTTTGGTGCGTTAGGAGCTCCGTCGTCATCATTTGTACAGGACCCCAGAAGCCCCAGCACAATGAGTATAATACATAAATATTTATTATTCATAATCATTTAAATTAGGTTAGATTTTTTTATAAGTGGTTTATTTATATCATTGACCTATGTGATCAAGTATTACTTCTTCGGCTTCAAAACTATTGCATAAGCATTAGCATTATTCAAAAGCTTTTTAGCAATTTTTTGTAGGTTTTTTATATTTGGATTTTCAGGGATGAGGCTATCAAAATTCAATTTTTAAGCAAAGTAACCTAAATGGCATACTGTAAAAGTTGTGGTTAATTGCTTATTACCATTCTATAGAAATTATTCCTACTTCTCTGTTTGTTTGATCAAGAGACTATTCTTAAGAATAGCCTCTTTCACTTCTGCTTATGTGACTAATTAAAATCCTTTTTAAAAAAAGGAAAACAAATTTTAATGTAAAGATGCCTTTCGAAACTAAAATCTAAAACGATTTTCTTTCTACATGGAAAGCACCTTAAAACTTATGATGGTATGTCGATTATTTAAAAGAAACTAAAGCGCTTCTTATTCAATAATAATTGTAAAAACATCTGGTACGATATCTGAGTAACCTTCGTTATCGACTTTAAGACTTATTAAATAACTACCTGGTGGAATGGTGTTATTTAAGGGTACTTGAATAACACCATTTCCTCTTACCGTTACTTCTTCCTTAAATTTCTCCAAATCGAAAGTAGTTTCTGATTTAACATCGTATATAGACATGAGGATTGGCGCTGTTCCCTGAATACCCTGAATTGGGAGCGTTACCCAAGGCACATCGTTATCAATTCTTTGTTGATCTGCATTTGCATAATTTATTACGATACCATTAGGGTCGTATAAAGCAAATTCTGTGGTTAAAAAACCTATTTTTTGATCTTCACATGCGGTTATTCCCAAAAAGAATAACGTTAATAATATGAATGTATATTTTTTCATTATTTATGATTTAAAGATGTTAGTTAAAACATGCAACGATAGAGCGGTTTTACTTCGATGCATGTTTCGTAATATTTTTTAAAGCCCTCCAAAAGTATAGGTATAGTTCAAGGAGTGGATCACACCGTTATCACATACAATATCTGGAGAAGCCACAGGTATTTTTTGATCTAAATCTCTTGAATGCAATCTCAGGTTTATAGCTCCAGATCTTGGAACACCACCAAAATCACCTTGTTCGGTGTATGCAAAAATGACATTTCCTCCTTCTGTAGTAAGCTCCACACCTCCATCCTGCTCTGGATCTAAAACCTGAATGGTTGGATTAATTCCGGGAATATCCTCTTTCATCAATCTTTCATTTATCACGTGCATTAAAATCATATCACGACAAACATCTACTGGAATTTCAGAAACATTGTTATAAAGAATTGGATTGAAAGATTCCCCACCCAACATCCACCTTCTAATGGAATGGCTAGTAGGACCAAAAAATGTGATATCTGCAAAGTTTGAATCACTTCCATTAAACATATTCTCTAAACCTCCTCTTATAATAATAGCTTGTGTTAACTCCCAGTTATATGGGTCTGAGGCGAAATACTCCATCATGTTACCATCAAAAGTACCATTAGAAATGCCCGTATCTATAAAATTATCTTCTGTTTCGCAAGAAACTATTGCAAAAACAAGACTTAGTATTATTAATATTTTTTTCATGTTTTATTTTTAAAGTAAGCCAGACCAAAATATATTTTGCGTCATTAATGGGTTATTATCGAAAGCCTTAAATGGTGTAAATAAGAATAGTGCGCCGTTCTCTACATCCTGCTGAGATAAAAGCGAAAAAGAGTCATCAATTAGCTCTGTTGCCCAATATCCGTTTCTAACCACATCTAAATACCTGTTGTTCTCCCATAGCAGTTCTTTTTCTCTTTCTTTAAACACCATATATTGTACGTTACCTTCAGAAGCAGTATATAAATCTGCTCCAGCTCTAGCTCTAATGGTATTTAAATCTTGTATAGCAGCACCATCGTTCCCCATTTTTGCATAACACTCAGCTCTTAATAGTATAATATCTGCGAGCCTGTAAAAAACAGCATCACTAACCAAGTAGTCGAAGGAAAGTCCAAAAGACTCCTCTGATATTTGTCCTTCTCTGAATTTATATGGATATGCATAACCTCCTGTTATACTTGGGTCTTTTGCTTTTTGTACTTCAAAATCATAAAAATAGGCAGCCTTTCTCTCATCTCCATTAGTGTACATAGCGTCAACAGTGCTATTATTTATTCTAAATTTATTGAATTTTATATCTCCTTCTCCTTCTATACCTACAGGAAAAGCTAAAAACCCATCAACAGTATGGTAGGTGTTAGAAAATCTGGTTTCATTGGGAATTAAGGCGGCTTCAAAAATACTTTCAGTTGTATTGCCTCCTTTTATTACAGATGTCACCACGTCTTCTGGACTTGCCGCAAGTGTAACATTTGGACTATCTATGATAGCTGTTGCACTTTGTATGGCCTTTTCGTAGAATTCTGGTTTATCTTCAAGGGACCCTTTCCATGCGTAGGCATGTGTTAAAACCGACAGAGCCGCTTCTTTACTTGGAAGATCTCTGGATTGTACTGAATCTCCGTTACCATCTTTTAAAGCATTTATGGTTGGTAATAATTGAACCGCTTTTTCTGCGTTTTCAATACAAAAATCAATCACTTCTTCAAAAGTTCCTTTTTTCTTGGGCCCTACATCTCCATCAAATTTAACAAGAGGTGCTTCTCCCCATAATTGTGATAATTTTAAATACCCATATGCCACATAAAAATTCCCTAATCCATTATAAAAGTCTTTCCGTTCCTCTGTAATATTAGCATCATCTGTATGCCTGAGTAGTACATGACCTCCTGCTATTATTCTATAAAGCTCTTCCCAGTGTGTAATAACCCTATAGTTTAATAAACTATTTGGTGAGATCCCTACTTCTTCCAACCCTAGAGATGAGGCATCATCAAAAAGAATTCCACGACTATACCATTTAGACTGGTTAGGGCTAAATGCATGAAATTTCATATCTAATCTAATACTATTCACGAACGTGTAAAGTTCTTCATCAGTATTAAAAAAATTCTCAAATGTTACTGAATTTTCGGGTGTTACATCAAGATAATCTGTACAAGATTGTGAGAAACACAAACATAAAATACTAACAATTATTAATTTTATATTTTTCATTTTTTATAGCTTTATTGTTAAACCTAAAGTGAGTTTTCTCGCTAATGGAAAAGTTTTTCCATTATCAATACCTGTAGTTATATTTACAGTTTCAGGATCTAAGCCAGAATAGTTGGTTATTGTAAATAAGTTTTCTCCACTAAAGAAAAACCGAACACTATCAAAAACCTTCTTTTTAAACAGCGTTTTTGGTAAGGTATATCCTAAGGTTAGTGTTTTTAATTTCACATAATGTACATGTTCAATAAGTCTATCCTGAATTGGTACAAAATTTGAATTGAAGGCCCCCGTACGATAGATCGGGTAATCTGGATTATCCCCTGGTTGTTGCCAAAAGGTATCATCTGCATTTATAAAAAGCGGGGCAGCTGTTTCGATTAATATGGATTCTGAAGCAGCAGTATTAACCATATCTCTACCAAAAGAAAATGAAAACAGCATATTTAGATCAAAATTCTTCCATCTTACTTCATTTATAAGACCTCCTGTTACATCCGGCAAAGTACTTCCTAAATATACTTGATCCCTATAGTCTATAATAAAGTCTCCATTTACATCTACAAACTTCACATCTCCTGGACGATGGTAACTATTCTGAGAAAAGTCATTACTTACCCTGTTTAATTCTCCATTGGAATTATAATATTCAACAACCTCATCATCAGTCTGTATAAATCCATCGGTTTTAAAGCCATAAATTGAATTAATCTCTCGCCCTAAAACAAAATACTTTTTTTCATTTAGATCAAGAATGTCCCTATCATTAAAACTATCGGCAAACCTATTATAATTTTTTGCCAGGTTTAAAGACACACGCCAAAAGTCCTGTTTATCCCTAAACACATCGTATTTAAATTCCAGTTCAAACCCATGATTAACTATGGCCGCTGCATTTATCCATTGCGACTGATAGGTAGAGTAATTCCCTGGGAGTTCCACTTTATATAATAGGTCTTTTGTATGTCTATTATAATAATCTGCAGTTACACTTAATCTATAGTTAAAGAAATTAAAGTCTACACCTATATCAAGTTGTCGGGTCTCTTCCCAAGACAAGTTCGGATTATAAAATCCTTCACCCCAGTTTGGGGCTATAGTTGCTTGCCCGTTATAAACTCCTCGGCTCTCTAAGACTCCATACGCCAAATAAGGACTACTAAATGTATTTCCTGATAGTCCGTAACTTGCTCTTAATTTTGCAAAATCTAAAGACTTAAATCCTTGCATGAATTTTTCTTCTGAAAAATTCCATCCTAATCCTACCGAAGGGAATGTGGCCCATCTTAAATTCCGTCCAAATACAGAACTACCATCCCTTCTCATTGTAGCAGTTAATAAATATTTTTTCTTATAATTATAATTTAATCTACCAAAAAGACTATGTAATTTACTCTCTAAAAAATCAGATCGATACGTTTTAAGTGGATCTATCCAAAATTCGCTTCTTTCAATTAAATTAGGCCACCCTTCTTTTCCTACATATTTTACTAAATCACTTGGTCCTCCTCTAGCTGATCCTCCAACATAATGCGATACATCTCTTTGAAAAGATACTCCTAATACAACACCAATATTATGATTATCATTAATACTTGTCTTATAATTTAACAGTGATTCATTTAAAAAAGTAATATTTCTTGAGATTTCACCTGCAGATTCCGATTCATTAAACAAACTCAAAGCTGCAGGTCGAAAGCTATTTCTATTATTCTGACTAAAATCTACAGATACTGTGTTGCTTATGTTTATATCCTTACTAAAGTCATATTGAAGTTGAAGGCTTGATCGTAACCTATAGGTAATATTCTTTTCTTCCTGAGATTTGAATCTCTGGACTGCATCTTCTGTTGCTTGATTATTAAAAGGTAAGAGTGTTGACAAATTATAGGGCTCATCTGGCACCAGTTCAATATCCCGTCCACTGGCTAATCCACCGCCTCTAACTCCTCTGCTCCTATCTGCTAATGATAAATAATTATTTAAATTAAGTGATAGTTTATCTACGGGTTGTACACGGAAATTACCTAACAGATTTGTTCGTTTAAATCCTGTTCCAACAACAATCCCTTCTTCGTCATAATACCCCAAACCTATACTATAACTCATATTTTCTCCACCGCCATAGGTTTGAATATTGGCATTTCTAATTTTTGCTTCTCTATATATTTTTTTGTAAAAGTTGGTAGAGTTATTATAAAACGCATTCAGACTGTCTTGTACTATAAACCCATCTTTTAATTCGTCGACAGAACCGTTGCCCCAAAAACCATCAAATGTACCCAATTCTCCCCAGGCTTCTTCATAAGACCCTGGGTATATCCAAGTTCCTAGTGCTGGATCAAAATAGGCGTTTCTTTGCGCTTTTCTTCCATTGATTTTAAAAATACGTTCTCCTCTTCCTCCATATACCGTTGGGTATTCTGGAAGTACTGAAAGGGTTTCTGAGTAGTTTACTGTAAAATTTCCTTTTTGATTTTTTCTTCCTTTTTTAGTTGTTACCAAAATAACACCATTAGCAGCCCTTGAGCCATAAAGGGACGTTGCTGATGCATCTTTTAATACGTCTATCGACTCAATAACTTCTGGGTTAAGGTCGGCAAGCCCATTGGTTCCTGTTACTGGAGATGTAAACGAACTCATTGGCACGCCATCAACAATCCATAATGGATTACTAAATCGTCTCCCTGCTTCTATACCTAATGAATTAAACCCTCTAATTACTATATTCGTTCCGCCGCCTCCTGGAGCTCCAGAAGAATTTGTAACACTCACCCCACTAAGCCTACCTTGCAATAAATTTGCAACACTTGAGCTTGGTATATCTTTTATATCTTCAGATTTTATGGTAGACACAGAGCCTGTCATCTCTCTTTTATTAGTTTCTCCATATGCCACTATAGTTACTTCATCTAGAGCACTAAGTTCTTCTTCCATTTTTACTGACAATGGTATGCCTTCTACATAATTAACTCTTTTAGTTTTATATCCTATGGATGAAAACACCAATATACCCGTCGCTTTTTCCGCTCTTATTTGGAACCTTCCATCGTAATTGGTTGTTGTTCCTCTGTTTGCTCCATCCAGTAAAACCGTTACTCCTGCTAGCGGGTCCCCTTTTGCGTCTGCTACAAAACCAGTAATAGTGATATTCTGATTGGCACTTTCTTCAATAAAAATAGTATTGGCATTTGTGAAACTAATTTTGAAATCTCCGTTAGAAAGACTTTGCTTAAGTAGTTTATTTACCTTAATGATTCCTTTTTTAAGTTCTACTTTTGGAAAGTCATTAAAAAGATCTGATTGGTAAATAAATTTATAATCGGTCTGATCACTAATTAGTTGAAATACCTCATCTACGGTAATAGTAATATCTGTATCTATATTTACTTTAGCATTTTGCGATACAATATTGTTTGGAGTCAAACCAAATACCGAAGTACATAACAAGAAAATAAAGGCCCTCATAATAATCCTTAGCAGCTTTCCCCGAAAGAAGAAAAGCGGGTTAGTTAATTTAATTTTCATAAATTTGTTTGTGTTAGTTAATTAGTTATTGTCTAGTTAATTAATCATTAAAAATGGAGGGGAGTGTTTACCTTGAGACGTTCATACTCCTGCTCCTTTTTTCTATTTAAGCGTAATTGTGTTTTTATCTATAACATAAGAATTTATAATTTTTGTGTTCTTAATTAGTATTAGTATCTCCTCTATATTTTGATTTTTTCCTAACTCACCCGTAAATTCAATATCTTGAAGTGATGAATTTGAAAAAACAACATTAACATCGTACCACCTTTCTAGCACTTTCATAATGTACTTTAAAGATTTTCTGCTGAAGACAAAATCTCCTTTTTTCCAGCTTATTTCATTTTTAACATTTATAGGATTGACCTGAATTCCTTTTGTATTAACATTAAGAACCAGCTGTTCGTTTGGGTTTAATTTTTGTTTTTTAACACCATTACTAAGTGCTATACTTCCTTCTATTAAGGTTGTATATATATGGTTTTCATCTTGATAAGCTTTTATATTAAATTCTGTACCTAAAACCTCCACTTCTTGATCTCCTGTAAAAACTTTAAATTTAGCCCCCTTATGATCGCTACTTGGAGATACTTCAAAATAGGCTTCACCGTAAACTAATTCTACTTCTCGCAGTTCGCCTTCTATAAAAAATTTAGGGTATTTTAGTTGGCTTTCAGAATTCAACCAAACCTTTGTTCCATCAGATAGTTTCACAAAAAACTGTCCACCCCTTGGAATTGTTAAATAGTTATAACTAATTTCTGGTTCAGTTTTGCTTATTGCGTTATACACTATTTCCTTATCATTACTACTTATATTATTCGTTTGATATTTTTGACCTTTCCCTAAAGGAACTTTAGATCCATCTTCTAACGTTAATACAGCTTTATCTGTTCCCACTTCAATATCATTATTAACAATAATCGGCTCATCAAATTGTTGTTGAATAGCCTTCTTATTTAGAAATATTGTTAACGTTGCCATCAATAAAACTGATGCAGCAACAGCATATTTCCAATAAAGCTTTATCGGCTTTTTCTCTTTTTGGGAAGCTTTTATAATAAGCGGACGTTCAAGTTGGGATACTACCTTATTCCAAGCATGGTTCTTATCTAAAGTTTCAACAAAACCAATTCGCCGAGTCTTTTTATAGAATTGCAAGAAATTTAAAAACTGCTGTTTGTTTTCAGGATCTTGGTCGATCCATTCCTTAAGTGTTTTAAACTGTTCTTCTGTAATTTCATTGGCCGTATAGGCAACGAAAAGTTTAAGTATACTAGTATTGATGGTGTCCATTTTTAACCTGGTTGTATACTACATATATCCCAAGATGATAAAAATGGGTGACAAAAATTTAATCTTTTTTTAAACTAGCAGTAATATTATAACAACATTCAAAGAATTACGAAGTTGTTTTAAGGCTCTGGAATAATGTGTTTTTACTGTATTTACAGAGATATTTAGTAGTTCTGCAACCTCTTTATATTTTAAATTTTCTAGCACAATGGCTTTAAATACTTCCTTGCTTTTTAAAGGCAATGTTTCAATTTCTCGATATAATTTCACCTTTTCTTGTTCGATCGAATCTATATCAATGGTATCTACTATCAATTCATTGATCTTATTTTCTAGGTCTTCGAATTTATATTGCGCATTTTTTTTTACCCTTTTAAGCGTATTGTTTTTTATTGCTTTAAATAAATATGGTCCTATGGTTCCATCTAATTTTTGATATAATTTTTCATCCCATAGTTTTACAAAAAAGTCCTGAACAATATCTTCTGCCAACTCAAAGGAATCACAATATTTTAGGGCATAGATACTTAATGGCATGTAATAGTGGTCAAACAATTGTTTATAACCAGTAGCCTCATTATGCTTAATTTTTTCAAGAATTTGCGAATCGCTTAACTTCATAACATATTCATACATCAAAGATCAATAGCATGTAATCTTTCATGTACTTAGAAAAAGTACCCCCATTTGCACTGAGTATCAATAATAATGACAATGTAAGCAATTTTTTATTATGCTTATTCTCGGCAAATTACAAAAAAATATGAGAACGTCTTATGGAATATCTTTCTGCATACAATTTCGATGTCATTTGCTAAAAAAGCCTCTCAATTTCTTGATAAGCTTCCAGTTTTTAGAGTGAAGTGATAAACTTATATTCCACACTTATTTTTATTTTTTTAATACTTTGAAACCTAGAACTCTAAACAATTTTGCAATTGTAAAAAATGTTTTCCGCAGTATTCCTAATTTGTTTCAATAAATTCCGGACAATCTAACTTTATTTCAGAATCTAAAAGTTCTTTCTCTAAAAGATTACAATAATGTTGTTCGCCATTGGCTTTATAAAATTTACAGCCAAAACACATTCTTTGCACCGTGAGAACCCCCGAACGATTTAATTGATAAATTAACCTGGTAATTGTTTTATAGAGAATGTTAAAATCTTCTTCGCTAATGTTGTTTAACTGTTCTTTGATGGGGTTTGCAAAGTTTTCGGTTTCATTTACAATTGCTCTTCCTTTAAGAGAGAGCATCAGTGTATAGCTTCGACTATCTTCAGAAGAAAAGTCTTTTATTAATAATTTTTTATTCACCAGTACCCTTATGGCATCACTAATGGTTGGCTTTGTTACATTAAACTCTTTTGCCAAATAACTAACATTGCATAATTCCTGTTTGTGATAAGTAATAAAATTAAGAATCTGTATTTGAATAGGGCTTAACTTTAGTTTTTTAGCTTGTTCCCATAGCAGTACTTTATAAACTTCTGAAAGTCTACTTAAACCAGCTGTTATTTTTGAACTTAAATCCTCCATCTAATTATCAATAATTTGGACAAAATTAGTGATCCTTACCAAACCTATCAACAAGATCTTTTAAATTGGTTTTTAAAACGTCGTATTTAACATGACCAAACTGATGAAACAGAATTTCGTAAGCATCATTAAAGACCAACATGGTTGGTGTACCTCTAAATTGATTTATGGTAAAGGTTAAAGCTATTTTTTCTAAAGCGTTTAAATAGCCCTTAACCCTTCTTAAAAGTGCGCTTTGCTCAAAATCCGGCCAAATGGCATAGTTTGGATTAAGTTGACAAATTTTTTCTGCGGTACTAGAAAGGTCAAACGATTCGCTAGCCATCTCATCCATGGCTAAGGGAAAATTTATTTTATTGGGGTACACATCAAAACCTTCTTTAGCCAATGCCTTTTTGGTTTCGCCAACCATTTGACCGCTACTAATCAATAGATTTGTATTTTCTTCGTTATTGTATTCAAAATCTTCAAAAGCTGTAGAAATTCCTAAAAACGACATATCCTGGTTAAATTCGCTGAATAGTTTATTTACTAATGGAATTCCATACAAAAAACAACCAGGGCAATTCACCTGAAAGACAAAGAGAAAGTTTAAAGCTCTTAAATTAAATTCTCCCTGAATCATACGATCAAAATGTAAGTGCAATTTTTTCAAAATATTATTTTTTATAAACCATTTAATCGAATTTCTGCTTATGTGGTATTGGTTTGGAATGATTAATTACAGTTTTCCATTTCTAAAATATAATATCCTTTATCACGAATTTCCTTCTCAATTTCTACAGAGACGGTTTCCATATGACAGAAATTACACTCGTTAGTTGTTAGTTCAAAATCTGGTATACCTTTTTGGTTTAAATAGGTTTTCCCATATTTATATACATTTTCTACAGATTCACCTTCTTCTACAAGAATATCAAAATGCATTCGGTTATTATCATCTTTAGGCACATAGGTATCGTAAACTGAGACTTTCATTATTATTTCTTTTTATAAATTACTTTACTTTTTTAAAACATGTAAGCAGCCTGAGAGAATGACTGCTTACATAAACTACACTTCTAACTATCCTTTTACATCTGCCATAGATGCACCAAAGTTGATGTGTAGCACATTTCCGTTTGGCGTTAAAAGTGCTGGAACAGATTCAACCCCTGCCTTTTCTGCCTCATTTATACGACCTCTTATTTCGCCAATGTTAACTATTTCTACATTGTCGTTACCAATTAAGTTTACTATATCGTGTTCTGCACTTACGCAAACCGGACATCCTGCGTGATAAAAAATTGATTTACTCATGGTTTTAACTAAATTTAAAGTTTAACATTTATTAATTTATTTTCATCTAACTAGAGATTTGATTACAAATATAGTTAGGATTCCTAACTAAATAAAATATTGTCCTATAATTTTTTTCTATATTTCTATAGTTTTTCTTAAAATTAGGATGAAAACTTGGGTGATATACTATTTACCCCAACCAGAAATATTGATTTTTAATACAATTAATGACTATTACCACTACTTACTTCAATATCAATTAAATTAAAAGCACCTTTTACTAATACTTGGTCAGATTTGGAAATATGATTACTCTTTATTTCGGTATATCCATTACTGGTTTTACCTACCTGTATTTCTACTTTTTCAAATACGTAACCCTCCTTCTGTTCTTTGAGCTTTAAAACAACGTATTTCCCGTTTACCTCAATAATACTTTCTTCTGGTAAGGCTATGGGCAAAGTTGCATTGGCATCTTCTGATCTTACCAGGATTTGAGCATTAACAAACATGCCCGTTAAGAAATGCCCCTTCGATTCATCTGCTAAATGGCCGTGTACTTTTATTGTTCTATTAGCATCAATAGACGTTCCTACTAAATAAACACTAGCATCAAAAACTTCGTTTGAAGATTCTGGAATACGAAATTGTATAGCTTGCCCCTTTCTAACTTTCATGATGTCCTTTTCAAAAACGACCAGATCTAAATGAATATGATCGTTGTTAACGATTTCGAGAATTTCGGTGGTTGGTGTAACATAAGTCCCTTTAACCACATTTACCTTAGTAATACTTCCTTTTATGGGAGCATACAAAGCAGCGGTTGTGGTAATATTTCCCTGGGCTACAAGCTTTGGAGATATATTGAGCATATGTAATTGCTTATCTAAAGCATGGTATACTGCTTTCGTTTTTTTATAATTGCTCTCTGCTTTTAAAAAGTTTTTTTTCGAAGTAATATTTTCGGCAACTAGGGTATTTTGCCGTTCATACTCTGCCTTGAGATATGTTAGTTCATTTTTTGCTTCAAGATACTTCTGTTGCAAAGTGACAAATTCCTGATTCTCTATGGTTAACAGAGCTTGTCCTTTACGCACCTTATCCCCTACAAGTAGCGAAACACTTTTAATGTATCCGCCCATTATAGCACTTACCACTGCACGGTTTTTGGGGGGTACATCTATTATCCCTGTAGTATTAATGACCTCTGGAAAGGCTTTTTTTACAGGTGAGCCCAGCTGCATTCCTGCTTGTATAAATTGGGCTTTGGCAATATGAACACCAATGTTTTTATGTTCCTCGCCATTAGGTTCTGTATTTTGTTTTTTGGTATTACTACAAGCATTTGCTAGTAATATGATGATTAAGAAATATATGTGTAATATGCGTTTCATAACGACTCTTTTTTAAAATGTTAGATAGTTAAGTTTAACAACCGTTTCATTATACTGCTGTAACTGGTTTAGGTATGCCACCTTGATTTCATAAGCATTTTCTAAACTTTGTATGTATTGAAAAAAATCTATTTCTCCATTTTTAAAACTATGGTCAGCTGTTTTAAGAATTTCTTCGGCAAGCAGATTACCTTCTGTTTCGTAATAATCTAGGGCGCCTTGCTGCTGTTTTAATTGCTCCATGAATTGAACATATCTAGTATGTAATATATGTTTTTGCTGATGAGTTTCTTCCGTAGCAACTTTACGAGCTATGTTCGCTGCTTTTATACGTGAAGCCTGCCCACTAAACAACAAAGGAATTTTAATACCTATTTGATATCCAAACAGATTACCATTGAGCTGGTTATTGGTTCCTTGAAAGTATTCTACATTTAAATCAGGAATTAATAGTTGTTTTTCGTATTGTGCTTCCCTTTGGCGCAAAACAACTCTATTTTCGAAATACCGGATACTGGGGTGCAATGTAATATCGAGTCTAGTAATGGGGATTTTATCTACAATGATTTTTGCAATAACCAAACTATCTTCTGCCTGTACCCAATGTTTCAATTCTGTATAAGTTACTTTAGATTTAGATATAGCTTGTTCATACTGTAAAGTAATTTGTCGCTTTTTTGATTGTGCCGTTATTTTTTCCAGATAATTGGTCTCCCCTAATTCAAACCTACGATTAGCGGCATAGGCAAACCGTTCATACAGACTATCTAAAGCTTGATACAATCTTTGTTTTTCTAAAGCAATTTGGTAATTATAAAATGCAATGGTTACGCCTTCCTTTACGACCGTCTCCTGAACTTGATATCTGCTTTGCGCCAGATTATATTTGGCCTGTTTTAGCTTTTTATTCGAAAAATAAACCGTCGGAAATTGAAAATCCTGACTTATTCCAAACACACGTAATGGTTCATTATTTAGTGCTAAATTATTTTGGTCGTAGTTGAAATATATCTGCGTTTTATCAAAACTAAATGCACTACCTATCAATGCATCCGATCGTTCTGCTTCTAACAAAATGACTTTCATACTCGCATTATTTTCAATAGCTAGCGATGTAAGCTCTTGCAGCGTTTTAGGACTTTGCTGCGCAAAAGCTCCCAAAGTCGTAAGCAACAATAATAGGGTCGTATTTCTTTTTCTGAATATTTTCCTTTTGCGAATTTTTCTCGTCCATTTATCATGAAACATCGCATACAATACAGGAAGTACAACCAAAGTAAGCAAGGTTGCTGTAATTAATCCGCCTATTACAACGGTAGCTAACGGTCTTTGCACCTCCGCTCCAGCATTGGTAGAAACTGCCATAGGTAAAAAACCTAGGGCCGCAGCCGATGCTGTTAATAATACTGCCCTAAGCCTGTCTTTCGCACCTTGCTCAATAAGAGATTCAATATTAGGATATCCTTTACTTTTTAATTCTTTAAAATGCTCTATAAGAACAATACCATTTAATACTGCTATTCCAAAAAGCGCTATAAAACCTACTCCTGCCGAAATGCTAAAAGGCATACCTCTTATTAACAAAAACAAGACGCCTCCCACGGCTGCTAATGGAATAGCTGAATAGACGAGTAATGCTTGCATTACCGATTTAAAGGCAAAATATAGTAACACAAAAATGAGGATAAGTACTATTGGCACTGCTATTTTTAATCGAGCTTTGGCACTCTGTAAGTTCTCAAACTGCCCACCGTAAGTAATTGAATATCCCACAGGAAGTTTTATATTATTCGTTATAACTTCCTCTACGTCATCTACCACCGATTGTAAATCTCGATTACGTACATTAATGCCTACCACAATGCGTCTTCGTGTATTGTCTCTGGATATTTTGGCCGCTCCTTTTTGATAGGTGATTTCTGCCACCTCACTTAAAGGCACTTTACCGCCATTAGGTAAATCGACATATAAATTCTTGAGGTTGGAAAGATCTTTTCGGTGTTCCTTGTTTAATCGTACCACCATATCAAACCGCTTTTCCCCTTCAAAAACACTTCCTACAGAACGACCTGAAAATCCCATGGACACCATCTCATTAAGCTCATGAATATTAAGACCGTAGCGGGCAACCTTAGCACGGTTATAGGTTACATTCATTTGCGGGAGACCTTCAACTTTTTCCACTGTAACATCGGCTGCTCCTTCAACGGGTCTTACAAGTTCTTTTATCTGCTCTCCCATTGCTGCCAATACCGATAAGTCTTCTCCAAAAACCTTGATAGCAATATCTGCTCTTACTCCCGTAATTAACTCGTTAAAACGCATTTCGATAGGCTGAGTAAATTCCACTTCCATTCCTGGAATAACCGCCAGTGCTTCTTTAAACTTATCGGCTAGTTCATCTTTTGTATCTGCCGACACCCATTCATTCTTTGGTTTTAATTGAATAATAACATCGCTTTCTTCCATCGACATAGGGTCTGTTGGAACCTCGGCTGCTCCTATTCGGGTAACTACCTGTTTCACTTCTGGAAAGTTTTTCAAAAGGATTTGTTCTATTTGTGTAGTTGTTTTTACAGTATTGCTTAAAGATGTCCCAGTTTTTAATACTGGTTGAATTACAAAATCTCCTTCATCTAGCGTGGGTACAAATTCGCCACCCATAGTTGTAAACAAGTATAGAGTAACAACTAGTAAACTAGCAGCGATTCCCAATACTAGTCGTTTACTCGATAACGCCCAATGGATAATGATGCTATATTTGCCGGTAAGCCATCTTATTAATTGTGCGGTTAAGTTATTTTTATTTTTTGAAGGTTTTAAAAACAATGCCGACACTACGGGAACATAAGTAAAACAAAACACCATAGCTCCAATTAATGCAAAACTAAATGTAAGTGCCATAGGCGTAAACATTTTACCTTCAACACCAGATAATGACAATACTGGTATAAATACAATAAGAATGATAAGTTGACCGAAAATAGCGGAATTCATCATCTTGGATGCGCCTTTAAAAGTAATGTCATCTTTCAAGTCTTGTCTTTCCGCTTTGGCAAAAGTCAATATTTCTTTTTGCTTAAGTGTTATCTGATATGCTATATACTCTACAATAATAACTGCTCCGTCTATGATGATACCAAAATCGATAGCTCCTAAACTCATTAAATTTGCATCAACCCCAAAAATGTACATCAGGGACAAAGCAAATAATAAACAAAGTGGGATAACCGATGCTACGACCAATCCTGAACGGACATTTCCCAATAAGAGAACAACAACAAAAATGACGATTAGACAACCTAAAACAAGGTTTTCTGTTACCGTAAATGTTGTTCTTCCAATAAGCTCGCTCCGATCTAAAAAGCCATTAATATAAACCCCTTCGGGTAAGGATTTTGAAATGGAGGCCACGCGCTCTTTTACTGCTTCGATAACTTCCTTGGAGTTGGCATCTTTAAGCATCATAACCTGTCCTAAAACCTTTTCTCCTTCACCATTTCCCGTAATAGCGCCAAAACGCATGGCACTGCCATAACCTACAGTTGCAATATCTTTAATATAAATAGGATTCCCGGCGACATTCTTTACTACTATGGTATTAATATCTTCAAGGGACTTCACCAGCCCCTCTCCTCTAATAAAATATGCTTGGTTAATTCTTTCTATATATCCGCCACCTGCTACACCATTGTTCAGTTCCAGAGCTTTAAAAACCTCTTGCGCTGTTATATTCATGGCATTCAGCTTTCCCGTATCAATAGCAATTTCGTATTCCTTTAAAAAACCGCCCCAGGTATTTACTTCAACTACGCCAGGAATCCCAGACAGTTGTCTTTTTACAATCCAATCTTGTATGGTACGTAAATCTGTAGCCGTATAGCGGTTTTTATATTCGGGCTTAACATCCAGCACATATTGGTAAATTTCTCCTAAACCTGTAGTAATTGGTCCCATTTCGGGAGTACCAAAACCTTCGGGGATTTTTTCTGAAGCCGATTTGATTTTTTCTGCAATGAGCTGCCTTGGTAAAAATGTTCCCATGTTATCTTCAAAAACAATGGTAACTACCGAAAGTCCGAATTTCGACACCGAACGTATCTCGACCACTCCAGGTAGGTTTGCCATTTCCAACTCTACGGGATAGGTAATAAACTGCTCCATATCTTGAGTAGAAAGATTTCTTGAAGTCGTAATTACCTGAACCTGATTATTAGTAACATCTGGCACGGCTCCAATAGATATTTGGGATAATGAATACAACCCAAAACCTATTATAATGGTTGTAAATAAAAGAACAATAAACTTATTCTTTAAACTGAAATTAATAATATTTGATAGCATAATTTAAATAACTAAATAGTTAAAATAACAGCAGATGCACTTATGCATTACTACAATTAGGCCATTAGCCTAACTTAAACTCAACTTTTAATAAATGAATTATGCTTGTTTGGGAGGTTGAAATACTCTAGAGTTATACAAAGATGTATAAGGCATTTGATAATAAAAATTATCAATCTTTACTTGATTTGCCTCTAAATGTAAATGTTCCAATTGGATGGGGTGTTGTTTGATAACAAATACCATCACAGAAGCTACATGCCCTTGATGCTGAAATGGAAGCTGCCTGTGATCTTCCTTTTCTTCTTGATTTTTTTTGCTATGCTCTTCTTTTTGATTTCCATAATGTTTCGATAAAAACACAAGAAAATTATCTCCATATTGTTTCTTATGAAAACATGCATGTTCCAATAGTTCATCTATCTGCACTATATCATTAAAATGCACATTAGAACTCTGAAAAACAAAGAGTAGCGAAACAACTATGGAAAACAGTTTATTCATAGTACTAAGTTACTAAAATTCGAATTACTAATAGTGGAATTTCAGTTGTTTTTCAGCATGTTACCTCACACCTAAACTTGACATATTACACACTAATAATCAGCATATTAACTATTTTAAATACTTCTACTACCTTTCGATCAATACCATTAAGCCATAGAGCCACATAGAACACAGATAAAATGCCTTTAAAATTAATATTTATAATGTCTTAGAACGAAATCTAATATTTACGTTTACCCTTTAATTTAATGACATCAATTAAAACGTATCGAAATAAAAAATGGGACCGCTATGCGATCCCAACACTTCCCCTTTAGTTTTTGTAATTAGATCAAACTGATTTTAAAATAAATACAATTTCACCTAAAGCGGCAAAATCATCTAAGAGGTGAGAGAAATCCTCAAGACGATTTCGGGTTTACTAAACAAAAAAACTATAATGAATATTGGGACAATTATTCTAACAACATTATTACTATTGACGGATTTCATCAATGTAATATTTGACAAATGGGCCCCTTTAGTTGCTAAAGGGAACCAATATATTGTTCCAAAAAACGGCGCAATATATTTTTTCGAACAGAAGCTGAAAATAATATTAGATGAATAACGAATGGTGGGCGACGAATATGTCTTTTTTATTGATTTATTATCAACAACTTAGATGTCTTTAAGTTTAATCTTTTAAACTGCTGATCTCTCCCAAGCATCATGAAACTTATAGAAACATCAAAAAAGTTTTATAGGAAAATTATGTGTAAACGTACTTAATTGGTGAGTGAATGATTTTAATGGGTAGAGCAACCTGCTATGCTACTACCATAATTGTTTTTTATATAACAAGAACATTATATTTAAATTATTTATTCTATAAAATCCTTCTTAGGTAATTCTTCATCCTTTAAATACAACTTTAGTTCCCGATTTTTATATCTAACCCATTGTTAATTAGTAATTAATTTAAATATCATGATATGAAAAAAACGCTACTATTTTTAACTCTAACACTCCTAATGACCTCGACCCAATTTAGCTATGGGCAAATCAAAACTGAATATTTCCCTGAAAAAAATGGCAAGAATAGGATTGCCAACATTCCTAAGAGATTTAAAGCTACCAAAAGCACTTTACTACCAAGTTTCAACCTAAAAAGAATGGTAGACGAGGATAGTGAAAGTGAGGGAGAAATAAAACCTTATCGCTTTGGTAAAGGTTTTGATGTAAATATCGATATAAAAGCACAGGATTGGGAAGAGGTTGATGATAAACGAATATGGGCAATGGCATTTGAATCGAAAGGTGCTAAATCCATAAATTTTGTATTCGACAAACTACATCTTATCGAAGGTGCTGAGCTATATATTTATAATGACACAGGAAGCGTCGTATATGGCCCTGTAACTCATTTGAATAACTTGACTCAAGGTGTTTTTTTAACCGACTTAATTCATGGAGAGCATGTTACTCTTTATATTCATGAACCCCAAAATAAAAAGGAAAGCTCTAATCTTAGAATAAAACGAGTTGTACATGGATACAGAGGGGTGGGAGAAATGCTAAACGGTAGTCCTGGTGCTTCTGAATCTTGTAACAATAATATTAATTGTTTTTCTGCTTGGGATTTACAATCAGATGCTGTTGGTTTGGTATTGTTGGCAAATGGCACTGAATGGTGCAGTGGTTCCTTAATAATGAGTGCTGATCAAAGTTTTCGCCCATACTTTTTAAGTGCATTTCATTGTATTGACACAAATTCTAATAGAGCTGTGAGTGCGGGTGAACGAAACGCTGCTGAAGATTGGATGTTTAAATTTCAATTTAAGTATACTACATGTAGTGGCACAACAGTTGCGAGTAGCTTTACTTATAACGATGCAACATTTAGGGCTGGGTGGTTTAACACCGACTTCTTATTAATGGAACTCGACCAATCTCCTATAGGGAATAACCAAATGTCTTTGGCAGGTTGGGACAGAGGTGCCGCTACACCAAATAGTGGAGCGGGAATTCATCATCCAGCTGGGGATGTAATGAAGATTTCAATTGAAAATAATGGTTTTCTAACATCCAGCTGGAACGGTGCTAATAATCATTGGCGTCTTAATTTTGATGATGGGGTTGTACAACATGGGTCATCTGGTTCTCCTATTTTTAATCAAGACCGAAGAATCGTTGGACAACTTCATGGAAACCAAAGTTACAATTCCGGACTAAGCTATTGCGCACAGTCCCGAGCTGAATATGGAAGGTTTAATGTTTCGTGGACTGGTGGTGGTACTAATGCAACCAGGTTAAGTAATTGGCTAGATCCTTGCGGAAGCGGAGCAACAACCACTAACACCTCTAGACCACCGAACATTACTGGCAGTTCAACTGTTTGCTCGAATACAAAATACACACTTAATAATTTACCCGCAGGCTCAACCATTTCATGGAGCTCTAGTAGTAAGATTAAACGAGTTTCATCCCAAGGATCCAACCCTTGTACATTCCGGAATACCGGTTCTGGCAGTGGTTGGATTACAGCAACAGTAACACCTCCCAATGGTTGCGGAAATACTTTTCAGGTAAGGCGAAATCTATCTGTAGGAGGAAAAGTAGATTTTACATGGAATGGAACTGGCCCTTATGGACAAGTAGATGTATCAATTACCAGTGGCAGCCCTCCATTTAAAATTTACAGGGCAAGCACATTATTATACTCAGGTTATCAAAGTTTTACTACAGTAAACTTTGGTTGTAATGGAGGTCCTATAAGAGTGGAAGCCAATACACCTTGTGGTGTTACTTCGTCAGGAACTGATATCGTTCCTCAGGGTTGTGCAAGTTTTAGAGGGCAACAGTTAATGATGGCCCACCCTAATCCATCAAACACCGCATTCAATATTTCCCCAAAAGATGTATTTAAGAAAGCAATATCTAATGAGCATATTGGGCCTGTAACTCTAGAACTTTATGATTTCAGTGGAAACTTATTATCTACCCAAAAGTTTGAGGAACTTAATGCGGATACTAAAATGAATGTTTCTAATTTGAAAAAAGGCTTGTATGTACTACGTATTAGGGCAAAGGAAATAGATGAAGTGCATCGAGTAATTGTGGAATAATAATTTAGTGGGCTTCTACCGAGGTATTAAATTCCAAAAATAAAATCCTGAATTTTACTACCTCGGAATATTAAGCTCTAAAAACATAATATACACCTTATGCGAAGCTAGAAACGAAAAAAGGTCTAAAAAGTAAGTTTGACTTTCTAGACCTTTTCTTTAAAATCTTTTAAACTGTTGATTTTTATTATTTCTGGAATTGTAAGCTTAACTTTTTCTCTCTTCCAAGTACCACGAAACTAATGGAAACAAAAAAGCCTCTCATTGCTGAGAAGCTTTTTCCTTGCTGTGCGGGCGGAGAGACTCGAACTCTCACACCTCGCGGCACTAGATCCTAAGTCTAGCGTGTCTACCAATTCCACCACGCCCGCAAAAGGACTGCAAATATAAATTAAGATTTTTAAATAGCAAACTCAATATAATTAAATTATAAAATAAATTATCACACTCCAATAATCGTATGGGTATTACCCCTCAAAAACATTCTTTTTTTCATATTTTTGAATGGAACTTTTACCATCAAAGTTCTAATGCTCTGAACGCAACTAAATGAATACCCTTACTAGTTATAGATTTAACAGAAGATACCGTGTTGAACGCTGTCTAAATATGTCAAATATGACCGTTTAAATAATTATTCCATTCATAAAACTATACAACTAATCTCATGAATAACATTCAATCATATATAAAGGAAAACAAGGATCGATTTTTAAATGAACTTATAGAACTACTTAAAGTTCCCTCTATAAGTGCCGATTCTGCTTACCGAAATGATGTTTTAAAAACAGCCGAAGCTATTAAAAACAGTTTAGAGAAAGCCGGTTGCGATGCTGTAGAAATCTGTAAAACAGATGGATACCCTATCGTATATGGCGAAAAAATTATAGATAAAAACCTTCCTACGGTATTGGTTTATGGTCATTACGATGTGCAACCACCAGACCCTATAAATCTTTGGGATTCACCACCTTTTGAGCCTGTAATTAAAAAAACTGCATTACACCCTGAGGGTGCTATTTTTGCTCGTGGTGCATGCGATGACAAGGGACAAATGTACATGCATGTAAAAGCTATGGAGTTTATGTCATCTACAAATCAACTACCATGCAATGTAAAGTTTATGATCGAAGGTGAAGAAGAAGTAGGTAGTGCTAACCTTGGTATATTTGTAAAAAACAATCGGGAAAAGCTAAAGAACGATGTTATTCTTATCTCAGATACCGGTATGATCGCTCAAGATGTACCGTCTATCACAACAGGATTACGTGGACTGAGTTATGTTGAAGTTGAAGTTACAGGACCTAATCGTGATTTACACTCTGGTTTATACGGAGGTGCTGTGGCTAATCCTATAAATGTTTTAACCAAAATGATCGCATCACTTCATGATGAAAACAATCATATTACCATACCTGGATTTTATGATAATGTTGAAGAATTGTCTGATGAAGAACGGGCAGAAATGGCTAAAGCGCCATTTAGTTTAGATCATTATAAAAAAGCATTAGACATAAACGACGTTTATGGCGAAACGGGATATACAACCAACGAACGTAATTCCATCCGCCCTACCCTTGATGTTAATGGTATTTGGGGAGGTTACACAGGTGAGGGTGCTAAAACAGTAATTGCAAGTAAAGCTTATGCAAAAATCTCTATGCGTTTGGTGCCACATCAGGACTGGGAAAACATAACGCAACTGTTTAAGGATCATTTTGAAAGCATAGCCCCTAAAGGTGTAACAGTAAAAGTAACCCCACACCATGGTGGACAAGGCTATGTAACTCCTATAAACAGTATAGGTTATAAGGCAGCCAGCAAAGCATATCAAGATACTTTTGGTAAAACACCTATTCCACAACGTAGTGGTGGTAGTATTCCTATTGTGGCCCTCTTTGAACAGGAACTAAAGAGTAAAACCATACTTATGGGCTTTGGTTTAGATAGTGATGCCATTCACTCACCAAACGAGCATTTTGGAATCTTTAATTATTTAAAGGGGATTGAAACGATTCCTTTGTTCTATAAATACTTTGTAGAATTATCTAAATAGTTTTTCGGGTTTCTTATTTTTGAAGCTTCAATATATAACACGCTTTAACCTGGCTCTTAAAAAAACAGACAAATTTAACGGGGTTAGGTTTGTTATATGACTTCCGAATACATCATGAAAAGCCAACATATAAAAAATGTTCTGGAACTTAGTTTTGCGACCCTGCTAATAAGTTCTTCTGCCGTTTTGGGAAAGTATATCGATATGCCTACCCCAGTTATAATTTGGTGGCGTTCTTCGCTCGCTTTGATTATATTATACCTATTCTGCAGAGTAAATAAAATCAGTTTAAAAATATACTCGACAAGAGATAAATCAACATTTTTTATAAGCGCTTTATTTCTAGCAGGTCATTGGGTGACTTATTTCTATTCAATAAAAATTTCAAATGTCTCAATTGGTGTCTTATCGTTATTTACGTTTCCTGCGTTAACATCTATACTCGAACCCTTGCTTACAAAAACAAAGTTCAATAAAGTCCATCTGCTTTTAGGCGCTTTGGTTTTAATTGGTATTTATATGCTGGTACCAGAGTTTAATATTGCAAAATCTGATGTAAAAGGTGTTATTTGGGGAGTCATATCCGCTTTATTATTTTCATTGCGAAACATTATTCTAAAAAGTAGTTCTCATAAATATAATGGCACCATGGTGATGGTATATCAGCTTTTTGTGGTTACCATTGTTTTATCTCCAGCTTTATATTTCTTAGGGGTTTCCGAAATCAAAACGCAATACCCGTATATTATAATGTTAGCTCTATTAGCAACAGCAATAGGCCATAGCTTATTTATAAAAAGTCTTAAACACTTTTCTGCTAGTACTGCAAGCATTATTCTTAGCACGCAACCACTTTATGCTATTATCCTAGCATTTATTTTCTTAAAAGAGATTCCAAATCGTAATGTTTTTATCGGGGGCACATTAATTATTTCTACGGTTATTATAGAAAGTATTCGGTCTAAAAAAACATAAACACCTCATCTTTTATATAGGATTATGTAACAAATAGGTGGGCTTTACGTTCTAATAGTCAATCAATCAAATCAGAACGAATTATGTTAAAGCAATTTTTTATTACCTGCTCGGGTTCCGATACCGACATTTTGGAACAATGTTCAAAAGGCGAGCAAAACAAATATGCAGGTATTGGCGCCACTGTTTTCTTTACTGCAGTTATGGCTTTTATAGCCGCTAGCTATGCCCTCTATACGGTTTTCGACAATGTATTTACAGCCATTGTTTTTGGCTTCATCTGGGGATTACTTATTTTTAATTTAGACAGATATATCGTCTCTACCATTAAAAAAACCGGGAATTTTACAGATGAACTTATACAGGCATCTCCCAGAATAATTCTAGCTATTATTATTGCGATTGTAATATCGAAGCCATTAGAATTAAAGATTTTTGAAAAAGAAATCAATCAGGTGTTACTCGAACAAAAGAATGCGCTAACGCTAGCTAATAAGAATCAAATTTCAGAGCAATTCACACCCTCTATTGAAGCGCTCCAAAATGAAATAGCTGGTTTACAAAACGATATAGATACCAAAGAAGCTGAAGTAAATGCTCTATACGACACTTATATTGCTGAGGCAGAAGGAACCGCTGGCACTAAATTATTAGGCAAAGGTCCTGTTTACAAAGAAAAACGAGACAAACATGATGCTTTACTCACTGAGTTACAACAATTAAAAATAGAAAACAAAGCTAAAATAACAGCTATAGAAACTCAAATTGCTTTACTTAAGGGTGATTATGAAACCCAAGTGGCAAGTTCGCAACCCATTATTAATAACTTTGATGGTTTAATGGCTCGCGTAAATGCATTAGGTGAATTGCCTTGGCTACCTTCCTTTTTTATTTTTCTATTGTTTTTAGCGATTGAAACCTCTCCTATAATCGCAAAACTACTAGCTCCAAAAAGTGCTTACGACTATAAATTAGAAGATCAGGAAACAGCCGTTAAAACCAATGTGCTTCAAAACAAAAATCAACGTGAAGCTTTGTTAAAAGCAGATCATGCTATTAACGACCGTATTTATAACGACATAGAGAGTGAAGACGAATTGTATACTTATAAGCGCAAAAAAACGAGAGAACTAATGCAGCTACAAGCTGATGCCTTTTTCAAGCATCAAAAAAACGCCTTCTAGATCTCTATGTTATGCGGCGTTTTCCGCCTTGAAATGATTATATAGGTCTTTACACCCTAAACCTATAATAGATAAATTTTTGTTCTTTTGGATGGCTTCATTATGAAGTGCTGCGAAAGCATTAACACCGTAACGGTCCATACTTTCTATATCTTGAATACTAATAGTTAGATTATTTACTCTTTCAAAAATGTTTTGAAACTCGTTTTGAAATACCTCTAAATTGTTTCTGTTTAAGATACCTTTAATCTTAAAAAAATTGTTGCAGCTAGAAATTTTTAAATCCATAGTTCTAATATTTTAAGTTACTCAATGATAGATATGAGGGATATTAATCGATTGATTTCGAAGTAAAAGTATAGAAACAAAAAGTTACTACCTTAATTATTCGATCAATCGATTTTAACTCTGGATAAAAAAAAATTCAATGTCAATTTCATCGACAAGTAACCATATTAATATCAATATTTCGTTATTTTTACCTTTCGTAACATACCTTAATGCATCAATAATGAAAAAGTTAATATTACTATTTTGCTTAGTTTCTATTTTTAACGGTTACTCTCAAACTTCTGAGGAAAGTGATAAAAAAGCTATTCTTAAAGTTTTAAAAAAACAACGCCTGGCTTGGTCCGATAATAATATTGACGAATTTATGGAGAGCTACTGGAAAAGTGATTCGCTTAAGTTTTATACCAGCAATGGCGTAACTCATGGTTGGGAAAACACATTAGAGCGGTACAAAAAAGCCTACCCTACAGAAGATCATACCGGAAAGCTAAATTTTAGAATAAATGCGGTTACCAAGATAGCTGAGGGTGCTTATTATGTTATGGGCGAATATCATTTAAAGCGTGAGGTTGGAAATGCTGATGGTATTTTTATGATTATCTTTAAAAAAATAGATGGCAAATGGAAGATTATTGCCGACACTTCGAGTTAATCCATGTCTATAATAGTTAGAAAAGCAACATTAAACGACTTACCTGTTTTACTGGAATTCGAACAGGGTGTTATTATTGCTGAACGTCCTTTTAATCCTACAATAAAAGACGGCGATATTAATTATTACAACATTGATGAGTTAATAACCCATGAAGATTCGGAAGTGTTTGTTGCAGAAATTAACGGTAACATTGTGGCTTCTGGATATGCAAAAATTAAAACAGACAGACATTATTTAAAACATACCCATCAAGGCTATCTGGGTTTTATGTATGTTTCTGAAGCACATAGAGGCAAACGCCTAAACAAAATGATTGTTGATGCTTTATTGAAATGGTGCAAAGCTCGACATGTTTTTGAAATAAGACTTGATGTTTACAACGACAATATCCCCGCTATTAAAGCTTACGAAAAAGCAGGGTTTAAAAAACACATGATTAATATGCGTTTGGATATTGAAAATATTGAACTGGAATAGTATAGGCTGTAAGACTTACAATTTCTTCACGTACTTAGTAATAATAACTATTTGTTGTGCGCCTACTTTACCTTCTATGTATTCGGCATTGTCACGATCTAAACGAATATTTCTAACAGCCGTACCTTGTTTAGCTACCATACTGGAGCCTTTTACTTTTAAATCTTTTACTAAAACTACGGCATCTCCGGTTTTTAAAACCACACCATTTACATCTCTATGAACAATCTTATTATCTGGATCTTCATGTTCTCCAGTGGCACGCGCCAGAGCTAAAGCATCATCATCTAAATACATCATGTCTAACAAATCTTTTGGCCAGCCTTCGTTTCGTAGTCTTTGTAGCATTCTCCAAGCCATAATTTGCACAGCTGCATGTTCACTCCACATACTATCGTTTAAACATCTCCAATGGTTTGCATCCATTTCTGCATGACCTTCTATTTGATCTGAACAGGTTTTACAAACCAACACATCGTTAGCTACATTTTCGTTTAACGACGGCGGGATGGTATACTGTTTTAATCCCTCTGTCGAGGTGCATAATTCGCAGGTATTGTTACTTCTTTCCTGTAATGTTTGTAATACGCTCATGCTTAACTTTAGTTTTTGCAATATTACGTTTTAATAAAAGGTTCTACAAGTTTAACATAGCAAACAAAAGAAGCTGCATGAATCGCATAGCAATTTACTTATCAGGTTGAAGTTTTCGAAATTTGTATTAATAAAGGGATTAATTATTTCGACAAAACTTAAAGTGATATCTATTTTACTTTTCAAGCAGCCTCTAAACTTTACTTATAAAACTGTATTATTCCGAACGCTATCAAAAACAAAATATATTTTGTCTGAAGATATGAAGCGTAGCTTTTGAAGCGGGAATCTCTCCTTTTTAGGGTGTCAAATTTTATTTGAGTACCTCGGCTACGGTTTATTTTAAGCGTAGTCGAAAAGCCAAAACAATCTTTATAAGCAATATATAAATCTATGAGATAATATAGCGTTTCACATTATTTAGAAAGATCGTGTATCCATGTATATAAATAATCTCCGTGAACACCAGTAAAATATTTACTCCATGCTTTACCTTTAGCTTTTTTAGCTTCTTCATCTGGAAATGCTTCTTTCAATAGTTCAGAATTTCTGTCGTACATTTTATCTAAATCTCCCATGGAATCAAGAAAAAATGCTTCCATGTATTCGGTTCTATCAGATCCCCATGCATGTACATGCGGATAATATGCTTTTATATGCTCATTTTTACTTATAACGGTATCAAACCATTCTTTTTTCAGAGCTTTAAACTCTTCTTTTGTACCATCCTCCGGAAATGAAAAATGATTTTTTCTAACGTAAGTTACCATATCCTTTGTAGGCTTTTCGGTCATTAACTTAACTCCAGGTACGGTTGCATAAATTTCGTCGGAGTGTTCGTTAGCATAATAGGCCATGCGCTTTTTCATAAAAGCCTTCCTTTCGGCTTCATCGGGCCATGCTTCTTTAATTAATTCGGTATTTCTATCCGCAAACTTACCCATGTCTTCCCATGAAGCAAATGTTTGCACATAAATCAATTCTGTATTGTCTGCTGTAAATAAATGCGTATAAACAGAAGCATTCATGATATATTCGTTTTTCATGATTACTTTTTCCAAGAACTCTTTCTCGATAGCCTTCCATGTTTTCATATCAAAATCTTCCATATCCATATTCCAATGCATGGTAGTTACGGCAATAAGTTCAGGACGCTTTGGAGCTTCTTCTTGGGCAAGGAGAGTAACAGGGCTTAGCAATAATAGCGCTGCTATAACAGTTGTAAAAATTTGGTTGGTTGTTTTCATAATCTGTTAAAATTTAAAGTTTATATAATTGAATTAGTCAATACAACTTTAAGATTATGGGACACTAAAAGATTTAGGACAACCTATTATGCGCTATTTATCAGTAAAAAAAAGAATGTAGTAAATATAAATGGAGATTGAGAGATTCTAAAGATACAATAAAAAAACGATGGTTTTACATTTTACCTTATTTTACATTGAGAGTAAACTGTCTCTCATTTTTTTAGTCATACCCTTTACAACCATATCGTACGAGTGGTCTATAAGATGACATATTAGTTTTGGTTGCAATTCACCTTCATGAACATATAAGGTATTCCAATGTTTTTTACTCATATGAAACCCTGGTCGAATGCTATTATATTCTGCTCTGAGCTCTTCGGAATATTCGGGATCTGCTTTTAAATTTACTGAGGCTTCTCCTGCTTCCCAACGCTTTAAGGAAGCTAGAGCAAACATTTTCCCAAGAACTTTGAAAACCAGTGTTTCTTCATCAAAAGGAAACTCTTCTGTGGTGCCTTTTTTGCTTAAACAATATTCTCTTAGTTGATCTATGTGCATGATTTTTATTTTTATATTCCAGTAGTCGAAGTACGAAAAAGGGGCCTATTGGCTGATGAATTGTAGTTACAATTAAAAAGATTCCTGCTTTATTTAAACATCCATCCTAAATTCAGTTCAGGAAGTTCAATACAAGTCGCAGGAATGACATATTATTTTATAATTCGTTCCATTACTATTTCCGGTTTGTTTAATTCCGTATATCCAAATTGCTTATATAGACCGTGCGCATCTGCTGTTTTAAGCATCCATGTTTTGCATGATAGTAATTGAGGTTCTTCATGTATCGCCTTAATTAGTTCTTTGGAATAGCCCTTACCTCTATATTCTGGTAAAATAAATACATCCATCAGGTAGGCAAACACCACATAATCGGTGGCTACTCTGGCAAAACCTATTTGCTTAGCTTCTTTATAAACGCCAAAACACAAGCAATTTTCTATAGAGGTTTTAACTGCTTGAATCGTTCTGCCTTTAGCCCAATATGTTTCGGTTAAAAACCTATGGATCGCTTCTATTTGAAGTTTGCTTTTATCGGTTGAAATCTCAATCATTATTGAATCTTTTTAATAGATTTTTCTTCTATTTTCAACGCCGAATAATCTAATTTCCAACCTATGGTTTCCACTATGGTTTCAATAAGTAAAATGGTTTCCAGAGCTTCTTTTTGGGCTATTTGAATAAGACCACTCTCCGGGATTTTGTCTTGAATGTGTTGTTTGGCTTCTTTATGTAGATCGGTTAAATCGGTTGCTTCAAATTTATTGAATAAGCCATCGGACTTATCGTAATAGTTTAAATTTGTTTCAATCGATAATACTTCTGGTTGCGGGAAATGTTGCAGTAAAATTTTCTTTTTATCGTTTTCGGCTACCAATTCAATCTTGGACAAATCGTACCCAACATGGGCTTTAGCATTTACAATAACCAAGGCTTTCTTTTTGCTTGATATTAGTTTTAAAAAACGCTCTTTAACATCCTCATAATGATAGATTTCGGCAAAATCGCCTTCTACCGTAATAAACTTACAAACTGTTTTAATTTTTTCTAAAAGTAAAGTTGACTGTGCCTTAACTAATTGTTTTTTCTTAAAAGACTTGAAGTAAGTTACTATACCCAAAGTAACCAAAACTCCAATTATAATTCCTAAAAATGCCTCCATATGTTATTTACCTATTTGTCCTAAATGTGTGTGCTTAAAACTATCGAAATATTTTAATCCGTAACCAAAAATTCTATCGAGGCTAGCATGAGAAAACAATACGATTCCTATTAGTTTTATAATATTGCTTTCGGTAATTACCCCAACAAAATAGATTCCAATGGCTATGGCTTTATGGTGAAAAAGGTTATACAAAAAGGCTCCTTTCTTGGGTCCCAACAAATAGCCTAACATACCAATATCTGGCATTAAAATGAGTACAATAAACCACCACCAACTATATTCTAATCCGGAGAAAAGATATATCCCGAAAATAAACATAAATAATTCTTCAACCTTTAGTGATGTTTTCATCGTTCTATTTTTTATCGTGTTAATTAGAGTACTTCCTTAACTAATTACTTTATACAAGATAGGCTTACTGGGCGATGCATCATTTTCGAAGGGTGCTATTTGAAGGTTTAAAAAGTACACCCCATCTTCAACCTTGTTTGGCACATAAATAAACTCTGTTATTGTTGCGTCCATACGTAACTTGCCCTTAGTATTCCAAAAGGCATTATGCGCCTTAAGTTCACATTCATCTCTTTCTTTATCTACACTAGGCAAATCAATTAATAAATGTTTTACGCCTTTTTCACGTAAATAAATTGCGGCATCTTCTAATAAGTATGTTGGATTTGTGTGCGAATACTGTGCTGTTAATTTTTCTCTGGTATTAGGAATGGTTCTTATAACTATGGCGTCTCTTTTTTTATTTCCAATAGCAGATTGTAATTGTTTTTTAGATATTACAAAATCACCATTAAGCATTTCGGGAGCTGCGGTTACTACTTCGGCCAAAAAGAAAAATTGCTTTAAATTCTGATTTATAGAGTGTACTTTTTCGGTAATGTGTCCCACGCATTCGGTGTGTGTACCATGGGCATGTGGGTTAAAAGCTATATTATTGAAGTTTACACATGCACCCTCTAAAACACTAATAACCTGACCATCGTCTTCTGCAGGTTTTATAACTGGCGCATCTACATACCACGCATTTACATTGTTTTTTGATCCCCTAAGCGGTATAGAAATATCTATTGGCTGGGATAAGTCTATTTGAAGTTTTTTTGATTTGTATTGAATTGTTGCTAACATGTATGCCGAATTTCTTTCAGCATCTTTTAATTAAGATACTTTTACCTCAAATATAAGTTTTTTAATTCTGGATTATACTATTTAATAATATCACATTTCCTTTTTTCCTTTAATGCTTTGGTAACTTTTCTCTTAGTTTTTGCACAACCTAGAACTAGTTAAGGATAAACAATTCTGATGCTATCCCATCTACTAAAAACTTGCCTTTTTGAGTGGTTTTTAGTGTCTCCATACGATCTTGATTCTCGTCAAAATCTTTCGAAAAGGTAAGCAAGCCTTCGTTTATAAATTTTTCTGTAGATGTTTTTAAATGGAGAAGATAATCGTTTCCAAAACTCTGTTCTATTTTATTTAAAGACACGCCCCAAATGGTTCGCAACCCCGTCATGATGTATTCGTTATACTGATCTTCCTTAGAAAGTGTTTCTAGTGTGCTAGGCAATTCGTTATTTTGAATTGCTTCTATATATTTTGAGTTGTTCGACACATTCCAGCTTCGTTGATTTCCGTTAAATGAATGTGCAGAAGGCCCTATGCCTAGATATGGTTTACCTTGCCAATAACTGGTATTGTGTTTAGAGAAATAATTAGGTTTTCCAAAATTTGAAATCTCATAATGCACATAGCCTTGTTCGTTAGTTTTATCTACTAAATGATTAAAATGCTCAAGAGCCAAAGCTTCATCAATTGGCGGATAATTTCCCTTTTTTATAAAAGCATCTAGTGCTGTTTTGGGTTCAACTGTAAGTGCATAGCTAGATATATGATTAACACCATAACCAAAAGCCATTTCAAGATTTTTATTCCATTTTTCCAAACTCATATTGGGAATCCCGTAAATGAGATCGATTGTAATGTTATCGAAATATTCCGTGGCTACTTTTAAGCATGTCTTGGCTTCTTCGGCATTATGTGCACGGTTCATGTTTTTTAAATCGTCTTCAAAAAAAGACTGAATGCCAATACTAAGTCGGTTTATTCCAGCAGCTCTGTATTTCTCAAAAATGTTATCGGTTAAATCGTCGGGATTCGCTTCTAAAGTGATTTCGGGATTATTAATTACCGAATAGTTTTTATAAACCGAATCTATTAATAACTGCAATTCGTTATCTGTTAATAAACTCGGGGTGCCTCCCCCAAAATAAATGGTTTCTATTTTATGATTTACCAATACTTCTTTTCTCAATTCCAATTCCTTTATTAAGGCGTGAACCAATGCATCCTTCTTCTTTAAAGACGTTGAGAAATGAAAGTCGCAATAAAAACATGCTTGTTTACAAAATGGTATGTGGATGTATATGCCTGACATTTTTTGGTATTCAGTGTTCAGTGTTCAGTGTTCAGTGTTCAGTGTTCAGTGTTCAGTGTTCAGTGTTCAGTGTTCAGTGTTCAGTAATAAAGGTATTTTTCTTGAGCTACGATTTAAATTTTATTATAAATCTTTATTAAAAACTTAGTAACCTCAAATGATTTATGTAAATACTGCAAACTGCCAATGCTTACTGGGAACTAAAACTAACCAAGCTTATCAGGATTCTGTTTTACAAAAGCACCCCACCCTGTGTAATTTTTGCCAACACTAACCTTGCCTGAGTTGTAAAAATGACAAACTGCTGCAGCTAAACCGTCTGTGGCATCCAAATTTTTAGGTAATGTTTTTAAACCTAAAAGACTTTGCAGCATTTTGGCTACCTGTTCTTTGCTTGCGCTTCCGTTGCCTGTTATGGCCATTTTAATCTTTTTAGGAAGATATTCCGTAATTGGTATCTCCCTACTTAAGCCCGCTGCCATAGCAACGCCCTGGGCTCTACCCAGTTTTAGCATACTTTGTACGTTTTTACCAAAAAAGGGAGCTTCAATAGCAATTTCGTCCGGATTATGTGTATCGATGAGTTCTATCGTGCGCTCGAAAATGAGTTTTAATTTTAAGTAATGATCGTTGTATTTTTTTAAATCAAGTTCATTTAGTTGTAAAAACTGCATGTTTTTACCAACGACTTTTATGAGTCCGAAACCCATAATGGTTGTACCGGGGTCAATACCTAAAATAATTCTTTCCTTAGTCATATTGATCGCAATAATAACAACCACTAAGTGATATTGAGGCTCCTATAGTTAGTGTTACAAGGTTTCCGTTAAAGGATCCGTACCCATCTGTTACGGGAGAAAAATCCTTTAAAAATCCATGAACATATGCAAGATCGGCATAGATGGACAGTTTATCGGAAATACCATGATGAAATTCTATTCCGGCCATCGCATTCATAAACGAGGTTTTATTTTGCGTAAAATTCCCCAAAGGGCTTACATTTGAATATCCTGGTCCTGCATGTACAAATACTCCCGTACGTTGCGATAGGTTAAACATTCTATTTGCATTATATACTAATTGCAAATTAACACGAGTGTAATTAAGCTTAAATTCTGATGCTTCACTTTTATTAGACATTCTATTAAACCCATAATCCAATTTTGCTCCTAGTGCCTGCCTGAACATATATTGAACTCCTACATTTACTGAGGGGAAATTAATTGTTTTTCCTTCAAAGCCTGTAACGAATCCATCCTCGGTCGGGCTGTTTAATCCTAAAGCAAATTGGGCTTTAAATGTACTGGTGTTTCCTTGAGAAGAGGAAACAAAACAAATAAATATTAAAGCAATTGCACAAAAAGCTTTTTTATATGTTTTTAAATTTGAGGTCATGATGTAAATAATTTAATTTGCACTCTTAACTTGGTATATGACTTATACGCTACCGTACAAAACTAAACAATTCTTTTTTGGGCTTATTAAATTAAGTATTGTAATCGGTGCTTTTTATTTTATTTACCGTAAGTTAATGCATAATCCAGAACTGGATTTTAATGCTTTTATTGGGTTTTTATCAAAAAAAGATGCTTTTTCGATTAAAAACATGCTTTTTCTACTTTTTTTGACATTTTTAAATTTGTTTTTTGAAATTATAAAATGGCAAAAGTTAGTCGATCCTATTAAAAAAATAAGTTTAAAAAATGCTTTCGAACAAAGTTTGGGTTCTTTAACCGCTTCGTTATTCACACCAAATAGAATTGGCGAATATGGCGCTAAAGCCATTTATTACACAGCTAATTACAGAAAACGTATCGTTCTGATTAATTTACTGGGAAATGTATCACAAATGTGTATCACAACTATTTTTGGATGTATTGGTTTTTGCTTCTTTATAGTGAAGCACCAAATTGATATTAATTATTATAAGCTGGCTCAATTTCTTTTAATCGCCCTACTTATTATTGGTTTAATAGGATTTGGTATGCAAAAAACAAAACTCACTGTTAAGGGATTTTCCATAAAAAAAATCAAACATTTTATTTTAGAATTTCCTAAAAAAAATATGGCACTGGCTTTACTTTTATCCTTGCTGCGCTATATGGTGTTTTCTTTTCAATTTTACTTTCTATTACAACTTTTCGGAATTGATATATCGTATCTTGAGGCCATGACTGTTATAACGTCCATGTACTTATTAGCATCAATAATACCGTCCATTTTCATATTCGATGTTGTTATTAAAGGTAGTGTTGCCATTTATTTATTTGGTATTGTAGGGATTAACGAGATTGCTGTTTTGAGTACCATCACTCTTATGTGGTTGTTGAATTTTGTTTTACCTAGCATTATTGGCAGCTACTTTGTAATTAATTTTAACTTGCCTAAAGCCGATAATTAATTATGGTTTTAATAAGCATAATCGTTACATTAAGTTACCTATTTTTAATTGGACGCTTTGCGTTTGGTTTTGATAACATTAAACCATTCGAATTAGAAGACCTGCCTCCAAAAACCAAATTTTCTGTTATTATTCCTTTTAGAAATGAAGCCGAAAATTTACCCCGTCTATTACAATCTATAGCTTTACTTGAGTATCCAAATCATTTATTCGAAATTATTTTTGTTGATGATGATTCTAATGACAATTCGGTTGATTTGATTTCGGGTTTTCTCACTAATGTTAAGCATGATATTCGGGTGATTAATAATAAAAGAACTTCTAATTCCCCTAAAAAAGAAGCTATAACTACTGCTGTTTCTCATTCGAAAAACAGCTGGGTCATAACTACGGATGCGGATTGTATTTTACCAAAATATTGGTTAGATAGTTTTGATGCATTTATCCAAAAAACGAATGTCAAATGCATTGCGGCTCCGGTTACCTATAATAATTCGGATGGTTTTTTAAATCGATTCCAGTCTCTGGATATTTTAAGCTTACAGGGCGCTACAGTTGGAGGTTTTAGCATAAAAAAACCGTTTCTCTGCAATGGAGCAAACTTTGGATATGAAAAAGCTTTGTTTCAAGAATTAAATGGTTTTGAAGGCAATACGGATGTTGCTAGCGGCGACGATATTTTTCTTCTCGAAAAGGTAGCAAAAGCCCACCCGGAAGAACTTCATTATTTAAAATGCGAAAAAGCTGTTGTAAAAACACAAGCACAATCGTCATGGAAAGGTTTAATATCTCAGCGTATTCGCTGGGCTGCCAAAACAAGCGCTTATAATAATTGGTTTGGAAAACTTACCGGACTTATTGTTTTACTTATGAATGCTTTGTTTATCTCTACAGTGTTGCTTTCCGTCTTAGACGTATTTAGTTTTAAAATCTTAGGTTACATCCTATTCATAAAGTTTAATATAGATTTCCTTTTAATCTATAAATCGGCTTCTTTTTTTAATGAGAAGTCTGTTTTAAAAAGTTTTCCTTTGGCATTTATTATGTATCCTTTTTTCAGTTGCTATGTAGCCTTTACTTCGCTTTTTAAAACCTATAAATGGAAAGACAGAACGTTTAAAAAGTAATTCCTAGTTTACACTAATAATTATTGGCAGCCTAAATTCTGTTATAACCTGCTGTCCACGTTTTATTGCAGGAAAGACTTTGGGTAGCGAGTCCAAACTTTCAGTTAACAAATCTTTAATATTAGGAATTTCTTTTATTATAAGATCATCTACCTTCGTCTCTAAAATGGTTACGGTACCTGTTTCTGATACTTGAAGTTTTAAATTTATGGTATCATTAATGTCTCGGGTTACAACAAGAACCTCGTTTTGTAGATATTTAAATATATGTCCCGTTAATGTGTTTGTAAAACATTGCTGTTTTTCTTGTTTGGTTGACAATGAGTCGCAGGCAGCAAATGTTGGATATTCATCAACATCGTTCCAATTAAAAGCTTTTAATTCTTCATTTAAAATAGCCTCAGAAGATGTTTTTTTCACATTAAAATACTCACAGGAAGTAAGTAATATTACTAATAGAAATACACAAATCTGTCTCATGGATTAAAACTGAAAACCGAAATGTACAATTTTTTTAGATTTTAATTGCCTTTTCCTCCTTCCTTCATGAATTTTTCTTGCTTTAACTCACTAATACGCTTATCTATATATTCTATATGAAAACCAGACGGGAATTTCTTTTTAAAGTTATTGTACATTACCAGTTTTGCATCTAAATCTGCGTAATATGCATCTTTAGTTATGAGCAAAAAGAAATGTGTCCCCACAATGTCGGGAGCTTCTTTTATTGCTTTTTTTAGCATTTTTATGGATTCTTCATATTTTTTTTGCCTGTTTAATATAGTCGCTAATTTTGAATATTCTGTATTTAACGGCAAGTCTGTTAATACCAGAAATTCCTTTATATACTTTTCCGCATTAATGAAATCGTTAAGTTCATCATAATACGTACCTATAACATACAAAGACGTTGCATCGTTGGGATTATATTTTAGAACCCGTTTTCGCTGTTCAATAGCCTTTCTTATTTCATAATTTTCATAATAGCACAGACTAAGCTTTTCGTGAATAAATTCGGAAGATTCACCAAGTTTAATCAATTCTTCGAACCAAACAGCAGCTTTTTTATAATCCTGTTGCCAATAATAGTTTTGTGCTTTTAAACTTATTAGTTTTATATTATTTGCGTAAGTCTTTAAGCCTTCATCAACATACTTACCTACTAATTGATACCTCCTCTTCTGCAGATAATATTTTGCTATTTTATAAATAGCTTTTTGGTGCATGGAGTCTAAATCGTATGCCGAATGAAAGCTTGTAATAGCGGTAGAATCCTTTAATCTTTCGAGAATCAATCCAAGTTCGTAATGGTAGTTGGGGTTTTTATGATCTATATAAATCAAATCATTAAAAACTTTAGAAGCCTTTTCTAGTTTTTTAGTTTTAGCCAATAACTTGGCATAATTATACTTTATTATGGCGTCGTTAGGTAATTCCAGCGTACCAGCGTCATAATGTTTTAAAGCCTCATCGTAATTCCCTATAGCAATATATGCTTTGGCTATTTTATTATAAACTTTGGATTGATTTTTATAAGCTTTGTAATGCTCTATTGCTTTAGAATAATTACCATTTGCGTACAAACTATCTGCCTTATCTAAAATCGAAGTTTGGGCTTCGGTTTTAAATAGTATCATTAGGATAACAATTAATTGAGAGAGATATTTTTGGGACATTTTAGTAGTATTTTAGACTATTCTCGAACTTGAAATATGATAGGTAATGAATAAAGCACTGTAGCTTTTTCTCCTTGATGCTCTCCTGGTATCATTTTTGGAAGCGTTTTAATTACACGAACAGATTCGTTTTCTAACACTGGATGTGGTGCTCGAACACGTACCACTCCTATATTTCCATCTTTATTGATTTTAAAAATAATGTTTATACGCTGTTTACCTATTAGGTTTAGACGACTTGCCAGTTTTGTGTTAAAATTTCTGTTTACATGTTTTGCTATACTATGAGTAAGACATTTCTTTTGTTCGCTCCTAGGTAAATTTTCGCAGCCCGGAAATACAGGTGCTTGACTTATAATTGCTAATGGGACGTCCGACTCATCTTTAAATGCTTCTTTACTATTTAACAAGTTCTTACTTTCTACAAAAATTTTATATGGCGACCCATTTCGTGTTTTCATTCTCCATGGAATATATTCTTCGGGTACTTTTTCGTTAATAGCATGAACACTATAAACTATTTCTTCTTTTTCAGAACCTAAACTTAACCAAATTACATAGTTAGGGTTTTCATCTATAAAGTTCTCTTGTTTTCTTTTGGCTTCAATAATTTCTTCTGTATCTAACTCATTTAACTTTACGCTATAGTTATACTGGCTTAAGTCTAAACTACTAGTTTGATCTGTTTCATTTTGGTATTCGCAAGAAGAATAAATTAACATCCCCAAGACTATTGGTATTAGAAATGCATACTTTATTAAATTGATTTGATTTGATTTTGATTTTTGTAACATGATGATTCGCTTCTTGATTAATGATTGTTTAAAAAATGGATTGATGAATGACATATTTTTTGTTTCGAAAACCTGCGATAATAAGTTCTCGTAGTATGCCTTTTTGTTATGGGTTTTTATTGCCTTTTTATCTGCTATAAACTCATGAAGTTGCATTATTCTATTTTGATACATATAAACTAATGGGTTAAACCAGAATAGAATTCGTTGTATTTCAAAAAACAATAAGTCTAGTGTGTGCTTTTGTTTTACATGAACCATTTCATGCTTTAAAATGGATTCTTTTTCTTCTTCATTTAGCTCTTCACCTAAAAAAATAAAATGAAAACACGAAAAAGCCATTTTACTATTTAGTATCTTAACAATAAGCAAATTACCCTGTTTCCATTTTGGGTTTTTAGAGACTATCCTTATCAATTTAAATATCTTGAACAGAAACAAAAGAATAGTTAATAACATACCTGTATATAAAACCAATTCCCAAGTCCATATGGATACTGTTTCTGACTGCAATGCATTTAATTGTAAAGCATCTGATCTTGTTGGTTGAATACCACCTATAATAACTTCTGGTAGGCTTATTATATATTCCTTAGGAAGGACCTCTTTAAAGTGTCTTATCTTAATAAAAGGAATAATTAATGACAATAGCGATGTAATCAGAAGATAAGCTCGATTCCAATCAAAGAATGTTTCTTTTTTTAAGAACCAATCATAAATGATTAAAAAGAATAACTGAAACACTATCGTATTTATAATATAATGTACCATAGCTATGCGCCTTTTTTGTTAATTTCCTTCAATACAGACTCCAAGTCTTTAATACTCATATCATTTTTCTTCATAAAAAAGGACACCATACTTTTAAAAGAACCTTGAAAATAATTATCAACTAATTTATTTATAGATTGATTGCTATAGTCTTGCTTTGCAACTAAAGGAAAATAAATATGTCCCTTACCTTCTTTTTCGTAACCTACAAAACCCTTACTTTCTAAAATCCTAACTATAGTAGATACCGTATTATATGCTGGTTTTGGTTCGGGAAACTGTTCCACTATAGCTTTAACATTAGCTTTTTTTAACTCCCAAAGTATTTGCATGATGTCTTCTTCTGCTTTTGTAAGTTGTTTCATTTTACAATATTTTATTAATAGGACTAAAACCTTGTTCAACTAAACATTTAGTTGAACAAATATAACTAAAAAATTAGTTTAAACTAATTTTTTAGTTTAATAATGTAACATTTACTTTCTTAATACGTCTTACAATCACAAAACTTAAGCACTTATATGGATATTGTTTTAATAATTATTGCTGGCTTATTTATGATTTTTGGGATTATTGGTAGTTTTTTACCAGTGTTACCTGGTCCACTTACCAGTTGGGTAGGACTGCTTATACTTTCTTATGCAGATCCGATATCGATGAACAGGTCATTTATAATTATTACGCTCGTGGTAGCTATACTCATTTGGGTTTTAGATTATATTGTCCCTGCCATTGGCACAAAACGATTTGGAGGCACCAAATATGGCATGATAGGTACCTCTTTAGGTCTAATTGTTGGACTTTTAAGTCCTATTCCTGGCGGTATTGTTATCGGTCCCTTTGTCGGAGCTTTAATAGGAGAACTTTTAAATAAAAGTGATTCTAAAACTGCTACAAAAGCTGCTTTTGGATCTTTTATTGGCTTTATTGCTTCTACATTTATAAAGTTTATTACTGCTATTATTTATCTTGGGTTTTTTATTGGATTTTTATTGGATATCTAAATACATCAAAATGAAAACAACTCTCTGTTCTTGGTATACTTGTTTTACTTTGGCTATGTTTCAACAAGATTTGACTTGAACTTTCTTATTCGTATGTCTTATAGATGGGCTGGAAAAAGAAAAGCAACATGACAAATAAATACAATTAGATGATTTAGATTCCTGCTTTCACAGGAATGTTAAAAGAAGAAACCCTATGGGTCTCTCACCTCCATAGGGTCTGTAAATTGCTATTATCAACAAAAAAAATTGAGGGATTAATTAATTTTTTTGAAGTGTTGACATTACAAATATAATTATTAGTCCTGTATTCGAACTGCGGGTTTCCCGCAGTTGACTTGTGGACAAAAGGTACTTTTCAAGTATATCAAGGGTTTTCGGAGTAAAAAAAATATTTTTTTTACAAAAAAATGACGGTTTTCATCAAACAAAGCCCTTTTTTCTGGCTTCATTTAGTAAAGTTTCGTCCTGTCCGTCGTTCACATCAAAGATATCTCTTAGGTGTTTTTTCCTTTTTTCAATGGCACTTAAAGAAATGTCTAAATGTGATGCTAGGTTTTTAGTTTTTACACCTTGAGATAACAGATGAAGTATTTTTCTGTTTTTATCATCGATAACAATATCGCTTGCAATTGTTTTTCTAATGTGACTATTTACCGTACCACTATAAAATGGCGGATTATTAAGTACAGCCTGGAATGCACTTGCAAGTTCGCTAGATGTTAAATCACTTTTAATTAAAAACCCTTCTGGGTTTATTGTTTTAATAATATTATGAATTCTAAAAGACTCATTAAACATGGTTAGCACAACTATTTTTGTCTTTGGTAAAATACGTCGTGCATATTCTGCCAAGTCTTCTCCTGAGCTCATAGAACCATCTGCAGATGGAGGTAAACTAATATCAACAAATAAAACATCGTAGGGTACTTCCCTTTGAATTGATTTATCCATATAGGAGATAGCTTCATCACAATTATTAGCTATATCAATTACTAGTTCTTGACTTTCCTTTTTGGTGAAAAGCAAAGTATTTTGATACCCCTCAATAATTATTGGGTGGTCATCAATCATTAATATTTTTATCTTCTCATTCATAAATTTTGTTTTAGGTAATTGGGGCCTCTATGGTTACTGTGGTTCCTACATCTTTTTCCGAGGTTATATTTATACTTCCATTTATTTCATTTATTCTGGATTTCATGTTTTTTAGTCCTATACCAGACTTTGCTTTATTAACATCAAACCCAGAACCGTTATCGTTCATTATCAGGCAAATTACATTATTTTTTAATTTAAAACTAATATTTACCAGCGTAGCTTGTGCATGCTTGTATATATTATGGAGCGATTCCTGAATGATTCTGTATATGTGGATTTTAGTTTTATTTGAAACTTCATCCCAATGAATTGTATCATCATGCCCTAATTTATATTCAAGTCCATAAGTTAAAGTTTGCGTTTCCAGAAATGTTTTTATGATATCGATAAACCCAGATCCCGAAACAAAATCGGTATTTAACTCATGCGATACTTTTCTAATATCCTGCTCAATTGTTTTAAGTTCGTCTATATATTGTCCTCTTGCTTTTATCGCATCAGAACTATTGCTTAAATTTAAACTATCAAGACTTAAACGTGTTCCGAACAATCTCCCTAAAACGCCATCGTGCAACTCTTCAGAAATGCGTTTTTTCTCCAACGTTCTTGCTTCTTCAATAATCTCATTTTGAGATAGCATCAGATTATAAATCTCTTCGTTTGCTTGCTGTTGTTTTTGAATAAATTTTAATTCTTTGTTTTTATTTCTTTGAGCAATTACCAAATACAATAGAAACGATGAAATAACTAATACTACCGAAACTATCAAAAGCCACATTCGTTCTCTGGCTATTTTTATATTTTCCTGTTCTATTTGCTTGGTTTCAAAACGAATTCTTGCAAATTTATTCCGTATAGCTCTTTCATTTTTTTGCAAACTGTCATTAAGCTTTATATATTCCTTTAAATATTTTGTAGCAACATCTCCTTCTTCAATCTCAGATATTAATAATAACGAACTTAGCAACTCGTCATTATGGTATTGACCAGCAATATCTTTTGCTTTATAGGCATAATATTTAGCAGAGTCTTTATTGTTTTTATCATTATAATACTCTGCTAAATGCTGGTTAATAATTATTGAATTATAGCCTCCAGGATTAACACTATCAGTTATCTTTAAAGCTTTAAAATACAAATCGGGAAGTTCCTCATAGTTTTTAGACAAATACAATGTATGCGCATAATTATTTAAAACTAAAGCATACATATCTGGACGCTCGTTTATTAAATTTTCATTTTCTAAAATTTGCGAATAATAATCCTGAGCTAATTTATATTCACCAGATTTCTTATAAGAAAGTGCTAAATTATTCTTTGAAATATCTATATTAATTCTATTATTCCCTTCTAATTTTCTCTTTAAAGATATGGCTAGCTTATAATAAGAAATTGATTCTTCATATTGTCCCAATTCACCAAAAACTAATCCTAAATTATTATATGTTGAAGATTTCAACCTCAAAACTCTATTAGTTTCAATTAAAGATTCTAAAAGCGTAATAACTTCAATAGAGCTAAGCTCACTTGCTGTTAAATCTTTTTCATTTTTTTGAATTACAGCAATACCATATAATGTTTCTGCTAACCTAAATTTATCATCAAGATTTCTATAAATTTTTTCTGCCTCTTGATAATGATAATAGGAACTATCTCCAATAAAACTTTTCCGATATAAACGCCCTATGTTATAATGGGCATTGGCATAAGCAATAGAATCTTTCACGTGTAAAGACGACATATCTTTCTTAATAGAATCTATCTTTTTAAGATAGACCTTTTTTTGTGAATAAGACGAAAATGTCAAAAATAAAATGAATATGTTTACAAAAATATATCTCAAAGAAAACCTATATAAATTAGCAGTTTCTTCAAATGTATTATATATTTTTTTGATTTATACAATAAAAAAGACCCTTTACATCTTTTTTCGTTAAGGGTCTTTAATATAATTAGGCATAAAGATAACTAATCATTATCTAGTCCACCTCCTGTAAATGGAACTGGAACACTAGTATTGTCTCCTGTATTTAATAAATCATCCTCGTTAAGGTCTTGCTCAGTACATGATACTAAAGTTGCGAAAAGTGCTGCTGCGAAAAGTGTAATTTTTAGGGCTTTCATAATATTTGATTTTAAGGTTATTAACTATTTTCTATTATTTTTTAAATAAAATTCTTGTTCAAGGCATTAAAAAAGAGCCTTAAATCGAGGGAAAAATGGATAATTAACTTAAAATCTATTGTGTGAAAAATAGCACAGCGATTTTTAATAAAATTTTGAGGGAAAAATAATATGGATTAATTTGTCTTCGAAGAACTTAGGGACTTTTGGGGCGCTCTTTAAGATGCAGTAAAGTTGGTTAAACTGCTATTCTTAGTGAAATATATTCGATGAAGTGTTTTGTTTCATCGTTGAAATGTAAAATTTTAGATTAAAAATGTTGATAAAATGTTTAAAACTATTTTAGCGTTGACTTAGATTTCACCAAACTAGTTTTTACAATTTTAGTTTTTACATCTTCGTTTAAATGCATCTTCTGTAATCTGTCAACAAGCATTTGGGCAGCATGTGCTCCTATTTCTTTTGCGTGTTGCCTTATTGTTGTTAATCTAGGCGTAGAATGGTTTGAGTCTGCCCTACTGGCAAACCCTATTACAGATATATCTTTAGGCACTTTAAAGCCTAAATTAACGGCAGTATTAATCGCGATGATACCAGAAGAGCTATCGGCAGCTATAATGGCATCTACTGTTTTGTTACTCTTTAAGAAAGCCTTTATCTTTTTTTGGTGATCGTCTTTCTTTTTAATTTTTAAAACTAAAGGCTCTTGATTGTTTAGTTCCTGGATCGCTTTGCTGTATCCGCGTTCTCTTAACTTACCAACACTCAAATCATTTATATTGCTAATAAAGGCTATATTCTTTCGATTTTCCCGAAGTAAGTCCTTAGTAGCGTTATAGGTTGCATCAAAATCATCTACGATTACTTTATCACACATAACATCATGTGCTACTCTATCGAACATTACAATGGGTAACCCTTGACTTATGGTCTTCTTAAAATGATCTATTTCATTTTTTATCTGTGTTTCTTCTGCAACCGATAATATAAAACCATCAACACTACCATTGGCAAGTAATTTTAAACTGCCCTTTTCTTTTTCTAAAGACTCGTTAGAAATGCAGGTAATAATATTATAGCCTAAATTGGTAGCCTCTCTCTCTATCCCGTAAAGCACTTTAGCCAAAAAGTGGTTAAGTATATTAGGAATTATAACTCCAATGGTTTTAGTTTTACTTTGTTTTAAACTTAAGGCTACTTTATTTGGTGTATAATTATATAATTCGGCAAGTTCTTTAACTCGTTTAATGGTTTCTTCTCCAATTTCTTCGCTATTATTTAACGCTTTAGAAACCGTAGAAATAGAAACGTTTAACTCTTTTGCTAGCTGTTTTAAAGTAACCATACTATTTACATATAAATTAAAAGTGCCGCAATTTACAAAATTACTCTTTGCAATTGGTCTAATTAAAAGGATTGGGGATTTTATAACAATATAATAAAATTACAGCACCAAACAGTATTTCGAAAGTAATATTTACAGGGAAAAGAAATAGAAAAAGATAACTACAAGACAAATAGCCACATACACATCTATACCAATTGTTTAACCGGCTTAATTACTGGTACAATTAGTAGAATACGATTACATAAAAAAGAAGATAAAACTAAAGGGCATTTTAGATTTATTCAATTAATTAAGTCTTGCCTAGGATTCTAAACATACTTGTTCCGCAAGTTGAACAACTTCCTTTCATAGCTTTCCTGCCATTCTTCATGGCAACTTCATTAGCATCTTTAATTGTTTTTTTCTCCTTACATTTTACACAGTATCCTTCCATAACTTCAGATTTAAATTTGGGGCGAATTGTTTACCTTATAAATGTAAGTTTTATTCTCGGCGAGAACAAATAAAAATCGTAAGGTTCTTATTACTAATTTCTACAGCACAAAAACCTATAACCCTGATTAACAGATTCTATGATCTTGAAAAGCTAAATCTTTTTATTAAAACTAATAGAAGTATACGCTGTACATAATAAAAAAACCATGCTAGTAGGGATTAGCATGGCTCTTCGTTAATGTATATAATTGAGTTTAGTTAGTTAGCTTGTTTTTTACTGTTGAATTTGTAGCAACATCAGCTGTTTCGTAAGCAATAGCATCATTATTTTCTATAACAGATTCCTTTACTTCTGTTGCTTCGATCGTATTAAGAGTAACAGCCTCTGTTTCTTGATGCGCAACGACCTCGATAGTAGCTTTCTCTTCAACATAAGCAGCAACAGTTTCTGAAGTTAAAGCAATACTCGGCGCAATAACCAATGCAACTACAGACATTAGTTTTAATAAGATATTTAAAGAAGGTCCTGAGGTATCTTTAAAAGGATCTCCAACCGTATCTCCTACTACTGCTGCTTTGTGAGCATCTGTTCCTTTTCTTCCTTGTTCTTCAATAGTTTTTTTAGCATTATCCCAAGCACCACCTGCATTAGATTGGAAAATTGCCATAAGCACACCACAAGTAGTAACTCCAGCAAGTAAACCTCCTAACATTTCTGCCCCTCCAATAAATCCAACAGCCACAGGAACTGCTATAGCAAGAAGTCCTGGCAATACCATCTCTTTTATAGAGGCTTGGGTTGAAATAGCCACACATTTATCGTATTCAGCAACTCCGTCTGCTTCATCAAATATTTTTCTATCTTCTTCTGAAGCTTTGCTCATATCGGAATCATACTTACGCATCACTTCCAAGGCTGCTTTTAATTGAGGAATATCTCTAAATTGACGACGTACTTCTTCTATCATCGCCATAGCTGCACGTCCAACGGCATTCATTGATAAAGCCGAAAATACAAAAGGCAACATACCTCCTACTAACAATCCTGCCATAATTTGTGGTTGTGATACATCAATAGCTGTCACATTAGCTGTTTTCATAAACGCTGCAAATAACGCCAATGCCGTTAGTGCCGCAGAAGCAATTGCAAATCCTTTTCCAATGGCCGCAGTTGTATTTCCAACGGCATCCAACTTATCTGTACGTTCGCGAACTTCGCTTGGTAACTCTGCCATTTCTGCAATACCACCTGCATTATCCGAAATTGGTCCGTAAGCATCTACTGCCAATTGAATTCCTGTGTTTGCCAGCATTCCAACAGCTGCAATAGCAATACCATATAAACCTGCATAATGGTGTGATACTAAAATGGCAGCAGCAATTAATAAAATTGGTATGGCTGTAGACATCATACCGATACCTAGACCAGCGATAATGTTCGTAGCCGCACCAGTTTCAGATTGTTTTACTATAGAATTAACAGGTTTTGTTCCTGTTCCAGTATAATACTCTGTTACTTTTCCAACTGCTAAACCAGCAACTAAACCAGCTATTACTGCTATAAATACTCCCATAGAACCGTGAGGTAACCCAGTAGTTCCAGACAGCATATTATCAATTATAAAATAAGACGCCACAACCATTAATCCCGCAGAGCCAAACTCTCCAATATTTAATGCTGTTTGTGGATTTCCGCCATCTTTTACTCTTACAAAAAACGTCCCTATTATAGACATAACTATACCAATAGCAGCTAATACTAATGGTAAAAGCACTGCTCCTAAACCATTAAAATCTGGCGTTATTATAAAGGCTCCTAATACCATGGTTCCTATAATAGACCCTACGTAAGATTCGAATAAATCGGCTCCCATACCAGCTACATCTCCTACATTATCCCCAACATTATCTGCAATGGTTGCTGGGTTTAAAGGATGGTCTTCTGGAATTCCCGCTTCAACCTTTCCTACTAAATCGGCTCCAACATCGGCTGCTTTTGTATAAATACCACCACCAACACGAGCGAATAATGCGATAGATGATGCTCCTAGTGAAAATCCGGATAATACGTTAAGCACCTCGTTAATACCCCAACCCATTTCACTATAAATCATGAATAGACTACTTAATCCTAAAACACCTAATCCTACAACACCAAGTCCCATAACAGCTCCACCAGCAAAAGCTACTTCTAAAGCTTTTCCTAAAGATGTTCTTGCCGCACTTGTAGTTCGTACATTTGCTTTTGTAGCAACTTTCATTCCTATAAATCCGGCTAAGGCAGAACAAATAGCTCCAACTATAAAGGATACGGCAACCATACCATTAGATCCTACTTCTGAGCTTCCTTTAAAATACAATAGAATTGCTACAGCAATTACAAATACTGACAAAATTTTGTATTCCGCTTTTAGAAAAGACATTGCCCCGTCTGAAATGTTTTTAGCAATTCTAATCATTTTTTCATCTCCTTGATCTTGTTTAGATACCCATGCACTTTTTATAAAAACATAAGCCAATGCTAAGATTCCAAACACTGGTAAAAACTTCACGATTAATTCCATATTAATTGGTTATTTTTATTTGTTATTCAGTTAATATTTTTAAACGGAGCTAAAAATAGGAAAATATAAGTGATAAAAAAAACCCCTATAAATTAAAGATAACACATTTAAAACCCTGTTTAAATATAATATCTTTAATACAATGACATATGTTAGCTTTTTCTTGTTTGTTTGGATAAAATTGTGTTTTATTATCTCAAATAAAAAAAGCCTGTCTGTAGTAACTACACTTCATTACAAAGGAAAAAACCTTCATTTACGCAAGATTTAATCAACACTTTTTAATGTAATATATGGGGTAACAATACCCTCTTCTGGTTAAAGAGTTTGGAAACAAAAAACCATCCTAAAGTTTAGGATGGTTCAAATATTTTTTGAAAAAACTTTCAATTAAATCGTGAATGTTCGTTTTTTCTTGTGATCGCTTTCGTCATAACGCTGTACACACTGACGGTAAATTTCTCTTGCTTCTTCAGCATTTCCCCATCCACCAACATCAACTTTTTTCTCTTCCAAATCTTTATATACTTGGAAAAAATGTTCGATTTCCTTCAACCTATGCGGGTTTAAATCTGCAATATCTCTATTATTGCTCCAAATAGGATCGGATACAGGTACACAAATAATCTTTTCATCTGGCCCTTTTTCATCAGTCATATGAAATACACCAATAGGTCTAACTTCCATAACCACCATTGGGTATGTTGGTTCTGTCCCCATTACTAATACGTCTAATGGATCTTGATCTAATGCTAAAGTCTCCGGAACAAACCCATAATCTCCCGGGTACATCATGGAAGAGAACAACATACGATCGAAACGAATTTTATTTAACGTAAAATCGTATTCATATTTATTTCTACTTCCTTTAGGTATTTCAATTAACACATCAAATGTTAAATCTTTTTTCTTAGTCATATTTAATAGATATTTTAGGGTCGCAAATGTACTGAACCCTTAGGCTTTAAGCAACAAAAAACAGGTTGTTTTTATGTTAATATTCCTATATTGCGCCTGACTAATTCAAAATAATTACACAAGTTACTATGAGACTTTTTATATTTTCAGCTTTAATAGCATTTTCCATGTTATCTATTAAAGCCCAAACACAACCCTGGCAGGGTAAATTTGAGCCTATCGATAATATGATTACCCCCCCGAATACTTACCGAACTGCTAGTGGAGCACCCGGACGAGATTATTGGCAACAACGTGCTAATTATAAAATAAAGGTAAAGTTAAACGAATCTAACAACACCATTACTGGAGAGGAAACCATTACTTATTATAATAACTCCCCAGACGATTTGAGCTATCTATGGATTCAGCTTGAACAAAACGTAAACAAAAAAGGAAACGAAGATTTTGGAGGCATAAACAATAATGTTAAAGATGGTATGACTACCAGGCAAATGCAGTTTCTTACTCGAGCTATCGATTTCCCTGCTGGTTATTCTATTAAACATGTAAAAGATTCCAACGGAAATAATATAAAAACCATGGTGAACAATACCATGATGAAGGTAAAACTTAACTCCCTGCTTAAATCGGGAGAATCTACCAGTATTTCGATTGCATGGTCTTATCCTGTTACAGACAGAAGTATGTATCTGTTATCTCGAGAAGGTTATGAATATTTCCCCGCAGACGACAATACAGTTTATCTTATGGCTCACTGGTTCCCTAGAATGGCTGTTTACAATGATACTGAAGGTTGGCAAAATCAGCAATTTCAAAAGCTAGGTGAGTTTGCTCTTGAATTCGGCGATTATGATGTTGAGATTACGGTGCCAGAAGACCATATTGTTGCTGCTACTGGATTGCTTCAGAATAGTGAATCGGTGTTAAGCAAAACACAGCGTAAGCGCTTAGACGCTGCTAAAAAGTCTTTTCACAAACCTGTTATGATTATAACAAAAGAAGAAGCAGAAGCCAACGAAAAGCAGAAATCGAAGAAGCAAAAAACCTGGAAATTTAAGGCAAGTAATGTGCGTGATTTTGCATTCGCTTCGTCTCGTAAATTTATGTGGGATGCTCAGGCTGTAAAATTACCCACCAATACGGTAATGGCTATGTCGCTATACCCAAAAGAAGGTCTACCTGTTTGGCAAGAGGAATCTACGAAAGCGATTATGCATGCCCTGGAAGTTTATTCTGAAGCCACTTTCGACTACCCCTATCCTGTAGCTATTTCTGTAAACACCTCTAATATAGGTATGGAGTTCCCCATGATTAGCTTCAATGGCGGACGACCCAAAAATGGCAAAATAAGCCCTGCTGCCAAACAAGGTATGATAGGCACCATTATTCATGAAGTTGGCCATAACTGGTTTCCTATGATCGTGAGTTCTGATGAGCGTAAATGGATGTGGATGGACGAAGGTTTAAACACTTTTTTACACCAAAGAACTGTAGCAGAACGCTACCCTGATTTTAACAGTGTAACTCCAAAAACAATCGTACCGTTTATGAGTGGCGACAAGAATATTTTGCGTCCCATCATGACCACCTCAGACAGTGAGCTTATGTCTCAATTTGGCGCTAATTTTTATTTAAAACCAACTGTTGGGCTACAAATGCTTCGAAATTCTATTATTGGAAAAGAATTATTTGATGAAGCATTTAAAGAATATGCCAATCGCTGGAAATACAAACACCCTAATCCTGCCGATTTATTCAGAACCCTGGAAGATGCTACGGCCACCGATTTAGATTGGTTTTTTAGGGGCTGGTTTTTTACTACCGATCATGTAGATATGGAATTGAGCCAAGTTAAATGGTTTAAGGTATATGAGAAAGACACTAATATTGAAGACCAAAACAAACAATCTAAAGTTAAAATTGAAGCATCCAGTAAAAATGTAGAAGCTCAAACTAAAGATTTTTCTGGTGGTCCGGAAACAATTACCATGAATACAACGCCAGATGCTGCTTATGGTCAGTTTTTATCAAGAATTAACGAACCGGAATTGCGCAAACAGCTTTCTGGTAAGAACATTTACGAAATCACTGTTAAAAATGTGGGCGGACTCGTAATGCCAGTTACAATTGAATGGGTATTTACAGATGGCTCAAAAGAAATTGACACTATTCCTGCCGAAGTGTGGCGTAGAAATGAATATGAAATCACAAAAACGTTTGTAAAAGAAAAAGAAGTAAAGGAAGTCAACTTAGATCCTAATTTTGATTATGCCGATACTGATATGACCAACAATTCGTTTCCTAAAACTGAGTCTCCATCTGAATTCGACACTTTTAAGAATCGCAAAGGAAAGAGTTAAATACACCGCAATATTCTGCGCATACCAAAAGGGTGAATTCTGAATTAAAATTCAAAGAATTCATCCTCTTTGTTTTAATCTACGTCAAATAAAAATTCTCCCCCATTACAAGAGCCTTTTAATTTCTATTCGCTTTGTAACCTATTTCTTTTCTTGGTTTTTCATGCTCTTTTTTCTCAAGAAGCTCATCTAAATAATTAAAGACTAATTCAATATTCTTGCTATGATTAGATAATTTCTTTTTAATTTCTTCTATTTCAAGTTTTAAACTTATGTTGTCAGTTATCATTTCACGCATTTTTGTAAATACTCTAATGATTCTAATATTTACTGCAATTGCTCTTGAACTATTCAAGACACTTGATAGCATTGCAACTCCTTGTTCCGTAAAAACCAATGGGGCATATCTATTCCCTCCCCAATTTGAGGTGCCAAATTGGCTCCTCAAGTTATCGAATTCTAGTTTTGTTAACTCGAACATAAAATCTTCAGGAAAGCGTTCTATGTTTCTGCGAACTTGTCTCTTGAGTTGTTTTGTTTCCACTTCATAAAGTTCAGCCAAATCGCTATCTAACATCACTTTTTGACCTCTTATATAATAGATTTTACTCATGACTACTTCATCTGGTACAATTAACTTTTCACTCATATTATTAAAAAGGGTTATTTAGACTACTGTTCTGTTAGTTTGCTATTTTTAGTTTTATATACGGCTTACAAAAGTAAGAAATATCCTATTTAAATATATTGATTATCTCAAACAACTTTTACTGTATTTATAAATACATAAAAAACCACATTCTATTTTTAGAATGTGGTTTCTACTTTTCTTATTTATCACAAGATGACGAGGCTTACATCATTTTAATCCATATCAAACCTAACACCTAACGAAATATTGTTCTGTTCGACAATCTGATCTTTAAAAATGGGAGACAAATCGTATTTTACATATAAGGCTACATCATCAAAAGCAATATAACCGCTTAACCCATATACTATATTACTGGTATTAAACCCACGTTTTTGTTTATCTTTTACGCTTTCGCCATTTAATTCGTATTTCAATTTTTGACGTGTTCCAATATTAAATCCGGCATAGCCTCCTACTCCTATTTTAAATTGATTTTGTGTGGAGTACCTAAAGTAGGTATCTCTATCGATCCTTTTCGAAGGACCAAACTCAAAGTGTAACGGAAACACCAAATTGGTAATGGATAGTTTTGATTTTTTCAGATTTTCTGGAAATTCCTCCAATACGGTTTGGTTTCCCTGCTTAACAAAATATCTGTTGTCATCGGGTTTCAATCCGTTTATTTGAAAAGAGTATCCATATTTAAAACGCAAAAAATTAGAGTTTTTAAACACGCGTAATTTCCACGCCCAGCCTATTTCAAAAAAGCGAGAGCCACCGAACTTATACGGGGAATCGTCAAGCTTTTCTCCCTCTATAATGGCATTGTTCAAACCAAAGGCCAATACAAAATCACTCGACATTCGCTTATCGTATTTTTTGGGTTTCTTTTTGCTATTAATTTTTATACCAGCAAAACTTACTTCATCACCACCTATGCTAATTCCTATTTTAGATGGATCTTCATCTTCATTTGTTCTATAACCTTCTTCGTTTCGTTCTAATAGGGCTATTTTATTCTTTATAATTATTATACGGTTTTCAATATTCAAGGCACGCTTTTTTGCCACTTCTTTTTTTAATATGTTGGCTTCTTCGTTCGAGAGCTCCCCGTTTTCTAAGCGTAAATTAATAGCCTCTACTTCTGCTTTTAAAAAATCGCGTTCTTCGGTTTTAATTCGTTCTTTAATTTCCAATAAAGTTTTAATTTTATCTTTATTGTTTACGTTCTGAATGGTGTCCTGCGCATTGATTAGTTGCGCACATACAAATAACGTAGCAAATATTAAATACTTAACAAGAGTTTGCATAACTGTTCGTTTTTTTAATGCTGAATTTACTTCAACATCTGTTGATTAATGATGATTTGATGATGTTTTTAATTGTAAGTCTTAAGATTTTCGCCTTGGCATAAATTAGTTAATCGTTACGATGGGCTACAGCTGTTTTTACCGTACTATAACTTGCTTTTAGGGCTTCAAAAACTTTGGTTCTAAAGGATTGATCTAAATCGGCCTCAACGTCTTGAAGCAACAAGTTTGCATCGACCACTCCTGTGCTGTCATTATATAATTTATTTAATCTTATTTCCTTTTGAGCTTCTAGCAATAAGACATCAATAGCCTCGTCTGTTATTGCATTATTATCTTTTAACTTTTGTATTTGGTTGGCCACTGCCTGAATCTTTTCTTCTTCAAAAGTTAAAGGTTCGAGCACTGTTTCTATCGGATTATCAGATATTTCTTTTAATACTTTTGTGGCGTTTTCTTGTGCTATGGTTGTTTGCTTTTTATCAAATTCCGTTTTAATCGCTACTGGGGGCTTTATTGTTTTTTTAACGACTTCCTTCCGATCTGTTTGGGCATGATCCAATGTGTTTTCAATATGGGTCGGTCTTTCAACAGCGATGGTATTATTTTTATCTTGCTCCACAACTTCAGGAATCACTACCGTTTTAGGCGTATCGTCCACTATAATTTCATTATTGAAAAACTGAGGAATAACTAATAAAATACCGACAATACTCGCCGCTAAACCTAACCATAAAATTGGTTTATTGTTTTTCTTTTTTCTTTTATTGTCCAAACGTTTAGAAAATTTATCCCAAGCATCATCCGATGGTTGCAACCTTCTTTTCTCAAGCTTTTTCTTTATGTTTTCTTCAAATTTAACTGGCTCCATAGCTTGTTGTTTTATTTAATTCTTTTATTTTTTCTTGAAGCAATTTTCGTGCTTTAAATAATTGCGATTTTGAGGTCCCTTCTGTTATGTTCAGCATTTCTGCTATTTCGTAATGCTTGTACCCTTCGATGGCATACATAACGAATACCATTCTATAACCTTCGGGAAGCAGATCTATAAGCTGCTGTATTTCCGCAACCTCCATATCAGTATTTATATCATCAGCATAATCCATACTATACTCAATATCTTCGATAGAAAAGGTCATCTGTTTTTTTTGCCTTAAAAACGAAATAGACTCCCTTATCATAATCCGCCGAATCCAACCTTCAAAACTGCCCGCATTTTTAAAGCTTTTTAAATTGGAAAACACTTTGAAAAACCCATTAAGCATGGCTTCCTCGGCTTGCTGTAAATCCTTTATATAATACCTGCAAACACTTAACATTTTAGGGGCGTGTAATTCAAATAATACATGCTGCGCCTCACGATTGTTTTTAATCGCTTTTTTTATAAGTGACGATTCATTTTTATGCAATTGTATTACTTTCAAGAATGATTTCATTTAGCCTTCTATTTTTAAAGACGCAAGTTTTATGCTAATAGTTGCCTAGCTGGGAAAATATTAATGCAATTTAAAAAGAAATAAGGGCTAAGCCATTAAAATTAAGACATTTGATTTTATGCTTTTTTTTAATCAGTAACACGTCACCTCTTAATTTCGACTACAAAAAACATAGATTTGGATACGTTAACATGTTTATTTCTTCCAACCTTTGTGAAAACAAAAATTCATAAAAATGGCAAAAAACAAAATAGCATTAGTAACTGGCGGAAGTCGAGGTCTGGGAAAAGACATCGTTCTTAATCTTGCAAAAAAAGGAATGGATATCATCTTTACATATCACTCCAATAAATCGGCAGCGGAACATGTGATAAAAGAGGTTGAACAAATTGGACAAAAAGCAAAGTCTTTTCAATTAGACACCAGAAACATTACATCCTTTGATGATTTCTTCGATCATGTTACTAAGTATTTAAAATCTGAAACGGGTAATGAAAATTTTGATTTTCTCATCAATAATGCCGGGACTGGATTTTATTCACCTATAGCAGAGACTACCGAAGTACAATTTGATGAGATGATAAATATTCATCTTAAAGGCGTTTATTTCTTCACACAAAAAGCACTTCCTTATCTCAATGATGGTGGTGGAATAATCAATATCTCATCAGGTTTAACTCGAGTTTCTTTTCCAAACATGTCTGCTTATGCTCTCGCAAAAGGAGCTGTAGAGGTTTTTACAAGATACTTAACCAAAGAGTTAGGACATCGTGGCATTAAAGCGAATACTATTGCTCCTGGGGCCGTTGCAACCGATTTTGGAGGAGGGGCCAATAGGGATGATGAACAGAAAAGAAAGATTGTATCTGGTATTACTGCATTGGGACGTATGGGTGAACCTGAAGACATTGGAGGCACTGTTGCGTTTTTATGTACGGAGGAAGCCCGTTGGATTAACGGACAACGCATTGAAATTTCCGGAGGCATGTTGGTGTAAATTGTGATACTGTTTTTTACCTTTTAGTTTTTTTAAATACTGTATATTGGCATAGTATAGCGGTTTATGAGAAAGATAAGAAAAATACAGACCATTAGCGATTTTCATAAAGTAAGGGGCTTACCTAGCCCCTTACACCCTTTAATTAGTTTGGTAGATTATGGCAAAACAACGATACCTTCGGAATACCTTGGTGAGCGTTGGTTGATGAACTTCTTTTCTATCGGACTTAAAAGAAATGTGGGAACACTTCGATATGGTCAGCAAGAATACGACTTTGACGAGGGACTAATGTCCTTCATTTCTCCTGGTCAAGTTTTAAGTATCGAAACTAATCCTAAACATAACTTAAAGCCTTCAGGGTGGATATTGCTTATTCACCCCGACTTTCTTTGGAGTACATCACTTGCCAAAACTATTAAACAGTACGATTTTTTTGATTATTCGATAAATGAAGCGCTTTTTATGTCTGAAAAAGAGGAAAACATTATCGAAGGGATATTATTAAATATCAAGCTTGAAATTGAGAACAATATCGACAATTTTAGTCAGAGCATTATCGTAGCACAAATAGAGTTATTACTTAGCTATGCTGAACGTTTTTACGAACGGCAATTTATTACCCGAAAGAAAGGTAATCATAAAATTTTAGTACAATTAGAAACTTTACTTACCGAATACTTCAACAATAAAGATTTAATAAACAAAGGACTGCCAACTGTACAACACATTGCTTACCAATTAAATGTATCGCCTACTTATTTAAGCAGTCTACTTAAATCTCTAACTGGACAAAATACCCAACAACTTATACATGAAAAATTGATAGAAAAAGCCAAGGAAAAGTTATCTACGACTCAACTTTCGGTAAGTGAAATTGCTTACGGATTGGGTTTTGAACATCCGCAATCGTTTAGCAAATTATTTAAGCTAAAAACTACGATGTCTCCTTTAGCATTCAGGAAATCATTTCAATAAAAACCAAACTATTTCTTCCTATCAATCACATAATTCACCATAAGTTCCAGTGAATTTTTATATTCCGATTTCGGATAGGTTTCAAGTATTTCCAGAGCTTCTTCTTGAAATGCCTTCATCTTTTTAATAGCGTAATCTAAACCTCCATTGTTTTTCACAAAGGCAATAACTTCCTTAACGCGTTTGGAATCTTTATTATGGTTTTTAATAGAATTGATGAGCCACTTTTTGTCTTTTTTCGAAGCCTGATTAAGAACATAGATTAAAGGCAACGTCATTTTTTGTTCCTTAATATCGATACCTGTTGGTTTCCCTATTTGGGTTTCGCCATAATCAAATAAATCATCCTTTATTTGAAATGCCATACCTATAAGTTCTCCAAACTTTCGCATAGATTCTACATGTTGCGAATCTGGTTTTACAGAGGCTGCTCCCAAACTACAACAAGCCGCTATTAATGTTGCTGTTTTTTGGCGTATAATTTCATAGTAAATAGCTTCTGTTATATCTAGTTTTCTAGCTTTTTCGATTTGAAGTAATTCGCCTTCACTCATTTCACGAACTGCAATAGAGATAATCTTGAGTAAATCGAAATCGTTATTATCTATACTTAAAAGCAATCCTTTGGATAGCAAATAATCACCAATTAAGACAGCTATTTTATTTTTCCAAAGGGCATTTACAGAGAAAAATCCACGCCTACGATTACTATCATCAACCACATCATCATGCACCAAAGTTGCTGTATGTATGAGTTCTATAACTGAAGCTCCCCTGTATGTTCGTTCGCTAACTTCGCCATGAGATACCATTTTAGAAACCAAAAACACAAACATAGGACGCATTTGTTTACCCTTTCGATTTACAATATAATGGGTAATCCTATTAAGCAATGCGACTTTGCTAGACATGGAAAGCTGGAACTTCTGCTCGAAAAGATCCATCTCGTAAGCAATAGGCTGCTTTATTTGTTCTACTATCTTCAATTATTAAGATTAAATCTGGGCGAAATTACTAATAAAGTTAAGATAATACTACTATAGACACTCTAAAGTTGTTTTTCTTAATGTATTACTATTAATCTTTCAAAAAAAACGCTTAATCGAAAAAATGATTGATTGAGAAAAATATTACATACTTTAAATATCTAACCAACAACCAATTACACATGAGGGACATTAATTTTTTATCAGTTTTACTATTTTTTACATCGTTTACTTTTGGTCAAATTCTTATCTCAGAGGATTTCGAAGGTGGACTTGCACTTCCTAGCGGATGGGTTAATAATGAAATAACATCAACAGGAAACATTTGGGATTTTGATACCGGAGGATTTGCTCCATATCTTGGTGATCTTAACACTACTTTTTATACCGAAGGTGGTTTTTCTGGAAATTACACTATTCTTAATAGTGATGCTTATGGTGGAGGTCCGGAAGAGACAGCATTGGAAAGCCCCGCATTCGACTGTACTGGTTTAACAAACATTAAACTAACTTTTAACCATCTTTTTGTTAGTGGCTATGGCGGAGAGGCTCATGTAGAAGTTTTTAACGGTACGTCTTGGATTGAAATTGTATCATACTCTGAAGCCAATGTTACTGCAAACACCTATATAGCCGGGCAAGTTATTCTAGATGTCACGACCGAATTACAAGACGTTACCAATGCTCAAGTTCGATTTAGATGGGTAGGGGATTTTTCATATTATTGGGGAATTGACAACATTGCTGTTCAACAGCCAACAATACCTGCTCCAAATCCAGTAACAACTCCAAACCCAAGCGATGGCGCTACTAATATTACCTTGGCATTAGATAACGATTATAATGGCGATTTGGTTATTGATGCTAATGATGCTGCCTATACCTTTACATGGGAAAATACCATAACAGGAGAACTTCCTAGCGGTTATGTCTTTTATTTGGGAACTTCGAACCCTCCAACGGCATTAGCCGATGTAAGCAATACAAGTTTTACTATTTTTGGGTTAGAGTACTCGACTACCTATTATTGGGCTGCTGTTGCGTACAATATAACAGGTGGAGCTACAGGAACATCTATTTGGTCTTTTACTACAGAAGCAGACCCTTTACTTTCTCTGGACGACAACACGTTAAAAACCACAAGGGTTTTCCCGAATCCTGTTAAGGATATTTTAAATATTGAAAGCACAGAAACTATTGATAACGTATTAATATCAAACCAATTGGGGCAACTAGTCATGGCTATTAAACCAGACAATATTACTAACAAATCTATTGACTTGTCCGCCCTCAATAAAGGCATCTATTTTGTTATGTTTAAATCTGAAGAAAAATCGACTACCTTCAAAGTAATAAAGAAATAAATGCTGCTCTAACGTATCAAAAAGGGCTTCCATTTTTGGGAGCTCTTTTTTAATTTTTATTTGCCAACTGTCCGCAAGCCGCATCAATATCTTTTCCTCTGCTACGGCGAACATTTACAACTATTCTATTTTTTTCGAGTGTATTGATGTAGTTGTCTAAAGCATCATTACTTGCCTGCTTAAATTCACCATCATCAATAGGGTTGTATTCAATTATGTTTACTTTACAGGGTACATATTTACAGAATTTCACAAAGGCATCAATATCTTTTTGTGTGTCGTTAATCCCTTTCCAAACCACATACTCGTAACTAATTTTACGTTTGGTTTTAACATACCAATATTCTAATGCTTCTTTTAAATCTGCTAAAGGAAAGGTTTCGTTAAAAGGCATAATGGACGTGCGAACTTCATCGATGGCAGAGTGCAAAGACACGGCTAAGTTGAACTTCACTTCATCATCTGCCATTTTTTTAATCATTTTTGGGATACCGGATGTTGAAACGGTAATTCGTTTTGCAGACATACCCAATCCTTCTGATGATGTAATCTTATCGATAGCCTTAATAACGTTATTATAATTCATAAGCGGTTCTCCCATACCCATAAATACAATGTTACTTAACGGACGATTATGATATAACCGACTTTCTTTATCGATAGCAACTACCTGATCGTAAATCTCGTCAGGGTTTAAGTTACGCATACGTTTTAACCTTGCAGTTGCACAAAACTTACAATCTAAGCTACAACCCACCTGACTAGATACACAAGCGGTAGTTCTTGTTGCCGTTGGTATTAAAACCGATTCTACTATTAATCCGTCATGTAAGCGTACAGCATTTTTTACTGTACCGTCCTTACTGCGCTGCATGGTATCTACCTCAATATGATTAATAACAAAATGGTCTTCTAGCATTTGACGTGTTTCTTTCGAAACATTCGTCATATCCTTAAAAGTATGCGCTGATTTTTGCCAAAGCCATTCATATACCTGATTACCACGAAATGCTTTATCACCTTGTTGTACAAAGAACGCTCTTAGATCGTCTTTGGTTAATGAGCGGATATCTTTTTTGCCTGTTGCCATAAGTATTGTAAAAATAGTGAAAGGTTTTACTATTTACAGTTTTTGACTTATCAATTGATTCTCAGAGGTGGAAGCCTCTGTTTATGTTATCTTATAAATTAGTATCTAAAAAAGGCCTTAAAAGTACTTCGTTTTTAATACTTTAAGACCTTTTGATATGTTTAATATGATCCTGAAACGCTCAGGATTAAAGAATTAACATGGCATCGCCATAACTGTAAAATTTGTATTTTTCTTTTACAGCTTCTTCGTATGCTTTCTTTATAAAATCGTGTCCTGCAAAGGCAGAAACCATCATTAATAATGTTGACTTAGGTGTATGGAAATTAGTAATCATACAGTTGGCGATACTAAAATCGTATGGCGGGAAGATGAATTTATTTGTCCATCCGTCAATTTCATTTAATCTACCATTAGATGATACAGAACTTTCTATGGCACGCATAGCGGTTGTACCTACGGCACAAACACGTCTTTTATTGTCTATACCCTTATTTACAATGTTTACTGCGGTTTCATTAATTTTCAACTCCTCGCTATCCATCTTGTGTTTAGATAAATCTTCAACCTCAACTGGGTTGAATGTTCCTAAACCAACATGTAAAGTCACCTCAGCAAAGTCAATACCTTTAATTTCCAATCTTTTCAATAAGTGCTTAGAAAAGTGAAGCCCAGCTGTTGGAGCAGCTACAGCACCTTCATTTTTTGCGTATATAGTTTGGTAACGCTCTTCGTCTTCTGGTTCTACATCTCTTTTTATATATTTTGGAAGAGGTGTTTCTCCAAGTTCTGTTAGTTTTCTTCTAAACTCAGAATACGATCCGTCATATAAAAAACGTAATGTACGCCCTCTCGATGTTGTATTATCTATAACTTCTGCTACCAGCGTATCATCGTCACCAAAGTACAATTTGTTACCAATTCTTATTTTACGAGCTGGATCTACCAAAACATCCCAAAGACGTTGTTCTTCATTTAGCTCTCTTAACAAAAATACTTCTATTCTTGCTCCTGTTTTTTCCTTATTACCATATAATCTTGCAGGGAAAACTTTGGTATTGTTAAGAATTAAAACATCATCTTCTTCAAAATAATCTATTAAATCTTTAAACATTCTGTGTTCAATGGTTTGTTCTTTTCTATTTAAAACCATTAAGCGAGATTCATCTCTGTTTTCTGCAGGGTGTTCTGCTAATAATTCATTAGGTAAATTGAAGCCAAAATGTGATAATTTCATTTGTAAGTCTTTATTAATTTTTAATGTGCTAAAAGCGCTTTCAATGGCTTAACTTCAGGTTAAAAAAAGCCTGTAGCATTTAAAAATACTTTTAGTAAGCCGTTATAAATTGTTTTTTGAAAGCTGCAAATATACAATCTCCAAATAGGGGTTGTCAAGTAAATGAGTGATTATTATTCAGTTATTTTAAATCCGATAGATTTTAAGTCATCCCAAAACGTTGGATACGATTTTGAAACCACCCCAGCATCTTCAATTATTATGGCGGTTTTGAGTGCTAAAGGTGCAAATGCCATGGCCATTCTATGATCGTGATACGTTTCGATTGACACCAACTCGTTAATGGTAGTAGATGCCGACAAATGCAACGATTTCTCAGTAATATCTACGCTACCACCCAACTTTTCTATTTCATTTTTTAAAGCGACCAACCTATCGGTTTCTTTAATTTTAAGTGTATGAAGTCCGGTTAAATCACATGGTATTCCTAAAGCGAAACATGTTACCGCAATGGTCTGCGCAATATCGGGTGCATTTTTTAAATCTAAGTTTAATGGCTCTAAATTAGAAGAAACTTTTTTTAAGGTAACGCTATTATCATTAAAAACGGCTCTTACACCAAAATGTTTATAAATGTCTACTAAAACAGAATCGCCTTGTAGTGAGTTCTCCTTGTACGAGGATAGTGTTATTTCTGTTCCAACCTCGCTAATAGCAGCTATACTAAAATAATAGGATGCTGATGACCAATCTGATTCTACAGTTAATGTTTTTGACTGCTCGCTATTGTTTTTTGGTTTTACAGTAATAATGTTTCCTTCAAATGAAGATGACACTCCAATTTCATCCAGCAAACTAAGAGTCATTTTTATATAGGGCACCGAGGTTATTTCACCTTCTAATGTTAGCTCTAATCCGTTTTCAAGCTTGGACGCTATAAGCAATAAGGCCGAAATGTACTGACTGCTTACATTTGCTTTTAATGATACTTTATGCTTGGTTAGTTTTTTCCCTTTTATTTTTATTGGAGGGAACCCTTCATTTTCAACATAGCTAATATCCGCTCCTAGTTCTTGAAGTGCTTTAACCAAAACTTCAATAGGACGTTCTTTCATACGCTTAGAACCTGTAAGCGTTACTTCTCTTCCTTCTTGAACAGAAAAATATGCCGTTAAAAAACGCATGGCTGTTCCTGCGTGATGAATATCGACTAAATCTGAACCGGTTGTTAGCGCATTAGTCATCAAATTACTATCATCTGAATTAGACACATTTTCGAGGCTAATTTCTGGGTACAGTGCTTTTAAAAGCAATAACCTATTGGATTCACTTTTAGATCCTGTAATTTGAATTGACGACTGTTTAGCTACTGAAGATTTTTGAAGTGTAATTTGCATGTTTTTAAGTTTCTTTATTAAAGAAGCTGCAAATTTACTTTAATTTTTCATTATTATGGTGTCTATCATGATCTCGTTTTGCTTTCTTATCCATTCTTTTATCGAATGCCTTTTGTAAATCGACACCTGTTTGGTTGGCCAAGCATAACACTACAAATAAAACATCTGCCAACTCTTCTCCAAGGTCTTTATTTTTATCGCTTTCCTTTTCGCTTTGTTCCCCGTAACGCCTCGCTATTATTCGAGCTACTTCACCAACTTCTTCAGTAAGTTGAGCCATGTTGGTAAGCTCGTTAAAATAGCGTACACCGTGTTCATTTATCCAATCATCAACTATTTTTTGTGCGTTTTTTATATCCATGCTATACTTTAGTTAATACGACTTGTTCGTTTTCTTTTTCGATAAATTTCTTAAAATACTCTTTTATGGTTTCATAATATAAAGCGGAAATAATAGGTTCGTTAATTTCTGTATCGACCAATAACCGCAAAGTTGATGCATTAACCGATGTTTTAAACTTAAATATCCCCAAATTATCTGGCAATGACATCGCTATTGGTTCTGGAACCGATTCTACTTTATATCCTTCAGGCAAATTTATTATAATTTGATATCTTGTAGTAGATGGATAACCAAAATCTATAGGGAATTCTCTTTTTTCTAATTTAAATGGGTTTTCGTCTGTCTTTAAAAAGAACATTGGAGAAAAGTATATTTTATCGCCAATAATATCTGCCTGACTTTCTTTTATAAATTTAAACGATTCCACTACTGGTTTAGACAAATCTAAATTGTTTACTACTTTAAATTCTGAAATTTCTAAACCACCATGTTTGTTTTCTAATTTCTCAATAAAGGCCTCTTCATCTGCGCCATTATATTTTTCTCTATACGATAAAGCCCCATGTTTTGTTTTTATAGATCTGCACCTGCCATCAATACTACCATCTTCATTTAATTTAACCATTAGGGAAATGGTGTTTTTTGATTTCTCCTTTGGGTACAAATCCACCAAAGCAGAACCACCTTTTTCTGCTATAACACGCCCTTGCCAATTTAATGTTTTATATGGCAATATATTGGGCGCACCATATTTATTAGTTGCGTCTAGCAAAATATACCCATCTCCCATCTTAACATAACTAATAACATAATTATATCCTTCTCTTGTTGGAAATAAAGGCACACCATTTTTCCTTGTACTTACCAAAACAGGATAGGCGTTTAAACCCGCATACTTTAACATAGAGGTTAGCATTAGGTTTATTTCTGCAACATTCCCTGTTTGATTTTTAAATGCTCTTCTAACACCATCGTTGGTATAGATTCCATGGTAACCATTCCATTTTACTTTCGACTTTACAAAATCGAAAATTAAACCCATACGCATCATTGGATCTGATACTGTTCCTATAATTGCATCGACCTCTTCTTCATAATACCCGGTCTTATCTAACTCTGTCCCAAAAGATGGATTTTCATAAATAGTCTTTGCTACGTCTTCCCAAGTTGTTGAAAAATACTTAATTGTAGATCGCGGAAGTTTTCTATAAGACAATTCATACTTAGCGGCTGCTCTATAATTATTTATACTATTTACATAAGGCTCATCGGCTAGAGCAGGTACATCTGTAAAACTATATGTAGATATATGCTTAGTAAACTCCAGATCTGATGAATGGAATGTTGTTCTTGTAACAGTGTTAATCCCACCGTCTCCAGATCTCGTCTTGCTTCTAAAAGTAATTTTGTCTCTTTTGGTTTCTGTTTTAGGAACCACGCTTAAATAACCTCTGGTACTTACCTTGAAATTATAATATTCGGGAGCTTCAAATATTGCCTCTAATTTTTTTACTGGAATGGCATACTGAAAATTGAAATCGTCTACGTAATAATAAAAGGGAGATTCTATGGTATACCTAAACTCTACCACACAACCTTCTTTTATATTAGGCATGGTAAACTTTGTTTCGTTTAGATATTTATTGTACTCCGATTTAAAAACACCGTCTTTAGTCAACTTGGTGTCTTCTATTTTCCCTTCCAATAAATTATAAGTATAGGCTTTTATATTCCCTACTATTAATTCTTCATTACCACCGCTCTTGTGTAATCTTACTTTTTTGGTAGCATAATCGAACCCGTCTTTGTTATATATTTTTAAGCGTTCTTGAATTTCTGTTATCAGCTTAAACCCTTCAGATTGATCGTACCTAAAATAGGTTTTTCTATACTTATATAAATATGTTGCACTTGCAGACGAATCTAACGGATTAAACTTTTCTTCCAGCTCTTCTTCAGAGACTTTTCCGAATTTGTAATTCTGCGCAAATGCTGTTAACGTAAAGCATAAACTAAATAAAACTAATGTGATTCTCATTTTTTTACTTTTTGATTAGGGCAACCTTAGCGTTGTCTTGTTTGTTAACTTCTTTATAAAAATTTCTGAATGCTTCATAATCTTCTTTGGGGAATTGACCATCTTTTACTATAAACTCTCGTTTGTAAATAAGTATATTTTCATCCTTAACAGTTACTTCTGCCTTATAGCTCCCAAACTTGTTTTCGATAGTTTTATTATTTGGTTTGGATTCTACTTTATAATCTTGAGGCAGTTTTATTTCAACTTCATCGATATCTGTAAAACCTCTCTTAATTTTAAGAGGGTGCTTTCTATTTCTATATCGATCTGGTATATCTGTATTTCTGTTTAAAGCATTAAGTGTAAGCAACATTCTATTTCCTATTTTTTTGGAATAATTGGTTGCCTGGAAACTTACATCCTCAACAAACTCGATCGCTTCTTTATTGTTTGTAATGTTCATACTATTAATTTTAATAGTATTGATGTATCCCCATCTTTTTTTGTAATGCTTATCAAGATCTCTTTCTGCTTTGGACTCTAACCAATACTTATCATCGTATTGTATTCCTTTTGAGCTTATATTCACATTAGCATTAATAGCGCCTTCATTCGAAATAGTGTAACTACCTGTTATCTGCTGAACACTTTCTTCTGTATTATACTTTTTTGTATGCTGTATTGTACCTCCTTCTGGTGTTATTACCAATACGTCCCTATCATCTGTAAAATGACCTATAAAACCAAAAGGCACTTTTTGGCTTGTACATTCCAACCATATATCTTCATTACTCTCCTGAGGAATATTAAGAATAACATGATTTCCTTGCATTGCAGCAAAATCCTTCTCTAAACTCCTCTGAGAACGCCCTGCATATACAACTGAATAATTAGATTTAATTCCCACAGCTTTTAAAAGTGACATAGTATAATTTGTTAAGGCTTTACAATCTCCATAGCCTAATTTATCAACCTCTGATGCATTAAAAGGTTTCCAACCGCCAATACCAACTTGAACACTTATATAGCGCGTTTTATCTTGTACATATTGATATATTTTCTTTGCTTTTGCAACATCATCTGGTTCATCCTTTACCAAATTCTGAATCATACTAACAGTACCTGCCGGCAAATCGTATGTATCTTTTATCAAATCGTGATACATCCATTTCCCAAAATCATTCCAATTTTCTACTTGCGTAGGTACTCCTTCTAATGTAAATTGTTCTGAAGCGACTAATACTTTAGGAGACATATTAACAGCTGCTGGACTATACGCTTCGGGCTTAACAGCTTCAATATTTTTAACTTCATAAGTCATTTTTCCAGCAAGCTCTTCCTTTACTAAATCTAAAGTTTCAAAGTTCTTCTCTTTAGTTCTAATGGTTATATTTTCTGGAAAATCAATAGTATAAGTGCTTTTCTCAACACTTAAAAAATATCCGTTAGCTGGTATAAAGGGTTGAATAAATGCCGTATTATTACTTATAACCTCACAGGTGAATTCTATTGTATAAGGATACTCAATTGGGGTATACTCTAAATATTTTTTTCTTGAATCTGAATATAGTGTAATACCATCAACAACGCTAACATCTTTAAAATCGTTTTTCCTTATTTTTTTAATTTCTTTACCATAATTATTAAAAACCAAAACCTCTAAGTTTTTTATCTTCAGATTATTATCGTAATACAAGTAAGCCCTAACATCTCTATCACCTTTTTTATTTAATACGGTAATAATTCTTTTTTCCTTAACATGCATTTCTCTCGACGACCTTAACGAAATATGGACATCGTTAGATCGAATCACTGCATTTGCTTTTTCTTTAAGGTTTGCTGGAATTGTATAGCTTGTATATAGGTTTTCTTGTGAGGTAACAGAGAGACTAATGAGCAAAATGAGAGCACTCATTATTTTTTTTACAATCATATGGTTATATAGCTTTTAGACTTTAAAGATATCTTTATTTGACCTGCTAACATATGAGAAAAATCAGTTTTTGTCGTAAAAAACACCCTTTAATCGATAAATTAAAAATCTTACAACTAATATAAAAAAAGATGGAATATAAACATATTTAAATTCACTAAACAATACTTTCACACCCCATTCTGTAAAAAATTCCTTTACACCTATTGGTGATACCTGAATACTTCTAAACGGGAAGAAAAAACGATCATTATTAAACGGAATAAAAAAACCAACACCCATACCTCCAGACGTCATGGCATCTAAAATACCATGTGAGAGCGTTGACAAAAAAATAACGCAAAACCAAATAAGTTTATGCTTTCTACCTAGGGTAATCATTAAAACAAAAGCCCATACCATTGAAAATAATATGGAATGTGTAAAACCACGATGCCCCAAAGGATGTGAATATGGAATACCCATTTTAAAGCCTACAACATCTAAATCTGGAAGTATTGTTGATAGTATTGCTAATGCTATTAGCCATTTTGAATTGTGCTCATCTATAATTTTGGCTAATGTAAAACCGACTACACTATGCCCAAATACAGATGCCATTATTCTTTGTTTTTAGAATCGATTATTATAGTTACCGGACCGTCGTTAAGCAATGCCACTTTCATATCGGCTCCAAATTGTCCGGTTTGTACTTTTTTACCCAAACCACTTTCCATTTGTTGTACAAAACTGTTATAAAGCGGCACTGCAATATCTGGTTTTGCTGCTTTAATATAACTTGGTCTGTTTCCTTTTTTTGTAGCGGCATGCAATGTAAATTGGCTTACCACTATAGCTTCGCCATTAACATCTAACAGGGATTTATTCATAACATTATTTTCGTCTCCAAAAATGCGAAGGTTTACAATTTTATTGGTTAGCCATTTAATATCTTCTGCTGTATCCTCATTAATTATACCTAAAAGAATTAAAAGCCCGCTCGAAATAGATGCCACGTTCTCTCCTTCGATAGTTACACTTGCTTCTGAAACTCTTTGAATAACTACTTTCATAAACGCTAAAAGGATTTTTTATTTATTAAAACAAAACACTGCCAACCAATTACTAAACACTGAACACTGAACACTGAACACTAATCACGAATTATCCCAATTATCAGTTCTATAATGTTCGTCTTCCCCTTCAATTATTTGCATATAACTTCTGTAACGCGAAAACGCTATTTCATCATTATCCAGTGCTTTTTTAACAGCGCATTTCGGCTCTTGCACGTGCAGACAATTATTAAACTTACAGTCTTGCTTTAATTTAAATATTTCGGGGAAATAGTCTCCTACTTCTTCCTTATCCATATCGACTACTCCAAAACCTTTTATACCCGGTGTATCAATAATTTTTGCTCCGAAACTTAAATCGAACATTTCTGCAAAGGTTGTGGTATGTTGTCCTTGCATATGTTGTGTAGAAATTTCTTTTGTCTTAATATTTAAAGTTGGTTCTATAGCATTTACCAGAGTTGATTTACCTACCCCAGAATGTCCCGAAAACATACTAACCTTATCGTGCATTAACGCCTTTACTTTCTCTATGTTTTTTCCTGTTTTAGCAGAAACACCTATGCATTCGTATCCTATTTTCCTGTATATATGCGCTAAATACTTTACTTCTAAAAGTGTTTCCTCGTCGTACACATCAATTTTGTTAAACAACAACACCGTTTTAATGGAATATGCGTTAGCTGTTACCAAAAACCGATCAATAAAACTGGTTAATGTAGGCGGGTTATTAATCGTAATCATTAAAAAAACCTGATCTAGATTAGCAGCTATGATATGTGTTTGTTTGGATAGGTTAACCGATTTTCTAACAATATAATTGGTTCTGTCGTGAATATTATTTATAATGCCGGTTTCTTGATTATTAGAGGTTTCAATCTCAAAATCTACAACATCACCTACCGCTATTGGGTTTGTACTCTTAATACCCTTTATACGGAATTTTCCTTTTATGCGGCATTCGTAAGTATGGCCTAAATCGGTTTTAACGGTATACCAACTTCCTGTAGATTTATAAACGAGTCCTGTCATATTTTTCAAAAATATAACTTAAAAATATTTTTTTTGGCATAAATGTTGTTTAAACGGTCATTATTAATCATAAAAATCTCCGACAGATGAAAAAATTACTACTAGTTTTTACCATTGCGTTATTTTCTTTTATCGACGCTAGCGCTCAAGTTGAGTACAAAGTTGTTACCAGTGTAGAATCTATTGTTCCCAATGGCCTTGGGCGTTCTAGAATTATTAGTGCTAATGAGAAAAAAGATTATAAAGAATATACCAGTACCCAAACTGCTGAAGATAATACTCGTAATAAATCTAAACGTGGAAATATTAGAGTTAAGGATTTTGACGAAACTAAATTATTAAACTTCTACAACATTGGAGGTATCCGTTTCCAGAATATCGCAGCAAACGATGCCGTAATATCCTCTAAAATAAACACTATGGTTGAAGAAGGTTGGGAGTTAGCTTTCATTACAAGCGCTGTAGAAAGCGATAGCGGGAAAGACGATGGTAAGGGTATTTTTATTACGCGTTATATTTTTAAGAGAAACAACAAGTAGTTTTTCATTTCTATAAAAACGAAAGAGAGTGTCTAAAAAGTGTCATTCTGAATGAAATGAAGAATCTTATTAATTCGTAATAGATATGATTTAACGAGATTCTTCGCTTGCTTCGACTACGCTCAGCACAAGCCGCTCTGAATGACACTTTTTAGACACTCTCTTTTTTATACACTAATCGATTATTATTTTAACCGTTAATTATCTTCTCTTGATGGTTAATAGATTCTTGGTGAATCGCTTTAAACATTCTTAAGATAAACTCTTCACTAAGTCCGTGCTCCTCTCCTTCTAAAACCATTTTTCCTAAAATCTCATTCCAACGTTTAGACTGTAATACAGCAACATTTTTTTTCTTTTTAAGCGCTCCAATTCCATCTGCGGCTATCATTCGTTTTCCTAATAAACTAATAATATCGTGGTCTACAATATCAATTTGAGCTCTTAAATTATTTAAGGCATTGTTGTATTCTGCTTCTGCGTCGGTCTCTTTTCTAATTTTAAGATCTTTCATGATTTGTATCAACTTAGAAGGTGTTACTTGCTGTGCAGCATCACTCCATGCGTTCTCAGGATCGTGATGTGTTTCAATCATTAATCCATCGTAATTTAAATCTAATGCCGTTTGCGATACATCAAAAATCATTTCGCGATTACCGGTAATATGAGACGGATCTAAAATTAAAGGGATATCTGGGAATTTATTTTGAAACTCAATAGCTAATTGCCATTCTGGTATGTTTCTATACTTGGTCTTTTGGTAAGATGAAAACCCTCTGTGTATAGCTCCTATGTTTTTAACTCCAGATTTATATATTCTTTCTATTCCTCCTAACCACAATGATAAATCTGGGTTAACAGGGTTTTTTATCAAAACAGGTTTATCTGTACCTTTTAAAGCATCTGCAATTTCTTGCATTATAAACGGACTCACAGTAGAACGTGCTCCAATCCATAACAGATCTACATCGTTCTCTAAAGCTAGTTTTACATGGGCAGCATTAGCTACTTCTGTACAAATTTTCATCCCGGTTTCTTCTTTTACTTTCTTAAGCCAGTTTAAACCCAATGCACCAACACCCTCAAACATTCCTGGTCTTGTTCTTGGTTTCCAAATACCTGCTCTAAAATAATTAGCGTCTGTGTCTTTTAACTCATGAGCTATCTTTAATACTTGCTCTTCTGTTTCGGCACTACAAGGTCCTGCAATAACCAAAGGATGATCTAAATTTAATGCATCCAACCAGTTTCTCATTTCTTTTTTATTCTCCATTTTTACTCAATATTTAGCCGTTTAAGCTATTCCGTTTAAAATTTGTTTTATATGATTCGTATTTTTCATTTCGTTATAAACTGCCTCAAAGTCATCTTTTTCCATAAGCTCCTTAAACAACTTCAGGTTATCGATATACTCTTCTAAAGTCTCGATAACATTTTCCTTATTTTGTTTAAAAATAGGCGTCCACATTTCCGGAGAACTCTTTGCTAAACGAACGGTAGAAGCAAATCCACTACCTGCCATATCAAAAATATCCCGTTCGTTTTTCTCTTTATCTATCACCGTTTTACCTAACATAAATGAGCTTATATGTGACAGGTGAGACATATAGGCTATATGTTTATCGTGTGCTTCTGGGTTCATGTAGCGCATACGCATACCTATATCAGCAAAAAGCTTTAGAGCCTTTTCCTGAAGCTTGAATGCTGTTTTTTCAACTTCGCAAACAATGTTTGTTTTTCCCTTAAACAAACCGCTCATGGCTGCACTAGGCCCCGAATGCTCTGTTCCAGCAATAGGGTGCATCGCTAAAAAATTTCTACGCTTAGGATGATCTTCAACAACCTTACATATATCCAATTTAGTAGAACCGGCATCTACAACCAATCCGGAATCATGAATCTTATCCAAAATGGTCGGCAACATTTTTACAGTAGCATCTACAGGAATAGATATAATGACTAAATCGGCTTTATCAATATCATCTAAAGTTGCTTTTTTGTCGATTAGATTAAGCGACAAAGCTTCATCAAGCGTTGTTTGCTTCCTACTAATACCATGAATAACCGTTTCCGGATTATTTTTTTTAATATCTATAGCAAGACTACCGCCAATTAAACCAACCCCTATAATGTATATATTTTTCATTCCTATCTGTCTCTTTTGAGGCTTCTTCCCATACTTCGACTACGCTCAGCACAAGCAGGGAAGAAATATCAATTATTATTTACACTTTTCTATATCACTGTTTATAACAAACAAAATACTTATTCAACTCGTTTTATAGCTTCTTCTAAAACTTCGGTTGGCGCACATAGAGAAAATCGGATATACCCTTCGCCTTTACTCCCAAAAATAGTTCCCGGTGTAATAAATACATGTTTATTTTTTAACACCTCATCTATGTATGTTTCAGCTTTAATCCCTTCTGGTAATTTAGCCCAAACAAAAAGCCCCGTTGCATTTTCATCGTAAGTACAGTTTAAAGCTTTTGCTAATCGCCAAACTAAATCGCGACGTCGTTTGTACACGCTATTTAATGTAACAAACCACATTTCTGAACATTTTAAAGCTTCAATAGCTCCTTTTTGAATCCCATAGAACATACCAGAATCCATGTTACTCTTCACCTTTAAAATATTGTTTATATGCTTGCTGTCTCCAACAACCATACCTACGCGCCAGCCAGCCATATTAAAGGTTTTACTTAGCGAGTTAAGCTCTAAACAAACATCTTTTGCTCCTGTAACGCTTAATATGCTTTTTGGAGCATCATTTAATATAAAGCTATACGGATTATCATTAACTATTAAAATATTATGACGTTTGGCAAATGCTACTAATTCTTCAAACAAATATGTATTTGGCGTTGCTCCAGTTGGCATATGCGGATAGTTTACCCACATTAGTTTTACCTTGCTCAAATCCAATTGCTCTAGAGCTTCAAAATCCGGCAACCAATTGTTAGCAGCATCCAGTTCGTAAAAAACAGGTTTTGCTCCTACTAATTTTGTAACAGATTGGTAAGTTGGGTATCCTGGATTTGGAATCAATACCTCATCTCCTTCATTTAAATAGGCCATTGAAATATGCATAATCCCTTCCTTACTTCCCATTAGAGGTAAAACCTCTGTTGAAGCACTTAAAGAAACCGAAAAATGCTCTTTATAAAATCCAACGATAGCATCTCTTAGCTCTGGCAAACCTTGATAACTCTGATATTTATGTGCATTAGGAGCCAGCAAACCTTCCTTTATAGCCTCTACAACCCTTTTTGGCGGCTGTAAATCCGGACTACCAATCCCTAAATTAATAATAGGTTTACCGCTATTTATAAGGAAACTTACTTCTCTTAATTTCTTTGAAAAGTAATATTCCTCTACCGTTTGCAATCTGTTTGCTGCTTCAATCATAATTTAGCATTTTTATATTCTCCCAACACTTTAAACCCTTCGCCCATAATATCTATTATAGATTTCGATTTTTTAAAATCTATATATTCGTCAAAAGTAATATCAACAAAAAAAGCATACTTCCAAGGCTCATCAATTATTGGTAGGGATTGAATTTTAGTTAGATTTAGCTTGCAATCGCTCATTACATTAAGAATAGCCGCGAGACTACCTCGCTTATGATCGCTTTCAAATTTAACCGACGCTTTGTTCATCTCATTTTCCGGAACTTCCGAATTTGTTCGCTTCACAATAACAAAACGTGTTTCGTTGTGCTTTATAGTTTGAATACTGGCTGCCAAAACATCTAACTCGAATATATCTGCAGCCATAACACTGGCAATAGCCCCTATTCCTTTAAGCTTTTTTTCCTGTATACGTTGTGCCACCTCTGCCGTATCTTTATCTTCCACCAATTTTATATGCGGATATTGCTTAAAAAACTCCTTACATTGTAGCAATGCCATGGGATGCGAATACACTTCTTTAATATCTTCTATCTTCTGCCCCGGCAAAGCCATTAAGTTATGCTGAATGTCCAGATAATGCTCGCCAACAATGTGCAAACCGTAAGTATCAATTAATGCGTAATTAGGAATAATCGACCCTACTATAGAGTTTTCCAAGGCCATAATGGCGGCATCGCATTCTTCCGTAATTAAAGAATCTACGACCTTATCGAAGGTTAAACACTCTATAACATCGACATTTTCGTCAAAAAATTGCTGAGACACAATATGATGAAAAGATCCTTTTACTCCCTGTATGGCTACCGTTTTAATCAAAATCTAGTTTTTTATATACCTTCAACCTTAATTGCATTTATTCAATTAAAAGTTGAACAAAAAAAAGTCCCGATTTTCATCGAGACTCATATTAAAATTTATTGTTATAAATTATACATACAACGTCTCGTTCCTTTTGCTATAAAAGAAATAAAACCAGTTGTTAAAAAATGTATAAAATACTGTCATTGTCATAGTAATTATGAGGCTAAAGTAAATAATATTTTAAGAAATCAAAATTGTGACTTAGTTTTTTTTCTGTTTTTTCAAAAGTTTTAAAGATTATACAACAAAACTTCTCTTGCGTTATATAATTATTATTTTTGAACAAATAATTTTAATTATGTCTATTGAAGTAATAGGAGTTTCAAAATATTATGGTGAACAGAAGGCTTTAAACGGTATATCTTTTAAAGTGAACAAGCCTGAAATTGTTGGGTTTTTAGGTCCTAATGGCGCCGGAAAATCCACTATGATGAAGATATTAACCACTTATATTAATCCTAGTGAAGGTGCCGCAAAAGTAAATGGATACGATATAAAGGAAAACACGCGGCTTGTTCAAAAGAGCGTTGGGTATTTACCCGAGCACAACCCCTTGTATTTAGACATGTTTGTTAAGGAGTATTTAAATTTTAATGCGAATATATATAAGGTTTCTAAACAGCGTATTAACGATGTTATAGAACTTACTGGCTTAACACCTGAAGTTCATAAAAAAATAGGTCAGCTTTCTAAAGGATATCGCCAACGTGTGGGGCTAGCTAATGCCTTGTTGCATGATCCTGATGTTTTGATATTAGACGAGCCGACCACAGGCTTAGATCCTAATCAATTGGTCGATATTAGAAACCTTATAAAAACGATTGGAGAAACTAAAACCGTGTTTCTTTCCACACATATCATGCAAGAAGTTGAAGCTATGTGCGATCGGGTTATCATTATTAATAAAGGCGAAATTGTTGCAGACAAAAAGCTAAGCGAACTACGCGACGAAAAGGAACAAACTGTTATCGTTGAATTTGACTATCGCGTTGAAGATGCTTTTTTATTAAAACTCCCCAAAGTAAAGAATGTAACAAACACTTACGATTTTGTTTACGAAATTACTTTTAAAACCTCAGAAGACATGCGATCTCATGTATTTGATTTCGCCCACGACAACCAATTAAAAATTTTACAACTAAATCAAAAAAATGCAAGTTTAGAATCTCTTTTTAGAGATTTAACATCGAAATAGCTTATTCTTTTTATATCAGATAAGTTTAAAATAAAAAGTATGATAAATATCATCCTTCTGATAATATGAACATACTAATTTTGTCAAAAACTATATAAACACAAGTATAAGTTATCGAGCTTAAGATTGAGCAACAAGCTATCTTATATTACAACGAAAAACACTATGAGTAAAGGAATTTATGTAGCAACCATTGAGCCTAACAGCGGTAAATCTGTTGTAGTTCTTGGCTTAATGCGTATGCTTTTAGGGAAAACGGCCAAGGTTGGATATTTTAGACCAATCATTGAAGACCTTGAAGTTGGAGAAAGAGACAATCACATTAATACCGTGATGTCGCATTTTGAATTAGACATTAACTACAAAAGAACATTTGCATATACAAGAAGTCAAGTACTCGACCTATACAACCAAGGAAAATCTGGTGAAGTTATAGATGAAATCATTAAGAAGTATAAAGATCTTGAAGAACGTTTTGATTTTATTTTGGTTGAAGGTACCGATTTCTCTCATGAAAACTCAAGCTTAGAACTGGATATAAATATCTTAATATCTAAAAACCTTGGGTTGCCAGTTATTATCGTTTCTCAAGGAGACAAAAAAGAACTTAAAGAGATTGTAGACAGTGTTCAATTAGCCCACGATACGTTTAAGCAAGACGTAGATGTGCTTTCAATAGTAACCAACAAAGCTAATCCAGAAAGCCTTTCTACACTTAAAGAGCAGCTAAAGGAACGTATAAATAACGGGACCGACATTACAGTTATCCCAAAAATTCCTAGCCTTGGCAGTCCTACGGTAAAAGAAATTTCGAAAGCTTTAGGTGGTGAAGTTCTTTTTGGGCAAGACATGCTAAACAACCTAACAGAGAATCCAAGTGTTGGGGCTATGCAATTACGTAATTATTTAACCCACCTTAAGGAAAACTCTTTGGTTATTACTCCTGGCGACAGAGCCGATATTATTTTAGGAGCTTTACAAGCCAATATTTCTAAAAACTACCCTAAAATTGCCGGAATTATTTTAACGGGAGGCCTTATTCCAGAAGAGCCAATTTTAAAACTTATCGAAGGGCTTTCGAGTATAGTTCCACTTATTAGTGTAAAAGGAGGCACCTACCATGTAACTAATAGTATAGGTAGTATTAAATCGAGAGTTTATGCTGAAAATACAGAAAAAATAGCAACGTCTATAGAAACTTTCGAGAAACACGTCGATACAGATAAACTTGCTGAACGACTTATTACATTTGAGTCTGATGTATTTACACCAAGAATGTTTCAGTACAATTTACTACAGCGCGCCTTAAACGATAAGAAGCACATTGTTTTACCAGAAGGTTATGATGAACGTATTTTACGTGCTTCTGCAAAATTAATTAATGCCAATGTTGTAGATTTAACGCTTTTGGGTGAAGAAGATAAAATTAAGGAACGTATTTTAAAATTAGACATTCCTTTAAACACCGATAGAATAAACATTATATCGCCAACAAAATCGCCTCATTTTGATGATTATGCTAAGACTTTTTACGAGCTTAGAAAACACAAAAATGTAAGCTTACAAATGGCTAAGGATACAATGGCTGATGTTTCTTATTTTGGCACCATGATGATTTACAAAGGTCATGCAGACGGTATGGTTTCTGGAGCGGCACACACCACCCAACATACGTTACGACCTGCATTACAGTTTATAAAAACCAAACCGGGAGTAAATATGGTATCATCTATTTTCTTTATGTGTTTGGAAGACAGAATTTCTGTATTTGGAGATTGTGCCATTAACCCGAAACCAAACGCGGAAGAATTAGCAGAAATAGCTGTTTCGTCTGCTCAAACCGCAAAAGAATTTGGCATAGAACCTAAAGTTGCTATGCTTTCTTATTCGTCTGGTGCTTCCGGAAAAGGAGCCGATGTTGAAAAGGTTAGAGAAGCTACCGACATTGTAAAAGCTCAAAATCCTGATTTAAAAATAGAAGGACCTATTCAATATGATGCTGCGGTAGATATGCGTATTGGAAAAAGTAAATTACCAGATTCTGAAGTAGCGGGACATGCTAGCATCTTAATTTTCCCAGACTTAAACACAGGTAACAACACCTATAAAGCTGTACAACGTGAAACCGGAGCATTAGCTATAGGACCAGTTTTACAAGGATTAAACAAACCAGTTAACGACCTTAGTAGAGGTTGTACTGCCGACGATATTTATAGCACAGTAATAATCACTGCTATTCAAGCTCAAAACCAATAAACATGCAAGTATTAGTTTTAAATTCGGGGAGTTCCTCTATAAAATTTCAATTGTTTTCAATGCCCGAAGAGCGCATTTTATGTTCTGGGATAATTGAGCGAATTGGTCATGATGATGCTATATTTAAATTCAAAACTGAAAATGACGCTATTGAATTTGAGAGTCCGATCTTAAATCATAAGGATGGATTACAATTATTATCTAAACAACTTTTAGATAATAATACGGGGATCATAAAATCGCCAGAAGATATTTCAATTGTAGGCCATAGAGTGGTTCATGGCGGTATCTATTTTAATGAAACTATAGAAATCACCAATACTGTAAAAGAGAAAATAAAAGAATTATCGTCGTTGGCTCCGTTACATAACCCTGCCAACCTTGAGGGTATTGAAGTCGCCGAAGATATTTTTTCGAATGCGAAGCAGGTAGCTGTTTTCGATACAGCTTTTCATCAATCCATACCCGAACGCGCTTATAAATATGCTATTCCAAACGATCTGTTAAAAGACCATCATATTCGTCTATACGGTTTTCATGGCACCAGCCATAAATATGTTTCGGAAAAAGCGATTGACTATTTAGGTAAAAAGAATTCTAAAATCATCACTGTTCATTTAGGAAACGGTTGCAGTATGACGGCTGTTAAAGATGGTAAGAGTATAGATCATTCCTTAGGGTTTTCTCCTGTAAGTGGTTTAATAATGGGAACGCGTTCTGGTGATATCGATCCTGCTATTATATTTTATTTGGCCAACAAATTAAATTTTAGCTTAGAAGAAATCAATACGCTTTTACAAAAAAAGAGTGGTATGCTAGGACTAACCGGGTTTAGCGATTTAAGGGATATTGAAGAACAGGCTACCAAAGGCAACAAAGCATGTCAGTTAGCTTTAGAAATGAACGTGTACCGTATTAAAAAATACATCGGTAGTTATGCTGCTATTTTAAACGGACTGGATGCCATCGTATTTACCGCTGGCATTGGGGAGAACTCGTCACTAATGAGAGAGCGTATTTCTAAAGATTTAGACTTTTTTGGTGTTGAGTTAGATGTTGAAAAAAACAATGTTAAGTCCAAAGAAATGCAAGTTATCAATACCGAGGATTCTAAAGTAAAAGTTTTAGTAATTCCAACTAACGAAGAATTGGAAATTGCTAAACAATCGGTTGCTTTATTCAAAGATTAATCGTCCTTTATACAACTCATCAACTTCTACTATTGCCGGACGGGTTACACAAATTACGTCACCTGGTCCGGAAATAGTTCCTTTTATTTCTTGTTGAGGATTTACAATCATATCGTTCGATCCCCTGTTCCATAATTGTACATTTTGAGCAATAAGATTACGCCCTTCAAACTGTGATGTTCCTGCTGCAAAGAGGAGGTTTAAATTTTCTGTTCTACCAGAAATAAAGCAATTAGACAGATTGTTAAAGACCAATCGAAATGTAGTATTATCTATTTGTAATCTAAAATTAGCACTTGTAAAAGAGTCTGGCTCCCCAAAATCTTCAGATAGAACCGTTAAATTCGGATAGGTTAAAACCCCATCAGAACTTATATCATATTGAGTAGAGGATCTTATTTCTGTAATATTTGGAGATGTTACGTATACTTTAGTCACACCATAATCCCGCACATAGTTACAGTTGTTATGGTCTGTTAAGGTTAATTTATCATCTATTACTGTAGCTGTAACATCATTTAACAGATTTTCGCCGGTTTCAATAATAACTTTTTGTTCGGTACCTTCCTTAATTATTAATTCTACACCCCGGTTTACTAAAATTTTAGTAAAGGCATCAACTACCACTTCTTGCTGAATGATCTGTCCTGTTTTTTGAAAACAATCACCTGCATTCTCACTATCGCAAGCTGTAATTATTAATACAAATATGTATATAATTCGTTTCATATTTTTTGTCAATCCTACTAAAGCAGGAATTTTATAACCTAACACCAACTCCAAATTCTAACGCCTCTGCTTTTGCACCATGAGACTTTAATGTTAATGCTCCAAACCATTTGTTACCAAAATAGCGTTTTAAACCTATTCTAAGATAAGTACGCCCTTCAAAATCGAAAGGGTAATACACATAATACCCCAACTGGGTAACAAGCGACATTTTATTAATAAATAATTCATGCCCAGCAAACACACCTACTCTTTTATAATCTTCGTTTCCTGTTAAATTATCTTCTGGAAAAGCAACCGACCTGTAATAAATATACTCCTTTAAAAACCTTGAAAAGAACACATCGGCTCCTACTTGTAATGCACTTTTTACATTAATGCGTTTATCTGCATATGCAGAAAAGATGTAAAAAGGAAAACGACCACTATCAACAATATCACTTTCATTAATACCACTCCTAAAAACAACATTATATTTTATAGGTTGCGTAAATGTTTCTTTGGCTCCATCTTGCAATGTGGTTATATATTCTGGTGCTTCTTCATCTAAATTATATGTAACACCCACATTTAAGGCTAAAGTATTTGTACTTGCATTAGGAGCTTTAAAATTCCCATTTGAGTAATGAATAAACGATAGTCCTGCCTGTATTCCAAACCTATCTATAATATGTTCCTTTTTATAATTAAGCATCAAGTAGGTACTACTCATTATTTTAGATCCATAGGCTATATTCCTAAAATTATCTTCCTTATCGTAAGGATTGGTCGTTAAGGCTAAACCTTGACCAATACGCATCATTAAATTACGGTTTAAAAAGTAGAAATTGTAATGTGAAAATAGCGCATAGTTATTTCCTAAAACGTCATTCTTTAGATTTTGGTAAACAAAAGACATTCCATAATCCGGATAATTATAACGTTGTTCCCAATCCTTAAATCCAAAGGTTTTTTTGTTCCAACTTAAAACAACGCCTTCCGGATGCCCCTTAATTAAATGTAAGATATCGTTATTATGTAGTGCAATGTTTCCCTTAAAATAATTGACATCCAAATAGGATGTATGCTTTTTTTCTTGAGAGAAAGAAAAGCTAAATACTGCACAAAAAATACAGATAAAAAGTAATCTCATTAGTAGGTTTTAAAGGGCAAATGTAAAGGAAATATTAAAATAACTTCGATGCAATTGCTTTAATATTATCACTTTTACCCATTGAATAGTAATGAAGTACCGGTACACCGGCCTTTTTAAGCTCTTCAGATTGTTTTATAGCCCACTCCACACCTACTTGTCTTACTTGCTTATTGTCTTTACACTTTTCAACTTCGTTAACTAAAGTTTCGGGTAAATCTATTTTAAATACTTGTGGTAATATTTGCAAATGACGCTTAACTGCCAACGGTTTTATTCCCGGAATAATAGGCACATTAATCCCTGCTTCTTTTGCCTTTTCTACAAACTCAAAGTACTTTTCATTATCAAAAAACATTTGTGTTACAACATAATCTGCTCCAGCATTAACCTTTTCTTTAAGACGCCTTAAATCGGCTTGTAAAGAAGGGGCTTCCATATGTTTTTCTGGGTAACCGGCTACACCAATACAAAAATCAGATTTATGGTCGGACTCAACAACATCGTGTAAATACTTCCCGCAATTTAAATTCTGAATCTGTGCCACCAAGTCTGTAGCATAGTGATTTCCTCCTTTAGATGGCTCAAAATACTTTTGATGGCTCATAGCATCTCCGCGCAAAGCCATAACATTATCGATACCTAAATAATGACAATCTACCAATAGGTATTCGGTTTCCTCTTTTGTAAAACCACCACATAAAACATGTGGTACTGTATCTACATTATACTTATGCTTTATAGCTGCACAAATCCCAACCGTACCAGGACGCATACGTGTAATTTTCCTATCTAAAAGCCCGTCTCCCTTATCTATGTATATATATTGTTCCCTAGATGTTGTTACATCAATAAATGGCGGATTAAACTCCATTAAAGGATCTATGTTATTATACAACTCCTGAATACTTCTACCTTTCTGTGGTGGAATAATCTCAAAGGAAAACAATGTTTTTCCTTTAGCTTTTTTAATATGGTTTGTAACTTTCATGTGGCCTCCCCAACCCCTCCCAAGTAGGGGCTTTTAATGGGTATATTAAATTTCTATTTCAATTCTTTTTCTTTTTTCCTCCCCTTCGGGCAGGCTAGGAGGGGCTTTTACTCCTCCATAATATTACCAGACAAACTTAATGATTCGTATTCATATTCGTTCATCAAAACCTTGACATCTTTCAACAGTTCTACGGAAGCTTCCACATCCTCTTTCCTAACCGACACACTTTCAATATTAAACCCTATAGGAATGTTTTTTTCATTACTATAATCTATAAGCTCTCTCGCAATATATTTACAAGTATCTATTGATTTGACAAGCATGTCTTTTGAATACTTAAATTCATTTTTTAACCATTTTGGAAAATCTATTCCTAACCATTCCATAAACTCCAAGGATTTTAATGATCCACATGGTGTTAACGTGAATATTATGGGTTGCAATTCCTTATTGTTTTCTATAGAATAATAGTGATAATCGGATAAGAAATTTTTGGTGTTATATGTATTGTAAATACATTGAGAAATGAAGAACTTACAGCCTTTATCTATTTTGCCGAAAATACGCAGATGCTCATCATTCAATTGATAATGTCGTTCTGGAATAGTTACCCCTCCCAACGGAATGGAATGTTTAGCATCACGATTTATTTTATAAGCATCATTTAGCGGAAGATTTAAAACCAACTCATCTGATGGTGTCCCAACAAAAACTGAATAATCTATCGTATTTGAGTTTTCATCAATCCAATTCTTGAACTCGTTTGCCGTATACTTTCCAACACTCTTATATATAATCTTTGGAATTTTTAATTCTCCAAGATAGTTATTGCTATAATCATCCGGTGTTAAAGTCTCATTAAAAGGAAATGGCCTTACTTGATTAGTCCTTGCAGACTCATCCTGAATATCATATAAAACCAAACCATCAATAGGCAAATGTTTTACACGTTCAATTAATTTATTTGCAATAAGCTGAATCTTACTTTTATCGATGTTTAACTTAGGTGGTGTTAACCCATAAAGTAGGATTCCTGATTTTTTATTGACAATTTTATCTCTTAACATTAAATTCTATTTACTAAAATCTTCCTAATAGTTTTACTCGCTAGCTAAATTTGGGTGCAACCATTTACGGGCAATATCTTTTTTAATGCCTTTTCTGGAGGCGTAATCGGTTATTTGGTCATCGGTAATCTTACCTAAACCAAAATATTTCGATTCTGGATTAGCAAAATAGTATCCCGAAACTGCTGCCGCTGGCCACATCGCCAAACTTTCTGTTAGGGAAACTCCTATAAGTTCTTCAACATCCAAAAGCTCCCAGATCGTTTCCTTTTCCAAATGATCTGGACATGCAGGATAGCCTGGTGCCGGACGAATACCCTTGTAAGCTTCCTTTATTAGTTCTTCATTACTTAACGACTCTTCTTGAACATAACCCCAGTGCTTGGCTCTTATTTGTTTATGCAAATATTCGGCGAAAGCTTCTGCAAATCGATCCGCAATAGCCTGTGCCATAATTGCATTATAATCATCTTCTTGTTGTTTATAATGATCTGCCAACTCCTGCGCTCCAAAAATACCCACACAAAAAGCACCCATATAATCTGTTTTACCAGAACTCTCTGGAGCTATAAAATCTGCCAATGCAATATTTGGAATACCTTCCCGCTTTTTTAATTGTTGTCGTAAGGTTCTGAATACAGCAATTTCCTTCCCTTTTTTCTTAATAGAAATATCGTCTTCGTTTATACTATTAGCTTCAAACAGACCAAAAACAGCTTTTGGTTTTAATAGCTGTTTTGCAACAATCTCTTTTATCATGGCTTGCGCATCATCATATAATCGACTAGCCTCTTCTCCTACAACATCATCTTTTAAAATATTCGGGTATTTTCCGTGGAGGTCCCAACTTCTAAAAAACGGGCTCCAATCAATGTACGGCAATAACTCTTTTAAACTTAACTGCTTTAATCTCTGAATGCCTAGTTCTTTAGGTTTTACAATCTCAGCAGACTCCCAATCAATTTTAAACTTTCGTTTTCTGGCTTCTTCTAAAGTGATATACGATTTCTCCTTACCTCGTTTTAAAAACTTGGTTCTAAATGCGTCGTAATCTTCCTTTAATTTGGCAACATAGGCGTTAGCTGTTTGCTTGTTTAACAAATCGCCAACAACGGTTACAGCACGCGACGCATCATTTACATGTACTACCGCATTTTTGTACTGTGTGTCTATTTTTACGGCTGTATGGGCTTTGGATGTTGTTGCGCCACCAATTAGCAATGGAATATTCATATTTTCGCGCTCCATCTCCTTGGCTAAATACACCATTTCGTCAAGTGAGGGCGTTATTAAGCCCGATAAACCAATGGCATCTACATTTTCTTTTTTGGCCGTTTCAATAATCTTTTCAGGAGGTACCATAACGCCTAAATCGACAATTTCATAATTGTTACACCCTAAAACAACGCTTACTATATTTTTACCAATATCATGTACATCGCCTTTTACAGTTGCCATGAGTACCTTACCAATAGCCTTCTGTTCTTCAGATTTATCGGCTTCTATATATGGGTTTAAATAGGCAACAGCTTTCTTCATAACTCGTGCCGATTTAACAACCTGTGGTAAGAACATTTTTCCTTCTCCAAACAAATCACCTACGACATTCATACCTATCATTAAATGTCCTTCTATAACATCAATAGGCTTTTCAGCTTCTTGTCTTGCCTGTTCAATATCTTCTAAAATGTATGCATCGATCCCTTTTACCAAAGCATGAGTAATACGTTGCTGAAGAGGATTCTCTCGCCATGATAAATCAACGGTCTTTTCGGCTTTAGTACCTTTAACGGTTTCGGCTAAATCCAATAAGCGTTCTGTGGCATCATCCCGTCTATCTAAAATAACATCTTCTACATGCTCTAATAAATCTTTAGGAATATCATCATAAACCTCCAACATCGTTGGGTTTACAATGCCCATATTCATACCCGCCTTTATGGCATAGTATAGGAATACCGAGTGCATGGCTTCTCGAACTATATTGTTTCCTCTAAAAGAAAACGACACATTACTCACCCCACCACTAACACTTGCATTTGGTAAATTTTCCCGCACCCAACGTGTAGCCTCAATAAAATCGATCGCATTTCTGCGGTGTTCATCCATCCCCGTTGCTACAGGGAATATATTTAAATCGAAAATGATATCTTCTGAAGGAAAGCCGACTTTGTTTACCAACACATCATATGAACGTTTTGATATTTCGATACGTCTTTCGTAGTTATCTGCTTGACCGACCTCATCGAAAGCCATAACAATAACGGCAGCACCATAGCGCTTAATCTGTGTTGCTTCCCAAATAAACTTTTCTTCACCTTCTTTTAGCGAAATGGAGTTTACCACAGATTTACCTTGTACGACCTGCAACCCTGCTTCTATAATTTCCCATTTAGAACTATCTATCATGATAGGTACTCGGCAAATATCCGGTTCGGCAGCGATTAGGTTTAAAAAACGAACCATCGATTCTTTACCATCAATAAGACCATCGTCCATATTGATATCGATTATTTGCGCACCTCCATCTACTTGGTGTCTAGCAATATCTAATGCTTCATCAAACTTCTCCTCCTTAATCAACCGTAAAAACTTACGAGAACCAGCAACATTGGTTCGTTCACCAACATTAATAAAATTGCTGTTTTCGTTCAAGACCAGAGGTTCTAGTCCTGATAACTTCATGTATTTTTTTTGATTGCTACTCATTACTTATAATGTTCTACTATTGAAAATGGTTCTTAATTGTGGTTGGTTGCTGGTTTTTTGTTGTTAGTTTTTTGTTGTTGGTTTTTGGTTGCTGGTTTTTTGTTGTTGGTTTTCATATTTTACTTTTGTAATACTTTATGAATCCATTAATCAACTTTTTGCAAATTTCTACTTGATTCAATATTGTTTTTAATAATTCATTGGAAATAAATTGCTGATCATTTGAAAGATACAATTGCGTTTCCAACTCATATAAAGATCCTCTGGAAATATATAAAAATCGAATTGTTTCTTTTGTTGATTGTCTTCCACAACCTTCAGCTATATTTGATGGAATTGAAACTGAACTTCTTCTAATTTGATTTGTAATACTATAAAGTTCTTCCTTAGGAAATTCGTTAGTCAATGTATACACCTGATTAACCAATTTCCTAGCTTCAATCCAAACATCTAATTCTATATATGATTTCAAAATATTTCCTTTTTAAACACCCAGCAGCAAAAAACTAACAACCAAAAACCAGCAACCAAAAACCAACAATCAACTAACAGCATCCACAACCATGTTACGAGGTTTATATTTAGCAGCGAGATCTACAATAACCTTTATATGCTCAGGGCTTGTACCGCAGCAACCTCCAATAATATTTATTAAATTCTTTTTCAAATACGCTTCTATTTGTTCTCCCATTTCTTCTGGTGTTTCATCGTATTCACCAAAAGCATTTGGCAAACCTGCATTGGGATGTGCCGAAATGGCGAAATCTGTTTTAGACGCTATCGCTTCTAAGTGCGGTTGCAATAAATTGGCTCCCAAGGCACAATTAAAACCAACCGACAATAATGGAATATGGGATACTGAAATTAAAAATGCTTCTGCTGTTTGACCGGAAAGTGTTCTCCCCGACGCATCGGTAATGGTACCACTAAGCATAATGGGTATATCGATAGCCCGCTCTTCCTTAACTTCTTCTATGGCAAACAAAGCTGCTTTTGCATTTAGGGTATCGAAAACGGTTTCTACCAACAACAAATCAACTCCACCATCAACTAATGCTTCCACTTGTTGCTTATAGGCTATACGTAACTCATCAAATGTAACGGCTCTATAACCAGGATCGTTAACATCTGGCGACATACTTGCTGTACGGTTTGTAGGACCAATAGATCCAGCTACGAAACGAGGTTTGTGTGGTTCTTTGGCAGTAAACTCGTCCGCTACTTCTTTAGCAATTTTTGCGGATTGGTAATTAAGCTCGTATACCAAATCTTCCATCTGATAATCTGCCATGGCAATTGTTGTACCAGAAAAAGTATTGGTTTCTATAATATCTGCCCCTACTTCAAAGTATTTAGCATGTATTTCCTTAATCGCTTTAGGCTGTGTAATAGACAGTAAATCGTTGTTACCTTGTAATGGTGTTGGATAGTCTTTAAAGCGCTCGCCTCTAAAATCCTCTTCGGTAAATTTATACGCCTGTAACATGGTACCCATAGCACCATCTAGCACTAGAATACGATCTTGTAAAGCTTCTTGTATCTTCGACATTTTCGATATTATTTATACGTCATCCTAAACTAACTTACTCACAGCATGCCTTACTCTTAAGGAATTCGTGAAACTTTACATTATTATTGATTATGATCAATAATAAAGCATTAAAGCTTCCTTCGACTGTGCTCAGGCAAAGTTTTAGTTTGACGAATGTTTAATTTTAAATATTCGTTTTATTTATATGTCATCAAGAAAAGTTAAGGAAACACTTTTCGTTATCTTTCTAATATTTTGATTTAATATTAGTAGAATGTAGCACCTTCTTTAAAGTTAAAGGGTTGCCAAGGCTTCACAGGGTCTATTCCCTCTGCCTTTCTTGATAACAATATTAATACGTTAATGAACTAATACTTCTAAACTTAATACTATACAACTATAAGCTTATTGGTATGGCGAACAAAAATACTAACAATATTTTTTTTATTCGCTTTTATTTTAAAAAAATTATTCTTTTACTCAAACAACGGAGATGACAAATACCTATCTCCTCTATCGCAAATAACAACTACGACAACACCCTCGTCGATAGATTCTGCTATTTTTAAAGCACAATGCACCGCTCCACCACTACTCATACCTGCAAAAATACCTTCTTCTAATGCTAAACGTTTCGTCATAGTTTTAGCTTCTTCCTCGGTAACTTCAACGACTTGATCTACTTTAGAGCGGTCGAAAAATTTAGGCACATAATCTGGTGACCATTTTCTAATACCTGGTATACTTGCCCCATCTGCAGGTTGCGCTCCTATTATTTTTATGTTTTCGTTTTTTTCTTTTAGAAAAGTAGATACGCCCATAACGGTTCCTGTGGTTCCCATTGCAGACACAAAGTGCGTAACATCACCTTCGGTATCTCTCCAAATTTCACGACCGGTAGTTTTATAATGCGCTTTCCAGTTGTTTTCGTTTTCAAATTGGTTTAACAACACATACCCTTTTTCATCTCTTAGCTTAAAGGCCAAATCTCGCGATCCTTCAATACCGTCTTCTTTCGGGGTTAAAATAACCTCAGCGCCATATGCTCGCATGGTTTTAACACGTTCTACCGTTGAATTCTCGGGCATAATCAACACCATATTCAATCCAAAGAACTGTGCTATAAATGCCAATGCTATTCCTGTGTTGCCACTGGTAGCTTCGACCAAATGTCCGCCTTTTTCAATATCGCCTCTTTTAACAGCTTCATTAATCATGTTAAAAGCTGCCCTATCCTTCACACTCCCCCCAGGGTTGTTTCCTTCCAATTTAAAAAACAAGCGAACGCCATTGCTTGAAAAAATATGACGCGCTTCTACTATAGGTGTGTTACCTATCCTGTCTGTTATACTACCGCCGTATGCCATTTTTCTTGGGTCTTATTTTGATTTCTGTTTGATAGGTTACTAATGAGTCTTTTGGCACCGATTGTGTAATCCATACATTGGCGCCGATAATACTATTGGCTCCAATAACAATATCCCCACCTAAAATAGTGGCATTTGCATATATGGTTACATTCTCTTCTATGGTCGGGTGTCTTTTTACCTGTGCTAAATCTTTGCTAACTTGAATACCTCCTAAAGTAACACCTTGATAAATTTTAACGTTACTTTTTATTATGGATGTTTCTCCTATTACGATACCTGTTCCGTGATCGATATAAAACGATTCATCGATGGTTGCGCCTGGATGAATATCTATACCCGTGATACCATGGATATATTCACTCATCATTCTAGGGAGAATTGGTACATTAAGTTTATAAAGCGCATGACTTAATCTATAAATAGATATAGCATGGAAGCCGGGGTAAGCTAAATATATTTCTTCTAAATTATAGGATGCCGGATCGTTATTCTCAAAAGCTAAAGCGTCCAAATCTAACTGCCTTCTAACCTCAGGAAGCTTTTGTTTGAACTGTTCCCACTTTTCTTCACCTTCTTCTAGCGATAACTTAGATAGTATTTCAAGAAACGTTGTTTCTAAATATTGTTTATGGACCTCTTGTTGTTTTTCATCAAACAACGCATAAAACAATCTTTTCGTGAATGTTTTAACCGTATCTTTTAAACAAACGTTATAACTTTTCATATATTAAATTTCTAATTATTTTCTGGATTAAACAACCCCCTTAACAATTATCATTTACATTTTAACACCCTAATCTCTATACTGTTATCTCTTTATTAATCTTAAGAATCTTGCCTATTGGCTATCCCAACAAATGGAATTCCATAACTTCAAGTCCGTGAGGTATAATACAACGCCTATTTTATAGCTTGTACAACCGCTTTTGGAGCTTCTTTACGAGTACCATCAAAACCATCAATACCACTAACCGTTGTGTATTTTAACACATGCTTTTTACCTGGATTGATAATTCTAAAGGCTGCCTGACACATTAATGTTGCTTCATGGAATCCGCATAGAATTAATTTTAATTTTTCAGGATAGGTATTTACATCACCTATGGCAAAAATACCAGGAATGTTAGTTTGATAGTTTAAAGTATTATCTACTTTTATAGCATTCTTTTCTATCTCTAATCCCCAATTTCCAATAGGACCTAATTTAGGCGACAAACCAAATAAAGGAATAAAGTGATCGGTTTCTATTCTTGTAGATTCTCCTTCCTTTTCAACTGTAACCGCTTCTAGCTTTCCTTCACCATGAAGTTCTTTAACCTCGGCTGGCGTGATTAAGTTTATTTTATTTAAAAGGGTTAACTCCCTAACTTTTTCTACAGAATCTAAAGCGCCTCTAAATTCGTTTCTTCTATGGATTAGAGTCACTTCTGAAGCAACATCGGCTAGAAAGATACTCCAATCGAGTGCAGAATCCCCACCTCCGGAAATCACCACTTTTTTATCTCTATAAAACTCAGGGTCTTTAATAATGTATTCTACACCTTTATCCTCAAGATCAGTAATCCCTTCAATAACTGGTTTTCTAGGTTCGAAAGACCCTAAACCACCTGCAATAGCAACAACTGGTGCTTGGTGTTGTGTCCCTTTATTTGTTGTTACAATAAACGATCCGTCTTCTTGTTTTTCTATAGTTTCGGCACGTTCTCCTAAAGTAAACCCTGGTTCGAACTGCTTGCCTTGCTCAAGTAAATTTTTAGTTAGATCGCCTGCTAATATTTCTGGAAACCCAGGAATATCATAAATAGGTTTTTTAGGATAAATCTCAGAACATTGTCCACCAGGTTGCGGCAATGCATCAATTAAGTGGCATTTAAGCTTTAACAAACCTGCTTCAAAAACTGTAAATAATCCAGTTGGTCCTGCACCTATTATAAGTATATCTGTCTTAATCATTTTTACGATTTTCTTTTTTCAATTAATCCTTTGGTGAATTCATTAAGCTTTTCTACTTTTTGTTCGAAATCACCTTTTATAGTTTTTCTATATTCATTTAAATTTTTAACCATATCGTCTATATTTTCCGGGATGACATCCTCAAAAAACTGACGCAATCTTTTGGCCGTTGTTGGCGACTTCCCATTAGTAGAAATCGCTATTTTTACATTACCTTTTGTTACTATACCTCCCATATAAAAATCGCAATAAGGCGGATTATCTGCTACATTAACTAAAATGTTTCTCTTTCTGCAATGCTTATAAACCTTCTCGTTTACTTGAGGCACATCAGTCGTAGCTATAACAATGTGCTTTCCTTTCAGGTAACTTTTTTTGTAAACATCTTCAACTAATGTAACATCTCCTTTTTTCGCTAGAGCTATAGTACCTGCCCTAAACATAGGCGCGACCATGGTAACATGGGCATCTGGGCTTGATTTCAATAGAAAAGTCAACTTTTCTTCTGCCACAAAACCACCGCCTACTATAAGTACCTGCAAACTTTTAGGTTTTAAAAAAATAGGATATAAGTTATTTCGAGCCCCCTCCGCCCCCAAAGGGGGAACTGGGCCTAAACTATTTATCTTACTATTTTCCCCCATAATATTACAGTTCTTGATTAACCTCCTTATGAATTGATGTTAGTACAGCACGTTCTTTAACAACATCTCCAATAACAATAATAGCAGGGTTTGTCAACTCTTTTTCTGCAACAATACTACAAATGGTTTCCATAGTACCAATACCAACTTTTTCGTCTGCTCTGGTTCCGTTTTGAATAATTGCAACAGGCATATCTTGTTTGTTTTCTTTTGAGAAAATACGAACAATCTCGCTGAGTTTCCCCATTCCCATTAAAATAACTATAGTTGCTGTTGATTTTGCAGCCAAAGCAACATCTGAAGATAATGCATGGTTTTTGGTCGTTCCTGTAATGACCCAAAAACTTTCTGAAACATTTCGTTTGGTCAAAGGCACACCTTGGTATGCTGGCACGGCTACAGCCGAACTTATTCCAGGTACAACAAAGGTTTCTAAACCAAACTGCCTAGCATAATCGATCTCTTCTGCGCCTCTTCCAAATATAAAAGGATCGCCACCTTTTAAGCGTACAACATGACCTGAGCTTTTTGCCTTACTAACAATTAGCTCATTGATTTGTTCTTGCTGAAAAGCATAACATCCTTTACGTTTACCCACAAAAATAAGCTCCGCATCGCTAGACGCGTATTTTAACAGCTCCTCGTTTATAAGGGCATCGTACAGAATAACATCTGCAGACTCAATAGATTTAACAGCTTTAAGTGTTATTAAATCTATATCGCCGGGACCAGCTCCTACAACCGTTAATTTTGGGGTTTTTAAATTCATACTAATTTTATATTGCTTTTTTTTGAAGATTACTTGTTTCTGTTTCTCTGTACGCTTTTACTTTTTCTAAAAACGCATTTGCATTATCAATATACTTTGACGCAAAATCTTCGGTTGGAGCAAATTTATTAATTTGATATATCAATTCTGAAAAAGATGTTCCTAATTCAATATTACCATTTGCAATAAACAATTCGTCAAACTGACTTATAATACCAGCATGGGTATTGGTCTTTTTGTTTTCTGCTAACAATAGTGCTTTAGCAGAATTAACTAAAGAACTATAAGCATGGTAAATGGCTCCGGAATATACTTTATCATTAAAAGACTTTCTCGCGTTTTCGATCTTTTCTTCGCTTTCTAAAAATAACGTTGCTATTAAATCGATAACAACACCAGCACATTCTCCAACACCAATCTCCTTAACATACTTCTCGTCAGTACCCCAATCTACAAAATAGTCTTGTGTTAAATTGGTAACATCCTGTAAATCGTTCAAGAAATCGTAAAAATATCTTTCGCCTTTTTCTTTATAATATGCTACAAATGGCTTTCCGTTTGCATTTGCCTCATAATCATTTAAAATTCTTCGTAATGCTTCAGGACCTCTTTTACTTGGTACTTTAACGACCTTATCTGCAAAGGCTCCATTCCCATCACCTAAATTACCACCACCTAACAACACTTGTAATGCTGGCGCTACTAATTTATCCGGAGTACGAACAGACATCCCTTGGAAACCAATATTTGCCATATTGTGCTGTCCGCAAGCATTCATACAACCACTAATTTTAATAACTAAATCTTCATTATTTAGGTACTGTGGATATTCAGCTTTAATAACACGTTCTAATTCTTCGGCGATCCCTGTACTACTTGCAATTCCTAAGTTACACGTATCGGTTCCCGGACATGCTGTAATATCTACTGCTTTATTATAACCCGCCTCTACGAATCCTAATTTTTCTAATTCGCTATAGAAAAATGGTACTAATGCTTCTTTTACAAAAGGAATAACTATGTTTTGACGCAGCGACAACCTTATCTCTCCAGCAGCGTATTTTTCAACCAAATCTGCTAATAATCTCGCTTTATCTGTATAAAAATCTCCTAAAAGTACTTTAATACCAATAGCCACATACCCCTCTTGTTTTTGAGGAATCAGGTTTGTAGATTTCCATGTTTCAAAAACTGCCTGGTCTTTAATTTCTACTTCTGGAATTGTAGTTACGTCAACTGGTTGAGATACTTCATATGAATCTGCATCAATTGGCACCGATTTTAAATCGATAGCATTTTGTTCGGTCTCAACTAATTCTTTAAAAGCTTCTAAACCTATATCCTTTATTAAGAATTTCATACGTGCTTTGGCACGGCTTTTACGCTCTCCATGACGATCAAAAATTCTTAAAACACCTTCCATTACTGGAATAATTTTATCTGTTTCAAGAAAATCGTATAGCACATCTGCATGACGAGGCTGAGACCCTAGTCCGCCACCTATCATCACTTTAAATCCGCGTACACCATTTTCAACCTTGGCAATAAAACCTAAATCGTGCATATACGATAAGCCTGTATCTTCGTCTGAAGCAGAGAAAGACACCTTAAACTTACGTCCCATTTCCTGACAAATAGGGTTTCTTAAAAAGAAACGAAATAAGGCATCGGCATAAGGCGACACATCAAATGGTTCATTTACATCGATTCCTGCAGTTTCTGATGCGGTTACATTTCTAACCGTGTTACCACATGCTTCTCTAAGGGTTACATCATCACGTTCTAACTCAGCCCAAAGTTCTGGGGTTCTGTTTAAATCTACATAGTGAATTTGAATATCCTGACGGGTGGTAATATGTAACCTACCACGAGAATACTCATCGGATACATCCGAAATTCTTCGTAATTGATTGCTCTTGACTTTTCCGTAAGGCAATTTAATACGAATCATTTGCACACCCTCCTGACGCTGGCCGTACACCCCACGCGCTAAACGCAGGCTTCTAAATTTTTCTTCATCAATTTTCCCATTGTGAAAAAGCTCAATTTTATTAGCTAATTCTATAATGTCATTTTCTACAATCGGGTTTTCTATTTCTGTTCTAAAACTTTGCATTTTTTTTAAGTTTTAATATTGAAAGTCTTTAAGCCGAAAAGTCCTTTGCTCCTAAATTTTTCGACCTAAACTTTTTTGCTTATTTATTGGATAAATCCTGCACCTACAGTACTGTTAGACTGTGAATCGATGATAATAAACGACCCGTTGGTACGGTGATTTTTAAACTTATCGTAAAATATAGGTTTGTTCAATCTGAAGCTTACCTGGGCTATATCATTCATACCCAAACCGCTTACATTCTCTTCTATTCCTGAATAGTCAGGATTAATTTTATGGTGAATCACATCAACCTTGGCCAATACTTTATTAATACCATGTTGTACTACGTATTTAGCTCCGGGCGTTAATTGCTTGGAATCCATCCAACATACATTAGCCGTAAACTGTTTTTCTATGGTTGGTAAATCATTTTCTTTAACAATCATATCACCACGGCTCACATTAATGTCATCTTCCAAAGTAATGGTTACAGAAGATCGTCTTGAAGCGGTTTCGTATTTTTCGTCGTAGAAATAAATATCTTTTATTTTCGATTTTGTTTGTGATGGTAATACCACAACATCATCGCCCACACTTAAATTCCCCCCATAAACTTTTCCGGCATATCCTCTAAAATCGTGGAAATCCTCTGTTTTAGGTCGAACAACATATTGTACCGGGAAACGAGGTGTACCTACATTAAAGATATCGGCCTTGTCTAACTTTTCTAAATGCTCCAATAACGCCTCTCCAGAATACCAAGGCATTTTTTCAGATTTATTTACAACATTGTCCCCTTTTAAGGCACTAACAGGAATAAAGGTGATCTTTTGATCTTGGTATTCACGTTTACTCATCAAGGATTCAAAATCGGCTTTAATCTTATTATAAACTTCTTCTGAATAATCTACCAAGTCCATTTTATTAATAGCAACTACAACATCCTTAATACGTAGTAAATTATTAATAAAGAAATGACGATTGGTTTGCTCGATAACCCCCTTTCTGGCATCGATTAGAATAATAGATGCTTGCGATGTTGAAGCCCCGGTTACCATGTTACGCGTGTATTCCACATGCCCCGGAGTATCTGCTATGATATAACTTTTCTTTGCGGTTGAAAAGTAAATATGAGCAACATCTATAGTGATTCCTTGCTCTCTTTCTGCCACCAAACCATCTGTAGCCAAAGAAAAATCCAAATAATCGTAACCTCTTTGTTTACTTGTTTTTTCAATAGCTTCTAACTTGTCTGTAGTTAATGATTTTGTATCATACAAAATGCGCCCTATCAAGGTGCTTTTCCCATCATCTACACTTCCTGCTGTTGCAATTTTTAATACTTCCATAATCAGCCCCTCCTAACCTCCCCTTTGGGGAGGAACTCTTACTCGGGTGAAGTAAGAATATTGTTGTTATTTTATTTTTTATTTAACACCAATAAGATTTTTAAAATCCTTTCTGGTAACATAATTCCTTTTATCCGCAAACTTGCAATTCCCCTTTTGGGGGCTAGAGGGCTTTTAGAAATACCCTTGTTGTTTACGTTTTTCCATCGCAGCTTCAGAACGTTTGTCGTCAATACGCGCACCACGTTCAGAAATCGTACTTTCTCTAATTTCCTGAACCACTGTTTGAATATCTACCGCATCAGATAGTACCGCAGCTGTACAGCTCATGTCTCCCACGGTTCTAAAACGAACAACGCGCTCCACAACTTCTTCATCTTCTTCTCGGTAAACAACTTCGTCATCGGCAGACCAAATAAGTCCATCACGTAAAAACGTAGCTCTGGTATGAGCAAAATAAATAGATGGAATTTCAATATTTTCTTTTTCGATATACGACCAAACATCTAATTCTGTCCAGTTTGATATAGGAAACACACGAACGTTTTGTCCTAATTCAATATTTCCGTTCAACATATCGAACAACTCCGGGCGTTGGTTTTTCTCATCCCATTGTCCAAAATCGTCACGTACAGAGAAAATACGTTCTTTAGCTCTTGCTTTTTCCTCATCACGACGTGCACCACCAATACAAGCATCAAACTTAAACTCTTCGATAGCATCTAAAAGCGTAGTCGTTTGTAATTGGTTTCTACTTGAGTATCTCCCTGTTTCCTCTTTTACTTTTCCTTGATCGATAGAATCCTGTACATTTCTTACTATAAGCTCTAAACCTAATTCTTTAACCAAACGATCTCTAAACTCTATAGTTTCTGGAAAATTATGCCCAGTATCAATGTGCATTAAAGGGAATGGTATTTTTGCAGGGTAAAATGCTTTTTGAGCTAACCTTACCAAAGTAATCGAATCCTTTCCTCCTGAGAATAGCAACACAGGTTTTTCAAATTGAGCTGCTACTTCTCTCATTATATAAATTGCTTCATTCTCAAGCGAATTTATATGTGACGTATTTTTGTTCATAATCTTTAGCCCTCTAGACCCCAAAAAGGGAACTCTTACCTGGGCGAAGTAAAAGTTTTTTGATTTTTCTTTATTCTTTATAACTATTTACTGCAACTGCATTCTGCTTGCTAGTTAGACATGCAATCCACATTCTCTATTCTCTAGCGCCTTAGTTGGGTCAAAATACTTAAACTCGTTAGGTAAATTATTCTCCTCCAAATAGCTATCTAAATCGGCATCAGACCAATAGTAAAATGGGCTTACTTTTAAAACACCATCTTTACTCAGACTAAAAATGCCTATACTATCTCTAAATGCAGTTTGTCCTTGACGTAAGTTTGTAAACCACACTTTTGGCTTGTGCTCTTCCATTGCACGTTTAAACGGCTCTAACTTAACTTGTTCTGTAAATAAAGCGTGCTCTGGTGCATCAACACTTGGAATTCCCATAGTTACATCGCGATGAGCTGCTGTTTGTTTTGGCACGTATAGCGATACGTTTAATTTTAAATCTTCTATAACCTGATTGGCGTGCCTGTATGTTTGCGGTGTATTATACCCAGTATCACACCATACTACAGCAATATTAGGTTTAACAGAATTTACGGCATGCAATATAGCCGCCTCGTATGGTCTAAAATTAGTTGTTACTACAGCTTTCTCATTAAGTTCTAAAGCCTTCTGAATGATTTCAGCTGGCTTAGCGCCTTTTAAAAGCGTATTTAATTCGTTTAATTGATCTTGTGTTATCATATCTTATATATTATCTACCCCATTTAATGGTGTTCCAAATACGCTCGTGAAAAAAGTACAACACCATTTTTGTTACTAACTCTATGCCTCCTATTGAAAATGCTAAGTCCAACTTTCCTGTTATTATCCATGAAATAACTATAGTATCTAAAGTTCCTATAGTTCTCCAGCTCAAAGATTTTACCACACTTCTAATAGGCTTTTCTGTGACTTTATCGGCCTTATATGTAGACTTTTCTTTTTCTTTTAATAACATTTGTCCAATCATTTTAATCAGTATTATATTAATCCTATCGATTTAATAGGAATTACAAAATTAATATTTTTTCTCATAAATCAAAGATTATTAACATCTTATTTGGAATAATGGATTTTTTTTAGGTTGATGAACCTAAATTCGAAGAAAAAAACGGGTTATTTTATGAAGTTTTCACCACAGTAGATCCAGACAGATCTGCTAAAGTATTATTTCGTAGTACTTTTAAAGTGTTATCGCGTACTTGTATCATTAGTTTATGAACGCTACACTCATGCTCATCCGGACAGTCGTCGCATTTCTCATAAAAGTTTAAACTCACACAAGGCACCATGGCAATGGGTCCTTCTAATACACGCATAACATCTGCCATTCTAATTTCTGATGGCTCTTTTATAAGATAATAGCCTCCATGTTTCCCTTTTTTTGAACCTAAGAAACCTGATTTTCTAAGGGTGAGCATAATACTCTCCAAAAATTTCTGTGGAATATTTTCACTTTTTGAAATCTCGCTTATCTGAACAGGGTTATCCCCTTCACTTTTGGCTATATAAGTTAGCGCTTTTAGGCCATATTTTGTCTTTTTGGATAGCATACTGCTAATATACTTAATTTTAAGTTTGTTACAAATGTTACACAGCGTCATTGGTTTTTCTTTTTAGGTATTGAAATTACTTGCTCTTTTAAATATTTATAAAACTCTTTTTGATTGTAGTTTCTTATAGCGACAATTAAAATGCAAGAAAAAAACAAATGTTAACCATTGAAAGTTAATATATAACCTCCAAAAAAACTAAGGTTTTCCCTTACTAATCCTAAGGTGAAACCTTAGCAATTTTTCAAATTTATCATCTAATTTTAGTGCAATTAAACTCTAATCTTTTTCCTCATGAAAAAACACTTCTCAATTTCTGTTCTATTGCTATTTTATAATAACGTATTTACTCACAAAGTTGCGTAATGGCAAATTGAAAAAATTAACAACTTTAAAAGAATTAATCAATAAAAAGTAAATCTATGAAGAAAATATTCATAATAATTTTTCTTGTAAGTCAGTTTTCAGTGGCTCAAAAAACTCCAGAAGTAAAATTTATGGCATCCCCTACAGTTGCGGGATTAGTTCAATATGCCGACACCCCAGTTGGACATTATACAGGTGTTCCTAATATAAGTATTCCTTTATATAGTATTGAGTCTGGTGGATATCATTTACCGATAAGTTTAAGTTATCATGCCTCGGGAATAAAAGTTAGTCAAGAAGCCAGCTGGGTTGGTTTAGGTTGGAGTTTAAATGCAGGAGGCGTTATATCTAGGCAAATACGTGGGCTTGACGATTTAAATACAAGTGCGGGTACTTCAGGATATTTCAGTATACCAGAAAAATATGGATCTCTTCAAAGTATGGAAGAAAATTTTTTAGAATGTAGTGTCCAAGGTGGAGGCGGTGGTACAACACCAACAGGTATCGTTTCTTGTCAAATAAAAACCGACGGAGAGCCAGATTTGTTTTATTATAATTTTGCAGGGTATTCAGGAAAATTTATTTTACAAGGAGATGTTAATGACTTTAATAAAGGTAAAGGGGTACTTCTCGATGAAGACAATAATCTTAAAATTGATTTTTCTCGGGGAGCAAACTTAAATTCACATCTATTTATTATTACTGACCCAAAAGGAATAAAATACGAATTTAGTGTCAATGAAACTTCTGAGGGCTTTTCTAGATCTCCAACAAGCTCATTTTCTTCCAGCGGGATTTCTACTGACTCTTGGCTTTTAAAAAAAATTACTTTAAATAATCAAGAAGAAATCAATTTTATTTACCAAACTGGTATGCCGACTGGAAGTACAAGTCCTACTTTTAAAAGTTCCACTCAAAATATTAGAATTTCTTCTGGTGTTACTCCATTACCAGCTTGCGAGCCAAATGTTTTGAGAGACATTGAAAGCTTAAGTTATACCTTTAATTGGTATAAATATGTTTTAAAAGAAGTTAATTGGAAAGGAGGTAAACTGGATTTTAAAATATCTCAAAAAATTGAAGGAGGCCCTAAACTTGATCAAATAGATATTTATAATCAATTTGAACAAGCCCCATTAAAAACGTACAAGTTTACCTATGATTATTTTAATAAAGAGACAGTTACTTCTCAAGCAAAAATAAACAGTAGGCTTAAATTAATGAGTGTAAAAGAATATAATAGTATAAATAGTAAACATATTCCCCCATATGAATTCACTTATTTTGAAGAAAAAAGTTTACCATATAAGGATTCTAATTATCATGATCATTGGGGCTATTTTAACCTAAATAGAACAGCTACTCGAATACCAAAAATGGATCTTAGTGTAATAAATCCAGACGAGTTTTATCATTTTTACAGTAAACTTCCTCGTTATAAATATATATCTTCAAATGAGCTTCCTGATACCGACTTTGTTTATGATATTTATGATTCGGAGCTTCCATATACTCAGACTCAACTAGAAAATCAGTCAGAGGCTAATTTAGAGATTATGCAGTTTATAGAGTATTTGGAGGATCGCAAAGAAGGATTAAACCTTTCTTTTGGTGGAGCAGATAGAGACCCGTCGTTAGAGTATGCTAAGACGGCTACTTTAAAATCAATTAAGTATCCTACTGGAGGTATCACTAATTACGAATATGAACTAAACACTTATTTACCTTCAAAACCTATGTTTATATATGACAATAGGTATATTGGAGTTGATAATTTCATACAGTATGGTCAGCCGGTTACAGGCTCAAACCCAAACAATGTTAATTTTGAAATAAATTCAAGTGTTAATTTATCAGAAATTTTTTACGACATTTCAAGAGAAACCTGGGATAAAACAAGCCTGGGTTATGCTTCATGGCAATTGTCATTAAATTTATATAAAATCGATCAATCTGGTGGTGAAAATTTAATCACCCGACTTTCTCATATTGATTTTCAAGCTGGAACCGTTTGGCAAGAGAATGAACTTTATAAAAGATTCAGCTATGATCTGAGTAATTTAGAAAAAGGCAGTTACAGAGTGCGTTGGGTCGTACCACAGGCTCTATTATCGGAACCTCTTATTGATATGCGGGGAAATGTTTATATAAGAGAAAATTCTAATAGAATTGAAACATCAGTTGCAGCAGGAGGGTTGCGAATAAAACGAATTATATCAAATAAAAATACGCGTGAGTTTGATTATAATTTAAACAATAGCGAATATTCTACTGGAAAATTGATGAGCAGACCTAATTATTTCAATTACTTCACGGCAGAATTGTTATGTACAAAGCCTCCCATAAGTTATGATCAGTTTAAAAATAATACCGCTTTATATTCTACCAGTTATACATACTTACAAAGGAAATCTAAATCATATTATTCAACAAGTGGGATGAATGGAAATATTGTTGGATATTCTAAGGTTATAGAAAAAGTTATATCTGCACAAGAAAAAAATATTGAAACTGAATATAATTTTTATAACAAGTCAGAAATTCAAATAGGATTCACCGTACCAAATGTTGGAACCTTTTTAAATGGAAAGCCAAAAAGCACTAAGTTTTTCTTAAACAATAAATTAATAGAGAAAAACAGCTACAACTATTCAGCCTCTTATAATCCTGATAAAATAATATTTGCAGTAAATTATGCGCCTTTATTAAGTTTTTCATACTCAAGTGCTATAAACAGATACTCCATAAATCTGGAAAGAGTTAGGTTGGAAAATGAATCCAATATTAAATATTATGAAAATGATTCGATAGTTTCAAGAACCGATTATGAATATGGCCCAATCTCAGAGTTTTCTCCAAATTATAAGATGTATCATTTACCTAGAAATTCAACAACAACCAGTAGCCATGATAAGATATTAAAAACAGCTTATTATTATCCTGAAGATATAGAGCAACTTTCAGGCGTATCTAATTATGAAAAACAAATAGCACAATCATTAATCGATAATTATCGTATTCATGAACCTATGCGTACAGAGAAGTATGTAAATAATTCTATAGTTTCAACAGTACATTTATCATATAAAAATGAAAATGGTTTAATAGTACCTCAGTTTTTCAAGACTTCATCAGGAAATACTTCCTTAGAAACTAAAGTAGAGTATTTAAAACACGATGATCAGGGTAACATATTAGAGGTTTTAAATCCCGAATCAAATATTCATACTTATTATATTTGGGGGTATAATAAAAATTATCCCGTAGCAAAAATTGATAACTTTTCTTCTGAACAAGCTTTAAATTTAGAAAGTTATATTAATACTATTATAGACAGAACTAATAATTTGTGGACTGAAAATAAAGAAAATAGTATTAATGATGCACTTTTAGATTTGCAAACACATTTACCAGAAAATTCATTTTTAACAGGATATACCTATAAACCTTTAGTAGGTATTTCATCTGTAATTAATCCAAACGGCAACAAAGTAACTTACCATTACGATAAATTTAATCGTTTGGAATTTATAACTGATCAAGATGGACATGTTTTATCAAAAAATGAATACCAATACAAAAATTAAATACTATGAAAAAGTTTATTAAAACAAAAGCGATTGTATCACTTTACTTTATGCTTTTTATAACTATTCAAGCAAAGTCTCAAGATATTTTTATTTCTGGTGAATATGAAGTTAATATTGGTATTGAGTATACTTATAATATTGAAACGAATATATTTTATAATTATACTTCTTGGTCTATGCTTCATGGAGGAACAATAACCCAATACCATTATGAGAATGGTATAGCAACTGGCGTTTCAGTTATTTGGGATGAAAGTATCAGAGTAAATCCTGGAAATTCTCCGCAATTATCTGTTGTGATAGTCGATTTGAATACTTCTATGGATTATTATGGAAATAAATCTGTTAGAGAAAAACAACCAATAGTATATCCTGAACCTTTAAGTGTAGATCAAAATTATGTAAAAACAACAACTTATAGAGTTCCTTTAAGTATAGATAGTACTTATAATACTACTAATAACTCAAAGAAAGAAAGTATAACTTATATAGATGAGTTTGGAAGACCTTTACAACAAATAGCATTAAAAGCTGGTGGAAATCAGCAAGACATTGTTACTCCTTATGAATATGATGAATTTGGGAGACAAACCAAAGAATACCTTCCTTATGCTGTCTCTAGTTCTAATAATGGAGCTGTGAGAGTAAAACCTATTGAAGAAATTTATAATTTTTACAATAAATCTAAGTTTGATAACACAAAAAATCCTTATTCAGAAAAAATATTAGAAAATTCTCCTTTATCTAGAATAACTGAACAAGCAGCCCCTGGAAAAGATTGGAAATATATAAAATCTTATTTTGGACAACCAAATATAACTCATACAATAAAATTTGAATACAACACAAATAAGCTTGATATTCAAGATTTATCTAAAGATAATGTTAAGCTTTATCAAGTAAATTTTGTTAATAATGATAAAAAGAACCCAACACTAGTTGATAATGATAGATTTTATGAAAAAAGTACTTTATATAAAACTACTACTAAAGATGAGAATTGGAATTTTATACAAGAATATATTAAAGATCATACTACAGAGGAATTTAAAAACAAACAAGGTCAGGTTATTTTAAAAAGGACATATAATCAAGACATTAAACATGATACTTATTATGTATACGACGATTTTGGGAATTTAACCTATGTAATACCTCCAAAAGTAAATACTACAGATGGAATAAGTGCCACAGAACTTAAAGAACTATGCTACCAGTATGTGTACGATAATCGTAATAGACTCGTAGAAAAACAACTACCGGGAAAAGAACGAGAATACATTATTTATAATAATGCAGACCAGCCAATCCTTACACAAGATGCCAACCAACGTAGCGCAGGCATGTGGCTTTTCACCAAATATGACGCCCTTGGCAGAGTAGCCTATACGGGAAAAGCAACCAGTACAAATACAACTTCAAGAGAAGCTATTCAGAACGAAGTTAATACTTTTACAGGTAGCTTGTGGGTTACCCAAGGTTCCACTGCAACAAATTATGGTGGTGTTAACATGTATTACAATAACGGGGCTTATCCTAATGGTACCGGATCATTAGTTACATTATCCGAAATACTTACGGTTAACTATTATGATTCTTATGTAGATCGACCTACAGGAGCTCCAACATCGATTGTGCTCATGGAATCTCCTACCAACGAAACTAATTTAACCTCTACGAAAGGGCTGGCTACTGTAAGTAAAGTTAAGGTACTCGATGTAACCGGAGCTAATGTATGGATTAACACACTTACTTATTATGATGCCAAATCCAGACCAGTATATGTATATAATGAGAACACCTATTTAGGTACCGTGGATATTGTTGAAAACAAACTTGATTTTGTTGGTAGGGTACTTAAAAGCAAAACAACGCACACTAAAAATAATGTTACCATAACTACCCTGGATAATTTTACTTACGATCATGTTGGACGTTTAAAAACACAAACACAATGTATAGGCGATGAAACTATGGGTTACGAGTGTCCGGGAGGTAATCCTACCGATTTAGACCTGAATTTATCGGGAACTATTAACACAGATCACGCCGCGGGTAACAGTATTACTATAACCAATGCAACTATTTTACCCAACACAAGGTTATGGATTAGTACTGAATCGCAAGAAGTAGTTGTTAGTAATACCTATGATGATTTAGGACAACTTGAAAGTAAAGGAGTAGGCGGAAAAGCGCTGAATAACAGATTACAAACTGTAGACTACGCTTACAATGTAAGGGGTTGGTTAAAACAAATTAACGATCCAAGCACCTTGGGTAACGATTTATTTGCATTTAAAATTGGGTATAACGAGGGGGCAAATGCGTTATACAATGGTAATATTAGCTCTACTCAATGGAAAACGGCCAATACAGATAACAGTTTAAAAACGTATAATTATCGATATGATGCCTTGAATAGAATTACTAACGCAACTGATAATTCCGAGCGTTATAATTTAAGTAGCATTTCATATGATAAAAATGGTAATATTACAAACCTGACCAGAACGGGGCATGTGGTTGATAATCCGGTTGCCACTAACAACGCTCATTTTGGAACTATGGATCAGTTAAGCTATACATATCAGGCTAATTCAAATAAGTTATTAAAAGTAACTGATGCCGCTGCTATAGATAAGTATGGATTTAAGGATGATGCCATTAATACAGCAGCTGATACCTCAGATGATTATACTTACGATCTTAATGGTAATATGTTAACGGATGCCAATAAAGGCATTTCAACGAATATTACCTATAACCACTTAAATTTACCAACTCAGGTTACTTTGGGAGGTGGAAATATTTCTTATATTTACGATGCAACCGGTACAAAATTAAAAAAAGTAGTGAGTACCGGAGCAACAACGGAGTATGCTGCTAATTTTGTATACGAAAGTGGTTCTTTGAAATTCTTTAATCACCCTGAGGGATATGTCGATGTGAATGGTAGCAGTTATAGTTATGTTTACCAATACAAAGATCATTTAGGGAATGTGCGCTTAAGTTATAAGGATAGTGACAATGATGGGGTTGCCGAAACCTCTGAAATACTGGAGGAGAACAATTACTATCCTTTTGGGTTGCGTCATAAGGGCTACAATAACAATCCTGTTACCAATCATCCATACAAATACAATGGAAAGGAACTTAATGAAGAATTAGGGCTGAACTGGTATGATTTTGGCGCACGTAATTATGATGCGAGTTTAGGAAGGTGGATGAACTTAGACCCATTAGCTGAGAAGTATTATGAATGGTCACCATATAATTATGTAAAGAATTCTCCGATAACATTAGTAGACCCTGACGGTCTTGATGTGATTTTATTTATCTGGTTGACATCAGAAGGTAATTTTGGACATTCAGGTGTAGCTGTTTCTAATTATAAAAAAGATGATGATGGTAATTATATTACCGATGAAGATGGAAATTATATAGAGGATGGAACATACACTTATTATGATTTATTTCCTAAGGATGGGATAACTGAAAAGAATGCTTTTGACCCACAATCTCCTGATTTTAATCTTGGAAATGAAATCCAAGGAAGTATAAGAACAGTTGAAGATTTGCAGGAATTAATTCAATCAGATGGAATGGATTCTCAAGCAGACGGAATTTTACTTACTGAAACTGATTTTAAAACAGATAAGGTAATAAAGGAAAGATTAGAAGATATTAAAAACAGTGAATATACTTTATATGACAGCGCAAACATGAATTGCTCCACTTTTTGTAGAGAAGCTTACGAAGGTATGATACAGGCAAAAGAACAATCTTCCCCGGGGTTAAATAATTTACCTTTTTTACCTAAAAAATTTGGAAAAGAATCTGATAGTTATGATGGTAAGAATTATACTTTTTCAACTCCTCATGCGTTATTTAGAAGTGTAAGAGCATTAAAGTCCACTTATGTGATCAAAGATCCTGGCAAGGCAGTTAATAAAGGTTTTAAAGAAGCTTTAGGAGCTGGAGGTTCTAAAAAAAGTAGAAAAAAGAATTAGCACATAGAAAATGATTATATGAGTTATAAAAAGGCAAAATACGTAATAATATTGATGGTTTGCATATGCTTACCATTAGGATGTAATCACAAAAAAAGCGATGCAGAAATATTAAAATTACCTAATAAACTCTATGTCATTACTGTTAAAAAAAAATCAGATACTATCACTATTTCTAATATTGAAGACATAGATAAAATAAACAAAATCATTAATAAAGGAGAAGTCTCTCTAGCTAAACTGAATATAAAATATTGGTTAGAATACTCTGATAATGAGTCTCAAGTGAGAATAGGTGTTAGTGGAGAAAGGTTTTTGTTTCATGGTAAAAACTATAAATCTTCTACTAATTTAGAACAATTAATAGATGATATTCTAGGTAATGCTCCAAATTAGGACATTTTGAAACCGAAATTTGCAACTTCGGGATATAATAAAAAGCAGAAACCACAGCAGCAATGTTGTGGTTTTTTACTTCGACAGGCTCAGCATAAATTATACGTAAGCTTCTTTGGTCTTGAAATCACGAATGAGCCCCTGCTAGCGCTAGTATTTACTAGTGCCGTCAAAATAATAAAAATAAAAAAACAGTTATAAAAAAGCTATGCCGTAAGACATAGCTTTTTGTATTTTAGAGCTATGAGTCGAAAATACAAGTTTCACAATAAAGCAGGTTTATATTTTGTTTCTTTTGCAACAGTAAATTGGATAGATGTATTTACAAGGCAGGTATACTTTAATGTATTAGCAGACAGTATAGGTTATTGTAGGGCAGAAAAAGGGATGGAGATATATGCCTATTGTTTTATGCCGAGTCAGCCTGTCCTGAGCGAAGTCGAAGGATGCATTTAATATTTAGGTCAAGTCATGAACAACCATCAGAACTATTGAGGGACTTTAAACGACATACTTCAAAAAAAGCAATAGAGGCCATAGAAAATAATCCACAGGAAAGCCGTAAAGAATGGCTCCTATGGATGTTTAAAAGAGCAGGTAAAAAGAATGCAACAACGAGCAAATACCAGTTTTGGCAGCATCATAATAAACCCATAGAGTTATGGAGCGAAAAAGTAATCAAGCAAAAGATAGACTATATTCATAACAATCCAGTGGAAAGTGGTTTTGTAACAAATTCTATAGATTGGAAATACTCAAGTGCTAGAAATTATCGGGATGACAGTACTGTTTTAGAAATAGATTTTGCTGGTTTTTTAGCATAGAAGTGCTAGAACCGAGAAAAATTTTACACAGCCATAAAACTTTAACTTTTATAATTTTATCGTATTTTTCAAAGCGATACGGCACTAGTAAATACTAGCGCTAGCAGGGGAAAAATATATATAAAAATGGAGGCACTAGAATTTATCAAACAGTTAGCCCACAAATGCAATCAGGTCTTGAAAAGGTTGAATAATCAAATTAATAATAGCACTCTATTTATTATGTTTCTTTTTTTGTCTTGGTCTTGTATCGGTCAAAATATATCAAGAGATAAATTGGCAATTGACGGAACTGTAAATAATCACTTGTTTTTTAAGAAAGGGAAGTATAATTTAAATAAGATTACAAAAGAAAAACTTGAATGCTTTTTAACACATATCACTAATAAAGATGTTAAGACCGAAAAAATAAATTTTATAGTGCATAGACATTCATCAAAAGAAAAGCGCACTAAAGTTTATTCAAAAGCTAAGGATGAAGTTTTAAAGTATTTATTTTCTAAAGACATCTCTTTATTAGATATAGAGCATAAGTCCTTTTATGGGAGAAAATCTAAAAGAAAAAATGAAAAAAACTGGTATTTTGAAATTCAACTATATTACAGGGTTAAGGATAAAAATGGAGAAATGGTTAATGCTATGTATGATTTTAATAAATGTAAAGAATTTAAACTTTATGAAGATTAATAATTTAGTGGATTAAATCACCCTCCGCTAGCGCTCGTTTGTGCCTTAAATCCGTAGGTTAAGGCTTTGTCGGGTGCCGTTATTGGTAAGCAAATAAACAAAAGCTATGCCGTAAGACATAGCTTTTTGTATTTTAGATGTATGAGTAGAAAATACAGTGGAGTTGGTTGGGTTAAGGAGTAACGATCTAAATTAGTTGGTGCTAATAATTAAAGAACTGACTGGTTTATTTTCATTACAATAAATAAATTTAACATTAAAATAATGTTTACTCCATTCTAGTGTTCGACTGCGACTTAAATCCACATACCTTTTTTATTAATGAAAAAATTTAGGTTTATTGAACAACATACTATATCTCAGCGGAGCAAAATATTAGAAATAATTGCGATTAAACCGAACTATAAATACTAGTACGGCACTCGTTACAAACAAGCGCTAGCTGAGGCTGGCACAAGATTTTCCGACCCAGATGGAGCTCCAGGTAGTAATAGTGTAAGGGTAATGAGAGGTAATTCTAATAGCCCAAATGCTTCTCAACGTGTAGATTATGTAAAGCATACGAAAAACGGTAAATCAGTTGATGTAAATGGGAATCCTGCTCCTGCAAATTCAGCAGCAGCTCATATACCCAAAAAAGATTTTAATATAAATAACTAATGACAAAAGAACAAATAAATTTTTGGAAGGAGAATATCCTTAATTCAATAAAAAGTTTAGCAGATTTAGAACTTCAAAGAATAACTTGGACAGGAAAACATCCAACCATTGTTTCTTCATTTTCAGAAACTATAAATACTCTATATGATGATTGTGAATTTAAACAATATATTGACTATATAGGTGAAAATAGAAAAGATGAGGAGGAAATATATTCTAAAATGTTGCGTATCGATATTTTGATTGAGGAATATTTAAAAGTAGATAAAAAAGATATCGAAGTTTTGAATGACCCAGAGTGGGAAAATATAACTCAAAAAGCTTTAGAAATAATAAGTTTGTGGATTGTACCCCGCTAGTGTGGGCTTGTAGTTCGTGAAAAGATAAGTAAAAACCCCCTGCTAGCGCTAGTATTTACTAGTGCTGTCATGGTATGCAAATAAACAAAAGCTATGATTTTATGTCATAGCTTTTTGTATTTTAGATGTATGAGTAGAAAATACAGTGGAGTTGGTTGGGTTAAGGAGTAACGATCTAAATTAGTTGGTGCTAATAATTAAAGAACTGACTGGTTTATTTTCACTACAATAAATAAATTTAACATTAAAATAATGTTTACTCCATTCTAGTGTTCGACTGCGACTTAAATCCACATACCTTTTTTATTAATGAAAAAATTTAGGTTTATTGAACAACATACTATATCTCAGCGGAGCAAAATATTAGAAATAATTGCGATTAAACCGAACTATAAATACTAGTACGGCACTCGTTACAAACAAGCGCTAGCTGAGGTATATAAAAAATCTACATGAAAAAATGAAAAAAAATAAAGTAGAGCTAGTTTTGATTATAATGAATACCATATATTTAATAGTAGACACCATAGACTATGTATTAAACAGGTTTGGGGTAGATGAAAGTTTGATAGCTGGCTATCATAGCGAAACTGATATTGAGAGTTTTTTTAAATGGGGAATTTGTTTGCTTTATATTTTTATTCTCTTTAAAGTTCTTAAAAAAGAAAGTAATAAACTATTATATTTTTCAATTGGAATTTCTGTTGTAATGATCATTTATTATTTTACATATGGTCCTTTTGTAATAATTACTTCTGGTAGTTTTGTACATCATTTAAATTTAATATATATAGTAGCCATTATTACTTTAATATATAGTATATATAAATTAAAAATAAGGACTGTGATGTATTAATAGAAAGTGTGACATATTGTAGAAATGAAAAAGGCATGAAACTATATGCCTATTACTTTATGCCGAGCCATACACATTTATTGTTTAGGTCAAGTGATGAACGCCTATGGAATTATTGCGGGATTTTAAAAAACATACAGCTAAAAAAGTAATTGAAGCAATAGAAACCCTTTTATGCACAGAAATTATTCAACTTATAAAACCAATAAATCGATTTTTAATAGTTGTTTCTTAGAATCACAACAAATTAAGGAAAAAACTCACTTTTAGCAATGGCTAAATAATAAAATTTATTAAAAGTCAAAGTATTACCTTAAAATTATAAGGTTTTTCCTTACTATTTTAATGCTAAATCCTCCACTCTTTCTCGCAAGAATACTATAGTTTTACATCTACTTTTTTAAGCTTAAAAAAGAAACTTACAAACACTTTTTCTGTTTTTAAACTATAACACCCTAAATTATGCAACCTAGTGATCATTCATATATTTCCTCTAGCAAGTTTTTAAAACTAGTGTTGGTAGCTCATGAACAAAACACCTATAACAAATAACCTTTACATTCTAAATTGAAAAGGTTTATTTATGCTTATAAAATCTCACTAGTACTCGACTGTGCTGGGCACAATAATAATTACAACTTAAGACATTCGTTACAAACCACCGATCACAATAATTAAGAAAAAATTGATGTGCATTATTGCGTAGACTCAAAACAAATTAAATCAAATGAATAATAAAGTTTATTGGTCGAATATAGAATATAAACATAAAGACAAAGGTCTTGCAGGAGGGTTTGTTTATGCCTTTTTAAAAGCAACTGATGTAAGGGAAGCTCTGATTAAATTATTAATTGAACTTAATAACCAATCTTTGAATACAGTTGAAGTTGAATTTATATCTCCATATAATGAAAAAATGGAATGGGATACTTTAGAACAAACAGAACATTTTTTGAGTTTATATCAAGAATCCAAAAAGTCTGACAATGTTATTTTTGATGACTTTTATGCATATGAAACACACTTACATGTAACTTAGAATAACTTAGATTCGTCGCAATCTGCTTTTATTACACTAACAACCAAGCTTCTTACATATCCTCAGGAGTGCAGTCGAGACCCATTAAAATTTAAGATTATTATGAAGCTACCAACTTTGCTATGCTAAGTTTTAATAAATATTAACATGAAATACAAAAGCCACATTTTATTACTAAAAATATGGCTTTATAAAGTTACAACTTAAACTTACTAAAAAACATATCTTTTAAAAGCTTCCATGGCTTCATAATCTGCCATACCTAGACGTCGGTATTTTAAAGCTGTTTCTTTATTGCGTTCTTCGGCTCTTACCCAGAATTCGCGTGAATCGTCTCCTTGAAACATTACACCATCTTTTTGAGATTGGTGAAAGAAAATTGCTTTTCTTTTTCTTAAAACTTGATCTGGACTCATAGGTATTGCCATGTCTATTTCATGGATGCCCCATTCGTGCCATGCGCCCCTGTAAAGCCATACCCAGCAATCTTGCATAAAGGGTAACTCTTTTATTTGTTCGATAGCTGCAAAAATACTATCCAACGCTACCTTATGAGTACCGTGAGGATCTGCAAGATCACCAGCGGCATATATTTGGTGCGGTTCAATGGAAGTCATTAATTCTTTTACAATATTTATATCTTCTTCACCAAGAGCATTCTTTTTAACACTCCCTGTTTCGTAAAACGGTAAATTTAAAAAATGAACCTTTTCATCGTCTATACCTATATATCTTGCTGCACCTAATGATTCTTTCTGACGAATAAACCCCTTTACTTTTAACAATTCTGACGTATTGAATTCCTCTTCCGGTTTAGCTTTAACCTGCTCAATAATTTTTTTGAAAATGGTATTCTCTGGGTTTATTTCCAAACCAACTTCTGCAAACTTAAGGGCTTCATGATTTGATACAGCAATGTTTCCAGAGGTTTGGAAAGCAACATGCACATCATGTCCTTGATCGACTAACCTATCAAAAGTACCTCCCATAGAAATAACATCATCGTCAGGATGTGGGCTAAAAATAATAACCCGTTTTTTCTCTGGAGTAGCCCTTTCTGGTCTATTGGAATCATCTGCATTCGGCTTACCACCTGGCCATCCTGTTATGGTATGCTGGAGGACATTAAACATTTTAATGTTTAAATCGTAAGCACTGCCTTCTTGAGCCAAAAGGCTTTCCATACCATTATCGTTATAGTCTTTATCGGTTAATTTTAATATAGATTTTGATGTTAATTCACATAACCAAACTGTGGCTCTACGTATTAAACTTTCTGTCCATTCGCAAGGACCAACTAGCCAAGGAGTATGGTATTGCGTAAGCTGTGAAGCTGCTCCTTCATCTAATATAAATGTGGTGTTTTTATGATCTTGAAGATATGTAGCCGGAACCTGAGATGAAATGTTCCCTTCAATAGTTTCTTTTACTACAGATGCTTTATTATCTCCCCAAGCTAATAATACGATTCTTTTCGCTTCTTTTACGGTTCCAATCCCCATGGTAATAGCTCGCTTAGGCACTTTTTCTAAGCCTAAGAAATCTGATGCAGCATCCGTTCGGGTTAGGTAATCGAGGGTTATTAAACGTGTACGGGAGTTGTTGTGGGAGCCTGGTTCATTAAATCCAATATGTCCGGTTCTACCTATACCTAACAGTTGAAAATCTAATCCGCCACAGGCTTGTATTTTATTTTCATAATCGATACAAAAGTCTAAAATCTCTTCGGGTTTTATATCGCCTCTAGGAATGTGGATATTTTCCGGTAGAATGTCAATATGGTCGAATAAATGATCATGCATAAAGAAATGATAGCTCTGTTCATTTTCTTTTTCCATTGGATAGTACTCATCCAAGTTAAAAGTAATAACATTTTTAAAGCTTAAGTCTTCTTCTTTATACAATCTAACTAATTCTTCATACACACGAATAGGTGACGAACCTGTAGCCAAGCCCAGTATACAGTTTTCTTTTTTAGATTGTTTATCCTTAATTAAATCTGCAATTTCCTGAGCAACAATTTTTGAAGCTAGATTTGAATTATCAAAAACGATATTGTGAATTTTCTCATAGCGTGTATTTTCAAATATACCGGCTTCTCTATAAGTTATATCTTCTAAATTTTTGAAATCAACTTTTGCTACCATAATAATTAATCAACTTTGAATTAGTTATAAAATTAATACTGAAAAATTTTCTTTAATAAGTATTTCGACAAATAACGTCTGTGCGCGAGTAAATGATCCTCGGTGGAAGCGCACGAGGCATTCAATTGAAAATATTCTTTATAAATTCCGAAGCAAGCTTCGAGGTATTAGACCTAAGATCCCGCCAGATACTGAAACAAGTTCAGCATAGGAAGCGGGATTAGTTCAACTTACTATTTTGAATGCTTTGCTTCGCAATTTTTCAAAATAGAGTTTCACTAATAAAAAAATAAAGGCAGGTAAAATACCTGCCTTTATAAACAAACTCAAATGAAACTATATAAACTAATTTACTAATTAATTCTTATTCCAAGTAGCTCCTCTTACTTCACCTGAATAGTTACCAGTTGCATCTGGTGCAACTTTAGCACTAACTCTATCTAATGGGAAGTACATCTCTAAATCAGCTTCATTTCCTACTAAGTCAGCTCCCATTTCTCCTGGGGTAAGCACTCTAGACCAGATTCTTACGTTTTTAACAGAACCATTCATTTTTAGCCATCCGTTACCTAGCCACATATCGCCCCATGGTGCGTTGCTACTAGTAACACCTGTAACTTGAGAAACAATTAAAACACCGTCAACATAAATACTTTGAGTTCCTGTAGAGGTATCTAAAGTACAAGCTATGTTTATCCAGTTTCCTGGTACTAGAATAGCAAAAGGAGTATCTATCCAATTCCAGTCACCGTTATTAGTGTAAAAACGCAGTTTTCCATAGTTCTCTGATCTTGCATTATCGTTTTCACCGAAATAACGTAATAAATAAGAACCATTGTTTAGGATCTCTCCACCTATATCTCCATTATTTCCAACTGTTAGGCTGTTTAATTTAACCGAAATTTCAATAGTGAAACTATTTCCTTCTGCATGCCATGAAGGCGCTACATTGTATCCTATAGCATCAGGATCGTCTAGGTCGATCATAATACCATCAGTATCCTGTACCTTATTGTTGTTTGCATAAGCTAAAGCATCAGCAATTCTCTCTACAGCGCCATCAACATCTCTTTGGTCTGCTTCATTATCAATAAGGTCTTGTGCAGCATCTGCTATACCCTGTAAGTATGTTGTGGTTCCTACTGGGAAATCTCCATCTTGAGTACCTTCTACAACTGTAGATATAAAATCTGTTAAACTGGTTATTGAAGCACTTAAATCTGCATAGTCCACTACTATAACTGGTGGCTCACCATTTGCTCTCCAATCGAAATCTCCCACAAATTTTGCAGTAGTATTACCAATCATATCTGTAGGGTTAGAACCAAGGTCTGTGTTAAAAGGGAAGTAAGATACTAAGTTACTTTCTGTTCCTTCAACACCATCTTTATACTGATTGATTTCTTCTGGGCTTAAGGTTTTATCCCATAGTCTGAAATCTTGAACCATAGCATTTAATACTCTATCATTCCATGGGAACGTATTACCTATAGTTAATGGGAACTCAGAATCTGAAGCAGCATATTCGTTGTCATTTGTTAAAACTTCAACACCATCAATATAAAGTGCATGGTTATTAATGTTATTTACAAAAGTAACGTGAATCCATTTCCCAGATTCAACTACACCAGGTGCAGTAGATGTTTGAGACCATCCGTTGTTATGACTTGATACATTAATATGAACTGCACCATCTCCAAAATAACGAATATTAAATCCACGGTCGTTAGCACCACCTAATCCCATTACATTTGCAAACATGTTATTACTATAACCTCTTTGTTGTAAGTTTACAATATAAAACTTTGCTTCAATTGTAAATGGATTTGCTGTTACTGCTTTAGCATTATCTGATAACTCTATATAAGTTCCAGGTTCTTGTTTTATCCAAGGTATGGCCACAGATACTGTACTAGCTAAAAATGTATCTATTCCTGCATTTAATTTAAGAATAGCATCATCTATATTTCCTTGGGAATTAGAATTATCTATACGCCAGTAAACCCAATTTACAATATCCTGTAAAGCTTCTTTTGACCCCGGTTGATAATCTCCTGCATTTATGCCTTCTACAGATGTTGTAATTAAATCCTCTGCTTCAGTAATTCTCGCTTGTAATTGAGCTATATCGAAAGACTGAGATACATTGTCGTCGTCGTTAGCACATGATACCGTAAAAAGTATCAACAGCAATGGCAATATGCCTACTATTACTTTATTTTTTATATCATTTATTTTCATAATAATTTTTTTTGATTAAAAGTTGCTACTCATTAAACCACCAGACTTAGTCTTAGTATCTGCAGTATCCCACCATAATCTTATATCCATTCTATCCGATTCTACTGTATTTCGAGATGATGGCATAAAAAAAGCATCAAATAAGTGTGCATTATCTGAATATCTTATACGCTTCACCCAAGTATCTGGTGCTACAGATGAATTACTACTTACACCATCTACTGGTAATGAGATATCTGGGTAATCTGTTCTTCTAAAATCTGCCCAAGCTTCAACCCCATTAGGGAAGTTAGCAATGTATTTTTGAGTGATTAATTGTCTTAACTGCGCTTCGTTAGAACCTGAAAGTGCAGATAAACCGTTAATATAATCTGTAGCATTGGCAGGATCTACTCCTACAAAGTCCATAGAAGCCTGTATACCTTCTAAGTATAATGAATTAGCATCGCCGGCTACCCAGCCTCTTAATGCTGCTTCTGCTCTTAAAAATAATACCTCAGAGTAGAACATGTATGGCAAGTAATGAGATACATCTGTACCGTTACCAACAAATCCAACGTAACCACCTTCTAAATTAATTGTTGCAAAATCGTTAGAATTTCCAGGAAGTACATCGTAACCATTTACAACTCCTTCTATTTCAGCATTTCCTACTAACGGAGAATCATCTTTGTAAGCAAACCATCTTCTTGCTCTAGGGTCTTCACCTAAAGTAGATTGATTATATAATAAATCTGTCAATGTTTTAGAAGCTCTAATGTTGTTCCAAGCAAATGCCATTTGATGTAAGTAATCGTACCAACCGCTAGACCATAATGGAATGTGAGCTACATCGGCATTGCTAGTCATAACACCATCAGCAACAGCAGCCGCGGCTTCGGTTTGAGCCTTTGTAGGATCTACATTGGCCAAACGCATAGCTAAACGTAAACGCATGGAGTTACCAAATCGTTTCCATTTATCTAAGTCTCCGCTATATAACAGGTCATAATTTGTACCATCTGGTTTCTTGTAAGCATATTGGTCTGTTGCTCCTGGATCAATATTATTTACAGCAGTTGTTAATCTATCGAATAAATCGTAATAGATTTCCTGTTCTGAGTTGTAAGCAACACTTTCTCCTAAACCTGCTCCAAAGTATGGCATATCACCATAAGTTTGTAACATTCGTGCCCATTCTGAGCAGATCCAAATCTCTAATTGAGCCATGGCATTTGCATGTAATGGATCCTCTCCGTACCAAGCTATTAACTGGTTTGCTTCAGGTAACGTTTGTGTATAAAACTCGTTCCATTGATTTCCAATCCAACCATCTACATATTCATATCTTGGTGATTCAAACCCAGAAACTGTATTCGCCCAATATTGTGAAAACAAATCAGGATATAAATTAATGTTACGCTGATAGTTTCGCAATGGGTTTTGCAATAACGGATTAAACATGATACCAGCTTCAACTTGTAAAACGGCATCTTTAGGCGTGTTAATATCTTCGAAATCGTCTGTACAACCAACTATAAAAGCTAATAGTACAATTCCTAAATATATAATTCTTTTTTTCATGTCTTTTAACTTTTAAAAATTAAGGTTAAGTGAAAATCCAACTGATCGCGTCACTGGCACAGGCGAAAAATCGAAAGCTTGTGCTCCAAATGATGTATTGTAAACTCCTGAATCTGGCACAGTACCTGGAGTATTTCTATATAAGTAGAATAAATTTCTACCAACTAAAGAAAACTTAGCTCTGTTAATAACACCGTTTCCTAATTTATCTAAAACTTTTCTAGGAATACTGTATCCTAAAGCCAATTCTGTAAGTTTCATGAAAGACGCATCGTAAATAGAACTTTCTGTAACTCCAGCAACTCTACTCCAGTATTGCTGTGGAGATACGATGGTAAGGTTAGGGCTTCCATCTGACAAGTTACCTGGCACAAAGAAAGGCTCTCTTCCTAAACTAGTCGTTCTTGCTGCTGTACCGCTTCCTGTTGCACCAGCCTCGGTTAATGAGTAAATATCTCCACCTTGTTGCATTCCTAAAAGTGCGTTTAACGATACATTCTTATAATTTAAATCTATACCAATAGATCCCGTAAAATCTGGTTGAATGTTACCAAGTTTTACCACATCTGCCGATCTTGTTGGTAAGCCATCAGCACCTATAACAAATTGCCCCTCTGCATCTCTTTCAAAAGCAAAACCATAAATATCTCCCATTTTTCGACCAACTTCTGCTCGAACTTGTTCTGGAATAGTGTTACTATTAAAGAAAAAGTATGGTAAATCTTCACCATCAAGTGATTTGTCAAATTCTTCAAGTACACCTTTGTTCTTTGCAAAATTAAGCGTTAATCCCATATTGAAATCCTCAGTCTTTACAGGAACTATATTTGCTATAATTTCAAGCCCTTTATTACTTATTAAACCTAGGTTAGTTAGGAAAAGATCGTAACCAGAACTCTGACCATTTGCAGTATTTACAATTTGGTTTTTAGTTCGTTCATTATAGTAAGTGATATCTATACCAAATCGGCTTTTAAATAACTTTAATTCTAAACCAACCTCTGAAGTTGTAGATATTTCAGGTTTAAGATTTGGATCCACTAAACCTTGAGGAACACCACTGGTTAACAAGTTAAAGTTCCATGTAGAAAAACTAAAAACAGGGTTCGCTAAGTAGGGCTGCGTATCTTTACCTACTTGTGCCCAAGATCCTCTAAGTTTAAGATAAGATATCCAGTCTGGCATCGTAGCCATTTCTGAAATAAGTGCACTTAAACCAACAGAAGGGTAGAAATATGAATTATTATCTATAGGCAATGCAGAAGACCAGTCGTTTCTTGCAGTTGCAGTTAAGAATAAATAATCATTATAAGATACATCTAAATAACCGTAAACAGATTGTATTTCTCTTTGAGAAAAACTCTCGTTAGTATTTAGAGTCGTACCTGCATTAAGGAAAAAGTCATTCGATGAAGCTAATTTACCAGAAGTACTTCTCAATAATTGAGACTCTCTGTGCATTTTATTACCACCAACACTTAAACCAAAATTGATTTTTTCGCTAAGATCTTTATTATAGCTAAGTAAAAACTCCATATTTTCCTCTGAATAGAACTTCTCAGAAGTGTTGAAGTTTGGTCTTTGATCACTAGCATTATCTGGATATCTGTAACCATCTAATGCTTCATATCTATAAGTATCTAATCCGTACTTTAACTTAAGTTTTAAATCGTCTGTAAATTTAAAAGTAGAAGCGAAATACCCAAAAAACCTGTTACGTGTATCGCTATTGAAGATCTGATCTTGAATAAAATACGGGTTTCTGTTGTTCGCATTTGGGTTTGCAGTTAAATCTGTACTTGACCCATATAAATACTCTGCACGCTCACCATTAACAATCACAAATCCAGGGCTTAAATCCTGTGTTCTTATATTGGCTGGCATTCTGTTGAAGAAAGAAACATAACTATAGTTCCCTACCTCTGGTCTTTGTTGCCCTTTATTTTTAATATAAGATATCTTTGTATCTACATTTAACCAAGAGTTAATATCGTAAGCCGCTTTAACATCAAAATTAAGCTTATCGATCTGGTTATTTTCAAAAACACCTTCTGTCTTATCTTTTGCAATAGACACTCTAAAGTTACCTTCTTCACTTGCTTTAGATAATGATAAAGCATGTCTCATGCTTATAGCCGTTCTTGTAAAATCGTCTAATTGATCAGATGCTGCTTCATATGGCAATTGCTCACCCGTCCAAGAAGGTCTTGACACACCATCAAAACGAGGTCCCCATGCAGCTCCCGAAGTCGGGTCGTAATTTCCATTAAGACCTTGCCCATATTCATTTTGAAGATCTAAGAAATAAGAAGCTTCAGAAAACACTGTAGAGCCTGTATAGCTTATACCAAGTCCTTCAGTTTTTTTACCACTTTTAGTTGTTATTAAAACAACACCGTTTGCTCCACGGCTACCATATAATGCGGCAGCTTGTCCACCTTTTAGAACAGACACTGTCTCAATATCGTCTGGGTTAATATCTAAAAGTCCGCCACCATTCGAAATACCTCCAAATAGATCATCTGGATCACTTGTGTCATCAGCAGAAAAAGGTACACCATCGATCACCCATAATATTTCATCATTTCCATTCAATGAACTGGTACCACGTAAATCTACTCTAGCGTTACCACCAATACCACCACTCGTAGTAATATTAACACCGGCCACCTTACCTTGTAAGGCCGTATTAATATTACCATTAGCTGCTGCTGTTACGGTTTCGGAAGAAACCTCCTGCATGGAATATCCAAGAGCTTTCTTTTCTCTTTTTATACCTAATGCGGTTACAACAATTTCATCTAAGGCCTGTACACTTTCTACCAGAGAAACATTAATGACTGTTTGAGCTCCAACGGTTACTTCTTGTGTTACAAAACCTATAGATGAGAAGACTAAAACAGCCGAGCCGTTTACACTAATAGAATAGCCTCCGTCAAAATCGGCAGAAGTCCCATTATTTGTCCCTTTTTCCAGAACATTTACACCTGGCAATGGAATCCCATTACCGTCTGTAACAGTTCCAGACACCCTAATACTTTGCGCTTGAATTACACTACTTGATAATAAAAACACAAAAGCTAAAAAATTTAGTAATTTTTTACACATAAGTTATTGTTTAAATTAGTTTAGTTAAAATTTGTTTACTTAAAAACAATGTTAAATGTTGTAATAATGTTATGCTTTTTGAAAAAATTTCGACCAATAACAGCGGTTAAAAGCTAAAGGACATTATAATTAGCGTTGCCAAAAACGCATAGGCATTAATTATCAGTAAGTTACTACACTTAGGTATGGGGTAAGTAATGGATTTACTCAATATAGATGTTTAAAAAATCTGTGTTGGTAAGTTTTTTATGAGAGATAAAAAACTTAGGATGACTTTGATTATCGGCTTTAACAGATCTTATGGTGTTTGAGTTTTTAGATTTAGCAACTTTTACAATTTCAATTTTATCATTTGTATAATATGCACTGTCCAAATGAATAGTAACCTTATCGAAAACGGGCGAAAATAAGGCATATTTGTCTTCTGCCGGAGATACTGGGTAAATCCCCATCATAGAAAAGACTGCCCAGGTACTCATGGTTCCGGTATCGTCATTTCCGGGTAAACCATCTGGGGTATTTTTAAAGTGTTTTTTTAATAGTTCGCTCACCTTTTCTCCTGTTTTATACTCTTGGCCTTTTACATAATTAAAAAGAAATGGATAGGAGATATCTGGTTCGTTGGCCATATCGAACTGGTTTTTATTAAAAACATCTTGTAATCTATTTGAAAAAGCTCTGTGACCTCCCATTAATTTCATTAACCCTTTAACATCGTGGGTAACCATAAAAGTGTATTGCCAAGCATTGCCTTCTATAAAACCTAAGTTTTTTACAAAGTTAGCCCCTGCTTCGGGATTATAAGGTGTAAGCCAACTACCATCGTCATTTTTAGGTCGCAACAGATTAAATTCCTTGCTAAAAAGTTTCCTATAAGAAATAGCTCTTTTTGAGAACATTTTGTAATCGCTTTTTTTGCCCAATTCTTTGGCTAATTGTGCTATTGCAAAGTCTGTAACATTATATTCTTGAGTTGTAGACACGGAACCGCTTTTGGTGGTTTTTGTTGTTAAATACCCTTTGTTTATATAATCTTGAATTCCCGGACGTAATGGATTATTATCTAATTGTGTTGCACTTTTTCTCATGGCTTTATAAGCCTTCTCAACATCAAAATCGCGAATCCCTTTTAAGTAGGTATCTGCTATAATAACCCCAGCAGGATCTCCAACCATGGTTGTGGTTTCTGTGGCGTTTAGTTCCCATTTGGGTAACCAACCAGACTCATCGTAAATTTGCAGCATACTTTTTACCATATCCGATTGTTGCTTGGGGTATACTAAACTCATTAATTGATGAAGGTTTCTGTAGGTATCCCAGAACGAAAATGTAGTGTATCGGGTTCCTTCTGTTTTCAGGGTTTCCCGGGTTTTCATTTTAGGGTACTCGCCATTGTAATCGTTTAATGTGTTTGGATGAATTAAGGAGTGGTATAAAGCTGTATAAAAAATACGCTTATCGTCGTCGGTACCACCTTCGACTTCTATTCGAGATAGATAGGTATTCCATGTCTCCTTCGATTCTGCTAGAATTTGATCGAACGTGCGGGTTGAAGTTTCTTTTTCCAAGTTTTCACGTGCATTTTCAATACTAACATACGAAACACCGATTTTCATTTCAACCACAGACGGCTTGTCAAAATCGTAACGCATATATGCCCCTATACTGTCTCCAATAATTTCTTTGGTATGGCCTTTTTTAATTCTGGCTTTTCCGTTTTTTAAAAACCACTGAGCTTCAACACCATTATATTTTCGTGGTTTTTTCCAAACTCCAAACTCGTCAGCAGGTTTTGAAAAACGGGCCACAAAGTAAACAGGGTATGCTTCGTCTGGTTTGTAGTAACAGAATGAACCAACAGAGCGTACGCCCTCAATTTCTGTAGGAGAAACAACTTTTACCATAGCGCCTTCTTCGTTTGTAAGACCTAAGCCCAGGTTTAAAAGAATGTTTGACTTTCCTGCCGGGAAGTGGTATTTGCTCACCCCAGTTCGGGTTGTTGCTGTTGCTTCAACTTTTATATGGTACTTATCTATTTTGTTGGAATAATAGCCAACGGTTGCTTTTTCTTCTGAATAAGTTGAACCATATTTTAAGTGATCGGTTTCCAATTCTCCTGTTGTAGGCATTGCTAAAATAACACCGAGTTCCGGACAACCCACACCACTTAAGTTTACATGACTGAAACCGGTTAAAAAGGTATTTTCCTGAATATAGGGTGTAGATAACCAACGACTATCTTTTTCTAAGGGCAAATTCTGAGGTCCGGCAACATTAAAAGGTGATACGTTTGCCATGCCTCGAACAGCTATTGGCCCCGGATTAGTTGTTCCAAAATTAGATGTGCCTATAAATGGATTTACATAATCTACTGGCTGGTTTTGCGCAGAAGTTTCTATATAAATGAATGCTAATAGTAAAAATAGCACTGTTCTTAATTCACTTTTCATAGTCTAATTTTTTGTCTTGATGGTTTTCCTAATTTGCCACTTTTAGAAATTGGTTGTACAACTAAATTGATATACTCATTTTCAACAGGAACGTCTTTGATATAATAATCTTTAGAAGCGGTTTTACCTAGCCATATTTTTTCGCCTTTATTGGTGATTTTATAAATGTTATGGTAAACGGCCTTGTTATTGGCTGGTTTTAAATGTACATACAACTCTGTTGTTTTGTTATTTGGAAACGCCTCTACCGAAAATTTAGATTTTGGTAATGATGGTTCTTTTCTGTTCCGCATTAGTATTTCCCCAATGAGTACATTACCTTTTCCTTGTGTTTCGAAACCAAGAGACACTATGGTTGTGTTTTTTTGACTCTTAATTGCAAAGGATGATGTTTTCCATGTTTTATTAATGTGTAAACCTACCTTTTTGGTTTTTCCATTAGATAGGAGTACGTAACAATAGGTTTTTACTTGACTATCCCCTTTTGCAACAATGCTGATGTTTACAGATGTGTTTAAATCAATTTTGGTTTTGTAAAGCGGAATGGTTGCTCCTGTTTTCGACTCCAGTTTTAAGCAGCTTCCTCCGTTATAACTTTCTTTAAAATAAAAACTGGGTTTTACCTGTGTGGTATCGGTTTGCCATTGCCATGTGGGCAGTATATCCTGAATGCTTAAATTATGCCATTCGTTTTTTGATATTGTTTGTCCTTTTTCATTGTAAAATCGACCTAAACCATAATTAAAATTGGTTATAAACGGCAGTTCTTTAACAATACCACTTGCTGGAAAGTAATTGGTAAAGCCTTTCCATGTCATGTCCCCATAAGGTGTTGTAAAAGTTTCGCCACCATTCCAAAATTTCTGCTCATTACTGTAAACCTCTTCAGGTTCTTTTGTCTTTGAAAGATCGAAAGTGGCGCTGGGCCAATATAATCCTATAGAAGTTGTATAGGGCTTTTCGTCTTTTAGCAAAGCATCCCATTTTGCATAGGATTTATAGCCTCTTTGTTGTACATCTATGCCTGCATATAAATCCCAGGGACTTCTTTTTAATTGAAGTGCTACATCGTGCGAGTCTTCCAATTGTGTTTCCTGATATTTAAAATCAATAAACATCAAATCCGCCATTTTTTTATTGTTCTTCTGAAAAAAGATCTGGTTGTGGTGGTTAAGTTCTCGCTGCCAGATGACACGTCCGTCGGTTATCATCGCATCGTACCAAACGAGTTCGATGGCCTCCCCGGATTTGTCTTGGTAATATTCAATAAAGCTAACCATTTTTTCGGCATAAGACTCGTCTAGACCCTTGGTCTCTTGATTGATAAACCAGCCGTCAAAATGATAATGCTTTGCAACTTCAATAAGTTTGTCCGCAACCGGAAAACTGCCATCTTCTTTTTGCTGTAAAAATGCCATGACCCATTCTTTTTTCCCACCATAAACAATAGGAGGAAAGAACACTGTGCCAATTGATTTTACACCATTTTTATGAGCAGCGTCTGTCCAGGTAGGTACTGGAGATAAAATAATCCCTTCTACTGCCGAACCTCCCCATTGTACAAAATAGTCTATGTATTGCCAAAATGGGAATGCGTATTGTTTTATAGTTGAAAACCCTTGCGACGGATGGTTAGACGTGCTGTGCGTAGGGATTAAAGAAATTATTTTAGGATCGTTCGATAACTCTTTTCGTATTTGGGTTGTACTATCGGTAAAGCGTTTTGCTAAAGGCGTGTAACTAATATTGAAAGCAGCATGCTTATCTGTTTCTGGAGACCATCTAAGTAAATCTTCTACATACCAATATGACGCATATGGTTGGTTTTGGGCAAACCCAATGGTGGTTACTAAATACAATAATGCTATTAATGTTTTCCTCATGTAACTATAATTTATAGCCAAATACTTAATGCAAAAGTTATTTTTTATAGGTTAAATAAGCAGATACTAACCAGTGGTTATATTGCTCTTTTTTATTTGCCGTTCCTGGAATTTTAACGAGTAGATTATGGTCTCCTTTTTCAATAGTTCCTAAATCAACTTTATAAGGGGTAACCATCGAACCAGGGCACCAATTAGATCTTGAAAAATCTGAGGAGGCTATACGTTCTTCAATTTCTTTAAATTCTTTTTTAAAACTTTCATTGTAAGTGTAGGCAGAATCTTTTTTTGTCCATACGCCCGATGATGGATTAAACCTTCTAAAAGAAGCACAATCGTCACGCCACGGAATTTTGTCGAGAACTAATTTTAAATCGAAAAATACTTCGTTCCTTATTTTAATAAACTCGTCGCCACCTCTATGGCCTCCATGACCTGTAGTTGTATAATGCAGTTGTGCATTTTTCAAATTTTTGTCTGTAATAAAATTTAAATCTACGGTTGATTGCGAAAACAAGTCTGGTATTTTCTGACCATTTACATAGTAAACCGTGTTTATTAATGGTATGACTTTTAACTTGGGGCGTGGTCTGCCAGAATATTCTAAAGCAACATCTACCTCATAACCTTCGCGAGTCCAGGTATCGATCCAAACACCAATATAAAACTCTCCTGTTACAATAGATTCCAACTCGGAAATATCTTTTTCCCACACCACTTCTTTTTCCCATTTTGGAATATAAACAGGTCTGTTGTATCTAATTTTTGGATGTTTTTTTTCATCGCTAAAATAGCCCACCCCAAAAGGTGATATAAATCGCATGAGTTCTATGGCTGGAGTATAATTTTCAGTTTTTAAAACACCCTGATACTCCTTGAGGATCGTCGATTGTTTAGGAAATTTTTCTTTTCCCAGAGCAACGTCAATAATATCGATTTGTTCTTTATTGGTTATTACAAAGCAAGAGCCGGATTTATCCCATCTATCACCATTGGACCTCAATGTTATTTTAATGGAAACATCCGTACCTTCTTCATAAACAGGTGTGGTTATTTTTTTGAAGACAACACGTCCGTTTTGGAGTCTCTTTACAGTAGTAGTGTCACCAGTTTTGCCTCCAAAATTTATCGATCGATTTTTAAAAACCTCAACTTTTAAGGGGTCTGTTTGTTGTCCGCTAACAGCTTCTACTATCAACAAAAAAGCGATACAGCAGATGTTTTTTACATAAAAAGATAGGTTCATAACTAATATTATTTATTTATTCATTACTTAATGAATAGGGAGCAGCCTTTTTCGAAATCCCCCAATTTGTGTTAGGCTGCCCTCCCATTTCTATATTCAAAATTCCACCCTCCTGAATAGTTTGAGAGTTAATCCAGGTTTGGTTAAATGTATTTCCATTTAGGCTTGCACTTTGAATATAATGATTATTTTTTTTATTCCCTTTTGCAGAAATTGTAAATGTATTTCCGTTTTGCAAATGTAAAGTAGCTTCATCAAAAAGCGGGCTTCCAATAACATATTGATTTGTTGCTGGTGCTACAGGGTAAAAACCTAAGGCACTAAAAACATACCAGGCAGATGTTTGTCCGTTGTCTTCGTCGCCACAATAACCGTCTGGAGCTGGCGTGTAAAGCTTGTTCATAATCTCTCGAACCTTAGTTTGTGTTTTCCATGGTTGTTTGGCATAATTATACAAGTACACCATATGTTGTATGGGCTGATTTCCGTGTGCATAATTCCCCATATTTACAATCTGCATTTCTCGAATTTCATGAATGGTAAATCCATAATACGAAGCATCAAAATCTGGAGGCATATTAAACACATTGTCCAAGGCATCTACAAACTTTTCGTCGCCACCCATTAAATCTATTAAGCCTTGTACATCATGAAAAACACTCCATGTATAATGCAGGCTGTTCCCTTCGGTGAAGGCATCGCCCCATTTTAGAGGATTAAAAGGCGATTGAAAACTACCGTCTTTATTTTTTCCGCGCATTAGGTTGTTTGAAGGGTCAAAAAGGTTCTTGTAATTTAATGACTTTTCGTAGTAAGTTTTGGCAATATCATCTTTACCAAGCGACTTAGCCATTTGCGCAATGGTAAAATCGGCATAGGCATATTCCAATGTTCTGGCCGCATTCTCATTAATACCTACATCGTAAGGCACGTAACCCAGTTCGTTGTAGTAGTCAACACCCGCACGACCTACACTATTTACTGGACGTCCTTCATTTACTGTTGCATTTTTTATCATGGCTTCCAGTAATAATTCTTTATCGAAATTAGTTACTCCCGATAAATGTGCATCTGCAATTATTGGTGCTGAATTAGAACCGATCATACAATCTCTATGTCCGGGACTTGCCCATTCGGGAAGCCACCCAGACTCTTTATACGTGTTGGCCAGCCCTTCCATTATTTGACTGTTTAGTTCGGGGTACATCATATTAAAAAATGGAAAAACGGCTCTAAACGTGTCCCAAAAACCGTTATCTGTAAACATATAGCCTGGCAATACTTCTCCATTATAAGGACTGTAATGCACGACCTCGTTATCGGCATTAAATTCATAGAACTTCCTTGGAAATAACAATACTCTATAAAGGCATGAATAGAACGTTTTTAGCTGTTCGTCATTTGAGGAAGTAATTTCAATTCTACCTAATTCTTTTTCCCAGACTTTAGTTGCTTCTGCTTTTACTTCATCAAAAGTTTTACTTCCTATTTCCCTGTCAAGGTTCAACTGTGCCTGCTCTGGACTAATAAAAGAAGACGCTACTTTTACATGTACTTGTTCTCCGCGTTTGGTTTTAAAACCAACGATGGCACCTACATGTTCTCCTTCGTTACTGGTACTATGCTCTACTAATTTCCAACCGTCTCCCCAAGTGTGGTTTAGTTCGAAATCCTTATCAAACTCTGCTACAAAATAATTGTGGAAATTATCTGGAACACCACCACTATTATTTCTACAGTATCCAATGATTTTTCGTTCTTCTGGGATAATTTTTACCATAGATCCCTTAAAGAATGCATCTAACATAATGTAAGCGTTATCGGTTTCTGGAAATGTAAATTGAAACTGTGCTGCACGTTCTGTTGGGGTTACTTCTGCAACAATATCGTAATCTGCCAAATACACACTATAATAGTCTGGACGAACGGTTTCGGCTTTATGCGAAAAGAAAGATTCTCGCTCGTCTTCTTTAAATTTTAAATCGCCGGTAACAGCCATAAGGGAAAATGCTGCATAATCATTTATCCACGGACTTGGTTGGTGGGTTTGTTTGATACCTCTTATTTTTTTATCATCGTATTTGTACGTCCAACCATCGCTCATCTTAGATGTCATTGGTGTCCAAAAATTCATTCCCCACGGTGTTGCGATTGCTGGATAAGTGTTTCCATTAGAAAGACTAAAATCTGAATCGGTCCCCATAAGGGGACTTACATAATCGATTAAATTAACATCGGTTAAAGTTTCTTCTTGTTTTTTAGCGCTCTCGGTACATGAAAGTATCAAAAAACATGCGGTAATAAATCCTATGCGTATTTTCATTAGTTTTTCCTTTTTATATTTTAAAATCTAATATGTTTTATTGTTCTACTGTAAACGTTTCTTTATTAATACCAACTCCTGTTATGGTTAATGATTTCCAGCTTTTTGGGAGTAAAGGTTTCTTTTGAATGATGCCTTCGTCTGTAATATGCAATCCCCCAAAACCAAACAACACGACTTGCAGCATACCTCCTGCTGCTGTTACAAAGTAAGGATTGTTGCTATTGGCAGATTCTGAAAGCGCACCAAAAGGCGCTCGTTTATTTGGCATATAACTGGCTTTAAACAATCTAAATGAATTCTCCGAATCACCTAAACGGGCATAGATAACAGCTAAAATAGATTGTGCCATGGCCGGCCCTTTTTTATCAAATTTTGGTTCGTAATAAGACAAATCTTTTCTTATCTGTTTTTCATCCTGAATGATGTTTAATGGGTAGGCTAACAGATTCACGTCTGCTTGCTTGATCATTTCGCCATTATATTGACTGTGCTCTTTGGTTAAACCATTTGGGAACTGATGAACTTTTATGTTATCTGCTATGTGTTCCCAGTTTTTGTCGGTTTCTATATTTAAGGCTTTCGCAGCTTGGGCAGCAAAACGTAAAGCTGTAATGGCAGCACCGTTTGTAAAAGCATTATCGGTTACATTGTGAGCATACTCGTTAGCTCCTATTACATTTTTAATGGTGTAACTTCCATCGGAATTAAGTGATGCTCTGCTCACCCAAAAATCGGCAACTTCTTTTAAAAGGGGATACCCTTTTTGTTTGAGCCATTTTTTGTTTTTTGTTATTTGGTAATAGTTCCAAAAAGCAATCCCTACATCTGCGGTAACATGATGCTCGAATGTTCCTGTTAAAGCCCAAGTTGGTGTTGCCTCTTCTCCTGTATCGTCACTTTCCCATGGGAACATGCAACCTTTGTAACCATAACTTAAGGCTTTGTTTTTTGCTGGTTCCAATCTATCGAATCTATAATTTAGCATAGATTCTGCTATTTGATGGTTTAATAAGAGTAAAGGTGGGTACATCCATAATTCTGCATCCCAAAATATATGGCCGCCATAACCTTTGGAAGATAATCCCATTGGTGCGATGCTTAAATTAGAATCTTCGAGACCAAAAGCATACAAATGATAAAGTGCCAAGCGAACATCTAATTGCGATTGTAGGTCGCCTTTTATAATAATGTCGCCTTCCCAAAGACGTTCCCACAACCTTTTGTGCTTGTTTAATAGATCGGTTTTGTTTGTTAACAGGTTAGAAATTACAAAGCGTTCGGATTCTGATGATGGATCTGAAAAATCTTGAGTAGTGCATGTAGCTGCTGTCCATGCAAACTCAAAAGTTTTTTGTTTTTCTATTTTTTGCTCAAAAAATATCTGACTGTTATGCTTTGAAGTATTTAAGTGTTTTAATTCCGGCTGTTTATCTTTTTTAACATGATGCCAAATAAATGTGCTTGATGTGGCTACTTTATGTTTTTCAAATTTACTATTTGCTACTGTTTTTAAAATAGGTATTGTAGTTTCTAAATCGCGATGTACGGAAAAAGTGCTTTCAGGATTAACATATTCTTGTGGTGTTTGTATGCCTCCGGTAACTTTTACTTGAATGGTTTTTTCAGCTTTTATGATAATATCGATATAACCTGTATATGGCATATTTCGAAGGGCATAGATATTGTAAAACACTGTGGCTTTATCTTTAAACTGAAAGGATGTGTGCAAAACGGCATCTTTCATGTTTAAGGTTTGCTCCCAACTGTTCATATTGGCTTCCGTTACTTTTTCTCCATCTATTTCCAATTGCAAATTCCCAAAGTTCATACCTTCTAGCATCCGACTTACTCCTGAGACAGATGCTTTGTCGTAAACATTATTTAATATAATATGTTTTATTCCAAAGGGCTGTGAGGTTGGTAAAATACCAATGCGTCCGTTGCTTAAAACTATTCCTGTGTAGTTATTCCTTTCCGTCGTGGATATGTTCCAAGCATCGTCTTGTGAAAACGATATTTCAAAACATAAAATGAGTAAAAAAGGAATTATTTTTTTCATTATTTAGGTATGGTTTTAAATCTAATGGCTTGCCCGCCACCGGGAGCTAATTTTAAAGTTAAGGTATCTTTGGAAGATACTTCTTTTTTCAAAATCTGGTGTTCGTATGGGTTTGTTTTCCAATCGCTTTGTTCGGTGTCTGCATATATTTCGGCTACATATGCTTTATTTGAATCTAAGAAATCAAGGTTAATTTCTAAATCACATCTGTTTTCGTCTGTTGCGGCACCTAAATACCAATCGTTGCTATTAATATCTTTTCGTGCTATGGCAAGATAGTCTCCTATTTTTGCTTGTAAAACTTTGGTGTCTTCCCAATCTACCGGTACATCTTTAATAAACTGAAAGGCAGGTTCATTTCTGTAATTATCAATATTATCGGAAGCCATTTGAAGCGGACTATACAAAACTACGTATAATGCGAGTTGTTTTGAGAGTGTTGTATTTATTCTACTATTACCTTTATCTAAACCATTCCATTTTACGCGTCCTTTGGCATTTTTGTACAGCAAGTCGAAAATACCAGGGGTATAATCTAACGGTCCTGCCAAAATTCTGGTAAAGGGGAGTGTAACGTGATGTTCTGGCGAGTTGCCTTCGCTCCAGGCATTCCATTCCATACCTCTTGCACCTTCTCTACTCATCATATTCGGGTATGTTCTTCTTATCCCTGTAGGTTTTATAGGTTCGTGGGCGTTTATTGTTAGCTTATATTTAGCAGCTGTTTCTACGACTTTACGGTAATGGTTTACCATAAATTGGCCGTGGTGTAATTGTCTGGAAGGGTTAATGGGACCGGCATATCCTGTTTTTACATCGTGAATGCCTAAAGATTTATACAGACCAAATGCCTTATCCATTTGTTGTTCATAATATAGGGCATCTCCTCCAGTTTCGTGATGACCAATTAGTTTTATCTTTTTATCTTTTGCATATTTGGAAAGTGCTTCAAGATCGAAATCTTCGTATGGGGTTACAAAATCGAAAGCTTTGGCTTTTCCCCAGTCTTCCCATCCAGTACTCCAACCTTCTGCTAAAACGGCATCTATATTGTTTTCAGCAGCAAAATCTATGTAAGCTTTCATTCGTTCTGTGGTGGCACCATGTCTGTCTCCTAAAGTCCATGTTTGTGTACCTAAATGCATCCCCCACCAAATACCAATATATTTTAAGGGTTTTATCCACGAAACGTCCTGCAGTTTGTTGGGCTCGTTTAGGTTAAGAATTAGGCAAGATTCTATTAGTCCTCCAGCAGTATTTGAAATTTGAATAGTTCGCCATGGCGTGTTCATGGGTGTTTTTGTTTTTACTTTCACACCATCTGGCCATGGGACTAAATCTGCTTGAAATTTAAGTTTTGAATCTTTATCTTTTCGTAAAGTCATTCCGGCGTAGTTGGTTAGATTAGCCTCGTGAATGCTTATAAAAATAGAATCTTTTAATGCCTCGAATGTTACGGGAGTATTTGCCGATTCTACTTCGTTTGCCGGTTTGTTTTGGTATGCCATTTCGTAAGAATCGAAGTTGGCAGGGGTGTACCAGGTTGAATAATTTTGCGCTAGATTAAACTCGGTAAGCTCATTGGTGATACTTAAACTATCAACAGATTCCTGTTCGGGAATGGTGTACGAAAATCCTAAGCCATCGTTATATACTTTAAAATTGATGTTCATATGCCTTTTAAGTCCATCAATTTCCTGTAATTTTATAATGCTGTGGTTATAGTGGTTATTGATTTCCTTTTTTTCTCCCCAAACCTGAGTCCAATTTTCATTTACTTCATTTTCAATAACACCAACTATTTTAAAGTTACTTGTTAGGTTTGCTTGATTTTTAAATTCCAAACCAAATATTGATGTATCTATAACTTGTTTGTTATTAAAATGAACATGATAGGTTGGTTTGGTGCTTTTTAGATTGAAATGGACTTTTAGTTTTCCATTTGGCGATGGTATTATTACCTGTTCCATGTTGTTTTCTGCACATGAAGTAACAAGCAAGCACCCTATTAATACATATAGACCAATTTTTACTTTATTGTATTTTATAATCTGCATTAATCAATTCGTTTTTAATGGTATTGGTTTGGATGGCGTAATTAAAACCAGGGCGTAAGCAATATGAACCATATTCTCCCTGTTTGTTTAAGGCTATAAAGCCCACTTGCAACCATTCTAAATCTGGTTGCCCTTTGTAAATCTTATAAATGCGTTCTACAACTTCTTTACATGCTTCGTAAGGTGATCTTCCGTGGCGCATTAGTTCGACTACCATAGCACTACCCGCTGTTTTAATCATAGCCTCTCCCATGCCTGTAGCCGCTGCGGCTCCAATTTCGTTATCTAAAAATAAACCGGCGCCAATAATTGGGGAGTCACCTACACGCCCGTGCATTTTCCATGACGCACCGCTTGTTGTACAGGCACCTGAGAGGTTATTGTTTTCATCTAATGCCAGCATACTTATGGTATCGTGGTTTTCGATATTAATCACAGGTTTGTAATCTGATGTTACCAACCAAGCTTCGTATGCTTTCTTTGTTTTTTCGGTAAGCAAATTTTCTTTTCCGAACCCTTGTTCTAGCGCAAATTTAAGTGCGCCTTCTCCCACCAACATAACATGAGGTGTTTCTTCCATAACTTTTCTTGCTACAGATATGGGATGTTTTATATGTTGTAAAAATGCTACGGAACCACAGTTGTTATGATGGTCCATAATGCAGGCATCTAAAGTTACTTTTCCTTCTCTATCGGGAAAACCTCCAAGACCTACTGTTTGCACATCGGGATTTGCTTCTGCTGTTCTAACACCTTTTTCTACGGCATCTAAAGCATTTCCGCCATTGCTTAAAATTTTCCAAGCTTCTTGATTGGCAGGTATGCCATGGTTCCATGTAGATATTACTACTGGTTTCACAACTTTCTTTTCAATCTTTTCTTTAGAATTGTCGCTTGCGCACCCACTAAAAAATGCGATTGAAATTAAAATCAAGTAAAGATGGCATATCTTCATTTTTAGTAAATCTTATTGGGTACTGGCAAACTTGCATTGTTAAAAAGCGCATCGTTTGGCAAATTGGTCATGATGAATTCCAAAACACCTCCGTTAACTATTTCTTTGTGGGTTATATAGATCCTGTTTAAAGGGGTTCCGTTTAGGGAAATACTTTTAACAAAGGTATTCTCTGCACTATGATTTGTAGCTATAACTTTAAATTCTTTATTGTTTGGCAACTTAACTATAGCTTCTTTAAACAATGGTACTCCAATATGGTAAATACCTTGAGCTGGATTTACGGGATAGAACCCTAATGAGCTGAATATGTACCATGAAGACATTTGTCCGCAATCTTCATTACCACAATGGCCGTTCGGCTCATTCTTATATTGATTTTCTAATATTTCGCGAATTAATTTTTGGGTTTTGGACGGCTTTTTTAAATAGTTGTATAAATAGGCCACATGATGACTAGGCTCGTTTCCGTGTGCATATTGGCCTATCATACCTGTACTGAATAAAGGCAATTTATCTGATGCTTCCGGGTAATAAGAAAACATGGAGTCTAATTTTTGTTTAAAGCGCTCTTCCCCTCCTGTTTTATGAATTAATCCGTCTATATTTTGTGGTACAAACCAGTAATACTGCCAAGCGTTACTTTCGCAAAAATAAGGCGTGTATTCTTTAGCTATAAAATTTGGCAAAAATGCGTTGTTTGCATCTTTTGGTTGAAACCACGAGGTTTTTTCGTTGTAGAGGTTTTTCCAGTTGTTGGATCGATCTAAAAAGTATTTATAATCGCCATCTTTTCCTAAATCTTTTGCAAACATAGCAATGCACCAATCGTCGTAGGCGTATTCCAATGTTTTTGAAACTGACCAGTTTTCATGATGTTCATCAACGGGAACGTAGCCTTTTTTTCTGTAAACATCAATTTGTCTGTCGTTAACCATGGCACTAGCTTTACATGCTTCGTAAGCTAGCTGTGCATCAAAATCGAAGCCTTTAAAATAAGCATCCACTATAACAGGAACGGCATGATAACCAATCATCATATTTGTTTCGCTACCCTGCATAGACCAAACTGGGAGTTCTCCTGTTTCTGTATAATGCGCTAAAAGTGATTTTACCATATCTGGAACTAGATTTGGATGTAATATGGTATATAAGGGATGGGCTGCTCTAAAGGTATCCCACAATGAAAAAGTGTCGTAGCGCTGGAATCCTTCGGCAATGGCAATGGTATCTGTTCCTTTTTTGTATTTTCCGTATTCGTCGTTAGCCGCTTTGTAAGTACCGCTCCAATCGCTCAATAGTGTTGGTGCTAACATAGATTGGTACATCATGGTGTAAAAGACACTTTTCTTATCCTTATCTGAGGATTGTATCTTAATCTTTTGGAACTCTTTTTCCCAAACCAGCATGGCTTTTTCTTTGTGGAAGTTAAAATCGAATCCTATGGTTTCGGTTTTTACGGCTTGTGCTGCTGCTTTACAGCTTGTCGTGGATAGCCCTGTTTTTATGATTATTTTATCACCATCCTCTGTGTTGTATTTAAGCACCATTTTGGTGTTGCCTTTTGTTGGATACACACTAACATCATCTCCCTTGTAGTATTTACACGAAGCAAATGGCTTAGAGAGCTGCATTTGAAAATACAGTTTTTGATTTCTCGCCCATCCTGTTGACATACGATACCCTTGAATAGTCGAGTCGTTTACTCTTTCAATGTAGGTACTGGTTGGTTTATCCCAGTTTAATGAGTAGCCCAAATCGATATGTATTTCGCTATTCTCGTCTTTTGGAAAGGTATAACGATGTATGCCTACTCTTTTTGTAGCGGTTAGTTCTGCTTTAATACCATAGTCTAATAAATCCACCGAATAATAGCCCGGTGAGGCTTCTTCTTGTTCATGGTTAAAAGACGAAAATGGCTTGAAATTATTTTCTTCTATTCTTTTTTTAAACCTGCTATTGATTGGCATGACCAATATGTCGTATAAATCGCCTGCTCCTGTTCCTGTTAAATGGGTATGCGAAAATCCTGTTATGATGGAATCCTGGTAATAATAGCCTGCGATTCTGTCCCATCCAGGAATACCAATATCTGGACTTAATTGTACCATACCAAAGGGAACGGTGGCGCCAGGGTAAGTATTTCCAGGACCATCTGTACCTATAAACGGATTCACATAATCTACCAACATACCATCGTTTGTAGATGGTTTTTTCGCTTCTTTATTACATGCTACGAATAGCATTAAAACTGCTATGTAAATGCAAAGGTTTTTCATAATCATTTATTTCTTAGAGGCTTTAATGGTTTTATAATGCGTTTCTTTTATATCGAAAAAAGCAACGCCGGCTGCTCCACTTTCTTTAACAGTTTCTATGGCATTTTTAACTTCTTCGGCGGACATTTCTGGAATGTATAATCCGGTATGCAATTGTGTTCGTTTGCCTTCTAAGTCCCTGATGCCTTGTTCTGATGCAAATTTCACCCAGTCTAACCCTTCATTGTAAAAGTTGTTGTATATCATAGGAAGTACGGCATCAATCTGCCATTTATCCCAACGTTGACGTACCATATGATCTGCCATTTCTGGATATGGAAAAACAGCCGCTGTTAATTTCTTGCCATGTTTATGGGCTATCTCGTAAGCACCATCTACAACAGCTTTAATTTCGTTTAGTCGAAACTGTTTCCATTCAATATCTATGGCAGGGACTTCGATTTCTTTTATGTTCTTTCCATATTTTTTTTGAAACTTCTCTACTGCTGCATCGGAATAATCGAAATCGAAATCTGGTAATTCTTCGTTTTGAACCAAGTTATATTTTGGCAATAAGCCAACTGGAAGGTAAACATCGGGGTATCTTATATAATCTAAATGTACGCTTGTAATGCCTTCTACTTTAGCCAAACCTTCTACCAAATTCCAGATATGTTGACGTGCTTCTGGGTGACTTGGTGATAGCCATTGGTAATAATCGACATAGGGACGGTCGTTAAAGCAAGATTTTCCGCTTCTGCTTACCATGTACCAATCTGGGTGCTGTAATGCTATGGAATCTCCTGGGCGGTTCATGGTGAACATCCAAGCATGGACTTCTAAACCTGCTTTAATTGCAAAAGGGGCAATTTTAGATAAACGGTCTGCATCTGCTCTGGTATCGATAAGCACGGCATCAATACCGTGTTTTGCAAATTTTTTAAAGTTTGCTATATGGATGCTATCTGGTACTGTGTGCCCAGCACCATACCATGTCCAATATTTAAACGGCTGCTTCGTATTTTCAACTTTTTTAGAAGCCGTTTCCTTTTGTGGATTTGTACATGATGTTGCTAAAACCAAGAGTAATAATAGTAAGTTTATACCTTGTCTCATCTGTCTGTCTTTATCTTTTTTATTGGTTATAACTTAGCTTTAACTGTGCTTATCTAGACTTTGCATCCATACCCTCACTTGTATGTGATTATGGATGATTACTTTATTTTCTTAATAAGAATTTTACCTTCTTGATTTAGGATGATTCTTTTCGTTGAAAAAGGACTATCTATCCAGATATTATATCCTGTTTCATGGTTTTGATACGTTGGGGTTAGCGAATGATTTAAAATTATTGTTGCCGTTTCAACAGCTTCGCCAGTTATTTTTTTAGCTTTTAAATCATTGTGTAATTTAAATAAAAACCATTTAATATATTCATCTTTTGGAATTTGAAACGCGTCTTGTTCCCCAGCTCTTTTATTCGAAAAATATACGTACCCCCATGTTTCGGGTTGATGCATCGCTATAACTCCTTGTGGCGACCAAACCCAGTTATATTCGCGTTTAAAAGTGCCATCTGCATTCTTTTTTCGTTGGTATGTTGTGTTTTCTAATTGAAAATCCCAATTGACTCTTGAAAAATTGACTCTCCAAAATCTTCCTTTGGGATTTGTGTTTTCATGATAAGAAGCTTTAAAAACGTTTAAGGGAATAGCTATTTCCAAAGTCCAACCTTTATCGGTATCGTTAGGGTTATTTAAAGTTCCATTAATTTGTACTGCCGATTGTAAGCCGTTTACATCCCAATCATTTAACACAACAGCGCCATCTCTATAAGGTTTTGTAAGGAATAAATCCCAAATGGTATTTAGTGCATTAATTTCAACTTCATAATAGTTATGAGCATCTCCATCTGGATCGATAAATATTTCAAAATCATTATTGTAGTAAACAATGGTGTCTCTTTGCTTTAGGTTTCCCCAAACATGGGGTTCTTCCATTTCTGCAAAAAAATACACATTGCTATTGTCCCAGAGCATTTTAAATCGGGTATTGTATGTTGGCTTTTTTACGCCTTCTATATCAATAAATAAATCTGAATATGGGGCTTTTTGCCAAGACTTTTCATTCCCTAAACCATCAACCGTAATCGTTTCTTCTGTATAATTTGCTATATACGTTTTGGGAGTATCAATCTTGCTTTGGGCTAAGATGGATACCGTAAAAAGTAAAAAAATGAGACTTATAAAGTCTCTATTTTTCTTGTAAATAAAACTGCTTATCAGATTTAAAGATTCCATGTTTATAGGCTATTCTTCTTTGTAAAATCTATAATCTCGCTTATTCTTCCAAATGCTATTGCAACTACCGTATCTGCCGCTCCGTAAAAAATAGTGACTTTATCTTCTTGTAAATCTTGCAACGAAGCACAAGGGAAAATAACATTTGGCACATCACCATTTTGTTCATATAATTCAGATGGTGTTAGCAAGTATGGTTGTGTTCTATATTTTACTATATGTGGGTTCTCTTCATCTAGAATGGCAGACCCCATAGCGTATCGAAATCCATTACAAGTATTAATTACACCGTGGTAAAACATGAGCCAACCTGCTTCTGTTAAAAAAGGCACAGAGCCTGCACCTATTTTGGTACATTGCCATGCGCTATCTTTAAAATCAGCCGGAGACATCATATGCCTGTGTTCTCCCCAGTATTTCATGTCTGGGCTATAGCTCATGTAAATATCACCAAAAGGCGTATGCCCGTTATCACTAGGGCGACTCATCATAGCGTATTTGCCATTTATTTTCTTAGGAAATAATACACCATTTCTATTAAATGGTAAAAAGGCGCTTTCGCACTGAAAAAACTCTATAAAATCGAAGGTGTAACCAATTCCAATAGTTGGACCATTATGTCCTTCGCACCAGGTAATCCAATAGCGATCTTCTATAAAAACAACTCTGGGATCGTATTTATAATCTCCTATAACTTGCCCTTCATCTGCAGCTTTAAAATCTATAGGGTTCTCGTTAATTTTCCAATTGATTCCATCTTCACTAAACCCAGCAAAGATGTTCATTTGCACAGCTTTGTTGTCGCAACGAAAAACACCAGCGAATCCTTCATTAAAAGGTACTACTGCACTATTGAAAATGCTGTTTGAGGATGGAATGGCATCTCTTTGAATTATAGGATTTTCTGTATATCTCCAGACTACATCATTACACGTTTGTGGTTTCTCTTGCCAGGGTATTTTCATTATTTTTTATTTCTTTTAAAGGCGTTTTAATATTTGTTTTTTCATGGTTTAATTTATCATACCATGTTTTCTTTAATATAGCGGTTGTTACTGCCATAATTCCTAAAACAATATACAAACTATTATACTCTCTTATAATTAAATACATGGGAGCTAAAACAAATGTCATTTGCCAAACAATTCCAACAGCACAATTAAACATATCGAGTTTAAAACCTTTATTTGGTTTAAAATCCGGGTCTTCTTTTAGTATTTCTTTATATACTGGTTTCCAAAAGCCCCAAGGTTTGGTCGTTTTATAGAAATGTTTAAGCACTTCCATATCTTCTGGCTTGTTAAGAAAAACACCTATAAGACACCCTATAAGGGAAATGAGCAAAATGTATGGGAATAAATAGATATCTATGGTTCCCGGAAAAATGTTTGGTACTATGGTCGCTGCAATTAAACCAGATAGCATACCCCAAAAATAGCCATAGGCATTGAATCGCCACCATATCCATTTTAATACGTTTGCCATAGCATAACCACCATATAAAGCTGATGTTATCCAGATGGTAAGCGAGGTAATTGATGATGCAAAAAAGCCACCTATTACACCTATTAAAACGAGCAATACGGAAGATAAATAACTGTATCTAATATATGTTTTATTGGAAGCATTTGGGTTAATATATTTTTTGTAGATATCATTAACGATATAGGCTGGGGCTGAGTTAACAAATGCAGCGAAGGTTCCCATAAATGCGGCGAGTAAGCCTGCAAGTAGTAAACCTTTAACGCCTATTGGTACAAATCGTTGTATCGCTTCTGGAAGTATGGTTTCAAAGTCGAATCCAGATCCCATAGCTTGTAGTTCTGGTCCCATATATACAAGACATAGCACTGCAAAGCCAGCAATCATTAAATATCTTGGAATGGACAGTACCACTATAGTTAGTGCACTCATTTTTGAAGCGTCTACGCTATTTTTAGTAGACAAGATTCTTTGCATATCGTAGCTAGGAACTGGTCCTGCCAAACTCGCAAAAATGCCTTTAAAAATCATCATCATGAATAGAAAACCGAATAATGAGAAACCATCTTCTTCTATTTTCTGATTGACACTATCTATATAACCAGTCCAGTCTATATTAAGATCCATACCGAAAAACAAATCTTTCCAGTTATCTGGTACGGCTGCTTCAACCTGAGTATAGGTTACTGTCTTGAATGCAATGTAGCCTATAACTAAACAGGAAACGGTCATGATTAAAAATTGTAGCACTTCTGTTGCTACCACACTGTACATACCACCTTTAAGCGTGTATAAAGTCGTAATACCGATGATAATTAATGCGTAAGCTTGTTCTGAAGACACTTGAAAAAGTCCAACGTCAAAAGATAAATCCCATGGAAAAAATATAACGACAAACTTGCCTATACCTTCAAAGAAATAGGCCATAAAGCCTAATGTGCTAATAATAGCAAATACGGTAACGATAATATGGGATAATCGGGCACTTAAACCTTTTCCGAAGCGATAGGTTATCCATTGTGCTCCTGTCATAACGTTAGATCGCCTTAACCAGGCAGCTAGAAAAACAAATAAAAACACTTGATTCCACACAGGCCACAACCATGGTATCCAGGCACTTTTTATACCATATACGAACATAATGGTAACGGCAAACATGGTTCCGGAAATATCGAACATTCCCGAGGCATTAGATAAACCTAAATAGTACCACGGAATTTCATTTCCTCCCAAAAAATATGAGTTTAAATTTTTCGACGCTTTTTTAGAAACATATAATCCAAATAAAACAGTTATTAATACATATCCTAAAATTATAGCAATATCAATCGTTGCGATATTCATTCACACTTTTTTAAAAACATTTAACATGTTTACTCACTATTATCGTCACTATAAACTACAAATAATCGCATGCGATATAAGCCGTTATTTATAAGCTGCATACGGTTTGTAAAAGAGAAAAACAAGAGATAATCGAGTAATTTTTCCTATATTTGTCCTACTTTTATTTGTTACCAATACACTTTTGAAAAATTATATTTCTACTTATTAGTTTTTAAGTGTATTATTAATTATGTTAAATATTTATAAATTTACTCGTGGAGCGAATAATTTTAGACCAACAACAACGGTAGAAAGCTAAACGCCAAAAAAACGAAATGGTGATATGTTTCAGAGAATCAAGGATGCTATTAAAATAGACGACAACAATAATTTTAGTATTACTATAAGGCATCATGTTATATTTTGGCTAGTTTATTTTCTGTTTACCACATTTAGATGGGGGAGTTATTTTGATGATTACGAGTACGCTTTTAAAACGACTTTGTTAGGTTTTGCTATTCATATGACATTATGTTATTTTAATATTTACTACCTAATGCCAAAGTTTATTTATACGCGTAAATATGTTACTTACGCTATTACCCTAATTGCATCTTTGTTTTTTGTGTTGATGTTAAAATTCAATTTAACATACTTTTTGGTTAGTAGTAATGTTTGGCCGGAAGGTCCGGAAGTAACAACTACATTAACCTTAAACTATGCTATTGAAATGATGTTGGGCGAGTTGTATGTTGTAACTTTTGTAACGGCTATAAAAGTAACGTTCGACTGGATTAGAGAGCATAAAAGGCTTGTAGATTTGGAAAAATTACAACTTGAAACGGAGTTACGATTATTAAGAACACAGGTTTCTCCGCATTTCTTTTTTAATACACTAAACAATATTTATTCCCTAACTATAGAGAAATCCAATAAGGCACCAAAAATTATCCTTAAATTATCGGAGTTAATGCGGTACCTTTTGTATGAAACAAAACAGAAAAGACAAAGCTTAACAAAAGAAATTATTTGCCTTCAAAATTATCTGGACTTAGAGAGTATACGGTATGGCGATCAATTAAAGATAAATGTAGATATTTCGGGAGAAATAGAGGATAAAGAAATTGCTCCAATGCTCTTGTTGTCTTTTGTTGAAAACTCTTTTAAACATGGTGCTAACAAAAGCATTGGCGAAGTAAATATTAATATAGACTTTAATGTTATTGGGGACTTCCTCCACTTTAGAATTTCAAACCCAATTGCAACCGAAAAGAACAATAATGCTATTAAAACAGAACAAGGGGGCATTGGTATTGGAAACGTAAAAAAAAGACTGGCATTAGGGTATGAAGAGGATGAATACCATCTTGACATTAATGATAATGGTAAAGAGTATGTAGTAAATCTTAAAATTAAAGTATGATGAGTTTGAAGTGTGTTATTGTAGATGATGAGCCATTGGCAATAAATGTTATTAAGAATTATATTGAGGAGACCAAAGGGCTGGAATTGCTGAACTCTTTTAATAATGCTGTAGAAAGTATTGATTATATTAGAAATAATACGGTAGACTTACTTTTTTTAGATATCAATATGCCTTTGTTGGATGGTTTAAATCTTTTGAAAAGTTTAGATAAAAAGCCGCTAACCATTATAACTACTGCCCACGAAGAATTCGCTGTAGAAAGTTACGAATTAGAAGTTTTGGATTATTTGGTTAAGCCCATTCCCTTTCATAGGTTTATCATGGCCATAAATAAAGCATTTAAAGCGTATAACCTAAATAAAGGTGTTGGTGCGGGGCATAATGATAAGGCTTTTATCTTTGTTAAGGTAGATAAAAAGAAAATGGCAAAGGTTTATCTTGATGAAATCTTATGCGTAGAAAGTTTAAAGGATTATATAAAAATAACAACGCATACAAACAGATACATCGTACATCAAACCTTGGGTAGTTTTACGAGTGAATTACCTTCTGATAGGTTTATAAGAATACACCGTTCTTATACCATTCCAATTGAAAAAGTAGAAACTGTTGAGGGCAACAGCCTTGAAATAGCTGGTATAAGATATACGATAGGTAGAAGCTATTTAAATGAAGTAAAAAGCATTATCCTAAAGAATAATGCTTCTAATGAATAAGTTTTGATCTATAAAAAATGTCATTCAGAGCGGCTTGTGCTGAGCGTAGCCGAAGCAAGCGAAGAATCTTTTAAAATTGTAATCTTTTAATTTACATTACGCTGAGATTCTTCGCTTCGCTCTGAATGACAAAAAACATATCACTTTCTAGTTCCGCTCCTAGCTAAAAAAATAGTTTTCAATTATTAATTGGCTACTGTTTTGCTAGCTTTTCTACCATATAACGCTATAAGCAAAAAGCATATTAACGGTAAAACAAAAGAGAAGTTAACTTCCGACACACCTAGTATGGTTGTATCGTTTACTTTTTCGCCTCCGATATCCATAATCATAGCTTGCCACTGTGGCATTAAGGCCCCACCTACAATAGCCATAACTAATCCTGCTGCGCCTATTTTAGATTCTTCTTCTCCTAAATCGTCTAATGCTATACCGTAAATTGTTGGGAACATTAAAGACATGAAAAATGAAATGGCTACAAGACAATATAAGCCAACAATACCTTCAATAAAAATAGTACCTAAAGTGCTTAAAAGAGCAAAAAGACAGAATAACATTAATAGCTTACCTGAATTAATATATCTCAGTAATGCCGTACCAATCCACCTACCAACTAAAAATATGATAAAAGCTACGAGCTGATAATTTGCCGCTGTTTCACTAGCCATGCCTATGCCTTCTGCATATTGATAGATGTAAGTCCAACACATAATCTGTGCACCAACGTATAATGCCTGCGATAAAACGCCATATACATAATTGCTGTTTTTAAACAATCCTGAAAATGTTTTTCCCAAACTAGGTATACCTCCCTCATCCTTAAAGTTTGGCATTTTCACTAAGGCAATCAATACCAAGAAGATTAAAATCACCAAACCTAAAGTTACATATGGATTACGGATAACCATTAAGTCTGAAGTCCTTATAAGTGCTTTTTTAGTAGCATCTAATACCGTAAAATTTTCAACATCATCAGACTGCAGGTTTTTCAATACAAAGTGTTGAGCCACTAACAAACCAGCTAATAGACCAACTGGGTTAAATGCTTGTGCTAAATTTAATCGTTGTGTTGCTGTTTTTTTAGAACCCATGGCCAATATATATGGGTTTGCTGCTGTTTCTAAAAATGCTAAACCAAATGTTAGGATGTATAATGCGACACAGAATACCCAGAACTCTTCATTGGTTGCTGCCGGGAAAAACAATAGTGCTCCTCCGGAGTATAAAACAAGACCTATTAGAATGGCTGTTTTATATGAATATTTTCTAATAAACAATGCTGCTGGTAAAGCCATACAAAAATAACCGCCATAAAATGCCATTTGCACCCATGAAGCTTGCGAATTGGTCAGCTCCAGTACCTTTTTAAAAGCAGTTACCATAGGGTCTGTAACAGCATTAGCAAATCCCCATAGTGCAAATAATGAGGTCACCAAAATAAACGGAATAATTACACTTTTGGGGACAATAACTTTTTCGTCGGTCATAATGTTATAATTTAATTAGTTCTTAGTTTTATATTTTTTAAAGGAGTTAACATCAAGTGCTTTTAAACGGTTTTCAAAGTGATTCAATCGCTTTAAAAAATCGTTATAATTTCTGTCTTTCGAACCCCATAATACATTGCTTAAAGCAACAGCTCTAGGAAAAAGCATATATTCAACATGTTTGAAATCGGGCATATATTCTGTCCAAACATTGCCTTGTCCACCTAGAACATGCTTGGCTTCTTCAGCAGTAAGCTCTTTAGAAATAGGCTCGAAATTAAATACTTTTTCTAAAGGTAAAAAACCGCCTATTGCTACAGGTTCTTCTTTTATATTTCCCGATTGATAATGGTCGAAATAAACATGCGTATTAGGCGTTAAAATAACATCGTGGTTTTGTTTAGCGGCTGCTATAGCTCCCGCATCACCACGCCACGACATAACTGTTGCATTAGGTGCTAGTCCGCCTTCTAATATTTCATCCCAACCTATTAACTGTTTTCCTTTACTGTTTAAATACGTTTCTATTCTTGTAATAAAATAGCTTTGCAATTCATGTTCGTCTTTTAATCCTGCTTCTTTTATTCTGGCTTGGCAATTATTACAATGTTTCCATCTCTCTTTTGGGGCTTCATCACCTCCAATATGTATGTATTTCCCGGGGAATAATTCTATAACTTCGTCTAAGATATCTTGTAAAAACAAAAAGGTACTTTCTTTACTGCAATAAATATCTTCGAAAACGCCCCATTTTGTTGCTGCCTCATACGATTCACCAATACAGCCAAACTCCGGATATGCACTTAGAGCTGCTAACGAATGGCCTGGCATTTCTATTTCCGGAATAATGGTTATAGCTCTATCTGATGCATATTTTACGATGTCTTTTATCTCTTCCTGAGTATAAAATCCGCCGTATTTTTTGCCATCAAATCGTTGCGGCTTATCATTGTAATGTCCTATTAAGGTTTCTTTTCTAAAGCCTCCTACACTTGTTAATTTGGGATATTTTTTAATCTCGATTCTCCAACCCTGATCTTCGGTTAAATGCCAATGAAAAGTATTGAATTTTAGCATGGCTAAATAATCAATATACGTTTTAACTTCATCGACATTAAAAAAATGCCTGGCAACATCTAAATGCATGCCTCTATAAGAAAAACGGGGCGCGTCTTTAATAAAAGCACCAGCTATTGCGACTTCTTTTTCTTTATAGCTACCGTTCTCAAAACTTTCTGGAAGTAACTGCCTTAAACTTTGATAGCCGTAAAAAGCCCCTTGCTCGGTTTTTGCCGAAATAGTTATACGATTGTCCGTAACGCTCAAAGTATAGCCTTCTGCGTTTTGGATATTACTATCGTGTTTAAATATAATGTTGGCAGCATCAATGTCCTCGGTTTCTTCGAGTGTTATGTTGCTGCCATTGGCTATATAATCCATTAAAAAGGTTGCAGCCTTTTTTAACGTACCACCTGTATAAATTTTTGTGTTAGAATTTAATAAAAAGTTGCCGCCTACAGCCTTCTGCTCTTGCGGATTAGGAAGCAAGTTGCCGGAAGCATATTCGAGTTTTTCCGATTTACAGTTTGTTCCAGTAATCATAAGCACTATTAGCAACTTTATTAAATTGGAATTCATTACTTTATTTATTTAGCCTTTCCACTGTAATGATATTGTTAGATTCTAAAGCATTGATCTCGTCTTGCGAGTATCCTATCTCTTGTAAGATTTCTGGACCGTGCTCACCTAACATAGGAGAAGGGCGGCTAATTTTTCCAGGTGTTTCACTCATTGTAAATGGAATGTTAGTCACTTTAACATTACCCGCTTTTGGATGCTCAATATCTACAAATGTCTTGTTATGGATAACTTGCGGATCTTGCTCAACGTCTTCTTGATTATTAACTTTTGAAACCCATAAATCTAAACCAAGCATAATCTCCAGCCATTCGTCTGTTGTTTTGGTTTTTGTTATAGCTTCAATTTTATAATAAATCTCATCACGTTTATCGTAAAGCGTTTGAGGGTCGTTGTATACCTCTAAGGATTCATCTCCTAAAGCTGTTACCATTTTATGCCAAGGGCTCATAGCTATTGTAATATAACCATCGCTAGTTTCGTAAGTACCAAAAGGTGCTCCGTTACCCGGGTGACCAATCCCTGAATTTGGACGCGTGAATGTTTGTCCTAAATTTTGAATGGTAAAGAAATCCTGCATTTGAAATGCTATTGCAGATGACAACAGGTTAGATTTTATTTCTTGACCTATTCCAGTTCTTTCACGATAAAACAAGGCAGCTAGAATAGCATATACCGAATTTAAAGCATTTACTTGATCGCATAGCGCTGTACCTAAAGCTACTGGACCGTCGGTGCTTTTTCCACTAGTCATAACAGCACCACTAACACTTTGCACTAACAGGTCTTGTCCTGGACGTGTTAAATAAGGCCCATCGTCTCCCCAACCAGAGGCAGAGCAATAAATTATTTTTGGGTTGATAGCCTTTAACGTTTCGTATCCGAAACCAAGGCGCTCCATAACTCCTGGTCTAAAATTCTCCATAACCACATCAGCTGTTTCAACCAATTTATAGAGAATCTTTTTGCCTTCTTCACTTTTTACATCAACCGAAATAGAGCGCTTGTTTCTATTCCATGCCATAAAACAAGGCGATTCGTCTTCTGCGACCCACTTGTTAAAAAAAGTCATGCCCCTGTAAATATCACCAGAGCCATGTCTTTCAACCTTTATAACGTCTGCTCCTAAATCGCCTAACATTTGTGTGGCGTAAGGGCCTTGTAATAATTGTGTAAAGTCTAAAACTTTTACACCTTCTAATGCTTGTTTCATTTGTACTTTTTTATTCTTCTACATAACGCGGCAATGTGCATAAACCGCCGTCTATTTTAATATCTTCTCCTGTAATAAATTTAGCTTCGTCCGATGCCAGAAACAGCGCTGTCATTGCCACTTCATTTGCTGTCCCCATACGATTCATAGGGCTCATGTTTCTACTTGCATTTAAAAACCCATCACCTTCGGTTTCTACCCTTTTTTGGTTTAATGGCGTCATAATTGCACCAGGGGAAATGGTGTTAAAACGAACACCCCTGTCTCCAAACTGACCTGCCAATTGGTTGGTCATTGAAAGTATAGCGCCTTTGGCTCCGGCATAAGCCGTCCAATTATCCCACGATCTAAATGCCTGGGTTGAGGACATATTTATAACACTACCCGAGTGTTGTTTTAACATAATCGGCAATACGGCTTTTATAGTACGGTAAACACTTTTAAGATTGGTGTTTATTACTTTATCCCAGTCTTCTTCGGGCATCTCCGTAATATTTCCTGAAATTGCAACAGCAGCATTATTGATTAAAACATCTATTTTGCCATATGTTTTTAGGGTTTGATTTATTAATTCGTTTACTTCTTTTGTATGCCCTACATCACATTTTTTGGCAATAGCTTTTCCGATGTTTTTCGAAATCGCATCAGCTTCCTGCTGACATTTTTCAAAGTTAATATCGCCCATAACTACGATTGCTCCTTCTTTGGCAAAAACTTTGCTTATTGCTAAACCAATACCATCTGCGGCTCCTGTTATTATGGCTATTTTATCTTGCAATCTTTTCATAAAATTATTTATTCATCCAATATTCTTCAATCTCTTCCAAAGATTTCCCTTTGGTTTCCGGTAAGTACTTTTTAGCAATATAATAGGTAGGTAAACAGAAAATTGCGAATAACCAGAATATCCCGTGTTCGCTTATTTCACTTCTTAACCATGGCACTAATTGTCCAACAACAGTGTTGGCAATCCATAAGGAAAGTACTGCTATAGACATGGCTCTTCCTCTAATTTCGGTAGGGTATAATTCTGAAAGCAACACCCATATAACTGGACCATAGGAAAAGGCAAAACCAGCAACGAAGGTTAAAATGAAAAGCATTTTTAATTCCATAGAAGCATTAAAATAGAACATTAAGCCTACGAGGAACAAAGAAATAATCAGGGTTGTTACGCCTATGTATAATAGTTTTTTTCTACCGATTTTATCGATAGTAAAAATGGCTATAAATGTGAATAAAACGTTTATTATGCCAATTAAAACCTGACCTTGGAATGCTAAATTGGAATCTGCCCCTCCAGATTGTAAAATACTATTACCATAGTACATGATGGCATTAATACCACTGGTTTGGGTTAAAACAGCCAAAATTGCTCCGGCTATGATAGCAATACGAATACCTCTATTCTTAAAATATTTTTTTGATTGATCTCCTTGTTCACTATGGGTTTGATTTTCTTTGGCACTTTCTATATTATACTTTTTAATAATAGCATCGGCTTCTTCTGTTCTGCCTTTAGATTGTAACCACCTTGGGCTTGCTGGAATGAATAGTAATAAAACAAAGAATAATAGGGCCGGTATGGTTTCAGCTCCCAACATACCACGCCATTGTTCCGAAACGAATATTTTGCTGATCAATCCTTCTGACAAACTGGAATTAAGTGAAAAATCCTGAATAAAGGCATTGGATAAAAACGCGATTAGTATTCCAACAGTAATGGCCAATTGGTATAACGAGGTTAGCATCCCTCGTTTGCTTTGAGGTGCTATTTCTGAAATATACATAGGTGATAGCATAGAAGCGACTCCTACACCTATACCGCCTATAAGACGTGATGTAACCAAATAGGTAAAATCACTTGCTACGGCACAGCCAACGGCAGATAAACTGAATAAAATGGCGCTCATGAGCAGCGCTTTTTTTCGTCCAAATTTATCACTCGCAAATCCGGCAACTATAACTCCAAAAACACACCCCACTAAACCGGAACTCACATACCAGCCTTGTAAGACATCATCCAAGGCGTACTGACTCTTAACCAAATCGGTGGTTCCAGAAATTACTGCGGTATCGAAACCAAATAAAAAGCCGCCTATTGAAGCAACTATAGCTAAAAAAATAATTTTTTTCATTCAAGTTTTATTTAAGTTAGTAAATGGGGGTGTGTGCTTAGTAATGTTAAAATCATTTCTCCAAAATAGGTATTGGCCCAAGAGAACCAATCCCTGTTATATTGCGTTGGATCATCCTTTTTGTAAGATTCATGGATAAATCCAGTTCCTGCATGATTCGCTTTTAATTGATTGATACAAAATAGAATTTCTTCATCGCTGGAACTTGTTAAAGCTCTGGAGATGGTTCCTAATGGCCAAATGTATCCTTTGCCCCAGTGGTAGCTTCCTAAGCCTTCGCCCGCTTTTCCCTTTTCGTAATAAGGATTCCATTCGCTTAATGTAAATTGCCTTGTTCTTTGGTATAACGGATCGTCTATATCACAAATGCCCATATATGGTAATGATAGTAATCCTGGTAAATTAGGATCTTCCATCATAATTCTACCACCATAACCATCAACTTCGAAAGCATAAATTTCTCCAAATTCCTTATGTTGAACAATTGCATCTTCTTTTATCGCTTTTTCTATCTGGTTAGACATTGCTATGCATTGCTCTGAAAACTCGGTATCATTAAAAAGAGATATAGCCATTTCCGATAGCTTTCTCAACTCCTGTACAGCCATTAAATTGTCTGGAACAAATAGCGGTAAAATATTGGCATCATCTTGTCGGAATGCCGCATGAATCATCCCATTTTTTTTGGTTGGATGACCAAATCCGTAATGGGGAACGGTATCTCGTATATGTTCTGTTACTCTTAAAAAGGAATATGGACCATCATTTTCTAAACGTTGCTGTTCTTTAAACGTTTGGTAAATTAGTTTCATTCCTTTTAGCCAATTGGCATTAAATGGCGAGGTATCTTTTGTCGTTTTCCAATATTCATATGATAGACGAATAACATGCGTCAGTGAATTTATTTCCCATTTACGCTCAAAAACCCCAGGCTTCATTTCGGTAATATCGTCTTTCCACTCACCATCATTTACTTTGGCCGCATCTAAATAAAAAGCATTGGCATACGGGTCTACCAAAACGCATTTTATTTGCCTGTTTATAAGACCAACGAGCATTTTCTTTAATTTTTCATCGTCGTTTGCATAAGGTAAATAAGGCCAAACTTGACATGTTGTATCCCGTAACCACATGGCTGGAATATCTCCTGTTATTATATGTGTGTCTGGTTGGTTATTTTCTTCGAAATAATGAACGGTAGTATCTAACGTATTAGGAAAACAATTTTCGAACATCCAGGCTAGCTCTTTGTCTTTTAGCTTAGATGTTGTTTCTTTTATAACTTCTTCGATTATTTGACTTGAAAACGTTCTGTCTTTTTTTGAAGGACGGTTACTAACAAACTCTTTTTGATTATAAAGACTGTGCGAAAACGCTAAAGAGTTAGATGCTAGAACGGCACCTGATGCTAGTGCCGATTTCTTTATAAAGTACCGTCTTGAATTCATAATTTAAACTTTAGAACACCATGATTTCATCTATAAACAGCCATACTTTTTGCCCAAATGCACCGTGCCATTCTGGAGCAACTCCGTAAGGATTTACTTTTACTCTCAAATATTTGTACTGTCCCTTTTTTACCGGCAGTGTATAGCGATTTACTTCTTTTGGAAATTTGTCTGCTTTTGGTAAGTTTAGTTTTCCAATAAGATTTAAACTTTGATTTGAATTCCCTCCATAAACCTCGATAGATTTAGTTGGGAAAATCCAAGAGCCAATATCGGTTAAAACACCTACCGATATATTTTCTACGATGTGATTTTGTCCTAAATCAATACCAACATCAAAGGTATCTTTTATGGCAGTCCATTTCCCATCTCCATAGCTACTAGAGCCAACAACCTCATCAAAAAGCAGCCTGCCATCTTCTTTACCATAGTTTGGTTCCGACCAATTGTTCATAGTTATTTTGGGGTATCCTTCTTTTAATAAAGGAAAGATACTTTTAAAAAGTGGTTTTTCGTATATTTTACTAATATTTAACCCTTGTTTTATAGCTGCAGCCTTTAAAATACAGTTCTCTTTTATTTCAAAGGGTTGTTTGTATTTATTAGATCGTAGTGTTGGCGTAGAACCATCTGTGGTATAATAAATATCTGCGTCGCTGTCGTTACTTTTTAATGTTGCTATATGTTTTTCTGAAAAGAAGAACGAGTTGTTTTCATCGTAAGGTGAGGCAGTTGCTTTTACAAGTATTTCAGGGCTTTTTGCAGAAATCGCTCCTATTGATGTACTCTCATCTAGGCTTCCCCAAACTTTATTAGGAGCTTCTCCCATAGTAAACTCCAATACACCACCATTCATAATATCGTCGTGACTTATAAATGTTTTATTATAGATTTCGCCGTTAAGCTTAACAGATTGTACATAAAAGTTAGCATCAGATAGATTATGGGCTTTAACAGTAAATGTATTGCCATTTTCTAAATTTACAGTAGCACTTTCATAATATGGGGCTCCCAGTTGGTAGTTGAGGCTCGCTGGTGCTACAGGATAAAATCCTAGTGTACTAAAAATGTACCATGCAGACATTTGCCCCAAATCTTCGTTGTTAATTAGTCCGTCTGGCTTATCTGAATACATCGTAGTTACGACTTCATTGACATACTTTTGACTTTTCCACGGTTGCCCAACAAAATTATATAGATAAGGCATTTGATGCCCTGGCTCGTCACCATGACCATATTTACCAATAAATCCTGAAATATCTACATGTTGTGCACCTCCTAGTGTTGAAGTGTCTGAGAAAACTTTATCTAACCAAGTAGCATATTTTTCTTTTCCACCATGCAATTGAATAACTCCTGCCATATCATGAGGTGTGTATGCTGAATAGGCCCATATGTTTCCAGAAACATAATTAGGTATTAAATCGTCCCAAGAGCTTAAATTTAATTTGTGCATTTCACCAGTACTGTAAACGGGATATAAGTAACCGTCTTCTGGATTAAACATGGCTCTATATCCTATGCTTCTTTTATGAAATTCTTCGGCTTCTTTAGTTTTTCCTAATTTTTTGGCAACTTCGGCTATAACGAAATCATGGTAATTATATTCTGTTGTTTTGGATACAGACGATCCTGTTTCGCCCGTTACGTACCCATAATTAATATAGTCTTCTAGTCCGCTAACATCGTATACAGCACTATGTTTTGACAAGTCTGATGCTGCCTTATACATAGATTTAAAAGCCTCCTCGTAATTAATACCATCAATATTTTTTAACACGGCATCGCCTATTACAGACGATGTTGTATAACCAATCATACAACCATTGTCGAACCCCAAGAGCTCCCAAACAGGCTGTCCTACACCTGCCTGGGAATCTCTAGAAATTAAGCTATTAATCATCTTTGAGGTTTCTTTTTGTTCTATAATAGTTAACAAAGGATGTAATGCTCTGTAAGTATCCCATGTTGAATAGTTACTATATTGTGTGCTATTAAATTTATATTGTTTGCCTTCTACGGCATAACGACCATCTACATCCGAAATAATATTAGGCGAAATAAACGCATGGTACATGGCCGTGTAAAACGTTCTCTTTTTAGCATCAGAGCTTGTTTCACTAATAGTTATTTTATTTAAAACCTTGTTCCAGGCTTCTGTTGTTTCTTTTAAAACATCATCGAAAGATTTTCCTTGAGCTTCGGTCTTGAAGTTCTTGTCAACACCATCATAATCTATTGGAGATAGTGTAACGGATACTTCTATTTGTTCGCCTTCTTCAACGTTAAAGGAAACATAGCCTTTGGCTTTAAGAGCGGTTAATTTTTGCTCTTCTATTTCTTTATCATTATCAGTTATTGTTGCTTTTTCGAAAGGCTTAGAGAATTTAGCGCTAAAATAAGCGTAACGATATTTGTCGCCACTACCAACGCTTTTATAACCTCTTATTTCGCTGTTGGAAACGACCTCGATAGATGTTTCTGCAGCACGCTCCATAACCCCATGTGTTGGGTCTATAACGATATCTGAAACACCAGACTTATTAAATGTGTATTTATGGAAACCCGTTCGGGGCGTAGCGGTTAATTCTACATTTATGCCATAGTCTTCTAATGTAACGGCATAGTACCCTGCTCTGGCACGTTCTGTTTTATGTGAAAAACGAGACCGGTAGCTATCATCTACCAATTCGTCTGATCCCGATTTGGTTGTTTTTTTACCCATGGTTGGCATGATTAAAATATCGCCTAACCCAGATAGTCCTGCTCCACTAATATGGTTGTGAGCAAACCCTTTGATTATGGAATCTGAATAATGATACCCAGAACACCAATCCCATGATTTAAAATCGTTTGACGGACTTAATTGAACCATTCCAAATGGGGTGGTAGCTCCTGGAAATGTATGACCATGGGCATCCGTCCCAATCATAGGGTCTACATAGTCAGTTAGGTCTACCAATACTTTCTTTTGACAGGAAAAAAGAACTAATAAAAAACTTAATAAAACAATACTTTTTTTCATAATTGATCTAACTTACTTACAATTTTACTAATAATGAAATTTTAGCAGTACTCCATTTTTGATACCAAAAGTATTTAAATTAGTATCAATATAATTCTATTAGTTCCTAATTCCTGAGCATTTATAATTAGAGTGGTATATATTTAATGCGTATTTCATTAATTAAGAGTCGTCGAAACGACTTACAAGGAATAAATGTATAATAATCTATATTAGAATATTAAAGTTATCGACCAACAACAACTTTGGAAAGACCAGTAAAAAAAACTACGTCTTATAGTTAAAACCTGACTTTATTTTTTATTTGTTGTATTACAGATACTCATTATAACCAGAACATCGTAAAACCTATTTCTGCTAGTAACTGTTAACTTTATTGAACACATTAAAAAAAAGCTTTATTACAAAATCTTTAAAATACCACGCAACTATTTTTAATATTTTGCATCTATAATATTAACCATGAAAATTTATTTAATATGAAAAAGACTTATGCCCTGATGAGTAGTTTGATTGTAATTACTCTATTATTTGTTAGTTGTAGTGATGATGATCCAAAATGCATTGAAGACTTAACCGGAGAATTGAGTAATAGTGAAACTGCTTTTGCTCACAAGTGGGATTTAGCGGAAATCGTTTCGGAAAAGGAAATAGACTTAACCGACGATAACGTGGACAACCCAAGTAAAAATTTATATGAGCAATACTCAGAATGTCAAAAAGATGCCTTCTTTAATTTTAAAAGTGACAGAAGCTATACCAGCGAACAAGGAACAACAGCATCAAATTGTAGTAATAAGAGAACATCAACTGGTACTTGGAAATTAGTAGATAACACTATTCTAACTCTTGTAGATTTCTGTAGCTCTCGAACGATTAGTATCGAACTTAATGAAGATAAAACGGCTTTCTTTACAGAGGAGGATTTCATTTTTACCGATGTAAAAGGAAATCGTATTACGAGTAAAATAAAGTTTACTTACAATAAAGTAGTTTCTAACTAATTCTTAGGAAACAACTTTACATAACAAACAAAAGAGGCTAATTAAAAAGCCTCTTTTGTGTTTCTAAGATACAGATAATTAGAAATAACAGGTTTTTTACTATTTTTTTACGTTTACCAATAGCTTCTTCAAACTTTTTCAAAGCATTCATTTATTAAAAACAAACAAGGTTTGTCTTGTATTTCCTAAAAAAATCACTTTCCGAATCAAATTGGTATTATCAACGTCTAACTTTTTAAAAGTATTTAACTTTTTAGTAATGTGCTACTTAGCTTCGAGCTGATTATAGGAGATCATTTTTATCGTTTATTTTGTATTTATTTTTTTACATTAATACGAAATATTTACTTAACTTTAGTCGAAGATTAATAAAGATAGATCATCAAAATTCGGTATTACTAATTTAAAAAATCTATCTTTTTTGCGCCCTAAATTATACCTAAACCGCCAACAAAATTCGGTTAATCAGGCTATGGACAAATTGTTATAGCCACTCTACTGGTTACGAGACAAAAATGAAATAGGTTTTAATTTTAAAAGGATGCTAAACAATCTTTAAGGATCATCCTCTCTTCTATGATCTCGATTGATTAGCAACTAACATGTACACTAACACTATACGAGCTTAATGCCATTTCTTAAAAGAAATAGGCAAGGAAAAGGTTAGTACATATGTGAATATGACCTACCGTTTAATTAAAAACTTAATACAAGCCAAAATGAAACGCAAAAATCTATTATTACCATTATTATTCGTCATTTCTTTTATGACACAAGCACAAGTAACCCAAAACAAAGCTTTTTATCAAGGAAAAATATCATCCATAGAGCATGTATCCCCCATGTTATCAAGACCTAACGACCTTGTCCCTCCAGACAATTCAGTTAGAGAGGCAAAAGATAAAAGATCATTAGGAAATTTAGTTGTATCTGGTAAAGACCCTCAAAAAGAAGATGATTATTTTATTAGAAATAGGCATAAAATGGAACAAAGTATGCAAAGAGCTCCTGCTAGCCTTGTTTTTGATACTTACTCATCAAATTCCAGCCCTACTGACCCTTCCCTGGCCATAGGTCCAAATCACGTCATGGTAGTTTTTAATACCGGGTTTATGATTTATGATAAATTAGGAAATGAATTATTAGGCGAAACAGCACCTAATCCAGCCATTTTTCCTTCAGGCGGATGCTGCGATCTTACGGTATCCTATGACAATGCAGCAGACAGATGGGTCCTTTCGTTCCTGGGAGCGGGTGCTCAAGTGGCTGTTTCTGATGGTCCCAACCCACTTACGGCAGGATGGTATGTATACAATATCGCTACCATTCAAGATTACCAAAAATTATCTATCTGGAGTGATGGCTATTATCTTACCGATAATACCACTAGCTCTAATAAACTTTGGGTATTAGAAAGAGATGTTATGCTAACAGGGGGTGCTGGAGCCCAAATTCTCGGATTTGACCTTCCCGGAATTGCAACCAGTGGTTTTTATAGCCCACAAGTGTTAAATGTTACCGATGGTAACTTACCTGCTCCCGGAGGTGCTACAATAGTATATTTACAAGATGATGCCTGGAACGGTGTATCTCAAGACCATATTAAAGTTTGGACTGCAAACATGGATTGGAGTACCCCAGGAAACTCTACAATTTCCAGCCCTCAGGAAATCACCACAACACCTTTTATTAGTGTTTTCGACAGTGGAAGTTTTTCCAATTTAACCCAACCCGGGGGTGGCATTCCAATTGATGCGCTGCAAGCAACCATTATGAACCAAGCCCAATTTAGAAAATTTCCAACTCATAATTCGGCGCTGTTTAATTTTGTAGTTGACACAGATGCCAGTATAGGCAAACTGGCAGGAATACGCTGGTACGAGTTTAGACAGAGTGGGGATAATCAGCCCTGGTCTTTATATCAAGAAGGCACGTATACCGCACCAGACGGAAAGCATGCCTGGAACGCAAGTTTGGCCATGGACGGGCAAGGGAATATAGGAATGGGCTATACATCAATGTCGGGGGCTTCAACTCCAACAGCGGTTAGGGTCAGTTCTTACTTTACCGGTAGATTGAGTACCGACCCATTAGGAACCATGACAAGTGCGGAACAGGTTATCGCAAATGGAACCGCAGATATTAGCGGTAATCGATATGGAGATTACAGTAAGATTGATGTAGATCCGTCTGATGATGCTTCGTTCTGGTTTATTAACGAGTATATTAATGTTACTAGAAAAGGTGTGGTTGGAAAATTCCAAATTGAAGCTGGCGTTCCTGACTCTGAAGCACCAACAGATCCAACGGATTTGGTTGCCAGTAATATAACAGGTAATGGTGCAACACTCAATTGGACGGCATCCACAGATAATATAGGCGTTACGCTTTATAACATCTCTGTAGATGGTGATCCTGTTGGTACTGCTTCTAGCAACACTTTTAACGTTACAGGACTTGCGCCATTAACCACACATACTGTTTCTGTAACTGCTCAGGATGCAGCGGGGAACGTTTCAGGAAGTGCCACTGTTTCATTTACTACAATTGAAGCGGAAATTATTTATTGTAATTCTACGAGTTCAAGTGTAAATGATGAGTATATCGGCGTCGTACAGGTACACTCTATATACAACCCTTCTGATGCACAATTTTATTCAGATTTCACTTCAATCTCTGCAGATTTATACGAAGGTTCATCATTTACCATAAACATTTACCCTACCTGGACAGGTACCGAATACCCTGAAGGTTATGCCGTTTGGATTGACTATAATAATAATGGAAGTTTTGATGATTCTGGTGAGCTAGTTTGGTCTAAAGCGCCTTCAACCGATATTACCAATAGCGGAACTTTTACCATCCCTGAAGGAACCTCTAAAACTTCTGTTAGAATGCGAGTTTCAATGAAGTATAACGGCATCCCAACATCCTGTGAATCTTTCATATGGGGTGAAGTTGAAGACTATACCATTAATCTTAAAAGTGGAAGTTCAGTAAAAACCAATGAAGATGCATTGAGGTCATTCACCGAAGCTACAAATAAAAACATCAACATGTATCCTATCCCGGCAAAATCAAGGTTAACCATTGATGTTTTAGAGCATGATCTTGATGAAATTACAATATTTGCATCCTCGGGAGCGATCGTTAAAAAGGTAGACCCGAGCAAGGGCTCTCATACTATCGATACGTCCCAATTGATGTCTGGCATGTATTTCGTAAGATTTGTTTCTAAAAGACTGGCAACAACCAAGCGATTTATCAAGCAATAATTATCTCTTAACTATTATAAAGGCTGTCTCTTAAGGCAGCCTTTTTTGTGATGTAATGGCATTAAAAATAGGTTTAAATACAAGGTTTTTCCATATAATTTCTTCGAATCGATTGCAAATCAATGTTTTGCAAGAAATTTTTTTAAATAAAAGATGAATTTTACAAAATATTTCCATAACTTTAATCTATAGATTATCAGAGATAGATCTTCAAAATTAGGAATTTCCAATTTTAAAAAATCTATCTTTTTTGCGCCCTAAATTATATCTAAACCGCAAACAAAACTCTGTTAACCAGGCTTATAATTAAATATTATAGCCGCTCTACTGGTTACGAGACAAAAATGAAATTGGTTTTAATTTTAAAGGGTACTAAACAATCTTTTTTAGGATCATCCTCTCTTCTATGATCTCGATTGATTAGCAACAAACATGTACACTAACACTATAAGAACTGAATGCCATTTCTTAAAAGAAATAGGTAAGGGAAGGTTAGTGCATATGTGAATATGACCTGCCATTTAATTAAAAACTTAAAACAAGCCAAAATGAAACGCAAAAATCTATTATTACCATTATTATTCGTCATTTCTTTTATGACACACGCTCAAGTAAATCAACACAAAGCTTTTTATCAAGGAAAAATATCATCTGTAGAGCATGTTTCTTCCATGTTATCAAGACCCAATGATCTGGTACCGCCTGACAATTCAGTCAGAGAAGCAAAAGATAAAAGATCGTTAGGAAATAAAGTTGTTTCAGGTAAAGACCCTCAAACAGAAGATGATTATTTTATTAGAAATAGGCACGAACAGGAACAAAGTATGCAAAGAGCTCCTGCCAGCCTTGTTTTTGACACTTATTCATCAAATTCCAGCCCAACCGACCCTTCACTGGCCATAGGTCCTAATCACGTCATGGTGGTTTTTAATACTGGGTTTATGATTTATGATAAATCTGGAAATCAATTGTTAGGCGAAACGTCTCCCAATCCAGCTATTTTTCCTTCGGGCGGTTGCTGCGATCTTACGGTATCCTATGATAATGCAGCAGACAGATGGGTCCTTTCCTTTCTGGGATCGGGAGCCCAGGTGGCCGTTTCAGATGGCCCCAACCCGCTTACTGCAGGATGGTATGTATACAATATCTCTACTATATCCGATTATCAAAAATTATCTGTATGGAGTGATGGCTATTATCTTACCGATAATACGGCTAGCTCTAATAAACTATGGATATTAGAAAGAGATGTTATGTTAACGGGAGGCTCTGGAGCCCAAATTCTCGGATTTAACCTACCGGGAATCGTAACCAGTGGTTTTTATAGCCCACAAGTATTAAATGTTACCGATGGTAACTTACCAGCTCCCGGAGGTGCTACAATAGTTTATTTACAAGATGATGCATGGAGCGGTGTATCTCAAGACCATATTAAAGTTTGGACTGCGAATGTAAATTGGAGCAGCCCCGGAAGTTCTACAGTTTCCAGCCCTCAGCAAATCAACACAACACCTTTTATTGGTGTTTTTGACAACGGAAGCTTTTCTAATTTAACCCAACCCGGAGGTGGCGTTCCAATTGATGCTTTGCAAGCAACTATTATGAACCAAGCCCAATTTAGAAAATTTGCGACTCATAATTCGGCGCTGTTTAATTTTGTGGTCGATACAGACGCTAGTTCTGGTAAGCTGGCAGGAATACGCTGGTACGAGTTTAGGCAGAGCGGGGATAATCAACCCTGGTCTTTGTATCAAGAAGGCACCTATACCGCGCCAAACGGAAAGCATGCCTGGAACGCGAGTCTGGCCATGGACGGGCAGGGCAATATAGGAATGGGCTATACCTCTATGTCTGGACCTTCAACTTCAGCTACAGTTAGAGTGAGTTCTTATTTTACTGGCAGATTGAGTTCGGACCCATTAGGAACCATGACAAGTACCGAACAAGTTATCGCAAATGGAACCGCAGATATTAGCGGTAATCGATATGGCGATTACAGTAAAATTGATGTAGATCCGTCTGATGATGCTTCATTCTGGTTTATTAATGAGTACATTAATGGAAGTAGAAAAGGTGTGGTTGGAAAATTTCAAATTCAAGCAGGCACAGCTGATACCGAAGCACCAACAAATCCAACTAATTTGGTTGCCAGTAACATAACTGGTAGTGGGGCAACACTCAATTGGACCGCATCTACAGATAATGTAGGCGTTACGCTTTATAATATTAGTATAGACGGTAATCCTGTTGGCAGTTCTGCAACAACTACTTTTAACGCTACAGGACTTTCCCCTTTAACCACCTATACTGCTGCTGTAACTGCTCAGGATGCTGCCGGGAATGTTTCGGGAAGTGCCTCTGTTTCGTTTACTACAACTGCCGCCAATGTTAATTATTGTAGCTCTGCGAGTACCAATGTAAACGACGAATATATTAGCAATGTTCAGTTAAATACAATCAATAACAATTCTAATGCGCAATTTTATTCAGATTTCACTTCAATCTCTACAGATCTAAATGAAGGTGCAACATATACGATAACAGTTACCCCTACATGGACAGGAATCACATATTCTGAAGGTTATGCCGTTTGGATTGACTATAATAATAATGGAAACTTTAATGATTCAGGTGAACTTGTTTGGTCTAAATCGCCTTCAACTGATACTCCTAATAGCGGAACTTTTACAGTTCCAAGTGGAACTTCTAAAACTTCGGTTAGAATGCGAGTTTCAATGAAGTATAACGACACCCCAACCTCTTGTGAAACTTTCACTTATGGTGAAGTGGAAGACTACACCATAAATCTTGGAACTGGAAGCTCTGTTAGATCAAATGAAAAGGCTTTACAAGCATTTACTGAAGCTACAAATAAAAACATCAACATGTACCCTATCCCAGCAAAATCAAGGTTAACCATTGATGTTTTAGAGCATGATCTTGATGAAATTACAATATTTGCATCTTCGGGAGCGATCGTTAAAAAGGTAGACCCAAGCAAGGGGTCTCATACTATCGATACATCCCAATTGATGTCTGGTATGTATTTCGTAAGATTTGTTTCTAAAAGGCTAGCAACAACCAAGCGATTTATCAAGCAATAATAATCCCTTAAACAATTATAAAGGCTGTCTATTGAGACAGCCTTTTTTGTTACGTAACTCGTTTGGAATAACATTATTTCTTAATTTAAAGGTGAATCTTGGATAAGAAAATTTATGTCGGTTTGATCCCGATTTTCTTCGGGATCGTATCGAAAATCTGTCTACCGACAGCTACGGTGAACCCACAAATATAGCTGCATATTAAATAATAGTTTTATAAAGATAGACACTAATTTCACGAATTATCACAAATGATTCTAAATATAAATTATTTACAAATAAGTAATTCGAGTTTACTTATTAATAAATTAGAGCACAGAAATATAATAGAATTAAATCGGGCCTGGATTGTAAAAACAGACTGAAAGTCGTCTGGTCGAGCGCAGTCGAGACCTTCTTAAAACCTCTAGACTGCGTTCCTTTAGACATGACGTCATTATTTCCGCTTGATAAAATTTTTGTCTCTAATCTCGAAGTAACATTAACTAAAGCCATCTTACTTATAATTTCCAAAGCCAAAAGCAATTAACCCAAAGCCTGTTTTAAATCTTCAATAATATCATCGATATGCTCTAAGCCGACCGATACTCTTACCAAACCATCGGTAATGTTTACTTCCAATCTGTCTTCTTCCAATAGTTTACTATGGGTTGTAGATGCTGGGTGTGTTACAATGGTTCGTGTATCACCTAAATTAGCCGACAATGAGCATAGTTTTATAGCATTTAAAAATTTGCGCCCTGCTTCAATGCCACCTTTAACTTCGAAAGCTACAATGTTACCTCCTAATTTCATCTGTTTTTTAGCCACTTCATATTGCGGGTGCGATTTTAAAAATGGATACCTTACCCAATTCACTTTTGGGTGGTCTTCTAAAAACTCTGCTACTTTTAGAGCATTTTCACAATGCTTTTCAACCCTTACAGGTAATGTTTCTAAACTTTTAGATAGGGTCCATGCATTAAATGGTGATAACGCTGGTCCTGTATTTCTGGCAAACAAGTAAATCTCTCGAATTAAATCGGCATTACCGACTGTAACACCTCCTAATACGCGACCTTGTCCATCCATAAGCTTGGTAGCACTATGCGTAACCAAGTGTGCGCCGTATTTTATAGGTTGTTGTAAATATGATGTAGCAAAACAGTTATCTATAATTAGAATTAAATTGTGTTTTTTTGCAATATCTCCTAACAACTCTAAATCAATTATATCGATTGCTGGGTTTGTTGGTGATTCTGCAAATAGAATTTTTGTTTTAGGCGTAATACAGCTTTCAATGGTCTCTGGTTTATTAATATCGAAATACGTCGTTTCAATCTGCCATTTCGGAAAATATTTAGTAAACAGGGTATGCGTAGATCCAAAAACAGATCGTGCCGACACAATATGGTCACCGCTTTCTAAAAGTGCCGCAAAAGTCGCGTAAATAGCCGCCATTCCTGTTGCAAATGCATAACCAGCTTCAGCTCCTTCCATTTTGCATACTTTATCTACAAACTCCGATGTATTTGGGTTAGTAAAACGACTGTATATGTTACGTTCCTTTTCTTCTGTAAAAGAGGCACGCATATCTTCGGCATCTTCAAACACAAAACTTGAGGTTAAATATAACGGACTTGTATGTTCTAAGAATTCGGTACGATTTAGTTGTGTACGTATAACTTCTGTTTCAAACTGTTTTTTCTCTTTGCTCATATTATTTTTTTTGAAGTCTTGCTTTGCGCTTGACTTTACTTATTAATAAACCCTATTTAACTATATTTATAAAAAGTTAAATCAGGCCATCATTTCGAGGAACGTTTCTAGCTTGCACTGAACGAGTCGAAGCGTTGTAATCTTTCAAACCTGGACTAAAATAACAGATAGCCACAGTCGTAGTTCCTTCGCAATGACTCACTATAGTAATTTAAAGTTCAATTCATAAGATTCCCGCCTTCGCGGGAATTTAATTTATATGTTTAGACAGCCTTAAAATATCACCAAAAACACCACGAGCCGTTACCTCTGCTCCTGCTCCTGCGCCTTGAATAACGATTGGTTGTTCGCCATAAGATTCTGTAAAAATCTCGAAAATAGCGTCTGATCCTTTTACATGACCTAACGTACTATCTTCTGGAATAGATACCAACTTTACTTCTAAATTTCCTTTGTCTTGTGATAAATCTCCAAATAAATCACCCACATATCTTAACACGTAACCTTCTTTCTGCACTTCTTTTATCTTCTGGAATTCTTCATCTAATACATCTAGCTGACTTAAAAATTCCTCAACAGAAATATTCTGATAGGCTTCTGGAATTAAATTCTGAACCTCAACATCTTCAAATTCATTCTGCAAGTCTAACTCTCTGGCCAATATCAATAACTTTCTGGCAACATCGTTTCCTGAAAAATCTTCTCTTGGGTCTGGCTCTGTAAAGCCTTTATCAATGGTTTCCTGAACGATAACACTAAATGGCTTGTCCTGAACTGAAAAATTATTAAATAAATAACTTAACGTTCCTGAAAATACCCCACGTATTCTGGTAATATTTTCTCCAGATTCGTGTAATAGTTTAATTGTATCAATTAACGGCAATCCAGCTCCAACTGTGGTTTCGTATAGGTATTGTTTGTTATGCTCCTCTAATTGCGAACGTAATTCTGTATAAAACCCATGTGAAATGGTATTTGCTATTTTGTTTGATGATACTAAATCGAAACCTGCTTCGACCAAAGGCACATAATTTGTGTGAAAATCTGAGCTTGAGGTATTATCTACTGCTATTAAATTTTCTAAATGATGAGTTTTGGCAAAAGTTATAATATCTTGAATTGAACTTTCCTGTGTTGTCGACTCTAATTGTTCTTGCCAATTATTTGCAACACCATCTTTATTTAAAAGAAGCTTTCTGGAATTGGCAATGACAAATACATTAAGGTTAATGCCTTTTCTTCTTTCAATTTCGTCTTTAGACTTTAAAATCTGATTAATCAAAGCACCTCCAACCAAGCCATGTCCAAAGATGGCAATATTTATCTTTTTCGAAATTCCGAAAATCTCACCATGAATCACGTTCATGGCTTTGTGTAATTGTTTCTTTTTAACCACCAAACTTACATTTCTACCTGTTACCGTATTGTTGAACAGCAAAGGTGTAATCTGGTTTTTAATCAAGGCGTTAAATGGTTTATGGAACGAACTTAATTCTATACCAATAATGGAGATTACGGATACGTCATCTACGATTTCAATCTTATTCACGTCCTGCGCGTAAAAATCGTTTTCAAATTCGCGCTCTAAAGCAATAACAGCTTGTGTGGCTTGATCTGCATTTATAATTAATCCAATACCGCGCTCTGATGAGCCTTGGGAAATGATACTCACACTAATATTATGAATACTTAAGGCTTTAAAAATTCTGGCATCTACCCCGATTTTACCTAACAACCCACGCCCTTCTAAATTTAATAGAGCTACATCGTCTAAAACCGATAGGGATGTAACCTCTTTAGAACTTGGCTTGGCGGTAATTAAAGTCCCTTCATCATCGGCATTAAACGTATTTAAAATACGAAGGTTTATGTTCTTTTCAACTAAAGGAATAATAGTTTTTGCATGTAAAACAGTGGTTCCGAAATTAGCTAATTCATTGGCTTCGCTAAACGACAATTCTCTTATTTTTTGTGCATCTGCAACTAAATCTGGATTAGCTGTATAAATACCATTTACATGCGTGTAGTTTTGCAGTTCTTCTGCATCTAAATAATTAGCCAGTAAAGCCGCCGTGTAGTTACTTCCGTTTCTACCTAAGGTCGTGGTTTCATTTTTAGCATTAGACGCTATAAATCCTGTAACAATGTTAACCGTTTCACCATTATGTTGTTTAAAATAACTTCTAACATTATCTTTAGTTAATTGTGAAATAGGCTGTGCATTACCAAAAGCATCGTCTGTTTTAATGAGTTGTCTTGAATCTGTTGCTTTTGCTTGAATACCGCGCTGGTTAAGCAATTCAGACACCATTTTAATAGATAATAATTCGCCTTGTGCCAAAATCTCATCTTTTGTTTTTTGACTGCAATCGCGTAATAAACTAACGCCTTCGAAAAGTTTGGCTAGGGTTGAAAACTGCTCGGAAAAATCTATGGTTTTTAATGGTTCTTTTTGATAGGTTTTAAAAGCTTCCAATTCGTCTTGAAAAGGTTTCCCTTTTAAGGCCTTACTTAAAATGACTTCTAAATCGTCTGTAGCATTTCCTCTTGCAGAAACCACAGCTGTAATTCTTTCGTCATTTTTAACTTTATTTTCAATAATGGAAAGGACTTTATTCAAGCCATCGCCATTGGCTAAAGATTTTCCTCCAAATTTTAATACTTTCATTCTTCTTTTTTTAGAATCCGGCACAAAAATGCCTTCAATAATTTTTTCTAATTGTTCATACTCCATTAAAAAAGCGTCATGTCCATGCACCGAATTTATTTCACTGTATGTTACATTTGGGTGTGTTAGAGCTAATTGTTTGTGGGTTTGTCTGTTCTCTTCTGCTGTAAAAAACAAATCGGAATCTACACCAACAATATGGATATTCGCATCGATGCGCTCCAAAACATTAAAATCGTCTGCTCTGTCTTTGGTAACATCAATCGTTTTTAATAGCTGATTCATCAACTTGTAAGCTGATAACTGAAAACGCTCTTGTAGTTTTTTACCATGATGCAACAACCAACTTTCTACATTAAAAATCTCTAAATCTTCATTTTTAGAACGGTGAAAACGCTCTTTAAAAGATTCCGGTGTACGATAACATAACATGGCATGCATTCTTGCATCGTGCACCGGGTTTCTTGAGTTTAAAAGAAATTGTTCTTGTATCTGGCAATTAGCAATTAACCAATCTGTCGATTTCCAATCGGTTGCCACAGGAATTAAATGCACTGTAATATCTGGCTTAATAACTGCCATTTCCCAGGCAATACCTCCACCTAAGGAACCTCCTATTATGGCAAACAGTTTATCAATATGTAATGCCTCAATGCCCTTTAAAAACAGTTTGGCAACATCTCTGGCAACAAAGTCTTTATAATTATCAATTACAAAGCCATCAAAACCGTTTCCGGGAATATTAAATGCCAAAATTGTATATATACCAGTATCTATTACTTTATCGGCACCAACCAAATCTTCCCACCAGCCATCATCGCCCGCAACATTACTATTACCTGTTAGAGCATGGTTTACTAAAACGATGGGCGCGGTACCCAACGTTTTGCCAAAAACCTGATAGCTTAGTTTAATATCTTTAACTAAAGCATTACTCTCGGTAGTATAGCTTGGAATTATAATATGTGACAATGCATTTTCCATTCGTAATCGTTACGTTAAGGCTTAAATTTCTCCAAAAGCAGTCTTTAAATCGGCTTTTAAATCTTCTATATCTTCAATACCAACAGATAATCTAATTAAATCTTGTGTAACACCTGCCGAGGCTTGTTCCTCTTCATTTAACTGCTGGTGTGTTGTACTTGCTGGATGGATGATTAATGATTTTGTATCTCCGATATTCGCTAACAATGAAAATATTTTAGTTTTATCGGCTACGGTTTTTGCGGCATCATATCCACCTTTTGCGCCAAAAGTCACGATACCACTTTGTCCTTTTGGTAAATATTTATCTGCTAAAGCTTTGTATTTACTACTCTCTAAACCTGGATAATTTACCCAAGCCACTTCGTCTTGTTGTTCTAACCATTTAGCAAGTTCTAAAGCATTTTCACTGTGTTGCTTTATTCTAACTGGCAACGTTTCTAAACCTTGAAGAATATTAAATGCATTTGTTGGACTTAAAGCTCCTCCAAAATCTCTTAATCCCTCTAAGATTAATTTGAACGTATAAGACGCTGCTCCTAAAGCTTCGTTATAAACTAAACCATGATATCCAGCTGAAGGTTCTGTAAACTCAGGAAACTTTCCGTTTGCCCAGTCGAAAGTACCACCATCAACAATGGCTCCACCTAAGGAAGTTCCTTGTCCGCCAATGTATTTGGTTAACGAATGAATAACAATATTGGCACCATGCTTTAATGGGTTTAACAATGCTGGTGTTGCTACTGTATTATCAACAATAAAAGGCACACCTGCTGCTTTAGAGTGTACTGCAATAGCTTCCAAGTCTAAAACATCCAGTTTTGGATTCCCCAAAGATTCTACAAAAAATGCTCTGGTGTTATCTTGTACCGCTTCCTTAAAATTATCTGGGTTAGAGGCATCTACAAAAGTGGTCGTTATACCTAATCTTGGCAAGGTTACACTTAGTAAGTTATAGGTTCCTCCATATAAACTGCTAGAAGCTACTATGTGATCTCCTGCTTTTAAGAGCGTTAATAATCCCGTTGAAATAGCTGCGGTTCCTGAAGCAAACACAACGGCTCCAATACCACCTTCTACGGCTGCCAAACGTTCTTGAAGAATTTGGTTTGTTGGGTTATTAAGTCTGGTATATATAAATCCTAGTTCTTTTAATGAAAATAGGTTTGCAGCATGATCTGAATCGTTAAAAACATACGATGTTGTTTGATAAATCGGTACTGCTCTTGTACCTCCGTTTGCTGAAACATCGTGTCCTGCGTGTAATGCGTTTGTTGCTAATTTTTGTGTGCTCATTTTTCTAATTTTTCGAATTAATAGATTAAGTCAACTATGCTACTCGTAGCATACTTATATAGAAAAATGTTATAAAGAAAATTTGAAATCGTCGGTAGTGATTTCGTTTAGTTATCTATCCGCTGAAACATGTTCAATGCAGGGTAGAATTTAGCACCTTCTTTACGGGTAAAGGGTTGCTAAGGCTTCATAGGGTCTAATCCCTCCGCCTTTCTTGATAACACTTCAATAAGTTAATTGAACTTCTGTATGCAAATATTCGTTCAGAAAAATTTAATATCCTAATTTTTTTCGAAAAATTTTCAAAAAAATTATTTTCCATCTTGTTTTTCAATAAACTTATCTCGTATAACCAGGTCTATTGGTTTATTTTCAATTTTAGATTCCAGCCACGAAATAATATCCAGATATAAAAAGGCACGGCTTTGGTATGGGTCGTCTTCATATTGTTTGAGTTTTTTATGAAGTTTAATAAACTCCCTTCTTACTTCATTTGGATAAATATCGCCCAGTCCTCTTAAAAATTTAATGAATTCTTTTTGTACCTCATACAAGTCTTCCATTTTAATTAAAAACTTATAAGTACTTCTTATTAAAACATCGAGGTTATAATCGAGACCGGCTTCGTAATGTGCCACGAGATTCAAAATTCTGGAAAAGCACAATAAATCTTCGCGCATTTGTAGCGACTTATTACTTATTATTTTTTCTAAATAGGTAATACACTTTTTATTCTCTCCTGCTCCAAAATACATACTGGCAATCTTATAATAAAATACCATAATATGGTGCTCATCGATACGATCTTTATAGTTTTTTAAACGCTCTAATATCTCATCAATTAAAGGAAGTCCTTCTTTGAAGCTCCCGTCCATAAATTGCAGGTTAAACTTGTTATTATAGATATATAAAAATGCTAATCCATCCACATTATCATCAACCGGAAACCATTTTTCTTTGGTGATGTCTTCTAGTTTATTGAGTGCTTCCTTAAACTTATCGTATTGTCTTAAGTAAAATAATGCTTCGAGCAAGTAGTGGTTTCCTTTTAAAAAGAATACCGGGTTTAAACTAATCATATCCTTATTTTTAAAAAATAAGTCTACCCATTTAAACGCATACTTATAGCACGCTAAAAAATCTGAAGTTAAAAAACTATACCACAGATATGCTTTATACAGCCACAGCTTCTCCCTAAAACCTAATTTGTTTATATCATATTTAGGCATTCTGGCGTTAAAGTAATTCGTAACTCTAACATTTTCTTTATCATTTTTTATATAACCTGTTTTTAAAAACAAGCCGTACAACTGAAGTGATAAATTAGACAGTTTGCTGGCTATTACATTTTGCTGACTCAATTCCTTGGCTTGTACAGATAACTCGTCTGCCCTGTTATTAAGACTTCTGGTAATATATTGGGACTCTATTATTTTTTCCAACTCTACAATTTCGTAAGCAATGTTTTTCTCTTCATTGGCTATGGCTAAGCCTTTTGCTTTGTCTAGAATTTTTAAACTTTGCTTATAAAGTCCTTTGTGATATAAAATGGTTGCAAAATCGAGTTGCTCACGAATTTGAATTCTAATATTTTGATGTGATGGGTTTAATCGTAAGCTAATTAAAATCTGCTTATATAAGTGTGCTTTTAAATTAGAAAGCTGTTGTTTTTTTACGATTCCTTTTTTAAGAATAACGGCTTCGTCGTAAACAGAAAGCTTATCGAGAATGTTAAAAAGTGTTAGGAATTTAGAATCTTCATTTACCCCTAAACGACCGACATACAGTTTAAACTGTCTCTTTTCAGATTTAGACAGCGACTTTATCAGCACAAACAAATTATCTTTTTGCTCTCTTGTCATAGTTACAAAAACAATACTAAGAATCTGATTGTCAGTAGATTAAAAAAACAATCAATAAGTTAAACATCGTAAAAACGAAAGCTTTAATTCTGCTTTTAAGAAACCAAAATATAAATTCGTAATACAATAAGAAAATATATTTTAATAAATGTCGAATAATAACGTCCAAATTTTTGATACAACGCTTCGAGATGGCGAGCAAGTTCCTGGCTGTAAGTTAAACACTGAGCAAAAATTAATTATTGCAGAACAGTTGGATAATTTAGGGGTAGATATTATTGAAGCTGGCTTTCCCGTATCGAGTCCTGGTGATTTTAAATCGGTTGATGCTATTTCTAAAATTGTAAAAAACGCAACAGTTTGTGGTTTAACCAGATCTGTTGAAAATGATATAAAAGTAGCTGCCGAAGCATTAAAGCATGCTAAAACACCAAGAATTCATACTGGTATTGGGACATCCGATTCTCATATAAAATTTAAATTTAAATCGACACAAGAAGATATTATTGAACGTGCTGTTAAAGCCGTGAGTTATGCAAAATCTTTTGTTGAGGACGTTGAGTTTTATGCAGAAGATGCTGGAAGAACGGATAATGAGTATTTAGCACGAGTCTGTGAAGCCGTTATTAAAGCGGGAGCAACAGTTTTAAACATTCCAGACACTACTGGTTATTGTTTACCACATGAGTATGGTGCGAAAATTAAATACTTAAAGGAAAACGTAAAGGGTATTGATAAAGCTATTTTATCTTGCCATTGCCATAACGATTTAGGCTTAGCAACTGCCAACTCAATTGAAGGTGTTATTAATGGTGCGAGACAAATTGAATGTACTATTAATGGTATTGGAGAGCGTGCCGGAAATACGGCATTAGAGGAAGTTGTTATGATTTTAAAACAACACCCATATTTAAACCTAGATACCAGAATACAAACCGAAATGCTTTACGGCATAAGTCAGTTGGTTTCAGATAGTATGGGTATTTATACACAGCCAAACAAAGCTATTGTTGGCGCTAATGCATTTGCGCATAGTTCTGGAATTCATCAGGATGGTGTTATTAAAAATCGTGAGACTTACGAGATTATAGACCCCAAGGATGTTGGTGTAACAGAGTCTGCTATTGTATTAACTGCAAGAAGCGGAAGGGCTGCTTTAGCATACAGAGCAAAAAATATTGGATATGAGTTAACCAAACTTCAGTTGGATGAAATTTATTTAAATTTCTTAAATTTTGCCGACAAGAAGAAAGAGGTTGATGATAATGATATCCATCAAATTATAGAAAACAGCAAAGTATATAAAGAAATTACTTCTGCTTAATTGAAAAAATTCCGAAAGGCTCTGCCTCGAGGTTTTTTGTTAATAATCGTAATTCCCTTTTGGTCACTTCGACTACGTTCAGTGACCAAAAGGGAACTAAATAATAAGAAATGAAATTAAATATTGCCGTTTTACCGGGCGATGGTATAGGTCCAGAAGTTACAGCTCAAGCCGTAAAGGCGTTGAAGGCTATTGCTGTGGAGTTTAACCATATATTTACTTTCGAAACCGGTTTGGTAGGTGCTGCTGCTATAGAGAAAACAGGAGATCCTTTACCGGAAGAAACTATACGTATTTGCGAAAACGCTGATGCTATTTTGTTTGGTGCTATTGGAGACACAAAATATGACAACGACCCCAATGCTGAAATACGACCGGAACAGGGTCTTTTAGGTATTCGTAAAGTATTGGATTTATATACTAATATAAGACCTGTTATTGCTTATGAAGATTTACTAAACAAATCCTCATTAAAGAAGAAACAGATTAAGGATACCAATATTCTTATTTATCGCGAACTTACCAGTGGTATTTATTTTGGCGAAAAAAAGATGGGTGATGATAAGGCTTCTGATATTTGTGAATACACCCGTTTTGAAATAGAACGTATTGCACATTTGGCTTTTAAAGCAGCACAATCGAGAAAGCACAAACTGGCTTTGGTTGATAAATCTAATGTTTTGGCAAGCTCTCGTTTATGGCGTAAAGTGGTTCAAGAGTTAGCGCCTCAATATCCTGATGTTAAGTTAGATTGTCTTTATATTGACAACGCTGCTATGGAACTTATTATTAACCCCAGACAGTTTGATGTTATTTTAACCGAAAACATGTTTGGAGATATCTTGTCTGAAGAGGCAAGCGTTATAGTAGGCTCTATAGGTTTATTGGCATCGGCATCAACCGGCGACAAGCATGCTATGTTCGAGCCTATACACGGTGCTTATACGAAGGCAGCCAATAAAGGCATTGCAAACCCTATTGCATCCATTTTATCTGCAGCCATGTTATTAGATCATTTTGAATTACATGAAGAAGCAGACTTAATTAGAGATGGTGTAGATAAATCTCTAAAGCTTCATATTACAACACCAGATTTAAATACAAAATACGAACATATTACGACCACTAAAGTTGGTGATTTTATTGAGGATTTTATAAATAATCCTGATGAAACCAATCTTAACTTTACTAACATACATCTAGGACAGTCCACAATCATTTAATTATTTGAGTTAGTCACCAAAATTAAAATTATTGGGATTCATGAAAAGCGCATTTTACGATGCGCTTTTTTAATTGATGCTATTTATTTAAAAGGGGGAACGTTTGAAAAAATAATAAGTCCGCATTTTTTCAAAAACGGACTTATAAACAAACTCAAACCAATACTCTTTAAAGGAGTTGGCAAATCTCAAATTATTTTAGTACTACTTTTTGATTTGTTGTTAACTTTCCATCTATAACAATAGTAAGAAGGTAGAATCCTTTGGGTAAATTACTAACATCAAGAGTTTGTACATTGTCTTTTAATCGATCAACTTTGAAGGTTTTCATTACCTGACCTGTAACGGATATAACATGTACATCTACTTCGGAATTTAAAATCTCACTTCCAAAACTCAAATTCAGAATACCAGTTGTTGGGTTAGGGTGAATACGTGTTGTTTTTTTCAAATAATCCTCACTCGATAACACTTTTACACAACCTGTTGCTTCTACTACTGTATTCCTAGGCGTATCAGGGCATAAATCATTTATATCCAGAACACCATCGCCATCCTGATCGCTCTCTGTTGGATCAGGCAAATCACTTACACGCGTTAAAGAAAGTCGGTTCCAAACCCATTCATTATTGGTTCCTCCTAGATCTGATAATTCTATATTCAACTCACCATCTGTTACTTTTATATTCGCATTTCTAACTTCGGTAAAAACAGAAGAATTACTGGTTACATTATTACCAGCAACTACACCTTCTATTATTACTTTCATATTGTCCCTAAGCTGGTTTTTATCTCCTAAATTCATCTTAACATCCCAAATTCCATTCTTTATTTTATGACTAAGCGTTCTGGGCTCTGTTGAATAAATAAAATCGCGATTTATGTTATTAATACCACCAGCACCTCTATCAAGTGTACTAACAGGTCCAGACCAATAAATATCCCCTTCTATAATAGGTGTAATAGCCGTCCAGTTATTTTCTAAAGGACCTCCCACAGCTCCGAGATCATAGTTATATTTTTGTTGGTGAATATTTACAAAATACTCTGGCGAGGCTGTACCTGGTTTTAACTCTATAGAAAGTCTATTCCAAACCCAGTTAGGATCTGCACCTCCTTCATCCGATATTTCAATATTTAATTCCCCATCCGTCATAACCACATCGGTAGCTCTAACATATGGATAGCTGCCTGGCGTATTTGATACATTTGAATCGACAATTTGACCTTCTACTTTTACCTGCATATTGTCGTGTGCTGTTGTATGGTCGCCCATATTCATGATTATTGTCCATGTTCCGTTTTTAAGTTTATGGTTGAAAACAATCGGACTACTGGAAGTAACAAAATCCTGGTTAATAGCATTTACCCCACTTATATCACCTCTATCTATGGCACTTACCATAGTAGACCAATAAATATCGCCATTGGTCTCTGGACTTATTCCAATCCATCCGGGTTCTACTGCAGAAGTAGGTGTCCCTAAGTCATAATGAAATACCTCGGCATTAGGATCTACATTATAAGCTCCAGCTACATCTATTGTAACCAATCCCCAGTTTGTCACTTGTTCATCACTCACATAATAATAAAACCAATCTTTTCCTGAAAATTGACTTGGTGGTTGATACAGTAATTTATTAGGATCACCTGGACTTCTTGTAATAGTAGCTCCAAAATTACTAGTTGTGTTAAAGGAATCTACAACAAGATTATCGGCATTGGCATCATGGTCATTTGCTAATACATTTATAACAAGGCCAGTACCCCCAGCCGTATTATCATAACTCACTAAATCTTTAAATCCGTAAGGAGGAATATTAGCTGCTGTATAGGGACCAATATCTGTTAAACCGCTGCTATTACGTTCTGCCAACATAGTTGTAACCTCATCACTAGAAGCTCTGGTATGTGATCCGCCCCACATGATACCTGTTTCGCTAGCACCAGGATCAAGTTCTTGGTTTCCATGGCCGTGGCTCAACCCCCAGGTATGCCCTATTTCATGTCTCGCAAAACCTCGCCATGTATCTTTATTGCCTCCATCTGCTAAAGAATACCTCCCAGCTTCAGAAACGGTTCCAACATATGCCCATCCACCGCCACCACCGGCACCCAGAATAAGCGTTGCTAAATTATGAGTAAGCCCATGGGGTCCTCCATTCCAATAATCCCTAAAATATGCCAATGTTTCTCTAGTAGCTAGTGTATTCCCTGTAGACTCGTATGGGCAATCTACAGCAGATGTTCTTATTACCACAGTTCCCAACGTATGCTCTACCATAACATCTCGAATCCAAAGTGTATTTATTTGTTGCATAAGCACATTAATATTAGTATTAATGGCTGTAACATCACTACTATATCTGTTAGTATAAGCATTGTAAGCCACATCGAAAGCTAGCTCTGCTTGTTTTACTGTTTCGCCAGCCAATACTTTTGAGGTTGTCGTTTTTGATGTTTTGTGATTTGTTTCATGCTCTTCTGAGCTATGATCAAGACCACAACCTCTAATAATGTCTTTAGATGATTTCTTTTGCACCACCATCGATTTAATAGCCGAAGTCTTACTTAAAACTGAATTTTCGGAGGTAATTTCAATGGTATTGTTATTTGGTGACAATATTTCTATATGTGTGGCTTCTTTGCTTACCGCAGCTCCAACAAGATGATCGGGAAGCTCTTCTATATAACCTTTATAGGTATTTACCGGTCCCGGATCTAAAGCTTTAAAACCACCACCTTCTACCTGAAGCAACACTTTATAATTCTTACTTCGATATGACTTTTTCTCAAGAATCAATGTGAATTGTTCCTCATTGATCGTTATAGGAAAACGTAAATTATCTGGTAATTTTTTTAAAAGATCAAGTTGCTTTGATGGAATTGCTATTTGTTCTGAGTAGTTGTCTCTCAAACTCTCAAGCGATGAGATGTTTTGAGAAAAAGCACTCGTAATAAACATAAAAATGCCTACTAAAAGAAGTAGCTTTTTTATGCGAAAAAAGTGTATCGTAGTGTTGTTCATAGAATGGATTAGTTTAAAATATTCGTACTCTATTAGTTTGTATCTCTAATTTCGTACTAATAGGAGGATTTTATCGGGTACAGATATTTCTTTCTAGTTAAATTTCTGTTCAACCTACTAATCAAGGAATTATAATTGATCGTTTAATCACACAGTTAATGTTATAGCTTATAACTTACTGATATGTAGCAGTAGTCAATTTCACCGAAAAAAAGAGGGCAGCTAATCTTAAAAAAGATAAGCACAACATTTTGCACAGTTTTTTTTATAGCAAATACCCAAAAACCCTCTTACTCATCAGGATTTATTTTGTTTTGGGCTGCTCCCAGAGAGGTTAACAAAACGAGCAACGCTAAAAACTTACATGTCATTGCATTAAGTTTAGTATAGGTACACGGATAATGATTAATAAAAAGATGCAATAAGCCAATTTTTACACTAATATTATGCCTCTTAGCCGAGCTAACATAATAACAATTGACAAAATTATAACTATAAGTAAATAACTGTTAACAACAGCGTAAACACCCTATAGGCCAGTACTAAAAAATGGCAGATATTATAACATAAAGATTAAACAAATATGGCTTTATGTCTCTTAAAATTCTTCTTCTATCAATTCCTTGTTAGCCATGGAACCTGCAAAAGATCCCGATGTTACTGCATTTGATACAGAGCGCATAAAACTTGTACTATCTCCGCAAACGAATAACCCTGGTACTTTTGTTCTTTGAAAAGAATCTACAGTAATATAACCGTGCTCTGTTAATTCACAGCCTAAACTAATGGGAATATCTGAGTTTTGAGTAAATGGAACTTTGGCATACATAGCCTTTACAGCACTTGTGCCTCCTTCCTTAAAAACAACATGTTTTAGTTGCCCATTTGTATGCACTAAACTATCAATTTCGGTTTCAACAATGGGTATGTTATGGGCTTGTAAACTTTCGGCCTGATCTTTCGTTAAAGTGGATTTTCCGTTGGTGAATAAAGTAAGATCCTTTGTCCAATTACTAATCATCTTAGAAAATTCAAAACCATATTCTCCATTTCCTAATATACCCGTTTTTTCATGCTTTACTTCGTACCCATGGCAATACGGGCAGTGAATAACTGAGATCCCCCAACATTCCGAAAGTCCTTTTATATTGGGTAACCTATCTTTTATTCCCGATGCAAAAATTAACTTTTTTGATGTAAATGTATCGTTTGATTCTGTTGTAATTTCAAAGCCGTCAATGGTCTTGAACCCTTGAACAGCAAGACCATCGTAAAACACAACGGTTTTATATTTTTCTACCTGTTGCCGGGCCTTATCTGAAATTGCTTTCGGCGTTTCTCCATCCTGAGTTAAAAAATTGTGGGAATGTGGTGTTTGTCTGTTACAAGGTTTACCGCCATCGATAACCAATACTTCTCTTAACGATCTCCCTAATGCCATAGCTGCTGAAAGACCAGAGTAACTACCTCCAACTATAATTACATCAAAATTGTTGTTTGCCATTTTATTATCTTTAAGTTTTTAAATTTGCAAAAGACTATTAAAAAGTTTTTACAAAAATACTAAAATTCAATTTATTGCAACAGCATCGCATTAATAAATTATGAAAAGAAGAAAAACTGCATCGCAAGAAGAAATTTTAAGCATCTTAAAAGATTCAAATTCTGCTTTAAATCATGAGATGTTACAAGGCAAATTAAGTTCGAAAATTGATCGGGCAACTATTTACCGTGTTCTAAACAGATTTAGTGAGGATGGACTGGTACATAAGATTATTGGTGATGATGGCAAGCAGTATTTTGCCCTTTGTTTAAATTGTGATAAAGAAAAAAAGCAACATACACATAACCATTTCCATTTTAAGTGCCTTACATGTGGAAAAGTAGAGTGCCTAAAAAATGAAATAGATGTTTCACTACCCAAAGGTTATACCTCTGAAACTTTTAATGGATTAATATCTGGTTATTGTAGTGAGTGTTCTTAGTTTTAGATTATCACTCGTAAATACTAATCAGACAATGGTCGAATAAAATCTTGTACTCGCTTCCAATAGTTTTTGTCATTCCAGAATCCATGAATTCCTTCATTATAAAAATAAGAATCAATAGTTTTTTTATCTGTTTTCATACCTTCTATTAGTATTTTTGCGAATTCTACAGGTACAAATGGATCATTTTTATCATGATGTAGTTGTACCATGGGTAATTGTTTAATGAAGTGGATTGGAGACATAGATATAAACTTTCTTCTGGCCTCCTTTTCTGTTATCTTTCCAATTAATAAATCATTAAAAAACAACAATTTAAACTGTTCTGAATATAATAAATATAACTTTTTCATATCTGTAGGCGTCGCAACTACAATCGCTCTTTTTATCCGCTTATCTCGTGCAGAGGCTAACAGTGCTACTGCTCCCCCTCTGCTTCCTCCATAAATTGCTATGCGGCTTGCATCTATCTGACTGAATGTTTTTATACTAACATTTAAAAATGATAGTGCATCGGTTGTTGCTCCATCAAATGCATCTCCAATGTCTCCTCCAGATTGATATTTTTTATCCCCAATTATCATTTGTTGCCCTCTAAATGATGGTATTACAACAATAAATTCCTTATCAAGTTCTTCTCCTAAGAAACTCGGAAACTGGGCTGCATTATGATTAAAATCTTGAGTGATATCAAATTGATTGTGCATACCATCTCCTCCAGTTGCAAAGACAATTACTGGCAACTTTTTGAGATGATCTCGATTTGGAATAATCACTGCTCCATAATGTGTGCTACCATTTACTTCATGAGATATTATGTATAGTATATTTGTATTTGAAAGTTGCATTGAGTCTTGAATAACAACATTTTTAGGAGATAGGTCTTGCTTTCTGAGATCAAAAAGGACTTCTTGTATTTCTTCGGAAGAAGGGTCGGTTAAAATTTTTTTTATCAGGTCTTCTTCTTTCTTGCTTTTTTCTATTTGCCCATTGCTAATAAAAGCGGAAAGTGTAAATAGAATTAATATTAGTTTCTTCATCATTTATTGTTTCGATTTAAATATATAGTCCAAAACAACAAAATGTATCATTTGAAAGCGTCCCAATATGAGGGATGGAACCTATTTTTTAATTCTTATTTGGAATAGTTTTCTGAAATTCTGTGGGTGTACTTCCTGTAACCTGTTTAAACACCCTATTAAATGTAGTCTTTGAGTTGAAACCAGAATCAAGCGCTATCCCTAATAAGGTAAGGTGATTACAAGTGGGGTCGTTCAATTTATTTTTTACTTCTTCAATTCTATAACGATTCACAAAGTCGTAAAAATTATTATTTAAGTGGTTATTCAAGATAAACGAAACTAGATTGGAGTCTGCTTTAAGATACCATGCAAACTCAGTAAGATTTAAATTTTCATTCAAGTATATCTTTTCTACAGTCATAAGTTGAGTTATTCTTTCAATATAATCTTGTATATTTTTTTCTGTGAGATTCGTGAAATTCTTATTCTTTGTTTTCCCTCTATTCTGATTTATAAAGATAAAATTTCCGCGTCCCAAACCTTCCAATCCTATCCAAAAGGTAAGGTATGTTAAAACAAGCATTAAAAAATAAAGTATCAGAACAATAATAAAATGTAGTAACTGAAATCTAAAAAATAATAAAAACACAGTAACAAAGGGCACCCAAACTATCCATAATAAACGATAATAAACAATTAATTTTCTTAACCATTTAAGCGTTATTTCTTTAAGGTTAGAGAAATTTTTCAACACCCAAATTTCGTGATTATTGATAACCTTAAGAGAGAGACGCAAATAGTAAAAAATAGAACCAGCCGTCCATATATAAAACAGTGGTGTTAAATAAAAATATAGTGGTGTATTGTAAAAGAGTTGATTGTTCCAAATACCATATGCTATCATGATTATTTGTACACCAACTTCGGCAATTAATGGAAAAAAGTGTTTAATGTGTATGCTTGAAATATTGAAACCTGTGTCGGTATAAGCTCTTGTATAAAAAAAGATTAGCGGACCTACAGCTGTTAGATACGAATAAGGCACCCAAAGTAAGAAAGGTGAGGAATTGTCAAGGTTAGTATCCAGAACCATTAAATAGGTTAGATGTAAATTGACAATAAATATTGTTATCGCTAAAAATCTGTTCGCTAAAAGTTTATCCCTTTTTCTAAAAAACAGAATTCCTGCTAGTATGAAATTTTGAATCAATCCAGAAATGATAAAAAAGTTTACCAAATTTAAATTGAAATATATTTCTTCTTTGACCAATTGGCGTAATCGTTATTAAGTTTGTACTAGAACATTCCATTTAATATTTTAGTTTCCATTCTGGATAAGGTATTAAACTAAGTTGTTTAAATGCTCTATACTACAATTCGTTTTCTGTTTCTTTTGAATTGATTAATTCAATTAATTTATTTAATGAAGCCTTGACTTTATCTGATTGACTTTTATTTAACATTAATTCGGCCTTCTTTTTCATTCCACTATAATTGGCATCTGGATAGAGTGTAATCAATTCAGAAAAGTATTTATCAATACCTCCGGCAAGTTTATTCTTTCCGTCTTCTGTAAATGCATCTTCGTTATTTATCTCATCCAGATAAATTATATAATTATTGATTATAGTTTTAACGTTAGAATTAATTATATTTTTAATGCTTAACGAATTTGGATCGTCAGCATTTTCAATTATCCGGTCATTTCCTAATTTAAAATATTTAAGTTGTAATCCTAAACCAAAATGCCAAACAGCCAACATTTCTTTATCGTATAAATACTTGTCTTTACGGTCGGTTGCTTGATAAATTTGAGTCATATCTTTCCAATGCTCAAAAAATTCGGTTGCAACACTATTTCGATGATTCAATCCTAATTCATTATCATCAAGAACAATCTTGTAATTCTGTTCATCTGTTAACTTTTCAACAATTATCCTCTGTTCGGGATTATCAAAAGTTGGTTTCTTTTCGTCGTCTTCATAACCAAACCTTAGTTCTAGTATCACTTCATCATAATCATTGGTATCCCAATACCTTTTATTAATAGGAAACTTATGCTTCTCTGTTTCACAGTTGGTCAATGTTAAGCATACTAAGGCAAAAAGGAAGGTCTTAATTTTCATTTTTAATTATAATTTTTGGGTTTTCAAATATCGCGAGTAAATTTAATAAACTATCAACTTCTTTCTCATATCTTTTTTGTTCACTTAAAACATAGCTGTGAAAAGTGTTGAAGTCATATTCTTTTTGGAATGACCTTTCTTCTTTTTTAATGTCCCTAATAATATCATTAATTTTATCTTTCTCAAAAGTATTTAAATTAGATATTTTCTCTCGTGCCTTGCGAGCGTACAACTCTGTTATTTTTATGTGATATTTTTCGTGATTTAAAAGCTCCTTACTGTTCGTATGCTTGTTGTAAACAAAAGAACGTGAGGGATGAAATAGAGATTGAACGGTTACTGAATTGTCTTCGATATCACTTTCAATTGTGGTTACAACGTATGCAAATCTGGTATTTCCATAAAGTGACTTTTTAAAAAATTCTAGCCCTCTAAAGTTCTCGAATGTAATTTGCTCATATTTATCGAAAGTAATTGGTTTTTCGTAGTTTAAATAATTCGTGTGACTTATAATTGCAAATACAGCTAAAAGTGGAATTAAAATAGCAAAAGTATACTTTGTGAATTTTAAAAGTTTTTTGAATGGTTTTCTATTTCCTCGCTTTCTTTCTTTAATAACAAAAATCAACTGATAGAATAAAGGAGAGAAATATAACAGTAAAATTAAAGTCGCTAATAAGTTTTCATTCATTCAAACAACTATTATTAATATAAAGCATTTAATAATTCCTTATTACTTCTGATGAAACGTATTAGATACAAACTCCAGTACCTCCGGAAGTGCTGTTCTCCAATACGTCCAGGTATGTCCCCCATCTCTAATTCTAAACTCATGATGCACCTTCTTTTTACGAAGTGCAATGTGTACCAGGCTATTTCCTTCATATAAAAAATCGTCATCACCACAATCGATATACCATTTTATAGATTCTATGTCTTTCTTAGTCATTGATTCTATAAGTGACAAAGCACTATAATTTGATAGATATTCCTGAGCTTCGGCGTCACTAGCTTTGTAATTATAATACCGTTTTGCCATATTTTTAACTTCTTCAATCGATTTTGGACCAACATAAGCACTTAACGGACATGCTGATGAAAATAATTCAGGATGACGCAATGCGTACATAAATGAGCCGCCGCCACCCATTGATAGACCTGCTACTGCTCTATATCTCTTTTCTTGCTTTATACGGTAATTGGTTTCCACATATGGCATGAGTTCCTTAAAAAAATAATCTTCGTAATCCCAATCCCCTCTAATGTCATTAAAATACCCGATACGATTCGTGTAAGCGTCTGGCATTACGATAATCATTGGTGTGGCTTTACCTTCCTTAATAGCCTTATCTGTTATATGGAGCACTTCTCCAAACTGAACCCAACCTGTTTGATCATCGCCAGCACCATGTAGCAAGTACAAAACCGGATAATCTCTTTGAGACGTTTCGTAATCTGGTGGTAAATAAATGGCAAAATTTCGGTCGCCCTTTAAAATTTTACTGGTATGTGATAGTTTATCAAATACTTTTCCTGTTTGCGCAAAACTTATTGAATATAGTATAACACACAGACTAAGAAATATGTATTGTTTTTTCATTTTAAAACCTATTTAATTTATGGACTTAATATAGGTTCTAATTTAATTAATATTTATGGTTAATTTAGTTTATTTAGGAAATTTATAACGTAACCATTTTATCTAGATTCACCATTTTATTTGTAAACCCAGACAGCAGCAAAATACGTCATAAACAAAAAAAGGAACCTAAAAACCATTTGAATGATTTTAGATTCCGATTTATATTATTTTAGAAATGATTACGGCAATTTATGATAGATTAAAACCATCCATTTCTATCACTCAGATTAATCAGTATTTATTATTGCCTAGCGGCTTGAACTTCTAAATTTTTAACTGCCAGATCATGAGGAGAACCGCACTTATCTCCATACTCTGAAAATACGGTATAACCCTTTTCACTAACGACACGGTAAGGTGTCCTTGATGGTACTAATACCCAATCACCTGCTTTATGAAGCATGCCATTTAGTTTAAATTCGCCTTCTATAACATAACGAAACACGGGCTCTTCGTGCATGTGAGTATCCACAAGAACATTAGGCTCTACCTTAGTGACAATAGCCATTTGGTAATGAGCAAAATCGATAGGAATAACTTGTTTAGATATTTTATTGGGGAATTGTTTTACTTTAGATTTTTCCTGCCAATTTTTCATTTGAGTACTACTAATGATTTTCTCGGCTTTTAGCGGATCTATTATTTCCTTAAGGTTTAAATAATCAAAACTTCCATCGCTTTCTACATTTTTGTTTTTCATGATTTTGTCATTTTAAATTAATAGTTATTAGTTTTAATATTTTACTTCGTATTGTTATACCAAATCTCTCACCAATAGGCAAATAACTGTTGTGATGAGCAATTACATAGTAGAACACAAAACAAATGTATAGGATTTTTACTACAACAAAAACAAAGGAATATAATTAGGGGAAAATTCCCCTATTGAGCAGGGGGCTTTTTTTTAAACTATAAATCAAATAGTTACATGTTTAAGTAAGAGTTTCTAATGTAAACGAAAAACGAGGAGCAACCTCATCAAAATGAGATTGCTCCTCGTTTATATTTTATCCTGCAAAAAACGACAGGATTTTAAGTAAATTTATTTAATCCGGAAATTTATCGCGTATCTTATCTAAGCATAAATTATGGATACTTCCCACATGTGTATGATGCTTAGAGGTATCCGGAACATAGGTTCCATCTTGTACTTGTCCACCTATTTTTTGGTAAGCTTCTCTAAAGCTTTGTCCTTCCACTACCAACGTGTTTATATTATCTACAGTAAACAAGTATTTATACAGGTCGCTGTTAATGTCGACATCTTTTACAATAATTTGCTGCATGGAGTAATTGAAAATATCCAGAATATCTTTTACTTCTTCAAAAGCGGCAATAATGTTTTCTTTTAACAGCTGAAAATCCCTGTGATAACCACTAGGTAAATTGTTAGTTATTAAAACCATTTCGCTTTGCAAGGCTTGTATTTTATTACACTTTCCTCTAATTAATTCAAATACATCCGGATTCTTTTTATGAGGCATAATACTACTTCCCGTGGTTAACTCATCTGGAAAGGAAATAAACCCGAAATTCTGACTCATATACAAACAGGCATCCATCGCAAAACGAGACATGGTATTACATAAACTCCCCAAACTTACTGCTATGGTTCGCTCACTTTTTCCACGACTCATTTGTGCTGCTACTACATTATATTTTAGAGTAGAAAAGTCCATTTCCTTGGTCGTTAATTCTCTATCTATAGGGAATGAACTTCCATAACCTGCAGCAGATCCCAACGGATTTTGATCTACGGTTTGAATAGCTGCGTTTAGCAGGTATACATCGTCTATCATCTGCTCGGCATAGGCTGAGAACCAAAGTCCGAATGATGATGGCATAGCGACTTGTAAATGGGTATATCCTGGTAGTACTTTGTCTTTGTGGGTTTCGGCTAGTTCCAAAAGCGTATCAAAAAAAGCTTTTGTTTTTTCTTTTACTATCCCCAGGTTCTCTTTATAATACAGGTGTAATGCCACTAAAACCTGATCGTTTCTGGAACGTGCTGTGTGGATCTTTTTACCGACTTCTCCTAAAGATTTAGTGAGTTCGAATTCTATTTTTGAATGTACATCTTCAAACTGAGGATCGATAACAAACGTTCCGTTTTTAATCTGATCTTCTAAGGTTTTTAATCCGCCAAGCAATTCAACTAATTCTTCAACAGTTATAATACCCACTTTTTGAAGCATTTTAGCATGTGCTTTAGATGCTATGACATCGTACTTTGCTATATGAATATCTATCTCTCTATCGTTTCCAACAGTAAATTGCTCTATTTTTTTATCTATTGATATTCCTTTGTCCCAGAGTTTCATGTTAAATTTCTGCGAAGGCAGAAATCTCTGCCTTCATTTTTAATTATTATTTTCTATAATTCTTTCAGTTATATTTGAGACCCTTCGACAGAACTCAGGGTGACAGTCCGTTTCAATGTGCTAAACGATTACACGATTCAACAATTCTATATAAATCTTAACCCCTTCCTCAATCTCATTCACATAAATAAACTCATCTGCCGAATGCGAACGTGTACTATCGCCTGGTCCTAATTTTAACGACGGACATGTTAATACGGCTTGATCTGATAGTGTTGGTGAGCCATAGGTCGTTCTACCAATAGCTATTCCAGCTTTAACTAAATCGTGATCTACAGGAATACATGACGAATTTAAACGTAAACTACGTGGCGTAATGCTTGTACATGGTGATTGCTCTTGTAATATTTCTGCAATCTCGGCATTACTATAAGCATCATTTACACGAACATCGATAACTAAATCTACATGTCCCGGAACTACATTGTGTTGTTTACCAGCATTGATTTGTGTAACGGTTAGCTTTACGTCTCCTAATGCTTCTGATCCTTTTTCGAATTTAAAATCTTTAAACCACTGTAATACATCAATGGTATTGTAAATAGCATTATTATCGTTAGGATGTGCTGCATGACTTGGCGTTCCTGAAATTACAGCATCAAAAACCACCAGACCCTTTTCAGCTACTGCCAAATTCATGAGTGTTGGTTCTCCAACTATAGCTACATCTACCCTTGGTATAACGGCCAACATACTATTTAATCCGTTTGGTCCACTGCTTTCTTCTTCTGCAGAAGCAACGAGAACCAGGTTATATTTTAAATCGTCTTGACTATAGAAATAAGTAAATGTGGCAATTAAAGCTACTAAACATCCTCCTGCATCATTACTCCCTAAACCATACAGTTTACCGTCCTCTACACTAGCTTTAAACGGATCTCTGGTGTAGGCACTGTTTGGCTTTACGGTATCGTGATGTGAATTTAGCAACAGTGTTGGCTTACTTTCATCAAAATACTTGTTTACTGCCCAAACATTGTTTTGCGTTCTTTTGTAATCAATATTATTGCGCTTAAACCAATCTTCTATATGCAAAGCAGTTTGATCTTCTTCTGAAGAAAACGACTGCGTTTCTATCAACTTTTTTAAAAGCGATATGGCATCGTTAGTTAAGTCCTGTTGCGTCATGTTATAAAGTTATGGTTGTAAAATTATCATTTTCCTGGGTTAACATAGATGTATTTCCCATATTAATTTTGCCTACGCCATTATTTAGGGCTTCAAAACAATTATGCAGTTTGGGTAGCATCCCATCGGCTATAATCCCTTTTTCCAATAGGTCTTTATATTTCTCTGAGTCGATGTGTTTTACAACCGAATTTTTATCATTAATATCTTCTAAAACACCGTTTAACTCAAAACAATAATAAATGGATGTTTCGTATAAATGGCTCATCCCTACTGCGACTTGCGACGCTATAGTGTCTGCATTCGTATTTAGTAATTGTCCCTTACCATCGTGCGTAATGGCACAAAAAACGGGTGTAAAATTAGCTTGAATTAGCTTATCGATAGATTCGTGTGCTACTTGTTTAACATCGCCAACAAAGCCAAAATCGATTTCTTTTACGGGTCTAATATCTGATGCAATGCTATTTATATCGGCTCCTGTTAAACCAATAGCATCGGTATTTAAGGCTTGTAATTTGGCAACTATATTTTTATTAACTAAACCGCCATAAACCATAGTGATTACTTCCAAGGTATCGGCATCGGTAATACGTCTGCCGTTTATCATTTTAGATGCTATACCTAATTTGGATGCCATTGATGTGGCACGCTTACCACCTCCGTGTACTAGGATTTTTTTCCCTTCTAAATTGGAAAACAGTTTTAAAAAGGCTGTTAAAGATGCTTCGTCTTCAATGATGTTGCCTCCTATTTTTACTATGGATAGTTTTTCCATTTTAATTTATTCTATTAATTTAGATTTCGACTTTAGCCTGTCTTAAACGGAGCCGAAATACTCAACCTGACATTTCAATTTTAGTTTATCTTGAGCGTAGTCGAAAGACTCAGTGTGACATACGTGACTCGATAATCTGTTATAAATTTTCCAATAATTTTTTAAGTACTAATTGAGCTGCATAGGTTCTGTTATTAGCCTGTTGAATAACCAACGAACTATCACTATCTAAAACAGCGTCTTCTACTACTACATTTCGTCTTACTGGTAAGCAGTGCATAAATTTAGCATCTCCTAATTTTTCTTTGGTAATCATCCAGTTAGGGTCTTCGCTTAAAATTTTCCCATAATCTGAATACGAACACCAGTTTTTGGTATATACAAAATCGGCATTTGCAAACGCTTCTTCCTGATTATAAATGATAGGTGTATTACCTGTAATCTCTGGATTTAAATCGTAACCTTCGGGATGGGTAATTACAAACTCAACATCCATTTTTTGCATGGCTTGTACAAAACTATTTGCCACGGCATGGGGCAAAGTTTTTACATGCGGTGCCCAACTTAGCACAACTTTTGGTTTTGCTACTTTAGCGTGTTCCGAAATGGTTAGCGCATCGGTTAACCCTTGTAAGGGATGTCCGGTAGCACTCTCCATATTTACTATAGGCACTGATGCGTATGTAACAAACGACTTTAAAACCTGCTCGCTTTCGTCTTTTGTTTTATCTGTTAAGGTTGGAAATGCTCTTACTGCAATAATATCACAATATTGCGACACTACAGCTGCGGCTTCCTTTATATGTTCTGCAGTATTACCATCCATAACGGTACCATCTCCAAATTCGATACCCCATGCATCCCCAGACACATTCATAACGATAGGATTCATGCCTAAATTCAATGCCGCCTTTTGTGTACTTAAGCGGGTACGCAAGCTTGAATTAAAGAACAATAACCCAATGGTTTTGTCTTTTCCTAAGGTTACATCTTGTAAAGGGGCTTGCTTTAAGGCTTTAGCATCTGCTATCCACGAATTTATGTCGTCTATATCGTGTATGGAGGTGTAATGTTTCATTGTTTAATAGTTGTTATTTCTTTTAGACTTGTCAGGTTTTAAAAACCTAACAGGTCTACTTTATTCTATTATTTTATTTTGGTAAACGGAATCTTATTTTCGAAAGCATTCGTTATAAAATTATCTTCTAATCCGTTTACAATCCATGTTTCTACGTTCGATTGTTTTGCTACTGAAATGGCATCTATTTTAGATTGCATGCCACCTGTACCATGAGTAGATTTAGAGTTTACGACCTGATTCTTTAATTGATTAAAGTCTTCAACTAGTTCTATGGTTTTTGGGGTTCCATTTTCTATGGATTCTTTGGTATAAATACCGTTTGTATTGGTTGCTATTATAAACAAGTCGGCATTTAAAAGCGAGGCCGTGAGCGCTCCTAATTTATCGTTATCTCCAAATTTAATTTCATCGGTTGCCACGGTATCATTTTCATTAATAATAGGTACATAACTATTGTTAACGAGTACGTTAATGGTATTTACAATATTGGTTTTACTCTCTTGTTTTTCAAAGTCTGAATACGATAATAAACATTGTGATGTTAACAATCCATATTCTCTAAAAATCTCCTGATATATTCTTATAAGATGGGGCTGACCTATAGATGCCAAGGCTTGCTTTACAAAAACATCTTTTTGCTTACTTTCCAGCTTTACAAACTGTTTTGCCACGGCAATAGCTCCAGAACTTACAATAATAAACTCACAGGTATCCTGTAATTTTGCTATCTGGTTTGCAATATCTTCAATCTTACCTCTAGAAATGTTATTAGTTTCTTTGGTAAGTGTATTAGACCCAATTTTTAGTAATATTCTTTTTTTCTTCATGGCTATCTTGTTTGTCCATTACCATGAACATACCATTTATTTGTTACCAAATGTTGCAAGCCTATAGGCCCTCTTTGGTGCAATTTATCTGTACTAATAGCTAGCTCGCCTCCTAATCCCAATTGACCACCATCTGTAAAACGGGAAGAAGCATTGTGATACACAGCGGCACTATCTACATTTTCCATAAATAGCTTAGCTTCTCCTTCATTGGTCGTGACAATAACTGATGAATGTCCACCAGAATATTTATTTATCATTGCTATAGCCTCTTCGGTAGAAGTAATCTCTCCCATAGCAATTTTATAATCTAAAAACTCTTCGAACCAGATATCGTCTGATGGAATTGGTTTTACCTCATCTAAAGCCGTTAAACCTTCATCTCCCAAAACCTCAACATCAAATTCCTTTAGTTTTGATATTAAATTCTTAACAAAGGCTTCTTTATTCGGCAAATCTTTATCGATTAATACTTTATCAATAGCATTACACGCCGATATTTTGGCTGTTTTTCCATTCACAATCAGATCTAATGCGATTTGCTGGTCTGCTTCTGGATGTACATACACAAAATTATTACCGCGACCACTAATTATTACCGGACATGTGGCATGTTGCTTTACAAAAGCGATTAGTCTTTCGCCACCACGAGGTACTATTAAATCGACATTCTGCGTTGGTTTTTCTAAAAAGGCTTGTGTTTCTGCTCTGTTAAATTGTAAATACTCTACCCAATCTGTAGAGGCTTCATTATCTTTTAAAGCCTGGTGCCACAAGGCAACAATTTTCAGGTTTGATTTTAGGGACTCTTTACCACCTTTAAGTAATATCTTATTACCTGATTTAAATGCAATACCCGCTGCTTCAACTGTAACATCTGGTCTGGATTCGTAAATAATTAACACTGTTCCAAACGATGCTGTTTTGTTATAAACTTGCATGCCGTTTTCATGCTTAAAACTAAAACGTTCTACACCCACAGGATCTTCTTGAGATGCTAAATGTGTTACTGCTACAATCATTTCGTCTACCTTGGCATCGTCCACTTTTAACCTGTCGTACATTGAAATATCGTCACCGTTATAAGCTTCTAAATCGGTTTTATTAATATCGATTATAGCCTGACGTTCTTGCTCTAAAAGCACAGCCATTTTAAGTAGTACGGCATTTCTTTTTTCTATGGATAATAGGGTATTCATCTTATTTGGTATTCAGTGTTCAGTATTCAGTTGTTCCAGTGTTCCAGTGATCAGTATTCAGTATTCAGTTTACAGTCTCTGTGTTCAGCCTAGCTATGTGTTGGCTACTTGTGTGATTTCTCCTTTTGGTCGAAATGACTCAATATTATTAATATTGTTTTGTCATGTCGATATGAGGCACGATTGAGACATCTCATAATATATAGTTTAAACTGTTTCTTGTATTTCTTCTAAAACCTTTTTAAGAGTTTCAAAAAATTGATCTACATGTTCTTTTTTAATGGTTAATGGTGGTAATATTCTTAACAGTTTTTTGTTAGCTGCGCCACCAGTAAAAATATGTTCATCATAAATGAGTTTCTTTCTTAGGTCTCCAACTTCAAAATCGAATTCCAGACCTAGCATTAAGCCTCTTCCTTTTATATTTTTTATCTGCGGAATTGTTTTCGCCTTTTCAACAAAATACTCCGAAATGATATTTGTGTTTTCTATCAGGTTTTCTTCTTCAATAGTATTTAAAACGGCTAAGCCTGCTGCGCATGCTAAATGGTTGCCTCCAAAAGTGGTTCCTAGCATGCCATATTTGGCTTCGATATCCGGGTGAATTAAAATCCCGCCTATTGGAAAACCATTCCCCATACCTTTTGCCATCGAAATAATATCTGGCGTAACATTATAATGCTGAAATGCAAAGAATTTACCCGAACGTCCATAACCACACTGAATTTCGTCTGCAATAAACATGGTATTATTGGCTTTACACAGTTTATCTACTTGTTCGAAAAATTCGACTGTTCCTTGATCTAAACCTCCAATACCTTGAATAAATTCTACAATAACAGCACAAACATCTCCTTTTTCCAACTCCGCCTTAACGCCTTCAACATCATTTAAGGGTAAAATTGTTACAGCTTGTTGTGCATTTATTGGTGCAATGATATTTTTATTATCGGTTGCTGCAACGGCTGCCGATGTTCTTCCATGAAACCCTTTGCTAAATGCAACAACGCGTTTTTTCCCTGTTTTAAAAGAGGCTAATTTTAACGCATTTTCATTAGCTTCTGCACCAGAGTTACATAAAAACAGTTCATAATCCTTACACCCTGAAAGTGCTTCAAGCTTATCTGCTAATTGTTTCTGTAACGGATTTTGAATAGCGTTTGAATAAAACCCTAAGGTATTAACCTGATTGGTAATAGCATCTACATAATTAGGATGGGCATGTCCGATAGAAATCACGGCATGGCCTCCGTAAAGATCTAAATACTCGGTTCCTTCGTCGTCATAAACGAGAATATCTTTCCCAGAAACGGGTGTTACATTATATAATGGATAAACGTCAAATAATGGCATTTTAATTCTTTTTTAGTTGGTTAATTTTTTCGAAAGAAGCTACTATACCTTGTATTAAAGCAGAGCTTAACCCTTGGTGTTCCATCGCATTTAATCCTTCGATAGTACAACCGCTTGGTGTGGTTACACGATCAATTTCTTGTTCCGGGTGTCTTCCGGATTCTATCAATAAACTGGCAGCACCGTAGCATGTTTGTGTAGCTAATTCGTGTGCTTGCTCGGCTTCAAAACCTAATTGAATGGCGCCTTGTGTTGTAGCACGAGCCAAACGCATCCAAAAGGCTATTCCACTGGCACATATAACGGTTGCAGCTTGCACCAGGTCTTCTGAAATTACCATCGTAGTCCCCAACTGATCAAATATTTTTTGTGCTAACCCTATCTTTTCCTGTCCTTTTTCGTTGGCACACAAACAGGTCATGGATTTACCAATTGAGATCGCAGTATTAGGCATGACCCGGATGATATTTTTATCGCTTCCAATAATACCTTCTATTCTTAGAATATCTACTCCGGCTGCTACAGAAATAATGACATGATTTTCTGTTATTTTCGGCGCAACACTAGTTAAAACAGCATCAATATGCTTAGGTTGAAGTGCGAAAATGACCATGTCGGATTCTTCAACAGCCAACACATTATCATCTGTTAGTGTTACATAATCTTCATTACTAAAAGCTTTAACAGCCGAGGTGTTTTTATCACTTAAATATAGTGATGTAAAAGACTTATTGTTAATGAGTCCTTTTGCTATTGAACTTCCTAAGTTTCCTGTTCCTATTATTGCTATTTTCATCGTTTTCTATGGGCCTCTCTTAACCTCTCCTAAGGGGGACAAGAAGCTATTATTTTATGTTATTATTTTTTATTCATTTAACCCTCTTCCTTTGGAGGGATTAGGGGAGCCCTTTAAAAATAAGTCCCCTTCAGCTTTAACCCTTCGGTTTCTTCTAGTCCGAACATTAAATTCATGTTTTGAATAGCTTGTCCAGACGCTCCTTTTAACAAGTTATCAATTATACTTGTAATCAACAACTTATTATTATGCTTATGTAAATGTATGATGCATTTATTCGTGTTTACCACCTGTTTTAAATGAATCGTTGCATCTGAAACAAACGTAAACTTGGCATCTTTATAAAAATCTTTGTAAATCGAGATGGCTTCTTCAACGGTGCCTTCAAAATCTGTATAAAGGGTTGCAAAAATGCCTCTTGAAAAATTCCCCCTGTTTGGCATAAACAAAATATCTGAAGAAAAATCGTTTTGCAACTGATTTACGGACTGATTTATTTCTCCTAAATGCTGATGCGTAAATGGCTTGTAATACGAAAAGTTATTATCTCGCCATGTGTAATGGGTTGTTGCCGATAACGATGTTCCTGCTCCTGTGGCTCCGGTTACAGCATTAATATGCACATCGTTATTTAATAAATCCTTGTCTGCTAATGGCAATAATGCTAATTGAATGGCTGTTGCAAAACATCCCGGATTAGCAATATAGTTAGCAGATTTAATGGCTTCTTTTTGTAATTCGGGTAAACCGTACACAAAGTTTTTACCGTCAAAAACCTTATCTTTTTCTAATCTGAAATCGTTTCCTAAATCGATAATCTTTGTGCTGTCCGAAAACGTATTGTTCTCTAAAAACTTCACCGAATTACCATGACCTAAACACAAAAACAATACATCGACATTTGGATTAACGGTGTCTGTAAATTTTAAATCTAAAGTCCCCACTAAATCCTGGTGGATATGACTAATTTTATTGCCAGCATTGGATGTACTGAATACAAAATTAATATTCGTTTTTGGATGCGATACTAATAATCTCACCAACTCTCCTGCTGTATAACCAGCACCTCCTATAATCCCAACTTCAATTTTTTCCATTTTTATACGATTTATTGTTGTGTTGTGCTTCTCAATAACTTACGAATTATTTACCTGTTGGTATATTTTATTTTGATTTCCAATAATTTTAATGAATCCTTTCGCTTCATCTGCGGTCCATCCTTTATTGACTTCTCCGTAACTACCAAACTTGGCATTCATTAAATCATGTTCTGATACTATACCATCTAATGAGAAATGATATGGTTTTAATGTCACGGTTACATCACCGCTTACTTGCTCTTGACTACTTTGTAAAAAGGCTTCGATATTTCGCATTACCGGATCTAAATACTGACCTTCATGTAAATGCATTCCGTAAAAACTTGATAGGTATTCTTTATGCTGAAGCTGCCATTTGGTAAGGGTATGCTTTTCTAATAAATGGTGCGCTTTTACGGTAATTAAAGCTGCTGCAGCTTCAAAACCTACACGCCCTTTTATACCAACAATAGTATCACCAACATGGATATCTCTTCCAATAGCATAAGTCGAAGCTATATTATTTAATAATTCAATATTAACTTCTGGTGTGTTTTCTTCACCATTCAATGCTACAAACTCTCCATTTTTAAAAGTAAGTGTTACTTTTTCTTCGCCTTCTTTTTCTAATTGAGATGGATAGGCTTCGCTTGGTAATGGTTTTTCAGACTCTAAGGTTTCAGACCCTCCAACACTGGTCCCCCAAAGTCCTTTGTTAATGGAGTATTGTGCTTTTTCCCAAGACATATCAATTCCGTTAGATTTTAAATAGTCTATCTCCTCTTGTCTGGTTAATTTTTGATCTCTAATTGGTGTGATGATTTCAATCTCTGGAGCCAAGGTTTGAAAAATCATGTCGAATCTTACTTGATCGTTTCCTGCGCCTGTACTTCCATGTGCAATATATTCTGCACCGATACTTTTTGCGTATTCTACAATCTCAATGGCTTGAATGATTCGTTCTGCGCTTACAGATAACGGGTAGGTATTGTTCTTTAAAACATTACCATAAATTAAATACTTTACTACTTTTTGGTAAAATGTAGCAACTGCATCAATATTCTTATAGGTAGTAACACCCATTTTATAAGCATTACTTTCAATATGATCGATTTCCCCTTGTGTAAATCCTCCGGTATTTACACTTACTGCATGCACTTCATATGTTTTAGATAAACTTACTGCGCAATACGATGTATCTAACCCGCCACTATATGCTATTACTAATTTTTTCATTACTTTACTTTTTTATCTTTTTTTAAAAACATGGTCTCCTTAATATGTTTCAATCTTTTAAAAACCTTTTCTTTTATTTTCTTTGATTCTTTTTTCTCGTTTGCTTTCGCATCATATAACATCCCGGTACACAAACACATTTTTCGTTTGGTTCGTGTTAAAACGTCATAGTTCTGACAGGTTTGACACCCATCCCAAAATGTTTGATCGTCTGTTAATTCTGAAAATGTAACGGGTTTATACCCTAAATCGCTATTCAACTTCATTACAGCCAAACCTGTTGTAATACTGAATACTTTTGCATTTGGAAATTTTGTTCTGGAATGTGCAAAAACCTTATGCTTTATCTTTTTCGCCAAGCCTTTGCCTCTGTAATTTGGATGTACTATTAACCCTGAATTGGCAACAAACTTTCCATGTCCCCAAAGTTCTATATAACAAAACCCTGCAAACACATCACCATCTAAGGCAATAACGGCGTTGCCATTTTCCATTTTTGTTGAAATATACTCTGGTGTTCGTTTGGCAATACCAGTACCCCTAACCTTTGCTGATTCTGCAATAGTTTCGCAAATAATCTCTGCGTATTTAGTATGTGATTTATTAGCGATTACAATCTCCATTATTGTATCTATTTTTTAATTTGAATTTTAACCTTTTTTGATTGCTGAACTGGACTCACCTAGTTCAAAAATAGAAGCGCACCCTTACGGGCGACGTGGAAAATTACGGCGCATAATGTATGTGTTAACTAAGAAATTAACTGAATTTTGAAATGCTATGAAATATATTTTGGACACTATGAAAAAAATTAAAATTACGTTTTGGTTTGTGGGCATGAAAGAATTAGATGCAGCGACGGCGACGTCGTGCGGGCAAACCGGGAACAGAGAAACGTATTTTATTTAAAATTTTCATAGGGCAAAGCTATAACTTTATTTTCATACCAACTGTAAAAACGAATAATTTTTTCATGAAAATTATTAATATCTCTATATTTTTGTCTTTTTATTCTAAATAATTCAATGATACTTAAATTATTTAAAAACTTGATGTCATGAAGACAAGAACAGAAATTGACTTACTAGGCGAATTAGAAATAGGAAACGAATTTTATTATGGCATTCATACTCAGAGAGCCATTAATAATTTTAAAATATCAAACTCAAAAATAAGTGATTTTCCCATTTTTGTAAAAGGTTTAATCCTCACAAAAAAAGCTTGTGCAGCTGCTAATAAAGAGATTGGAACCATCCCATCGGACAAAGCAGACATGATTCTTCAAGCTTGTGATGAGATATTAAACAATCTAGAAAAGTATACCCAATACTTCCCTTCGGATGTATTTCAAGGTGGAGCAGGTACGTCTGTAAATATGAACGCTAATGAAGTGATTGCAAATGTTGGTTTAGAACTAAATGGTTTTAAAAAAGGGAATTATGATATTTTAAACCCGAACGATCATGTAAATAAATCGCAATCAACTAATGATGCTTACCCAACTGCTTTTAGAGTTGCTGTTTATTACTATATGAACCATCTACTCGAAAAAATCAACATTCTCACAACGCATTTAGATAAAAAAGCTGCTGAATTTGAAAAAGTCCTTAAAATGGGACGCACACAATTACAAGATGCCGTACCAATGTCTTTGGGCGATGAATTCGCATCCTGGTCAACAAACCTGAAAGAAGAAACCAAAAATCTAAAACGCAATAGAGATTTAATTCTTGAAGTCAATTTGGGAGCAACAGCCATTGGAACAGGAATTAATGCGCCTAAAGGATATTCAGAACTATCCATTGGATATTTACAGCAATTTACGAAAGCTAGTTTTGTAAAAGCAGAAAACTTAATTGAAGCCACTTCCGATACGGGTGCTTATGTTATGATTTCGGGGGCTTTAAAGAGAAGTTCTGTTAAGCTGTCTAAAATTTGTAATGACTTACGATTATTATCTTCTGGTCCGCGCTGTGGCTTAAACGAAATTAATTTACCTGAAATGCAGGCTGGATCGTCTATTATGCCAGCAAAGGTAAACCCTGTAATTCCTGAAGTAGTAAATCAAGTTTGCTTTAAAATTATAGGGAACGATGTTACGATTTCTTTTGCTGCCGAAGCTGGTCAATTACAATTAAATGTAATGGAACCTGTTTTAGCGCAATGTCTATTCGAATCTGTAGAATTATTATCTAATGCTTGCGTAACACTGGCAGAAAAGTGTATTTCAGGTATTACTGCTAATGCAGAACACACTAAAGAAATGGTTTTAAATTCAGTTGGAATCATTACGTTTTTAAACCCTTATATCGGTCACCATATGGGGGATATTATTGGCAAGGAAGCAGTAGCTACAGGTAAAAACATTAGAGAATTAGTGTTAGAAAAAAAGTTACTCACCGAAGAAGAACTAGATAAAATCTTAAGTATCGAAAACATGATGAACCCTAAATACAAAGCAGCATTGCATAAGTAATTTGGCATATGCAAACTCATTTCTGCGAAGAAATAAGTACAAACAACAACTTATTATATATAAAGAAAGACCTTAATCCAACTCCCGAACCCAAATATTTCGATAACTCACACCGCTATTATCCCGATGATCCTGAAGCCTTAACGCTGCTTTACCATGTGGTTTATTTTTAGGCCAACCAATGTATTCCGTAGTGCCTTGAATTTCAAAATGATCCTGAATTAAAACGCCGTTATGCAATACCGTAATCGTTGCCGATTTTGTTTTATCTCCTTCCGAATTGAACTCCGGGGCATGATAAATAATATCGTAAGCATTCCATTCTCCAGTAGGCACAGAAGCCTTAGCTAAAGGAACAGATTGCTTGTAAATAGATCCTACCTGTCCGTTTACATACGTATCGTTATCATTATTATCTAAAACCTGTACTTCGTAGCGTTCTTGAAGAAAAACACCGCTATTGCTTCGGTTTTGTCCGCTAGCTCGTTTCTCTGGCGAAGATCGCCATTCAATATGCAATTGCACACTGCCAAACTCTTGTTTTGTTTTAATATCTCCAGATTTATCCTTAACCGTCATAGAACCATCATCTTTTAAAATCCATTGTACTGAACTACCATCATCAGCATGCACCCAATTATCAAAACCTTTACCATTAAATAATACAATGGCATCACTTGGCACACCATGTTGTCCGGTAGGGTTTACTACAGGTGGCACAGGCTCGTAAAACTCAGTAGCTTTAGGATCGGTTGGCTCTTTTTTAACTTCTTCTACTTTTGTTTTAATAGGTGTCTCGTCATTTTCATTCTTATTAGCGCATGCTAAAAGACAAATACCCGTTAAAGCAACTAAAACTGTTTTTTTAATATCCAAAATGTTTCTTTTTTAAGTTCATTAATAGACTTTGGCAACGTGCAATTTCATACCCGAATTATAAGCCGAGTATATTCTTTAATTGTGCTTCATCAACATCGTCACCTGCAAAATCATCAAAACTACGTTCAGCGGCTTCAATAATATGTTCTTGAATAAAAGGCGCGCCTTCTCTTGCTCCTTGTTCCGAAGATTTTACACAACATTCCCATTCCATAACAGCCCAAACATCACATTCGTATTTTGTTAGTTTTGAAAAAATCCCTTTAAAATCTACCTGACCATCTCCTAACGATCTAAAACGTCCAGCTCTATCTTTCCAATTGGCATACCCACCATAAACACCTTGTTTTCCCGTTGGATTAAATTCGGCATCTTTTACATGAAACGCTTTAATGCGCTCATGATAATAATCTATAAAGGTTAAATAATCTAACTGTTGAAGCACAAAATGACTCGGGTCATAAATTATATTAGCCCGCTTATGATTATTTGTTGCTTCTAAAAAACGTTCAAACGTAATTCCATCATGAAGATCTTCTCCCGGATGAAGTTCATAACATACATCTACGCCATGTTCATCAAAATGATTCAATATGGGAATCCAGCGATCTGCTAATTCTTTAAAGCCCATTTCTACCAATCCATTGGGGCGTTGCGGCCACGGATACATAGTATGCCACATTAACGCTCCGGAAAATGTTGCATGCGCTTTTAAGCCTAATCTTCCACTGGCAGTTCCCGATTTTTTAACAAAATCTATAGCCCATGCGGTTCTTGCTTTTGGGTTATTTCTAACATGTTCGGGTGCAAAACCATCAAACATGGTATCGTAAGCAGGGTTAACTGCTACCAACTGCCCTTGTAAGTGTGTGGACAATTCTGTTATTTCTAATCCATAAGATGCTACTTTTCCTTTTAGCTCATCGCAATATGTTTGACTTTCTGCTGCTTTTTCCACATCTATCAAACTAGGTTCCCAGGTTGGAATTTGAATACCCTTATACCCTAAATCTGCAGCCCATTTACACATACCATCCAGGCTGTTAAATGGTGCATTATCTCCAGCGAATTGTGCTAAAAACACTGCTGGTCCTTTTATTGTTTTCATAATATTACTCTTAAAAGCCCCTCCTAACCTCCCTGAAGGGAGGAACTGAGAACTTGTATTTTTTTATAATTTGTAAAACCAGTCAGGTTTTTGAAACCTGACTGGTTTGTAGATTTTTGTTTTTAAATTTTTGTCCAAGCTGCATTATTGGTATCACTTGCAACAGCTGCATAGATAAACTTCATCCCTCTAACCCCATCTTTAGCGGTTGGATAATCTGGAGTATTCATTGTTTCTCCGTTTAAAATAGCCATTAAATGCGTTGCGAAATTTTTATAAATAGTTGCAAAAGCCTCTAAATACCCTTCTGGATGACCTGCCGGGATTCTGGAAGTATTGAGTGCCTCTGGATATAACCCATTTCCGTTTGGAGTAAACACTTTAATCGGATCTTCTAACCAATGTGTTATCAATTCATTTGGATTTTCTTGATGCCACTCCAAACTCCCTTTTTCTCCATATACCCTAATGGCCAGATTATTTTCTTCTCCTAAAGCAATTTGAGAAATAGACATGGTGCCTTTAGCTCCATTTTCCAAACGAAGCAACAGGTTTCCATCATCATCTAAAACCCTACCTTCACCAAACCTACCCAGATCTGCTGCCAATTCATCGATTTTTAAACCAGTAATGTATTCTACTAAATTTTCAGCATGTGTACCAATATCGCCTAAAGCACCTCCTATTCCAGAACGCTTAGGATCCACACGCCAGGCAGCCTGTTTATTGTCTCCCTTTTCCTCTGGAGTAGATAACCACCCCTGCAAATATTGCACTTGCACCTTCCTAATGTTTCCTAAGTCACCATTAGCCACCATAGCTCTAGCCTGTTTAACCAATGGATGCCCGGTATAATTATGGGTTAGTGCAAATAATTTTCCACTTTTATTTACAATCTCTTCCAATGCTATGGCTTCGTCCAGAGTTAAGGTCATAGGTTTATCACAAACCACGTGGAACCCATTTTTCAAGGCGAACTTTGCCGGAGGGAAATGCATGTGATTGGGTGTTACAATAGCCACAAAGTCCATACGAACATCTTCTGGTAATTCCTTTTCCTTTAAAATCATTTCTTCGTAACTCCCATAGCACCGGCTTTCCGGAAGACCCAACGCCTTACCTGATGCTATCGATTTTTCTGCGCTGCTACTAAAAGCACCACATACTAAATCTATCATGCCGTCAATAGATGCGGCTTTTCTATGTACATCTCCAATGAATGATCCGGCGCCTCCACCGATCATTCCCATTCTTAATTTTCTTGTCATTCTTAATTATACTTCTGCTGTTTTATTTCTTTTTTTCATATAAATACTTAATCCTAAAAACGCTACAATTAAAATTGCTGGTAGAATAGACATCGTTCTTAACGCTTCTGTAATTCCACCTTCACCATCCATAAGCCTTCCCATAATAGGTAATACTATCGATACGGAGAACATACCGGCGCCTCCCATAATAGAGAGCCCTAAAGCACCCGTTTCTGGTAAATATTCTGCAACAAACCCTAACATGGTTGGCCAGAAGAAAGTAATACCTATGGCAAAAACGGCGGCTGCAACAAAAGTCATCCCTCCACTTGTTACTGTAAGCATCCACAAACCTATAAAGGTGAATATTGCTGAATACAACAACATCCCCGATGGTTTTAATTTATGAACAACTTTGCCAGCAAATAATCGACCCAATGCCATGATACCATTTATAAAAGCTAATACCAGCAATGGCTGTGCTACAGATTCTTTTAACAGCGATTCAATACGTTGGGTGGTTCCCAACTCTGAAGCTGCTGTAAGAAACATACAAGCAACCATAAAAAGAAACAAAGGGTTTAAAACACTGGCAAACATTTTTTTATTACTAACTCCTAATTGCACACGTTCGGTAACAGGAATTTTTTGACCTACAAATAAGAAGCCATAAATGAGCAATGGAATAAACAAGGTTCCTACCATAACTTGCCAACTTAAGTCCATAACATCCATTGTAAGCCATCCTAAAATAGCTCCAATAACAATACCTCCCGGAAACCAGACATGAAACCTGTTTAACATTTTGGTTTTTTCATCTGGATACATGGATGCCACTAAAGGATTTAAAGCAGCTTCAACAAACCCATTCCCTATACCCACAAATAATGTTGCGATAAATAAGGATGTCATGGAATCTGCCATAATCGTTAAAACGATACCCACAGCATGTGTAATAAATGCCATCCAGGTAATTTTTTTAATCCCTAGTAAATCAACTAAAGGACCTCCAATAATCATAGCTATGGTAAATCCGAAAAAGGCAGGCGCAAAGGCATATCCTATTTGTTCAAGGGTAAGACCAACACCTTCCGGGCCAAATACAGTCTCCAATCGTGCACGAATGGCAAAGGTCATTGCTGTTGTAATTAATGCAAGGCAACTGGCCAGAAAAAGCCTGTTTTTATTAACATTCTCCATTATATTTAGTTTAAATTAGTTTCTTCTTAAGAAAGTTGCTTTCCAATACGAACTAAAAGATCTCTGGTTAACTCAATACCCTTAGCTTCAGGCACAACTTTTCCTTCATATTCAATACCAACAAAACCCCTGTAACCAGAATCCTTTACCATTTGCATCATCTTTCGATAATCTATAATCTTATCTTCTCCTTTTTCATTAAAATCGTAAGACTTGGCACTTACTGCCTTAGCGTAGGGCAACAATTCTTTAATACCTTGATATCTATCGTATTCATCAACACAACTCCCGTCTTCATTTTTTGTTATACAGAAATTACCGAAATCTGGTAAGGTTCCGCAATTTTTATTAGCCACTTTAGAAAACACATCGACCATCCATTTTCCATTTGAAGAAAAACCGCCGTGATTTTCAACTAAAACATTAATGTTCGCCTCCTTGGCAAAATCAGAAAGTCTATTCAAAGAATCTACACTTACTTTGGCTGCTTCATTTTTATCCACGCCTCCTGCCAAATTAACCCGAATAGCATGACAGCCTAAAAACTGAGCGGCCTCAACCCATTTATAATGGTTTTCTATCGCTTTAAGTCTATGGGTTTCATCTGAATTTGCAAGCGAACCTTCACCATCGATCATAATTAAAACGTTTTGCTGCCCTTCTGAATCGGCTCTTAGGTTCATCTCCTTTAAAAAAGACATATCTTTAGCTTTATCTTTAAAAAAACTATTTACATATTCCAACCCTTCCAAACCAAAACTCCTGGACTTTGCTGCAAAATCTAAATGATTCATTTCATTCCCAAATAAAGCATTGTGCAATGACCATTGTGCCAGGGATAGTTTAAAAAATAAAGGATTCGAACTAGATGCTTCTTGATTAGACGGCGCTTCTTTTTTTTCAGACTTCTTACACGCATGCAACCCTAGCAATGATAGCGCAGCACCTCCGCAAGTCGTTTTTATAACAAAATCTCTTCGCTTCATAAAAGTATTTTAAATGGATATCCTCTTTTAAAGATAATTAGGTGAAAATATACATTTGAATTCAAAATACTGTGTATTTTTATTCAGTGAAAGATTTTAAACATTGGTAGTGTTTTACCAAACTAAACTAATGGCAGACCATTTAAAGTCATATTTTTCAATCTATATTCATTAGGAGAGCACTTTTCATGCTTTTTAAACACCGTCGCGAAGTATTGACTGGTAGTAAATCCGCACATATAAGCAACTTCAGAAACTGTTATATCTGGGTTAGTCCGAAGTATTTCCTTAGACATTTCTAAGCGCTTCATGGTTAAATAACGCATGGGCGTTAAATTAGTCAACCGCTTACAATGATGCGTAAATCGTGTTAACCCAACACCGGCAGACTGTGCCATTAATTCTATGGTCCAATTTTCAGAAAGTTTTTTTTCAAGCTCCTTTAAAAAGAACCTAACACTACGGGTACTATCGGTAAGAGATTCATTTAAAACGATATCGTCTGTGTTTAATATTTCAAGCAGCAGAATTAATAAATAATTTACGAGCAATCTTATTCTTGAAGCATTACTGCCATTAACATCTGTATTTACAGCATTATTGATTCGCAAAAAACAATCGCGAAAACGCTTATCTGTTTTTATTATAGATTTTTCGTTTTGTCTTAAAATAGTGGTAAGCCTGATTAAATCTGAAGGTGTTAAAGTAATCCAGTCCGGCCAAACCCAATCTTGATGTGGCCTACGCACGCCTAAATCTATAATCACCCAATAAAATTTCCCCATACCTATATGAGGGTTCCCCACTTTATGCGCCTCCCAGGGTCGTGTAATGGTTAAATGGTTTGGTGTAAGCAAAACCTCTTTGTTTTCCTGGGCATAGGGCATTGATCCGGATTCCAAAAAGTGAAACTCTATGCCCTCATTACGATGCCAGTCCAACCCCCAGTCCTGAGGCTCGTTAGCGTCCCAGTATCCAATACTATTAAGTCCCAATGTATTTTCATCTAATCTGTCTCCCGGATAAGTATGACGGGCAAGTGCTTTAAATTTTAATTTCCTACGTTCGTAAGCATCAATTAGAGGCAAACATGTATCGGCATGATAAACAATTCCATCTCCTTCATAAGGCTGTATTTTTTGTACACCTACTTTCATTGAAATAATTTAAACATTATTATCATGCAAATTAACTAATTTTCCAATAAATTAAAATTTAACTGAGATTTTATTAGTTTTTAACGTTTGGTATTAACAAATTAACAATGCCTGCTGTAAATTGATAAAGTTTTCCCTATTCTATTACATTTAAACACTAATGACAAAAGACACGATTCGAGAAGACTCAACAACCTACGACGCTATAGTAATTGGCACCGGTATAAGTGGTGGATGGGCCGCTAAAGAACTATGCGAAAACGGATTAAAAACGTTGGTTTTGGAAAGAGGCCGTATGGTAAAACATATTGAAGATTACCCGACCATGAACAAAGACCCCTGGGATTTTAAACACCGGGAAATGGGCAGTGATGAATCCAGGAAAAATCAAAAAGTCCAAAGCAGATTATGGAACGGAGCCCTTACAAGCCCTGTAAACAAACATTGGTTTGTAGACGATATAAAAAACCCTTACAATGAGGTAAAAGAATATTTATGGATACGCGGATATCATGTAGGTGGACGTTCGCTTATGTGGGGCAGACACAGCTACAGATGGAGTGATATGGACTTTGAGGCCAACAAAAAAGATGGTCATGGTGTCGATTGGCCCATTCGCTACAAAGACATAGCGCCATGGTATGATAAAGTGGAAGAATTTATTGGGGTTTCTGGTGAAAATTTAGGACTATCACAACTCCCGGATGGAAAACTCTCACCTCCTATGGAATTGAATTGTGTTGAAAAAGACCTTCAAAAAAACATAAGCGAGCAATTTGATGACGATCGGGTTTTAACTCCCGGACGTGTGGCTCATATTACCGGAGATAAGACGCACGAAGGACGATCTAACTGTCAATACAGAAACCGATGTATGCGTGGTTGCCCCTATGGCGGTTATTTTAGCAGTAACTCCTCAACCCTTCCAGCGGCAGAAAGAACAGGAAACATGACGCTTAGACCTAATTCTATTGCTCATGAAATTGTTTATGATGAAACAACAGGTCTAGCAAGTGGTGTAAAGCTTATTGATGCAGAAACCAAGGAAAAGCTTTTCTTTAAAGCATCTATTATATTTTGTTGCGCGTCAACATTAGGTACAACATCCATCCTGTTACAATCAAAATCTAAAAGATTCCCAAATGGATTAGGTAACGATAGTGGTGAACTTGGTCATAACCTTATGGATCACCATTATGGTGTAGGAGCATCTGCAGAAGTTGATGGGTTTGATGACAAATATTATAAAGGAAGAAAACCTAACGGGTTTTACATTCCCAGGTTTAGAAACCTAAACGATAAAACCAAACAAAAGAATTTTATTAGAGGTTATGGCTATCAGGGTGGCGCCAGTAGAACAAACTGGAAACGTGCCGTCTCAGAATTAAGCTTCGGAAACGAGTTAAAAGACGAACTTTTAAAACCTGGGCCATGGCGTGTAGGCATGTCTGGTTTTGGCGAATGTCTTCCTTATCATGAAAATAAAGTATCTTTAAATTACGATGTTTTAGATGAATGGGGTTTACCAACCCTAGATATGGATGCCGAAGTAAAAGAGAACGAACTTAAAATGCGCGAAGACATGAGGGATCAGGCTGTTGCTATATTAAAATCTGCCGGTTATAAAAATGTCGTTGGCCATTTAGGCAAAGCTGTTCAGGGAGCCTGTATTCATGAAATGGGTACTGCAAGGATGGGACACGACCCAAAAACCTCGGTCTTAAACAAACACAATCAAATGCATACAGTTCCTAATGTTTATGTTACAGATGGCGCTTGTATGACATCGTCTGCTTGCCAGAACCCTTCGCTTACCTATATGGCTATAACTGCCCGAGCGGCAAATCATGCTGCTAATGCATTAAAAAAAAATAAAACCAGTTAAAATTATGGACAGAAGATCTGCATTAAAAAATTTAACCATGGGACTAGGCTATTCTATAGCAGCTCCAACCATATTCAACGTCTTAAGTTCCTGCAATGCCGAAAAAGAAAGCTGGACACCATTATTTCTTTCCAAAGAAGAAAAACATATCGTAACCCATTTGGCAGATATTATTTTGCCTGCTTCAGACACTCCGGGAGCATTAGATGTTAATATTCCGCAGTTTTTAGATGTTATGTATCATGATATTGAAAAAAAAACCAAATCAGGATCTTTTTAAAGCAGGCGCTCAGGTTTTTATCAAAATGTTCGGTATGCCCGTTTTAGATGGAAAAAAAGAAGACTTCGAAAAATCGTTAACGTCCTATTTTAACTTATCGGAAAAAGAAACCGAAACTATATTAAAAACCCAAAGGCTACCTATTAAAAATATTGACGCTTCAAAATTAGAAAATTACAAACTGTATAAGTTTTTGCTATCGGTTAAACACTATACATTGTTTGGTTACTTTACCTCAGAAAAAGTAGGCAAAGAGGTTTTAGCTTACGATCCAATACCAGGACAATATCAAGCATGCATTTCTGTTGACGATACAACGAACGGTCGGGCTTGGTCTTTATAAATTAAAAAACGCTAATTAACTATGACGGATTCTTATGATGCTATTGTAATAGGCACCGGTATTTCCGGCGGATGGGCTGCCAAAGAGCTCTGCGAAAACGGATTAAAAACCCTGATACTGGAAAGAGGCCCTATGGTAAAACATATAGAGGACTATCCTACCATGTTTAAAGATCCCTGGGACTTTAAACTAAAAGGACAAGTGACTGCTAAAGAAAAAGCGGAACAGATTAAACAAAATAGAACCGGTTATACCTCCAGACCAGAACATAAACATTGGTTTGTAAACGATTTTAAACATCCCTATAATGAAAAAAAGCGATTTGACTGGATACGTGGATATCATGTTGGCGGACGTTCCATTACTTGGGGAAGGCAGAGCTACCGTCTTAGTGATTTAGATTTTGAAGCTAATAAAAAGGACGGGCATGGTGTTGACTGGCCTATTCGTTATAAAGATATATCACCCTGGTATGATTATGTAGAATCCTATATAGGTGTTAGTGGTGAAAAACTGGGACTCCCACAACTTCCGGATGGTATTTTCTCTCCTCCAATGGAACTTTATTGCGTGGAAGAACATTTAAAAAATAGTCTTGCAGAACATTTTGATGATAGATTGCTCACCATTGGAAGAACGGCTCACATAACAGGAACTAAAAACCATGAGGGGCGAGGTAATTGCCAATTTAGAAACAGATGCATGCGAGGCTGTCCGTATGGCGGTTATTTTAGCAGTCTATCTGCAACCTTACCAGCAGCCGAGCGATCTGGAAATTTAACAATTAGACCCAATTCTATTGTTCATGAAATTATATACGACGACACCCTAAAAAAAGCTACAGGTGTAAAAGTTATCGATGCTGAAACCAAGGAATCCCTTGTTTTTAATGCGAATATCATTTTTTGTTGTGCATCTTCCATGGCTTCAGCCTCTATACTATTACAATCTAAGTCCAAGAGATTCCCTAATGGATTAGGCAATGATTCGGGAGAGCTAGGTCACAATATTATGGATCATCATTTAGGCGCTGGAGCATCCGGAACATTTGATGGATTCCATGATAAATATTATAAAGGACGACGCCCGAATGGTATATATATTCCAAGATTCAGAAACCTTGGAGATGGCAAAACCCACAAAAAAGAGTTTTTAAGAGGCTATGGCTATCAGGGTGGTGGTAGTCGAACAGCCGTATTTGAGCACGTTGCAGAGTTAGGATATGGTGCAGAGTTTAAAGAAAAAATGTTAGAACCAGGAGCATGGCGTGTCGGTTTAGGCGGTTTTGGCGAATGCCTGCCTAATCATGATAACAAAATGACACTTGATTACAACAAGCTAGACGAATGGGGATTACCAACCATTACCTTTGATGCCGAATGGAAAGAGAATGAACTCAACATGCGTAAAGACATGATTCAACAAGCAGCCATCATGCTAGAAAAAGCGGGCTTTAAAGACATTAAAACATTTGATAATCTTGCAGCTCCCGGCATAGGCATTCATGAAATGGGAACAGCCAGAATGGGCAGAGATCCCAAAACATCTGTTTTAAACAAATACAATCAAATACACGCTGTACCAAACGTTTATGTAACAGACGGGGCATGCATGACCTCATCCGGATGTCAAAATCCGTCACTCACTTACATGGCCATAACGGCAAGAGCAGCCAACTATGCTGCAAAACAATATAAAAGCTTAAACTCATGAATAGAAGAGACGCTTTAAAAGGATTAGGACTTACATTAGGTTATTCCATAGCCACATCTAGTGTTATGAGCCTGCTTCAAAGTTGTAAAACTGAAGCAAAATTGTGGACTCCTAAATTTCTATCCATAGATGAAGGTATTGTTGTTAAAAACCTCATAGATATTATACTCCCCAAAACTAAAACTATCCCTGGGGCTTTAGACCTTAATATTCCCGAGTTTATTGATTTATTTATAAACACGTCTTACAACGAAAAAGAGCAAAAAAAATTCAAAAAAAGAATTGCTACCGTTATAAACGCCTTAAATATTCCAGAAGAAGGTGTATCGGCATTACAGCATAACGCTTACGACGCTTTGCTAGCCAAATACTTAAAAATCCCTAAACAACAACGGCTGATTTACGAAAAGGAAAAAGATAAAAGCAATACCGATGCCATTATCTACAAGACTCTTACCGACCTAAGAGACACCTCTGTTTGGGCTTTTAGAAATAGCGAACAAATTGGAGAACACGTTTTAGCATACGACCCTATTCCGGGAGTTCAAATAGGCTGTGCCCCTTTAGAAGAAACCACCAAGGGTAAATCCTGGTCTCTATAAACACTATAAGTAATGAAAAAATATTTGTATCTCGTCTGCCTCACATTTATACTATCTGCTGTTTCTTGTAAACAAAAATCAAATCAGGAAAAAATCGAAACTGCTAAAACCGTAGAACCTGTTGAGAAATGGACTCCTATATTTAACGGTAAAGACTTAAACGATTGGATCGTAAAAATTAAAGGGCACCCAGCTGGTGTTAATTATAAAAATACGTTTATTACTGAAGATGGTTGTATTAAAGTTAATTATGATGAATACAATGACACCTTTAACGCTTCCTTCGGGCATATTTATTACAACAAGCCGTTTTCCAACTACAAACTGCGCCTGCAATACCGTTTCACAGGAAAACAATTAAGTGATGGGCCATCTTGGGCTATAGCCAATAGCGGGGTTATGATTCATTGCGAAGACCCTAAAAAGATAGGCGTAGATCAAAATTTCCCAGTATCAGTAGAAGTACAGCTTTTAGGAGGACTAAGCAGCGAAGAGCGCCCAACAGGAAACTTATGTACTCCGGGAACTCATGTTGTTTTAGATAATAAAATTGCAACAGACCACTGCTTTGAATCCTCTTCAAAAACCTACCACGGCGATCAATGGGTTAAACTTGAAATTGAAGTTAGAAATGATTCTATTATTAAGCATTTTATTAATGGTGAAGAAGTTATTCAATATTGCAAACCACAATATGGCGGAGAGGTCGACTTTAACAAAGAACATTGGAAATCCTTTGAAGGCAAACCCTTAAAAGCTGGATACATATCCTTACAGAGTGAAAGTCACCCGGTTGAATTTAAGGATATAGAAATTTTAGAATTGTAAGCCCACAAAACATTATGCCAGTTTTAAAATAACGTGAGTTCGATTTAAAGGCAGTCTAATTTTAATGATAAATACACTAAAAATGTTACTTGTCACCTTGAGCGCAGTCGAAAGGTCATTAAAACCTATAATTTTAAATAGGTTTCGACTTTAGCCTGTCTTGAGCGGAGTCGAAAGGCTCAACCCGACACTTAAATTAAATCACTGGAATTCAGTATAATAATATTATGGTTACGTCGAACTCACCTTTAAAATAACATCCAGACATTAAAACGCCTACTCCTGGTAAAACCAATTTTATATTAGATTATGGAAAGACGTTCGTTTATAAAAAAAAGCACCATGGCTGCCTCTGCATTTGGATTAGGACTATCGGGTATCAATGCGATGCCAAAAGGAGCCTTCAACAGCACTTTGGCTTCTAAAAAATTTAAGATGCATTTTGCACCTCACTTGGGCATGTTTAAACATCATGCCGGTAATGATCCCATTGATCAGATTAATTTTATGGCAGATCAAGGGTTTACAGCGTTCGAAGATAATAACATGATGACTAGAGACGTGTCCCTACAAACAAAAATTGGAGAAACACTGGCAAAGCGCAATATGACTATGGGTGTTTTTGTCATTCAAAAAGGAGGCAACTTAAATAATACTCTGGCAGCTGGCAAACAGGAGTATATCGATATTTTTCTTGACGGATGTAAAAAAGCAGTCGATGTAGCCAAACGCGTTAATGCCAAATGGCTCACCGTTGTTCCGGGAGGGTTTCAAAGAAAACTTCCTATTGGTATTCAAGATGCTCATGTTATTGAAGCATTGCGTCGCGGTGCCAACATACTCGAACCCCACGGGCTAACCATGGTTTTAGAACCTCTATCGGATTCTCCGGATTTGTACTTACAACGATCAGACCAAACCTACATGATATGCAAAGCCGTTAATAGCCCGGCATGCAAAATTTTGTTCGATATCTATCATTTGCAAAAAACCGAAGGACACATTATTAGAAATATTGATCTTACCTGGGACGAAATAGCCTATTTTCAAATTGGTGATAATCCGGGTAGAAAAGAACCGACTACTGGGGAAATCAATTATAAAAACATCTTTAAACATATTCAAAACAAAGGCTTTACTGGTATATTAGGCATGGAACACGGAAACTCCGTTAAGGGTAAAGAAGGTGAACTAGCCGTTATTAAAGCCTACAGAGAAACATCTGATTTTTAATATCCCTGAAACGCGAAACATTCTAATAAGACCAAACTTTTCCAGCTATTTATTATAGTCTTTTACCAACATGTTTTCTTCAAAAAAATCAAAAAGAATGGTATTGGTTTTTATACCGTATTTTTTAGTCCAACGTTTCTCTACGGGATACTTCTCGCCGTTATACGTTGAAATTAGCATAAATATTTCTGGTAATCCGTCCTGATCATAATCTTTAATTTCAAATTGATTTGGCTGACTGCCATCGACTCCTCCTAGGTAACCGCCGTCCATCTCAAATGGATAGGTGATGGTTTTACTTAACGAACTTATATAAAGACTCATTTTATAGCAACAGTGCGCTCCTCCCGAAAAATCAAACAAAATCTTATCCATAATACCGTCCCCATCAAAATCTCTATGTTTTAAATAGCTTCTTTTTTCTTCATGCTTTGAATCTACAGTACTATTATCATCTATTTTCTCTTGACTAATACAAGGGAGACAAATTAATGATATTAATAACAGAATGGTTGTTTTATACTGTTCCATAATAGGCATTTATAGATTCGGAATATTAGTATTTGAACATATTTTAGTTTTCAGAATACGGTTTTGGAAGGATTTCATCGCCATTCCATTCCAACTCACGGCTTACCCGCTCTAATTCTGTCCAATTTGTATTTTCATCTAAATAGTTTTGAGTCTCTCGTTGGTAAACAATTTTACCTTCTATTCCCTTTTCATCTTTTGGAAATATTAACTTCTCTGAAGTCCAAAATAATCCTGCTTCTGAAACTTTAGATAAATCAAATACTTTTTTAAGTTTATTATCAAATTGAAATAGATAGATACCGCCGCCGTTAACACCACAAGCTTCAGCTAAATAGTTAATAAAAACAATGTTGTCAACCCCCGAAACACCTCTATTATTGTAAAGCTCTATAGAAAACATACTTGTAGCCAGTTGTACTGTGGTATCTACAATCTCGGATGTCGTTTCATTAAAATATCTAACAATGGTTGCATAGCTTTCTCCTTCTTTTTTGTAAGTGAAAAAGAATTGAGAATCGCCTCTTTCCCTTTTTTCTAATGAAATTAAACCACCTAACACATAACCAGTTTTATCGCCATACTTAATTTTATAAAAAGGTGATTCTAACCCATTATACATCATGGTTTCTTTTGTGTTGTAATCGATTTGAATTTTTGTTCCGATTTTTAATAACGCTATCACCTCGGAATCCGTATTAGGTTCTGTTCTAAATTTTACATTATCTCCAAAAAGGTAATAATATGCTCCTTCTTCCAGTCTTTCATAATCATACGGACTATTGTACTTTGTATCTTGACTAAAAACAAAGCTTGCTATTAAAAATAGAGGGTATAGTATTTTTTTCATAGGTTTCTAATATTGTTCGAAAAGGGTTAATAATAGTTGGTAAACTTCCAATTTATATACAATTAAAAAAGTTTAAATATGCTTTAAACGTTAGATCTTATCCGGGGTCTTCACTCCTATACTCCAGCTTTACAATCAGGTTACTATTATCGTAATGTAGTTTTAAGTAATCGGATTCGCCAGCACCTACAATAATAACAATATGCTCTTCCTGATTCTCGTAATTGGCAATCTCAAATCTATCCCAGTTTTTTACCTGGCTTTTTAAATTAAAATCCAGATCGAAACTCTTTGGTTCTTTTTTATCGCAAGCCCAACCATCTCCATCATTGTTTACTTGTAATTTTATTGGCTGATCTATTTGGGAACTGGATAAATTGTTGATTTGCCCATCTGTAGAACCATCACATCTGTTATCCTCATGGTACATTAATGTCCAATTATCTGCAAAAAAGGAACCTAAATCCGTTTTACTTTTTAAGCTTTTTATAAAACTTTCTTTTTGGGTTTGAAGGGTCGTCGTCTCTGAGGCTTCATTTGAAACTGTCTCTGTATTAGCAACAACTTTTTCTATCTGCGCGCTTTGTTTTTCTGTTACTGTTGGTGTGACTTGATTTTCGGATTGATTCTTACAGGAAACCATAGTAGTTACACACAATCCAAGACTAATAAGGGGTAATCTTAATCTTTTCATTTCGAATATGGGGTAGCTTAAGTATTTAAATTTTAAAATAATACCAAGTCAAATATAAATATTTTGCACTTACCATGTCCCCTATGCTACTAATAATGATTGGTTACCATGTAAATCTTAATAGCGTTAATGATTAAAATACTTGTCTTTAATACTATTTACATGATGTATTTCATGGCCAATAATAGACTTTAGAAAGTCTTCAAGAGTTACTTCATTTTGTCTGGCTTTGCCTTTTATTTTTAATTGGTTTTGGGATAGTGATTCAACAAAACTAACAGAAGCTTTCCTTACGTTTTCAAAATCTGTTACTAATTGTTTCCAGGTTAATTCTTCAAAACGACTATTCGCCACCAAAGCCTCCTGATCGTAGCCCCATAATTCCACCGATTCATTTCTGCTCAATAAAAATGCCCGAAACATCTTTATTCTTTCGTGGTCTGTAATATGCCCAAGCACCTGTTTAATACTCCATTTATCTGAAGCATATCGATAGGCAGCTTTTTCTTCATCAATTGATTTTAGAAACTTAAGGGTTGATGGTGATGAAAAAAGCGACCTACAGTCCACATCACCAACCAAGTTGAAATAGTATGAGAAACCATCTTGGGGTGTATACTTCATAATTCGTATGGGTGATTTTGTATGCGTGCTTTATACTTTTTCTCCTTTAACAAGAAGTGTTGATTGTATCGATTCGTTTTTAAGATGAATAAACTTCAATCTCCTATCATCATTCATAAAATTAGTTAAATCGTTCTCTGAATCAAACGATATGAAATGAATTTCATAGGGCAATTCCTTTTCTCCAGAAACAAACGATGTTTCATCTGGTCTTATCCGATAAATTATTCGTCCATTATATTTCTCCATTAATGGAATGGCATGGTCTTCAAACTCATGGAATATAGCTTCTTTTCCTTCTTTTACAAATATTAATTGGGTCATGTAAATCATATTGAACACTATAAATGGTGACTCTTTGTAAAAATAAAATTATACTTTAATTACATTATAGTAACTGTAATGTTAGTTCTAAATATTGTCTTTTGATTACGTAGTTTATGGAGCGCTTGATAATGAAGACCTGTCAGGTTTTTAAAACCTGACAGGTCTGTTCTGTAGGCCTAACAAAGAAGAAAATAAATTTATTAAGCCATAAAAGTTATGAATCTCTTCGACACACTATCTGTTAAAACTTTACGTCGAATTTTACATGTTCTATCAATTTATTCCACTATAAACTTCCCTTTCATCATAGAATAATGCCCAGGGAAACTACATAAAAAATCGTATGTTCCTACGGCAGGTGCATCAAACTCTATAGAAGTTGTTTGTCCGCCCCCAATTAAAGTGGTATGGGCTATAACATCTTTCTTCTTCTTTGGTATGTATTGATTGTCTTTAACCGTAGCTGCTTTATTAGCAAACCCAACAAGATCAACACCTTGTTTAAGAAGCACAAAATTATGCCCCATGACATTAATATCCAATTTTCCTTTATGTCTTAATGTAATCTTTACTTTTTCGCCAGCCTTTACCCTAATCTCTGTTTTGTCAAACTTCATCAAATCATCACTAGAAATAACAATTTCGTTGGCGTTTTTTGTCTCTGTGTTTTTAGGCGTGTCTTTTTTATTTTCATAACTAAAACCTTCCTTCTTTTTTTCTTCTTTTCCTCCGCAAGCGATCAGGATTGAAACCGAAAAAAAGAATAAAACTAAATACTTAAATGTTCTCATACCTATTAATATATTGTTAATGAACTCATCTTGACTTTTTCTATTTCCAAAAAAATAGTTGAAACCCTACTAAATGAGTTCAGATATAAAAGTAGTAAAAATACCCCTTACAAGATATAATCGGTACTTATAAAGTTTGAGGTCTTTTTATCCAACAGCTCATTTAAAATAGCTTTGTTATAGTCGTTATCTTTTGATGCCACAAAAGTTCTTATCGAGAATGAACGTAATGCATCATGCACACTTAAAGTACTAAATGCAGAATCCTTTCTTCCTGTAAATGGATATACATCCGGTCCTCTTTGGCAAGAACTGTTTAAATTAACTCTACAAACCAGGTTTACCAAAGTATCAATTAAGGGAGCAAGTGTATTTACATCTTTACCAAATAAGCTTACCTGTTGCCCATAATTAGATTCTGCCATATCATTTAACGGCTCTTCAATATCTTTAAATGGTACAATAGGAACTAGTGGTCCGAATTGCTCTTCCTTAAATACTCGCATCGTTTTATCCACAGGATATAACGCTGCTGGAAATATAAAATTCTCGCTAATTTCTCCGCCTTTTGCATTTAATATTTCTGCTCCTTTTTCTACAGCATCATCAATTAACTCTTTAATATAAGCTGGCTTTTCTACTTCTGGAAGCGGGGTTAATTTAACTCCGGAATCCCACGGATTTCCAAACTTAAGTGCATCTACTTTTTCCGAATAGCGCTTATTGAATTCATCAACTATCGATTCGTGTACATACAATATTTTTAAAGCTGTACAACGTTGTCCGTTAAAAGACAATGTACCTGTAATACATTCGTTTACTGCTAAGTCTAAATCGGCATCTGGTAAAACTATAGCTGGATTTTTTGCCTCTAAGCCTAATACCAAACGTAATCTATTCTTTTTAGGGTGATTGTTTTGAATAGCATTTGCCGATTTACTATTTCCTATCAATGCCAATACATCTATTTTACCGGATTGCATAATTGGAGTTGCTAATACACGACCTCGACCATAAATAACGTTTACGACGCCTTTTGGAAAACTATTTTGAAAAGCTTCCAGTAGTGGTGAAATTAACAGAACCCCTAGTTTAGCAGGTTTAAAAATCACCGGATTCCCCATAATCAATGCCGGAATTAGTAATGTAAATGTTTCATTTAACGGGTAATTATATGGCCCTAAACATAAAACCACTCCTAGAGGACCTCTACGTATATGCGCATACACTCCTTCGTTCTTTTCAAACTTTGCCGAATCTCTATCAATTTGCTTGTAAGCCTCAATAGTATCGTATATATAATCTACTGTTCTATCGAATTCTTTTTCCGAATCTGGCAGATTTTTTCCTATTTCCCACATTAAAAGCTTTACGATAGTTTCGCGCTTGGTCTTCATTTGCTCTACAAACTTTTCCATACAAGCAATTCTGTCTCTCACCTTCATGGTTGGCCATAAGCCTTGCCCTTTAGCATATGCATTTGATGCCGAGTCCAATGCTTCTAAAGCCTCCTTCTCTCCTAATTGAGGGATTGTACCTAATAATGTTCGCTTATAGTCTTTAGTTGAAGAAATTGTAGAATACACTTCTGCCGTTTCTCCTTCCCATTGTTTTAGCTCACCTGAAACCAAATAGGTTGTTTGATGTAGCTGCGATTGTATTTTATAAGCCTCTGGAATTTCTAAAAAAGTATTACTCATTTACCTGGTTTTTTAATTTTTTGACAATAGCTAAGATATCTTTAAAATTTATAGGAGGGTACTAAATTGCTAGGATTGTCGAAATAAATATGATATCCTTAACAAATTAACGATATGATAATAAAACGATTACAACTAAATCGTTTTCGGTTATCAATCATTTTGGCATCGTTAATTTGCTAACTCATTATAAATCCTTACTTTTAGTGTACGTACACGAAACTAAAAACAAGCATGATACGATCTTTAAACCTTCTCTTTTCATCCCTTTTTCTTTTGTTAAGCTTTACGACTTTAAATTCGCAGAGCTCCAAAGACGGCTGGATAGACCTTTTTAACGGAACAGACTTAACCGGCTGGGAAATATTAAATGGAGATGCTCCATACAAAGTAAAAGACGGACAAATTATTGGAATTTCAAAAACAGAAACTCCAAATAGTTTTCTATGTACCAAAAAAAAATACGGTGATTTTATTTTAGAGTTTGAGGTTCTATTAGATCCTGCTCTTAATTCTGGAGTTCAGTTTAGATCTAACAGTATTAAAAGCTATAGGGAAGGTACGGTTCATGGTTATCAGTTTGAATTAGACCCATCAGCCCGCGCCTTTAGTGGTGGCATTTATGATGAAGGAAGAAGAGGCTGGCTGTACCCCATATCTTTAAATCCTAAAGCTCATAGTGCTTTTAAAAATGGGGTCTGGAACACATGCAGAGTCGAAGCTATTGGCTCTAGTATTAAAACCTGGATAAATGGTATACAGTGTTCTAATTTGGTTGATGATTTAACAGCATCTGGGTTTATAGGATTACAAGTGCATCATATTTATGGTTCTGAAAGTAAAGCTGGTAAACAAATAAAATGGAAAAATATTAGAATTAAAACTGATAATCTGGAAGAAGAACGCTGGGCTTCCAATCCTGAGGTAAAGGAGATGAGTTATTTAATCAATACCCTTTCGAAAAATGAAAAGGACAAGGGATGGCGCTTACTGTGGGATGGAGAGAGCTCCGAAGGATGGCGTGGTGCTAAACTGAATCATTTTCCTAAATCTGGCTGGGAAATTAAAGATGGTGTTTTAACTATTTTATCGACTGATGGTGCCGAATCGACTGGCCCTGGTGATATTATTACCGAAAAATTATTCAGCAGCTTTGAATTAGAGTTAGAATTTAAAATCACAAAAGGCGCAAATAGTGGTATTAAATATTTTGTAGATGCCGAACTTAATAAAGGCTCTGGATCTGCTATTGGATGTGAATTTCAAATTTTAGATGATGCCAACCATCCAGACGCAAAAAAAGGTGTTAATGGCAATAGAACTGTTGGCTCTCTTTACGATTTAATTACGGCAGAAAACTTGTCGATTCCCGGTCGCAGTAAACAATTTAAAGGAATAGGTTCTTGGAACAAAGCGCGAATTGTTGTTAAAGGCGCACATGTTGAACATTGGCTAAACAACGAAAAAGTCATTGAATACGATCGGTCTTCGCAAATGTTCAGAGCGCTTGTAGCTTATAGCAAATATAAAAACTGGCCGAAATTCGGACAATGGCCAGAGGGTCATATCCTACTTCAAGACCATGGTGACACTGTACATTACAGAAGTATAAAAATTAGAGAATTTAATTAAAACCAAAAGATGGGTTCAAATAGAAGAGATTTTATAAAAAAAGCTTCGGCAGGCGCTCTGGGTGTAACGCTTACTGGAGGTATTACAAGTGCCTCAGCAAAAAGTTATTCGCGAATAATTGGTGCCAATGATAGAATTCATGTCGCTATTCAAGGTTTAGGAAGACGATTAGGTGGGTTTGTTGAAGCCGTTTCCAATAAAAAGAATAATGTTGAACTCATGTATCTATGCGATGTTATGAAAAGTCAACGGGAAAAAGCTGCTAACAAGTTTTCTAAATTGATGGATCATTCTGCTAAATTAGAAAATGATATTAGAGTTATTTTGGACGACAAAAAAGTGGACGCTGTTTTCATGGCAACACCAGACCACTGGCATGCTCCAGGTGCCTGTATGGCTGTTCAAGCTGGTAAGCATGTATATTTGGAAAAACCCTGTAGCCATAACCCCAGAGAAGGAGAATTGCTTGTTGCTTACCAAAAAAGGTATAATAAACATATCCAAATGGGGAACCAACAACGATCTTCCTTAGAATCTACAGAAATCATTAAAAACATTCATAACGGTATTATTGGCGTAGCTTATAAAGCCATCGCGTTTTACACAAATTCTAGAGGTGAAGTCCCTATTCCTGTAAAAGCAGCTCCTCCCGAAGGATTAGATTGGGAGCTTTTTCAAGGCCCAGCTCCAAGGAAAGCGTATATGCACGACATTTGGGATTATAATTGGCATTGGTACGGATGGGATTATGGCACTGCGGAAACTGGCAACAATGCCACTCATGAACTGGATATTGCGCGTTGGGCTCTAGATGTTAAATATCCTGAATATGTAGATGTATACTCTGGAAAATTCCAATATAAAGATGATGGTTGGGAGATGTATGACACCATGTTAGCTACATTTAAATTTCCTAATAATAAAACCATTCAATGGGACGGACAGAGCAGAAACGGATATGACAAATATGGTGCAGGTAGAGGCACTTTAATTTATGGTTCTAAAGGTGTTGTATTTATAGATAGAGCAGGTTATAAACTATACGATCTTAAAGGCAAAGTCATTAAAGATCGAACTCTGAAAGGGGACGAAGATGGTGTAGCGCTTGGGGGCGGTGGAAGTCTTTCTACCAGACATTCCGAAAACTTTTTTGAAGCCATAAGAGGGAAAAAATCATTAAACTCACCAATAGAACAGGGTGTGGTAAGTCAAATGCTAACGCACTATGCAAACATTAGCTCAAGAATTAATAAACCTTTTGAAGTAGACGAAAACACAGGTAGAATATTCGACCGCGATGCCATGAAATTATGGTCTAGGGAATACGAACCGGGTTGGGAAATAAAACCAGTATAAACAGCTATCTGTTCATAAAAAAGTCAATCAATTACCATTTTGAACACAATACAAAACCTTAGTTTCCTTATCTTTATCTCTAAGGGGTTCCTAGCCAGCCAGCAGGCAAGTTTGCTTGCTTCGACTTTAGTTTATCTTGAGCGAAGCGAAGCCGAAAGGCTCAACACAAGTCGCTCTGAATGAACATTTAAAATCTCTATTAGAAATTACAATTCATGAAAAGAAGAGAATTTATTACAAAAAGCGGCATGACAACTGCTGGAATCATTGCTGGTACAGCTACTTTAGGAGCTATTACAAAAACTTTTGGTTCTAACAATACAATTAATATTGGAGTAATTGGTACAGGAGATAGGGGTGGTGGTATGATTCCCGCATTAAATGAAATTGAAGGTTTTCATGTTTCTGCTGTTTGTGACATTTTACCTTTTCGATTGGAGCAAGGTATTTCCAAAGCATCCAATAATGCAAAAGCCTATAAAAATTATAAAGAATTATTAGATAATAAAGATGTTGACGCCATACTCATAGCCACACCGTTTAGTACCCATGCACCTATAGCACTTGATGCGTTAGATGCCGGTAAACATATCTATTGCGAAAAAACTATGGCCAAAGGATTTGCCGGTATTAATAGCCTTGTAGAGAAAGTTTCCAATTCGAAATCTATTTTTCAAACAGGCCATCAATATCATAGTTCCAAACTATATAAACATGTGGTCGACTTGATAAAAAGTGGTGAAATAGGTAAAATAACTTCTTTTGAATGCCAATGGAATAGAAATGGAAACTGGAGAAGACCTGTTCCAGAACCTTCGCTAGAACGTGCTGTAAATTGGCGTATGTACCGTGAATATTCCGGAGGATTGGTTGCAGAACTTAGCTCGCATCAAATTGATTTTATACATTGGGTTTTAGGTGAAAACCCAAAAAAGATTATGGGAACTGGTGGTATAGATTTTTGGAAAGATGGCAGAGAAACCTTTGATAATATTCATTTATTATTTGAATATCCTAGTGGTGTAAAAGCACAATTTACCTGTTTAACCAATAACGCACTTGGCGATTACCAAATAAAAGTACACGGTAGTAAAGGCACTATTCTTTTAGATTACGACAAAGCCTGGATATATCATGAAAAGAGCTATAAAAAAGAATTGGCTAATGTTGACGGTGTTTCGGGTGCTACTGTTAATAGTCATTTACAAGGCAAAGCCTATCCCATTGAAGTGTCTCATTTAAATCCCAGCAGACAGGCTTTGGTTGATTTTAGGGACGCTATTTTAGATAACAAACAGCCTATTTCGAATGTGTATACTGGTGCCGATACTGCCAGAGCAGTACAACTGTCTTTAGACGCTATGTATAATGAGGATATTCGGTATTGGAAAGTATAATTGAATCTTGTCATTCTTACTTTACTGAAACAAGTTCAGCATAGTTCGTTGAAATGGCAAAAGTTATCAAACCAAAAACTGAAATAAATCAGGCTTATCATTAAGATAATCACCGTAGAAATTGTGCTCCTTCATTTTAGATATTAAAGGCTCCAGGTCGTCTGCTGTTTTTAATTGAATGCCCACTACGGCTGATCCGTTTTCTCGGTTAGTTTTTTTAGCATACTGAAAATAGGTGATGTCGTCATTCTCGCCTAAAATATCAACAACAAACTCTTTTAGCGCACCGGCACGTTGCGGAAACTTCACTATAAAATAGTGCTTTAAATTGGCGTACAGTAAAGCGCGCTCCTTTATTTCGGATGTTCTGGTAATATCGTTATTACTTCCGCTAACAACGCATACTACATTTTTGCCTTTTATTTCTTCTGTATAAAGGTCCAAAGCAGAAATGCTTAAAGCTCCGGCAGGTTCTACCACAATAGCATCCTTATTATAAAGTTCTAAAATGGTTTGACACGCTTTCCCTTCTGGAACTGTTATCATATCATGCAAATTCTCTTTGCATATTGAGAACGTTAAGTCCCCTACGCGTTTAACAGCTGCGCCGTCAACAAACTTTTCAATTTGATCTAATTCCGTGTTTCTATTGTTTTTAATGGAAACTGACATGGAAGGCGCCCCTTCCGGTTCTACGCCTATAATTTTAGTGTTAGGTGACAATTGCTTGAAGACTGTAGATAATCCAGCTGCTAAACCTCCTCCTCCAACGGCTATAAAAACATAATCGATGGGCTCTGTAGATTGTTCCAGAATTTCTAAGCCTATAGTGGCTTGTCCTTCTATAACCTTTTCATCATTAAAAGGATGAATAAAGGTTTTGTGTAATTGATCGCATTCTTGCATCGCTGCATGATTAGCATCATCAAACGTATCGCCAACAAGCTTAATTTCAATAAAATCGCCACCAAACATTTTAACTTGCTCTACCTTTTGGTTGGGTGTTGGTGCAGGCATATAAATAGTGCCTTCAATCTCTAATAGTTTACAAGATAGCGCCACGCCCTGAGCATGGTTCCCTGCGCTGGCACAAACCACTCCCTTTTTTGATTGTTCAGGAGTTAGTGAACTTATTTTATTATAGGCCCCTCTAATTTTATAGGAACGCACTTGTTGCAAGTCTTCGCGTTTTAAAAGCACATTAGCATTAAAATGGTTAGAGTATCTTAAGCTAGGGCTTAAAGGCGTAACTGCCGATACTTTTTTAATAGTATCGGCAGCTACCTTAATATTATCAATACTAGGAAAATATGTGACGTTTTCCTTGTTCATAATTTATTCATTTAATTTCCCATTTTACCTCGATCATGTTCGGCAACCATATGGGAATGAGATTTAACGAGACCTGACAGGTTTTAGCTTCCTGTTTACATAGGAATTTTATTTTCAAAGTGTAAGATGTTTATCGAGTGGATTCCTGCTTTCGCAGGAATGACAAAACTGTTTGCTTCATCGACCATACTCGGTAATGTTGTTTCCAGACACTAGTTAATCTATATTTTAAATAGGCCTCGAACAGACACTTTATTTAATTTCTTGTACATTTCAAACACATCCAACAAACACCTGAAAATGAATGATATGTTAACGAGACCTGTCAGGTTTTAAAAACCTGACAGGTCTGGAAATATAAGGAAGAAAGCTTCTTAAGATATCTTTTCTTTAAAAAGTTCTCGACTTTATCCTGCCGTGAGTGCAGTCGAAAAGCTCAAATGTACATTAGGTACTTTCAAAGCCTTATCCCTTACAATTAAACTATAGGCTTCATAGCCGTCATAGATGCTCTTAAGAAGGTTCCTATTTTTTCAACAGGGTGATTTCTTAAAGCAGCGTTAATCTCTATTAATTTAGCATTATCAACACCTGCACCGTTATCTTTAGCATAAGTCTTTCCTATAACATCTGTATCGATCGTTTTCATGAAATCTGCTAATAATGGCTTACATGCATGATCGAATAAATAACATCCGTACTCTGCAGTGTCAGAAATAACACGGTTCATTTCGAACAATTTCTTTCTCGCAATGGTATTTGCAATAAGTGGTGTTTCGTGTAATGATTCGTAGTAAGCAGATTCATCAATAATTCCAGAATCAGTCATAGCTTCAAAAGCCAACTCAACACCAGCTCTTACAAATGCTACCATTAATACACCATTATCGTAAAACTCTTGCTCAGAGATTTCTACATCTCCTGCTGGTGTTTTTTCAAAAGCTGTTTCGCCTGTAGCAGCTCTCCATCCTAATAAATTTTTATCATCATTTGCCCAATCTTCCATCATGCCTTTAGAAAAATTCCCTTCCATAATGTCATCCATATGCTTTTGGAATAATGGACGCATGATATCTTTTAATTCTTCCGATAATTCGAAAGCTTTAATTTTTGCTGGGTTCGATAAACGATCCATCATATTGGTGATTCCACCATATTTAAGACCTTCTGTAATGGTTTCCCAACCGTATTGAATAAGTTTAGATGCATATCCGGCATCGATACCTTTTTCAACCATTTTATCAAAACAAAGGATAGAACCAGTTTGTAACAATCCACAAAGAATGGTTTGCTCTCCCATTAAATCACTTTTTACTTCGGCTACGAAAGATGATGCTAAAACACCTGCTCTGTCTCCTCCTGTTCCTGCTGCATATGCTTTTGCCTGTGCCCAACCTTTTCCTTCTGGATCGTTCTCTGGGTGCACAGCAATAAGTGTTGGCACACCAAAACCACGCTTGTATTCTTCTCTTACTTCAGATCCCGGACATTTTGGAGCTACCATAATTACCGTAAGATCTTCACGTATTTGCATCCCTTCTTCAACAATATTAAAACCGTGAGAATAAGATAATGTAGCACCTTGCTTCATTAACGGCATTACAGCATTTACAACACTAGTATGCTGCTTGTCCGGAGTTAGATTCAACACAACATCTGCAGATGGAATTAACTCCTGGTAGGTACCAACTGTAAATCCATTATCTGTTGCATTAACATAAGAAGCACGCTTTTCAGCAATAGCAGCATCACGTAAAGTATAAGAAATATCTAAACCAGAATCTCTCATATTTAAACCTTGATTAAGCCCTTGCGCTCCACATCCTACGATAACTATTTTTTTGCCTTTTAAAGCGTTTACTCCATCTGAGAATTCTGAAGAATCCATAAATCTACACTTCGATAATTGATCTAATTTATCTCTTAATGAAAGTGTGTTAAAATAATTTCCCATTTTAAGTTTTATTGTAATTATTGATTATTGAATGCCGAAAGCATTTCTGTTATTTTCATCTCTTCTTTTGTTACTGATATACGTCCGGAACGCACAAATTGCATGATACCGAAAACATTTAAATCTCTACGTAGCGATTCAATTTCGTTTCTTCTACCAGATTTTTCCAGAACAAAAAATTCTTTGTTTACAGTAACTATTCTTGTTCCGCTATCTTTGATTATATTCTGAATTTGAGGCTCTTCAAATAACAAACTCGATTTTATTTTAAACATACAAGACTCTGTATATATGGTCTCTTCATCTGTATGATAATATGCTCGAATAACTTCGATTTGCTTTTCAAATTGTCCCATTATTTTTTTAGCCTGATCTTCTGTAATGTTTACAACAATAACAAACCTGTTTACGCCTTCAATTTCAGATTGCGAGGTAGTTAAACTTTCTATATTGATGTGTCTACGCTGAAAAATTGCAGATATGCGGTTTAACAAACCGATATTATTTTCGGTATATATGGATATAGTCAATGTTTTTATTTCTTGGTTCATTTTTTCTGAAATTTAGCTTAAACGTATATCTGAAACCGATGCACCTGCTGGCACCATAGGGAATACATTATCTTCCTTCTCTACACAAACTTCTAAAAAATAAGAGTTTTTCGATGCTATCATTTCTTTAACGGCATCTGCTAATTCTTCTCTTTTAGTTACTTTTTTTGCTTCAATATAATAGCCTTTTGCTATGGTTACAAAATCTGGATTTGTCATTTCGGTAGATGCATAACGCTTATCGAAAAACAACTGTTGCCATTGACGAACCATTCCTAAAAACTCATTATTTAATACCACAATCTTTACAGGTACTTTTTGCTGAAAAATAGTTCCCAACTCTTGAATATTCATTTGGTAACCACCATCTCCAATAATAGCAACTACTTCTCTATCTGGTGCAGCCATTTTAGCTCCAATAGCAGCTGGAAGGGCAAATCCCATAGTACCTAAGCCTCCAGAGGTAATATTACTTTTCGTTTTGTTAAACTCAGAATAACGACAAGCTATCATTTGATGTTGCCCTACATCCGATACGATAGCTGCATTACCTTTTGTTTCAATATTTATTTGTTTTAATACCTCTCCCATGGTTAAACCTTCTTTGGTTGGAGACAGGTCATTTTTTATAACTTTTTCGAACTCAATAGCATACAGCTCCTTAAATTCTTGTAACCATTCCGTATGCGTGTTTTCGTTTAGTTCCTCTAATAATAAACCTAAGCTTTCTTTTGAATTCCCTAAAACGGCAACATCTGTTTTTACATTTTTATCAATTTCTGCCGGATCTATATCAAAGTGAATCACTTTTGCTTGCTTGGCATAGGTTTTTAAATCACCCGTAACACGATCGTCGAAACGCATCCCGATAGCTATAAGAACATCACATTCGTTTGTTAATTTATTAGGCGCATAATTCCCGTGCATACCTACCATACCAACGTTTAACGGATGGGATGTTGGAATTGCGGATGCTCCTAAAATAGTCCACGCCGAAGGAATACCTGCCTTTTCAATAACCGCTTTTAATTCTTCCTCTGCTTTTCCTAAAATAACACCTTGCCCCCAAACGATCATTGGTTTTTTAGCTGCATTTATTAGTTCGGCAGCAGCCTTAACTGCATCTATATTTATTTTTGGTATTGGAATGTAACTTCTAACACCTGTACATTTTTCATATTTAAAATCGAGTTCTGCAACCTGAGCATCTTTGGTAATATCGATTAATACCGGCCCTGGTCTACCACTCTTGGCAATATAAAATGCTTTGGCTAAAACTTCTGGAATCTCAGAAGCTTTAGTTACTTGGTGGTTCCATTTGGTAACTGGTGTAGAAATACCAACAATGTCGGTTTCCTGAAATGCATCACTACCTAATAAATGTGAAAACACCTGACCTGTAATACACACCATTGGTGTAGAATCGATTTGTGCATCGGCTATTCCTGTAATTAAATTTGTTGCTCCGGGACCTGATGTTGCCATGGCAACACCAACTCTCCCTGAAATTCTTGCAAATCCTTGAGCTGCGTGGGCTGCACCTTGTTCATGACGTGTTAATACATGATGGATTCTATCCTTATATTTATATAACTCGTCGTAAACCGGCATAATGGCTCCTCCCGGATATCCATAAAGAATATCAACCCCTTCAGCTATTAAACACCTGATGATAGCTTCACTACCACTTATACGTTCTGTTTTTTGAGTTTCCTCTTGTGCTTTTTTTGTTGTTTCTGTATTATTCATACTCATAGTATTGAGACTTCCGCTAAAGCGAAAATGAAAAAATTGTCTATTTAAAACTCATCAGTAACACATCCTTTTGATGCCGATGATACTGATCTGGCATATTTATACAATACCCCTCGATCGAATTTTAATTTGGGGGCTACCCAATTTTGTCTTCTTTCTTGAAATTCCTCTTCTGAGACATCCACAGAAATTGTGTTAGTTTCTGCATCAATAGTAATCGTATCACCATCTTGTACAAGGGCTATATTACCACCTTCCTGAGCCTCTGGAGTAATATGTCCTACAACAAAACCATGTGTTCCTCCAGAAAAACGGCCATCGGTAATTAAGGCAACATCTTTCCCTAATCCAGCGCCCATAATGGCTGCTGTTGGTTTTAACATTTCTGGCATTCCCGGTCCTCCTTTTGGCCCTTCGTAACGAATGACGACCACATCGCCTTTTTCTACCTTTCCGTCACGTATACCATCATTAGCATCATATTCACTATCGAATACTTTTGCCCTTCCTACAAATTTCAACCCTTCTTTTCCAGTAATTTTAGCCACACTTCCATCATTGGCTAAGTTTCCATACAACATACGTAAATGGCCTGTAGCTTTAATAGGAGCTTCTAAAGGTTTTATAACATCTTGTCCTTCTGCCAAATCTTCAACATCCAACAAGTTTTCAGCTAATGTTTTTCCTGTTACGGTTAAACAATCGCCATGCAATAATCCTTTTTTCAGTAAATATTTTAACACGCCTGGCACACCTCCTACAGCATGTAAATCTTCCATTAAATATTTACCACTAGGTTTTAAATCGGCAATGTATGGCGTGCTGTCACTAATATCTTGAAAGTCCTTAAGGGTAAAATCAATTTGAGCTGCTCTGGCTATAGCCAAAAAGTGCAATACTGCATTGGTAGAACCGCCTAAGATGGTTACTACTCGTATGGCATTTTCTAACGATTTTCTGGTTATAATATCCGAAGGTTTAATATCTTTTTCCAATAGGTTACGCATAGCTTCCCCGGCTTTAACAGCTTCTAGGTTTTTAGCTTCGCTACTGGCAGGGTTAGAAGAATTATAAGGTAATGCCATACCTAAAGTCTCAATAGCCGAAGCCATTGTATTTGCTGTGTACATACCGCCACAGGCACCTTTACCCGGAATAGACTTTTTAATCACTTCTTTATATTCGCTTTCCTCCATAGTACCTGCTACTTTACTTCCCCAGGCTTCAAATGAAGACACGATATCTAATTTCTTTCCATCATGACAACCAGAATCGGTAGTACCTCCAAAAATTAGTATTGAAGGACGGTTTAAACGAATCATCGCCATTAAAGCTCCTGGCATATTTTTGTCGCAACCTACTACAGTAATTAAACCGTCGTAACTCATTCCCTGTACTACAGTTTCCATAGAATCTGCAATAATATCTCTTGAAGGTAACGAGTAACGCATCCCCGGTGTTCCCATAGAAATACCATCACTCACACCAATTGTATTAAAAATCAATCCGACCAGGTCTTCTTTTTTTGTTCCTTCTTTAGCTAATTTTGCTAAATCGTTTAAATGCATGTTACAAGGATTCCCCTCATAACCTGTACTAGCAATACCTATCAAGGGTTTAAAAAAGTCTTCATCGGAAAAACCAATAGCATACAACATGGCTTGCGCTGCTGGCTGTGTTGAGTCTTGAGTTACTGTTTTACTGTATTTATTAAGTTCCTTCATCTTTATTACAGATAATTTTATGTTTTATCGTTTTTTAACATTAATATTTCAAATATTTTAGGATTCCTTTAAAAAATCCCCAACAACATCGGAATATGATTCGAAATTAATTTATTAGGTTTTTATTTATAGTATTCTTTAGTTTTTCTGGTTAAATCCACGATCACTCAAAATAATATAAAAACCTGTATATCAATCAATTAAACTCTCATTTTTATGATGTTCAAAATTTAAAAATTTTACAATAAAAAAGCCTTCCGATTAAGGAAGGCTTTAAAATTTGTATTATTTATATATAGCGCTTCCTATCGTTGTGAAATAATCACAATGACGATAATAGAAACGATATTTAATATTTGTTTTTTCATTTTGCTTCTACAAAGATTTATAATAAAAATGTATTATCCTATTTTTTTCTAAAAAAAGGTAGAATAAACACTCATTTCCTTTTATTTTTTTACTTTTGCCAACACAAATAATCAGAGGAAAGATTTGACTGATTGCAACCTCTTTATGCTGACTAGTTTCAGCATTTTTTTGAAACGCTTTTGGAATTGAAAGATTCTGAAATAAATTCAAAATTAAAAAATGCTAAAGGCAGTGTAAACTTCCTTTGACGCTATCGTCGAATCTCGAATAAAATACAACTTATGGCTTATTTATTTACTTCGGAAAGTGTTTCTGAAGGACACCCCGACAAAGTAGCAGACCAAATTAGTGATGCTTTAATTGATAACTTTTTAGCTTTTGATACCGATTCGAAAGTTGCTTGCGAGACCCTAGTTACTACAGGACAAGTTGTACTTGCTGGAGAGGTAAAATCTAATACGTATTTAGATGTTCAGCAAATTGCCAGAGACACTATAAACAAAATTGGTTATACCAAAGGTGAATATATGTTTGATGGTAATTCTTGTGGTGTTTTTTCTGCTATTCACGAACAATCTGATGATATTAACAGAGGGGTAGACAGAGCCAGCAAAGAACAACAAGGAGCTGGCGATCAAGGTATGATGTTTGGCTATGCAACTAACGAAACCGAAAACTACATGCCTTTGGCTTTAGATTTGTCGCATAGAATTTTAATTGAACTTGCCGAACTAAGAAGAGAAAATAAAGATATTACTTATTTACGTCCAGATTCTAAGAGTCAAGTAACTATTGAATATAGCGATGATAACGTTCCACAACGCATTGATGCTATTGTAGTATCTACACAGCACGATGATTTTGGAGATGACGATACGATGCTTGCAAAAATTAGAAAGGATATTGTTGAGATTTTAATTCCACGTGTTGTCGCTAAACTACCTAAGCAAATTCAGGTATTATTTAACGACGATATTAAATACCACATAAACCCAACCGGGAAATTTGTTATTGGTGGCCCTCATGGAGATACCGGATTAACCGGAAGAAAGATTATTGTGGACACTTATGGTGGAAAAGGTGCTCACGGTGGTGGTGCATTTTCTGGAAAAGATCCTAGTAAAGTGGATAGAAGTGCCGCTTATGCTACACGTCATATTGCAAAAAATCTGGTTGCTGCCGGTGTTGCCGACGAAGTACTCGTACAGGTAAGTTACGCTATTGGTGTGGTAGAACCTATGGGTATTTTTATTGATACGCATGGTACCTGTTCTTTTAATATGACTGATGGGGAAATTGCTGAAAAAGTGTCTCAAATTTTCGATATGCGTCCGTTTGCTATTGAAGAACGTTTAAAATTACGTTCGCCAATGTATAGCGAAACTGCTGCTTATGGCCATATGGGACGAAATAATGAAACTGTTACCAAAACATTTACGCAACCTAATGGAGAAACTGCAACTGTAGATGTAGAATTGTTCACTTGGGAGAAGTTGGATTATGTTGATAAGGTGAAAGAGGCTTTTGGGTTGTAAACCAAAGACTTTATAAATATTATTAAGACCGCTTGTTATGAGCGGTCTTTTTTATTTTATACTATTTGGAATTGTATCTAAATCATTAAAAAACAGAGGGGATTGGATGCTTTTACTTAATAAATTATGGTATCCAAGAAAAAATTTTCTCAAAGATTCTGGGATCTTATAACATTCCATTGGATTTCTTGGCATCGAATGAACGTTAAAAAAAAGTTAAGTATTTTTATATAATTGATATGTCAATTATATTCGTATCAAATAAATTGAAACATGACTATAGCCCTTCCGTCGGAAACAATATTTCACGTGATTGAAAGCACTATTAAGGAATATCGAAGATTTGCTCAAAAAAACATTTCGGCAAAAATAAAGGGCATCACCATTGACCAAGGTATGGTTCTTATTTTTCTAAAAGAACATCCTGAGTTTACGCAAAAAGAAATAGCCAAATTGGTGTTTAAAGATAACGCATCAATGACACGGATAATTAATACAATGGTTCAGAAAAACTATCTGAAACGGTCTATGAATGACGAAGACCGGAGACGCTCTAAAATAGAAATCACAACTAAAGGGGAAGAAATACTAAAAACCCTACCACCAATAATTCATCATAACAGAAGCTCATCACTTCAAGGAATCACAAAAAACGAACTGAAACAATTAGAAACCATTTTAAACAAAATTAAAAACAATTGTCTAAAAACATGACCCCATGAAAATCACATTGCCCCTCACCCTCATTGCATTTATGGTATTAATTTCAACTCAAATAAATGCACAAGTAAAAGCACCTCAACTGACCTCACAAGAACAACAAATTGTTGTAGATTCTATTAGTAGTAAACTAACTGCCAACTATATTTTTCCAGACGTTGCTGAAAAAATGGCTTCAAGCATTAAATCTAAGCTCCAGAAAGGCGATTATAAATCTATTCTCGATCCTGGCCAATTTGCAAGCACTTTAACAGCAGATTTACAAGCTATTAGTAAAGACAAACATCTTCATTTATCCTTCAGCCCGGAACATAAAACTCAACGTTTGAGTACTACGGCTGAAGATAGCATTGCTCATTTGAATTGGCGAATTAAGAACATGAAGCGAAATAATTGCGGCTTTAAAGAAGTGAAAATCCTAGATGGCAATGTTGGTTATTTGAATCTTAACAGATTTTATAATGTAGAACACGCGGGAAAAACGGCAGTTTCGGCGATGAACTTTTTAAGCAATTCAGACGCTATTATTATTGACCTACGGTTTAATGGTGGAGGACATCCAGCCATGATTCAGCTTATAACCAGCTATCTATACGGAAGCAAATCGGTACATTTAAATAACTTCTATTGGCGTCCAACTGATTCAAATACTCAAACCTGGACCTTGCCCCATGTACCTGGCACAAGAAGCCCAGATACTCCTGTATATATATTAACCAGTTCCCATACATTTTCGGCTGCCGAAGAATTCTGCTATAATTTAAAAAATCTGGAACGCGCCACAATAATTGGTGAAACTACTGGTGGTGGCGCACACCCTGGACGCGACTTTATAGCAACAGACGGCTATATGATTTGGATTCCTACGGGTAGAGCCATAAATCCTATCACCAAAACAAACTGGGAAGGCACCGGTGTGAGCCCTCATATTGAAACTCCTTCTAAAAAGGCATTCGATGTTTCCTACCTCAAAGCATTAGAAACACTTAAAGAGAATAATAAGGAGGAAAGTTCAAAAGCGTTATACGAATGGGCAATCGCCAAATTGAAAGTAAAAACCAATCCGATAACCTTAGATTCAAAAACGTTAAAATCTTTTGTTGGAAGTTATGGGGCACGTAAAATTACATTTAAAGATGGCACGCTATTCTATCAATCGGATAGAGATAAAGGAACTATATATGAGTTATACCCTTACAGTGATCATGAATTTATGCTAAAAGATCTTGAGGGATTTCGAATACGCTTTTTATACGAAGGCAAAAAAGTAACCGCGCTACAAGGATTATATGGTGGTGGCGGGATGGACAAAAGTTTAAAAAACAAGTAAATCTAAATGCTCTAAAAGGATTTGTTTAGCTTCTAAATAATCTTCTTCCTGTAGGTTTCATGATTGAATATCCAATCTAAATTAAAAATCTAACGAAGATTATATTCTAATTTTCAAAAAAAGCAAGTGAAATATTCCACTTGCTTTTTGCTAATTCAATAGGATACAATAACATAAAAAACTGCCATGCTAAATGTGGTATTACAACTTGATTTTGCCAGAAAAATTGCATAAATTCGTTACACATATTCATATGTTTAAACTAATATACTTATATGCCCGAAAATTAAGCCCCTAGATAACCTTAACCCCCTATATAATGAAACCCTTTCTTAACCTATTTAGTAGTTTTACCTATGTAAAAAAAAATCAATTTATTTTATTCTTTATCTTAACTATTTTTAGTTGCATTTTGTCTTTTTCTCAAGTTGGTATTGGCACCACAGTACCTACCGAAGATCTGGATGTAAACGGTACAGTGCGTATACGTTCTCTTTCGAATGCTACTGGAGATCATCTGCAAGTCGTAGCCAAAGATGATGGCACCTTGGTAACAGCTATTTCAGACCCTAGTGCTCCTGGCAGCAGGTTTATTGGTGTTTTAAGTGCCGATTTAGCCCTAAATTCAAACGGATTCCGTAACATTATTCTTGGTTCTGAGATTTTTGACTATTTAAATGAGCACAACACAGCCAATGGAAGGTATACCCCAGCGAGTAGTGGGATTTATTCAATTTCTATGCAATTCGACCTTGCCGACTATACTAGTACCAAACACGATGTAGATGTACTTATTGGTTTATGGGATGTCACCAACGATCGATGGATAAGTAGAAGAACATATGCTCACAGATCGAGCAGTCATTTTAGTGGTCGTAATGAAGGCTATAGTAATATTAATTATGTGACTTTAACAGCAGGTAATACATATTCTTTCCGAATCTTTCCTACTTACAATAATAGTGTTTCAAAATCACTTGTATTAAAACGCACCAATGGTGGTGGCACAGGTACAAGTGTTTCAACAACATTTGCCATTTCAAAAGTAAATTAAGGTTGGTGAGTGAGTGAAAGACTATGTAAAAAATCGATACGTTAGCTACTATCTACTTGTTAGCAAATACCTAAAGCCATTAAAAATACTAAGCGATATTACACTAAAAATACTAGCTTTTTTCTCAATCTTGACCCTAATTGCTAATTAACGTGAGTCTTGGATAAGAAAATTTATGTCAGTGAGACATCCAATAAAAATTTTATCCAGTGTAAAATATTGACGTAATGTCTCCTCGAGTACTTCGGCTGTGCTCAGCATAAACTGAAGTCGAGAAGCCTTAAGGAGGTCTCGACTGCGCTCGACCGGACATATATTAATTGCTTGAATAAAAGAGACTTACAAGTGAAATCAATGGTAGTGATCCCGATTTTCTTCGGGATCGTATCGAAAACCAATAAATTTTCGTCAAAAAAAGCTTCTCGATAGCTCATTCTTCCAGAATTTCACTCGAAGTGACATCTTGAACTCTTAAACAAGATTCATGTTAATTAGTATATTTTTTCTAGATAATAATTTCACCATTCCTTAATATTTCTAATTCCATAGAGCTTTCAGATTTAAGAATTTTTGCTAATTCATTAAGTTGCGTCAAAGCATTATCTGTAAAATCGTATACAACGCCATTAAAAGAAAGAATAATATGATAGATGTTTAAATTTTAAAATGGATTCGTAGCCAGCTATAGCGCTATTTGCCTAGTTTTTTGTATCTGGAATAAGTACGGTGTCAAGTATATGTACAACACCATTTCCAGCTTGTATATCAACCGCAGTAATGCCTATACCGCCATTACCAGAACCATCGGTTATATCGCCAATATTTGTATCTGTGCCAGGCAGAGTGATGGTGATATCATCTCCTTCAAGTGTCGTAACGATGGTGTTTCCACCAGGAGTTAAGTCTCCCGAAGTCATATTAGACTCATCAATAATATGATGAAGTATGGTTTGTATCAAAACGGTTTCTTCTGGGATTTCAGATAGGTCACTAAATGCGTCATTATCTGGAGCAAAAACGGTGAATTCAGGATCAATACCATCGGCATTTGAACCTTCTATTCTGGAAAGAATGGCAGCAAAATCTATTCCAGGAGTTAAGGTCGTTAAAGCCTCTTCTAAGGTTGCGAAATTTGGATCTGCAGTCACAAATGTGGTAACGGTAGGAATTCCAATTACAGCGTTAACGGCATGGATAACTCCATTAGTTCCTACAATATCTGCAGTTGTAACTGTTGAAATACCGTTAAAGGAAATGTTAGCAGATGTATTGTAATATAAACTTAAAGCTTTCATACCCGGACCAGTAGCGCTTGTGTTCGTATAACCAGAACCGTTAGTCATCAGGTTGGCAGACGTTGTTACATTTCCAAGTACATGGTTTAAAAGTACTTTAGCCAGATGCGCTGTATTAATATCTCCTATTGGAGTACCATCTAAAAACGTTGTGAATGCAGCATTGTCTGGAGCCATAATCGTAAAGGGACCATCGCTACCTAAAAGGGTTGTTAAATCGCCATCTGCAAGATCCAAAGCAACTAACAAGCTATTAAAATTATTGTTGTTTGCCAGATGGTTCAGTATACTAGGCAAAGTAATAACCTTGTCTACAATGTGAATCGTTCCATTTGAAGCATTGATGTCTGCGCCTCCGTTAATGACTTTTGAAGTATTGTTGAATTCAATATCACCAGAAGTATTGAAATAAATGCTAATTTTGTTATCACTAACTCCACTGGCATTTGTGCTCTTATACCCGGATCCTGAAATAGAAAAATCACTTGAGGTTAAATCCTCCGAAATCACGTGATTCAATAGAAGTTCTGATAAAACATCTGAAGGAACATCATCTATAGAAGCATAGTTATTTGAGCTTAGAAAAGCCGTAAACGCTGCATTGTTAGGGGCTAATACTGTAAAAGGGCCATTGCTCGTTAATATATCTATCAAGTTACCGTCGGCTTTTTTTAAAGCATCTACAAAAAAAGTTAGTTCAGGTGTCTTGATCGCTATTTCAATAATATTATTCGTTACTATTGGAGGATTATCGTCATCATTGTTACATGATTGCATAATTAATACAGCTATTAATAATAAGGACGGTAAGATGTTGTTTACTGTTTTCATAGGTGCTCTTTTGTTTTTAATTAGACGATGTTCTCGTTATTATATGCTATCTGGTATTAAAAAATTACAATAGCGATTCAAATGTAGTTATGAAGAAATCCCTGCCGATTATCAATTAAGATCAAACACAAATTATTTAGACTTTAATGACAGAGAAATCGTAAATGGGGATAGAGAAGCTTTTTAGCCATAACCCGTATTATTTTTGTAATTGAAAAGGGTAGACGACTTTCCAATCGTTTTTCATATCGATGACTGTCCAGCCTTTTTCTCGGGCTTCATCTAAGCCTTTATCCAATCTTCCCACATGAGACTCCCTGTCGTATGCCCATTCACGTTCTGCATCGGTGTGATGTAGGTAAATCATAAAACTGGGTTTGTCATTAGAAGCTGCATATTGAAGCATTTGAAGATCACCATCGGAATTACCGGAAGCGAAAATGGGCTTTTTACTTATATGTTTATGAATTCCCACTGGCTTTCCGGCTTTGTCATTAATAAAATCAATTTCTGATAACTTTTTAATTACTGCCTTGCCATTGTTGTACTCAAAAATTGTTTTTAGACTACTCCCCACAATCTGATACTCAGGTATCCCATAGGCCTCTTCAGCCCAAACTCTCAAAAAGTCAATACCACCTCCGGAAACGATAAAGGTTTTGAAATCGTTGGTCTGGAGATAGTCTAATAGCTCCAGCATGGGTTGATAGATTAACGTGTGATAGGGACGATTAAATCGGGGATGTTTACTAGTAGCTAGCCATTCTGTTACAATATTATTAAATTCATCTGTGGTCATTCCGGTATGACTTGCCATGACCAGTTTAAGAAGACCATGCTTTCCATATGTTAGTACCTCTTTTATATTACCTTCAATAGCAGCTTTATATGGTTGTGTCGTTTTCCATTCAGGATGATCACTTGCTGTGGCATGTATTCGATCTAAAGCAAATGCCAATTGAAAATAGAATGGTTTTTCCGACCATAGGTTACCATCATTGTCAAAGGTGGCAATACGATCCTCTACCCGTACAAAATTTGGATTATCTGGATCTGTTACTTTTGTAACAAAATCAAGTATAGCTTTTTTAGTTTTTCCTTCATTCCAGGAAGGGAGAGGGTCTGTTTTATAGTTTATAGTTTTTAAAGATGTATCTGTAGATTTTTTGCAAGAGACAATAATCAATAATAAGATAACTAACAACATGATACGTTTAACTATGCTCATACTTTTTCTTTGATTTTTCTTCTTCATCTGGTTCTTGTTTTTACTATAGCTTTTTAATCTGTTCAAAGCATTCATGATAAATATATTTTGTGATGTTTATTGATTATACCATCGAGGTTAACTGGTTTATCGTTTTGATGATTAAGACTATTATTTCCAAAGGATCTTTATGCCGATGTACAACATACCATAGCCATTATAAAAATCGTATTGAGGCTCAAATAGTAAATTAATTAAAGACCAGTTAGCATCAAATATCTTACCTATACCAGCACCAAAAGGGACTTCGTATTTATCTGTTTCAAAATCGAATAGCATCCTTGGGTGGCTTCTTAAATACCAGCCATTATTATAGTTTTTGTAAATTCCCGGTTGGAACTCTATAGCAAAAATATTGCTACCACTTTGAAGTGTCGTTAAGGTTATTACCTTCCATTTATTTTTTAATTTGCTTACAGAAACAAAGTTGATACCTCCAGCCCACGCTTTCGAATCGATATAGCTTATAATGGCTCCAAAACCATATTTGTTTTTTTCATTCTTAGATGTAAATAGCCGAGATACTAAAAGGTTAGTTGCTTTAAATTCATTATCTCCATTATAATTAAATTGTTCCTCTGCAGAAAATCTCACAAACCATTTGCTAAAGGTTACATTGGCAATTAATTGTGTTTTGGAAAAGTCATTGTCGTAAAACCTATTAAATACTCCTAAAGTTGGACTGGGGTCTATAGGGTTGTTTGCATCTTGAGCATGCAAAATGCCTAAAAATATATTTAATAGTAATATAATTACGGTTTTTTTCATTTCATGTGAAATAATAAATATATCTGCCTGGCAGCATTAATATAACCAGACAGATACATTAACTTATTGTGTTATTTGGAACCGCTTCCTTCTTTTAGTTTTGCAAGTACTATTTCAAGTGAAAAACTAGCCGCTTTCTGTCTTGGCGGGTATTCTTTGAATGTTTTCAGGAAATTACCAACATAAACCTGAGCCGGCACTAAAAGGAATACACGGTCGATTAACCAATCGTAATATGTATTAGATGTAAGTTGGGCTCTTTCGTAAGGGTCTCGTCTAAGATTAAATATCAATGGAACTCGTAATGGTGTAAAAGGGTTTGCCCAGGCTTCAAGTGTTTCAGCACGACGTTGTTCCATAAAAACCAATTTCCAGTCACCATAGCGTAAGGCGGTTAGATCACCATCATCGGAAAAATAGAAAACTTCTTTTCGAGGACTTTCTACATTTTGTGGGTTTTTAAGATGTTCAATAAGGTTGTAACCATCCAGGTGAACTTTATAAGATCTACCTAAAGCTTTTGAGTTATACCCATCCAGCAAATCTTTTTTGATATCTTTTTTACCAGCTGCGGCCAAAAAGGTTGGTAGCCAGTCCATATGGTGAATAATACCGTTACTCACTGTGCCTGGTTTTACAACGCCTGGCCAACGAACAAGTGCGGGGACTCTCCAACCACCTTCCCAATTGGTGTTTTTTTCGCCTCGAAAAGGTGTTGCTGCTGCATCTGGCCAGGTATTGTAATGAGGACCGTTATCTGTTGAATAATGAACAATCGTATTGTCTGCAATACCAAGTTCATCCAACAAATCCAGAAATTGCCCAATATGCATATCGTGTTCAACCATACCATCGGAATATTCGTCTTGCCCGGAAATACCTCGATGTGCTTTTTTAACATGAGTTCTAAAATGCATACGTGTTCCATTCCACCATACAAACCATGGTTTTCCTGATGCTGTTGTGTTTCGGATAAATTGGAGTGCCGCTGTAACGGTTTCATCGTCCACAGTTTCCATTCTTTTTTTGGTTAAAGGACCAGTATCTTCAATGCTACCGTTTGCACTGGATTTGATTACACCTCTTGGTCCAAAAGTTTCTTTAAAAGAGCGCCCATCAGGCATCATGTAGTCTCCGGGATAGTCTTCATTTTCAGGTTCTTCTTCTGCATTAAGATGATATAGGTTTCCGAAGAATTGATCGAATCCATTATTGGTAGGAAGCATTTCGTCACGATCTCCCAAATGATTTTTACCAAACTGTCCAGTAGCGTAGCCTTGATCCTTGAGAAGTGCTGCTATAGTAGGATCTTCAATCCGCATGCCTTCTTTTGCGCCGGGTAACCCCACTTTAGAAAGTCCGGTTCTAAATACGTTTTGTCCCATAATAAAAGAAGATCTTCCTGCGGTACAGGACTGCTCTCCATAATAATCGGTGAAGATGATACCTTCATTGGCTACTCGATCAATATTTGGAGTTTGATATCCTATCATGCCCTTGGTGTATGCACTAATATTTGATACCCCAATATCGTCTCCCCATATAACAAGAATATTGGGTTTTTTCTGGGCATAGGTATTCATACAAATTGCTATAGAAGCTACTATTGCTAAAACTGTTTTTTTCATATTTAAATGTTATAAGTTAGACTATTCAATACATTATAAAAGTACTTGGACAATCAGGTATTTGAATTATCAATTGAGATCAGTCTTAAAGACTTTATTCTTTATTCAATTGTGTGTTTTGTATTGATATTGAGGTGTGGTGATGGTACGTTATGTTAATTAATCTGTATGGACTCTTGTAATAAGACTATTACTAAATCTTTTGCGTATTTATCGGATGTTCTATCTAAATCGGCAGGATCGGTAATTTTAAAACGTCCTACCCAAACGAGGTTTTCTTCATTATGATGTGTGAGGTTATAAAAATTACTTTCAAATGAAAAGCGTGTACCCGTTTTTATCTCATCTTGTTTCCCCCAGTAGTATGGATCGTAATAGCCGTAATATGATTCAAAACGACGATAATGATACGGGTAGTTATAGTAATTAAAGTTGTTTCCTTCTTCAACATGAAGGTATTGTTCTTTGTTTACCAAATTAGAAATTACAATACCGTCGTATCCAGCTTCAATTAACAGGTTTTTAATGGCTTTTGCTTCTTCTTCTGTGATTTGTCCTGGTAAGGTTTTTGTCAATGGGTCATCTATAGAAGCTTTTGCAATGACCCCTTGTTCTGTAAAGTGCTTTACAACGTTACTTTCGAAAGTATTGCGAGCTATTTTATTGCTAGTGTTTCCAACGACCAGAATTTTTTTGTAGTGTTTTTTTGTTTTTGATATGTTTAAAGAATTTTGAAGATAACTGCTACTGCAATGGCTTAGTAACGCTACAACAGTTAAAAGGAGGGTGTATTTTATTGTTTTCATTTTTAGGTGTTTAATAGGAACCGTTTTTCTAAAGTAGTGGAAAACCAGGGCTCATTTGTTATCATTTCAGACCAATACAGATACTCTGCTTCTGTTGCTTTAAAGTTTAAACACAAGGCCACCACTAAAACCACCAATGATTATGGTAGACCTAAGGTTTATGGCTCTTGTAGTTCCATTAGAACCTCCTGCGATATAGATAGATCCCCATTCTAAAGGCATATACATATTGCCTTGAAAGTTAAGTTCGATTCGATGACTAAGGTTAATGTTGATACCACCTTTAATGGAAAACGCATATCTTATAGAAGTATCAATATTCTGGTTCGTAATATTTGGATTTTCATTATATGGGGAGAAAATAACCACCCCAAAACCACCACCAGCAAAGGGTCTTATATTTTTAATGGAAAAATAACTATAACCTCCTGCCATGATCCAATCGATATTCAGGTTGGATAGTTTTGATTCTACCGGACTAATATCGATATCTCGGATGCGTAGCATGGTATTTTGATGTGTATAGCTAAGTTCTATAACAAAGTTTTCTATGGTTTTTAGTCCCAAGGTCATTCCATATTGATTGCTTTCGTCAATTTCTATGTGCCCAAAACCGTAATTCATGGTTTTTCCAAATTGATACCCATACGAGGGTGTGATTTCGAAATCTTGAGAACTCAGTTTTTGTGAAAAAACTAATAAGATAAATCCAAGGCATACATATTGGGAAATATGGGATAGTTTCATCGTTATCAGGATTTATTTAAAGTGTTTTTAACTTCGTTTTGTATATCTTCAAGTTTTTTCTTCAATGTTTTGGGGATTACATCTTTATGCAATTTTTTGAGCTTTATAGACAAATAGATACTAAAAACACCTGTGAAGATTAAGGCTAAACCTGTCCAGATAGTCAAAGCTACACCAGTAAAAAAGGGGTGCCATAACAGGAAGAATGAAAATAACATACCCAATACGCCTAATACCATGAGGTAGCCCCAATCCAGTACTCTATAGCTTTTTAAATCCATAGCTGTTCCCATGGCCCATAACGATCTAAAGAGTAGGACAAAACTAACGTAGAAGGGTAAGGTAAGTATGGTTATATCTTGATTAATGAGGAGGAAAACCCCAATGATAAGCGCTAATATGCCAATACCAAGAGTCCACCCCCAACCATCCAGTGTATTACGACTGGAAATGGAAAATATAATATCGCTTATTCCTGAAAGTATAAAGGCAATAGAGAATAAGAGTGCCAGAGCCTGGTAGGATTCCAAAGGAGAAATAAGTGTCCAGAAACCAACACTAATTAAAATAATACCAGAGATTAATACTAAGTACCAGTATTTTATGGCTCGTTTTGTGGTTTTTAAAAATTCTATGTTCTTCATAATGGGTTATTTTAATATTTAATAGTATCGGCATGCACGATTCAAAGTGTCTTAAAACCGTATGCTTAGGTTGCCAATTTTTATGATTTTTTAAAGATACTTTTGGTAGCACCCTAGTGTATTAGCAATTGAGGTCAGTACTTAATTTGTTTTCGAAATGCTTTTTGAAACAGTGTACTTGTTGAGTTACTAATTAGTTATGATCTGCTGTTTAGACTTTGGATAAGCAAGAGGTGAGAAAAGGAAATTTTTGTAAAATGTTAGAAGTAATTTCCGAGCCTCCTAAGATGAAATTGAAAACCCGGAAAAATACTAATCACTAACCAAATCAAAATTTTATGAAAAATTTTACTACTTGTTTACTTCAAAAGTAGTTACCTACCATTGCTCTTTCATTATCATAAAGGGTCAGAAACCTCAAATTAATTAAACTGTTAAGGTTAATTTTAATTTTATGCATTTTGTCTGTTTTTATAAGCGTTTATGCATAGCCTTTGTGATTATCGTTTTTCCTGTTTTAGCATACTGTTTCTATATATACCTGGTGTAGTTCCTGACCACTTTTTGAAAGAACGAATAAAATTGGGACTATCTGAGTATCCGAGATGTTCACCTATTAGATATATATTGAGATTGGAGTTTGATAGCAGGTTGGCAGCCTTTTTAAAAAGTATACGTTCGAGTATATTAGAGAATTTAGCCTTTTCAGATTTTAAACAACGTTTTATACTACTTTCTGAAGTATTAAAATGATTTGATAGATCTTTAAGAGAAGGAATATAACCCGGTTTATAGCTATTTAATACTTTTTCAATTGTTGTTACAAAACTTCTGTTGGTATGTCCCAATATGGAAGGCTTTTTTAACTCAGATGGTGTGGTATGTCGATTTTTAAAAAGAAGTGGTTGCGAAAAAAGTATTGCAAACTTTTTTTGATTCAAACGTATAATGTACTCCCCTTTTGGAAGCATGGGCTGTATGTCTGAAATAAGACGATATGGAACGTGAAGTTCTAAGGGTATCCAATTTTGTCCTCCAAACAATTGGAACGTTTGGAGGATAATTGCCAGATACATATTTTCTGCAATCTTTCTGCCAGCCGAGTATTTATCGAGAAAAGTAAAAGAGAATTGGGCTATACCATTTTCTATTCTAAGGTCGTTTTGAGTGTTGGTTTGAAACATAGATTTATGAACAATAAACTGCTGCAAAACCTGGTATAGGATTGGGAGTTTAGATATATAGTCGCCATGATCGCCTAATTCTGAAACCTTAAAATAATTATAGCATGGGGCTATTAAGTTAGTTGTTTTACTATGAGATCTTGCCAATAACAAAAAATCATAAAGTACTTCTGATGGTATGTACTTTTGGGAATCTGATAAATCAAAATGATGGAGTTTACTTATTTTGATTAGTTTTTCGACACTAATGTCTGAATTTTTTAAGGCTTTTAATAAAGGGTTAACATACGTTAGCTGATAAACAAAATATTTCTGCTTCATGTAGAGTGATTTGAGTTGTTAAAAATTTTGGTGTGCACTCAAAAAACTATCAGAGCCTACTTATTTATTAATAATAGCGTTTACAGCCTACTCCCTATATACTATGGGATAGGCTTCTTATTAAGAGGTGATGCTTTTTTAATGTTGAGAAGTAATGTCAGCACCTGACATGAAAGATTAATCCGTTATCCGGAGTGAGTGTTTAGGGTTATCTTTGGTGCTTTTTTTTTGTATTCATTGTTGCTTTCATGGTTGTTAGTATCATTGAGGTTAAAAAAAGAATTGCTAGTTGATATCTCGAATATACTACCTCATTAACAAAGTCTAATTATCAATTTAGCTCATGTAATCCTAATTAACACTTGCTAAATAAATGGAGCAGATAAAGCCTTTATATAGTTAATGTTTAGCAAGTAATAGTTTTTTTAGGTAGTTAATGAGGGAAACGTTTAGGGTATGCGCTGTCTCCATTTTAATTCCAAAACTTGGTTGTAGTTTACATAAGTAGTAGAATAGTTTCGCTATTAAGGCCATTTACATGGTTAATTTATCTAACAGATTACTCAATAAGGGTAGCACATCAATAAGAAAAACTCGATTTGTAATGTATATCTCAGAAATAATGAACTTTATTTTTAGCCTTATATTTAATATTCAAAACGCTTTTTCAAAACCAACAGCAAAAGACAGACTATTGTATTTTTGCTTAATATCAAAGCTCATACCAAGAGATACACCCCAGTTTTTTCTAATGGGTATTTTATAGCTTGTTCCCAGACGCATAACCTGAAAAGATTCATTTTTCTCTATTTCTATGCCGTATCCTCCCTCTATATCCCATCTGTTATTAAACTTATAAATGCCTGCAAAAATAGCCACTATGGCATTTTCTCTTTTTAATTGTGTTTGATTATTGGTTTCAATAAAATAGGAAGACAGTTCTATATCTGTAATTAACCCTAAAGAAAATTTCTTAGAAAGTGTTCTGGAATAATCCAGTCCAATAGTTGGCACAAGTTGCCCTTTGTTTTCGTTGGCAATGCCAATACCCCTTTTTATAAAGGCATAACCCATTAACACAGATATTTCATTCTTTTTTTCATTTTCCAAAAGACCTTGTTCTTCTTGAGCGCTAGTTTCGTTTACAAAACCTATCAACACCATTATAAAGAGTAATGTTCTCATGAAATTTTAATTAATAAGATTAGGTTTAATGGCTTTAAACTATGCATAATTGATGAAAAGGAAATATTTTTACTAAAAAAGACCTTTGGGTTCGTCCTCTGTTTGTTCATTGTAAATTTTAGTGCGACCTTTTAAACGTCTTTAGGTTATTGGTTTTCAAGATTATTATCCTTCCATCTAAGTGTTTTTAAACTCAGAGACATTAATAAAATACTGGTAGGCAGAGCTAAAAACTCCCAGGTAATTAACCCATCTTTTTTTATAAAAGCAGAAATCAAGAACACAAACAAAGTCGCAATGATAGTTTCCATCAGTAAAAATTTTAATTCACTGAAACTTTTAACTCGCATCCACTTTGGAATACTTCTAATAAATTGCTCATCGGAGTGTTTTACAAATAATAAATTGATACCTACTGAAAAAACTAGAAATACTAATGAAATGAGTAAAGCATCGAGAGATTCTAAAAAATAAACTCCGGGACTATGGTCTCCGTTATTTTTTATGAAGAAGTTTACCAATGTTACCAAAGCTCTAAAGGTGTTATATGCTGCTAATGCCACGATACCAACTGTATTGATGCCAACAAAAATGTTGATGATTATGGCCAGGATTCGGACTAAAAAAATGTTCTTTATCATAGACTTGAATGGTGCGTATTGTTTCTTCCAAAATTGACTAAATTTTGATGAAATGAATTATCAACTCAGGCCAAAAAGGAAGGAAGTTTTTAGTTTATAAAGCTATTTTTTCTTTTTCCGAAATGGATTATGGTTCAGCTTGTGCTTTATTTTTAGTTGAAAAATGTAATCGGACACACTTAATGGATCTTCCTGTTCAATTTTTGAACTTTGCCAGTGAAACAAAAATTCAAACTGAAGGTTTTTTTTATAGAAATAGTCCAAACCTACGCCAAATCGCCCTTGATTGTTATAGATCTCGCTAATATTGCTTAACGATAAAAAAAGTTCCATGTAAAAGGGAATGGCAAATTTTGGATTTATACAGTCGATGCAAAGATCTAGTTTACCTGATAGTTTATAGCGTGCCCTAACATCTAAACTTGTTTTCCAGTTATCCTGGGTAAAAAAAGAAAAACGTTCTTCTACTCTAAACCATTGGTTAACTTGCCATCTGTTTAAATTAAGTTTTTTTAAATTTGGCCAGTTAATGCGTATTCCTTGCCAGGGTCGTATTTCAAATCGATCACTTGAGTTTTTGTTAAATTCGTACCACATGCCCAAACCACCATTAATCTCAAAGGTTTCATCGTATAAATAATTTATTGAGGGGCGTATGTACAGCAAACGGTATGAATCGTCCTCAAGGATGGTTCTATATCCCACTTCTCCTGTTACCTGTATTTTTTCCTTTAGGTAAAATGAGGGATAGTAGTTAATCCATAATTGGCTGTTTATAGTAGGTTCTTCCTGTGATTGTACATCATTAACAAATAATAAAAGCAGAAAGATACATGTCTTGAATAGTGATTGCATGGGTCATTTTTATCTTATCTACTTTAGAGTCATTCTTTGATTCTATATGGGATACCTGCCTTTCCAGCAGATATCCAAGTACTCATTGAGAAAACTAAAAGTTCCAATAAGTGTATAGAGGTTGTTTATTATGTTTACAATTAGTCTGTTAATGTAATTGTGACACGATCGAGTTCTCCTGTGAATTTAAAAGGGTCGCCTTCATAATTCGGATCAACCTGTGTACCGTAATCGGCACCCACATCAAAAGTTTCTGCTAAAGAATATGTTGAAATATGCATGGCATCAAAATATTTGCTATCTACTTTTTCGTTATTTACAAATAGTTCACCATCCCCGGACCAGGGTTTTAGTGTACCATCAATAGCCGATTTATCCAGAGTAAAATTAAATTTTAAATGTGTTTTGCCTTTTGGTAATTTACCTGAGGTAAGATGATGATGAACACCATCTAAAAAGTTATAATCAAAATGCAAGGTATCATCTTTTATATACATAGAGTATCCTCCGGTCATGCCTCCACATGCCACGATAACCCCTTCTTCACCACCTTTAAGGTTTATAGTCGTTTCAATTTTATGTGAACGTCCTTTTACCGGTGCGGAGGCCTTTTCGGCAATACGTATGGCGCCGGGAGCATAATATGTGAATTCTTTTTGATCTCCAAAGAGCACATAATTTACTGCATTTAACCTTGCCAGCATATCATCGTACATGGGGTATACATTGTTATCCCAGGCGACTTTTTCAAATAATTTTTTTAATTCTTCCAATTTTTCAGGGTAAGCGGTAGCCAGATTTTCATTTTCCGAAAAGTCTTCGGCAACGTGATATAACTCCCAATCGTCTTTTTCAAAATCACCCCTAACATTGATATCCCAAGGCATTCGTTTAGCATGGAGTGTTACTGCTTTCCAGCCATCTGCCCAGATGGCACGATTTCCAAACATTTCATAGTATTGGTTCTTTTTGGCATTTGGAGCATTGGTATTGTTAAATGAATAATTCATTGAAACACCAGTAAATGGTTGCTGGGGGATGCCATGATATTCTTTGGGAAGTTTTAAACTAGCGGCCTCCATAATGGTAGGGGCAATATCGCTAATATGGTGGTATTGGTTTCTAATTTCTCCTTTAGCATTAATACCAGCTGGCCAGTGTACTACCAAGTGATCTGCCTGCCCGCCTCGATGTTCGGATTGTTTAAAATATTTAAAAGGAGTATTACCAGCCATGGCCCATCCTGCGTGGTAGTGCGGATAACTATCGGCTTGTCCCCAATTGTCATAATTTCTCATATTGGCTTCGAAAGGTGTTTGTAAACCGTTAAGCACATATGTTTCATTAAATGTTCCGGAGAGTCCTCCTTCTCCTGAAGCACCGTTATCTGCTGTTACAAAAATGAGTGTATTATCAAGCTCTCCAATTCTTTCCAATGTTTTTACAATTCTCCCAATTTGGTAATCTACATGTTCCATTTGAGCTGCAAATACCTCCATTTGACGCGCATACATTTTCCTTTCGTCGGCAGAGCAATCTTCCCACGCTTTTATATTATCAATTCTTTCTGTGAGTACCGTGTTTTTCGGGACAATACCTAATTTCTTTTGGCGTGCTAGTATCTGTTCTCTTGCAACATCCCAACCCATATCAAATTTTCCTTTGTATTTTGCAATATAGTCATCGGGTGCGTGATGCGGCGAGTGCATGGATCCTGATGCCCAGAGCATCATGAATGGCAGGTCACTATCTAATGATTTATGACCAGTAATCCAATCTATAGCCCTGTCTGCCAGATCGGCATCTAAATGTTTAGATTTACGATAGGGTTCAGGGGTATGGTCATTCCACATAACTGGAACGAACTGGTGCACATCGGCAGCCATGAAATTGTACCCATGATCGAACCCTTCATCTGATGGCCACCTGTTAAAAGGCCCTATTTGTGAGACTTCATAAAGTGGTGTGTGATCCCATTTACCAAGGGCATAATTTACGTAGCCTTCTTCTTTTAAATAATTAGCTACCGATTTTGCTGATGAAGGTACTATGGCGTTATAACCAGGAAATCCCATGGCTGTAAGTGCGTGGCTTCCCAGTCCAATCATATGAGGGTTACGTCCAGCCATTAAAGTAGCTCTTGAAGGCGAACATAGCGCTGTAGTGTGAAAGTTATTATAACGTAATCCATCACCAGCTAATTTGTCAATATTTGGAGTATCTATCAAGCCCCCAAAACAACCTACTTGAGCAAATCCTACATCATCTAATAATAATATGAGTACATTAGGAGATCCTTTTTTTGGACGTTTTTTCTTTGGCCACCATTCTTTGGACTCTTCATAGGTCTTAGAGATTTTTCCTTTGAATTCCTGACCGTATTTTTTAAAGCTTTTTGATACTTCGCCGGTGGTTTTAGAATTAGATTCTGTTTTAGATTGCTGACAGCTTGTTGTAAAAAATACCAGAATCAATATTGGAATGGAATATATTATATGTTTCATAATCAGGGTTGATTTAATTAAAATTGCATGTTTAAAGCACCGTATACCTGAAACCGTGGTTGTCCTACACCATCGAGAAGAATACTTGGTTGGGGCTCGATAAAGAAGTTAAATATTGAATTATTTATCTTAATTACTTTACCAATACCTAAACCCAGTGGCATATGGTAATCGCCATTTTTTAGATTAAATGGCATAATGGGGGCACTTCTGAAGTAAAGCCCTTTTCCTAGTTGCCACATAAAAAATGGTTGAAGTGCTAAAATTTCTACTTCTTCGCGGCTTGAATCACCTCCAATATCGGTTCTCCAGATAGCCAAACCTCCAATTTGAATTTCGGGTACAGGGGATGCAAAAGCAACTGCAGCGGCACCTAAGCTATTTCTTCCGGTTCCTAAAGCGTCATCTGATGCTGTGTTGAAAGCAGCAGCAGGACCAAGTCCAAAGGTGAATTTTGGTTTTAATACCGCTAAGTATGCAGCAAAAATATCGATATCACCAAGACCGGATTTACTATAATTAGTGGTGGCATTGTTTACATGTCTAACCTCCAGAGGTACCGATAGTCGCCATAAAACACGCCCGGTTGGTACTGCAGCTCTAAACCAGGTAGTATGTGCTTCTCCTCCTTCGACTTCATTTAGGCCTGGTCTGTAATAGTACTGTATGTTAAATGCTTTAGTGTTGGCTAAAGGGTTGTTGGCTCTTGCTTTTTCCTCGTCGGTTAGCTGATTACTTTGTGGGGTGCTACCTTCCTGAGCTTCGATCGTATTAAGAGGTATTAAGGAAGCTATCATTATTTGTATAATAATTAGATGAGAACATTGAAGTTTCATAATATTAGTTTTATATGGATAAATGGAATATGTTTATGTTCTAATACTGTTATGCGTTCTAATAATTTTCCAGTAAAGGCAGGTTTTTCATGATTTCGTTTCTAATTTCTATTTGAAGTGCTGATTCGAACTGATAAAAACGAAGTGAAAATTGAGGTGTAAGGGCTTTGGCAAATTTCTTATAGTACTTTTTGTTTAAGTCCATTTCCTGCTGTTGCATTTTAAAAACTTCTTTAACCCAAAATTGAGCTTGATCGCTGGTTAAATCTTCATAGTAGTTTACATATTGTTGTAGTAGTTTTATACGATTATCTGAAATTTGACTATGCTCTCTTTCATATTCTTTATATATGGGCCAAAATAATTCACCTTCCTCTTCTGTAAACCCCATAAAATAGGATATCAGATCTACCTTTTCAGCGTTAAACCGGGCTCTTAAAATTTCAATTTCAGTTTTGTTCTGAGCATTTAAAGAAGCGGTTATACCAAGTAAAATGATGATGGTTCTAATTAATAGTGCTTTCATATGTATGGTTTTATTAAGGTTGTTTTTAGTTTGGATATTTAAAATTTTCAAAAGCGCGTTTCATGGTCATTGTTCTTTACAACCAGGTCACTTTTAAAGATTGTTTTAATTGAAAGGAGCCTTCTGTTCCCGCTGGAAAATAGATGGCTTCTCCTGGTTTTAATAAGCCTGTTGCTGCTCCAATAGCAGCGCCTCTGCCCGCACCAGTACCACCATCGAAAGCCGCACCAATACCAGCTCCAATAGCCGCTTTTTTTATGGTTTGTCCAGCTTGATCTTCGGTGATAACAGCTTTTGTTTCGGTTTTTACAAGTTGCAGGTAGTTGTCTATAATAAATCCACCAACAGTTACGGCAAATGAACTTGTTCTCCGTTTTTTATTTTCTGAAACCAAAACTTCCATTTGTACTATGGTGCCTTTAGAAATGAGTACTTTTCCTTTTTGTGTAATGTCTTTGGAAAGCTCTGCAAAAAAATGATCTCCAGCTTTAAAATTTTGAGCATGAATAGCCTTTGTTGTTTTTATAAACAAAATGGTTCCAACAGGAAGTATTGGTGGCTCTTGAAGCGTCGTTTTTTCATTTGCCTGACTTGTTGGCATGGAAAAAACAAAGGCAACTGTAAATAACATCAAGAATAAGATGAGCGGGTGATCGACGATAAGTTTTGAATCATTTTTCATAGTATGCCTTTATTACTTATTTTAAATTTGATTCTATCATGTCGTAAAACTGATCCAATTTTGGTAATACAACGATTCGGGTTCGCCTGTTTTTTGCTCTGTTTTCTTTACTATTGTTATTGGTAAGTGGGAAGAAATGACTTCTCCCGGCGGCTGTCATACGCTTTGGATTTACCTGATACTTTTTATGCAGTAGTCTTACTACGGCAGTGGCTCGTTTTACGCTTAAGTCCCAGTTATCCAATAAGATATTATTGCTATAAGGAACGTTGTCGGTATGCCCTTCAACCATAAATTCTAAATTAGGTTTGCTGTTTACAACTTTGGCGACTTTACCTAATACTTCCTGAGCTTTTTTGGAAACATAGTAGCTACCACTTTTAAATAGAAGTTTGTCTGAAATGGATACAAAAACGACGCCTTTCTCAACATTTATTTGAATGTCTGTATCGTCCATATTATGCAATGCCCCTTTTAAACTTGTTACTAAGGCCAGTGTAACAGAGTCTTTTTTGTTTAGAGCATCTTGCATCTTTCTTATTCGTAAGTCTTTTTCTTTGATGCTTTCTAAAGATTTTTCTAAGATTTCGGATTCTTTTTTAGATAGTGTTGCCAGGCTTCCTACACTATTTATTAATGCAGCGTTTGTGTTGTTTAAATTGTTAACTTGACCTTCAAGACTTTGTATTTTGGTATTGGCTCTTGACTTATCTTCTAGGCAAGTGTTTATTTTAACGGTAGCGCTGTTAAGTAAATCTCGGGTTTCTCTTTGTTTTGATTCGAGTTCTGCATACTTCTTCTTTGATACACAGGAACAAAGCAAAATGACAAAGAATAAACTTATTACGATTGTGTTTTTCATGTACTTAATATTTAGTCTTTTTATTTTATTGTAGTTGGTTTGATATATGATTTTATACCATATCAATTGGTGGCAGTATTACCTGAAAAATTCCCAATATCGGTACAGTGTGCCGTGGCAATCCGACTCTTTCAGGTACCTGCCAAAAAGTAGTTTGATATAATTTGTATTAACGTTTGAAGGTTAAATTTCACTTATAACCTATGTTGTAGTTTGTGTAGTTACAGAAGTTGTTTAGTAATCAAAAATTCCAGTGATACCTATATTAATTGAAAAATATGAGTAGGTAAAACTGTCGCTGGTTTCAAAAGCAACATTGTATTTAGCTCCTATGGATAGTCCTCCATCCGAAGAAAAGGGAATTAAGACTCCTACTTCTGGGTATAGACCGAAATGCCAGTTATTGTTTTCTAAAGCCACCGAACCAACCTCAGTTCTTTGAAGGCTTCGAACTGCCCCCATTCCACCACCAAGGTAAGGTTGTATATTTTCACTTTCGTTTAAATAATAATGAGCATTAAGCATGAAAGGGAAATAATTTACATAAAAGAGTTTCAACCCGCTAACATCAGCATTTTCAAGGTTACTGATTTCTCTTGAAGATCCGTTGAAAAAGTCCCACGCAAAATAGGTACCTACAGAAACATTTTCCTTAACAAAGTATCTGTAATCAAAGCTTAATCCGGCAAGGCTGACATCTTCATTATGAAGAAAGTCGTTTAGATCTGAATTTGGAAAATTAATATCCCAATTAGCGGTAAGCAAATTTCTTCCTTGCGCACTGGTTATATTATTTATGAATAGTACGGCAATACAGGAAAGTATAATTAGTTTTTTCATCGTTACATTGTTTTTATTAAGGTTGAATTTACTTGGTTAGATAAGGAGACTGTTCAAATGCTTGATCAATGCCTTTAAGCGTTCTGGATTCTATATTGGAAGCACTGCCTTCTAAAACACCATTAACGGCTCCTAGCCAAGCCATTTCTATAAGTTTATTGCTTTCGTCGACCTTTTCCGGATCAAAAATATTGACGAGTAATGTCCCAGATTGATATGATCCAACAACCATCGGGTATGGGTAATACCACCCATATCCTGGGCCATATCCATACCCTGGGTACCAAGGATACCATCCCCAATAATCCCAGAAGAAATATGGATCGGTTACTATATAGTTTTCAACTTCTAAGGCTTGAATAGCAATGACGAGATCTACAGGGTTATTTTCAGGATCAGGTTCTTCAACATACCCAAGTGCTTGCATGTTTTCGCGCACTCTCTTAATAATTTTTTCATCGGAAACATTGAGTTCACCAGTTATTTTTTTGTCCTTATCGGTTATTTTTATAATGCTGTCTGGTAATACAAATGTTTTTGCTTTGGCAAAATCAAACGCTTCATCATATGAAGTGACTACAATATCTAAATCCTCAACGGTAAGATTATCTTCATTGCTGTCATAACAGGCATAAAACAGACTTGATATTAAAATTGCGATACATGGTTTTAAAATTTTCATACGTTTAAGTTTTTCTGAGTTTTTGTAAATGGAACTGAGGTTATAGCTAGCTGCTTACTAATGGAAATTCAGATATTGATTCTTTTATAACTCGCAGTCGACATTTTTCATAATACTTTCTTTTAGATAGACCAAAGCTACTTATGGTGGGACCCTTTTATGTTATCATTGTAGCTCATGTTTTAAATTAGTTAGATGAAGTATGGAAATGGTGTCGCGTATGTGCAGAACCAGTTGGAAAACAAACAAAGAAGGGCTTGGCAGGAGTCATCGATTTCTGGGATTATAAGTCTAGATAGCTAACATTTTTATTCCAGCTATTTCTTTTTTTCTAAACCCATCCAACCTAGATAAAATTTAATATCATTTGTATAGGAATGTTGTTTTGTAAAACATATATAGTTCACAATTCGTCAACACGATTTGTGGTATTTAGTTAATAACTTGATATATATGGTATTATAATATAAGGTTCGGATTCTATCCAGACCGCAAAATTGCAAGAAGAAAGCTCTGAGAAATTAGGGCTTTTTTTATTTATTATAGTTTGAATTCACACACAACTTTTGCGCATGATCCGCAATTTGTCATGATCCAAATAAATTTCGTAAACACCCTAAAACAAAAAAAGTTTGCATTTTCGTGCAAACTTTTCTAGTTTAAGTGGGGAGAGCAGGATTCGAACCTGCGAAGACATAGTCAGCAGATTTACAGTCTGCCCTCGTTGGCCGCTTGAGTATCTCCCCCAAACTGAGCGCAAAGATATTACTGTTCTTTAATTCTACAAACAAAAACTTATATTTTTTCACAACTCGTAGCGTAACCTAAACGATAAAAACAGTGGCTGTATGTAATATTCTGTAGCACTTACAGATACATTACTTGCACTGCTATTGTTTTGAGACTTTGTATCGAATAGATTTGTTGCTTTTATCTCATATTCAAACTTAGCATCCTTATTTTTTCGGTATGATAACGACGCATTTAAAAACTCATAACTGTTTATAGTACCCGATGCATCACTAAAATTATTATAGGAATAGTCTGCTCTAAATGTAAAAGACTTTAGGATAAGCGCATCAATCTCTACGGAAGGAGTTTTTGTAAAGAATTTGGTATTATTGGCGCCTTGATTGTTATCTTGGATGCTATAACGATATCTAACATCAATATTTGGTGCTTTTCTAAAATTAGTTCGTAGCCCTACTCGGTAGGTTTGTGAAAAACTTTCGTTTATGGATCGTTCATTTTGTACAAACTGATTGTATTTTGAATAGTTTAAATTACTTCTCAAGTTTGCCTTTATCTTCCCAAAAGTACGTTCAAACCTTCCATTAACACTTAAGCTTTCATCTGAAAAACCCGAATTGAATGGTGAGCTAACCCGGATAACACTTCCTGGTTCAAATATGGATGTATTTCTTATATTATCAACGCTTTTATTATAATTAATATTGGCAAACACGTTGGTGTAATTAAACATATTGAAACTATAATAGGACAGGTTAATATTATGCGACAAAGCACTTTCTAAGTGCGGGTTACCAGAAAACAATGCATTATAGTTATTAAGCACTAATCCAGATGCAAATTTCGAAACATCTGTAAACTGTGTTCGCATACCATAGTTTAAAATGATTTGTTCGCTCTTTTTTAGTTGCATTCTCACATTAAAGTCGGGTAGCAACCTGAAAAAATTATCGGTTACCCGATTATTGAACTGCGTATTTTTTGCACTGTATGCATGAGCGGAAAAACCTGGTGTGAATGTAAAAATCCCCGATTTTAATCTGTAATGCACCCCCAAATACACATCGCTAAAATTGTACGTAATATCGTTTGTATCTATGCCATCATTAATTGTTGGTGTTGGATTAAACCGGGAACCATCGTTTAAAAACTGAAAAATATTAGAGTTGAATTGTTGACTGCTCATTATGGTTCCTAAAGTAAAGTTGATATCACTTTTACTACTTAAGACATTCCAATAATCCAGTTTCGCATCTATTTGATTCGATTTAACTCGTTTATCTTGTGCTATATTGTAATCCAACTGTGCTCCATCTAAACCCAAATTACTTGCGGTATCGTCGTAATTAGATTTATCTTCTAAAATGGCATTGTAAAAAGGATCTTCATCTTGTAATAGATGCTGAACTTCCAGAGCAAAAATGTTAGTTTCGTTTAAGGTATAGTAATAGTTTAAGTTCTGATTAATACTATAGGGGCTTGTTTTTTCTAACTGGTCGACATCTCCAATAACGGATGAGAAAAACCCCTGATCTTGAGATTCTTTCGATACCCGCCCCAAAATATCATAATCTAATTGGTTGTTGGTGTTTGGCTTATACTTGGCTGACAGTTTTAACATACCTAAATCGCTACGTTGCATGGTATTACTTTCTGTGCTCTCGTCTGGAACCCCAAGATCGGGGTTTGTGTATTGTACTTCCCTGCTTTCTTGTAATTCTGTTCTGTTGTTTGAAAAAATTGCAAAGCCACTTAAATCCAAAGCTTTATTGGGTGACCAACTAAAATTTGCCGCACCAAACTTGGTCGTAATATCTTTTGCTCTATTATTCTGTACGGTTAAAAACCCAAGATTGTTGCTCCCCAAATTAATATTGGTTCCGCTTTGGCGACTGGGGTTTCTAAAACCCCCTGTAAAATTAAAATAGTCACGTCGCGTAAAGGCTATTTCGCCTAAATTGTTTAAATCGGTAATAACATTAATGCTGTACTCCGGACTATAATAAAACAGTTTGGGTTGAAACAAGTACAATTCATTTTTATCCGAAGCGCCCCCTCCTCCGGTAATGTTACCAAACCAAAAGTTCTTTTTACCTTCCTTTAGTTTAATATTTAAAGCAATATTATCCTGATTATTCGTTACACCACTCAACTGACCAACATCGGCATAATTCTTAAGTACTTCTACCTTATCTACGGCATTAGACGGAATATTTTTTGTTGCTAATTTTGAATCACCATCGAAAAAATCTTTGCCCTCAACCATAACTTTAGAAACGACCTTGCCTTCTACCTCTACTTCGCCATCATCATTAATTTCTACACCTGGTAAATTCTCAAGTACGTCTTCCAGCTTTCTTTCTGTTCCGCGGTTAAAAGAATCTGCATTATAAACAATAGTATCACCCTTTATTGTAACTGGCATTTCGTAAACCAATTCTACTTCGTCTAAAGTATTATCATATTGCAACGTAATATTTTTGGTAATAGCTTCGTCTTTTGTTTCTACCAGCACTTCTCCTGTTTTCATACCGATATAACTCACTTGAATTTTGTATGCTGTATTCTTTTTCAAACTAAGTTTATACCGCCCGTCACTGTTTGTAATACCATAAGAATCCAAAGCTTTTGTTTCTTGATTAACAGCAACAACATTAGCTAATTCCAAAGGCTTTCCAATACTATCTCTTACAACACCTTCCAGCTTGATTTGTGCAAAAAGCGAACTTGTTGCTAACAAGAGCAACAGGGTTATTTTAAGTTTCATTAATTTTCTTTGATTGATTATAAACTATGCGAACTATCGTCTTCTTCGTCCTCCCGGAGGACCGCCACCTCGCCTAAAGTTTTCCCGCATTTCTTCTGTTTTCTTTTTTACAATTTTGTTATAAGCTTCTCTTGTTACTTCTTTTCCTTTTGATGGTGCAACAATCTTATCTTTCGCATCAGGATTCATAACAATCTTGGAGCACAAAATGGTCGTTCTGCCGGTATTAACTTCTAAAATTAAACCGGGGAGCCCCCAATATTCTCCCGGTCCTTGATTTATTGGAATTTGAGGCGTATACCATACCTCCACTTCAACTGTACGATGTTCTTCATTTTCTTCAGAGCGTTTTTCCGTTTTTTCTGGTTCTTCCTCTGTACCCTTCTCTCTATCCGGTGGTCTTCTAAAACTATTAAAATCGAAATCGGGATTAACCTTAGTTGCCGTTGCCTTAAAACAAGTGTATGTCCCTATTTGTTTCGTTTCGCTGCCTAGTATCCATTTTAATTGTAGCAAGGAATCTTTAATTAAAAATTGCTTTCCAAAAAACTCCTGATCTTGCAATAGCAACTGTTCTTTCACATTTTTGTATAAATCCCCAGCGGTAAAACTGCTCATCATAGCTCTCCACCGTCCGCCTCCCGTTCCTGGAGCTTCCAGTTTTTCTTCTTCTTTATAGATAGACTCTGTTTGGTTAAACGTTAAAGTATATGTTTTTTCAAACATGCTTTTCATACGAGTAACTATACGCTTTTTTTGGTCTTCGCTTATTTGTCGCCCGTTAAACCTACTCATATCTAAAGCTGTCTTAGTTTGATAATATGCTTTTCCTTGAAAGTCTTTTTGAGCAAATAGCCTAGGGGTTATTAAAAGTAAAAAAGTAGTAATTGTTAATTTTAGTAAATGGGTTTGCATCGATATGGCGTATTTTAGTTAGTTATTAAAACATTGTTTTAATTTGACTAAAACCACCTTATTTAGTTTAATCTGCAGACTGTTAAATAATTCCTAATAAAAATTAACCCCCGATTCTAATTTCTATTCTTTCACCATCACCATGATCCCTGTCTGGGTTGTAACGTTCTCTTTCTTCCTCCATTCTCTTTTGTACAACCTCTTCAAACTTTTTCTGGGTGATTACTTTGCCTTTTGTTGGCTCATTTATAGTAACTTTATTTTTAGGGTTTAGTACAATCTTACTGCATACTATGGTTTCCTGACCATCATGTACTTCTAAAATTAGCCCCGGCAACCCATAATATCTGGATGGACCACTATTTACCGGTATTTGCGGTGTATACCATGCTGTAATGGTTCTTTCTTCCATTTTAGACTCCTCGTCCTCATCAGCTTCTAAATCCTTATCGCCATTAACACTAATGTTACTTTCTACAACTTCCACCATACGTTTTTTAGTAGCCTTATAACATGTATAATCGCCAATGTTTTTCGTTTCATTTCCTAATACCCAATTGTCTTTTTCAAGGGTATCTTTAATTAGAAATATTTTTCCAAATGCTTCGTTCTGGGATGTAAATCGGTTTTCCTTAGTATTTCTATACAAAATATCCGAACCGTCCGTAGACACAAATATCATTTGCATTCCTCCTGCTACTGCTTGTGGCGATTCGAGTTTCTCATCCTCTTTATATACAGAGGCTTCCTTATTGAATTTTAAGATGTGGGTTTTTTCAAATTGCTTTTTTAACATGGCAATCATACGCTCGTGCATTTCGGAATTCATTTGGGTACTATCGAGCTTAACATCTAATTTTCTTTTTGTTTTATACGTAGCAATTCCCTGAAAATCCTGGGCAACAAAACTGTTAGAAAATAAAAACACTAATAACACAACTAATAACTGTTTCATTTTAATTCGATTTAATGATTAATGATGCTACAAATGTGGTATTTCATTTAAAATATAATAGTTAACTAGTGTTAACGTGTGTTAACCGATTGGTTTTATACGGTTTTAACATTTACTTTTGGAATTATGAACGACTTAAGATATAGATGGATTTTATATATCATAGTTTTTGTAATACTAAGTACGATAAGTGTTCAGGTATATTGGAACTATAAAAACTATCTTGCCAGTAAGCAGCAATTAATTAATAGCGTACAGGCCAGTTTAGATAATGCCGTAGAGACTTATTTTGCCAATCTTGCAGAAACGAATACATTGGCATTAGCTTTTAGCAGTGATGTTAACAGGGAGGCTCACTTTAGCAAATCATTATTAGACAGCATTATAAACGATATTGAAATAGCTTCGAACTGTACTTCTAATTTAGACACTCTTAAAATTGAACTGGATAATGACATTGATTTGTTAAACGTCCCGAAATCTGATACTTTGATTGAATATGTTTTAAAAAACATATCAAAAAAGGGGAAGCAAACGAATAGAATAGTGATAAAAAAAACTATTGATTCGACTATTAATATTTCTAACATAAATAGCTTTAAGAAGCTTACTTCTAAAGTTTTAATTTCTATGGCTCATGATTCTTTGCAATTACATAAAATAGATAGTTTATTACGTAAGGACTTTAATAGAAAAAACCTGAAAATTAATTATAAATTATCTTATAAAAACCACATGACTCATACCGAGCAATTTGTTAAAGATGCTATGAGCAAAGCCTCTTTAGTACTATCGTCTAAATCTACATATTTGCACGATCATAGTGATTTAAGAATTCATTTTTCCAATGAAACCAAAATTATTTTAAAACGAATTTTAACCAGTATTCTTATTTCCACACTACTTGTTTTAGCTGTTATAAGCTGTTTATTTTATCTTTTAAAGGTTATTAAACATCAAAAGCAATTGGCTGAAATAAAAAACGATTTAATAAGCAATATTACACACGAGTTTAAAACACCTATTTCTACTATTGGGGTGGCTTTAGAAAGTATTAAAAACTTCAATGTTATTGACGATAAGGACAAAACCAAAACATATCTGGATATATCTGGAAATCAATTATCCAAACTCAATACCATGGTTGAAAAATTACTTGAAACTGCAACTTTAGATAGTGAAAGTTTGGAATTACAAAAGGAAACATATAATGTAACAGACATATTACTTTCTATTGTTGAAAAGCATAAAATGAAAACCGATACAAAAACGATAACTTACCATCCTTTATCTAAACCAATAATGGCTCATTTGGATGTGTTTCATTTTGAAAATGCTATCAATAATATTTTAGATAATGCTATTAAATATGGTGGTGATGCCATTTATGTTGATGCCACTCAAAACCCGTCTGAGTTTACAGTTTCCATTTCCGATTCTGGAAGCTCCTTAACAAAGGCAATCAAAGACAAAATTTTCGAGAAGTTTTACCGCATTCCCAAAGGAAACACTCACGATGTAAAGGGCTTTGGAATTGGATTATATTATACTAAAAAAATTATAGAAAAACATGGGGGTACGATTCAATTGGATTTGGACAAGAACCTTACAACCTTTAAAATAACGCTTCCTAATGAATAAGCTTACAACCATACTTTTGGCGGAAGATGAGCCCGCTTTAGGACAAATTATAAAAGAAAGTTTAGAAACACGACAATTCAAGGTTTTGTTATGCAACAATGGTGAAATGGCTTTTGAGGTTTATAAAAATTCGAATCCGGAATTATTGGTTCTAGATGTGATGATGCCAAAAAAAGATGGTTTTACTTTAGCTAAAGACATTAGGGCGACAGACGATAGTATTCCTATAATCTTTTTAACTGCCAAATCGCAAACGCAAGATGTTGTTGAAGGTTTTTCTATAGGTGGAAACGACTATTTAAAGAAGCCTTTTAGTATGGAAGAATTAATTGTTAGAATTAACAATTTACTTAATAGAGTTAGGCTTCAAAAAACATCAGAAGTACTACAAATTGGAAATTATACATTCAATTTCACTAAACAAATCCTGCAGTTTAAAGATCAAGAGGCCATTCAGCTAACCCATCGCGAGGCACACTTGTTGTTTCATTTAATTAAAAACAAAAACCAGGTTTTAGATCGTTCTTTAATTTTAAATAAACTTTGGGGAAGTGACGATTTTTTTAATGCCCGAAGTATGGATGTGTTTATTACCAAGCTTAGAAAAAAATTAAACCTAGACGATACAATACAGATTATAAATGTTCGCGGGTTTGGCTACAAATTAATTTGTTAAAAAGTGGCTAGGTTTTTGTACTTTTCGTGTCGGTATGAAATATACGATATATCTCTTTTTACTTGTATCTTGTTCAATACGTGCTCAAAACGCTATTGAGACTTCTTTTTTAAATAAAGTAGATTTTAAAACGGACCTGTTAGTCGCTATTGACAACTTTGACACAAAATACTTTATAAACGATAATGTTTTTAATAAAAAAAGCACTGATAAAACTATTACCTATAACAATTTACAACTTGGCAACATAACTACTGCAAATGCTTTTAACACTTTAAAGATTAATCTCTTTTACAAAGATTTTAACAGTGTTATCATTCTTGACAACCGATTGGCGGAAATATTTAAAATTGATTTTAATGCGCTCGTGAAATATAAAAACATATCTCACGTTTCTACAGGACATGATAATACGATATGGGTATTTAATCAGGATAATCAGAAACTAGAACTTTTCGATTATAAAACACGAACAACGCGTGCCCAAACAGTTCCCATTCAGAGTGTTATTTTGGACTTAAAAAGTAACTATAATTTTTGTTATTTGCTTACCGAAAACTACTTATATATTTATAATTATTTTGGCAGCTTGGCAAAAAAGCTAGAAAACAAGGGATACACGGAACTTATTGAGAGTGACGGAAATATCATTTTAAAAAAGAATAATTCTCTGGTTTATTTGAAAAAAAACAGTGACATTCCAATTCCAATTTCCATCCCAAATTTTTTAATAGATGCGTTTTTTGTAACCAATGAAACCTTGTATATTTACGCAAACGAAGTCCTCCATAAATTTAAAATAAAAATCGACTAAAAATTATGCATATTGCTATTGCTGGAAACATAGGCGCAGGAAAAACCACTCTCTCAAAACTATTAGCAAAACATTATAAATGGGAAGTTCAACTGGAAGATGTTGTAGACAATCCTTATTTAGATGATTTTTATAACCAAATGGAACGTTGGAGTTTCAATTTGCAAGTATACTTTTTAAATAGTAGGTTTCGTCAGGTATTACAAATTCGTCAAAGTGGAAAAGACATCATTCAAGATAGAACCATATATGAAGATGCTCATATTTTCGCACCAAATCTACACGCTATGGGCTTAATGACGAATCGCGATTATGAAAACTACAAATCGCTTTTCGAGTTAATGGAATCTTTAGTTAAAGGGCCTGATGTATTGATTTATTTACGAAGTTCTATTCCTAATTTAGTATCGCAAATACACAAACGTGGTCGTGATTACGAAAACACAATTAGTATTGATTACTTAAGTCGATTAAATGAGCGTTATGAAGCCTGGATTCATGGTTACGATAAGGGAAAGCTTTTAATTATAGATGTAGATAACCTCAACTTTGTAGATAACCCTGAAGATTTAGGAAGTGTTATAAATACTATTGATGCCGAAATTAACGGGTTGTTCTAACTTATCTCTGATTTAAAATTAAATACAATCATAGTAAAAGAAGGTGTCTAAAAAGTTCTTGAATTGTCATTTTGAGTACTTCGGCTATGCTCAGCATAAACTAAAGTCGAAAAATCTCAACACTTTAATAAACAGATGTTTAATTTTTATGAGATTCCCTGCCTGCCGGCAGCTACGATGTACCCACATGTTTTTAATCAAGACACGAATTACACGGATTTACACGAATAAAACCTCAATATAACGGATAGCTCTCGATGCTATTCATAATCACGAATCAGACTTTCAGTCTGTTTTTACAATTCAAGCCCGATTTATTTCTATTATATTTCTGTATTTTAATTTACTAATAAGTAAACACAAATTACTTATTAGTAAATAATTTATATTTAGAACCATTTGTGATAATTCGTGAAATTAGTGTCTATCTTTATAAAACTATTATTTAATATGCAGCCATATTTGTGGGTATACCGTAGCTTCCGGCAGGCGGGTGTTTTTGAATGAATTTTTTAGTAATATCTCTCTATACTATTTTAGTTAATATTAAATACTAAATCGACTTCTTTGGGCGGTAGGCACATGGTATCATTACAAACCATAAATTCAACAGTCCCTTTAATTTCAAAGGTTTTATTATCAGTTTTTAGCTTTATACGTTGTTTAAACGCTGCTTTTGTATCAAAATATTTTATAAGCATTTCAAAAATGGGATCATTTACCTCATGTCCTTTCCCTTCTTTGGTATTTCCTTTTTTTAAAAAATTGGGGCTAGATTCAAAAGTAAAAACAGTGGGTCTTGGTCCATCCTCAGGAACAGACTGTGAATATAAATGCCAGCCTTCTTCTATAGTAGCAGTCGCTGTTAACTCATATTCAGTATCAGATATTTTGTTTACGGAAGTTTTCCATGTTACCGGATCATGAATTTGTGCATTCAATAAAAAGCCAAAAAGGACAAAAGTAATTAGCGCTATTTTTTTCATTCTATTTATATTGTTTTACCTAAAAATATAATTAATCTTTAATATTAGATAAATATTCATCCATCCCTAGCTTAATACTTTCATGATAATTATCTTTATCACTTAGTGACTTTGCTATAGCTTTATCATAATATTCCTGAGCTTTAGCCCTATCATTAAGTTTGGCATAATAAACTGAGACACTTGCTATATTTATGGAATTATCATCTATTTCTAAGGCTCTTTTTGCCCAAGTTAATAAGGTTTTAATATGGTCTGGGTTTTTAAACTTAACAGCTCCTCCTACTATATAAGAAATTTTTAGCTGGTCTTCTTCTTTAGAATGTCTATCAAACAATACTTTAGCCGTCTCCATATATTTATCCTCATTTTGCTTTTTATAATAGTAATTATTGTCAAGATTCACACTTAAAAAATCATCAATTTCAACCTTTTTAGCTAATTCTTTTTTAGCAGCAAAATAATCGGCCTCGGTTTCTGGTATCTTAGCGTACATGAATTCGTCTAAATAATAATTACGAATAATTTCGTCGACCTTTTCCTTATTTTTAAATTGATAAAACTTTTCTTTGTTTTCAATAAGATATTGGAAAGGAACATCTTCAGAAGATCTTATGTATTGAAAAATTTGTTCAAACATATCTAATGTAACACCACTTTTTACTTCTGCTAAGAAATACTGCTCAAAAGCTTTTTCTGCTCTATCATACAATCCTTTTCCCTTTAGAGCCGTCATGTAATGAAATAGCTCTTCTTGCGAAATGGATTTTTGATTATATTTCAATTCTAATTCTTCAAAGTTACTATCACCTTGAAGTACGCTTTCTCCTATACGTTGCATCTCTTCTATACCTAGATAGCTAGTCATTTTATTAATGGTTTTACCTTCACTATCTACATATATTAAAGTAGGGTATCCGCCAACATTATAATCTTTAGCAATTTTAATACCCTCTCCTTTTTCTGCATCTATTTTTATAGATATAAAATGTGCATTATAATACGCCCCTAATGCTTTATCTGGAAAGACTTCTTTTGTCATTTTTTTACAAGGAGCACACCATGTGGTATAAACATCTACAAATATTTTTTTATTTTCTGCTTTTGCCAATGTCTTTGCTTCTTCAAAAGATCCTTTAAAGAAATGAATTCCCGTAGCTTTTTCTTGCGCACAAGAGCATATGGAGGTTAGCAAAAACAGGATTAGGATATTTATATTTATTTTTTTCATTTTCTTAAACTTTCTTTTTTATTATTATATGAATTTGAAAAGGATTGCCTTATTATATAATGTTATAAGACAATCCTTCGTAGAGAGACTAACTCAAATTGTTAAGGATTTTGTTTTAATAAGTTATTACTTGCCAATGCCGATTGCGGAATAGGATAAATAAACTTATTTTGGGATGTTAATGTAGGTTTTAGGGTAGATGCATCTAGATCTCCTAAAATATCATAGCGTACTAAATCAAACCATGGTTCAGCATTTTCTATATATAATTCTAATCGTTTTTCATTTCGAATATCTGCCAGTAAAGTTGCTTTATCGGTAAGTGTTTTTAATTCAATGCCTGTAGCTCTTGTACGTAGTTCATTAAGTCTAGCTAGGGCAGCATTTAAATCGCCTCCATCTCGTCTGGCTTCTGCTTCAGCAAAAATCAGGTACACTTCTGCAAGACGTAATAAATAGGTCGTGTTACCATTAGGAGCACTAATGTCGTATGGATATTTCACATTTCCAGGCACGCCTACTACACTTGGATTATTTTGATTATTTGGATTGTTAAAGTTATAACCAAATGAAAACCTAGTATCTAATCCACTAGAAAATGTAAAAAGTTCTGCATCTCCTATAACCCCGTCTTGCGCATCTGCCAATGTTAAAAATGACTCAGATGGTGGTAAAAAGAAAGGGGAATATATTGCAGGAAGAAATGCAGTTGGAGCGGCCTCTGTTGTTCTACCATCTCCTGAGAACAAAGCAAATAACACTTCTGATGAGTCCCATCTGTTAAAGAATATATCATCATAGGTTTGCTCAAGCGTGTAACCATCACTATTATTTATTACGGCAGTTGCTGTATTGGCTGCATTAGTATAGTCTCCGATGTATAATTGCACTTTTGCCAAATAAGCTTGTGCAGTTACAGCACTCACTCTGTAATGGGGTATTCCAGAAGGCCCATTTGCTGCTGCAAACTCAAGGTCTCCTACGATGGCATCGTAAGTTTCCTGCACTGTATTCCTTGCAGAAAAAACAGCACCTCTTGCCGGTTCTGTTCTTACTACAATCCCGTAGATTGAATTGAGATCATAAAACTGACCAAAAATACGTAGTAATTTAAAATGAGCTATCGCTCTTATTGTTCTGGCTTCTGCTATCATAGCATTGGTTTCATCGTCGTTAAGATCCGATGCTTTTCCTGCTTCTAATGCTTCGATTAAAAAATTAACGGTATTAATTACTTTGTATTGATTGATATAGATCGCTTTTAAATCGGGATCATCGGCTTCAACCGTATTGGTGATAAAATCTTCTACAAACCCTACAGGGAAAGCACTAAATTGCTCGCCTGCTACATTAAGGGCATAAATAATTTCTTGATTTATTTCCAGAGCTCCAGCAGAATCGCCGTTTGTTCTAAATAATACATAGGCACTATTTAATAATAAGCTAGCCGATTCTCCATCTCGAACGACATTGTCTTCTACTAATAAATTATTAGGCTCTATCTTGTCTATACTACAATTGCTAAGAAAAACGCTCAAGCAAATTGCTACTAATATATTTTTAATTTTCATGTTTTACGTTTTTAAAAGTTCATGTTTAATCCAACAGACCATGTCTTTGCAATGGGATAAAAGTTCTGTCCACGCGTACTACTCGTTCCAGCTATCGGACCAACAGATTCTGGATCTATCCCAGGGAAATCTGTAGATGTCCATAAGTTAGAGGCAGATACAAATATATTTGCTCCAGAAAACCCGATGTGACTTAATATACTTTGCGGGAAAGCATAGTTTAACTGTAGGGTTTTTAGCCTAACAAAAGACGTCTTGTAAACATTTCTATCTGACAATCTTGTGTTATCGTTAGGGTCGCTTAAAATAGCTCTTGGGTATTGAGCATCTGTATTGGTAGGCGTCCAAACATCTGCGTAATCAGATAATATATTGTTTAAAGGACCTAGATTTATGTTACTTGCATTTAGCTGTCCTAAATCCCAGGCTTCTCCACCTACTGAGTAGTTAAAAAATGCTGATAATTGAAATCCCTTGTATTCAAATGAGGTATTGAAACCACCAAAAAAGTCTGGTTGAGAACTTCCCAGAATTTTCCTATCATCTAGCGTTATCTCTCCGTCACCATTTATATCTCTGTACTTGTAATCGCCAACACCTGTACCTGGTTCTTGATAAAAACCGTCGTCTGCTGTGGCATTTAAGCCGTCTATTTCTGTTTGGTCTTGAAAGATATATTCAACTTCATAACCTCTTATTAAGTTAACTTCCCTACCTACTTCGTAACTATCAATCTGTCCTTCATCGATAAATTCGGAAACAAACTTATCTAACGTATTCTTATTTTTAGAGATATTAAAATTAGCAGTCCATTTAAAATTTGAGGAATTAATAATATCACCCCCCAAATCTATTTCAAAACCTTTATTTGTTAAATCTGCAAAATTGGCTATGAAATCTGAAGCACCAGTTTCTAAAGGAAAAAAGCCAGGAATAAGTGCCCCAGTAGTTTTTCTATTGTAAACATCTATACTACCTCTTAATCGGTTGTTAAACAACTCATAATTTAAACCAATATTTGTTTCATCTGTTATTTCCCATTTAACATCCGGGTTTGGTAGTGTTCCAAGCAACTCTACTGAAGGGATACCCCCATATAAACCATCGAGACCCTCACCACTATTAAAGAATTGTAAATAGCGAAAATTTCCAATGTTATTTGATCCTGTTCTACCTATACCGAACCGTAAGCGAAGGTTGTTTATAATATCGTTATTTATTAAGAATTTTTCGTTGGCAATATCCCAACTCGCTGAAACCGAAGGAAAATAGGCGCGTTGATTGTTAGGTCCAAACCTACTGGATTTATCTGTTCTAAAATTAGCAGTTACATAATACTTATTATTGTAGTTGTATGCTAAACGAGAAAATATAGAGTTTAAACCAGAATCAATAGTTTGGTCTTGAGTAGACAGTCTGTTTTTGGCATTACTAGCACTAATTAACACAGAAGTGTCTGGAAAACCAGAAAAACTAGATGCCAATATTTCGGTTTTACTTCTGTCCCATGAAAAACCTAGAATCGCAGATATTTTGTGAGCATTAAAAACCCTATCATAGCTCGAAGTAATATTAGAAATAATATTTGTGTTTGTTGATTCAGATAAGTTTAAATTGGCATTTTCAAGCGCAAAAAACGATGATATGGGCGTTCCTCTAACTACAGCAACAGGCTCAAAAAGTCTATTTTTAGTATTGAATCTAGAAATGTTTATATCGTATCTTAACTTAAACCCTTTAAAAAGTTTGGCTTCCGCATACATATTACCTATTAAGGTAAAAGACTGCCCTTCATTACTAAATCCTGTGGTCTTTGCTAAAGGATTTGCATGATTTACAAGTTCACTAGTTTGTTCGTTTATGGCATCTGTATATTGTAAGAACTCGCCATTTTCATCAAATACAGAAACGTCAGGTCTTGTATTAAGTATTCTATTTAAGTCCTCTCGTTGAAAGCCACTATTACTATCAGTATACCCAATATTTGACGTTAACCCTAATTTTAAAGTTTTGCTAATATCACTATCTATACTAGTTCTTACATTGTATCGTTTAAATTTATCACCTTTTACTAAGCCTTCTTGATTTGAATGTAATAAAGAAATATAATATGTTGTATTTTGATTACCTCCAGACAAGGATAAATCATATTGTTGTGTATGTGCAGGGTCTCTATAAATAACATCTGCCCAATTTGTATTGGTATTACCGAAAAATGAATCCACTAAACCATTATAACCTATAGGATCTAATGAAAAAGTATCTGGGTCTCCAGATATATTAGCAGCATATTGAGAAGCAAATAAACTGCCTCGAGATACGCCACTATTTGCAGGATCTGTATTATAGGCAGCAACCGAATTACTAAAAAAATTATCAACAAAAACCCTCCAATCTTCCGTACCTAAATAGCTCCGTTCTGCTATAGGTCTTGCAAAAGTAGTTGTAGTGGATAACCTAATTTTATTTTTTTGGTTCTTTTTGCCTGTTTTAGTTTTTACTAAAATAACCCCATTAGCGCCGCGAGATCCATAAATGGCAGTTGCAGCAGCATCTTTTAAAACGTCGATACTTTCAATATCATTAGGGTTTATGGCTAATAAAGGATTCTGGGATTGTCCGAAATTAGCAAGATTGTTTGCTGGATTGGTTTGAAAGGGCACACCATCAATTACAAAAAGCGGATTATTGTCTGATCCAGATGCAAAAGGAGAAGTAATACCTCTAACATTAATATCGACACCTGCTCCAGGCCTACCATTATTTTGAACAATGTTTACACCTTTTAAAAGACCGCTTAAGGCTCTATCAAAACTCTGATTACCAATGCTGTTTTTGCTAATATCCTCAGCTCTTACAGATGATATGGCTCCTGTAACTTCTTTTCTGGTTTGTTGACCATAACCAATTAATACGACCTCTTCTAACTCGCTTATTTCTTCTTCAAGAGTTACATCGTAGGTTTCTGTTTGCACCATTATCTGGTCCATATAAAACTTAAAACCAATACCTGTTATAGCAATAAAATCTCCTGGTTTTAAACGAATAGAATAACTACCATCAAAATCGGTACTAGTTCCTCTAATTACAAAGTCTCCAGAGTTTACTCCTGGTGTTCCAACTGTTAATGGGTTTTGTTCTGTGATGTAAACAGTAATACCAGGTAAAGGATTTCCTGATTTATCTATAATCTTCCCAGACATAGTAAATTCTTCTTGCTGGGGCTTTTTTATGGCTTTATTCTTTTTTACCAAAATAATTGTTTTATCATTGGTAAAATCATATGTATAAGCCGTTTTTTCAAGACATCTGTTTAAAAGCTTGCTGGCCCTAATCACTCCTTTTTTTAGAGTAATTTTATTATCTGCTTCAAATAAATCCTTTGCATAAATAAAGTTATAGTCTGTTTGATTAATAATCAATTCAAAAATTTCTGTTATTGCATAGGTTTTATCTTGATCAATAAGTATTTTCTCATTCTGTGTAAACCCATTTTTAGGGGTAAAAGCGAATGCCGTAAAACAGAATAAAAAAATGAAAGATCTAATCATAATTTTCAAGAGATCTATTTTCCTCGGAAATAGAAATTGGGTTAGTTTTAATTTCATAAATTTGTTGAGTTAGTTATTGATTAATAATTAATGTACTTAGGGACAAAGTTTTAGTTTTGGACGACCGAGGCTTTGTACCCTTTTTTTTATTTTAGATAAACCTTTTTATTTTCTTTTATTTCATATTGAATATCCTTTAAATTATATAGTGACATGAGGATGTTTTCTATATTTTGATTTTTTCTAACTGAACCCGAAAGTTCAATATTTTTAATTTCTGAGTTAGAAATTTCAAAATCAACATCGTACCATCTCGACATTATTTTACATACTTCTTCGAGTGATTTGTCTTCGAACGTGAAATACCCATCTTTCCAAGACACGTACCTCTTAACATCTACTACCTTTTTATTTATAGATTTATTCGTGGTGTTAAAAGTTAATTGCTCTGCTGGATTCAGGATGTTCTTAAATGTACTTACATCAAGTGTTATCTTACCTTCTACCAAAGTAGTTTGTATAATATCTTCATCTTTATAAGATTTCACATTAAACTCGGTGCCTAGCACATTTATTTCTTGTTGCTGGCTATACACTTTAAATACTGAACCATTATGATTTTCGCTAGGTGACACATCAAAATAAGCTTCGCCGTATAACAGTTCAACCTCTCTATCTGCATTTGCAACAAAATTCACAGGGTATTTAAGTTTAGATTCAGAATTTAACCATACTTGTGTGCCATCTGATAGTTTAACCATGTACTGACCGCCTCGCGGAACAGTTAAGTAATTATAAACGATCTCTGTTTTTGAATTAGCATTAGAATTGTATACTAGTTCTTCGCCATTACTAATTACATTATTGGCAACATAATCCTGTCCTTTTTCTAAGATTATATCCGTTCCATCTTCTAATGTTAATGTTGCCTTGTCTGTACCTTGAGTAATATTATTAACAACACTAGAATCGTTAATTACTGTGTTATTGTCCTTATTAAAAATAATGGTTAAAGAAATTAGAAGTACTAAAGATGCTGCAACAGCATATGCGAAGTAAGCCGATATTCTTTTCTTCTTTTTTGAGGTCTTATAAATTTGTAAAGTGTTTTTATAAGCCTTTGCAGAATCAAACTTTTTAAAGCTCTTGTTTAAATAGTGGCTTACAGCTATATTCTCTTTAAATGCTTTTTCATTTTTAGGGTCTTCTAACCAAACTAAAAGCTCTTCTATCTCAGCTTCTGAAGCTTCATGGTTAATATATTTTGAGATAATATTCTCTATTTTTTCTTTTGACATTATTAACTATATTATAACTTTATGACAACAGTTTTTTTAAATCCCCTAGTCTTAATTTATTTTTTTTCATTTTTGTAACCTAACTATTAACCATTTGGGCACAAAAAAACATTGGACAACACGTATACTAACGACATTGATCTTCTACTAAAGCTTTCTAAAAGTGACAAAAAAGCTTATAGATTTATATACACAAATTACTACGATAATTTGTGCGTGTATCTGTACAGTTTTACCAATAATGATCAATTGGCTGAAGATATAGCTCAAGATATATTGTTGAAACTCTGGGAAAAAAGGGAACAATTAAAAATTCACTCTTCACTAAAGAGCTATCTTTATAAATCGGCGTATAATGCTTTTATTAATAATTATAAATCCCGTAAGCGTATTAATGAAAAATTAGAAGCGATAAAGTTTACGAAACTTAATCAAATGGAGAACAAAATAGAGGATATTAAAATAATGGAACAGCGCTTGTTATATTTAAAATCTGCTATAGATGAGCTCCCTCCCAAGTGTAAAGAGGCCTTATTACTAAGTAAAATTGAGGGCTATAAATATAAAGAAATAGCCGAGGTGATGAATATTTCTGTTAAAACAGTAGAAAACCATATTGCACATGCTTTTAAGCTACTAAGAGGAAAAATGACATCTAAAAAGTTTTTACTTTTCTTCGTTAATTTTTTCAAGACTAAACTTCTCTGGGAATCTTGAATACGTAAACATGTTTCTGATTTTGAAAACCCAATCGGTATTGGTTATTTAGTCTGTTCGCTTTTTACTTTAAAGTACCTTTTTGAATTTACATATACTCCATTTAAAGTATAACCTTCAAATAAAACCTCAAATACGCCTTCCAAATCTGACGTATAAAATTCGATTGATTTGGATTCGGACTTTAAAGCAATATCAGGCTTCCATAATAACTGACTTCTATAATCTGGGATTCTCTTTAACTTCTCTACATCATCGTTATAATTGGGTTGGTAATATATTCTTCTTTCTTTAGGAATGGTAAGATTTAAACGACTTACATCATCAACCCCTGATGGCACATTAAAGTCTCCTCTTTTTGTTCTTATGTCAATAATTCCTTTAAATATACTTGGTCCATAAAAATAAATTTCTTTTAATAAACTCACCGATTCTATTTTATAAGGATTGTAATTTAATACATACTCGCTATCCTGAATTAACAAGCCATCTAAAAGCACTAGTGTTTCCCGATCGTCAAAAGGGTTAAATGTAGATGTATTATTTCTTCGAACCCCTAGCTTATCTAAACCTTTATGCTTTCTTATAAATGCCCCTTCAACTACCTCAACAAAGGTCTCTCTTGTTGTTGGAAAACGTTTATAATCATCTAACACATAAGTAATACTTGGTTTACTATAAAACGGTTTTGTAAAATCAGGAGACATTATACTGTCTAATTTAGAAGTACTATATGCGTTCTCAATTTGGTTATAAATACTTTGATTTTGCACCCAATCGTGAATACTTGAGTTTAGTTGAACGTTTTGAAATTTTAAAACATCATAATATTTAAATGAAGTATCGTTTAAAACTATTTTGTAGGCCGCTCTATCTGAATCTAAAATTTGTAAAACACATTCAGATTTGGCGTAGTTTTCTTCTAAATGGAAATAAAACTCACCAAATTTATTAGTTAAGACATTTTTGTATATATAGTTTTTACCAGCAATAGATAGTGCTACTATTTTATTTGGTATAACCGAATCATGGTCTTTAGATACCACATATCCGGATATAATTTCTCCTCTAAGTTCTGGTAAATAAAATGTGCTATCGGTTTTAACAATCTCTTTTATTTCAATATTACTGTCTGTTTTAATCTCCAATGAATCCGTTTTCCTAACCGATAGAGTATAGTTACCATACATTGACGCACCAAGCATATTAATCAGCTTTAACGAAACTTTACTTCTGGGTTTATACACACCAAAATCTGTTTCTAATTGTACCTTTACATCATGAGTCGTCCCCGATTGAGTATGCCCAGTTTTATTAATTTGAATCTTAGCTGGGTTATTATTTTCAGACGTGTTATTTACCGAATCCGGAGTTAAAACATAAGGGTTAACAACGTAAATATCTTTAACAAAAAAAGGGTTTCTAGGACCGTTAATCGTCCATTTAGTATAGGCAATAAGTTTGTAATTACCGGTTTCAACATCAGATGGTATAAAATAATCTCCACTTGCCATACCGTCTACTAACTTGAGCTTCTGATTAAATAAAATAGTATTGTTTTCTCCTACTAATTCAACATATGCTATTTTACTTATACTACTTAATTCACTTGTTTGTTCTAATAAACAAAAAACTTTATAATAAAATGTTTCTCCAGCTAATAGCAATTTATCATTTATGTGCACTACTACTTTTTCTTTTGGGACTGTTTTTATCATGACATTTTGAATGTCATCTTTAATTTGTCCAAAAGCAACACCATGAGAGAAACACAGTATAATGCTGTTTATGGCTGTTAAATATTTTATTAATCTTCCCAAAATTCTGGTTTTATGTTTGAAGAAAACGTTGTACAATCTACACATTTTGATGAAACAAATCTAGGCGAAAACTTACCACCAGAAACGTACATATAAGCACTTGGGCTATTTAGCCATTTAAACATCCGAAATCTTTCCTCCATTTTACCATAATTTAAAGTAATTTCATCGCAACGAAAAAAATAAAATGGATAATCAAAATCGAAATCTTTATAATTGAAGTAAATTCTTTTAGACGTTACTGAAGAGACATCAAAAAAACCAACAATTTTTTCTTTACGGTTTTCTTTTGAAAAGATATTTCCTCGTATAAAACCTGGTTGATTGTCTATTAACAGGCTTCCATCTGAGCCCAATTCTTTTAATATTTTATAGAAATTATTTGCGTTTGCAGATTGCACATATTGTCTTACTAAAATACTATACCGTTCTCTTAAAAAAGCGGTTTCAGAAGATAAAAAGCGAATAGGAAATCTGGATATTTTATCCTCACTTAAACCGTTAACACTTGTAATTAAAATTTGATTTGAATATTTAGTAGAGTAACAAACTTGCTTATCTCTAGATCTCAAAACATCTAATGTATCAAAATGTATATCATATTCTGTATACACAACATTAACAGGTATAATATTATTGGTTGTAAAAAGTGGAGCCACAACCTTATAGGTTTCTTCATATTCATATCTAAAATAGTTGGCATCACCTAAATTATCATTAGTATTAACAAAAACCTGTGCACCAGTCGTACCATTCGCATTAATTGCTTCTACATACAAATCCATTTCTGCTTTGGGAGCTAGCGACTCTTCATCAGAAATATATTCTTTTCCATCTGATGCTGTTATGAATAATTTATAAGAAACACCTTCTACCGCTTGAAATTCCTGAATTGAATTGTATATACCTGATCCTTCATACCTAAAATCGTATTCATTGTTGTTACTATCTACTATTTTAACCTTTGCCTTTTCCTCTAAAACGGGCGTATCGTTTTCTAGTCGGTATGTACGAGAAATTTTTATTTTTTGCGTTTTCAGCTCATCAGTTATAGTTGCCTCAACTACCAAAGTATCTTCAAAAGATTCCGTGACCAGGTTAAATGGTTCCGTACAACTAAAATTAACTACCAAAACAAGTAAAAATATATGCTTATTTAATCTCATTTTAAAATTTAAAATTATAAGTTATAGTAGGCACTGGGATTGCAAAAACAGACGATTTATAACCTTTTACTTCTCCATTCTCATTTACAAAAAAGACCGATAACGGATTATTTCTCCCCAAAACATTATAAACAGAAATATTCCAAAAACTATGAGCAAGCTTTGCGTTTTTATGGTTTCCTTCAATATTAATTCCGAGATCTAATCGATAATAGTCTGGTACTCTAAACTTGTTTCTATCACTATATATCAATTGTTCTGATCCATTATAAATGTATTTACCCACAGGATATGTAATGGGCCTTCCAGATTGATAATTAAAATTTAAAGAAAAACTATAGCGCTTGGTTAATTTATAATTTGATATGAGACTAACATCATGGGGCCTATCTTGATTGGCCGAAAAGTAATCTCCATTATTTACTTGATTTGTTAAAAACTCACTATCCAATTTCACTAATGTTCTTGAATAAGAGTACCCAAGCCAGCCATTAAACTTTCCTTTTTTCTTTTTCAATAAAAACTCTATACCATAGGCTTTTCCTTCTCCCTGCAACAACTCTGTTTCAATATCCTGATTAAGCAGTAATTCGGCACCCACTTTAAAATCTAAAAGATTATTCATTTTCTTATAATAGCCTTCTAAACTAGCCTCATACACACCGCTATCAAAATTTTTAAATACTCCTAAAGAGTACTGTTCTGCTCTTTGAGGTTCTATATTTAAATCGGATAACTTCCAGGAATCGATTGGAGAAGCCGTTGTATTAGAAGATAATAAGTGAGAATATTGAATGGTCTTATTATAACCACCCTTTATTGAAAGGGTAGGCGATAAAAAGTACCTTGCAGAAAACCTAAATTCCGGACCGCCATGTGTTTTTATGACTTCATTATTTTTATATTGTTTCGTTTCTATAACCGATTCTGAACTCAACGGTACACCTGAAGCATAAACTTTCTGGGTTCCTGGTCCAAGAGCTGCATAAAAAGAATATCTAAAGCCTAAATCGAAAAGTAATTTTTCATTAACTTCAAATAAATCTGAGATAAAAACAGCCGACTCAAATCCCTTTTCTTTTTCTACAGTTTTACTTTCAATAACAGATTTATCTCCTATAGGATAAATATTTCCGGGTCTGATAACATATGATTTACCACTTAATCCGTAAGTGAATTTATGTTTCTTGTTGTACCGGTATCTCGCTTTTAGCTTTAATTGAGTTTCATCAATGCTATAACCAAAATCAAAATTTCTATTAAATATGCCATCATAGATTATGTTGAATTTATATTGGCTGGTTGCTAATTGAACCGATGCTCTGTTTTTTTCATTAAACCTATGATGCCATTTTATTGAAGCTAACCTATTACTATAATCAAAAACAGAATCTGAAGTTATACTAAACTTATCCTTACTGTAATAAGCTGTTGCTTGTAACGAATTCTTATCATTAATATTATGATTGTATTTTATTACCCCATCATAAAATGACGCTTTACTGTTTTTTATAGATTCCTCGGAAATTGTTTTTAAAACCCAGTCTGAATATGTAGCCCTACCACCTATTAAAACTGCCGCTTTATCTTTAACAATTGGGGCTTCTAGCATTAAATTTCCAGTTACTGGACCAATATTACCTTCTCCCGAAAACGCTTTCATGTTTGCCTCTTTTGTTGAAATGTCTATTACAGAAGATAACCGTCCGCCAAATTCAGCAGGAATACTGCCTTTATAAATATCTACACTTCCTGTTGCAAAAGGATTTATAGCCGAAAATATTCCAAAAAAATGCGACGGATTATAAATTACTGCATCATCAAAAAGAATTAAATTTTGATCGACCTTCCCTCCTCTAACATTGTAACCTAAAGTCCCTTCCCCTGCTGTTTTTACACCCGGCATTGTCGTGGCGACCTTTAAAACATCTCGTTCACCAAGAACCAATGGTATGTTTTTTATACCTTCAATGTCTACTTTTGTTACACCAACGTTGGCACTTTTAATATTCCTATCTCTATCAGATTCAACCACTATCTCTTCTAGCTCTTCAATCTCCTCAAATAAATCAAAGCTTAATGTACCATCACCATAAACAACTATTTGCTTTTTATGTTTGCCATATTCCATCGAGGCTGTTTCCAAAATACTAAATCCGGCAGGCACTTTCATATTATAGTATCCAAGGTTATTGGTTACCGTGTTAATAGATGTTCCCTGAATAAATACAACTAAACTCTCTATGGGTCTTTTAGTTTTGGCATCTTTAATATACCCGGATATGTTAAACGCTTTTTGGGATAATCTTTTATTTTCTTTGCCTATATGAAAAATCTCAACGTTTTTAACTTTAGATGCATTAACGTACTCTTTTTGCAGTACCGGAGCCTTCTCATCATTCAAGGGGACGACCTCATCTCCCTTTTGATCGTAATAGAAAAGTGATATGTTATCTCTAATCGCATTATTCTTAGTTAGGATAACCCGATTGTTTAACATAAAAAAATTAATTGAAGTTTCTTCTAAAATCTCACTTAAAATGGCTTCAATACTAGCATTAGTGAATGATTTTGAAATCAATGAATCGGGAAACCAATCTTTATTAAAATAGAATTGGTAATCGGAAATGTTTTCCAATTCAATTAAGACTTCAACTATTCCTTTATTTTCAAAAGCAACAGAAATTTTCTCTTTAGATTGGCAATAGGCTATTTGCGAAAAAAAAGCAAAGAAACTGGTCATTCCAATTATTTTTATTGTCCTCATTTTACCCATCTGTATTTAAATAATTCATTGTATCTAAATACTTGACAAGCCTTACAAAAAATTGTTCTTTGTTACTTTTTAACACACGAGAATTATTTTTGTAAAACGTTCGAATTTCTTTTCCTCTAAACGAAAAGGCTTTTAACATATCTTTTCTGGAACCTATTTCATGAAACACATCTTTATGATGCACTATAAATGTTTTGTGCTCTTTAAAAACATTAACAACCATGCCTTCACTTAAGTCTTCTTGCCTATCCTTTCTATATTTTATGTATAGTGAAAATTTTCCTCCTTTATAACCTTCTTTAAAAAATCCATTTTCGTAAATAGCATGTAATGACGGACTATTCTGTAACCTTACAAACTTGTGTTCTTTCAACTTAAATTGGGAAACTCTTTCTGGGCTAAGCCTTAAATAATTTGTCTTCTTACTCACATAATTTAAAAGCACACAATCATTTAGTAAATCATACTTCATTTCTAAATCGTAGTAAGGTTGCTCATCGTAAATAATGAATCCCTTTTTAAAACCAAATGAACCATAAAACTTATTATTAGTTTCCTTGGTTCTGCTTAATTCCGGGAACACATCTACGTACTCCAAACCATTAAAAACCTCATGATTCTTATAATCGAAATGCGAGTCGAATAACTTATAATATGTTTCTGTTGAAGACTTAGTTTGAGAAAAACTAAAATAAATAGAGGTTAAAAATAATAAGGGCAGGCAATATTTCATTTTTCTAGATCAAGTGGCTACCAAATGTAATCTAACCTGCTTTAAAATTATTACATAGAATGTTCAAAAAATAGCACAAACTGTCCTATTTAGCATTAAAGCTTGTTTTAATAATATTTAACTAATGAAAATAATATTTAATCCCTATAAAAAAATGAATAGAACTAATTTGAAGTTTACGAAATCGGCTAAGCTTAATGGATTTAATACTTAGTAAGATTTACTAAAGTTTAAATTAAAATATTAACTCTATCCTGATTTGTTAGCATAAAGTTTTTAAGCGAATGTTATAAACAAAAAAAAGGCGAACAGAATGTTCACCTTTTTTTGCCCCAAATCTACCATGAACTTAACCTACTTATGTTATGGTGATGCCAATTTAATTGATTACAAGGTAACTACTAAAAATTATTAGTTTAACTGCACAATTAAATTGATTAAGTGCATTTTAGGGGCAAATTTTGTCATTTTTCAACTTCTTAAAAATAAAAAAGCTTCAATTTAAATTGAAGCTTTTAACAAATTTTTCGATTTGTATAAATTCAAAACGTTGTCGTTTAAATTACCACTCTTCTTCCTGTGCTTTTCCGGTTAAATAATTCACAATGCTTCTTCTTAAACTGTTAAGTAAAGTCTCTATTTGAGAAGAAGCCTTCTCATAACCATCTATGATTGCTCCATTCTTAGCAAATTTATTTTTCTTCAAGTTTATAGTCTGCTCTTTCTTATCAGAGGCTCCTTTATAAGTTAGCTTTATAGGTTTAAATCTTAAGTCCCCATCTCGCAACCTAAGCTCAATAGTATATTCCACAGTCTCACAACTGTAATCGGCTCCTTTACCTATACAAATAGCATTATTTGTAAACCCAGTAAAACGTAGTTTTTTGTTATTATTTGCTTTCCCTGTTGCATCACCTTCGTTGTCTTCATATATTTCATAAGCCGTAATACTTTTACCTGGCTTTATTTTTTTATCATTATTACTATCACTTTTACCTTTTGGGGCTTCATACTTTTCATTAAGCCATTCTTCTGCCTTCGTTTGCATTTCATCCATGTCCATGCCTTTTATATCTATAGTAATATGTCTCGGCTCAAGTCCGTTTTCGCCATAAACAAACTTTGAATCGTTAGTGTTTTGCGCATTAATAAAGGAGGAAATTAAAATTATTGCTAATGGGATAATGCTTTTCATAACTATTTTAATGATTTAAATATTACTACAATTTATAGAGTGATTGTTTCGCTTACTACTATTCCTACATTTTCAAATTTAACAAATAAATTCACACAATCACATAAACGTATTACATTCAACCTATTAATAATCATTTTAAACTTGTAACCACTAGGCGGTTTTTTTAAATTGCCCCATTTAAGTATTCAAACAAAAAAAGAGGATGACTTAAAAGTAATTTTGTCATTCTGAATGAAATGAGAAACCTTATAAACCTTTAAACTGATAGGTTGTAATTCAACAAGATTCTTCGCTACACTCTGAATGACACTTTTAAGTCACCCTCAAAACAATATAATTATGAATGGTTACTAATTATGCACTATGATAAATCCTCTACAGAGGCTTCTGAAGCATTCTTCTTAACCGAAGCGATACCATTCTCCATAGCGCTAGTAGATGAGTACATTTCGCTAGTTCCTATAACTTGTCCATTTGAAGCTTTTAAGTTAAAATAAGGACTACCGCCTTTAGACTCTAATCGAGAATATCTAGTATCGTCTGTTGAATTCTTTTTTACGGATTCAATGCCATTAGTACACCCAGCTTTGGATGCATAACCTTCGCTAGCCAATATATTTTGACCATTCCCTGCTTTTAATCTAAATCTAAATTCTTTTCTTTTGTCTTTATAAATTTCAAACTTTGCCATGTTTACCAGATTTTAAATATTAAGTTTGGTATTAAGACACTGGCAAAAACAAAAGGTCACATCTTATTTAAATATTCCAAAATAAAAAATAGGTAAACAGTAATTAAGAATATGGTTACTTGATTATTTTTAGTTTTTCTAAAACCTCAGGTTTGTATTTTCTACTAATGGGAATCTTATTTCCTTGTATTTCAATTTTTGTATTATTAAAAGACTCAATTTTCGAAGTATTTATAAGGTATGATCTGTGGACTCTAATAAAGTTAGAAGGTAATCTATTTTCCAATTTACTAATCTTTTCTCTGCTGGTAAACACTTTTGCTTCACTATGTATTTTAACATAATCCCCTAGGCTTTCAATATAATCAATTGCCTTTTCTGATAGCTGTACAGTCTCTCTATTAGATCTAAATTGAATTAATGTCTCAGAGTCTTTTTCTTTTACAGACCACCTTCTAACCAGATAAATCAGATTGCTCAGAAAAACAACAAAAAACAAAGCAACAGCTAATTGCTCAATGTTATGACTTGCAGGAGTCATGTTATTAAAAGAATAATTACCTAAATTAACAAGTGCCCATAAAACAATAAGAGTTTCCAGATATACAGAAAGTACAACAACGAGCAATCCGTACAAAACAAATTTAAACAGTTGTTTTTTAAACAAGTATTGCGGAAACAACCAATAATTAAAAAGATAAGAAATTGTTATAACTACTGGAAGTAAAAAACCAGTAAAAGCAAGTGTAAAAGATAAACTCCCCTTTTTTCCAATAAAGAATACAATTAGAAAACTACTAAATATCCAAAACAAAACATGTAAAAGTATGCGCATGTAAGTAAATTTAGCATAAAGATCTCATTAATTTTTAAAAACAATATTTTTTGTCGATGAATAACTAGTTTAACATCGGATTTAACATGCCCAGAAACCTATAATATTTCTAATTTTAAACTGATAATTTTTTTAAAAAACAATTAATAAAGACATGATAGATTTTATCAAAAATGGCGGCCTCATATTTACACTACCACTAACATTAATGTTATTAATAAACATCGTTATGGTAGCAAGAAGCGCTTCTTTTCTTTTTGCTAATAAATTCTCGTCAAAAAAGGCTGCAAAAAAGGAGATTGATTATATAAGATATCTTGGTGTGTTTGCTTTAGCCTTTGGTCTTTTTGGGCAAATTATTGCTCTTTATGAAGCATTCGAATCCATCGAAAATTGGGGTAATGTCGATTCCGATCTTCTCTTTGCAGGATTTAAAGTTTCTACAATCACAACACTTTATGGGCTAGGCATATTTATACTATCCTATCTATCCTGGCTATTATTAAAGATTAAATTAAATGCATTAAACATAAAAACGAAATGAGAATTCTAGAAATTATATTATTACTAATAGTAACTATTTTACCTTTTGTAAAACGGCCCTTACTTAAAATTATAAACAAAAAATATTTGTTAATTGCTTTAGCCACAATTTTAATTTTACATACAGTTATTGAAAGTTGTCGCTGGCAGCTAATTCCTGCATATCTCTTAATGCTTGTTTTAATGTGGAGGATTATTTCTATTGACCAAACAAAGACTAATAAATTAACCTTTTTAAGAGGTCTTGGCTATATCTTCATTATAATATTACTAATTCCTAGCTGGTTTTTACCGAATTTACTTCCTGTATTTTCACTACCCAAACCCACCGGAGAATACCCTGTAGGAACTCATTCTATCCATCTAAAAACAAATATTGACGAAATTATTACCAAAGACGAAAACGACAAAAGAGAATTTATGGTCAAAGTTTGGTACCCTTCGTCCTCTATTGTTTCCGGAAAACAAGAGCCATATCTAGATCGGGCAAACAGAGTAAGTTTTATAAATAAATATCTAGGAGGTATAAACCCTAATCTATTAAATTATTTAGATCATGTAGATACCTATGTTTATGAAAATGTACCGATCGTTGAAAAAAATTTTCCTGTTTTGATTTTTTCTCACGGGTATGGCTCTAATGCTTTGGGGTATTATTCTCTTTTAACCGAGATTGCCAGTCAGGGCTATATCATTTTAAATTTAAATCATACTTACGAAAGTTTAGGGTCTACATTTCCTGATGGGCGTGAGAAGTTTTTCGATTATGAATTTCAAGCCAACCAAACAGTGAATGTATTGGAACGTATGAAACCTGTAAAAGAAGCTTTTAAAAAAGAGCTCTCTTTTGAAGAGCGACATGCCATTATAAGAGAGGCTTCCAAAGGCTATTCTGTGACTAATATGATAAAAAGATGGACTACAGATATTATTTATACCATAGATCAATTAGAAAATTGGAACAGTACAGGGTTTTTAAAAGATAAGTTAGACCTAAATCGAATAGGTGTTTTTGGGCACTCTCGCGGTGGTGGTGCGGCAGGTCAAACGGCCATAAAAGATACCAGAATAAAAGCCGCGGCTAATATTGATGGCGTACAATGGGGAGAAATGATGGATACTATTTATCATGTTCCATTCCTATATATTTCGGCAGATTGGCCGGCAGAACATGAGGACATAAACTCGCACGTATATAAAAATAAAAGTACTGACTATTTTTATGAAAGTAAAATACTTACTTCGGCACATCCAAATTTCATGGATATACCTTTTATGATACCTATTAAAGAACTTGCACAAACGGGGGCTGTAGATGCCGAATTAGGCATTAAAATTACTAATGAGCTTGTAACAGCTTTCTTTGACAGACATTTAAAAAACAATTATATCGCTGATCCAAAAAAAATAAGTCAAAAGTATGAATTGCTTGAAATGACTATACATCAGGGGGACTCTATTCGTTGATTTCAGCTGCCAAAAGATATGCTTGTTGAAAAACACAAAACCTTGTAGAACAAAAAGCCTGTCTGTATTAGCTACGGTGTACCCACATCTTTTTAATCAAGCCACGAATTACACAGATTTACACGAATAAAACCTCAATATGGTGGATAACTCTCTATACTATTCATAATCACGAATCAGACTTTCAGTCTGTTTTTACAATCCAAACCCGATTTAATTCTATTATATTCCTGCACTCTAATTTATTGATAAGTAAACTTGAATTACTTATTTGTAAATAATTTATATTTAGAACCATTTGTGATAATTCGTGAAATTAGTGTCTATCTTTGTAAAATTATTATTTAATATGCTGCCATATTTGTGGGTACACCGTAGCTGTATTAGACATGCATCTCAATTCCAATACACAAGAAAAGTTTCTTCCTTATTGAAACACCTAATTTACTTTAGTATAATTACGAATAAATCGGTATAGAAATTTGCTATATAAAATCTAAAACTAATTATTCTTTTAATTTCTCAATCTCTAATTGCAATTCTAATAATTTAGTTGCCAAAGTATCGATTGTAGTATTTTGAGCTTTTAATTGTTTTTCTTGATCAATAGTATACAATGTTAACTCTTCTATTTTCTGTAACAGTTTAGCATTCATATCTCCTAAATAAATCCCATTTTCTAATACTTGTTTCTCAGAAGGAATGTTTTCCAAGTGCCCTTTTTCCAAAATATATTTTTCAACCTCTTCCAAAGCAGGTAAATTATATGCTTCCTCAAAAACAAAATCGGACCATGATCCTACTTCTACTTTAACTTCTCTGGCTCCTATACTACCTTCGACTGCCAATTTGTGGGAGCCCATTGTTGTAGTTCCAACTCCTACATTACCATTTGCAATAAAATCCCCGTTATTTTTAACTTCGAATGGTGTATTAGAATTAAGGTTATTCCATAGTTTTAAACCATTTCCATCTATTTTAAAAATATAAGAGGCAGGAGTATTATAAGATTGTAGAGCCAATATATCTTCTCCAACAGCTCTTATATGAAGCCATCCTAAACTAGGAGTAGTACCCAATCCTAGTCTACCATTTTTAACTGCCCAAACTGTATTATAGTTTGAGTAGTCAACTAAACTAAATGAATTTCCTGCGCCCAAAAAGAAAGCATATCCGCTTTCATTTGTACTTTTCATACGTAAAATACCACTAGAAGATCCTGAATCAATAGTGAGTTGTTCACTATTAGTAGGAATAGTCCCTATACCAATATTATTATTTGTAGTATTATAATAAAAATCAGATGCTGTAGTTGTACCCCCAATTCCAATAGCTACATTTGTATTCTGTGCCTGCATTCCAAAACTCATTACGAGTAATGAAATTCCTAAAATAATTGTTTTCATTTTATAAATTTTTAGATTAATTATAGTTGTTTTACTCTTTGATTATTTTTTATCGCACTATTTTAAAATGATTAACATACCTACACCAGATATTTAAGACCTCCGAATAAACGAAATAACACGTTTACAAACACACCATATCTTTCTGTGGTTTAGAACATTATAAAATTATAGAATATAACTGAAAAACTGCTAAGGTTTGCCCTTACACTTTGTAAGGTTTATCCTTACTTTTTAAAGCTTTATATAAAAAAAGCCATCAAAATTGATAACTTAGGAATTAAGTTTATGACAAAAAAAAAGAGCTACAATTTCTTGTAGCTCATAACATATAATTGAATTAATTAATATTAATTTTGGTCATATTTTGATTCACATTCAATTAGCTTTTTTCTCAATCTATCTATTTCAACAATTAAAGTAGAATAAGGAGTTTCTCCTACTTTAATCATTTTAGATTTCTCTAATTTCTTGTACTTATTGAGTTCATTCTCCAACTTGTTTATTTTTCCTGTAAGCCCTTTAGTTATAGAATTATTCAGATTCCTCAACTTTATTATTTTATCATTAAGTTTATCTATCTCTGGCTTACAATCGTTAGTTTTCAATTTTATAATTTCCTTTACAGGCTTCTCTTTTACTGAAATGATTTTTCTCAATGAATCATTAACTTTATGAATTGAATCATACTTGATTTTAAGAAGATTTATATTTTCAGAAAATTGTTTGTTCTTTTTATTTAAGAACTCATTTTTCTCTAAAACCTGTCTTTTATCTGAATAATAAGTATCCTCAATCCACCAACTTATTTCACGTTTGAAAAAATTTGATACAAATGATGCTTTTTGTGGTGTATTGTTTGTAATGATTTTACTTTGAATTGAACTAGTATTTTCAAAAGAAAGCTTTGAAGAAATTGCGTTTAATCCAGAAGCATTTATGAATATCAGCAACCCATTGAAAAAAGCAAAAAGCCATAGTTCAAACTTTTTTTTTCGTCTAACCCTCATTAACATTACTATTGCAATGGTCTCACTCAAACCTAAAGCTATCAACCTGTAATAGGCAGGGGTAAAGAGTTTTGCATCAGGGTCTAGATTTGCTAAAACTAAGCAAAATAACCACACAGCACCAGCTGCTCCACTTAATGTAAAAAAATTAGATGCTTTATAAAATTCATCAGGTATAACTTTACCTACTGTTTTGTCTGTCATATCTCTAATTATTTGAAAATTAATAAATAATCTAAAATAGAAACAAAATCCTACAAAACAAAAAAGCATCCCAATCTTCAATTAAGAAAAAAGGAAAGCTTCTCATTGGCGTGTGCTGAACTCTAGTACTGAATTTATTTCAGTATCACTCAGCAACTCTACCTTTTTACCTCAATTTTCATTGAGATAAACAACACAACTTCTTTTTATTGCCAAAAAAAGCCCTAATTTCTCAGAGCTTTCTTTTTGCAATTTTGCGGTCTGGATAGGAATCCAAACCTTATCTTATGCTTGTAAATCATATAAAACCTAACACTCTCTGTATTTTACAAACTTGTGTTGACGATTTGTGAACTTTTATATGATTTCTTATAATGTCAAAATAACTCTTAAGATTCAAATATATAATTTGTGGTGTGACAAAACAATACAATTGTCAAATAAATTTAATGAACCATTTTTAACTTTGAATAGATTATCTCTTAAAATTAAACCCGCTTACCTCCTGCAAAAAAATTGATAAAAAGATTTAAATATTTATTTTCGAACATTTTTTTTCTTAAGATCTTAAATGCTTTACCTACCTGATTCTCTACAGTATTTATTGAAATACCTAAAGCATCCGCTATCTCTTTATATTTCAATCCTTCAAACTTACTTAAAACAAATATTTCCTTGCATTTAGTAGGTAGTTCTTCTATTGCCTTTCTTAAAGCCAGTAGCCTTTTTTCCTTCAATTCATTATCATCTTCAATCAATTCATTTAAAATATTATATCTCAAAGATTCTAACTTCTCATTTATTCTTTTCTTTTTCCTGTAAAGATCCATAAAAGAGTAATAAACAGACTTATAGAGAAAACCTTTAAAAGAAGAATGAATTTGAATTTCATCTCTATTCTCCCATAGCTTTAATAGTACATTTTGCACAATATCTTCTGCTGCCTGCTTATCATTAGTATAACCTTTAATATATACGCACAGATCCTGATAATAAGTTAAGTATATGTATTTATACACCTCCTTATCACCATTCTTAAAAGCATCAATAAGTGCCTCGTTGGTATATGAAAGATTCTTCAAAATAACTGGATTTCTCTGCAAATATGTTTACAAAAGAAAGAAATTTAAATAAATAATGGTGGTTTTCAAAAAATAAAACGTCATATCGTCAATAGTCCTAAATTACCTTGTATTAAATTTTAAACTCATGACAAAAAAAGATATGGAGAAAATCATCTCCAAATATATAAATAATGAAGCCTCTGTATCTGAAATAGACGGTTTAAGTAAATGGTTAGATAAAAAAGAAAATCTTAAAATCTTTAAAGAGTATTTAACCATACACCACACATTAAATAGTGACCTGATATTTGATTCTCTAGCTGCTTATGAGAATTTCTCAAATAAAGATACCTCTACCAAGAAAGCAAGAAAATTGTTTTTAACACCTATTTTCAAGTACGCTGCTGCAATTTTAATCTTTGTATCAGCAGGTTACTTTTTCTTAACTAAGGATAAACCCGTTAAAGACAACACTCCTATAATAGTAAACAACAAAATAAAAATAGGTACAGATAAAGCAACTTTAACCTTAAGTGAAGGTTCTTCCATTAATTTAGAAAAAGGCAAAAAATATACTACAGATAATTTAAATAGTAATGGCGAAGAAATAATTTATAATTCGCAACCCGCTACTAGCCCTAAAATAGCATACAATTATTTAACCATACCAAGAGGCGGACAATTTTCTGTAAAGTTATCAGATGGCACCCAAATATGGTTAAACTCAGAATCTCAAATTAAATACCCCGTTGCTTTTATAAAAGGTCAAACCAGAGAAGTAGAATTGATCTACGGTGAAGCCTATTTTGATGTAACATCTAGCACCAAACACCACGGAGCCAAATTTAAAGTAGCACATAACATGCAAGAAGTAGAGGTTTTAGGTACAGAATTCAATATAAAAGCATATCAAGACGAAGTGCATGTTTACACAACATTAGTAGAAGGCAAAGTTGGAGTATCTAATGGGGCAGAAACTGTGGTCTTAAAACCTAAAGAACAATCTATTGTAGGAGATTCAAAAGATATAGAAACAAAAAACATAGACATATACAATGAGATTTCATGGAGAGAAGGAGTCTTTAGTTTTGAGGGTAAATCTTTAAAGTCTATTATGAAAGTTTTATCCAGATGGTATGACATGGATGTTACTTTTAATAACGCCGAACTTGAAGATGTTAGGTTTATTGGCGTATTAGGCAAAGAACAAAAAATAGAAGAAATTTTGAATACTATAACAGACTTGGGATTTATAAATTCTTATGAAATTAACAATAAAAAAATAGTCCTAAAATAACATAGAAAGGGAACGAAGAAGACATTTTGCGGTATCGATCTTCGCCCCTCTATAGTGTGTATTAACTAATTAATGTTTAATCAATTAAAACAAGCAAATTTATGGAAATTAAATTAACTAACCTTCTATTCTATTTTAGAAAGAAATTTTTAATCCATCTTATGAGAGCTTTTATTTTTTTCATATGCACCACTGCATTTAGTCTTGCTCCCAATAATGTATTTTCTCAAAGAGTAAAAATCAATATTGATGCAGATAAGACTGTTACAGTAGATGAAATTTTTAAAATTATTAAAGCCCAAACTGATTACAGATTTATTTATCAAGAAGACATGTTTAAAGGTTTTCCAAGTGTAAATCTTAAAAGAGGAACTATTCGAGCCAACAAGCTGTTGCAAGAAATTTTACCAAAAGGAAATTTTAAATTCAACATTTCTGGCAAGAATACCATTGTTATAAAAAGGAAACCTGCTATTGTACAACAAAAAATACAAGGCAAAGTAACAGACGAGAATGGTGAGCCATTAATTGGGGTTGTTGTAATTGTTAAAGGAACGTTACGTGGAGCAACTACTAGTTTTGATGGGATTTATAAAATAGACGCTCAAGAAGGAGAAACATTAGTCTTAAGCTACCTTGGCTATCTTGATTCTGAAGTTATCATTGGGCAAGGCACTACTTACAATGTGCAAATGGCACCATCTTCTTTCGAACTTGATACCGTAGAAATAGTTTCAACAGGTTACCAAACCATTTCCAAAGAGCGCTCTACGGGTTCTTTTGAACGTGTCAATGAGAAAACATTAGATTTAAAAATCAATCAAAATATTTTCTCTAAGATTGAAGGAGAAGTCGCTGGTGTTACCACAGATACTGACGGTAATTTTATTATTCGTGGACTCAGTACGATAAGTGCTAATAGTGACCCACTAATTGTTGTAGACGGTTTCCCCATTGAGCAAAACCAAAATACTATAAACCCAAATGATGTTGAAAGCATTACCATATTAAAAGATGCTGCTGCAGCCTCTATTTGGGGTATAAGAGCTGCAAATGGTGTTATAGTTATCGTTACTAAAAAAGGAAATAGAAATGGTAAGCTAACTATTAACGCTTCAGTAAATACTTCTATTACTCCAGAACCAGATTTGTTTGCCGCGCCAATTGCAGATGCAGCAACACAAGTGGCCTATCAACGAGAGGTTTTCGAAAGAGGAGGGTTCCATGATCAAACTAATTTATTCAATGGTAATCTTAATGTAGCTTCTGGTCAGGTATTGAATCCAGTAGTACAGACCCTTTTGCTACAAGACCGTGGCGATATTTCATCAGAGGAGGCTCAATCAAGGTTAGAACAACTTGAAAATACAGATATCAGAAGAGAATATTCCCGTCTTATTCAGCGTCCAGAAATATGGACACAATATAATTTCTCTATAAACGGGGGTAGTGAAAAATACGATTTTAGATCATCGATAAGCTACAATGACAACCAGAAAGAATTAATAAACACTAAGGCAAATCAGTATCTAATCAATTTTGCCAATTCCTTCAATATATCATCAAAATTAAAAGTAAGTGGTTCTATTAACTTTTCACAATCTAAGGAAAGTTTTGGATCTACTTCAGTTAATGATGATTTTGGTAGATTTTCAGGTAGCGATAGTTTTGAAACCCCTAGAGCTAGTAGTGCGCAAAACCTTTTAAGTACTTCTATAAACAGTAGAATTTTAGATGACAATGGCAATTATTTACCTATGCAAAATTTTCTAGCTTTAAATCAGGAAGCTTCAAATTTAGCGTTGGAGCGTGGATTTCCGTATGATTGGACCTATAATTTAAAACAAGAGTTAGATAATGCAGATAATATTTTACGAGAAACAGCCTTACGATTAAATACGGGTCTGAATTATAATATTATTGATGGGTTGGATGCAAGCGTCACTTATCAATATGAATGGCAACAGCAAAATATAAGAGACTTTCATAACGAGCAATCTTTTTATACGAGGTTTCGGGTAAATCTTTTTACACAATTAGACCCTAGCACACAATTACCGGTGTCTAATGCTATTCCAGTAGGCGCTATTTTAGATATAGATACCCGCAATCAAAGAGCACATACCTTTAGGACACAATTAAACTTCGATAAGCTTTTTAATGAAAAACACCAAGTAACCGCTATAGCAGGTTATGAAGTACGTAAAACCATTGCTGAGAGGGCTACGAGCAGACAATATGGTTATGATGAACGCTCTTTAGATGCTAAGCTTGTTGATTTTACGACCGATTTTACAGAAAGTTTGCCACTAAGGTTTGCAAGTTTAATTCCTGACTTTAATGAAAATGTATTTGTCGAAAATCGTTTTATCTCTTATTTTGCAAATGCTTCCTATACTTTCGATAATAAATATACCATATCTGGAAGTACACGTTTAGACGACACCAACTTATTTGGTGCATCGGACGAATATAGAAATATACCTCTATATTCTGTTGGTGCTAAATGGAACATTGCCAATGAGTTTTTTACTGGTAACCAAAACATAAACAGGCTGCAACTACGCGCCACATATGGTATTAATGGTAACGTGGATAGATCTACCAGTCCGCAATTGTTAATCACCCCAAAAAATATTTCGTTTCCTTTTGTAAATGGCACAAATGCAGATATTACAGGGCTCCCTAACCCAGAATTACGTTTAGAACGGACCAATGCATTGAATTTAGGATTAGACTTTGGATTGTTTGGCAATCTAATCAGTGGTAGCGTAGAATATTATAAAAAGGATAGTGAAGATTTACTAGCTTTTACGTCGGTTAATCCTATTTCTGGAGTAAACGGCGCTCGAATAAATAATGGTACATTACGTAACGAAGGCTTTGACATTAATTTAACTTTAAGACCCTTACGAGGCGATAATTTCAGATATACTACTACAGGTAATTTTAGCGTAAATACAAATACTTTAATAAAGGTAGATGTTCAAAGCAACGCACAGATATTCGATTATGTAAATGGTAATTTGGCAATTCCAGATCTACCGTTAAGAACCATTTATAGCTATAATTATCAAGGGTTAGATCGTAATGGTGCACCTCAGTTTTTAAATGAAAATAATCGAATTGTCGATTTCAGAGCTAACATCTTTGAACCAGATGCTTTGGTAGAAGAAGGTTCTTTATTGCCTAAATACTATGGCTCATGGGTTAATAATTTAGAATATAAAAACTTTTATCTAAGAACATTGACCACATTTAAAGCTGGTCATGTATTTAGATATCGAAACGCTTCTTTTATACCTGCAAACAGAGTTAGTCCTTTAGAAAATGTACCTGCAGATTATGTTAATCGATGGCAAAACCCTGGAGATGAAAACAATACAGATATTCCCGCAATACCTGCTTTTCAAGATAGGGGAATATTAGGATATGCCTATTACAGAGACTCTAATAAATTTGTGGATGACGCATCACATATCCGTTTAAGCCAGCTAAGTTTTGGCTATGTATTCCCAACAAAAACTTTAGAAAGATTAGGCATGAATAGCCTTCAAATAGGATTTCAAGCAGATAATATGGTCGTTTGGAACTTTAATAAATGGGACGTTGATCCAGAAAGTGCTTTTATTCCTAGGCAAGCTACTTATACATTAAACATTTCTGCTTCCTTTTAAATAAACTTAGGTTTAATCTAAAAAAAGTAATAAATCAAAAGAATAAAAATGAAAAATATAAAATATATAGCACTAACAGTAATTTGCTTTGTAGCGATTACAGCATGTGACCGAGAAGAGTACCTAGACATACAGCCCAAAAATGTGATTGTTCCAGAAACACTTGCCGATTTTAGGTTGTTGTTAGATAATACGGCACTTAGTTTTTTCGATGGAGGGCTGGTTGATGGCTTTCAAAAAACGCACACCATAAGTCAGTTTTTTAGTGATGATATTAGACTAAGTCCTGCTTTAGCAGCCGCATTCTTTAATCAAGATACAGATATTAGAGCTTACTTATTTGACCCTACAATCTATAACGCATCCCAAGACGATACAGATTTTAATGCTTATTATTCACAAATTTATGCAGCCAACGTAATTTTAGATGGTCTGGAATCGGCAGAAGGGAGTATGTCAGAGAAAAATGTTTTAGAAGCAGAAGCCAAGTTACATAGGGCATATGCATACTTTAATCTTGTAAATTTATACGCAACTCATTATAACAGTGCCACAGCAAGTTCAGATTTAGGAGTTCCAATTAGAGAGGGTGTTGCTTTAACAGGATTGGATTTAATCCGGGCATCTGTACAAGAAGTTTACGACCTTGTTCTTAGTGAAATTCAGTTTGGAATTCAGATTTTACCAGACACCCAACCCCAAGACCTTATTTTTAGACCATCTAAGGCTGCAGCTTATGGGTTATTAGCAAAAGTATACCTGTACCAAGGTCATTACGAAGAGGCATTAGTTGCTGTTAATAACGCCTTGTCTTTAAAGAACGATTTGAGAGATATTAATACCGATGAAACTAGCTTTTCCGACCCTAGCTTACGTGTTGTTCCTTTTGTTTTAGATAATCCTCAAGTTGTTTGGTACAAAACAGTGGGATTCTTTCTGCAAAACGCCCCAACAGATGCACTAATCAATCTTTATGAAGATGGAGATGTTCGCAGACAATGGTATGCCGATTTAAGACCAAATATCGCTGATCTAGATGGTGTTTACTATGGCGCTAGGTATTTTCAAGGCGGGGCTTCAGGTTTAAACACTCCCGAATTATATTTAATACAAGCAGAAGTTAATGCAAGATTAGGCAACATACAATCGGCCAATGATGCTTTAAACACGCTACGATCAAACAGGTTTACTCCAGAAACCTATACTCCTATTTCTATTACCGATCAGACAGAATTACTCCAATTTGTAAAAGAAGAACGCAGAAGGGAGTCTGGAGGAAGTATAGATCGCCTTTTTGATATTAAACGTTACAATCTTTTGGATAACGACAACATTTCAGTAACACATACCTTTGGGGATCAAACCGTTACACTACCCCCTAACAGCCAAAATTTTGTATTACCTATCGGGTTAAAATACATTCAAATCAACCCTGAAATTATTCAAAACCCAAGAGACTAAAACATGAAAATTATGAAAAAAATAGTATCCATAATAGCAATACTTACGATAGGCTTTTTTGTAGCCTGTAGTAATGATGATGCAAGCCCATTAATTGTACAAACTGACGATTTTTTTGCAGAATTGGCCATATCGGCAATAGTTGGAGATACCATTGGCATTGTTCCTGGGACTTCTAACCAAGGAACAATAAACTATAGTATCAACTCTCAAACACCTGAAGGAATTTTTACAATTGGGCAAACTTACGGTGAGCTTATTGTTGCCTCTGATGCCGTTGCCAATTTACCCATTGATTCTAAGGTCACTCTTGAAGTTAGCGTCAGTAAAGAAGGTGTTTCTCAAATTTCAAACGTAGAGATTACCGTAGTCCCTCCTCCTGTAGATATTTCTCCTTGGGTAGGCACAGTAGTAGTAACTGAAGATCTCGGTTTTTTTGTGTCAATGGTAGAAGTTCCTACAAGTGATTTAGATAATGGAATACTGGAATTATCTGGAGGAGATCCTTTTGATTTTTTCTGTTCTGCAGGTACACCCACGGTCATTATAAAATTTGGACAGCTAACATCCGCCACTGAAGGCCCTGTTACTGTAGAGAAGCAGAATTTCCCATGTTATGGTGGATCAGAGACTATGGAAGGTACAGGTACATACAACACTGTCACTAAAGTGATTACTTTAGATTTTACATATTCTGGTAGTTTTCCTATTAGTGGAACAAAAGTCATTACTCCCAAAGAATAATTATTAAAATGATAAGCTAGTATAGCTTCTTTTTAAGAAGCTATACTATTTAAATAATTTCTGTTCTTCAACAAAAAAACAACAATATAACGATACTATATTCTGTTTTATAAATCTCACTTCGTTGTAAGAGTATGAGCTTGTATAGCTATTGTTCCGTAATCTACTAATCTATTTATAATCAATAATTAAAATGAAAAAAATAATATACCTTTTAAGTATTACTATTACAGTTATGTCCTGTGAAAAAATAACTACACCCAGAGATTACATAGTGTTTTCAGGAAAAATTGAAAACCACGCTGATAATAAAATAAACCTTCATATAACTGGTTTAGGCCCTATTATCTTAAAAGAAGATGGTCGTTTTGTTGATACTATTAAGATCAAAAACACAGGACACTACATGTTTGTTGATGCAAAAAAAAACAGAATGGAATTGTATCTAGAAAACGGTAATGATATTAATATGACTTACGATGCAAGTGATTTTAAAAATACGATAACGTTTTCTGGTGAGGGTAGTGCGGCTAACAACTATTTGTTGAAAAAAGAACAGTTAAAAACTGCTCTTGATAAATCTGTGCAAACAGATAGTATTTCATCTATTTATCAATTAGACCAAGCTACTTTTAAAGCTAAGCAAATAGAATTGAAAAAGTCTATTATGAAAGTATTGGCCTCAACCGAAGGTCTTTCTGAAGTTTTCAAGACCCAAGAAAAAAGAAACATCAATTATGAATACTTGTTAGATCTTACATTATTAGAAGATCTTCATATTATGATAAAGACACCTAATTTCGAAGAATCAAAAGATCTTCATTATGAGTTAGAAGGTCTTTCCTATACCAATGATGCCGATTTTTTATTCTCAGAATCTTATAAAGAGCTTATTAAGTTTCATTACAGAAAAAAAGCTCAAAAAATAGTTGAATCTGAAGGAATATCAGATGAAGTTGCTTATTTAAAAGAACTAGCAACACTTAACAATACGTTTATAAAAGACAGCTTATTGTTTGAAAATGCGATTATGTATATGGATTATTTCGAAGATCTGGATGGTTATTATAGTGCCTTCAAAACAACATCTACAAACGAAAAACATATAGCAAAAGTCACCGAAAAATATAATATTTTAAAACGCGTTGCAGCTGGTTCTCCTTCTCCTAAATTTGTGGATTACGAAAATTATGCTGGTGGCACTAATTCTTTAGATGACTTTAAAGGCAAATACGTATATATAGACGTGTGGGCCACATGGTGTGGGCCTTGCATTTACCAAATGCCTTTTTTAGATAAAGTTGAAAAAAAATACCATGGTAAAAATATTCAGTTTGTTACGATTTCGGTTGATGAGAGAAAGAATTACGAAAAATGGAGAGCTTTTATTGATAAAGAAAAATTAGATGGTATTCAGTTACTCGCAGACAATGCCTTAGAATCAGATTTTATAAAAGGGTATTCAATAGCTGGTATTCCTCGCTTTATTTTAATTGATCCTCATGGAAATATTGTAAATAATAATGCTCCTAGACCTTCAGATGAAAAACTAATTGAACTGTTTGATGAATTAGGCATTTAAAAAATAAAACTATTATAAAATAGTGTTCATTGTTAATTTGAGTTAGTCATTCTTATTAAGAACGCATAAAGGGTTGTTGTTTGAATCAATGACCCTTTTTTTGTTAGCTTTCTTATTTCTTAATAAATGTTCTTCTAAGATTGAAAAGTCGAATAAATATGCCCTAAACAAAAAAGCATCCCAATCTTCTAAAAAAGAAAAAAGGAAAGCTTCTCATTGGAATACCAAATATAATCTGGTATTTCTACATCACGTCTAAGACGTGAACAACACAACTTCTTTTTATTGCCAAAAAAAGCCCTAATTTCTCAGAGCTTTCTTTTTGCAATTTTGCGGTCTGGACGGGACTCGAACCCGCGACCCCCTGCGTGACAGGCAGATATTCTAACCAACTGAACTACCAGACCGTTGCGTTATTGCGGTTGCAAATATACACGCCTTTTTTAATATCTCAAATGTTTTTTCTAAGTTTTTTGAAAATATTTTTAAAAAGAAGGCTTGACTATTTTACGTCCAAGTTTCAATTTAAACTATCATTCTCATTTTTAAGCATCTACAAAGACTAGCTTAAACGAGAAGCTAAACAAATTTTTGACGCTCCATCATATACGTAGTCAGAATATTATTAAAACCTTTATTAATATCTGCTTCTACATATTTTATCTTGTATTGCGCACACTTTAATCGTAAAGCATCAAAATAACGACTTACAGATTTACTATAACTGTCTTTTATGTTATCGGCATATAAATTAATATACTCCCCTGTTTCAACATCAATAAAACGTTTTGGTTTATTATCAAAATCAAAAGCTAACTCCTTTTCTTTATCAAACACATGAAATAGGATGACTTCATGCTTGTTATATTTTAAATGGCGTAAGGCTTCAAACAACTTTGCCTCGTTTTCTGAGGTTTGAAACATATCGGTAAACAAGAATATCATAGATCGTCTATGAATCTTCTCTGCTATTTCATGTAAATATTTATATGTTTCGGTTTCTTTATTTAAAGATTTAGAAACTACGGCATCACTTAAATGATTTAATAGCATTTGATGATGGCGCTCACTACCTTTTTCCGGCGCATAATAATCATAATCATTACTATAAATACTTAAACCAACAGCGTCCCGTTGTTTTTTAAGGATTTGCATTAAGCATGCTGAAGCCAAAGCCGAAAATGCTATTTTATTTAGATTATCGATTGAAAATGTATCCATTTTTGGGTAATGCATCGAACTACTATTATCTATAATGATATGACAACGTAAATTAGTCTCATCATCATAGCGCTTCGTGTAAAGCTTATCTGTTTTAGCATATAGTTTCCAATCGATATGGCGCGTGCTTTCTCCCTGATTGTAAATTTTATGTTCAGCAAATTCTGCCGAAAAACCATGAAACGGACTTTTATGCATTCCAGCAATAAAGCCTTCTACTACTTGTTTTGCAAGTAATTCCAGATTTTTAAAACCTTCGGCTTTATTAAGTTCTGCTTGTAAGTTCATGGATATTAGGTATAACTTATTTTAAAACACCATCAACAATACCATAAGCAACAGACTCGTCTGCTCCCATCCAATGGTCGCGATTAAAATCCTTCATAATTTTATCGAAAGCCTGTCCACAATTATCAGCCAAGATCTGTGCACTTAATTCCTTCGTAATTATAATCTCTTTTGCCGTAATTTCAATATCACTGGCTTGGCCACGGGCACCTCCACTTGGTTGATGAATCATAACACGGGCATGTGGTTGTATATAACGCTTACCTTTTTCACCTGCAGATAGTATTAATGATCCCATAGATGCTGCAAATCCTGTACATATTGTAGACACATCGCTTTTAAGTGACTTCATGCAATCGTAAATAGCAAAACCAGAAGTTACATACCCTCCAGGACTATTAACATATAAATGAATATCCTTAGTTTCTAAAGCATCTAAATACATTAAACGCTCAATAACGTGCTTTGCAGAATCGTCATCTACTTGACCCCACAAAAACACTTTGCGTTCTTCTATTAATTTGCTATCGATAACATTTTGCATTTTTATTTGTTCGCTCATATCTATTTTTTTATTTGCATCTAAAATAAAAAAAAGGTTTGCCATTACGACAAACCTTTTTAATTTTCTTTAGTCTATATTATTACAATAACGAATCTATCGCTTCTGTGTATGTGTTTTTTGGTGCAACACCAACTTGTCTGTTTACAACTTCTCCATCTTTAAAAACCAAAACAGTAGGGATATTACGTACGCCGTATTTTGCTGCAAATTCCTGATTTGCATCTACATCTACCTTACCAACAACAGCTTTACCATCGTATTCACCACTAATTTCTTCTATAATTGGTCCAACCATTCTACAAGGTCCACACCAAGCTGCCCAAAAATCAACCATTACCGGTTTATCACTTTTTAACACAGTTTCCTCAAATGTTGCATCTGTTATTTCTAATGCCATAATATTTATGTTTTAATTCTTATTTTATTTTTAATATCACAAAATTAGTCAAAAAATTTCCTAAAGCTTACAATGTAACAATTTGTTTTGCTTATATCAATATTGTTTCGCGTTATTATAGCTTTAAAACCTATATAAAACAAGCATAATCAGACTCTTAGACTTATCTTCTTTATAAAAAACAACACACTCTCTTAAAATACAAACATAAGATTATCAACACTTTACATAAATCAACTAAAACAAAAAACCAAAATAAGCAACCAAATAGTTGCGTATTAAAAATATTTGTTTTAGTTTAGCAACCTCTAAGTTGCATATTAATCAAAAAAACGAATAATTATGAATGATGTTATTAAAAAAGAAAGAGTATTCAATCACTCCATAGACAAAGTATGGAACGCCATTTCTAAAGCCGAAGAAATATCTGCCTGGTTTATTCAAGCCGATTTTAAAGCTGAAAAGGGCTATAAATACACGTTTACCGCGGAACCTAATGAAAAAGGTTGCACAATAATTAGTGGAGAGGTTAAAGAATCCAATCCCTACAAATTGGTTTATACCTGGGTAGTAGCCGAAATGAAAACAGAAACTACCGTAACATGGGAATTAGAATCTATTGAAGGAGGCACCAAATTATATCTGGAACATTCTGGCATTTCAAATTACGAAGGCGAAACAGCTGTAAAAATGTTTGAGAGCTTTAATGGTGGTTGGAATAATTGTATAGAAGGACTAACCGGATACTTAAAAGAATTAGTCGATGCAGGATAAGATAACAAAACTATTTAAGGCCATTGCAGACCCAACAAGGCGTGATATTTTTCACGCCTTGGTCATAGCAACTTCGGCCTTATCTATTACACAAATATCAAGTCAGTTTGATATTAGCAGACAAGGTATTACTAAACACATCAAAACACTGGAAGAAGCCGGCTTAGTTAATATTAATGCTGATGGACGTGAGCGCTTTTGTTACGCTAATGCAAAACCATTAAAAGAAATTAACAAATGGGTTCAATTTTACTCACAATTCTGGGATAACTCATTACAAGACCTGGAACACTATTTAAACAATTCAAAAGATGCCTGATCACACGAAACAAATAGATACACAGGATATCATGAACTACAAAAAGGAGTTAGAGGTAAATGCCAGTGCCGAACAAGTGTTTTCTGCATTAAATGAAGGACTCAACACCTGGTGGGGAAACATAACCAACTCTGAGTTTAAAACGGACGGTCAATTCACTATTAATTTTGACCCTGGTTATTGGTGGACTTTTAAAATTATGGAATATACTCCAAACCATGAATTGGTTTGGAAATGTGTTGATGGCGAACCTGATTTTAATAAGGAATGGATAGGCCATGTATTGCATTGGGAAATTGAAGAAACTAACGGTAAAAGTTTAATCAATTTTCATCAGATTGGCCTTACCCCACAGCTTCATTGCTATGAAATTTGTTCAACTACATGAGATCGATTTATAACAAAAAGTTTGAAAGATTTTTTGGAGAACAGAAAATAAAACAACATTGTAAGGGTGGAACAACCGTAGCGATCTGTTTATTTCAAGCTACGGTTCTTTTTATATTTTCTTCTGTAGATTAAAAATGAAATAAGGACTACTATAAAAAGAATCACTAATCCAAAGAGATTTAAATAAATCCACAAAATCACATTATGAATTTCTGGCGCTATTAATTTCAATAACGCCTCGGAAGAAAAGAAAAAAACTATTTCTAAAACTAAAAAAGCTAATATGTGATAGGATATTATCTTTTTCATAATATGAGATCCCTGCTTCCGCAGGGATTTAGTTCAATTTAAACAATACATCCTGACTTTCCAGCTCACTAAGTAATTCTTGAGACACTTTAACTTTTTGTCGCCTACTGTTCATTTGTAGTTTTATTTGTTCTTTGTTGTCGTACACCACAAAATTGAGCACCTGATTTCCAGGGTGCATTTGCAACAAATCTTTTAATCGAACGATATCTTCCTCTTTTAAATCTTTAATATTAAGCTGAATAGACAATTTCTTAGCATAGTTTTCCATAACGTCATGTAGTAATTGAAAACTATTGAACTGTAATCTAGGGTCGCTCTTCTTACCCGTGTCTTTATTTACCCAACCTTCTCGAATAAAAGCTTTTACAAACACAAAATTGTTCTTCATTAAAAAGTGCCTGAATTTCAAGTACTCTTCTCCAAAAATCCTAAACTCAAAACTATCGGTATAATCTTCAATGGTAAACATTCCCCATCCTTTCCCTTGCTTACTTACACGGTGTTGCACATCGGTAACTACGCCTCCAAAAACAATCTCTCTGTTAACATAGGGCTCTAAATCGTTGAACAAAGCAATATTACCATTGCAAAAGGTTTTCATTTCTGTTTTAAAGTCATCTAGCGGATGTCCGGAAATATAAATACCCACAACTTCACGCTCTTTACTCAGCTTTTCCATGGTTCCCCACTCTTCACATGGCGGTACCAGAGGTTCTTCTATTTGAACTTCGCTAGCCTCACCAAACAAACTCACTTGCGCCGAATTCTCATTTTCCTGATGCTTACTTCCGTATTTAACTGCTTTTTCTAAAAAAGTGCCACTATCACCATCTTGATGAAAGTACTGTGCACGGTGTGTATCTCCAAAACAATCAAAACCTCCAGCCAAGGCCAAATTCTCAAAAGCTTTTTTATTTGCCGCCCTTAAATCGATTCGTTTGGCTAAATCGAAAATAGACTTATATGGACCATCTTTTCTATTGTCTACAATAGTCATTACAGCTCCATGACCAACCCCTTTAATCGCTCCCATACCAAAACGCACCGCATAATCTTGGTTTACAGAAAACTTATAATACGATTCATTAATATCTGGCCCTAATACATCTAGCTTCATACGCTTACATTCTTCCATAAAGAAGGTAACTTGCTTAATATCGTTCATGTTGTTGGATAATACGGCTGCCATATATTCGGCTGGATAATGCGCTTTTAAATAGGCTGTTTGATAGGCTATCCATGCATAACAAGTAGAGTGCGATTTATTAAAAGCATAACTTGCAAAAGCCTCCCAGTCTTTCCAGACTTTTTCCAACACCTTAGCATCATGTCCGTTGGCACTAGCTTGCTCAATAAATTTTGGTTTCATTTTATCCAGTACCGCAATTTGTTTTTTCCCCATCGCCTTACGCAATACATCGGCTTCACCTTTTGTAAATCCAGCTAATTTTTGAGACAACAACATCACCTGCTCCTGATATACCGTAATACCATAGGTTTCTTTTAAGTACTCTTCCATGGCTGGTAAATCGTACTCAATATCTTCATCCCCATGCTTTCTCCTAACAAAACTTGGAATATATTCCATAGGCCCTGGACGGTACAGAGCATTCATGGCAATTAAATCCTCAAAAACCGTTGGCTTTAAATCTCTAAGGTGTTTTTGCATACCGGGGGATTCGTATTGGAACACCCCTACTGTTTCACCTCGCTGGAATAAAGCATACGTTTTTTCATCATCTAAAGGAAAAGATTCCGGATCAAGCTGAATATCGTGTTTTGCCTTAACAATTTTTACCGTATCCTTAATTAGGGTCAACGTTTTTAACCCAAGGAAATCCATTTTCAGCAAACCGGCATCCTCAACAACCGAGTTATCGAACTGGGTTACATATAAATCGGAATCTTTTGCAACAGAAACTGGTACGAACTTCGTAATATCGTCTGGCGTTATAATCACCCCACATGCATGAATTCCAGTATTTCTTACCGAACCTTCCAGAGCTCTTGCCGTATTAACGGTCTCTGCTTCTAAACCAGACCCTTCAGAAATATTTAAAAGCTCATTAACTTTTTCTAATTCTTCTGCTCTAAACTTACCAGCTAACGCCTTTTCATCTAAACCAAAAATTTTATTGAGTTTAGACATGTTAGGTATCAACTTGGCAATTCTATCGGCATCAAACAAAGGTAAATCCAATACACGGGCTGTATCTCGAATAGATGATTTAGCCGCCATGGTACCATAGGTGATAATTTGTGCTACCTGATTTGCACCGTATTTATTGATTACATAATCCATAACCCGGCTTCTCCCCTCATCATCAAAATCAATATCGATATCGGGCATACTAATACGATCCGGATTTAAGAAACGCTCAAAAAGCAAGTCGTACTTCATAGGATCGATGTTGGTAATCCACAAACAGTATGCTGCTACCGATCCGGCAGCCGATCCACGCCCAGGTCCTACAGACACATCCATATTTCTGGCTTCGCGAATAAAATCCTCAACAATTAAGAAATATCCCGGATATCCAGTATTTTCTATAACGCTCAACTCAAAATCAACACGTTCAATAACTTCTTCACTAAGCGGTTCTCCATAGCGTTTTTTAGCACCTTCGTAAGTTAAATGTCTTAAATAGGCATTCTCACCGCGTTTTCCTCCATCAACCAAATCTTCCTCGTGCTTAAATTCATCGGGGATATCGAAGGCCGGCAACAGGACGTCACGCGCTAATTGAAACCCTTCTATTTTATCTACTAATTGTTGAATATTTAAAATGGCTTGAGGTACGTCTCGAAACAATTTTTTCATTTCTTCGGAAGACTTAAAATAGTATTCCTGATTAGGTAATCCGTAACGATACCCCCTTCCTCTACCTATAGGCGTAGCTTGCTTTTCCCCATCTTTCACACACAATAAAATATCGTGAGCATTAGCATCATCTTTCTTTTGATAGTAAGTATTATTGGTAGCTACCAAATTTACATCGTGCTTTTTAGCCAATGCTATTAAAGTTGTGTTAACCCGGTTTTCATCTTCCTGATCATGCCGCATAAGCTCCATATACAGGTCTTCTCCAAACTCATTTTTCCACCACAACAATGCTTCCTCGGCCTGTTTCTCTCCAATATTTAGGACTTTACTAGGCACCTCGCCATATAAATTCCCTGTAAGCACAATAACATCTTCTTTATATTGCTGTATAAGCTTTTTGTCTATTCTAGGAACATAGTAAAACCCATCAACAAAGGCATGCGACGATAATTTGGCCAGATTATGATAACCGTTTTTGTTTTTCGCTATTAATACAATTTGATAGCCGTTATCTTTTCTCGATTTATCCTGATGATCTTCACATACAAAGAATTCGCAACCAATAATAGGTTTTATTAGTTGTTTTTCTGAAGCCTCGCCTCTTTCTTCTGCTTCTGCAATAGTCGCCTTTATGGCACTGTTTTGTTTGTTAACTGCATTAATAAAATGGAATGCTCCCATCATATTTGCATGATCGGTAAGCGCTACTGCCGACATATTATGCGATGCTGCTGCTGCCACAATATCGCCCACACTCATGGTAGACTGTAATACGGAAAATTGCGAATGATTATGAAGGTGTACAAAATTGGCTTCTGCCAAATCGGAAGCATTTTGCTCAATATCTTCATTAGAAATCGTCTCTTCGTTAAGACTTTTAAGACGTTCTCTAATTTTAGCACTTTCTTGTTTAAGGTTAACATGCTTTAAATTAATGAGCTCAATTTCCTTCGGATTCGCCTCATTAAAACTCTGAAAATAATCAACCTCTACATCAAGTTGTTCTTTGGTATACTCCCCCAAACGAACCAATTCGAAAAAACATCGTGTAGTAGCTTCAACATCGGCTGTTGCATTATGCGCTTCGGCAAAAGGCACTTTAAATAAAAACTCGTGTAGCTCTGTAAGCGTAGGTAGTTTAAATTTGCCTCCTCGTCCTCCGGGAATCTGACACAAACTTGCCGTATGCTCTGTACAGGTATCTAAAACCGGTAATTCTTGTAACGCATTCGCAACATCACCCCGAACAAATTCGGCTCCCATAATGTTTAAATCGAACTTTACATTTTGCCCTACAATGAATTTCGTTTTACCTAATGCCTCATTAAACTTTTCTAAAACCTCTGCCAACGGAATACCTTGTTCTTGAGCCAGCTCGGTAGAAATACCATGAATTTTCTCGGCATCATAAGGAATATTAAACCCTTCTGGCTGTACTAAATAATCTTGATGATCGATACAGTTACCCATGGCATCATGCAATTGCCATGCTATTTGAATACACCTTGGCCAGTTATCAGTATCTGTAATGGGTGCATCCCAACGTTTAGGCAATCCGGTAGTCTCTGTATCGAAAATTAAGTACATTCTTTAAGCTAGATATTTGATGTTAAGTCGTTTAGAATTATTAAACGCAGTTTATAAAAATACATAGAAATCACACATCTTTAAAGCGAAGTTATTAAGAGTTTTAAACAAAAAATTCTGCGCTTATTTATTTCAAACGGTTAGTTATGAGCTTGATTTAAAATACCTTATTTTTGAAAGCACTTAAAACTTTCATTTACATGAAACTTAAATTATTTTTTCTTGGTTTTGCTTTTACTTTTCTAAATATTCAAGCTCAGAATATACCTTTATACGTTGGCACATATACCCATGGTGACAGCCATGGTATTTATCGGTTTGAATTCAATACAGAAACCGGCGATCTAACCAACAAACAGCTTGCTATAAATATTGATAGCCCTTCGTTTCTTGCTTATTCTCCAGACAAAAAACATCTATATTCTGTAAATCAAAGTGGAAACGGATTTGTATCCTCGTACAACATTAATACCGACGGCTCCCTATCTCTTTTAACCCGAGTTAGCAGTAACGGAAAAGGGCCTTGCCATATTTCGGTAAATAAAAGTGGAGACAAAGTTGTTGTTTCTAATTATGTAGGCGGTTCTGTATCCATTTATCCTATTAATAAAGATGGCAGCTTAAGTGAGGCTTCTCAAGTTTTTAACCACAATTCGGAAAACGAAGCATCACATGCACATTCTGCTAAGTTTTCTAATGATGATCTGTTTGTTGCAGATTTAGGCAGAAATGCTATATACCATTATAAATTAAAAAATAATGATTATAAACTTGAATCGCCCTCTATTGTTAAAATGGAAGGCAATCCAGGACCTCGTCATTTTTTATTAGATAAAAAAAGCGAGTACCTATATGTTATTAACGAGTACGGCGGTTCCATTACATCGATTAAAAAAACGAAAAAAGGTTTCGAGCAAATAGATTTCGATGCTACTCTAGAAGAAACATATAAAGGCAAAAACAAATGTGCCGATATTCATTTATCTAAAGATGAACGCTTTTTATACGGTTCTAACCGTGGCGAAAATTCCATTGCAGTTTTTAAACGAAATAGCAAAAACGGGACTTTAAACAGAATTCAAAACATGAGTGTTCATGGTGATTGGCCACGAAACTTTTCATTGGATCCTACTGGTAAATTCCTTTTAGTGGCAAACAAAAAAAGCAACAACATAAGTGTATTTAAGATAGACCAGGAATCTGGGAAACTATCTTTCTTGCATTCAATAAATTCACCAGAACCAGTTTGCCTGTTATTCTAAGATATATTCGCAAAATTTCTACACAAAATAAAGCATTGATAATTAAAAAAATATAGTATCTTTGCGCCCTCATTAATAACCGAGGTCGAGAACCTCAAATAATTAATTATTATGCCAGTAAAAATTAGATTACAAAGACACGGTAAAAAAGGAAAACCTTACTACTGGATCGTAGCAGCAGATTCACGTTCGAAAAGAGATGGTAGATACCTAGAAAAATTAGGTGCTTACAATCCTAACACGAACCCAGCAACTATTGAATTAAATGTTGATGGAGCTGTACAGTGGTTACAGAATGGTGCACAACCAACTGATACTGCTAAAGCTATTTTATCTTACAAAGGAGCCTTACTAAAAAATCACCTTGCAGGTGGTGTTAAAAAAGGAGCTTTAACTGAAGAACAAGCAGAAGCAAAGTTTAATGCTTGGTTAGAAGAAAAAGCTAACAAAGTTAATGCTAAAACAGATGATTTAGCAAAGGCTGAAGCTGAAGCTAGAGCAAAGGCTTTAGAAGCAGAAAAAGCTGCTAACGAAGCACGTATTGCTGCTGCAACTCCTGTTGTGGAAGAGGAAGCTACTGAAGAAGCTGCCGAAACTACAGAAGAGGCTGCTGAGGAAACAACTGAGGCTGTGGCCGAAGAAGCTCCTGCTGCAAAAGAAGAAGAATAAAAATAGATTTTTTTATACTTTTAAACTCCGATATTTTTATCGGAGTTTTTTTGTGAAACAGTATTTTTCCAAAAAGCAAAACACGTTATTGAACAAGAGGGTGTCTAAAAAGTTTTTGAATTGTCATTTTGAGTACTTCGGCTATGCTCAGCATAAACTAAAGTCGAAAAATCTAAACACTTTAATAAACAGGTGTTTAATTTTTATAAGATTCCCGGGCAGGCGGGTGTTCTGAATGACACTTTTTAGACGTCCTCCTCATAAACTTTGAAATAAATTTTAAAAAGATTCCTGCCAAAGTTATCTTGAGCGATAGTCGAAAGGCCGGAATGACAAAAAACATTTGTCATGCAAAAAGAAGATTGTTTTTACTTAGGTAAAATTGTAAAAAAATATAGCTTTAAAGGTGAAGTTTTAGCTAAACTCGATACAGATCAACCTGAACTTTATGAAAACCTTGATGCCATTTTTTTAAATCTAAGGAATAACCTCGTACCGTTTTTTATAGAGCACTCGCAATTGCATAAATCCGAATTACTACGCATTAAGTTTGAGGATGTAGATGAAGAAGCTGATGCAGATGCCATAATGAAAAGCGAATTATATTTACCGCTTGACCTGCTCCCAAAACTGGAAGGTAATAAATTTTATTTCCATGAAGTTATTGGATTTACTATTGAAGATTCCAATTACGGAAAAGTAGGAACCATTAAAGCCGTAAACGATTCAACAGCGCAATCGCTTTTTGAAATCGACCGAGATGGTATTGAAGTTTTAATTCCTATGAATGATGAATTTATAGTGAAAGTAGACAGGGATAATAAAACTATTTTGGTTAAAACACCAGAAGGGCTAATCGACCTATACCTATAAGCGTTTAACGAGAGGCTATTTAATAAAAACCAATTCTTTTTTTATTAAACGCATTCCATTTTGGATATTATCCTGTTGCTTTACCAATAATCTACACAAGGATAAAGAGAGATTAATTTCCCTAAGTAGTTTGTTATATTTTTCTATACATAATAGCTCAACATCATAAATAGCATTTAGCAAATCTCTATTATTCTCTATTTGTAATAAACTACTAAAGCTTTTCATATAAAGATGATACCGTCTTCTTGTCATTATCGATTCCTCAACATTTGTATCAAACTTTTTAATTTCATCTTGCAACATTTCACCAAAATTATGTCGCTCTAAGCTTTTTTCTTTTAAAAAAGCTTTTGTACTTGTATTGGAAGCTTTTTCGCATGTTTTTTCATAAGTTTTTTCAATAGCCTCATTCATTAAAAAAACATCGTTTAATTTCACTAAAATTTTATCTTCTTTTTTCATTATTTACAATTAAGCCACTATTTTCATATACGTTAGCTATAATACTAACGGATATCTTTGACATTATTTTTTTATATACGTTATAATTTTTGCTTCATCCTTTCTTTTTATTTCATACTATTGCCGTAAACTTCAAACATAATTTCATGCCTAAAAAACCCTTTGTTTTCAAACAATTTTCCGTAAACCAAGAACAATGCGCCATGAAAATAGGTACCGATAGCGTTTTACTTGGTGCTTGGATTTCGGTTAAAGATAAACTTTTTTCTACATTAGACATTGGTGCAGGCACAGGTATTTTATCACTTATGCTAGCGCAACGGAGTCATGCTGAAGTCATTGATGCGATTGAAATTGACGATTATGCCTACGAACAATGTGTTGATAATTTTGAGCAATCCCCCTGGGGAGACCGCTTATTTTGTTACCACGCTTCTCTGGAAGAATTCGCCGACGAAATTGACGATACTTACGATCTTATTGTTTCTAATCCTCCTTTTTATTCCGAAGACTGCAAAACAGATAACAAACAGCGTGATATGGCAAGATTTCAAGATGCCATGCCTTTCGATCATTTAATAGAAAGTGTATCAAAACTGCTATCTGAAAACGGTATATTTTCTATAATTATCCCATTTAAAGAAGAAGAAAAGTTTATAGATTTGGCTGCAAAGTTTAAACTTGTTCCTAATAGAAAACTACATGTAAAAGGCACTCCAACCTCTGAAATTAAACGAAGTTTAATCGAATTCACTTTCGAAACAGCAGACGCGCCTGTAAACAAACAAAAAAGTGATGTAGAAACCAACTGTTTAGTTATTGAAACATCGAGACATCAATACACAGAAGATTATATAAATCTTACTAAAGATTTTTACCTAAAAATGTAATTGAATCAGTAAGAATTAAGTAAATTTAAGCCCTTAAAATGTTGAATTAACAAAAAAACAGCATTTTTATTAAAAACTTTATTTAAAACACACTTAAATTTAATCTTTATGCGACCTGACCTATTTGAAGCACCGGATTACTATAACCTTGATGAGTTACTTACAGACGAACATAAATTAGTGCGTGATGCAGCTCGTGAATGGGTAAAACGTGAAGTCTCTCCAATTATAGAAGACTATGCACAAAAAGCAGAATTCCCAACGCAAATTATTAACGGATTAGCAGAAATTGGTGCATTTGGCCCCTACATCCCCATGGAGTATGGTGGTGCTGGTCTGGATCAAATTTCTTACGGTTTAATCATGCAGGAAATTGAACGTGGAGATTCTGGAGTTAGGAGTACGGCATCGGTACAATCTTCATTAGTTATGTATCCTATTTGGAAATATGGTAACGAAGAACAACGTGAAAAATATTTACCAAAATTAGCAAGCGGTGAATGGATTGGCTGTTTTGGCTTAACAGAGCCAGACCATGGCAGTAACCCAGGAGGTATGATTACTAATTTTAAAGATATGGGAGACCACTATCTTTTAAATGGTGCCAAAATGTGGATTAGTAATGCACCTTTTGCTCAAGTGGCAGTTGTTTGGGCAAAAAATGAAGAAGGACGTATACACGGCTTAATCGTTGAGCGTGGCATGGAAGGGTTTACAACACCAGAAACTCATAACAAATGGTCGCTTCGTGCTTCCTCAACCGGCGAGCTCATTTTCGATAATGTAAAGGTTCCAAAAGAAAATTTATTACCTAATAAATCTGGTTTGGGAGCTCCGCTAGGCTGTTTAGACTCTGCTCGTTATGGCATAGCCTGGGGCGCTATTGGTGCAGCAATGGACTGTTACGATACCGCTCTAAGATACAGCAAAGAACGTATTCAATTTGGAAAACCTATTGGTCAATTTCAGCTACAGCAAAAAAAATTAGCAGAAATGATTACTGAAATTACTAAAGCACAACTTTTAACCTGGAGGCTTGGTGTTTTACGTAATGATGACAAAGCTACATCGGCGCAAATATCTATGGCAAAACGTAACAATGTAGATATGGCCATAAATATTGCACGAGAAGCAAGGCAAATGCTTGGCGGTATGGGTATAACCGGCGAATATAGTATTATGCGCCACTCTATGAATTTAGAGAGCGTTATTACCTACGAGGGCACTCACGATATCCATTTGCTTATCACAGGGTTAGATATTACGGGCTTAAACGCTTTTAAATAATTATAATTTCTCTTTTCTATTTTACGAAAACGTTTTCTTATAAAAATTATAGGAATACTGACTTTTGACATGTTTTTAAAATAATTCGCATTTTAACTTTGTGCGTGAACTTGAATACGATATGTATTCTAACTTTTAAATATCATGCAAGAATCAAGAAAAGACATTATCCAATTTATCAATTTACAACTAGCGTCATTAGGGCAGCCAACTTTTATAGATGAAGCGAATAGCACGGAGAAGTTCTGTAATCCGAAGTTTGAGGAATTAACTAGCGATTTAATTAAAAGTATTCAAGAAAAATCGAGACTTTTAGGAAATCACCTCTCGCCTGCAGATTCCAGAATTCAAAACTTCATCAATGAGTATTTAAAAGATGTTTCTATTGATAAACCATTCGTATTGCCAAACGATACGTTAATTTTATCAAAAAAAGGACAGGCAAGAGAGGTAAGTTTGCCTCCTAACGGAAATTCCTTTAAAAGTGATCTTGTTACGTCGCATCGTATAAAACAAGGGATTTTAAACAACCCATTACACGACAAAAGAACCACAAAAGGAACCTTCCATATAGTAGAAGGCCCACTACCTGTACCTTTAAACAAAAAAGAAGTTCCTAAAGTTGTTTTAAGTCACTTCTTAAAAGCAGCTTTTAGTCCGTCCGACGAATTAAAAACATTGCCATTTACATCAAATCAAAAAGATCAGGCTAAAACTATGATCTCTATGTTATTGAGACCCACAGTATGCCCTGAAGTAAAAGGAGTATCCTCAAAAAAATCTTTAGAAGTCCGTTTCTTTGCCCCAGGTAGTTTGGTAAGTAATTTAGACTTTGTTGAATCCATATTTGGAAATGCAGGCGATCCAAATCTAGCACAAAACGATGCTGCATTAGATATTGAACACTGGACAGGACACACTGGTTGTATTGTTTTAGCTCCTCAACTAAAAACCTTAAAAAAGAAAGCTGTAGGACTACCTCATTTTGATGATGCAACAGAGCGTCAAAGAAAAGATGGTATGTGCTGGAAAGATGAAAATGAATTGTACAACGATGGAGGTGCCTTTAAAATAACTTGTAGAGACGACAGTGGTGTTGTAGTAACACTTATCGCCGATAACTATTACGGTTATTCTAAAAAAGAGATTAAAACACAAATAAGCTATTCTGCAAATTTATTTGGTTTAGTTGAAGAAGAGCATGCTGGTGGAGCAATCGCTTTTGCAAGAAGGGTGATGGGAGATACATTAGATGGAAAAGACTATTCCGAATTCCATAATTATCGTCATAGTTTCGAAAACGTAAAAGAATTATTAGGAGATAGAATAGAGGTTAAACCAGAAAACTATGCGATAGATAAGAAGTACCCTAATATAGTATACATACCAGAATTTGCATATGTAAATACCAATACAAATAGTATTACATGGACACATAACGATAAAGAGCAAAAGCTACTATTGTCTCCATATAAAACATATGTGCACCCAACGGGAAATAAATTTAGATTAGAAAAGCATAAATCAGTCGATTTATGGCGTATCGTTGATACGTTTGCAGAAGGTGTTTTCTGCCACAAACCTTGTACAGTATCCGGTGGAGGTAAGTCTGAGATTTCTAAATCTATGCAAAATGCTATTACCTATAGTCCGTTTAACATTCAGGATATAGAAGAAGATTTTAAGAAAGCAGACGAAATTATTGAATTCGATTACTCAACCAGATGGAAAGTTAAAGACCCTAACAGACCAAAATCGAGACCATTCTTAAGCGAAGATAGAACCTTAAGTTCTGCAGTAAAATTGCTAATTCCTTCAGAAGAAAACTCAGATGAATTCAATGAATTCCTCGAAAACATTCCGTCACATATTCGATCTTTAGTATTATTTGTAAAACGATTATACAGACAGGCTCACGGTGTTTTAAACTGGAAGGATTACATGTCTGTAGAAATTATAAATGGTAAAAAAGGTACTGGGCTTTTACATAACAACACCCCTGTAGTTGGTAGCTATGTGCGCCTTGGTTTTAATCAGAAAGGAAACTGGATGCTTAATAAGCTAAGATCTGATTTCTCTCCTTGTGAAAAAATACAAACAGAAGATGATATTTCTGCATCGATTACATTACCAAGAGAGCAGTTAAAAAACTTAAACCCATCATTCGACAATAAAAGTGTAAAAGTGCTTATTAACTGTGAAGCACATTTATTCCAAAGACCAGATGAGGCCATCGTTAGAGGTTACGATAAACTTGCCGAATTGGATATTGTGTCAGATGGTCGTTTCTTAACCAATTACAGGTTAATGAAAAAAGAGGATGCTATAGCACTTTACGAAGACACCATCAATTTTGATAAATACACGCAACCTGTAAAAGACTTTCTTATCAGTATTGTGAATAGTCCGAATGATGAAGAAAATTTCGTGATACCATCACATACCAGAATTGTAGACGGAGTTCCAACAAACAACCCTCGTTACTTAGAACCAAACAGAACTTTTAATGAGACTGAAGCTACTTATTTGGCAGACATTGGGGTGCGTTTATCTAGACAAATAAAATCGGAAGACCCAGTAATTCATGTTGTGAATGCCATATTACCAGGTAGAAGAAATAACCCAGTTGACAAAGAGGCTGGTATACGTCCATTAGCGGTGTACAATCCAATTCATTATCAGGAGACACCAGAATTGTTTATGGAGTTTATTTCTAGCTTAACAGGTAAATCACCATCTACAACTGGAGCTGGAACCGAAGGGGCATTAACAAAAGCACCATTTAACATGTTAACGCCTACAACCGACCTGAATAACGCTCTGTTATCGCATATCTTAACAGAATCGAACGGATTCAGTACGGCTGCTGGTTACATTGGTTCAGAAAACAAAATGGACCACGATATTAGTTTATTGATTCCAGAAATTTGGGCCAGACTGGAGCCAGAAGACAGAGATCCTAAACACCTAATCACTAACGGTTCTCTTGAAAAACTTGAAGATTTCGAGTATAATGGCGAAACTGTTTTAGCCAGTCGTTTAGGATACAGAATTACTAACACCTTCTCTTTGAGATGTTTAAACCGTATATTCGATGAACCAACAGCTGTTTTTAGCGAAAGAATGTTAAAACCTGAATTACAAGGGTTAGATGATTATGTTGATGGTATTAAAAACATTATGGAAGCGCAACAAAAAGTAGCCTTGAATTACTTTGAAGAAGGAAGTGTTGAAGCAGCCATTCCTCCATTGAAAATTTTATTACATATCATGGCATATGGTAATTATGAAGGGAAAAGCATTAGCGATCCTGAATTAAGAAAGTACTTTGATAGAGACTATGTATTAAATAGCGATTGGTATAAAGAACGTCTAGCATTAAAACAGCAAAAAGATATTCGTTTTTACGATTCTCAAATCTCTTATTTAGAAACGTTTATAGCGAATCCTAGTAATGCCGGATTAGTTACAGAGATGAATCTTGAAGAGCGTTTAGAATCTGTTAAAGAGTTATACGATAACGTAAAAACCGAAGACTATTTAAATAGTTTGGTAGGTACTATTGGAGCAGATCCACTCTTTAAGAAGTAAGAGTAACATCTTAATAGTTCGTAACTTAAATTTTTTGGATTGCAATACACATTATATTAAATCCTTTTGTTTTCCAAATCTTAAAAAAGCGTTTCTATATGAAACGCTTTTTTTGTTTACATTTACCTCATGCTTTCATCCAAAAAGAGATTAGACAACGCTTATAAAAATGCTAAAATCATTGACTTTGATGATAATAGTAAGTTTATATTATTTAGCGATTGTCATCGTGGGGACAATAGTTTTGCCGATGATTTTGCAAATAACCGAAACATTTATTTCCACGCTCTAAAACATTACTATTCTGAAGGGTTTCAATATTGCGAACTTGGTGATGGCGATGAACTATGGGAAAATATATCTTTTAATGCCATTTTAAACGCACATAAAAATGTGTTTATGCTGATGAAGCAATTTCATAAGGAACATAAATTACATATGATTTGGGGTAATCATGATATGGTATATAGAAACCCTAATTATGTAAAGAAACACTTATCTACTTATTTTGATGCTAAAACCGGTGAAGATGTTGAGCTGTTTAAAGATCTCGCATATCACGAAGGCCTGATTTTAAAACATACCAGGACCGGTCAGCAAGTTTTTTTAACCCACGGACATCAAGCTGACTGGTGGAATTTTTTGTTCTGGAAATGGAGTCGTTTTTTAGTACGTATACTTTGGAAACCATTAAATGTTATGGGAATTGCAGATCCTACAAGCCCTGCAAAAAACTACAAAGAACTCATTAAAGTAGAACGTAGAACCAAAAAATGGATTAGCGAAAACAACAACTTATTAACGGTTGTTGGCCACACACACAGACCTCGTTTTCCGGAACCCGGAGACATAGCCTTTTTTAATGATGGAAGTTGTGTACACCCACGAAGCATAACAGGAATTGAAATTGAAAGTGGGGACATTTCATTAATCAAATGGCACATTGCTACCAAGGAAGACGGCACACTACAAATTGTGAGAACCGTACTTGAAGGCCCTAGAAAGTTGATTGATTATAAAACCGAATAATTAATTCTATCACTTACTAAGCAATGCTTCAAAAAAGATATATAGGCTTTTTAAACACTCCCTTTTTATGGAAAAGTAATAGCGTTGCTAACTTAAATCAGTTTGAAATTGTTTCAAAGTCTAACAAAATTGATATTAGTATTGACGAAACACTTCGTTTAGGGAAATACGTTGAGCGATTCGTTTCTTTTGAACTAGAACAGCATGAGAACATTTCTATCTTAGCCGAAAACGTTCAAATTCAAGATAACAAAATTACGTTAGGAGAACTGGATTGTTTACTTCTTAAAGACAATAAGCCAATTCATTTAGAGATTATTTATAAATTATACCTCTACGATTCTTCTGTTGGAGCAAATGAGATTGATCACCTTATTGGTCCGAACAGAAAAGATTCCTTAAAAGAAAAAATCACCAAACTAAAAGAAAAACAACTCCCACTTCTAAACACCCCTCAATGCGAAAACTATTTAAAAACCCTTAGCTTAACACCAGAAGACATTTCGCAACAAGTTTACTTTAAAGCACAGCTGTTTGTACCGTTTTCAAATCAGGATGTGCAACTTAAAACACTAAACAGCAAGTGTATTGTTGGGTTTTATATAAACCGCAATCAACTAAACCAGTTTAATGACTGTAAATTTTACGTGCCCAAAAAGAAAGACTGGTTGGTAAGACCGCATACCAATTTAAAATGGCTGAACTTTAATGAATTTGAAATAATCGCCAAAGATTATTTTGAGCAACAATTCTCTCCATTGTGTTGGGTAAAATTCAAAAATGGCGAATTGAAAAAGATGTTTTTGGTTTGGTGGTAGAAACTAAAGCCCAGACTAGATAGAGTCAGGTTCAAGCTTTTAATAATCTTAATGTGAATTCTGGATAAGAAAATTTATGTCGGTGTGTGTCCCAGACTTGTTTCAGAACTATTTTTTTACTGTCACAGTGCTCTCCTCTTTAATTTAAAGCCGAGAAATGAATTTCGATTTTGATAAAAATAGGAAGAAAGAGGAGTTTTATTAAAAATAACAAACATATATAACCCTCCGAATCCCGATCTCATAGGGATCCACCTCCCTTTTTAATAGGGAGGAACACCTTGAACTCTTAAACAAGATTCACATTAATTTTAGTTATTATTTATGAGACTCCTGCCTTACTGAAACAAGTTCAGCACAGGCCGCAGGAATTACCTAACTCTCTGGTGCTAACTCAACCTCTAGTCCCTGCATTTCTGGAGTTATTTGTATCTGGCAACCCAAACGGCTATTGTTTTTTACATCAAAAGCCTCTGCAAGCATCGCTTCTTCATCATCGCTCATTTCTGGCAAATCTGTTTGACTTAATACGTAGCATTGACAAGATGCACACATGGCCATTCCTCCACATACTCCAATTGTACCTTCTGGGGCTAATTCGTAAGACCTTACAACTTCCATAAGATTCATTGCCATATCTGTTGGAGCAACAATATCATGCAATGTACCTTCTCTATCTTTTATTTTAATATTAATATCTTCCATGAGTGTTTTAGTGCAAATTTTTTGCCGAAATTAATACTAAATTCAAAATAAAAAAAGTAATTCCTACTATTTTAATAGGAATTTAAGAAAACTGATTTATTTTAGAGTAAAAATGATAGATTGAAAAATTAATTTAACTATTTCTGTTTATTTATTAACATATGTTAGTTTTAAAAACAAGCTAGCTTTTAAGGTAAAACCTTCTAATATTGGCATTTATTACTTTGAATACTTCGACTACCCTCAGCATAAACTAAAGTCGAAATGCTCAATCTGACACAGAAAAACACTTAGGTTTTTTCACCATTATTCCAATAACGAGGATTTGTGTCTTCACTTTTTTGATTCCAATAATCTTGGGTCACCTTATGACCATCAAAAGTTTTTAGTTTACGATGAAAAACCCAGATGGTAGGATTGAAAACCATATCGGTTACCGCTACGGTATATAACTGCGGATCTTCCTCGGTTTTTCTTTTATCTTCATCTATTATAACTTCAAAACCGTTATGTTCTAATAGCTTTTTTAGGAAGTCTCGTCTGTTTTCATCCACGCCCTTTTCAACAAAAGTGACTCTGGTCTCGCCAATGCTTCCAAATGTATGTTTTCCTGATAAACTCATAGTTTTTTCTTTAAAAAATGTCAAGTCGAGCGCAGTCGAGACCTATCCAGACTTAGAACTAACCAATAACCTCTCGACTTCAGTTTATGCTGAGCACAGCCGAAGTACTAGAGGAGACATTTTTATTTAATATTTAACCGCTGAATACTTTTCACTATTTCTAAAATACACCACTTAACTCATAAATATAATCATACAACGGACTATATAATCCAATGACTAATATCCCGACAACTGTTATTATTAAACCTAATCGCATATATAACTTATTCTTAAAATAGGGAATAGCGTTATCGCTTTTTCTTAAAAACATAGCTCTTACTACCAACAGATAGTAATATAATGAAATCGTAACATTCACTACGGCTAAAAACACAAGCAAATAATACCCTTTGCTGGCTGCTGCAGTAAACAAAAAGAATTTACCAAAAAAACCTGCTACTGGAGGAATGCCTGCTAAAGAAAACAAGGCTAGCATCATGACCAAACTTAAATTAGGATTGGTTCGGTACAATCCTGTATAATCATCCATATGTTCTTTTCCTGTTTGCAACGATATGGCTTGTACCACACCAAAAGCTGCCAGGTTTGAAAAAACATAAATCATAACAAAATGTACGATGGTTGCTACCCCTAATTGTGTTCCTGTTATTAATCCCAATAATATAAAACCGGCTTGCGCAATGGACGAAAAGGCTAAAAACCGTTTCATGTTTTGTTGTCGCAATGCAAACAGATTACCAATAAACATGGTTGCTATAGCCAGTACATAAACCACATTTTCCCAAACATGCATTAATGGTTTTAATACTGTAAAAAGCAAAATCATTAAAATAAATACGGCTGCCCCTTTTGAGATAACCGATAAATAAGACGCTATACTAATAGGGGCACCTTCATACACATCTGCTGTCCAGAAGTGGAATGGTACTAACGAAATTTTAAACCCTAAACCTGCAAAAAACAATAGCATCCCTAATATTGTTAAATTACTAGCTGTAATGGCTTCTGCTATGGCATCAAAATAAATAGAACCCGATGTAGCATATAGCATAGAAATGCCAAATAAAGACACTCCTGAGGCTAATGCGGCAGACATAATTAACTTAATACCTGCTTCGCTCGATATTCTTTTAACCGTTTCGTAAGCAGCCAATGCGGCAACAGGCAATGTAGATAATTCCAAACCTATATAAAACATCAGAAAATCGCCTGCGGAAATCATAAAATACATACCCAATAAAGACGCGAATAATAGTATAAAGAATTCACTACCTCTATTTTGATTAAATATTTTCTTTTCTAACCAATCTGCTGATTGCAATAACAATATCAACACACCTACATTCAATACATTTTTAAATAAGTGTATCATATTATTTGACCTGAACATTCCGCCAAACAAGCTACTTTCTTCAAGTTCTAAAAAACCAACAGCAGTATGTATTCCGAACAAGAATATAGCTAAATGAATGAGACTACTTTTTTTCTTTTCATGAATAAATATTTCACCGATTAGCAAGAACATGGTTATTGCCAATAGGATGATTTCGTGTCTCATTAACAGAAAATTACTAAAATTCATTTTAGTCCTCTTTTTAATTATTTAGTAAATAAGGTCTCGACCTTGGTTTATACCGAGCGTAGCCGAGGCGCAGACCAGACAACTATTAAGATATTTTTTCCTTTATACAGGAATTATTTTAAATACTATTACTTCCATCTTCCATCTTCCATCTTCCGTCTTCTGTCTTCTGTCTTCTGTCTTCTGTCTTCTGTCTTCTGTCTTCTGTCTTCTAACTCAACTACAATACCCTTTGAATAAAAGGTTCCAAACTTGCTAAAATCATATCACTTAACCATAATGGCGCAACGCCCATCCCTACAATAGGTATTAGCAATAATAATATGCCTGCCTTCTCGTACCAACTAGCTTTTTGAAGATCTAAATAAGTATCGTTTTTAACAGGTCCCATAAGCATGATTCCAACCACTCGCAAGATGTAAACGGCTGTTACCACAATTGCAGATACCGATATAATGGTCACTATCCTATAAAACATATCATCATGCTGAAAAGCCCCTACAAATATGTTCATCTCTGCCACAAATCCGCTTAATCCAGGTAAGCCTAATGATGCTAAACCGGCAATAACATAAACAACCGATATAAACGGAATCACCTTAAGTAAACCGCCTAATTTGGTGACATCCCTTGTGTGTGTTCTTCCGTAAATCATACCAATGAGGGCAAAGAATAATGCCGTCATAAATCCGTGAGACAGTGACTGTAAAATAGCGCCATTCCATGCCGTTTTATTTAACATCAATAACGCAAATAACACCAGTCCCAGGTGACTTACAGAAGAGTAAGCATTAATATATTTTAAATCGGTTTGCTTAACGGCTGCAAAAGCGCCATAAATAACACCTATAACCGATAGTATTATAAAAAACCAAGACCAATGCAAGGTCCCTTCAGGCAATAAATACATCGCTACTCTAAACACACCATACCCACCAAGTTTCATCAATACACCAGCGTGCAACATAGATACGGCTGTTGGTGCCGATGCATGACCATCTGGAGACCATGTATGAAATGGAAATAAAGCTCCAATAACTGCAAATCCTATAAACGTTAAGGGAAAGAATAGCTTTTGAGCTTCGAATGGAATATTAACCTTTGCTATCTCCAATATATTAAAAGTCAATGCGCCACCATCTGCATTCGAGTTAAAGTAGATGCCTAAAATTCCGACTAACAAAATGGCTGATGCTCCCATTAACATCAAGGTTAGTTTCATTGCAGAATATTCCTTTGGTCCACTCCCCCAAATACCAATTAACAAATACATGGGGATAACTGCTATTTCGTAAAAAACAAACATGGTAAATAAATCTATAGAGATAAAGAAACCATAAACACCCGTTGCCAATACGATAAGGGAAACAAAAAACTCTTTTGGTAAATCACTCATCTTCCATGAGATAAAAACACCTGCTAAAACCACAATGGCTGTCAACAATATCAATGAAACAGAAACACCATCAACACCAATATTGTAATGGATATTGAATTGTTTGAACCAAACGATATCCTTGGTAAAAACCATGATAGCGTCATTAACAGCCCGTTCTTTAAAATATGAAAACACTAAATTTATTGCCATTCCAAGTTGAACCAAACTTCCAACCATCGATACGTGTCGAGCCTGCTTTAACCCTTTTGTAAACACCAATATGAGAATTGTGATTACTGGAACTACAACAAAAAGTGATAAAATGTCCATATAAATATTTTCTAAATAATTTTCAAACTGTCCATAAGTAAATAAACACCAAAGCAATAACTACAACACCTCCTATAAAAGCAAAAGCATAGTCCTGAATTTTACCAGATTGCATGCCTTTTATTTTTTTTGATGCCGATACGGTTGAATTTCCTATTACATTCATAGTACCATCTACAACATGCCTATCAAACCAAGCCGCTGGAGCTGACACTCTTTTAAACAATATTTTCTTCGTTACAAAAAGATAGATTTCATCAAAATAGAACTTATTGTAAGTCCATTTGTAGAACATACCAAAGACTTTTACCAATCTATCTGATAAGTTATTTTCTTTTTTATAGAACACCCAGGCAAGAGCAATTCCTATTACTCCAACCAAAACAGCTACTCCAGCTAGCGGATAATTTAAATGTGCTTCGAAACCAACTTTATCGGGCGTAACAAATTCACTAAAAGGAACGAATCCGCCAACAACACTTAATACTGCTAAAACAATCAATGGAAATGTCATTGATAGCGGTGATTCGTGAGGTGCATGCTTATATTTGGTGTCTTTACCCCAGAAAATTCCAAAGTACAATCTAAACATATAAAAAGCGGTTAAGCCTGCAACAAACAACCCTACAAAATATATGAGTTTGTTATGTTCGAAAGCAGCAACTAAAATTTCATCTTTACTCCAGAATCCAGCTAAAGGCGGTACACCTGCAATGGCTAAAGCTGCGATTAAAAACGTAATATTTGTAATGGGCATATGCTTTCGTAAGCTTCCCATGTCTTTTAGGTAATTACTATGTACCGCATGAATAACAGAACCAGCGCCTAAAAATAAGAGCGCTTTAAACATAGCGTGTGTAAACAAGTGGAACATAGACGCCATATAGCCAACCCCATCATGTCCTTCGTAACCAGAAACACCAAGCCCCAACATCATATAGCCCAATTGCGACATGGTTGAAAATGCTAAAACACGTTTTATATCTGTTTGGGTGATCGCTATAATGGCAGCAAAGAGCGACGAAAAAGCGCCTACAACAGCTACAATATTTAGAGCAAAACCATGCTCAACAAAGTAATACATCGGGAATAACCGAGCTACTAGATACACCCCTGCAACCACCATAGTTGCGGCGTGAATTAATGCTGAAACCGGTGTAGGACCTTCCATAGCATCTGGCAACCAAATGTGTAATGGAAACATGGCTGATTTTCCTGCTCCTCCAATAAAAATCAATATTAACGCCCAAGTTAAAGCTGATAACCCCATAAATGATGTTGACGCCCAATTTAAAATGGCACTCCCTTCGGGGTTATTAAGGGTTTCGAAATCGAAGGTCCCTGTGTAATAACCAACGGTCAGGATGCCAATTAAAAATCCTAAATCGGCAAAACGGGTTACTATAAATGCTTTTTTTGCAGCGGCTACTGCCGATGGTTTTGTATAGTAATAGCCAATCAACAAATAAGAAGACACTCCAACTAGCTCCCAAAAAATATAAATTTGGAATAGGTTTGTTGCCAACACCAATCCGAACATAGAGAAAGTAAACAGTCCTAAAAAAGCGAAAAACTTAGTGTAACCGGCATCGCCTTTCATATACCCTCTACTGTAAATATGAACCATTAAAGACACAACAGACACCACGATGAGCATCATTACCGAGATAGGATCAATTAGGACACCCATATCGATACTTAAGGTATCCGTAAAGTTCATCCAGGTTGTTTTACTTACTAAAGTTTGATAAACACCATCAACTTTCCCATGTGCAAAAAAGTACTGATAGGCTGTGTAAAATGAAAGTATTGCTGAAACTGTTAAACCTAAAACACCAACATATCCGGAAACCCCAGGTTTAATTTTCTGATTAAAAATTCCTAACAGTAAAAAAACTGCTAGAGGGATTATCGGGATTAATATGATGTAATTTAGATTCATATTTTTTTAATTAGTGCCTAAAGTTGGGAGTATTTAAAGTGCTTAAATTTTTGCTTCTCACTTCCTCTTATAATTTCTCAACTTCTATTTATATATTAATTTTCCATTGTTTTCAAATAACTTTAAATACTTAAGCGCACTCATAACTTTAAGTACTACTTTTTAATGCTTCATAACCTCAATATCCTTAACCTCAACCGAACTAATTTGCCTATACAGATTTATTATTATAGATACAGCCAAAGCCGTTTCTGCCGCAGCCACGGCTATAATAAAAATAGAGAACACAACGCCTTGTAACATATCCGGATATAGATATTTGTTAATGACAACAAAGTTTACCACCGACGCATTTAAGACGAGCTCTATTGAAATTAAAATCGAGATTAAGTTCTTTCTTGTAATAAATCCGTAAACACCAATAAAAAAGATAATTGAGGTAACGGTTAATAGTTCGTAAATGCTAACTCCAAAAATCATAAAGTTTGATTTAAGTCGGACCACCGATGATGGTAGACCGATGTTATAATATTATATTTCTTTTGTTCTTTCATTTTATTCTTTTTCACTTCCTTCTTCCAGCACCTTACTTCTAGATTCCAATTTTTTCCCTTTAGCAATTATTATCGCTCCAACCATTGCAGCTAATAACAGAATACTTATGACTTCGAACGGCAAAATGAATCCGCCAGCTTCATAGCTCAATAATTTTGAACCTATTTCTGCTGTTGTCGTAGTTTTTGAATTTTCAATGACATTAAAATCATGATTGTATATGGTGTAGAGAAAAACGCCTAATCCTGCTAAACAGGCTAAGCCTGTTAGAATTTGTTTGAATCGTTTTGCGACTTCCAACTCCATTTCAATATGATGTACCAACAGTACAGAGAATATTATAAGCACTATGATGCCACCTGCATAAACCGTTAATTGTATGGCCGCCAAAAAGTTGTAATCGATTAAAAAATAGAGCCCTGCTATACCGCAAAGCACAAATAGGAGATAGATAACAGACCGAAGCATTTTTCTACTTGTAACCGAAGCAAATGCAAAAACAATCATTATAACTGCTAAAACGTAAAATATATATTTCTCCATAGGCTTAATCTTCTGTCCCTGGTTTAACTCTTGATCCTGGTCTGTTTAACACCTTTGTTAGCGTGCTTCTATCGTAAACGGAATTCTCATAATTCTGAGCCCAAACGATAGCATCGGTAGGACATGCCTCTATGCATAAACCACACATGGTACATAGTCCTAAATGATAAACATGTTTATCAATTTTTTTCTTCTTTTTACCTGTGGTTTCATCAATACCCCTGTCCCAAATAATCTCAATACTTCCATTAGGGCATGCTATCTCACATTTTTGACAACCTGTACATGTGTGCTCGTTATTTTCATCATGAGGCATCACCACTTCTCCTCGAAAACGTTCAAACATCTTTAAGGTATTACGGTTATCTGGATATTGCTGCGTTATGGCTCCTTTTCGCGAGGTTATAAAGTACTTTCCAGTAACACCCATACCCTTAAGCAGCGTCTTTATCCCTTTGTATATATCTGAAAAATAACTCATACGCTTTAAAATTTTCAATCAAATATTATTTTCAAACCTCTAACTGTTTCCGATAGTTCGTCATTATATTTTGTTTTGTCACATTGAGCGCGGTCGAAATGCTTTTAAAAACTAAAACTTACATTGTCTTCGACTGCGCTACCATTGACATTTCTTATAAGTACTTAATTTTTCAATCGTTTGTCATTCAGAGCGCAGCGAAGAATCTTTATAATTAATCTCTAAAGATTCTTCAGTCGTACCTCCCTGTCTGCCGACAGGCAGGCTTCCGAATGACACCCGATGACGTCATTCCATACACTAGTTAAAATTTTTAACACAGGTCTCAGACTGCCATTTTACTTACCAACTTATAATTAAGTTGAGCCAAACCACTATTGCCATAACAACGATATTCACCAAGTTGATTGGCAATAGATATTTCCATTCGAGCGTCAATAATTGGTCAACCCGTAATCGTGGGAATGTCCATCTAAACCACATCATTAGGAATATTAAAACAAATGTTTTTCCTAAAAACCAGAATACACCCAGCCATGGGATAGATTCTGTTATTCCGAAAGGCGATAACCAACCTCCAAAGAATACAGTTGCTCCAATGGCTGCTATAATAAACATGTTTATAAACTCTGCTAAAAAGAAATAAGCGAATTTCATACCTGAATATTCCGTATGAAAACCTGCGCCAAGTTCCGATTCGGCTTCAACCATATCAAAAGGCGCTCTGTTCGTTTCAGCCGTTCCTGATATCATAAAAATCATAAAAGCAATGATAGCCGGAATATGTCCTTGTACGATGAGCCAACCCCCTTTCTGGACTTCGATAATTTCTGAAAGTTGTAATGTGCCTGTCAATAAAATCATGGTCAATAAAGACAAACCAACAGACAACTCATAACTTATCGTTTGAACCCCACTACGCATTGCACCAATTAGAGCAAACTTATTATTACTACTCCAACCTCCTAATAGAATACCTATCACCCCAATGGATGAAACGGCTATTAAAAAGAAGATACCTATATTAACATCAAATGCTTGAAAACCTTGTGTAAACGGCAGAACAGCTAATGCCATCAACGCCGTTACAATAACAAAATAGGGCGCTAAATTGTATAAAAACTTATCAGCTTTTACAGTTCCTGTTAGTTCTTTTGAAACCAGTTTTAAAGCATCTGCCATGGTTTGTAATAATCCTAGAGGGCCAACACGATTTGGACCTATACGCAACTGAAACCAAGCAGCCACCCTACGTTCGAGGAGTACCAAAAACAATCCGGCAACAGAAAAAATCCCTAAATAGATTAAAGCGACTATGACCATTGCTAAGATGTTTGCTGTTCCTTCTGACATCGTGCCAATAAGCCAATTTTGTATGGTTTCGGTTATGTTTAATGATGGATGACCGGAGATAGAAGACGGAAGATTGGTGACCGGTGACTGAAGACCGATGATAAATGACCAATATTGCATGATTAAACTAAACATTATAATTTATTTCTAAATGAATCATATCATTCATTAAATGAAATGATTCTTTATAAAATTTATTAAACTCTTTTTCTACTAGTTAATTTCTTCTTTCTCTATCATCAAACACCTATCACCGGTCATCGCTCTTCCCTCATCTATCAATATCCGGTATCACAAGATCCAATGTTGCCATAGTTGCCACTAAATCACCAATTTTCCCACCTACCGCTATATGATTGAGTAATGACAAATTTGAAAACCCGGGAGATCGAAACTTAACACGATACGGGTTTTTAGTTCCTGTACTTATTACGTAAACACCTAGTTCGCCACGAGCAGTTTCAACTTTTTGATAATATTCTCCTGGAGGTAATTTAATCACGACTTTGGTGGTTACTTTATGCTCGCCTTCTGGAATGTTATCGATTAATTGTTCTATAATCGCAATGGACTCCCACATTTCCTGAATTCTAACTTGATATCGTGATAGACTGTCTCCATCTGTTTTTAAGGATTCTTTAAAGGTCACTCTATCGTAAGCACTATACGGATGGTGTTTTCTAACATCGCATGAGTACCCCGAACCACGTCCAACAGGACCAGAAGCTCCGAACGAAATAGCATCTTCTTTGGTTAATATACCAACGCCTTTCATCCGTTTTTGAAAAATGACATTTCCGGTTAAAAGGGTATCGTATTCCGGAAGCTTTGTTTTAAAATGCGCAATAAAATCTTTGGTTCGTTTTACAAAATTTGGATGAATATCGAACATTAACCCTCCGGGAATATTATAGTTCATGGTTAAGCGCGCACCACAGGTTTCTTCGAAAATATCATTGATCATTTCACGATCTCTGAACCCATAGAAATAAGTGGTTAACGCTCCAACATCCATACCCATAACACCCCACCATAAACAGTGGGAAGCAATTCTTGTTAACTCGCCTAAAATGGTCCGAATAACTTTTACACGCTCCGGAATTTCTAACTCTAAAGCATTTTCTACTGTTAAACAAACAGCTTCATTGTTAATATGAGATGATAAATAATCCATTCTATCTGTTAAATGAACTATTTGCTGATAACTATCACGCTCGCTCATTTTTTCGATAGATCGGTGAATATATCCTAAATCTGGCTCTACTTTTTTAATAATCTCGCCATCAATAGTTAATAAAAGACGGAGGACTCCGTGTGTTGCCGGATGCTGAGGCCCCATGTTAATGAAATACTCCTCAGATTTAAAGTTATTATTTACGGCAACTGTATCCATATTTACTTATTTAATAACCATATTAATAGCGTCTTCATAGTCTTTTCTTAACGGAAATCCTTCCCACTCGTCTGTTAAAAACAGGCGTTTTAAATTGGGATGATTATTGAATTTTATTCCGAAGAAATCAAACACTTCACGTTCGTGGAATTCGGCAGTTCTCCATATATCGCATACTGTATCTAGAGTAGGGTTTTCCCGATCTGCTATTTTTACTTTTACAACAATAGTATGCCTATGAATTGTGGATTCTAAATGATACACAACGCCTAGTTCAGGATTCCAATCAACACCACTTAAACAAAACAAATAATCGAATTTAGTTTCGTTATTATTTTTTAATTCTGTCATTAATTGATGAAGGTTTTCGGGCGAAACCGTAACATTTAAAAACTGGGATGCTTCTTCGGTAAACTCTAAATCAGGCATCCAATTAGTTATTAAGTTTTGTAAGGCTTCGTTGGTCATAAGTTTTATTTTATAAAGAATTTCTTAAAACGAACTATTCTAGAGGCAAAGTCATAGAAATATTTAGCTCATTTAATTTTGAACTTTCTGTTCAAAAATCGAAATTCTGTTATTTAGATTCCCGTTTTTACGGGAATGACAATTTCAACGGATACTCCAAGGCAGAGCCTCGGAGAATTTTTTGCGATTAAAGTCCTTCATCAAATCCTTCAATCGGGTTTTCTTTGTTTTTTAAACTTTCGGTTCTAATTTTATCTTGAAGCATCAGCATACCCTCCAGCAAGGCTTCAGGACGTGGCGGACACCCCGGAACGTAAACATCTACAGGAATAACATGGTCTGCTCCTTTTACCACGGAATACGTATTATAAAAAAACGGTCCGCCAGAAATAGCACATGCTCCCATGGCTATAACATACTTTGGCTCTGCCATCTGGTCGTATAAACGCCTCAATACAGGCGCCATTTTATTAACTATAGTTCCTGCTATAATGATTAAATCTGCCTGACGGGGCGAAGGGCGAGCCACTTCAAAACCAAATCGGGAATAATCATGCCGGGCAGCCCCTGTTTGCATCATTTCAATAGCACAGCAACTGGTACCAAAATAAAGCGACCAAAGCGAGTTTGCTCGTCCCCAGTTAATGATTTGGTCTAACGAGGTAACGATCATGTTAGCTCCATTTCCGGCAGGAATAACTTTTCCCGGAAAATCTTTCGGAAATTTATGGTCTCTATCTTGAACCTCAGAGATATATCTTTTTTTATCGTCTACTCCCATTTTAACGCTCCTTTCTTCCATGCATACAACAATCCTAATCCTAGGATGAACAGAAATATGACTATTTCTATTAAAGCAACAAATCCAATATCTTTAAAAACAACCGCCCAGGGAACTAAAAATGCAACCTCAACATCAAAAATTAAGAAAAGAATGGCAAACAAATAATAGCCCACTTTAAACTGAACCCATGTTGGGCCTTTGGTTACCATACCACTTTCGTATGGCTCTCGTTTTTGCGGATTATCTGATTTTGGCGATATTAAATTAGACAAAAAGTTTGCCCCTGCGACCAAAACAATGCCCGCAATTAAAAATACAATGATGGCTTCTGAGCCCATTTATGTTATGTTTTAAATTAAAACACCTGATAAATATCTCCCGAGAAAAACAGATCGTCTGTTTTATTAAATTTAGATTTGCTCTTTACTTCGGCAGTTAAGACATCGATTCTTTCTTCTAAAGTGACATCTTCGTAGCTCCTAATAATACCAGTTACTAAAGGGTAACGTAACCTAACTAGCATTTGATGCAATGTTGGGTCTTGTTCTTTGGCATTATGAATTAATATATCTTTTTCTGTTATTCCGTTTTCGCCTATGGTAACGACTTCCAACTTTAAACCGTTTAAGACTAAACCTTTGTTTTTTTCTTTTCCGAAAATCATCGGCTCGCCATGTCTAACATATAGTTGTTTGTCCTCCCTTACTTTCTTATCTGTATATTCTGTAAAACAACCATCATTAAAGATAGGACAATTTTGTAATACTTCTATTAAAGACGTCCCTTTAAACTTTTCGGCTTCTATAAAAAGGTCTGTCATTTCTTTAGGAGTATTTCCTCCTATTCTGGCAAAAAATCGGGCTTGTGCGCCAATGGCTAATTCACCGGGAGAAAAAGGGGGCTGTGTATTTCCGTAAGGGGATGATTTTGTTTTCTGACCAACAAGCGAGGTTGGTGAAAATTGCCCTTTTGTTAAACCGTAAATCTCATTATTGAAAAGGATAATATTTAAATCGACATTTCGGCGTAGTACATGGATAAAATGATTACCTCCAATAGCCATAGAATCGCCATCTCCGGTAATAACCCACACACTTAAGTCTGGATTTGCTATTTTAACACCTGTAGCAATGGCAGGAGCACGACCGTGTATACTATGCATGCCATAAGAATCCATATAATAAGGGAATCGTGAGGAGCAGCCTATACCAGAAATAAATACGACATCTTCTTTTTTAACGTCCATGTCTGGAAGAGCTTTTTGCATGGCCCGTAAAATAACGTAGTCGTCGCAACCCGGACACCATCTTACTTCCTGATCACTAGCAAAGTCTTTAAAAGTGTATTTTTTTGCAGCTGTTTCCATAACTTACTTATTTTACTAATAATTGTTTAAATTTTTCTGCCAACTCTCCATTTCCGAAAGGAAGTCCTTGTACCTTATTATATTCTAATAAATTTAAATTATTAAAATTGATTTTTAAAATTTTAGCAAACTGTCCGTTATTTAATTCGCAAACAACGATCTTTTTGAATTTACTAAAAACGTCTTCTGTATTTTTAGGTAAGGGATTAATATAATTAAAATGGGCCAAGCCTATGTTGCTAAAACCTTCTTCTTCATTCAACTTCTTAACAGCCGTATGCAACGAACCGTAAGTACCTCCCCAACCTACAACCAATAAATCGCCTTCTTCTTCAAATTCTGTAGTTAGATCTGGGATGTAATTTTGCACCCGTTTAATTTTTTCAGCCCGAATTTTGGTCATGTATTCATGGTTTTCGGGAACATAAGAAACATTACCTGAAATCCTATCTTTTTCTAAGCCACCTACCCTATGTTCAAATTGAGGCGTTCCCGGAATGGCCCAATTACGAGCGAGTGTTTCCTTATCTCTATCATAAGGATGCCAATTTTCATGGTATTCTGAAACGATATTGTTCTTTATTTCTGACATGTCTTTAGCAGACTGTATTTTCCAAGGTGCCGAGCCATTTGCTATATAGCCATCTGTTAATAAAACAACAGGCGTCATATGCTCTAAAGTCATTTTAGCTGCCTGATACGCAAAATTAAAACAGTTAGCGGGTGTGCTTGCTGCAATAACTATAACAGGACTCTCACCATTTCTACCGTACATAGACTGTAGTAAATCCGATTGTTCTGTTTTTGTGGGTAGCCCTGTAGAGGGACCGCCACGTTGCACATTAACAACTACTAAGGGTAATTCTATCATCATCGCTAAACCAAGGGCTTCTCCTTTTAAAGCCAAGCCTGGTCCTGATGTTGTAGTAATGGCTAAATCTCCAGCAAAAGAAGCGCCTATCGCAGAGGTAATACCTGCAATTTCATCTTCCGCTTGAAGTGCTTTTACACCAAAATGTTTATGTTTAACCAATTCATGAAGAATATCGGAAGCTGGTGTAATAGGATACGATCCCAAGAACAGCTCCAAACCAGCTTTTTCAGCCGCAGCTAAGAATCCCCAGGCAGTTGCCGTATTCCCCATAATAATCCTATAAGTTCCTGCAGGCATTTTTGCTGGTGATATGGAATAAGCATTTGGGATGAGTTCTAAAGTTTCAGCAAAATAAAAACCGGCATTCAATACCTTTGTATTGGCTTCAATAATTTCTGGTTTCGATTTAAACTTTTTGTTAAAAAAGTCTATGGTATAATCGGGTGAGCGATCATACATCCAATACACCATACCTAAAGCAAACATGTTTTTACTTCTGGTAATACTCTTATTATCCAACCCTTGAACGTCCTTTAATGTTTCTTTAGTTAACGACGTCATAGAAACCTCAATAACCCGATAATTCTCAAGGCTATTATCTTCTAAGGGATTAGAATCGTATTGTGCTTTTTCTAAATTCTTCTTTGTAAAGGCATCTGTGTCTACAATAATAGTATGGCCAGGTTTTACTGCATGCAGGTTTGTTTTTAACCCTGCAGGGTTCATCGCTACCAATAAGTCTACCTCATCACCAGGCGTACTAATTTCAACACTTCCAATATGTACCTGAAAACCCGAAACCCCATACAAACTACCTTGTGGCGCTCTTATTTCTGCCGGATAATTGGGAAATGTGGCTATGTCGTTACCAAACATTGCAGAGGTGTCAGAAAACTGTGTTCCTGTTAGTTGCATACCGTCTCCAGAATCTCCCACGAACCTAATAATTACAGCTTCGAGAACTTCATGCTGTGTGTTTGATTGTGTTGTAGCCATGTGATATTTAATGATTTAGAATTAGCAAAATTTAAGCTAAAAGCGTATATTAGATACGAAATATAATTTCTTTTTAAGGTTCTTAATATGATTTTTATCACTTAAAGCTCTAAAAACTAATTTAAATTTACAAATATTATTTTCTTAAATGTTTAATTATGGCTATTATTATAACAGATGAGTGTATTAATTGTGATGCCTGCATCGTAGAATGTCCCAACAATGCAATTTATGAACCAGATCAGGAATGGGCTTATGCAGATGAAACTGCCTTAAGCGGTAGCGTTACACTTCCAAATGGAGACGAAGCTGATGCCGATGAAATGAACGACCCGATATCTGATGAATTTTATTATATCGTTCCAGAAAAATGTACAGAGTGTAAAGGGTTTCATGAAGAGCCCCAGTGTGCTTCGGTTTGTCCAGTAGATTGTTGTGTGCCTGATGAAGACCATGTTGAATCTGAAGAGACGTTGCTTGAGAAAAAGGCTTGGTTGCATGCTGAGTAAAGATTAGATACATTAATCAAGGCTATTGGGACAATCATCATTTAATTCCAAATGTTCTGCGATTCTTACCCTTATTGTATCATTACCTTCGTCAGTTCCAGCACAAACTTCTCCGAATAGAAAGAATATAATAAAAAAGTTTTTACAGAAAGTATGAACTTTTGCCTTTTCAAAGCAATGTATGTTTAGCTATTTTGCCCTTGATAAAAAATATTCTAACAGAGGTGATAATCGTGTTTTTAATTCAATATTAATTTTGATGATACTACTTTCGTACTTTCAAAATTTACTTTTATGAAGTATAGCCCTTTTCTGAAGTTAGATACATTAATTTTTATATCAGAAATATTAAAAACATTCTCATAATAAATACGTTTACCTAAAGCATTATAAAATTCAACGGACTTAGCTTTTTCAGAAACATTAGATTTAATGTTCACAAAATCAGTTGTTGGGTTTGGATATATTGATATTTCTTTTTCTAAATCAAAATCTGTAAGGCTCAATGTACCTGTTGTATATTGATAAGTATCTGAATAAACTATATTCCCATTATTAGTGGCAACTAGTCTGTAGTAATAAGTTTGATTTGGCAACGGGTTGTTGATTAAACTAGTTATCAAGTTAGTATTATAATCATAAGCAAAATTTGGCGTTCCTGCTATTGATGAACCAAAACTGTCTGTAACCCCATATTCGAAATGAATATCTGTTAAATAAGCTCCATAGCTATTAATTAATCCTTTAAATTCTAAAGAATTTGTTTGAGTTTCTTCTATTGTTCCGCTAACCATTATAATATCTCCTGAAAAATTAAAAATTCCTTCTTTGCTATAAATAGTTTCTCCATTATGAATAGCTTTTAATCTAAAAAAGTAATTTGAATTTACATCTAAGTTAGTTATTGTTGTACTAACATAGTTTGTACTGTTAGCGTTGACTCGAGAAGGATTGGTTGAAATATTGTTTCTGTAATCAATAGTTCCGTATTCAAACACGATATCTGTTATATCTTGATTATGAGAAGTCAAATATGCTGATAATGTAACATCTGTTCCATTAATACTTGGTCCATAAAGATTTATATCGTATTCTGGATAAGTTGTAAAAGACTGAATATCACCATAAATATCTTCTCCTTGGTGTGTTGCCTTTATTCTATAAAAGTATTGCGTTTCAGGTTCTAAATTAATTAAACTTGCAGTAACATTTTCTGTTGTATTTTCTAATACAGATGTTGGTGTTCCACTTAAAGTACCACTAAGAGCATCTGAACTCTTACCATACTGAAACTCCACATTTGTAATGTCATGTTCATTGGAAACTACAGTACCCGAAATTTCTGCAGTATTGGATGAAAAATTAAAAGTATATTTCGTTGTTATTTCATAATCGGGAAGTGTTGTGAAACTCAAAATTTGGCTAGAAGAATTAATATTTGAATTCTGTTTTCCTGTCAATCTATAGTAATATGTGGTGTTTGACTCTAAGTTAACTAAATCAATAGAAACATTCAAAGATTCATTTGCATCAACGGTTTCAGGTATTGTAGAAATAATATTACTGAACGAGTAATCCATGCTATATTCAAATTGAATGTTCGAAATAGATTCTCCATTAGAAGCAACATTACCAGTTAAACTAGCACTTGAATTAGTGAGGTTTTCAGCAGGATTAATATGCAAAATCATGGTTTCATAATCTACATTACTTCTGTAAATTTTACCATTTGTACCTACTGTATAGATTTTCTCGTTAATAAGTTCAATTGAATTTATAGCATATTGTTGAGTAAGATATTCCCAATTTACACCTCCGTTTTCCGTTTTATAGAGTTTTCCATCCTCGTCTGCTATATAGCCAATATTTTTTGAATAAAAATTAACCTTTGTATACCATTCATATGGAATTTCTAATTCTTGCCAGTTGGTTCCGCCGTCGTTTGTTTTATAGATTAAACCTTGATCACCGACAAAATACCCATTGTTCTCATCGACAAAATGAAATGCATTAATATCTTCACCTTCCAACTCAATACTTATATTCCATGTATTGCCACCATCTATAGTTTTGTACATAGCTCCATAATAGTTTCCTATACGATTACCATAACCAATCAAATCACTAACAAATTGTATCTGACCAAATTCTTGATTAGAAACCTGATTCCATGTAATTCCCCCATCAATAGTTTTCATAACTTTTCTTTGGTTAAAACCTCCAGAAATAAAACCAATATCTTCATTTATAAAGAAAATAGAACTTAGCCCTTCGTCTACGTAAATATTTAATTGATTCCATGTGACTCCTCCATCTAATGTTTTAAATACATCTCCAGATATACTGTTCGTTCCACCTCCTATGGAATAACCAATATTTTCATTAACAAAATAAAACCCACTACAATATGTATAATGGTTCGTAGAAGAAATAAAAGACCAATTATCTCCAAAATCAGTAGTCTTGTAATAATTATTTCCTGACCTAGCAAAACCTACACCGGTATCAAATATTTTAATACCATTAAAATCATTATAAGTTACAGAACCTGGTGTCCATGTATCTCCTCCATCTGTAGTTTTAATAATACGTCCACGCGCACCAGTGGCATAACCAATATTACTGTCTTGAAAATAAATTCCATACATAGAAGTATTGTATACAAATCCACTTTGAAAAAAAATTTGACTCCATGTACTTCCTCCATCATTTGTTTTATAGGTAGCTCCATGATCTCCTGTTGCAAATCCATTATTTTCATCTAAAAAATGAAAATCATATATTGCCTCAATTGATCCCGATATTTCTATCCAAGTTTCTCCGCCATCAGTAGTTTTATACATATAATCATGTTCTCTTGTTGCAAATCCAATGTTTTCATTAATGAAGTAGATGTTAAAATAATTAGAAGGGATGATATTACTGTCGTCTTTTGTTGAGTACCAAGTTTCTCCACCATCAATAGTTTTTAGGATAACTCCATTTAAACAAGCTGCATGTCCTACCAATAAAGATGTGAAAAAAGTTTTGACTACACTTACATTAGGTATACTTGAGCTTTCCCAGGTTACTCCGGCATCATCAGTTTTTATCACACTATTTGAAGTCGATAATATAATATTGTTATCATCAATTATATTAACAGTATTAAATGTATTATTAAAACCTGTAGATATTTGACTCCAGGATGTTCCGTTATCTATAGATTTTAACACGTATCCATAATTACCAACAATATAGCCTGTTGTATTGTAAAAACTCATATCATTTCCACTAGATATATTTTGTTTTTTTAACCAAGTATTGCCAGCGTCCAGCGTTTCCAATAATTCATTAGACGTAATAATGTATCCAATATTATTTGTCACAAAATCAATATCTTTTCCAGTATTAGCTGTTGGTTTAGGGTTCAACAATTCCCAATTTGTTTGAGAGTAGATTTTATTTATGCATATAATAATACAAAACAGGAAAAGTAGATTTTTTTTCATTTCAATTTGTTTAAACTTCAGGACGGATCAAGCTTATGTACGAGATGTTGCACGTTTGAGTTTGAGGTTTTTTCGAAAGAAAATCAGAAGCTAACAAATACGTAACCAACTTAACGTTAGCTAAAAATAGTCATTTCTTATATATGGCGTGCCTATTGCACAAATCTTAGATAAAGATACAGAAAATATGTGTTTTGTCGTACGCAAGGCAAGAAAGATTATCCAAAAAAAATTATTCACTCAACTTCAATTAAACGCACATATACACCGTTGTTTCTAAATATGTCTCCTGCTAGAATATTTTCTAGTGACAATAACAGTGAAAAGGAAGTATATAATAAAAAGCTTTTACGGAAAGTATGGGTTTTTGTGTTTTTAAATTAATGGGTTTTTAGCTGTTTTACCGCCACTAGAAAATATTCTAGCGGGAGCTGGGGTTGTCAGCATAGATAACTCTCTATATTTTAATCTCAAAAGTATTGAAAATGCTTTCCGATTCTTGCTTAGCCATATTGATACTTCAAATAGAATTAATTAACGTTGTATAACGACCGTAAACCTAAAGAGTGAAACTCCCAGGTAGCGGGGCTGTGCAATGGTACGTCTTCAAATGTACGTGTTATAAGATTGAAATAGCGCACCGTATCTCCACGCCAGTAATAAAGCGTGTCTGGTTTGTCAGAGAATATCGGACTGGCGCGTGATTTTAGAAACTTTCGGGCATTCTCGCTGCCTAAAAGTTCTCCTGTTTCTATAGAGGCCCAATGTGCCATGATGCTTGGTCCACCGTCGGTTTTGAAAAAAACAAGTTTGCCGTCGATGGATACAATGGGGGATTTAATATTCCAATTTTCTGGAAAATTAAACGTCACTTTTCTTTTAAGCTTGCCATTGAAGTCATGAATCCAGAAACCGTCTGATTTCATTGCCAGAAACTCTTTATCACCAGGCAAAAGAAATAAACCAATAGAAAAAATAGTTGTGCGTTCAGTTAACTTTTGCTCTGAAACACTATAGTTATAATGCTTTCCATCGGAGTAAAAAATCAGATTTTCACTATCTGATGTCCAATTAAAATGGGGGACACCTCCTCCGTCAATTATCTTGATACTCGTTTGCTCCTTTAAATCCAAAAGCCCTCTAAAATAACCATTGGGACCATCCAAAGACAATGCTACATAACGGTTATTAGGCGAACGAATAGGCGTATGTACAATCGTCGCTCCGTCGAATAAAAGCGCGCTATCCGCTATTTGACGTCGATTGGAGCCATCAAGCTCCATTGACCACAATGTATCACTGTCTTCTGCATTGAGGCGAGCTATAAGTTGAATTCTGGGTATTGAAGTTGATTGTATCTTATTGTTTTGACAGTAGACCATGAATGATACTGTGGAGATTAGAGTAATTAGTGCTATTTTTTTCATAATTATATTGACCATAACGGTCTCGTATAACCGTCAGTTACGGGTTAATATGCGTTTATTTTCGGTTTGGCACTGACTTTAGCAATTCCGAGTGGATTCGGACGTAGTCAAATCCGCCCGTAATTGCGGTTATACATTGTTACCTGCAGTTATAATTTTTTTTCAATCCACTTCTTAAGGACTATATCCCACGCTGATTCATCAAATTCTAATTCTCCTTTTCTTTTTGGATTGGTAACATAAAGGGAAAACCAAGTTAATAAAAGTGTTTTTGGTAAATCAAATCCTTCATATTTATGTGTAACTAAATCTTTATGAATCTGTTCATAATGAGGTTGCATTTTTTCGATTGTTTTTTCGATAGAAACAAAATTCTCACCGTCTTCATCAAAATTGTCAAAAAACAATGAAAAATCATCTTCTTTCCAATTTTCTGAATCGTCTGGAAATTTATATTTAATGTAGGCTTTAAATGTTTCTAGATTAAAATCTTGCTTTAAATTGAAGCTATTAGATTTAGCTATATTATCATTTATAGTTTCTTTGTATTCTTGAATACCTATTCTTAATTCCTCGAATTGTTCATCGGCTTCTTCAAATTTCGCACTTAAGCGAAATAGTTTTCTTTGAAATTTGTCGGGGACTTGAGCATCACTCTTATAATTTAGCTTGTGTTCAACTTCTGCCCATGCGTGCATAAGTACGGTCCTTGTCTGTATTTCGGCCTTTAAGCCTTTAAGCTTTCTGTAGTTTGGGGCAGCTAACCAACTATCATTTATAGTTACGATGTAATGATTTGATCTATAGGCAAATTCTTTTAATCCCAATAAATCAGATTTGTCTTCTTGCTCGATAACTAAAAATTCTTTTCTAATAATTTCATCAATTCTTTTAATATCTGAAGCATAATAGCAAATTATTCGAACTCCACATATATCTTCAATATCTATAAACGGATTTTTATATCCTTTTCTTTTTGTTTTTTCGTAAAAAGAATCGAATTTTTTTACTCTAGAATATATCTCAAGAAAAGGGATGTCTGCTTCTTTTAGAAATGTTCTCAAAGCTTCAACAATATTATTTCCAAGTCTATTGTAATTTTCTTTCTTTTCTTGAAACTCTCGTATTAATTTATTTTTATCCATTTCTTTAAATTGCAGGTAACAATTATATAGACGCACCTTATGGTATTTATTCCCCTTATATTTCCGAATAAACGTCATAAGGTGCGTTTATTTCTATTATATGTAAAATCAAATATAAGAAAAATCTTTCTCGATTAAATAATACCCTATTATACTAAACCCCCATTATCACAAATCACAACTCCCCAACATTAACACCGTCACCTGACATAAATCATAGAATTTCAGCTATTTAGTTTATAACTTAACAAACATTTCGTTAAAATTTTATGTATTATGAAAAGCCGTACTCCTAAATTAATTTGTGACGCAAATGAAGCAGTTGCAAGAATTGCGCATAAAACTAATGAGGTTTGCGCCATATACCCGATAACTCCAGCATCCCCTATGGGTGAACATGTTGATGTATTTAGCTCTAACGGAGAAAAAAACATTTGGGGTAATGTTCCCAGGATTGTAGAAATGCAAAGTGAAGGTGGCGCAGCAGGAGCTGTTCATGGTTCATTGCAAGCCGGTGCTTTAACCACAACATTTACCGCTTCTCAAGGATTACTACTTATGATTCCTAATATGTATAAAATGGCAGGCGAATTGTTACCCTCTGTTATCCATGTTGCCGCCAGAACGGTTGCAACGCATGCGCTTTCAATTTTTGGAGATCATTCTGATGTTATGGCAGCAAGGCAAACAGGGTTTTCTATGTTATTTGGAGGCTCTGTTCAAGAAGCTTACGATTTTGCTCTTATAGCCCAAGTAGCCACGTTAAAATCCAGAATTCCCTTTCTAAATATTTTTGATGGCTTTAGAACGTCTCATGAAATTTCTAAAATCGATTCTATTCCAGATGATGTTATTACGGCAATGATACCCGAAGATAAGATTTTAGAGCATAAAAAGCGGTCGTTAGATCCAGACCATCCGGTAATACGAGGTACTTCGCAAAATCCGGATGTATTCTTTCAAGCTAGGGAAGCTGCCAATACATTTTACGAAAACGTACCTGAGATTGTTCAGGATACCATGGATGAATTCTACCAACATACGGGACGCAAATACAGTTTATTTTATTACGAAGGACACCCGGAAGCAGAACGCATTATTATACTCATGGGGTCTGGTGAAGGTGCTGCACGAGAAACTGTTGAAACTATGGTTCGTCATGGTGAAAAAGTAGGCGTATTGTTTGTTCGTTTATTCAGACCGTTTTCAATTAAACATTTTATTAATGAATTGCCCAAAACCGTTAAAAAAATAGCGGTTCTGGATAGGACTAAAGAACCAGGCGGCGTTGGAGAACCTCTATATTTGGATGTTGTTACAGCATTTAATGAAAGTGATCGAGATATGCCTGTTATTGTTGGTGGTCGCTACGGCTTATCTTCAAAAGAGTTTACACCTCAAATGGTTAAAGGTATTTATGACGAATTATTAGACGATAAACCTAAAAACCATTTTACAGTTGGCATTAATGATGATGTAACGTTTAAGAGTTTACCAATTGACGATTCCTTTAAAACCGAAAGCAACACTTTTAACTGTATGTTTTACGGATTAGGATCTGATGGAACGGTGGGAGCCAACAAGAACTCCATTAAAATTATTGGAAATACCACAGATAATTTTGTACAAGGCTATTTTGTATACGATTCTAAAAAAGCCGGAGCGCAAACCATTTCCCATTTACGTTTTGGTCCGAAACCTATTTATTCATCCTATTTAATTGATAAGGCTGATTTTATAGCAAGCCACCAATTCAATTTTATAGAAAAGTATAATATGCTTGCCGATTTAAAGCATGGTGGAACCTTTTTATTAAATGCACCCTATTCTAAAGACGATATCTGGAATCATCTACCTGAAAAAACACAAAAAGAGATTATTGATAAAGAAGCCAATTTTTATATCGTTGATGCGAGTAAAGTCGCTGCGGAGTCCAATCTCGGTAAACGTACCAATACCGTATTACAAACATGCTTCTTTGCTATTTCTGGTATCCTGCCAAAAGAAGAAGCCATTCAACGCATTAAAGATGCTATTGTAAAGTCTTACTCCCATAAAGGAGTAAGAACCGTTAAAATGAATTTTACTGCTGTTGATAATGCGCTTGCCAATCTTGAAAAAGTAACATATCCAAAAGAAATTACAAGTAAAAAGCATATCCAAACTGCTATGACAAATGCTCCTGAAGGATTTATTACAGAGGTATTAGAAAAAATTCTTGGCGGGTTTGGAGATGAGCTTCCTGTAAGTGCGTTTCCGGTTGATGGTACCTTCCCAACAGGAACAACTCAATATGAAAAAAGCGGTATTGCAGACAATGTTCCGGTTTGGGATGATGTGGACTTATGCACGCAATGTAATAAATGTGTTGCTATTTGCCCGCATGCAGCGATTAGAGCAAAGGTTGTGCGTAATGATGAATTATTAAATGCCCCAGCCTCACTACAATCAATTGCAGCTAAAGGCAGACCTTTTAATAAAAATGAAGAATCTTATGTGCTTCAAGTATCGCCACAGGATTGTACGGGTTGCGATCTTTGCGTAGCTGTTTGTCCGGCAGTAAGTAAGGAAGATGAAAACTTTAAAGCGATTAATATGCACAAAAAGCTTAAAGTTGAAGCCGAAGAGGACGTAAACTGGGATTATTTTGTTAATCTACCTGATTACAATAGAACTGCATTACAAATTACAAACATAAAAGGCTCGCAGTTCTTAGATCCGCTATTTGAATTCTCGGGTGCGTGTTCTGGTTGTGGTGAAACACCTTACATTAAACTATTAACCCAATTATACGGAGATAGTATTTTAATTGCAAACGCAACAGGGTGCTCATCCATTTATGGTGGTAACTTACCAACCACACCATATAAAACGAACGAATTTGGTAGAGGCCCAGCCTGGGCAAACTCCTTGTTTGAAGATAATGCAGAATTCGGTTTAGGTATGAAATTAGCTTTAAGTAAGAAACAAGAAATTGCGGTAAGTTTGCTTAAATCTGTTGAAAAAGACGTTGGAAAAGAACTGGTTGACGCCATTCTTAACAATCCTGAAAAGACCGAAACAGAGAAAGCAGAAAATTTCAAAAATCTTGATAAATTAAAAATCAAACTGGTAGGCATTGATGATGAAAATGCCAAAAAACTATATCAACTCACCGAATATCTCCGTAAGAAATCAGTATGGATTTTAGGTGGTGATGGTTGGGCTTACGATATTGGTTATGGCGGTGTAGACCATATTCTAGCTTCTGGTGAGGATATAAACATTATGGTGTTAGATACTGAGGTTTATTCTAATACCGGCGGACAAACTTCTAAAGCAACCCCTCTAGGTGCTAGTGCGAAATTCTCTGTATCTGGTAAACGAACCAGCAAGAAAAGTTTAGCGCTTCAAGCTGTTTCTTATGAAAACGTTTATGTTGCTCAAATTGCAATTGGCGCAAAAGACCTTCAAACGCTAAAAGCTATTGAAGAAGCCGAAGCTTACCCCGGACCATCCATTATAATTGCCTATTCGCATTGTGGCGAACACGGCTACGATCTTGCCGACGGTGCTTTACAGCAAGAAAAAGCTGTAGCAAGTGGTTATTGGCCGTTATTTAGATTCGACCCGTCTAAACCGAAAGGAAAGAAATTTAAATTAGATTCTAAAGCCCCATCGATACCTCTTAAAGACTTTATGTATAATGAAACTCGTTTTTCCAGAGTTGCTAAAGACGATGCCGAACTTGGAGCTAAGCTCCTGGAACAGGCTCAAGCAGAAGTTAACTCGAAATGGGAGCGACTAGAACTTTACAGAGATATGTAAACATATCCTGCAGACTCCTTAAGACAAACTCTCCATGCTACCGCATTTAGCATGGATACGGTATTGCTATTACTAACATTAAATACATTTACTATGAAAAATGAAGCTAGTAAATATTTTTTTAATGCCTCTCAAAAATTGAATCAAGCTAATGACGAACTTTTTAAACCTGGAGAAGATATTGCAAATCATTTAATTTGCAAAAATTCCCAATATGCCATTGTCCATTATCTAAAAGGGTTTCTTGTAGAAAACGGTATCGATACGAGGAATTTTAGAACAATACATGATCTTTATGAACAATGTATAAAAATCAACAGAGACTTTAAAGATATCGACTTGTTAGATTTTGACTGTAAATGGCGTAAATCGGATTGTACAACGTATTGCTATATCCCATCAAAAGCAAGTACCTGTTTCAATATAGCGAATAGCCTAGATTGGTTTTAAAAAAAAGAGAAAAGCGCTTAAACTATTCAATATTAATAACTTGTTCAATTTGTGGCGCATACTTTTTTATGGTCATTTCAACCCCAGATTTTAGTGTCATCTGATTGATGCTACAGCTCACGCAATTTCCTTTTAACTGGACTTTGACCAATGTGTCGTTTTCCTCAATGGATAATAACGAAATATCGCCACCATCACTTTGAAGGAACGGGCGAATTTCTTCTAAAGCTTTTTCTACATTTAATCTAACTTCTTCTGTGCTCATACCCTATTTTTTAACAGCTGAACATCCAGCCATGGTTGTAATTTTAATTGCTTCGGTAGGTGGCAAGTCGTCATTTCGCCTTACAACTTCTTCAACAACATTTTGAGTTAGTTTTTCAAATGCCTGTTCTAACTGTGTTCCTGTTTGTAGTGCAGCCGGACGACCAACGTCTCCTGCTTCTCGTATACTTTGCACTAATGGTAACCCGCCTAAGAAAGGCACTTCTAAATCTTCAGCTAAATTCTTAGCCCCTTCTTTTCCGAAGATATAATATTTATTATCTGGTAATTCTTCAGGTGTAAAATATGACATATTTTCTACAATTCCTAAAACTGGCACGTTAATGCTCTCCTGCTGAAACATAGCTACACCCTTTTTAGCATCGGCTAATGCTACATTCTGTGGTGTACTAACAACAACAGCTCCTGTAATAGGGAGTGATTGCATGATACTTAAATGAATATCGCCTGTTCCCGGAGGTAAGTCTAATAACAAGAAATCGATCTCTCCCCAATGGGCATCAAAAATCATTTGATTTAATGCTTTTGCTGCCATTGGCCCTCTCCAAACCACTGCTTGGTTAGGTTGTGTAAAAAACCCGATGGATAATACCTTAACGTTATAATTCTCTATAGGTTTCATTTTAGATTTCCCATCTATATTAACCGCTAAAGGTTTTTCTGCCTCAACATCAAACATAATAGGGATAGATGGTCCGTAAATATCGGCATCTAAAACTCCCACCTTAAAGCCCATTTTAGCAAGAGTTACTGCTAAATTTGCTGTTACTGTAGATTTTCCAACACCACCTTTACCAGATGCTACAGCTACTATATTTTGAATTCCAGGTATAGGATTACCTTTAATAACATTTGCTTTTGGCGTTGCAGGCGCGTCTACCTTTACATTTACTGTAATTTTAGCTTTTTCGTAAATTTGCTCGTGAATCGTTTTTAATATATCTACCTCGGTACGCTTCTTTGCTTGTAAACTTGGATTTTTAATGGTAATATCTACAATAACCTCATCTCCAAATGTAATCACATTTGTTACGGCACCACTTTCAATCATATTTTGCCCTTCTCCCGGTACGGTAATCGACTCTAATGCCTTTAATATATCTTTTTTATTCAGCTTCATTTTTTTAGCTTTAATCTAAGCTACAAAGATAATTAATTAAGAGAAGATAAAATCCAAAAGCTAGAAGTTTTATCTGCGTTTAGGGCTTAAAACCAGAGGTATTTTGATTTATTCGGGCAATTCATAATTCTCGATAACATAATCTAAATCCTTGTCTCCTCTTCCGCTTAAATTTACCAGGATAGATTGTTTTGGGTTTTCTTTCGTCAATTTAAGGCAAATGCTACGGCATGCAAACTTTCAAGAACAGGAATAATATCCTCTTAATCTTGAAGGCTTTTATTATGATAATAATCAACTTAGCGATTTAATATCGGGACAATATTATAAAGTAAAGACCGATAAGAGAGCGTTTATAAATTTAAGATTATTAAGCAATAACCTTATAGTTCTTTTGATGGATCCCAGTAAACACTGTCTAAATTCTGAATCTGGTTGTCAACGACCTCTATCCCCTCATTTTCTAACAGTTGTTGCATAAGGTTAGTACCATCAAAATGATGTTTACCGGTTAGTAAACCTTTCCTATTTACTACACGGTGAGCGGGAACGTTTCTTGCTCCAGAACCGTTCATAGCATAACCAACTATGCGTGCACTTCTAGCTGCTCCCAGATAGTTGGCAATAGCACCATAGCTGGTTACTTTGCCGTAAGGAATTTGCTTGGCAACTTCGTAAACTTTATCGAAGAAATTTAAGGTTTCTGGTTTCACAATTTATAGTTCCTTAATAATATTGATTAATGTTATAATTGAAATAACGCCTGTAACGCCTCCAATGACGTAATTCATACCTTTTTGAGATGTAAACGACTTTCCTTTTATCTTATCGAAAAAGAAAATATACATGTATAGCATTACAAAAGTCCCCATACCTGCTCCTGCTACGTACGATATGATACTAATCTGGTCGAAAGTCATCCACCCAAACGAGGCTATGGTAATTGTCATATAAGCCTGATAAGGAATTGGAAACACATTTATTGCCGAAAGAAACATCCCTTGAAAAAACCGGCTATGCTTACTACGCATTTGTGGCTTAATTTGTTGGGCGGGCTTCGATTTTGAGATAAGTAGAAAATAAATGGTTATTAGCACAAAAATAACAAAGGCAACCCGTTGTAAAACATCTACAACTTCTGCATGCTTAGTTAAATATCGTGCAAAAACAGAGGCTACATAGGTTTGAAGCAATACAACTGCACAAACCCCAATGGAAAACACTATGCCTCTTATATGCCCTTCTTTTAAACTTATTTTAGCAGCCGTCATATTTAATAACCCCGGAGGCGCAACTCCTATTATAGCTACAGTTAATCCTAAAATGAAGACTACAGTTATATTCACTAATGCTTAATTTTGAACCGAATATACGTAATTGGTTTGTTTTGTTCCAAATATTGTGATTCGTAGAAAGTTTGAATGCTTGTAACTTCTTCTGGACTGCCTTCTTGTTTATACACATTATGGTTGGCATAAAGCACTTCATGCCCCGCACCATGCAATAACCCAAGCGTATATCCGTGCATAAACTCGCTGTCGGTTTTTAGATTTACGACACCATCGGTTTTCAATATTTTTTTATAGCGTTTTAAAAAGGCTTCGTTAGTCATTCTGTGTTTAGTACGCTTGTATTTTATTTGCGGATCCGGGAAAGTAATCCAAATTTCATCAACTTCGTTTTCTGCAAAGGCATGATCTATCAGCTCGATTTGGGTTCTTAAAAAAGCAACATTAGGAATATCTTCTTCTATAGCAGTTTTAGCGCCTCTCCAAAACCGTGCACCTTTAATATCTATACCTACGAAATTTTTATTAGGATATTTTTTTGCCAACGCCACAGAATACTCTCCTTTTCCACACCCCAGTTCTAACACCAATGGATTTTCGTTTTTAAACACCGATGTTCTCCATTTACCTTTTAAATCGTATTCCGCATTAACCAACTCATCTCTAGACGGTTGAAACACATTCGAAAAAGTTTCGTTTTCCTTAAACCTTTTTAACTTGTTTTTACTCCCCACTATTATTTAAAATTTTGGTAAAATTACGGAAATATACTAAAGTGTTCATATGCTTATCTTTGAATTTACCGAAAACTTGCGTGAAGTTTTTTTATAGCACCTTTTTTAAATTTAGTTCATGTTTTAAATTAAAACATATGAAAGAAAATCCGAATTTTGCAATAATGATCACGCCATAAATTATTTATGAAGAAACGAATTTTAGTTGCTCCTCTTAATTGGGGTCTTGGACATGCTACAAGAAGCATTCCTATTATCTATGAATTAATAAAACATGGTTTTGAACCAATTATAGCGAGCGATGGCGTTGCTTTAACGCTTCTACAAAAGGAGTTTCCCAGACTGTCGTCTATAGAATTACCATCTTATAATATAACTTATGCTAAAAAAGGAAAGCATTTTAAATTAAAGATGATCAAGGACTCGCCCAAACTCCTTAAAGCAATAAAAGCTGAAAAAAAAGTCACCAAATTTATTGTGGAAACTCATGGTATTAAAGGGATTATTTCCGATAACCGACTGGGGGTTTATAACAAAAATGTGCCTTCGGTTTTTATAACCCATCAATTAAATGTTTTAACAGGAAGCACAACATGGTTAAGCACTAAAATGCATCAAAAATTCATAAAAAAATTTGATACATGCTGGGTTCCAGACACTCCTGAAGATATTAATTTAAGCGGAAAGCTAGGGCATAGCAATAGTTTTGAAATCCCTACGGAATACTTAGGTCCTTTAAGCCGATTTGAAAAGAAGTCTTTAAAGATTGAGAATGATTTAATGGTATTACTTTCTGGCCCCGAACCTCAACGTACACTTCTTGAAAAAAAGATTTTTTCTGAATTAAAATCTTATAAGGGCAAAGTACTTTTTGTTAAGGGTGTTATGGAAAAGGAGCAAACGATCCAAATTATTGGAAATGTTACTATTTACAATTTTATGACTTCTAATTTACTGGAAAAGACCATTAATAAAAGTGACATCATTATGTCCAGATCTGGTTATACCACTATTATGGATTTGGCTAAGCTGAACAAAAAAGCCTTTTTTATACCTACGCCTGGGCAGTTTGAACAGGAGTATTTAGCAAAACGATTAACAGATTTAGGGATAGCACCAAGCTGTAAACAGGCAGATTTCACAATAGATAAATTAGAACGTGTATCTTCTTTTGAAGGTTTAAAAGCTTTTGATTACAGTGTAGATTTTAAAAGGCTATTCAACTTTTTCGAGCGTGAATGAAAATTCACTTCCCACACCAAATTCGCTTTCTACATATATTTTTTCGTTATGGGCTTCTATAATATGCTTAACTATGGAAAGCCCTAAGCCTGAACCTCCTTCTTTTCGAGATCCGCTTTTATCAACTCTATAAAAACGCTCAAATAAACGAGGCAAGTGTTCTTTCCCTATACCTTCTCCATTATCTGTAACACGAACTATGACTTTATTTTTTATAAGGTTTTCTATGCTAACCTCGGTAGTACCTTTTACTCTACCATATTTTAAAGAGTTTACAATTAAATTTGCAAGAACCTGTTGTATACGCTCCTTATCTGCTTTAACTAATACCTGTTTATTATAATCGGTATCGAAAGTAAGTGTAATTCTTTTTTTACTGGCTTTCATCTCCAACATTTCAAATACATTTTCAACCAGTTCAACAATATCAAACTCTTCTATGTTTAAACTTAAATCACCAACTTCTAATTTGGTTATCATATCTAGGTCTTTAATAATATAACCTAGTCTCTCAATACCCTTACTGGCTCTTTCTAAATACTTTGCTCGTATTTTCTCATCATCCATGGCACCATCCAATAATGTAAGGATATATCCTTGCACAGTAAATAATGGTGTTTTTAATTCGTGAGACACGTTTCCTAAAAACTCTTTCCGGTATTTTTCACGAACTTTTAAGCTCTCTATTTCAATTTTTTTATCTCGTGCAAACTTATCAATCTCCTGGGTAAGTGTTCGCATATCGGTAGTAATAGGGCCTTTACTTAAGTTAGCAGATTCTAAAAGTGTTAAATCATCATATATCTTTTTAACACGTTTGTATATATAGCGTTCTACCCTAAATTGAATAACAAAAAAAGAAAAAATATAAATGCATACAGCAAAAGCCAGTGCATGAAGCCACTTAAACTCATATAAATAGTACAAAAAAACACTCACTAAGAGTGTTGTGTATATTGTTATATGAAGTGACGTTTTTACCGAAAACTTATATGACCTCTTAAATTTTGCCTGCATTATTCTACAAACTTGTAGCCTACTCCTTTTATTGTTTTAAAACTGTTATCGCCTAATTTCTCTCTTAGTTTACGAATGTGCACATCTATGGTTCTACCTCCTACAACAACTTCGTTACCCCAAACGGCATCAAGAATTTCGTCTCTTTTAAAAACCTTTCCTGGTTTAGATGCTAGTAAAGATAGTAATTCAAATTCTTTTCTTGGTAAAATAATTTCTTCGCCTTTCGAAACAATCTTATACTCATCCCTATTTATTACCAAACTTCCTATTTTAACGGTATCGGTAACATCTTCCTCTTTAAATCGCCTTAAAAGCGCTTTTACTTTACTAACTAAAACTTTAGGCTTTATTGGTTTTGTTATATAATCATCTGCACCGGCATCAAAACCTGCAACTTGCGAATAATCTTCTCCTCTAGCGGTTAAAAAAGTAACGATACTATTCTTTAAATCTGGATTTTTCCGAATTAATTCACATGCTTCTATGCCATCCATCTCAGGCATCATGACGTCTAAGATAATTAATTGAGGAAGTTCCTTTTTTGCTTTTTTAACACCTTCATGACCATTCTCTGCCGTTATAACCTGATAGCCTTCACTTGATAAATTATACCCAACTATCTCTAAAATATCCGGTTCATCATCAACTAATAATATCTTAATATCACTCTTTTTCATACTTAAACAATAAGTTATATTTATTTCTTAAAGTAAATATAAAACTAATAAAAACGGTATTTATACCATTTTATTAATATTCTAAAATAAATAACATTAACGTAACAGACAAGTTACAGTAAATTAAACTTTCGACCAAACAACTAAATCTTTAACAGTTTTTTGGCATCACTTTTGTTGTAATTTATTACCTTTATAATGTTGAAAATGAGTGTATGAAAAAAAACTACTTATTCATTTTATTATTAGCCATAGCATTTACAGTAACCCAACAAGGGGTTGCTCAAAGCAGTGTTAATAAAAACCCGCCTAAGCAGCAAAGTATAAAGGGATTATCTATTTACCCAAACCCTGTTGCTATTGGTAAACCTTTCATATACCTAACTTCTAAACGTAATTTGTCTAAAAAAATTGAGCTCTTTGATGTTTTAGGAAAAAAAATTCGATCCCTTGTTTTAACAGGTAAACGATTAAATATTTCTAATTTAAACAAGGGCGTATATATTTTAAAGATTACTGAAAACGATATTAGCGAAACAAGAAAACTAGTAATTAAATAATACTTACTACATATCCATAAACTTAAAAGCGTTACTTATATAGTAACGCTTTTTTATTTTATATATTTTTGTCTTTCTGATAAAAATTGTCTTAGAGTTAAATTATTTTCAAATGAAACCGTGATATATAAGATCCTACCCAAAGGTTCTTCGAATAATTATGATGGATACCAATTCTATTTTCAACATTAGCAATCAATCTGAATTTGAGGATTTGGCTCTACAGGTTTTTAAATTTCAATTCGAAAATAATCGTATTTATCGTTCTTTTTGCGATTTATTATACAAGCACCCTAGTGATATAAAAACTATTAAGGATATTCCTTTTTTACCCATTCAGTTTTTTAAATCGCACAAAATACTAAGCTCCAAAGCTCCTATAAAAACTACGTTTTCAAGTTCTGGAACCACCGGAAGTATTACAAGCAAACACTACGTAACGGATTTAGATATTTATACGCAAAGTTTCACCAAAGGTTTTCGGCAATTTTACGGAAACATTGAAGATTATGTAATCCTGGCATTACTCCCTTCTTATTTAGAACGCGAAGGATCTTCTTTAGTGTACATGGTAGATGCCATGATTAAACAATCCAAATATACCGAAAGTGGATTTTATTTAAATAACCACGCAGAACTAAAAGACACTTTAACAGATTTAGACTCTCAAGGAAAAAAGATATTGTTAATAGGCGTGTCTTTTGCACTGCTCGATTTGGTTGAAACTTATCAGTTTAATCTAAACAACACCATTATTATGGAAACTGGTGGTATGAAAGGGAGAAGAAAGGAGCTAATCAGGGAAGCGTTACACACAGAACTAAAAATGGGTTTTGGGGTAGACGCGATACATAGTGAATATGGTATGACCGAGCTTTTAAGTCAGGGCTATTCAAAGGGGCATGGCATTTTTAATTGCCCAGATTGGATGCGTATTTTAACACGAGACACCGAAGATCCGCTCACTATTCAAGCACACGGTAAAACGGGAGGAATTAATGTTATTGATTTAGCCAATGTAAACTCCTGTTCCTTTATTGCTACTCAAGATTTGGGGCGGGTTAATAGTAATGGAACTTTCGAAATTATTGGCCGTTTTGACAATTCGGATATTCGCGGATGTAATCTTATGGTACTTTAATTAATGTGAATCTTGTTTAAGAGGTCAAGATGTCACTTCGAGTGAAACTCTGGAAGAATTTAGCACTTCGACTACGCTCAACAGAACTATCGAGAAGCTTTTTTTGACAAAAATTTATTGGTTTTCGATACGATCCCGAAGAAAATCGGGATCACTCAAACTGACATAAATTTTCTTACCTAAGGATACGTTAATTAATCTGAGTCGATAAATAGTTAATTTATTCTAAATCAACTTAAAACTGAGGTATGTATGCTTCGACAAGCTTATCATGACAAATTAACTTTAATCTGTGTAAGTTATTTAAAATAGATACGACCAAACCACCAGCTAAGAAAAAGAAAAATTTTTAGTTTTTAGTTGGTTGGTTAAATAGAAAGCCTGATTTGCTTAAATCAGGCTTTCGTTTTTATACTATTTGTAATACGAAGTAATTTTTCTTTCCACGCTGTAACAGCACAAACTTATCGTTAATCAAGTCCTTTGCTGTAATGCTGTAATCGTCTTTTACTTTTTCTTTATTTACAGAAATAGAGTTCTCTTTTAGTGCTCTTCTAGCTTCTCCGTTAGATTTTAGAAACCCTCCTTTTTCTGCTAAAGCGGCAATTATATCTAATCCTCCATTAATATCAGATTGAGATATTTCTGTTTGAGGTACACCTTCAAAAATATCTAAAAATGTTTGCTCATTAAGCCCTTTTAAATCTTCGCTTGTAGATTTCCCAAAAAGGATGTTGCTAGCTTTAATAGCGTTTTCTAAATCATCTTTAGAATGCACCATCATTGTAATTTCTTCGGCTAAACGTTTTTGTAAAACGCGTAAATGTGGTGCTTCCTTATGTGTTTCAATAAGCTTATTTACTTCCTCTTCATTTAAAAAAGTAAAAATCTTGATATACTTTTCAGCATCCTCATCACTAGAATTTAACCAGTATTGATAGAATTTATACGGTGACGTTCTTTTAGCGTCCAACCACACGTTACCGCCTTCTGACTTTCCAAATTTAGAACCGTCAGATTTTGTAATTAATGGACAGGTTATAGCAAACCCTTTTCCGTTACTAATTCTTCGAATTAACTCAGTTCCGGTTGTAATATTCCCCCACTGGTCACTACCTCCCATTTGTATGGTGCAGTTATCCTCTTTATATAAATGAAGAAAATCGTATCCTTGAACTAATTGATAGGTAAATTCAGTAAAACTCATGCCTTCAGCCCCTTCTGAAGAAATCCTGTTTTTCACAGAATCTTTAGCCATCATATAGTTTACCGTAATGTGCTTACCAACATCGCGAATAAATTCAAGAAATGAAAACTCCTTCATCCAATCGTAATTGTTCACTAAAACGGCAGCATTTTCGGCATCGCTTTCAAAATCTAAAAAGTGCGATAACTGTGCTTTAATAGCTTCTTGATTATGACGCAATGTTTTTTCATCTAACAAATTACGTTCGTTCGATTTACCTGAAGGGTCACCAATCATTCCGGTTGCCCCACCAACTAAAGCGACAGGCTTATGCCCACAACGTTGGTAATGTGCCAAAAGCATGATAGGCACCAGATTTCCGATGTGTAAAGAATCTGCCGTAGGATCAAACCCCACATAAGCACTACGCATACTTTCCATTAAATGCTCATCGGCTCCTGGCATTACGGTATGTATCATACCTCTCCATGTTAACTCTTCAACAAAATTCTTTATCATTATTATTAATTTTTAAAAAACTATGCAAAGATAAAAATCACTGCATAATTACTTAGGTATTATGCATAATTCTTTATTTTGAAAAGCATTCCCTGAATTTATTGAAAAATATCAAGTTGGAAATACTTTTAACTCAAACCATAATCAAAAATTTTAAATATTCATTACTTTAGTCGTATGATTTTAGTAACAGGAAGTACAGGCTTAGTTGGTTCTCATTTACTTTATAAGCTCGCTAGCAATAATGAGAAAGTAAGGGCTATTTATAGAACAGAACGCAAGCTTGATCATGTAAAATCTGTTTTTGCTACTTATACTTCTAACTATGAATCCCTTTTTAATGCTATTGAATGGGTGAAGGCAGATCTTTTAGATATTCCTTCGCTATCTGATGCGTTTAAAGGTATTACCCATGTGTACCATTGTGCGGCATTCGTCTCTTTTGAACCGAACAAATATCAACTTCTGCGGAAAACAAATATAGAAGGCACAGCAAATATTGTAAATCTGTGCTTATCAAATACTATAGATAAGCTTTGTTATGTAAGCTCCATTGCCACTTTAGGAAAACCTGTTAACAACGAAGAAATAACAGAAGATACGGTTTGGAACCCAGAAGACGACAATAGTGTTTATGCAATTACAAAGTATGGTGCAGAAATGGAAGTATGGCGTGCTACTCAAGAAGGTCTTAATGCTGTAATTGTTAATCCTGGTGTTATTTTAGGAGCTGGTATTTGGCGCTATGGCACTGGTAGTTTTTTTAAAAAAGCGCATAAAGGATTTAAGTATTATACGTCTGGAACGATTGCTCTTATTGCTGTTCAAGATGTCGTTTCAATTATGATAACACTTTTAAAAAGCGATATTATAAATGAGCGCTTTGTTCTGGTTGCCGAAAATTGGACTTATAAAAGGTTTTTACATGCCTTATCGAAATCGGTTAATACGAAACCTCCAGAAAAAATGGCGAGTAGCAGATTGCTAAAATTGGCTTGGAAATTAGATTGGTTAAAAACTACATTAACTGGTAAACGAAGACAGTTAACAAGACACATTACCATATCTTTAACAACAGAAAGCAAACACAGCAGCAATAAAGTTAAGACTGCTTTAAATTACAAGTTTAAACCTATAGATGAAACAATAACTGCTATTGGGGATCTTTATCCGAAATAGGAGCTATTAAACCTTTTTTCTCGTGAAGCACTTCCTGCACTAACTTTTCAACTAAGGTATCTTTCTTTTTAATCACTTTTAAAGAGTCCTGATATTTCACCAAACCTAAAGAGTCCATTTCCTTAAATATCAACTTAAGCGAATCGCTCTTTCTTTTTGCTTTCTCAATCCTCAACTGTTCTTCTTCTTCCCTAAACTTAACCTTAAGTGCTTCCAAACTATCCTTTACCTTAACATAAATGGCTTCGTAGTCTTTTGCATAAAACGCATAATAACTATTACTTAAAGCAAATTGCAAGCTATCGATATTATGCTTTTCATAAACATACGTATTCACATTAACCCCATGATCCTCCATCATTTTCCGGTTTACAGTACTTGCCGAAGCTATTAATTTAGCATCAATTATAATATCTACCATTTTCTCTTTAGATATTAAATTATGCGGCTTCTCCGGTTTTTCCATATTATAGCAAGCCGTTGCAGCTATAAGAATACCTAAACAAAGGGTAACTCGTTTTAAAATCATCTATTAAAAGTTAATCGTTTGGCTGCTTTTATATCGCTAAATTTACAATTTTCGTATACTATACTACCATTTAAAAAGGTATGTGTAATTCTGGATTTAAATGTTGTCCCTTCAAAAGGCGACCATCCGCATTTATACAAAATGTTGTCCTTATTTACAGTCCACGGATTATTTAAATCCACTAACACCATATCGGCATAATAGCCTTCTTTAATAAAGCCTCTTTTTTCAATCTGAAACAAAATTGCCGGGTTATGGCACATTTTTTCAACCACCTTTTCTACAGAAATCTTACCCTTATGGTGCATTTCCAACATAGCTGGTAGCGCATGATGCACCAATGGCCCTCCAGACGGTGCCTTAGTATAAACATTTTCTTTTTCTTCTAATGTATGTGGTGCATGATCGGTTGCAATAACATCAATACGGTCGTCTAATAAAGCCTCCCATAATTGTGTTCTGTCTGCCTCGGTTTTCACTGCCGGGTTCCACTTAATAAAAGTACCTTTTGTATCGTAATCTTCATCATTAAACCACAGGTGATGGATACAAACTTCTGCAGTAATCTTTTTTTCCTTTAAAGGAATTTTATTACTGAATAAATCTGTTTCCTTTCCTGTTGAAAGATGAAATACATGAAGCCTCGCTCCTGTTTTTTTCGCTAATTCTATAGCTCTGGAAGAAGATAAATAGCATGCTTCTTCGCTTCGAATAACAGGATGGTTTTTAATAGGAATATCGTCTCCAAACTTTTCAATATGCTCTTGGAAATTCTTTTTAATAGTAGTTTCATCTTCGCAATGAACCGAAATAACCATATTGGTACTTTTAAAGATTTTCTCCAATACATCTAAATCATCAACCAACATATTGCCTGTTGATGACCCCAAAAACAATTTTAATCCGGCTGCTTGATTTGGATCTAATTTTAAAATTTCATCTAAATTATCATTAGTTCCCCCAAACATAAATGAATAATTGGCAGACGATGTTTTTGAAGCTATCTCGAATTTCTCTTCTAATTTTTCAATAGTTGTAGTTTGCGGATTTGTATTTGGCATTTCTATAAAGGACGTAATCCCGCCTGCAATAGCTGCTCTGGATTCCGTTTCGATATTTCCCTTATGGGTTAAACCTGGTTCTCTAAAATGAACTTGATCGTCGATAACTCCGGGTAATAAATATTTCCCCTCGGCATCTACAACTTTTACATCGGCAGATTTTACGCTTATAGATTTGCCTATCTGTTTAATGTATTCGCCTTCAATTAATATATCGCCATTAAAAGTAACGCCTTCATTTACAATATTTGCATTCTTAATAAGTGTCGATCTTAATTCCATATATGTTTATTTTTTAAAAAAACTTTTTAGCTTCATAGAGATCACTCCAAATACAGCTTCTGAAATTATACCAGAACTTAGTTTTGATTCTCCTTTTGTTCTATCTGTAAAAATAACGGGGACTTCTTTAATTTTAAACTTCTTTAAATAGGCTTTAAACTTCATTTCAATTTGAAACGCGTAGCCAATAAATTTTATCGCATCCAAGTTTATCGCTTCAAGCACTTCACGTTTATAACAAACAAAACCGGCTGTTGTATCATGTATTCTCATACCTGTAATAATGCGTACATACTTTGACGCAAAATAAGACATTAAAACACGATTCATAGGCCAGTTAACAACATTTACACCTTGTACATACCTGGAACCGATAGATAAATCTGCGCCTTCAACATCGCATGCTTTGTATAGTTTTATTAAGTCTTTAGGATCGTGCGAGAAATCGGCGTCCATTTCAAAAATATACTTGTACCCTTTGTTCAAACACCATTTAAAGCCATGAATGTAGGCTGTACCTAATCCAGATTTTTCTTTTCGAACTTCCAAAAACAACCGCTTTGGAAAACCAACTTGCAATTCTTTAACCTTTATAGCTGTAAGGTCTGGTGAGTTATCATCAACAATAAGGACATGAATACTATCCGATTGGGAAAAGACAGCCTTAACTATAGCTTCAATATTTTCTATCTCATTATATGTTGGAATGATAACTACTGTATCCTTCATTCTCTAACTTTAGTTAAAAATCTATTTTAATTTTTAGCAAATGTACATTAATAAGCGTTTATTTTTTTTAAATATTCCTTAATAATTATAAGTGTAGTGTAAATAATTATAATAATTTTATAGCATGCTTCGGGATATTGTATCAAATGAATTATATACGGTTTTATTAGTTGCTGGGCTGCTTATTGTGGCCATTGCAAAATTGACTTCCCCTAAACGTTTCGACGACTTCATTTATGTTTTAGGTAACTCTAAATATCTTAAGATTTATTCCAGAGATCAAAAATTCCTGGACAAATTTGATGCTTTATTATTTAGCAACTTAATTCTTTCGGCTTCTGTTTTTAGCTTTATAGCTTACCGCCAAATAAACAATGGAAGTAGGCTCTCAATAGATTTAATGTTTAAAATAGCCTTTAGTATTTGTGTGTTTATTTTAATAAAAGTACTTATAGAAAGGCTTATTGCCAGCATCTTTGAAATTGACAAACTAATAGATCAATATCTTTTTCAGAAAATTAGTTACAAAAATTACATAGGTCTTTTATTACTCCCAATAAATGCTCTACTACTTTTTAGTTTTAAACCAACTTTGCCGGTAATATATTTTATAATTGTTTTATTGCTAATTGTTAATATTATTGGCATCATTACATCCTTTAAAACACATCAAAGTTTAATAAAACGTAATTATTTTTATTTTATTTTGTATCTTTGCACTCTCGAAATCTCACCTTATATTATTTTATACAAGGTGTTCATTGCCAACTAATAGGACAAACTACTTGCAAGTATGAAAGTAAAAACAATTCTAGTATCTCAACCCGAACCAAAAATAGAAAACTCACCCTACTTTGATTTACAAGAAAAACAAAAGGTAAAAATAGATTTCAGACCTTTTATTCATGTTGAAGGCGTATCTGCAAAAGAGATTAGACAACAAAAGGTAGATTTAAACAATTATACTGCTATTATTTTAACTAGTAGAAATGCGGTAGATCACTTTTTTAGAATCGCTGAAGAAATGAGGTTTAAAGTTCCAGACACCATGAAGTATTTCTGCCAGTCTGAAGCTGTTGCCTTCTATCTTCAAAAATATGTGGTATATAGAAAACGTAAAATTTATGTTGGTAAACGAACGTTTGCTGAATTATCTCCATTAATTAAAAAATATAAAGAAGAAACATTTTTATTACCAAATACAGACAAAGTAAAACCGGCAGTTCCTGAAACCTTAAATGCTTTAGGAGTCAACTGGAAACAAGCTACTTTTTACAAAACTGTAGTAAGTGATTTATCTGATTTAGCCGATGTGTATTACGATGTTTTAGTATTTTTTAGTCCTTCGGGAATAGAATCTTTATTTCATAATTTCCCAGACTTTAAACAAAATGATACGCGCATTGCCGTTTTTGGAAATACAACGATAAAAGCTGTAGAAGAAAAAGGATTACGAGTAGATATTGCTGCTCCAACACCTGAAACGCCATCAATGACCATGGCACTACAGAAGTATATTGACAAAGTCAATAAAGGAAAATAAACACTTTTTATTATAAGCAAAAAGGGATGATTTTTTCAAATCATCCCTTTTTAATTTAACTAGTATATTAATATAGTCATACCCGACTAATTTATTAATGATTCACGCTATGTTAAAATTAAAACGCATAACGTTGTGGACCGCCTCGTCTGATTTCCTCATTACAATGAGCTTCAAACTTTTTGAAATTCTCACGAAACGCATTGGTTAGCTTAAACGCCGTTTTGTAATAGTCCTCATCATTATTCCAAGTAGCTCTTGGGCTTAAAACGCTTGTCGGTACTCCTGGACATTCTCTGGGTTGTGCTACACCAAAAACGGAATGGATATGGTAATCGTCGTAGTTATACAATCCCAAGTGACCATCTAATACAGCCTTAATCATGGCACGAGTATATTTTAATTCCATGCGCTTTCCAATTCCGTAAGGACCACCGGTCCAACCTGTATTTACCAGCCACACATTAACGCCAGATTCTTTCATCTTTTTACTTAACATTTCTGCATACTTGGCAGGATGTAGCGGCATAAAAGGCGCTCCAAAACATGCCGAAAAAGACGGTTGCGGTTCTACAACTCCAGCTTCGGTTCCTGCAACTTTTGCCGTATATCCCGAAATAAAATGGTATGCCGCCTGGCTAGGAGTTAGTTTCGATATTGGAGGCAATACACCAAAAGCATCGGCAGTTAAAAAGAAAATATTCTTTGGATTCTTCCCAATTGAAGGTACTTTAATATTTTCGATATGCTGAATAGGGTAACTAACTCTGGTATTTTGAGTAATTGAACTATCCTCGAAATTTACATTACCATCGGCATCTAAAGTAACATTCTCTAGAATAGCTCCTCTTTTAATAGCATCGTATATTTCTGGTTCTTTATCTCTAGATAGGTTTATAACCTTAGCATAACAGCCACCTTCGAAGTTAAACACCGAATTTTCACCCGTCCAACCGTGCTCATCATCACCAATTAAGCTTCTGTTTGGATCTGTAGACAGGGTTGTTTTCCCAGTTCCAGATAATCCGAAGAAAATAGCAGTATCACCATCCTTACCTACATTAGCACTACAATGCATTGGTAACGTTTTTTTAAATACTGGAAGTATAAAATTTAATGCAGAGAAAATACCTTTTTTAATTTCACCTGTATACCCAGTACCACCTACTAATGCTATTTTTTTGGAAAAATTCAAAATAGCAAAATTATGCTGGCGTGTTCCATCTATTTCTGCATCTGCCATAAAACCAGGTGCATTTACGACTATCCATTCCGGATCGAAACCCTTTACCTCTTCATTTGTGGGTTTCAAAAACATATTATAAGCAAATAAATTGCTCCAAGGATATTCGTTAATAACGCGAATATTTAATTTATGATCTTGGTCTGCACAAGCATAACAATCTCTTACAAAAACTTCCTTCTCAGACAAATAATCAACAACCTTTTCATACAATGCATCGAATTTATCAGGATCGAAAGGAATGTTAATGTCTCCCCACCAAATACGATCCCGAGTTATATCATCTTTAACAATAAATCGGTCTTGCGGAGAGCGTCCTGTAAACTCACCTGTGTTAACAGCCAGAGCTCCAGATGAAGCTTCTACCCCCAGACCTTTTTCAATAGTAATATCATGAAGCTGATCTGGTGAAAGTTGATACTTTACATCGGCATTTTTAATTCCATATGCCTCCAACGAAATCGTTTTCGTAACTTGATTATAATTTACCATAATTTGCTATAAAATTATTTATTGTGCAAAACTAAGATATTTATTTTAAACAATTTATTATTAATCTCCGTTTTTGGGCTTAATCTTTAAGAAATTCACAATTAAAAACCCCCATGTTAAAATGAGAAGTAATCCGCCTATTGGAGTTACAAATCCAATGGTTTTAAAATTAAAAGTTGTTAACAAGTTTGTTGCCAATCCATAAATAGATCCAGAGAATAAAATGACCCCTATTACAATTAAATAGTACAAAATCTTTTTTGCACTTTTTTGAAGATCTGAGTTTGTCCCTACAAACAATAGTAAAATAGCATGATACATCTGATATCTCACACCTGTTTCAAAAGTTTGTTGTGCCTCAACCGTAATTAAATCTTTTAATGCATGTGCGCCAAATGCCCCAAAAGCAACAGCCAAAAAACCAAAAATGGACGCTGTGATTAATATTTTTTTGTTCATAATATGTATAACGTTATGGCTATTAAAACCTATTCTATTTATTAAATTCGTTGTTACAAAATTAATTAACTATTATTACTATGCGAAAAATTTTGGTTATTGGTTCCGGTAAATCAGCTTCCAGTCTTCTAAAATATTTGTTAGATAAATCAACATCAGAGAACCTCTTTGTTACTGTTGGTGATGTAAACCTTAATGCGGCAAAAAAACTGGTTGGCAATCATAAAAATGCTGAAGTCATATTGTTGGACATTTTTGATGAAACATCACGCACCAATGCCATTAAAAATGCAGACATAGTAGTTTCAATGTTGCCTGCCCGTTTTCATATAGAAGTGGCTAAAGATTGTGTTTTGTATGGTAAACACATGGTTACGGCTTCTTATGTGAGTCCGGAAATGCAGGCTTTAAATGATGAAGCCAAAGCCAAGGGTCTGGTGTTAATGAATGAAATTGGTGTCGATCCGGGTATTGACCATATGAGTGCCATGCAGGTTTTAGATAACATACGTAATAATGGCGGGAAAATAATCTTATTTGAATCGTTTACTGGTGGTTTAGTTGCTCCCGAAAGCGATAACAACCTATGGAATTATAAATTTACATGGAACCCCAGAAATGTAGTTCTGGCAGGGCAAGGTGGTGCTGCCAAGTTTTTACAGGAGGGTACTTATAAATACATTCCTTATCACCGTTTATTTAGACGTACTGAGTTTTTAGATGTTGATGGTTTTGGACGTTTTGAAGTGTATGCTAACAGAGATTCTCTTAAATACCAAAGTGTTTACGGGCTCGATCATGTTAAAACATTGTACAGAGGTACTATGAGACGTGTTGGCTTTAGTCGAGCGTGGAATATTTTTGTGATACTGGGAATGACAGACGACAGTTATACGATTGATGATAGTGAAAACATGAGCTATCGCGATTTTATAAATGCTTTTTTAACCTACAGTCCGTTTGATTCTGTAGAACTAAAATTAAGGCATGCACTTAAAATAGACCAAGACGATATTGTGTGGGACAAGCTTGTAGAACTCGATATTTTTAACTCCGAAAAAAAGGTAGGTCTTAAAAAAGCAACTCCAGCGCAAATACTCCAAAAAATACTTATGGATAGCTGGACACTTGATCCGGATGATAAAGACATGATTGTTATGTATCATAAATTCGGTTACGAAAAAGACGGTAAAAAGCATCAAATCGACTCGAATATGGTTGTTTTAGGCGAAGATCAAACCTATACAGCTATGGCCAAAACAGTAGGTTTACCGGTTGCTATGGCAACGCTTGCTATCCTTAACAAAAAAATCACAACACCTGGTGTTCAAATACCTATTAGTAAAGAGGTTTACGAGCCTATTTTAGAAGAACTTAAAACGTTTGGTGTTTATTTTCATGAACGCGAAGTGCCTTATTTAGGGTATAACCCTTTGAATAATTGATATTCGAATATTGCTCACAATTATCTCAATCGATACCCGACTGAAAACTGAAAGATAAGGATAGCTAGCCCTTCCGAATTGCCTTCTTCTTTTTGAACAACGTCCAATAGTTTCAGATTAGTTCTGATTCTCCAGACCCGACAGGTCTCACTTCGACGTCATTCTGAACAGATATAGTCATTACTAAGCATAGTTTTGTTTTTATGCTTTCAGTTGGGCTATACTAAACGAATACATTTTGATTGCTCTTAAAAAGCTCGATTAAAATACTTCATATCGTTTTTAGTTTCGATTTGAAATCAAATAGCTATTTTTATGTTTTAAAATTCAACTAATGAAGTCTAAAAACAAGCCTATAATAATAGATGGTATCGACAAAAAGATACTACGTGCTTTAACCACCGATGCCCGAACACCTATTCTGGAAATTGCAAGACATGTTGGTATTTCTGGTGCTGCTATTCATCAACGTCTTCGGAAATTAGAAAAGTCTAAGCTCATTTCTGGCTCTCAGTTCATTATCGATCCTAAGGTTTTAGGCTATTCAACCATGACCTTTGTTGGTATTTATCTTGAAAAGGCTGTAAATACGGAAGATGTTATTAGAGCTTTAAAGAAAGTTCCTGAAGTTTTAGAATGCCATTACACTACTGGCGACTGGAATATCTTCATCAAAATGTTGGCTTACAATAATAGTCATTTGATGCTATTACTAAACAACAAAATTCAAACAATTGTAGGCGTATTAAGAACAGAATCTATCATTTCTTTAGATCAGCAAATTAATCGACAAATAAAGATTTAAAGGATTCTATATTATGTCGAGTTAATGTGAATCCTGGCTCTGGCAAGAACATCTTGCATAATGACAAACTTAACCATGATATCACATGTAAAGTTGGAATTGCTTTGGGATACAGGTTTTATAAAGATAAAAAATCCCAAACGGGACGTTCGGAATTTTAATTTATAAGATTCCTTTTTTCAAAGGAACACTTTGTCATTCAGAAGCCTTGCCTGCCGGCAGGCAGGTTCGCTACGCTCTGAATGACAAAAACCCAATCATTCATTAAAATGATTGGGTTTTGATTATTACTTTTTAGAATTTCAGAGATTCCTTTTTTCAAAGGAATTTGTTACATCTTCATTAACCAAGAACGCACATCTACTTCTTGTTTAATAATATCTCTTAAATCTTCTATTTTAACACGTTGTTGTTCCATTGTATCTCTATGACGAATGGTAACCATATTATCTTCTAAAGTATCATGATCTACAGTAATACAAAATGGTGTTCCGTTGGCATCTTGCCTTCTGTAACGTCTTCCCACAGCATCCTTTTCATCATAAATTACGTTGAAGTCCCATTTTAAATCATCTACAATCTTACGGGCAATATCGGGTAAACCATCCTTTTTAACCAATGGTAAAATAGCTGCTTTTACTGGCGCTAATACACTTGGCAATTTTAAAACTGTACGTGTTGTTCCGTTTTCAAGTTCTTCTTCTTGTAACGAATTTGAAAATACGGCTAAAAACATTCTATCTAAACCAATGGAGGTTTCTAAAACGTATGGCGTGTAACTCGCGTTATCTTCATGATCGAAATACTGTAATTTCTTTCCTGAGTATTCTTCGTGAGCTTTTAAATCGAAGTCTGTACGCGAATGAATCCCTTCTAATTCTTTAAATCCGAATGGGAACTTGAATTCAATATCAGCAGCTGCATCTGCATAATGCGCTAATTTTTCATGATCGTGGAAGCGGTAATTATCTTCTCCCATTCCCAATGATAAATGCCATTTTAATCTGGTTTCTTTCCAATGCTCGTACCATTCTTTTTGAGTTCCTGGTTTTATAAAGAACTGCATTTCCATTTGTTCAAACTCCCGCATTCTAAAAATAAACTGTCTTGCTACAATTTCATTTCTAAAGGCTTTACCTGTTTGCGCAATTCCGAATGGAATTTTCATACGCCCTGTTTTCTGAACATTCAGGAAGTTTACAAAAATACCCTGTGCTGTTTCCGGACGTAAGTATAAATCCATCGCAGAATCTGCAGAAGCACCAAGTTTGGTTCCAAACATAAGGTTGAACTGCTTAACGTCTGTCCAGTTTTTACTTCCAGTTAACGGATCGGCGATTCCTAACTCTTCAATAAGCGCTTTTACATCAGCCAAATCTTCATTTTCTAAAGACTTTGCTAACCTAGAAAGTATCGTATTTATTTTTTCTTGATATCCTAAAACACGTCCGTTTGTAGAAACAAATTCTTCTTTGTTAAATGCATCTCCAAAACGCTTGGCTGCTTTAGCAACTTCTTTATCTATTTTAGCTTCTATTTTAGCACAATAGTCCTCAACCAAAACATCGGCTCGGTATCTTTTTTTGGAATCTTTGTTATCGATCAACGGATCGTTAAAAGCATCCACGTGACCTGAAGCCTTCCATGTGGTTGGATGCATAAAAATAGCGGCGTCTATCCCCACTATATTTTCATGCATTTGTACCATCGCTTTCCACCAGTAATCACGGATGTTTTTCTTTAACTCTGCACCGTTCTGTGCATAGTCGTAAACTGCACTTAATCCATCATATATTTCGCTACTTTGAAATACATATCCGTATTCCTTTGCATGCGATATAACCTTCTTAAATTGATCGTCTTGATTTGCCATGCTGCAAAAATAAAAAACCGCTTTGAACTGAAGAGAGTTTCTTTACAAAAAAACAATATTTAAAGTGTTTTTTATGTTATGAGATTTTACAGATTTAAAATGTTAAGTTACAATCAATTATTTGTTAGTTTTTATAAGTTTGTACAACTAAAACCTCATGAAAATAAAATTCCTAAAAAATAGTATTAAAATTTTGTCCTTGCTTATTGGTCTTTCTGCATTTTCACAAAGCCCCTGGACACAAAAAAAAGGCAAATTTTATATGCAACTTTCATTTACTACTATACCAAATTATGATACTTTTTTCGGCGACCCTGATTATACTATTTCTGGAAAAATTACAGATAATACCATTCAATTTTATGGAGAATATGGTTTTTCAGATAAAACCAGTTTGATTGTAAACGTTCCTTTAAAGTTAATCTCAATTAGTGATTTTGAAAACCCTCTGATTGATTGTGCTGGAGATTGCTCTGAAGATTTTAATGAATCAGCACTTGGGAATCTAGAAATAGGTATTAAACATAACTTCTATAAAAAAGATTGGATACTTTCCGGACAATTTTCTATTGAAGTAAATACAGGCTCTTATGACGATGTTTCTGGAATTAGAACAGGTTATAACGCATTTACATTTACACCCCTTTTTTTAGCAGGGAAAAGTTTTGAAAAAACTTATATTCAAAGTTTTATTGGCGCTAACATTAGAACCAATGATTACAGTTCTAACTTTAAAGTTGGCGGGGAAGTAGGGTATAAGATTACCAAACATATTTGGTTAATTGGTTTTGTAGATATTGTAAAATCTTTAAAAAACGGAAACATTGTGTTGCCCATAGAAAACACTTTCACGGGTTTCTATGTAAACGACCAAGATTATGGTGCTTATGGTTTTAAAGGTATTGGAGAAATTACAGATAGATTTGGCTTAACAGCTGGTTTTGGTGGTGCTTTTTTTGGAAACAACGTAGCTAAACAAGCCGCTTTAAATGTTGGAGTTTATCATAAGTTTTAGTTTGTATTACCACAAATTCATAAATAAAAGATAGGCTCCTAAATATTCTCTAGACCAAAATTTAGTTCTTAGTTTTTATTTAAGTTTACATGAATATTTATTCACAATAAATGATTTATTCATTAGTTAATTTATTCTTTCCAAAGGTATGCTATGCCTGTATTAACTTATTGAATTAGAACGAAATCAAATCATTTAAGATTATAAAGAATTAATTGAAAATAAAGAGGGTATTTTGAATGCTTATTATAAATGATTGGCTATAATTAAGGTTGTTACCAAAACTTCTTAAAATGGAACAAATCCAAAATATAGGAATTTTCCTTCTAAATTATTGTTTTTGTATATTTGTAATATGAAGATCGAAATTTTAAACAATAATTCCTTAAGATTAGCTGGGGTTAGACATGACTATAAAACAATCGAAGCCAAAGAGATTGATGAGTTAGTCGAAAAATTTTTAAATACTCCAAAAGGTGAAAAAAAACACCACTTTAGAGATAAAATTACATCTTTAACTAGTGATATTAAAAATAGTAAAATAAAGGTTATTCAAGATATAAATGGAATTAAATTAGGTGTTTGGGGTGGAAAAATAAACACTAATGAGGTTTTTATATCATTTATAAGAACTACTAATTCAAAATTATCAAATACCTTATTTAATCAACTAATAAATGATTTAATAAATCTTACAATATCCAGCGCTAAAAATTTCTTAATTATAAATAATGAATACTTATCAGAACTCCAAAAAGAGCAGTTGGAATCCTATGGTTTCTTGTTAAAATTAAACCAATGGGTTAAAATAGTTGACAAAGGTGTTTTTAATTCTAAAGATTATTTTGATAAAAATGTAATTACATCAAAAGTATTAGATAATAATATTATCACGAAGGAACTCTTGAAGAATGAAGTAAATTACAAGCTTCAAATGGAGCGATTATTATTCCCTTTAAAATTTGAAGATTTAGATATTCCGACGTATATAATACCTATTAAACCTTTTTGGGCTAGTCAATTATTCGATTATCATACAGAAGGGAGTTTATTTGGAACTAAAGCTGAGTTATCATGGAATAGAGAGAACGTATATTATAGAAGCGTAAAACCCGTATCAGAAAAAGTTCCAGCTCGAATACTATGGTACACCAGTAGTAAAACAAATAATCAAAACGGGAGGGAAAGAAGTATTATTGCTTGTTCATATTTAGAAAGTGTAAATATTGGTAAGCCAAAAGATTTATTTAATAAATTTAAGCACCTCGGTATTTATGAATGGGGAGATGTTTATCGTTTGGCTAAAAATGATATCAACACAGACATAAAAGCTTTAGAGTTTAGTGATACAGAGGTTTTTAAGCATCCTGTTAGCCTACAACGAATTAATGAAGTGCTTCAAAAAAATGAAAGAAAAAAGAACACTTTTCCCTCTCCTTTAAAAGTAAACAGTAAAATTTTCAATGAAATTTATAAACTAGGAACAGAAGACCAAATCAATGAGCAAAATAATTGTCTTATCCATAAAACCAGAATTTTCTAATCGTATTTTCAATGGTTCAAAGAAAATAGAATTGCGAAAATCATCACCCAAAATTGATAATGACGATATAATTATTATATACAACACAATGCCTGAAAAAGCAGTTGTTGGCATTTGTAAAATAAAAGAAGTCATAGATTCCACACCTAAAGAAATTTGGAATAATTATTCGGAAATCTTAGGGATTGATGAGAAACGATATTTTGATTATTATTTAGGCAGAGAAAAGGCTATTGGGTTAAAAATTGATTGCTTCAGAAGGTTTAAAGACAAAATCACATTGAAGGAAATAAAAGACTTTATTCCTGATTTTTCACCTCCCCAAACTTTTAAATATTTCAGTAGAACGACAATAATGGATTCTTACAAATGGGCTAACAGTTTAAGGTAGTATTCGTACGTATGTTATTTGCATTTACAAAAAGGCTTTACTAATAATGCTCAGCTCAATAATCAACCTATTCTTCCCAAAAGTATGCTACGCATGCCATAATCTACTGAATGACAATGAAAAGACCATCTGCACAGATTGCAGACACAACCTCCCTATTACAAATTTCCATTTTAATAATGATGATACGGTTACAAAAGTTCTTTACGTACGAGCCAAAATTGAAAACGGTACAGCACTTTTGCGATATGAAAAAAAGGGGATCGTTCAACAACTCATCCACGGATTAAAGTATAAAGGTTATGAAAACATCGGTTTGTTTCTTGGAAATTGGTTAGGAGGCGAATTAAAAAACATCGAATCTTATAATTCTATTGATCTAGTAATTCCCGTGCCCCTTCATAAAAAGAAATTCAAAAAGAGAGGGTTTAATCAGGTTTCAAAATTCGGTCAACAAATTGCGAAAGACTTAAAAGCTAACTATAAAGAAGATGTGTTGTTAAAAGTAACCAACACCAAATCGCAAGCCAATAAAAACCGCTTAGCACGTTGGAATAATAGTGATGAATTATTTACGCTTGTTAATTCTGATGCTATTAAAAACAAACATATCTTACTGGTAGACGACATTATTACCACAGGCGCTACACTAGAAGCCTGTATTGCAGTATTAAATCAGGCGAAAAACGTAAAAATAAGTATTGCTACTATGGCAATAGCTTAATAAGCAAGTAGCCTGAAAAGTAAAATGTAAACCATATTGAGTACTTCGACTACCCTCGGGCTTTATAGAAATATGTTTAACTTTCCAATAAATCGTTTACACCTTTGTTCTCTACACAGACCAGTCAGGTTTTGAAAACCTGACTGGTCTCAAAGTAAATTACATCTTACCTATATTGAACTCATCGAAATATAATTGACCAATGATCAATATCGGTTTCAACAAGCTCAACCTGACAAGATAAGCTTTAATTACTTTTAAGGCTTCCAATTTTCGGTTGAAATTATTTAAGTTGATAAAAAAGAATCAAATTACACACATTACTACAATGTTGAATTGGTATTGATCGTTATATCTCCAAAATTACGTAGGTTTGTGCTAAATTTAAATTGGTAATGAATAAAACGCTTTCAAATTTTATTTTAATAGTTTTTTTAAGCTTATTTTTTATAAACTGTGCTAACCGAGGAACTCCCGGTGGAGGCCCGAAAGATGAAGATCCTCCTGTTATTATTAGGTCTCTTCCAGGGAATTATTCAACCAATTTTAAAGGTAAGGAAATAAAAGTTTATTTTGACGAATATGTTAAAATTAAGGACTTACAAAAGCAGCTTATTATTTCGCCTCCAATGAGTACACAACCGGAAATTACGCCTATTGGGGGTGCAAGCAAATATATTACCATTAAAATTCACGATACGCTAGAACCCAATACCACGTATGCCTTTAACTTCGGAAATAGTATTACCGACAATAATGAAGGCAACCCGTTTCCGTACTACAGGTATGTGCTATCAACTGGTGATTATATTGATTCCCTTAGTGTAAATGGTAATATTGTAGATGCCTTGAAAACTCAACCGGAAACTTTTGTTTCGGTAGCTTTATATGAAGTTGATTCTACGTTTCACGATTCGATTATTTATAAAGAAACTCCTAAATACATTACCAACACATTAGATAGTCTTACCACATTTTCTATTGAAAACCTTAAAGAAGGCAAGTACATGCTTATCGCTTTAAAAGATAATAATGGCGATAATAAATTTCAACAAAAGTCAGACCAAATAGCTTTTTATAAAGACTTTATCAATGTCCCTACAGACTCACTTTATACCCTAAAACTATTTAATGAAACGTTAGATTATAGAGCCACCAAACCTCGATTAATATCTGGTGAAAAAATTGCTTTTGGATATGAAAGTGATTACAGAGGCATGGCTATTAACTTACTATCTGATGTACCTTCGGAATTTGAATACCGTATAACAAAGGATCCAAAAGCAGATAGTCTTAACTTTTGGTACAAACCAAAACTTGAAGTGGACTCGCTCCTTTTTAATGTAACGCATCCTACTTTCGAAAAGGATTTTACGGTAAGAATTAGCAAGCAAAAAAGAGACACCTTAATAATTATGTCGGCTCCAAATGGTATTATTCGTTATAAAGAACCTGTTAAAATTTCTGGTAGCACGCCTCTAATTAGCTTAGATGCTTCTAAAATCACATTAATCGATCAGGATTCCATTCAGGTAGATTTTACTACCGAATTTGATACCATTGCAAATACGTATTCTTTCAATTTTAACAAAAAAGAAGATTTCGCCTATAATATGCAAATATTTCCGGAAGCTTTTATAGACTTTTTTGACGATACGAATGATACTTTAAACCTTTCTTTTAAAACGAAAAAAGAATCTGAGTATGGTTATGCCCGTTTTACATTGGTAAATGCTGAATATCCTCTAATTGTTCAATTAACAGACAAAGACGGTAAGGTAGAATTCGAACAGTTTGTAGAAAATGACGAGCCTTTAGATTTTCAAAACCTAAATCCTAAAATCTATTTTATTCGCGTTATACACGATGCTAATGGAAATGGGCAATACGACGCAGGTAACTATCTTAAAAAGATACAACCAGAAAATGTTAGTCATTTTCAAGAAATAGAAATTAGGGCCGATTGGGGGCTTTCTGAGACACTTCAATTTACTCCAGAGTAAAGTCGTCTCTATCGTCTAAAAACTTTAGCTTATTTCTGTAGGCCTGTACATGTTTTTTTTCTAATGTAACTACTTCTATTTGTTCCTTAGCGGGTTCTATAGACGTAATCGTATTACCCAAAACATCGTATACTGCAGAATGTCCTGAATACTCACTATTAACACCATCAATTCCAACGCGATTTACACCAATACAATAACTCATATTCTCAATAGCCCGAGCTTTTAGTAAAGCATCCCAGGCAGATACTCTTGGTTTGGGCCAGTTGGCAACATATAACAACACATCATAATCCTGCGTGTTTCTTGCCCAAACGGGAAAACGTAAATCGTAGCAAATTAACGGACAGATTTTCCAACCTTTATAATCTACAATCAGTTTTTTAGTGCCTGCCGTATAAACTTTATCCTCACCTACCAATGTAAAAGTATGTCGTTTATCATAGTGCTGAATAGTTCCAGACGGTTCTACAAAAAGTAACCTGTTGTAATAATTATTATCCTCTAAAACCACAAAACTCCCAACCATGGCAGTATTAAACTGTGATGCTGTAGATTTCATCCATGCTACAGTATTTCCATCCATAGTTTCTGCTACATTTTCGGCATTCATGGTAAACCCTGTTGTAAACATTTCCGGAAGCACAATTAAATCAACCGCTTCCGAAATGTTTTTTATCTTTTCAGAAAAATTTTCAAGATTCTGTTTTGGGTTTTCCCAAATTAAATCCGATTGAATTAATGCTATTTTAAGTTGATCTTGCATTTATTTAATTTACCTTCAAATTTATCTCTTTTATACTTTAGTTTTTCAACTTTTTCAACCCATTTCATTTCTTTAACTGGCGATAATCTACCTCTTTTCTTTAAGCTTTCGTATTTAGCCACAGCCCTATTATATTTACTACTAGCTTTATCAAAATTAGATTGTGCCTTTTCTTTCTTTTTAAAAGCTTTTTCTGCCTTTTTTGCGTTTTTATCAGCCTTTACACGTTCAGCTTCTAAAACTTTCTGCTCTTTTAGAGTCTCTAAAATTTCTATTTTTTCTTCAACAGATAACCTACTTGTTATGTCTACATTATTTTCTAAAATAGTTTTTCCTTTAACCTTATAAGTAGCTCCATTAAACACAACCTCTTGCGCTTGTATGGTTAACGATGCCGCCAAAAACAATAATACTGCAAATAATTTCATGACCTTTTTTTTAAATTGTTATATGATTTTAGACCACATATCAATTAAAAGTCACTTAAATCCCATTCAAAACATCTGCCGCTCTTTTTAAAGTATCATCTTCTTTTGCAAAACAAAATCGAAGTACTTTATTATCTAAATTGTTACTATTAAAAACCGATAATGGAATAGATGCAATACCAGATTCCATGGTTAGTCGTTTTGCAAAATCAAGATCATATTCTTGTGTGATTTCCGAATAATCCAACACTTGAAAATAAGTACCCTTTGATGCTGTAAACTTAAATCGGGAATCTTTAATAAGGCTTAAAAATAAATCTCTTTTCTGCTGATAAAAGGCTGGCAACCCTAAATAATGATTCGGCTCTTGCATATAATCGGCAATACCTTTTTGTGTTGGATGATGGATACAAAACACATTAAATTGATGTACTTTCATAAACTCATCCATAAGTGTTTTTGGCGCACAACAATAGCCAACTCGCCATCCTGTATTATGGAATGTTTTACAAAAGGAAGCTACTACAAAGCTTCGGGCTTTTAAACCTGGAAACAAACATGCGCTTTGGTGTTTTTCATCATCAAAAATCATATGCTCATACACCTCATCACTTAACACAATAATATTAGTATCATTAGTAATTTCCTCTAATTGCATCATGTCTTCCTTCGAAAACACAGTGCCTGAAGGATTATGTGGGGTGTTAACAATAATCATTTTTGTTCGATGAGTCACTTTCGACTTTACCTCTTCCCAATCTACACTAAAATTTGGTGCTTTTAATTGGATGGACACTGTTTTTCCGCCGTTGAGCGTAATGGCTGGTTCGTAACTATCGTAGGCCGGTCTGAAGATAATAACCTCATCACCCGGATTTATAAAGGTTGTAATAATTGTAAAAATAGCTTGGGTTGCTCCCGCAGTAACAGTTATTTCGTTCTCAGGGTGATAGTCGGTATCATATAACAGGTTTATTTTTTTAGCAATGGCTTCCCGTAATTCTAAGTTTCCTGCCATAGGCGCGTATTGGTTATACCCGGAATTCATAGCTTTGCAGACCAAATCGGTTAATTTCTGGTCACCACCAAAATCTGGGAATCCTTGCGATAGGTTAATGGCTTGGTGATCGTTCGCCAACTTGCTCATGGTTGAAAAAATAGTCGTCCCTACATTTGGGAGTTTAGATGTGTGTTGCATAGAACATCTTATTTTAAAGTCTTATTAAATAGCAATTAATTGTAATCGAAATGCATTTTCATACCTTCATGCGATGGCACAAACCCCAGGTTATTATAAAACTTAATAGCTCTAGGACGTTTTTTATCGGAAGTTAACTGTAGTAAATGTGCTTTTCGCTCTTTTAATAGTCCATTCAAACATCTTTTTTCCAATCCCCATCCCTCTGTGACTTTCTTTTAAATGAACAGATTCTATTTGAGCCCTCAAGCCACCGCAATAAGACATATATTGAACAAATGTAAGTTGCATGGTTCCGATAATTTCTGATTTTTCATCCTCTACTACCATTAATTCCTGATTTTCATCGGCATCGATTACTTCAAAAGCCTCCATGTATTCAGGAGGCAAAGGTATTTGAAAATTTTCTCTTTTCCGGCCTAACTCATCATGAGCTAATAGCTCTACAATTTTTGAAACATCTTCTTTTATAGCTTTCCTAATTGTCATAGCCTCAATTTTCAATAGTTACCTCATGTAAATATAGCAACTTACCGACTTACACCGGGGTTATACATTAAATGATTTGAAATAATTTGTTGAAAATTTAAACGCCTAATAACTTTAAAAGCTCCTGTTTGTATGTTCTGCCAATAGGTATTTTATGAGCCTTAACAAAAAGGGTATTTCCAGAGATCTTATCTACAAATTTGCTATTTATAATATAAGATTTATGGACTTGAATAAATTGGGTGTCGGAAAGTTTTTCTATCCAGTTTTTCAATGAATCTATATAGGACAGTTTTTGGGTTTCGGTTACTACGGTTATATAATTTCGATCGGATTCTATATACATTATAGAACTCAAAACAAGTTTATGCAATGTTTTATCTACATTTAAAAAAATGGTTTCCTCGTTACTGTTTTCTTGATTGTTTTCTGGTATTTCTATTCTATCTTTTGCTTTGTTAACTGCTTTTAAAAAACGATCGAAGGAAAAAGGTTTTACCAGATAGTCAACAATCGTATCCAGTTCAAAGCTGTTTACTGCATACTCTGGGTAGGCTGTGGTCATAATAATAGCCGGAGGGTTTTTAACCGTTTTTATAAAATCCAACCCGGACATATCGGGTAAATTGATATCCAGAAAAACAACATCAACCGTATTATTGTTTAAAAATGAATTTGCTTCAATAGCAGCATTAAAAGTATCTACCAAAGTAATACTTGGCATTTTACCAATAAAGCTCTTTAACACTTTTTGAGCTGGAATTTCGTCTTCTATAATAATACAATTCATTGTTTACATATCAATTAGTCTGGTCGATCACAGTCAAAGACTTAAACCATGAAGGTCTCGATTGCGCTCGACCAGATAGTATTAGAAATTAAGCTTTAAATACACTTTAAATTTATCGTTCTTATCTATTCTAAACTCATAATGGTCTTTATAAATAAGTTCCAATCTTTTCTCTAAATTTTGTAAACCAATTCTAAAATCGGTGGTACTTACTTTTTCTTCATCATAATCATTTTCGCAAATACACTCTAAAACACCTTTTTCTACTTTAATAGTAATAGATACATCACTATGCAATGTGCTATGTTTAAAAGCATTTTCTATAATGGTGATTAAAAGCAATGGTGCTATTTGATAATTATATGAATCTATATCCTTTTTATAATCAACATGTTTAGTTCCTTCTGTTCTTAACTTTTGAAACTTCATATAGTTATCTATAAAATGAACCTCCTTTTCTAAGGAAATTGTTTTAGAATTGCTCTCGTACAGTACATGTTTTAAGTTATCCGACAGCATTAAAATCATCTCTGGAACTTCGTTTGGTTTTTCTAATGAATAGGAATAAATCGTATTTAAATTATTAAACAGTACATGTGGATTTATCTGCGATTTTAAAAATTTAAGTTCCATTTCTGCATGTTCTTTTTTAATGGCCTCAACTTCGTTTTCTTTATCAATAAAACGGTATAACACCCATATAAAAGAAAAGAAAATCAACGGCACTAACGATTGCCACAAGTAGTCGCTCAAGCATTTAAAAATAGTGCATCCGCATTTAGCGAAAGTATAGCAGTATAACTGGGTAGCCAGAAATGAAATAACAGCAAATACAAAAGTGTAAAGTATGTACATCTTCTTTCTAACAAAAAAGGGGAGTAACAGGAAGTTGTTTCCGTATACAATAATAACCAATAGCGCTAGGTATTGAAGAAAAGGGTTTTCTTTCCAATAAAAATCTGAAAACAAAAACAACGATACAAATACAAATAGCATCCAAAATAGGATGTGTACCAAAATTTGTGAGGTATGTTTTTTTACAAAAGTCATATGATTATGAAAAGTAAATAGAAAAGAGATAACTATCAAAGAATATGTACAAAAACCGGCTTTGTGGTTACAAACGTCAAAAATGTAGTTTGCAAGAAAACTACAATCGTTCGCATGGTTTATTAAGTAAGCTGTCCAAATTACTGGAATTGCATGGTATTGCATTATACTTTTAACATAAAACAATCAAAATCATGAAACGAACAGTTACCCTTTTAATCATTTTACTTAATCTACATTTTGGGGTTTCCCAAACATTGAACAACCTTACTACAGATAAAAACGGAAATGAGCTTTTACTTGGCGAAATAAACAGAAAAGGGCTCGCGAAAAACAGTTTTAATCAGTGGTTTTCTAAAAATTACGACGATTATCTAGTTAATAAAAAAGTTGTGAAAGGCTTTAAAAGTTTGTTACATTCATATGAAATCAAAGTTTTTTTAGGCACTTGGTGTGGTGATAGCAAACGAGAAGTTCCAAACTTCTATAAAGTTTTAGATGCTGCTAATTTTCCAGAAAATCAACTAAAAGTTATTGCTGTTAACAAAACTAGGAATGCTTATAAACAAAGCCCTAATGGCGAAGAAAAAGGCTTGAACATTCATCGGGTTCCAACATTTATTTTTTATAAAGACGGTAAAGAGGTTAATAGAATTGTAGAATTTCCAAAAGAAACTTTAGAACGTGATATTTTTAAGATCGTTTCTAATAAAAAATACACTCCAAATTATAGAGTGGTTAGTCAGATGGATGATTTACTCAACTCTAAAACAATAGACAACTTAAAGCTTGATGAATCTGTATTGGTATCCAAATTCGCAGAGTTGGTAAAAGGCAGCAGGGAGCTAAACACCTATGGCTATGTGCTTTTGAGTGCCGGGGAAATTGAAAAGGTTTTATATGTTTTTGACTTAAATACTAAAATTTTCCCTTATAAATCGAATACGTACGACAGTTTGGGGGAGGCTTATTTTGCAAGCAAAAATTATACTGAAGCGTTAAAGAATTTCTATAAAGTGCTGAGTTTAAATCCTGATGATGGGGATGCTGTTAAAATGGTTTCAACAATTAAAAATGAAATGAAACAAAACCCTTCCGACATTAATTCGAAAAAGAATTAATGCCACCTTCCCTTGGCTAGGGAAGGAGCTTTAAATGGTTAAACTTTATATTTTTCTTTAATATAAAATATAGCTTTCATGTTTTGTAAACTCTTGTTTTTCAAATTACGCTTAGTCCGAAGTTATCTTAAAAAAACATTAGATATTTAAATAATTTCTACCTATTATCCTTCGACAAGTTGAGTAAGACAGGTAACCTTTAATTATATAGATAATTAATGACTATTATGTCAATCCGGGCTTGTCGAGGATTATTTATAAAATTTGGACTAATTTGTTTAAACAATATCCATCTTCTTTAAAAGGAAGGAAGCATTCATATTTTGGCAAACTCCCACTTTTAGTTTATAATCAAAGTGAAGCTCATCATTAATAATTTCGGCGTCAAAGTAATAGTTCTTTACGTCCTCTAGCTCCTGTTCGATTTCGCATAAGCTTAAGTCGTGTGTAGCAATAATTCCTGTAGCATTTGAAGCTACCAGTTTTTCAACAAACTTTCTGGAACCTATAGCTTTATCAGTGCTATTTGTACCTTTTAAAATTTCATCTAGAACTATGAAATAGGGTTCTTCTTTAATAGCATCAACGATGTACTTTAAACGTGTTAATTCTGAGAAGAAATACGAACTATCATCTGTTAAAGAATCTGTTGTTCGCATACTGGTAATTAACTTAACTGGTGTATATTGACTTGTTTCAGCACAAATCGGCAACCCAACATTAGCCATAACAATATGTAAAGACACCGTACGTAGAAAAGTACTCTTTCCTGCCATGTTTGCTCCGGTTACAATAAAAAATTGTTCGTTTTCTATTATTAGATCGCTATCTACACGTTTACTTTTATCTAATAAAGGATGCCCTAAATTGGTCGCTTTTATAACCGTTCCTTTGTCCTGTATTTCTGGGAATATAAAGTCTGGATGGTTAAATGTAAAGTTACCTAAAGAATTATAGGCATCAAAAAATGAGACAACCTCAAACCAGTCCGCTACTTTATTGGCATATTGTTCAATCCATTTTTCGATATTGTAGCTATTCTTTACATCTGTTAAAAACAATCCATTACCAAAAATGGCACCTATAATATTGTTTCTATTATCTAAAGCGTCTAAAGACTTTGAAAGTCTTTTAAAAATATGGGATGCTTTTTCTGAATCTGATTGAATCTGTTTTTGCTTTTGTTGTAATAATTCTGAAGTGAAGGTTTCGTTTTCTATTAAATTTAATAACTGTGCGTATTGACGAAATGTATCTTTAACTCTATCTGTATTTGATGATAATGCATTTGTTTTTTTAACATAGATTCCCGTAATACCAAGCCCTAAAAGCAACCAATATCCAATAGACTCTGGATGAGTTAATTTAAAAACTATCAACCCAAATAGTATCACAGAGCCAATAACAAAAGCTATTGGCAACCACTGCATGACTTTTGGCAAAAAGGATTTATAGTTTTGCAACCAACTTATAATACTTTTAGCTGGTGTTTCTACCTCTACCAAGCTCGATGTTGCCGAATAATACTGCCTCCATTCTGGTTTGGAACTCAATTCTTTTATAGCGTCTTGTCGTGATTTAATACTGTTGATATCATTTGCCTTTAAAGCATCCGCTAGCTTTTGAGTGCCTTCGTTAACAGTTGTTCTGTTTACAAATTGAAAAAAGGATCCCCTCCCGAACAAATCAATGTCCAAGCAATAAAAATGACCAGGGTCTTGAAACTGTAAGCCTTTATCTCTTTCATGAAAATCGCCAGAAGCTATTTCGATTTCTTCTTCATTTATTACGACTAAAGCTTTATTGAAGTTTCGTTGTGACTTTACATCGGTATATTTTGATAATAAATAAACAAATACCCCAATTCCAATAACTGCTATAGCTACTGCCACTTGCCAATATTGAAACGTAAAGTAAATTCCTAGCCCGGTTATTAAAAATACTGAAAGCCTTAACATACTTAGAGCTGTCATACGTTTGTATAATCTTTGGGCTTCAGATTTATATATTTCTAAATGCTGCTTGTAGTATGATATGGGGTTATTCATTTTAAATAGTGATTGATACAGTAAAAAATAAAAGAGCTATCCGAAAAGTCATTTTATTCTACTTTTCAGACAGCCCAAAATAATTTATAATATTGTTTTTAGTCTCGTCCTCCAAATACTTGAAGCGCCCAATACAATAAGGTTGCCAATGCTCCAATAGCAGCAACTAAATAGGTTCTGGCTGCCCATTTAAGTGCATCTTCCGATCCGGCGTATTCTTCCTGAGATACTATATTTTTATTTTTCAACCAAGCTAAAGCTCTATTGCTAGCATCATATTCTACAGGTAAGGTTATAAAACTAAATAATGTTGCAAAGCCCATAAGCACCACTCCAGCAGCGGCCGCCCACCAGCCTAAACCTACTCCTGCAGCACCACCTAGTACTAATCCACCAATGATTAACCATTGTGACATTCCTGAAGATACACTTACAACTGGTACTAAGGCAGAACGCATTTGCAACCAACTATAAGCTTTTGCATGTTGTACAGCATGACCACATTCGTGGGCTGCAACAGCAGCTGCGGCTGCATTACGTTGATGATATACTGCTTCGCTTAGATTAACCGTTTTATTTTTTGGATTGTAATGATCGGTTAAACGTCCCGGAGTTGAAATAACCTCAACATCTCTAATGCCATGATCTGCCAACATTTTTTCGGCAATCTCGGCTCCGCTCATCCCATTACGCAATTGGACTTTCGAATACTTTTCAAATTTTCGCTTTAAGGTACTGCTCACCAACCAACTCACTAAGGCTATAGCTCCTATTAATATATAATATCCTAACATTGTCTCTTCATTTTAAATTATAAATAAAGATAGCAAAAATAGCGCCAATTTAGCGGTCTGAAAGTTTGTCAGTATTAAGATATTTCTGTTTCCCAATTAAAGGCTTCTGCGATTTCTTTGTATACGACTCTTCCTTTTACAATATTTAGCCCTTTAGACAAGGTAGTATCTGTTTCGCAAGCTTTTACCCAACCTTGATTTGCCAACCTAAGTACGTACGGCAACGTTACGTTGGTTAATGCCACTGTAGAAGTATATGGAACGGCGCCCGGCATATTGGCAACACAATAATGTACTACATCGTCAATAATATAGGTAGGGTTTTCATGGGTTGTTGCTTTTGTAGTTTCAAAGCAACCTCCTTGATCTACTGCCACATCTACTATTACAGTTCCTGGTCGCATGTCTTTAAGCATATCCTTGGTTATTAATTTAGGGGCTTTAGCACCTTTAATTAAAACACCCCCGATTATTAAATCGGCTTCTTTAATGCGTTTTCTAATATTGTATTCACTGGAAAATTCGGTAACAACATGGTTAGGCATCACATCGTTTACATATCGTAATTGTTTCATGTTAATATCCATAATAGTAACATGTGCGCCCAAACCAGCAGCCATCTTTGCGGCTTGCATGCCTACTATACCAGCACCAAGAACAAGCACTTTTCCTGGTGGTACTCCTGGAACACCTCCCAGCAACACACCACGACCTTTGATTGGTTTTTCCAAATATTTTGCACCTTGTTGTATAGACATTCTTCCTGCAACTTCAGACATAGGGACTAATAACGGTAAAGACCCATCTTTTTCTTCAACGGTTTCGTAAGCTATACAAATAGACTTGCTGTTAATCATAGCTCTTGTGAGTGTTTCGCTAGAAGCAAAATGAAAATACGTAAACACGACCTGATCTGGTTTTATAAGCGTATACTCTTCTTCAATAGGCTCTTTTACTTTTACTATCATATCTGATGCGGCATAAACATCTTCGATAGAATTTAAAATAATGGCTCCAGCTTCTTCGTAGTCTTTATTAAAAAAACCACTTCCAAAACCAGCATCGGTTTGTACATAAACTGTGTGATTGTTTTTAGTTAGTTCAAAAACACCTGCGGGAGTCATTCCTACGCGGCTCTCGTTGTTCTTAATTTCCTTTGGAACACCAATTTTCATAGTAATAATTTTAGTTTAATAGACAGAACCAAAGTACGACGAATAGTAGAAATTTTATACGCCTAATAGTCACTTTTATGAATTTAGTAAATAGGCAAGTTCATTTTACTAAATTGAAAATTTAGGGTCATGATTACACTCTGAAATTACCAAGTTTATATTTAATCAAGAACAACACAAATTAAACTATACACATATAAGTAAACTATGTTTACAAATTATTAAACATACATTATATATTGAATAAACGATTAGCAAATCAAAATGATTTGTAAAGCTACTTAGACCTGTCAGGTTTTAAAACCTGACAGGTCTGGAAAATAAAGGAATAGAAATTTTGTTATATAATATGCAAAAAGAATGAAATATAAATATGCCATTGAATAGCTCGACTAACACAGAAGTTCCATTCTCATTTCTTACCATATTTTATTTTATAATACACCAATAAAAAGGCAGATACTATGGTGATACTGTTTGCAAAAATCATTGGTGGACTGTTTTTTAGAAAGCCATAAATTAGCCATGCAAAAACTCCAACAAAAAAGATAAGCAACATTGGTAAGGATAAACTAGAAACATCTTTGGTTTTCCATGTTTTATATACCTGTGGCAAAAAAGCAATTGTTGTTAAAACTGCTGCTGTAAAACCAATAATTTCTATGTAATTCATTTTATACCTTTTAGAAGAAAACAAACTCTTCCATTCCTAAAGCCCCTTACATACAAGATATGATATTTTATTCGTACCTCGTTTCGACTTCGCTACGATACTCATTTAATATTAAATGAGTAAACTTTCATATTATGGCGGCATCTGTAATTTTATCTAATGCAGCTGCTATCTTATTTAAGATATTTTCCTGATTTGTAATATTGTGCCTATCTCTTAAATATATAGGGTTATTATACGATATGTTTACAACACCTTCTGCATTTTGATAAACCAATATTTTTTGTGGCAAATCTAAACCCATGGTTTGAGCATTTTGCATTAATGGTGTTCCCAAATTAGGGTTTCCAAACATAATAATTCGGGTCGGGTTTAAGTCTAAACCCACAGATGAAGCATTGGCTTGATGATTTAACTCTGCTATAATTTTTAGGTTTGGATTGTTCTCAATAACACTTTTTAACTTTTGATAGGTTGTATCGAAATCCTGATGACTTATTTTAGAAATAATTCCTGCTTCAATCATAATAATAACTTTTTAATCCCATTGGTCTTAAAAAATCATATTAACTAACAATATTAACTATTTTCCCCGGAACTACGATCACCTTTTTAGGGGTTCTCCCTTCTAATTGTTCTTGTGTTTTTTCATATGCCATAACAGCCGCTTCAATATCACCCTTACTCATATCCAACGGTAACTCCATTGTAAAACGCATTTTCCCATTAAATGATATTGGATAGTTTTTACTGCTTTCTACTAAATGGCTTTTATCAAACTTAGGGAATTCTGCTGTTGAGATAGATTCGCTATGTCCTAATTGACTCCATAATTCCTCAGCAATGTGTGGTGCATATGGCGAAACTAAAACTAATAACGGTTCTAGTATATCTTTATTTGTACACTTTTGAGCTGTTAACTCGTTTACTGCTATCATAAACGTAGATACCGATGTGTTGAATGAGAAATTCTCAATATCTTCTTCTACTTTCTTAATGGTTTTATGAAGCGTTTTTAAAGCCTCCCCTAACCCCTCCGAAGGAGGGGAACTCGTTACGTGAAAAGCTCCGTTTTCTCCTTGGTGGTAAAGTTTCCAAAGTTTTTTCAGGAAAGAATGTACTCCAGTAATACCAGCAGTGTTCCAAGGCTTATATTGCTCTAAAGGCCCTAAGAACATTTCGTATAAACGCAAACTATCTGCGCCGTATCTTTCACAAATTTGGTCTGGATTGACTACGTTATATTTAGACTTTGACATTTTTTCTACATCGCGCCCTACCTTATAAGTACCATCTTCTTCACAAATAAATTCAGCATCCTTAAATTCTTCTCTCCAATTCTTAAAAGCTTCGATATCTAGTTCGTCTGAACTATTTACAAAAGATACATCCGCATGGATTGGCTGAACCTTTGTCTCTCCAACTAGTTCCTTTGAAATGAATTTATTCTCACCTTCTACACGATACACAAAAGCACTCGTCCCCAAAATCATTCCCTGATTAATCAATTTTTTAGCAAATTCATCATAAGGAACAAACCCTTTATCGAACATAAACTTTTGCCAAAAACGGGAGTATAGTAAGTGTCCTGTAGCATGCTCACTTCCTCCTATATATAAATCGACTTGTTGCCAATAATCGATAGCTTCCTTCGAGAAAATTTCATCATCATTATCAGGATCCATATAACGATTAAAATACTGTGAACTTCCTGCCCATCCTGGCATCGTGTTCAACTCCAACGGAAAGACCGTTTCATTATCAATTAACTCATTACCGACTACCAAACATTGATTAACATCCCAAGCCCAAACCGTAGCATTTCCTAATGGTGGCTCGCCTGTTTCGGTTGGCAAATATTTTTCAACTTCTGGTAATTTAATTGGTAAATGCTCTTTAGCAATCATTTGCGGCATTCCATTTACGTAATATACTGGAAATGGTTCTCCCCAATAACGTTGTCTGCTAAATACGGCATCACGTAATCGGTAATTGGTTTTCCCTTCTCCCTGTCCTAGTTGCTCCAGCTCGAAAATAACACGCTTGGTTGCTTTTTTATAGTTCATGCCATTAATGAAATCACTATTGGCTATGATTGTTTTTTCTTTATCTGCAAAGGCTTCTTCAGAAATATCTATACCTTCAAAAATATTTGGAATCGGAATATTGAAATGTTTCGCAAAATCGTAATCACGTTGGTCACCACAAGGTACTGCCATAACAGCTCCGGTACCATAACCAGCTAATACGTAATCGCCAATCCAGATTGGAATAGGTTCTTTTGTAAACGGATGTTCTGCATAAGCACCAGTAAACACACCCGAAATGTTTTTTACATCAGCCATTCTATCACGCTCACTACGTTTTGCAGTAGCTAATATATAAGCCTCAACATTTTCTTTTTGTTCTGGTGTTGTTATTTGTGATACAAGTTCATGTTCTGGTGCGAGTGTCATAAATGACACCCCAAAGATGGTATCGGGACGGGTTGTAAAGACTTCTATTTTGTGAGACCCTTCGACTGCGTTCAGGGTGACATTAGGTAATACATTAAAAATAACAGATGCGCCAACAGACTTTCCAATCCAGTTACGTTGGCTTTCTTTTAAAGAATCTGTCCAATCAATAGTATCTAATCCTTGAAGTAGACGTTCTGCATAAGCAGAAATTCGCATACTCCATTGGGTCATTTTTTTACGAATAACAGGATGTCCACCTCGCTCGGATACACCGTTTACTATCTCATCATTCGCCAAAACAGTTCCCAAAGCTGGGCACCAATTTACCTCCGTTTCGGCTAAATAAGTAAGTCTATATTGTAATAATATTTCTTGTTGTTTTTCTGAAGTGAATCCCTTCCAGGTTTCTGCCGAGAATATTTCAACGTTATCATCGCAAGCTGCATTAACATTACTATTGCCTTCTGTTTCGAAAATCTGGATTAAATCTGAAATAGCTTCGGCCTTATTCGTGGCATTATTATACCAAGATTCGAATAATTGAATAAAAACCCATTGGGTCCATTTATAGTAACTTGGATCTGAGGTTCTAACTTCACGAGACCAATCGAACGAAAAACCTATTTGATCCAACTGCCTACGATATGTTTTTATATTATCAGCAGTGGTTATAGCTGGGTGCTGCCCGGTTTGTATAGCATATTGCTCTGCCGGCAAACCAAAACTATCGTACCCTTGTGGATGCAATACATTAAAACCTTTATGGCGTTTATAACGTGCATAAATATCAGAAGCGATATACCCTAATGGGTGTCCAACATGTAAGCCTGCACCACTAGGATAAGGGAACATATCCAAAACATAATATTTTGGTTTTTCACTTTTCCCCTCCGCTCCGCTCAGGGTAGGATTTTCAGCTTTAAATGTTTGGTTTTCTGCCCAATATTTTTGCCATTTGGCTTCTATTTCGTTGAAATTGTATTTCATAAACTAATTTTTTCTCGCTAAAGCGTAAAAAAGCAAAGCTTAATTATCAGGCTTTGCGGCTTAGCAGGTCTCTTTTAAAACCGCAAATTTAAACTTATTATAACAATGTTGAAAGTTAAAACGTTGTTATTATATATGCCTGAGGCTTACTTATTTTGAATTTACTTTTAGGTTCAATTAAAAGACTTAAATCTTTTGAAGCTTCTTTTCATATACTTTATTATTTTTACGCTATTAATCCTAAAATACTTATGAGCGCATCATTTGAAAAACACCAAAAACGCAGACTTATTTCATCGTACTTCTCTGTAGTATTAAGTATTGCTTTAGTGCTGTTTTTATTGGGTTTATTGGGCATGCTAATTTTAAATGCTAAAAAAGTATCCGATCACTTTAAAGAGCAAGTGGTTGTAACCATTTACCTTAAGGATTCTGCCAAAGAGGTTGAGACAAAACAGCTTGAAAAAAGCTTAGCCATGGCAGATTACGTAAAATCTACCGAATATGTCTCTAAAGAACAAGCTGCCGAATTTATGAAAGCTTTAAATGGTGAAGATTTTATGGACTTTGTTGGCTATAATCCGTTACAAAATTCAATCGATGTGCACTTGAAAGCTGATTTTGTAACTTCTGAACATTTAGAAAAGATTTCTACCGAAGCGTTAAACAAAAACTTTGTTGACGAGGTTGAATACGATAACGACTTGGTTAATTTGATGAACGATAATGTAAAAAAGATTAGTTTTTGGGTACTTATTATTAGTGCTATTTTTACTTTAATTGCCGTTTTACTCATAAATAGTTCTATTAGGCTAGCTGTTTACTCTAAACGTTTTACCATAAAAACCATGCAAATGGTTGGTGCTACTAAGCAATTTATAAGATTCCCCTTTATTATGAAAAGTGTTCGTTTGGGCATGATTGGAGCTGTACTCGCTCTTATAGGCATGGGTATTGTTTTGTATTATCTTAACAAAACATTTATAGAATTGGAATTATTGAGCAATCCTATTTTAATGGGACTTTTATTTGTTTTTGTTTTTACTCTAGGTGTCGTTATCACTTGGTTAAGTACACATTTTGCAACACAGCGTTTTTTAAACTTAAAGACCGATCAACTGTATTAATAAAACAACAACCAAGTGAAAAAAGTAATTATAATTTTAAGTGCTTTATTACTATTAGTAGTGATCGTTTATGTTGGTTATATGGGACTTTTGGCTTCTGTTATTGATAACCCTAAAGCCGATACGTCTACAATTAAAACGAAAACCATTACCCGTATTGCAGAAGGTTCGTCGTACGATATTGTTTTTAATGATGCCCAAGGCGACCGCTATTACATAAACAGAGGATTAGAACGTGGCTTAAATTTAGATTCTCTTAACACAAAAATTCTAAATAAAAAGGTTACTTTGCACCTAGCAAAAGTTCTTGGTGGTTTTGTTACCTCAGAGCATATTTCGCAAATGACCATTGAAAATGACATTATTTATACTGAATTCAACTAATTATGGGAGAGAAAAAACGAAAAGAGTCCTCTAAAAGTACTTTTGTCTTTGGGAAGAAAAACTACAAGTTTATGTTTATTGGCTTAGCTTGTATCGCTTTAGGTTTTATTTTGATGTCTGGCGGTGGTAGTGATGATCCTAATGTTTTTAATCCTGACATCTTTCATTGGAGACGTATAAGGCTTGCTCCTGCTATTATTCTTATTGGATTTGGCATTGAGATTTATGCTATTTTATTAAACCCTGATAAAAAGTAACTAGTCTTTAATTCTTTTTGCAAAGGTTATAGCCATTCGTTTTAAATAAACGTAACTGTTTTTTATGGCGTCATCAAAGTTTTTAGCATGATGCATTACAGTATCTGTATAAGAAATTCCAAAATTTTCAGTCTCACCTTTTAAAAGAGAACTCCTTCCGCATAGTACTGCTACTGGAATACTTTCTTTTTTTGCTGACTTTATTATGCCCTGAATCGTTTTTCCTGAAAATGTTTGAGAATCCAATTGCCCCTCTCCGGTTATAATCCAATCGGCTTCTTTAATTTTTTCTTCAAAATTAATTAAATCCTTAACCAAACTTATACCCGATTGTAGTTCGGCATTTAAAAACACTTTTGTTCCAGCCCCCATGCCTCCAGCCGCACCAGCACCTTTTATTTCTTGCACATTTAAATTAAAAATTTCTAAAAACAACTTTGACATATGCTGTAATCCTTTATCTAAAAGTGCGATCTCTTCTTTTGAAGCTCCTTTTTGAGAACCATAAACGTAGGCTGCTCCGTTTAATCCAAATAATGGATTGATAACATCGCAAGCCACTTTAAAATCTACCTCTTTTAAACTTGAAATAACGTGGGTTCGATTGATATTTTTAACCTGTGACAAATGCTTCCCTATCGGGCTTAACGTTTTACCGTTTTCATCTTCAAATTTATAGCCTAAAGCAGTTGCCATACCAATACCGCAATCGTTCGTAGCGCTTCCTCCAATACCAAGTACAATAGTTTTTGCTCCTTTATTAATGGCATCTAAAATAAGTTCCCCTGTTCCTAACGACGTCGTATAAAAACAGTTTTGCTCTTCGGGTTTTAACAGTGTTAGCCCAGAAGCCTCAGCCATTTCTATAAATGCTGTTTTAACAGATTCCATAAAAAGGTAAGTGGCTCTAATCGGTCTAAACAACGGATCATGTACGGTTACACTTATTCGTTTACCTTTTAAATGATATTCTAATATGGCTGTAGTACCATCGCCGCCATCGGCTAATGGCAACTTAACTATTTCTGCCGATGGAATTATATCCTTTATGCCTTCTTCAACAGCATTACAAAATTGGATTCCTGTTAAAGAGCCTTTAAACTTATCTGGTGCCAATATTATTTTCACATGTCTAAAATAGCAATTATGTCTTTAAATGCTGCATGCTTCGAAGTTGCACCTGACGCTTCTACTTTGTGCTCATTATCTCTGTAGTCTATCCTGTTTTCTATTTTCGTTGAGAATCGATTTCATTTAAATAATTAAACTTTAATTAATAAGAAGTTATTTATATATCAATTTTAATATTTTTGCGCCATGGATATAATAAACGCAATCATTTTAGGCATTATTCAAGGACTTACAGAATTCTTACCTGTTTCGTCAAGTGGTCATTTAGAGCTTGGAAAAGCCATTCTTGGCGATAATTCAATTCCAGAAGAAAGCTTACTTTTTACTGTGGTGCTTCACTTTGCAACTGCTTTAAGTACTATTGTTGTTTTTAGAAAGGATATCTTGGTTATTATTAAAGGCATACTTAAGTTTGAATGGAACGAAGATTTACAGTTCGTTTCTAAAATCGTAGTATCGATGATTCCGGCTGTTATTATAGGCTTATTTTTTGAGGATCAACTGGAACAACTTTTTGGAGGTAATATTTTACTCGTAGGATGCATGCTTATTGTAACGGCAATTCTACTTTTCCTGGCCGATAAAGCCAAAGACACCAACAAAAAAGTATCTTTTACAAATGCGTTTATTATTGGAATTTCTCAAGCCATTGCCATGCTTCCGGGTATTTCGCGTTCTGGCGCTACTATTTCTACATCTGTTTTATTAGGTAACGACAAAACTAAAGCAGCTCGTTTTTCGTTTTTAATGGTAGTCCCTTTAATTTTTGGAAAAATCGCAAAGGATGTTATGAGTGGTGATTTAACTTATGCGAGCCACAACTTTTTACCGTTATCCGTTGGTTTTATAGCTGCTTTTATTGCCGGGCTTTTTGCTTGTACATGGATGATTGCATTGGTAAAAAGAAGTAAGCTAAGCTATTTTGCTATTTACTGTATTATTGTTGGGGTTATTGCTATTATATTTTCATTTTTAAATTCATAGAATGATTTCTAAAGAAGATTACCTCTCCGGACAGGTTCTTTTAATAGACAAACCTTTAAACTGGACTTCTTTTCAGGTGGTTAATAAGTTGCGTTGGGAAATCCGGCAGGCTTTTAACATAAAAAAAATAAAGGTAGGCCATGCTGGTACTCTCGACCCATTAGCTACTGGCTTATTGGTTATTTGCACGGGCAAGATGACCAAACAAATTGACACCTTTCAAGGGCAAGTTAAAGAGTATACGGGCACATTTGTTATAGGTAGCACCACGCCATCTTACGATTTAGAAACCGAAATAAATGACACATTCCCTACCGATCATATTACCGAAACGTTAATTTATAACACAACCAAACAATTTATTGGAGATATTCAACAATATCCTCCTGTTTTTTCTGCATTAAAAAAAGATGGAAAACGGTTATATGAATTTGCCAGAGCCGGTGAACATGTTGATATTAAACCAAGGACAGTGAATATTTCTGAATTTGAAATCACAAAAATCGACACTTCGACTGCACCCAGTACAGGGGCAATACATATTGAATTTAGAGTAGTTTGTAGTAAAGGCACTTACATTCGTTCTTTAGCAAACGACTTTGGAAAAGCACTAGATTCTGGCGCCCACTTATCGGCATTAAGACGTACTAAAATTGGAGATTTTGATGTAGCCAATGCCACCTCCATTGAATCCTTTATTGAAAATCTTTCTTTGTAAATAATTGTTGACCAAAACTTTAGGAAATACCCCCTAAAGTGTTTAACTATAACACTTTGCACCATATTAAAAAAACATCAATTTTCATAGATTTTAGGTTATTCTAAACTTTTTAGCGTATTTTGCCGTATATTAAGCGAACAATTTTCTCTAACACACACGATTTGCACCTAACAGATCAACATAAAGCCCTATTGATTACCTTCTTCCTTTCAGGAACGGTAATTCTATCTGTTTTTAATTTAAGCCTTAAAAAGCAAGACAAATTTGCTTCGGAAAGCTATTATGAAATAGAACCAGAAGAAGAATTAACTGAAGAGGAAGTTAAAATTCTAGAGGCTTTAGAAAAGTTAAACGCAAGCAAAGCAGAAACAAACCAAGCCTTTAACGAAGCTAATAACAAACACTTTGCAGAAGCTTTTAAACCTATTGCGCCACCCGAAGATTACGTGCCAAAATCCAGTAATACACCAGAGAACACAGAATCTTATACTAAGTCATATGAGGGTTCTGAAAATACTAAAGTAGACGAAAAAGAGTTATCGTCGTTTAGCAAAGTGAATGACTTATTAAAGAAACAACTAGGGGATAACAACAATAATAAAAGTACGATTAGTTTTTCGCTGGCTAACAGAGAAAAACGTCACATACCAATTCCTATTTATCTATGTGAAGTAGACGGTAAAATAATTATTAATATTACCGTTAACGATACAGGGAATGTAATAGAAGCTTACGTAAACACCTCTTCTACTTCTAGCAACGAATGCCTTATAGAACACGCACTAGAATACGCTAAAGAATCGCGATTTAGCGAAGACCCAACTAAGAAAACTCAATTAGGGTCTATTACATTTTATTTTATTGGCAAATAGAGGGTTCTAACTCGCAAAGTATTTCGGTTAGATCGTTTATAATATTTTGTCCCTTGTTGGTATTATACCAGTGCTGTAAATCTTCCTTAAATTCTGGAGTTAACTTTCCATGTTTTGCCTTAAACCTACTAACATAGTTAGTTGCCTCGCTTGGTCGTGGCCCATAGGTTTGTAAAACATCTCCCGTGCTATTATCTAACATAATTAGTTTAGGAATAGCCTTATTACCGTTGGTTAAAAAAGCATCCATTAGTTCAGGATTTTCATCACGAAGTACTACTTTAAAATCGATATTACCGTTTAACCCGGCCACTTTATTCATAACTGGTAGTATGTGTGCTGCATCTCCACACCAACTTTCAGTAATTACCAACCAGGTTATGGGCTCTCTAAATGCCTCAATTCTACTTAAAGTTTCATCGGTTACCTTTACAGTCTTATCCCAACGCTTCATGCGTCGATCATTAAGTTTAGTATATTCAGCTAAAGCTTCTGTCTTTTCATTTCCTGTATTAGAGTTTTCTTCAACTAATTGTGTAACCAAGTTTCTATAAGCTTGATACGACATACTTCTATCTAAACTATTTTTTATAACTGTATCCATAATCTTCATTTAATGTAGGCAACAAAATTAGCACCTTGATTTTTTATTTAAGATGATTTTTGTCATACTTTTACGTTAAACCTTACAACTCAAATTTATGAACAAAAAAAACAGATGCCAGTGGTGTGTTGGAGATGACTTATATGAAGCTTATCACGATGAAGAATGGGGTACCCCAGTTTATGATGACGACACGCTTTTCGAGTTTTTAATTTTAGAAACATTTCAAGCCGGATTAAGCTGGATTACCGTTTTAAGAAAACGCGAAAACTTCAGAAAGGCTTTTGATAATTTCGATTACAAAAAGATTGCTAATTACAACCAGAATAAGATGGATTCGCTCTTGCAAGATACCGGCATTATTAGAAACAAACTTAAAGTAAATGCTACAGTTACCAATGCACAGGCTTTTATGAAAATACAAGAAGAGTTTGGGAGTTTTAGCAAATATATTTGGGGCTTTGTGGATGGTAAGCCTATAAAAAACACTTTTAAAACCTTAAAAGATATTCCGGCAAATACACCTTTAAGTGATACTATTAGTAAAGATTTAAAAAAGCGCGGTTTTAAATTTGTTGGCACCACAGTCGTTTATGCCCATATGCAGGCTACGGGCATGGTAAACGATCATGTTGTGGATTGCTTTAGGTATGATAAAGTATAAATGTTGTATTACTATCCTAAAATTTCCATTTGGTTTTCAATTTTTTTAATGCGTTTATTCCACACTTTATTTAAAAAATAAACTTGTGTGATAATCATGGTTATAAAAATGACCAAACTCACCCAGTGCTTGTGAGTATTCCAAACTACGTTAGATGTTAAGAATCCCATAAAAATGGTAACCGCAAGCACTCTGGAAACTATAGAAGCTATGGAATAACGTTTTATTTTACTTAAATATTTTTTTAACGATTTTTTGATACTTGTATCATTAATTGGTGTTTTTACAACGATAAACCCCAGAACATTGTGCAATAACACCAGTACAATTGAAAGTATTAAGAGAACATTCCAATAAAAAACTCTAAGATGTCCGTCGAAAAAATCATAAAACACTATTAATATTAAAGTCCATAAAACGCTTTCAAAAATTAATTGTTTTTTTATTCCCTTTAAAACAGGATGACTTCCAGAGCATCGCATTTTACTTAACTCATTAGCCGATTTTGAGTCATTACTATCCGTATTTTGGTATTCTGATTTTAAGTTGTCTAATTCCATAGTCTTATTTTATTAATGTTTTTATTTTATTTTTAATTCTGTTTAAGCGTACGCCTACGTTGTTTTTAGTAATCCCTATTACATCTGCAATTTCCGAGTAATCCATACCTTCCAGGTATAGTGAAACTAGAGCTTTTTCGGCATCATCTAATTGCCTGATTGCAGAAAACAAACGCTCCTTATTCATGCTTTCTTCACCTTCCTCGAGTGGTACTTCTGGAATTGCTTTGTCTTTAGAGATTATAACCTTGCTTTTCCTAAAACTCGCCATGGCTGTATTTAATGCAATTCTGTACATCCATGTGGTTATTTTTGAACGCCCTTCAAACTTCGGATAGGCTCTAAACAGTTGATACGTGATTTCCTGAAACAAGTCTTCTTTATCCTCTATGGTATCGCGGTAGATATTGCAAACCTTATGAATTAGAGCTTGGTTTTGATGAATGACTTTTAAAAAAATTTCGTTTTGTGTTGACACCTTCTAATCTTTTGTAATACAATATGGTATTATTTCCCCATACGTTGCAGAAATGGATAAATTATTACAGGAAAAGGTGTTTATTTGGTTTTAGGTTGAAAAACATAGAGTGTTGTTTAATGGTTTAACCCCATAAAAAGCATAACTTTTATTACGTCTATAATTAAGGTATGTTTTAAGAATCATTGTGGCACTTTTGTACTATACTTCTTATATCTTTTTAATAACTTTATAAACTCTTCATCTCCAAGATATTCTTTCCAGTCTTCATCTTTTTCAACAAAATCAACATTTATTTCGCCTTTCAATAAACTAATATTCAAATATTTTAATGCATTTTCTTTTTCTTTTTTTAAAGCATAAATACATGAAAGATTATAAGAGCTTGCTCCATATTCGATAGCCTTTTCGAATTTACCAAAGGCCTCTCTGTACAGTTCCTCTGCTTCAGAACCTTCCTTGGCTTTGGCTAAGTTTCCTAAATCAATTCCCCAGTTGTATAGGGCTTCGTGCATGTCGGGTTTTATCTCAACAGCCTTTTCGAATTTGCCAAAGGCCTCTCTGTACAGTCCCTCTGCTTCTGAGCCTTCCTTGACTTTGGCTAAGTTTCCTAAATCAATTCCCCAGTTGTTAAAGGCCTCGTGCTTGTCAGGTTTTATCTCGACGGCCTTTTCGAATTTGCCAAAGGCCTCTCTGTACAGTTCCTCTGCTTCTGAGCCTTCTTTGGCTTTGGCTAAGTTTCCTAAATAAGTTCCCCAGTTGTTAAAGGCCTCGTGCTTGTCGGGTTTTATCTCGACGGCCTTTTCGAATTTACCAAAGGCCTCCCTGTACAGTTCCTCTGCTTCTGCCCCTTCTTTGGCTTTGGCTAAGTTTCCTAAATCAGTTCCCCAGTTGTATAAGGCTTCATGGAGGTCGGGTTTTATCTCGACGGCCTTTTCGAATTTACCAAAGGCCTCCCTGTACAGTTCCTCTGCTTCTGAGCCTTCTTTGGCTTTGGCTAAGTTTCCTAAATCAATTCCCCAATTGTTAAAGGCCTTGTGCTTGTCGGGTTTTATCTCGACGGCCTTTTCGAATTTGCCAAAGGCCTCTCTGTACAGTTCCTCTGCTTCTGGACCTTCTTTGCCTTTGGCTAAGTTTCCTAAATAAGTTCCCCAGTTGTACAAGGCTTCATGGAGGTCGGGTTTTATCTCGACGGCCTTTTCGAATTTGCCAAAGGCCTCCCTATACAATTCCTCTGCTTCTGCGCCTTCTTTGGTTTGGGCTAAGTTTCCTAAAGAAGTTCCCCAGTTGTATAAGGCGGCTTGCTTGTCGAATTTTATCTCAACAGCCTTTTCGAATTTACCAAAGGCTTCTCTGCACAGTTCCTCTGCTTCAGAGCCTTCCTTGGCTTTGGCTAAGTTTCCTAAATCAATTCCCCAGTTGTTAAAGGCCTCGTGCTTGTCAGGTTTTATCTCGACGGCCTTTTCGAATTTGCCAAAGGCCTCTCTGTACAGTTCCTCTGCTTCTGAGCCTTCTTTGGCTTTGGCTAAGTTTCCTAAATAAGTTCCCCAGTTGTATAAGGTGTCGTGCTTGTCGGGTTTTATCTCGACGGCCTTTTCGAATTTACCAAAGGCCTCCCTGTACAGTTCCTCTGCTTCTGCCCCTTCTTTGACTTTGGCTAAGTTTCCTAAATAAGTTCCCCAGTTGTACAAGGCTTCATGGAGGTCGGGTTTTATCTCGACGGCCTTTTCGAATTTACCAAAGGCCTCCCTGTACAGTTCCTCTGCTTCTGCCCCTTCTTTGACTTTGGCTAAGTTTCCTAAATCAGTTCCCCAGTTGTATAAGGCTTCGTGGAGGTCGGGTTTTAACTCCAAAGCATATTCATATTCCTTAGCTGCTTTTATGGGCTCACTTGAAAGACTGTGTCCAACTCCCTTAGAAAAATACTTAAGAGCTTCTCTTTCCAATAACTTATCCTTATTAGACGTGTTTTTAAGTTCTTCAATCATTTTTTCAGCTTTCTCTAGTTGCTTTTTTAAGACCGTGACTTCTTTGGATTCATCATTATTTTCAGCTTCTTTTTTTATAGAAATCAGGCTATCTATAATAGAGTCTATTTCGGAATGTTGGTCAATAGTTATGGCTGTCAAAAAATCGAGAGAACTATCTAAAGGTTTGTTGGTTATAATAAAATGCTTTTGATTATACTCCCTTTGCAAATTTTTAACTTCTTTAAAAATATTATTTATTTGAAAATCTCCCATTCCTGCACCAATAAAAAGTATGGATTTATTGATTACAATGTTTCTCAAAACCAACAAAGAGTGTTCAGCATCTTTTTGTATGTTTTCATAGAGGTTTTTGTAATTTTCAGGGAATAAGACCATAGAATCTGCATCTTCGAAACATCCGTGAAGTTTAAAAAGCAAAGCTGAATTAGAGTCTTTATGTGTAGTTAATTCATAATTCTTCCCTTTATAGGCTTTATTTTTTCTTAATTCAGGAATAGCTATTTCAAAAGCGTTATCATAATTAGTCGTAATTATTTTTTTGGACAACTGATATAACTTCTTATGCAACTCTACATTGTTGTTTTTTTCTATGTCTAAAAAATCTTTAATAAAACTATATATCACTTTTTTCGGAATATCAACATCCGTTTCAATTAAATCTAAAACTTTTATAGGCTCATATTTTTTTAACAATGGAATTAACAAGTCAACTGCATAACCTTTCTCATTCAAATTATTTAAAATATTTTCTACTAAATTGCTCCAACCTTTTAATTGTTTGCCATTAATATTTGTAAGATTATAGGATAATCCTGCGCCAACAAATATTAATAACTCATTATTATCAATTGCCTTTTTTAATTCTACCGGTATTTTATTCATTTTCACTAACTATTTGAAGATCAACGCAGTTATAAAATTCTGTTTTAATAAACCTTATAGATTATAAAGCGCAAATTAGATGAAAAATATTACAAAACCAACTATTATCACTTTCCAAACACCTAACCAAGAGACTCTTGAAATTATATCAACCCTCACCTCCCCTAATAATTTGTAACTGATAATCCATAAATCCATAACTCAAACTTTGAACGTATTTTAAAACATAAAAGCAACAGTAATTAAAACACTAACACCTTAATTCTGTTGCTTTCCATTAAATATTATAAAATTCATGAACAAAACTCACTGAATAGCCTCCCCAAGAATAAAAATCAAATTACTTAGCGACCCATCTCTTTTAGGAAAAAGCTTTTGCATGCGCTCATCACTTACCATTTGTTTCATCCCTTCTTGAGAATCGAAGTAAAAACGATGGATTTCGTTTGGTTTTTCTAATTCACCTTTCGATTCTATTGGAAGAAGAAAGCGTTCAAAGTGTGTTCCAAATTCTGGAATAATAGCACAAGCCTCATCATGATATTGTGCAAATTGCGTTTCATATTTTTCCCCTTGCTTAAAGTATATTAAGGCAATACCATAGGTTTTTGTATTATCACCTATTTCACGAACAAATTCAAAATCTGTCTTTTTAGTTACAAAACCATACATTTTTTCTACAGAAGGGGCTACTACCTCTTCCTTAAGCGCTAGAAATTCGGGATCTTTATTAAAAGACTCTAGAGCCTCTTTATTTGGATATACGGCAAAATGAATTTCGTTTGGAAGTTCTAATTCTCCTTGTGCAATCATTGTTGGTTTTATAACTCTTTCAATCCGGGCGCCGTACTTTTCAAGGAGCACATTACCTCTTGATCTTAATTTTTCAAATGTTTTTTCTTGTCCTTTTTTTAAATAGAAAAAGGCAACATTTATTATTTCCTGATTATTCATGATTCCTTTTTTAACTAATTGACCTTCGTTTGTATTTGTCTGACCTGTTGTATAACAGGTGCTGAGCATTGCGAGAATGACTCCGACGATAAATGCTTTCATGATCAATTATAAATTTTGTTGAATATAGTTTTCCATTTCCTCCAATCCCATGGTCCAAAGATTTTTAAAAGCTTCCTTGGCAATTTTACCATTCTCTTCGGTTGCTTTAAACGAACCAGACCAATCTACAGTAGCTCTTCCATTGTCTGCATCTCTAACGACCATGATTTCTACAATATCTTCAACGGGTAGCATATCTTGCTTAGGAATTGCAAAACGGAAGGTTTTGGTCTCATGATTTACTTCCAGAATATCCTCAACCAGATCGATCCCGTCTGCTGTTTGGCAAAACCGTTTTCCATTTTCTACCTTACATGATTTGATCATAGAACCAAACCATTTGTCAACGCCCCCAACGGCACTAATCACTTCCCAGACTTTGTCCGGAGAGGCGTCTAATTCTTTTGAGATTTTTTCTTTAATTGTCTTCATAATGTTTATGTTTTAATTATGAAAACAAATATCAAGACCTTATGAAATGTTGATTTGCACAGTTAGTCCAATGATTTACCAAAATGGTTCAACTTATAAGTAGTTGGCGACATACCATGCTGTTCTTTAAATATTCGCGAAAAATGTGCGACACTCGAAAAGCCACATTCGTAAGCGATTTCGGTAGCTCTTAACTCTGTTTTAGATAATAGTTCTAAAGCTTTTTCAATCTTTTTTGTTCGCAGATATGTGGCCGGTGATTCTTGATATGCTTTCTTAAATTGTCGCTTAAAAGTGGAGACACTCATACCTGCAAGACTGGCCAATCGCTCAATCGTGATAGACGAATACAAATGTGCATCAACAATATCGCGTAGGGTATATGAATTTGGTTCAAATAAATTCGAAAGAATGATCTTTATTTCGGGGGCGTTCTTCGTTTTACTGAGCAATAAAATGATTTCTTTAAGTTTTAAAATAAGAATTTCCTCATCTACCACTTGTGGATTTTCGAAGTAAAACAACAAGGAATCAATATACTTCTCAATGACTTTATCATTATGAATTTTTGCCATCCCGATTGATGGCGAGGTCTTTTTTTTGAGAAATTCCGGCAATTTATTTTCATAAATCCTCGATAAAACTTCAGGGAAAAAATGCACAGCTATCGCCTGATATTTTTCAGTATTGGGTGTTGGAATCATATCTGATAAATAGTTGCCACATTTCATCAATATGGATTCTTTTGAATTTACCTGAATCTGTTCTTTTTCAGAAGTTGAATTATATGTTCCTTCAATAATGTGTAAAAAACACGCTTCATTTTGCATGATATTATCTTTTTGAAACGGCGGCTTGAGCACCATGGTTTCAAATAGCATTTTACCAAATAAGTCTAATCTTTTGTAGTCTATGATCATAAAACGGGTACCAATCTTTAAAGCATACTTTTTTGTTTTGGCATTTCAACAAGCCAATTTATTTATGCTCTATATGTAACGAAGTTAATTGAAAATTTTAATAACATTAAGTTTCTGTACTTTAGAAAATCTTAAAAGCTCATTCATGTTCAGGTATTTTAACTATTAAACCCAAACCAAACGTTGATTCCATTTTGTTTGCTTTATACCCCATATTTTCAATGTCGTTAAAATAAGCATCTGTCAGGCCTTGCTCTGATATTAATTTTAACCCTGCACGAGCATAAATATTAATTGCATGAGTAATGTAATAATTAACTTGTGGTGTAAATGTAAGATTGGTTGTTGTTTGATACTCCGGCTTAATTTCCATATTAGTAGTTAATGCGCTATCAAATTCCACGTCAAAGGCACCTATATCATAGTTTACCATAAATCCTAGCTCAAATTTTTCAAACGGTTTATAAAAAACGTTAAGTCTTGGGTACATTAAATCTATTAACCATCTATCTGTTTTGTAATATAAGAAGGCTACTGGAAGAATTAATACTTCTCCCATAGCTTTGGAGTGCGTTATACCAAAACCAAATCTAAAATCATTCTCACCTTTGGGATGGAATCCTACAGTAACGGCATTAATGCCTTTATATGCATGAGATAGCTTAAGGTTTTTAAAATCTGATTTCAATGTTGAAAAATTGACATAGTTCAATGCCCATTTTTTATTTAGCTTATAGTTAAATATTGTGGTTAAACGAACATCGTGCAGATTATTTGAAAATAGAAGTTTTTCACTATTATATCCAGTAAAATCGTTCTGAAACCATTTGTATTCTGAATTGTATATGATTCTTAGACTTCCTAATGCTATCGGAGGCCCAGCGAGATATAGTTTAGAGATACTCATTTTACTGCTTTTAATACCACTTTCGGCTATATCATTGTTAGTTTCACTAAAAGCTGTATGACTTATGTTTAAAATATCGCTAAAGGACTGTGCTTTAACTTGTATTCCAAAAGTTAGGATGGTTATTGTGATTATTATTGTGATTCGCATATGTTACGATTTATTTTGATTGTACTTTACTATAGATATACCCTAGATTTTCTACATGAGCTCTAATCAATTCTCCTTCTTGTAAAAATTGTTTTTTCCTTAAAAGTTTCCTGATATATTGATCTACAACATATGCTTTTGGCTTCCAGTTAAAGAACTTAAATAGTAGGCCATATTTAATAGCCCTTTTAATTATAAACCCTTTTGTTGGCGGACTAAACGTGACCCCTCCCGGTGTACCAGTAATGGCAATTGTTCCTTTTTCTATATATCCTTTGGGTAAAAGTGAAATGGGTTTGTTATTGTATATCCATCGTTGTTCATCACCTAACTTTAGCGCCTCCAAGGTCACTTTAGGCACATCCCAAAACATACTACGTAACTGATCGTTCTGAGTTAGAATATGGTTTCGCCAAAGTTTAATCTTTAAATTTTTGTAATAGGATTTCCAATTTTCAGGTACTACTAATACAGGTCCTACCGGAAAATATCCCGACTTACTTTTACTATCGGTAAAACCGACAGCTAATTCTGGATGATCGGTATCGTAAACCTTTAGCATGCTAGCTCTATCTGAATAATCTACAGCTACCATAAAGCCTAGAAGTTGATCATGTAAATCTTCAATTTTATGCACGTTTTTGGAGTATACTACAGCCAATTCTACCTCATAATCCAATAGTTCCTTGTTACCGGTTAAAAAGACGTTACTCTTATATGGAGTGAGTTTCGTTACTTTAGGAAATAGAACAGGAGAAATTTTAACGTTAGTTTCTTCTTTATGCTCGGGGTAATTTGTTGCAATAGCAATGGTATTTGCCTTAGCGTCTATTGGAGGTAACACATTAGCCGACTTAAAATATTCTAACCTGGAAGTGTCTGAAAGTTTAGCAACAATCGTGTTGTAACCTACTTGTTCTATAAATTCAAAAATGTTATCTGAATAATTGTTTAGTTCCTTACTTAAATTAATCCCTTCAATCCCTCTTTCACTTAATGTTTCAACCTGTATGATATTGATTTTTCCATTATTAATCGCTCTTGCGAGCGATAGGACTTCTTGGGATATAACGTTTTGAATATTTGCTAAAAATAGCACCAATAGGAATATGCCTTGCTTTAAATTCATTTTCATTGATTTTTAATTACAAGGCTAAATTATAGCTCTAATAAGGGCTATTCGTTCACATATGTGAATTAATGTAACAGCGACATTATATGTCTTTATATTCTTTTCTTATTCTGCTAAGTGATTGTGGTTTTATACCAAGGTAAGACGCTAAATGATATTGAGGAAGTCGCTGTAACAACATGGGATGTTCTTTAACCAAATCGTAATAGCGTACGCTTGCGTCCTTAAATAAAAGGCTTTCTATACGATTATGATGTGTGATATACATTTTTTCACAAACCAAACGCCCCAGCTTTTGCCATGCTTCCGATATAGTATATAAATTCTGAACAGCTTCAAATGGTAATGTTAAAATTTCGGCATCTTCAAGAGCTTCTATTTGAAACTTTGTCGGGACCCGTTCTAAAAAGCTTTGATAGGCTACTAAGAATTGATTTTCATGATAAAACCAAAAATTAATCTCATCTCCATCTTTTAGATAATACTTTCTAAAAAAACCTCTTGTAATAAATCCTAACGTATTACTAGTTTGCCCAGAACGTAGAAAAACATCACCCTTTTTATAATGCTTTACACCTATATTCTGTTTGATTTTGTCCCAATCTTCTTCCGGGAAAGAAATGTACTGCTGAAATGCTTTTTTAAGGGCAATGGTATTTATTGTGTTCAAGAAATTGTAATTAATAGGTGAAACTACTGTAGGTTTTATACACCACCTTGAACGAGATTAGTTATTATTTATTACAAAACAACCTTGTTAAGTTTATGATAAATATTCTAAAAAGGAAGCCCTGGGAATTTCCTCTGCCCCCAAGCTTTCCAAATGATTGGTATGCACCTGGCAGTCTATAAGTTTATAATTTGTGTTTTGAATAAAGGTTATAAAACCTACTTTACTGGCATTGCTCGTTTTGGCGAACATACTTTCACCACAAAATATACCATTCCCCAAATCAACACCATACAGTCCGCCAATCAAATCATCATCTTTCCAAACCTCAACAGATGTTGCATATCCTAATTCATGAAGTTTTGTATAGGCATCTATCATACTATTTGTAATCCATGTACCAGCCTGACCTTCTCGTTTTATTATAGAACACTCTGTAATAACATCTTTAAAAGCCTTATTAATAGTAACCACATAATCCTTATTACGTAGCACTTGTTTCATGCTTTTTGATACTTTTAATTTATCTGGAAACAGGACAAAACGAGGATCTGGAGACCACCATAAAATAGGTTCTCTGGAATCAAACCAAGGAAAAACACCCGATTTGTAAGCAAGTAACAAACGGTCTACCGATAAATCGCCACCGATAGCTAATATGCCTTCTTTAGTAGCTAGGTTAACATTTGGAAACCATATATTTTCGTTTAACATAATCATTAAAATAGTATTAAACCTAAAATATATACGCTTATGCCAACTAACATAAGAATTAAAGTATAGGGCAAAATATCTTTAGCCTTTAATTTAGTAATTCCTAACAAAGGTAATGCCCAAAAGGGTTGGAACATATTTGTAATTTGATCGCCATAAGCCAGTGCCATTATTGCTTTAGGTAGTGGCACATCCAATTTTAAAGCTGACTCTATAACAATTGGTCCTTGCACTGCCCATTGTCCGCCACCACTTGGCACAAAAATATTAACCAAACCGGCACTAAAAAAGGTAAAAATTGGTAATGTAGTTGTGGTTGCAATAGACACAAAGAAGTCCGATATCATAACCACCATACCCGAATATTTCATGATGCCCATTATGCCAAAGTACAACGGAAACTGTATAAGAATTCCCGAAGTTCCTTTAATAGCTTCTTCAACTGCATTTAAAAAATTACTAAAATTTTTATGTAAAATAATGGCTAAACCTAACATGAAAAAATTTAGCATGTTTGGTGTAATCTGAAGGCTTAATAAATTCCCCCAATATTGATATACAAATGCGATTAGTAAAATAACACCAAAACCTATACCTAAAATACCTGAGAAGTCTAACTGCTCCGCACCTTCTAGATTGCTTTTTTCACCTGTTTTAAACTGGTACTCCTTTAATTTAAAGTTCGTAGGTCGTGTTGTTTTTGCCAATTGTTTTAATACCGAAGGTACCAAGACGAGCAACACCCCAAATAGCACTAAGTTCCACCAACTAAATATTGTTGTATTAAAGTTGATACTCTCTGGTATTTGATTAATTATTTCTGATGAAGTAATGCCGTGCATCAAGCTTTTTATATGACCGCTTTCTGCAACTTTAATGGGTGCCGATCCACTAATACCTCCATGCCATATCATCAAACCTACATATCCAGATGCACCTACCAAAGAGTAATTTAAGGGTATATTATTTCGTTGGGCATGTTCTCCAACTTTCCTTGCTAAAATGGCTCCAAATATAAGCCCAAGTCCCCAATTTAAAAATGCCATAAGCATTGTTGTAATACTAACTAGAACTACTGCTGTAGATGTATTTGTAACGTTTTTAGATAAGCTTACTATGAGTTTATTTACGGGTTTACTTAACACCAAAACATGTCCTAAAACCAATATCAACATCATTTGATACGCAAAGACCAGCAACCCTTCGTTCCAAATACCTTTTTCCCAAAACGATAAAATTTCGAATATGTGATAGTCCTCTCCAACAGGTTTTGTAAAACAAAGCGCCAAAACCATAGCTAGAAACGTTAATAGTATGGCAATAGTAAATGGCGATGGTAGGTATCTTTTAAATAATATCTCAATCGTCCTGGTTATATTCATAGTTGAAAATTAAGAAAATATTACAACAAAAAAGAGAGTATCTAAAAAGTCTTATAATTTGATTTATCTGGTTGAGCTTGCCGAAACTGATTTTTATTATCAGTAATTTAAATACATTTCGACAAGTTCAATATAACATCAAACTTACTTTTCAGATACTCTCCTTTAATTTTTTAAGCAGAGGTTTCTATACTTTAAAAAGGAAGATCGTCGTGGTCATCTTCTTTTAAATCTCCAGCAGGTTCAAAAGCGTCAGCAGGCGGTACTGGTGGTACATTGCCTTCTGCAGCTTCAGCTTGTAGAGCTTCTATTCTCCATCCTTGAATCGAGTTAAAATATTTTGTTTCTCCTTGAGGGTTTACCCACTCTCTACCTCTAAGGTTAATACTAATTTTAACTTGTTGCCCTACTTGATAGCTGTTTAATAGATCTGTTTTATCTTGAACAAATTCTACCATAATGTGTTGAGGGTATTGCTCTTCTGTAGTTACTACAATCTCTCTTTTTCTAAACCCATTACTTCCAAAAGTCTGAGTTTCTCCAACCATTTTTATTCTTCCTTGAACTTCCATTAATTAATTATTATATCTATTTTTATTACTATTTAACTTAACAATATTTTCCAAGCACTTTCAACATCACCAAAACTAAGGTAATTACGTGCCAACTTATGTTTTTGTCTATGTGTAGCCGTTTTTATGTTCGGATACCGCTCTCCTAAATCTTCAATAAAGCCTTTAATATTTTCATCTGTTGGCAAAGTTTCTACGTTTGCTAACATTCCTAAATCATTTCCTGTTAAAACCATGCTATTTTTAACATGATCCGGAAAATTATCAACACCTATTCCTTGAGTTGATAATGGCTTGGGTATTTCAAAGAAGCCTTTTTTAGCACGAGTGTAATAACTTCCTCCTGCTCTGGCAACCAAATCCAGTTTTTGCTGGTTTATAGTACCATTTTCATCAAGTACATCTTCATCGATATGGAGCTTAACAACTTCGCAAATCACTAAATTTCCCGCGCCTCCTTCTGTTCCTAACTTAACAATATCATTAACCTTACATTCAAACTGTACGGGTGCTTCTGCAACACGAAACGGTTTAACTATGTCGGACTTTAGCATAGTCAGTCCCGATTTTTCAAACTCGTTTACGCCTTCCGGGTATTCCGTACTGCTTAACGACATTTGATGCACCATATCATAATTCACAACATTAATAACAACTTCCTTCGTTGCTTCAACATTTTGTAACGTATGCTTTGTTGTGTTATCCCTAACACGTCTCGCAGGCGAAAATATCATGATAGGCGGATTCGCACTAAATACATTAAAAAAACTAAATGGTGACAAATTAGGGTTTCCATCAGCACCCATGGTACTTGCGAAAGCTATTGGCCTTGGCGCAACTGCACTTAATAAATAACCATGCAATTTACTGGTAGACAAGCTTTTTGGATCAAACGATGTCATTAGCATTTTAGTTTTAACAAATGTAACTATTCTGTTGTTTAACTAAAAACCAATTTACTAACATCTTAAACAATAATATTAACAGATTTGCATTATATTACAAATTGTAATTAGTTAGTGAATGATTTTTACAAAGTATGGTAACGCTTTTCGTTGGATTATTACAATAGCTTCTTTCGTTATTGTCTCTCTTATTTTATGGAAAACTTATGAATTTTTCCAACATTTTAAGGAGGAGGAACGTATCAAAATGGAAAATTGGTCGTTTGCTCAAAATGAATTTGTGAATTCTGATGTGAATTCCAACATGGAACTTATACTGCAGATCCTAACTAGCAACAAAACAACGCCAATGATTGTTATTAACGAAGATGGCAGTTTAGGCAATTATAACAACATAGATGATTTCAAAGTTTCTGATTCTTTGCATGTTAAAAAACTAATCTTAAAATTTGAGAAAGAAAACGACCCTATTCCCATAAACATAGGCGACACTATAGTCAGCACGATTTATTATGGCAATTCCCCTTTATTAAACAAACTAAAATATTATCCGCTGGCGTTAATACTTATTGTTGTATTATTTGGTGCCGTTGTTTTTTTCTTTTATAGCAGTAACAAAAATGCTACTCAAAATAAGTTATGGTCTGGCATGGCTAAGGAAACGGCCCATCAAATAGGTACGCCTTTATCATCTTTAATAGGCTGGACAGAAATTTTGAAAAGCGATAATGTAAATCCAGATTATATTACCGAAATTGAAAAAGATGTAGATCGGTTAAAGACCATTACAGAACGCTTTAGTAAAATAGGGTCTTTACCTACCTTGGAAGTTGCAGATATTGTTAAAGAAACTATTGATTCTTACGATTACTTAAAATCGCGATCTTCGAATCTTATAGACTTTAAAATTATTGCTCCAGAGGATACTATTCCTGTGAATTTAAATAAACAGCTATACAGCTGGACTATTGAAAATCTGGTAAAAAATGCCATTGATGCCATGAAGGGCAGAGGTAAACTTACAATTGAAATTTCTCAATTGGAAAGCATTGTGAAGATTAGCGTTGCCGACACCGGAAAAGGTATTCCTAAAAAGGATTTTAATAAAATTTTCACTCCTGGATATACTACAAAAAAACGCGGTTGGGGATTAGGATTATCACTTACCAGGCGCATTATAGAGGAATTTCATGATGGAAAAATAAAAGTATTGCAATCTCAAAAAGGAAAAGGAACCACTATACAAATCAGCTTAAAACGTGCCCCAAATCATGTCTGAAAAACTAGTTACCGTAAAAGAAGTTGTTTTAAAGAACAACTGCCCTGAGTGTTATAACAATGAAGGCTTACGCCTAATTTTTAAACAAAAAATAATTGACACCAGGTTTTATCGATCTTTAACATCTCAAGTTAAATACGAAATTGAGTGTAGAGTATGTAATAGTATTATTTACCCTGTAAAATGGGATGATAATATTGAACGTGTTTTTGATTACCACAAAAAATTGTTTGTACCCAAAAGGGCGTCGACCTATTTAAAGAAAACATCGTGGGTTACCATTATTTTAACAATTGTAGCAGCAATTGCTGCTATAATACTAACCGCGTACCCTTTCGATTTATAATTGGTTGTTGATAGCTTTTGCTATGTCTTCGAATTCTTTCGTTGTAAGTTTTGCTTTTGTAATAAAGCGAGCATCATCCATGGTATGTAATGGAATTAAATGTACGTGTGCGTGTGGCACTTCCAGTCCTATTACAGAAACCCCTACACGTTCGCAAGGTATTGCTTTTTCTATGGCTAGAGCAACACGTCTTGAAAAACTCATTAACCCATTATAAGTGGCTTCATCTAAGTCAAAAATCTTATCAACTTCTAGTTTAGGAATACAAAGTGTATGCCCCTTACTATTTGGGTTTACATCTAAAAACGCTAGAAAATCATCTGTTTCTGCAACTTTATAACAGGGAATTTCTCCGTTAACTATTTTTGTGAAAATTGATGGCATATTAATTATTGAGAGGTTTTAGAGAGTTTCCTACGATACACTTAGGTTACTTATACTGAGCGCGGGAATAGTATTTATCTGGAGATTTCTATAATATCAAATTTCATAACACCATTAGGGACTTGAATTTCTGCTACATCTCCAACAGATTTTCCAAGCAAACCTTTACCTATAGGAGAATTTACCGAAATTTTACCTGAAGCTAAATCTGCTTCTCCATCTGCTACCAGGGTATAGTTCATTTCCATACCATTAGTTTGATTTTTTATTTTAACTTTAGATAATACTAATACCTTTGAATTATCTAATTGAGATTCATCAATTACACGGGCACCTGCCAATGCGTCCTCTAATTTAGAAATACGCATTTCTAGCATGCCTTGAGCTTCTTTGGCGGCATCATATTCTGCATTTTCACTTAAATCTCCTTTATCTCTAGCTTCTGCAATTGCTTTTGAAGCCTTAACTCGCTCTACATCTTTTAATTGCTGTAGCTCGTCTCTTAATTTTTTTAACCCCTCAGGTGTATAGTAAGATACTTTACTCATAACTTCATCGTTTAACTTAATAAAATAAAAAGATGCTGAAAACCAATCCGATATAATCTCGTGAAGCGTTCAGCATAAAAAAAATCTCGCTAACACGAGATTGTATAACAAATATACAAAATATTTAACTCAATTTGCTTTTTGTCGTAAATTGCGTTTTTAATTCAAAAATTGCTATGAAATCCATTTTTCTTTTTGCCAGTTTTCTTATTCTAGTGTCTTGCAGCAAAAATTCTGTTAACAACCCAAATTGTAATTTTTTACTAGATATAGGTGTTAACGTTAATATTAATTTAAGTTTACCACAGTATAGTCAATTACCTTTTCCGGGCAACTCTGTATATGTACAAAACGCTGGAAATGGAGGGATTATTGTTGCCAATACTGGGGCTGATTTTTTTGCCTGGGATGCCAGTGACCCTAACCATATACCCAGTGCTTGTTCTGTTCTTGTGCCAAAAGGTTTAAACGCTACTTGTGGCTGCCAAGATAAGAACGAATACAGTTTAGTTACTGGTCAATCATTGGGAGATAAAAACCTGCCATGCGCCCTAAAAAACTATAGGGTCGAAAAAAACGGAGATAATCTTTTAATATTTAATTAACGCATTCTAGGATAAAACCAAATAATTAAGCTGCGAATTTATTAATCTCTACATAAGGTCAGATTCCCTGTCTACCGACAGCTACGGTGTACCCACATCTTTTTAATCAAGCCACGAATTACACAGATTTACACGAATAAAACCTCAATATGATGGATAGCTCTCTATACTATTCATAATCACGAATCAGACTTTCAGTCTGTTTTTACAATCCAGACCCGATTTAATTCTATTATATTTCTGTATTCTAATTTATTAATAAGTAAACTCGAATTACTTATTTGTAAATAATTTATATTTAGAACCATTTGTGATAATTCGTGAAATTAGTGTCTATCTTTATAAAATTATTATTTAATATGCAGCCATATTTGTGAGTACACCTTAGCTGCCAACCTTTAGGCAGGCTCCTCGTACCTCGTTCGGAATGGCACAACTTATTTATTTAAACATATAAATTTAGCTTTTGCTCCTCGTAATGACGTATTTTTAAAACTTCAAGGTTGCCCCTACTAAAAAGTTGGTTGTTGCCTGTGGATAATAGCCAGCAAAGTAGCCTGTTGTAGTGCCTGTTGGACTTGATGTATCGTCAAAATCAAACGATCCGAAATAGCCATTAGACACATATTCTTCGTTTAGAATATTATTAACCAAACCTGATAGTATTATAGATTTAAAAATCTTTTTAGGGCTAATTTTATAGTTAACACTAAAATCGTTAACAAAATAGCTATCTAGTTTTGACGTTTCGTTATCAATATTTCCCATATACTGCTCTCCTACATATTTACTTAATAACGAGAGTTGTAAATTATTCACAGGATAAAAGTTTAAAGCATTACCAAAAACCAATTCGGGTGAAAAAGAAATATTAGTATTTCCTAAATCAACAAGTTCGCCATTAATAGACGAAGTAAAGTCTTTATTCTTATTACTGCTTACTGCTATATTGGTAGACATATTAACGGTTTTACAGAAATTAATATTAGCATCGACCTCTAAACCTAATCGATAACTTTTACCACTAGTAGCTCTAATAGGGCTTCCTACATCGTCTAACTCTCCTGTTAAAACCAACTGATTTTGGTAAAACATATAGTATAAATTGGTATTAACACTAACCTTTTTGGCATTATAGCGCCACCCCAATTCAATATCGTTGAGGGTTTCATGCTCTGTTACACCAGCCTTAAAATCGTCGCGATTTGGTTCTCTATTGGCTCTGGCATATGATGCATAAAAACTGTTTACATCGCTATGTTTATAGGTAAAGCCTAATTTAGGATTAAAGAAATTAAAATCTGCATCGGTAACAAAGTTGTTACGATTAGAGTCTAACCCATTGGTTTTATAATTTACAAAACGCCCTTGTAAATCGATAAATCCGGTAATTTTTTCAGCTAAATTAAACGTCGTTTTCGAAAAGACACTGAAATCATTTTTAGTGGCATCGCCTTCATAGTAACGATCACGAATGTTTGCATTTTCTGCAAATCCTCTTGCCCAAATAACTTCTCCAAAATGATCGCCAGAATAGGTATTGTATGAGATTCCTGAAATGATTTCGAAAGCTCCCTTCTTATAAGCTACATTAGCATTAACCACATAAAAATCATTATCTAACCAACGTCTTCTTATAACATCTGTTATGGGCATATTATCTTCATCAACATCGGTTGCTACCACAATACCATTGTAAAGACCGATATCGCTTGTATCATCTTCATACTGCTCAAAATATCCTTTCCCCTGGGTATAGTTTAATCCGAGAGTTGCAGACCAATAATTATTAAATCGTTCGTTCCAATGTAATTGGTAATGATTTTGCCAATAATTATCTGTTTCATTGTCGTAAGTATACGGATTCTGACGACGATTCTCTTGTAATTGCGCGGCTGTTAAACCAAACCAAGATTGGTAAGTTTGTTCCTTATTACCAAATGTAAGTGCTTTTATTAGGGTATTATCATCTTTATAAACACCTTGCAAAAAGTAAGCTCGCAAATCTGTAAATGCTCTGTCTACATAGCCATCGGAATCTATCTTAGAAAACCGTCCAGAAATTTCAAAATGATCGTTCAATAAGCCTGTGCTCAATTTTACGGTGTGTTTTCTGGTGTTAAAACTTCCGAAACTGTTTGATATTTCTCCTGTAGCTTCGTTGGAAAACGCATCTGTAAGTAAATTTAAACTCGCTCCAAAAGCACCAGAACCGTTTGTAGATGTTCCCACACCACGCTGCAATTGTAGGCTTTCTGTTGAGGAAGCAAAGTCACCTAAATTTACCCAAAACGTACCTTGACTTTCTGGATCGTTATATGGAATACCGTTTATAGTTACATTTACACGTGTTGCATCGGTACCACGAACACGAATTCCTGTGTAACCTACACCAGCACCAGCATCACTAGTCGTTACTACCGATGGCAAATAATTAAGCAATATTGGTAAATCCTGACCTAAATTACGTTTTTCCAATTGCTCCTTAGTCACATTAGAATGTGTAATTGGAGACGTAGCATCTACACGAACTGCTTTTACTAAAACCTCGTCTAGTTTTTCTGTTTTTGTTGAATCCTGTTGTTTTTGATTTTCTTGTGCATTGACACAGACTGATAACACTAATAGTGTTAAAAAAAGAAATAAGTTTTTCATTGCGATTATAAGTTATAATCGAATAAAAAGAGGTAATTATTCTTTAATTGTTAATGATTTGTTTTCAGAATTAATATTGAAAAGATTGCCGTGTCGTTTTTTGAACTCCTCGCAATGACAATAAAAATTCAAATCCCTAAACAGCATTACCTGTTCCAGGTTCATTGGGTATGATCTCAGCAATTCGAAAGTTAACAATTAAAAGTTGATAATTCTTAACTAAAAAAGCACCCCTTTTTGAGAACGGCGCAAAGATACGAACAATTGCTAATTTCTCAATTCTTAATTGATGTTTATTTTACTCAATGTCAGGCTTTTTTCTGTTTGTCTTTTTTTCGGAATGACTGCGCTTATCTTTTAATCGTTTTCTTTTAACCGCTTTAGGTGTTTTTGTGGGTATACGTTTCTTTTGAACCACTAACCCTAAACGGATTAACTCTAAAAAACGTTTTATAACAAGTTCCTTGTTTTTATGTTGACTGCGACTCTCATCACATTGCAATATTAAAACGCCTTCTTTTGTTAACCTATGCTGGAGTTTACTTTGAAGACGTTCTTTTTGTTCTTCATTAAATACAACCGATTCGTTTAAATTAAAAGCCAGCTCAACTTTCGATGATACTTTATTTACATGCTGTCCACCGCTACCCGAGCTTCTAATAGCTTTATAGGTTAGTTCTTGTAGTAGGAGGTCTTCATTAAACATTAGCGTATTTTACCTGATGTGCCGGTTTAAGCAAATCGTTAACTGTTTTTACGGGGTTAAAGGTTTCTAAAGGTACTTCAACAAAAATGGAGTTCCAGTACGCCATACTACCGTTCCATAAACCAGGTAGTTCTAAGGCTTTTATATCTATTCCATTTTGAGTTTTCATGGTTATAAAAGCGGCTTCTGGGTCTACAAATTTCTTAAGATTGAACTTTTCTCCTTTATAATTTTTAACGCCACAAACCAAATCTGTTGGGTTAAAATGGGTTGCATTTTTCACAATGGCTTGCTGTGCACTATCTTCAATATTTATTTGGGCAAATTCTACAATTTGTAACGATATCTCGCCGTTTTCATCTTTTACCCAAAATGGTCCGCCTCCGGGTTCTCCTTCATTCTTAACCATACCACATACTCGAATTGGACGGTTTAGTTTTTCCTTTAGGTAATTTCTTTTTTCTTCTAATGTAAAATCTTCGAAATCTCCATCGATAGGAACATTCATTTTATTAGATAAGAGCATAGCTGCTTCAAGAAGCGTTCCTTCTAACACTGTTTCTTCGTCAAGTTTATGCAATAACTCGAAAGCTTGTTCTTGAACTTTTACAAGAATACCTGCCAGCAATTTTTTATACTCCGAAACTTCAACATTCTTATTGGCAACTACGATATTATCTACATTTTTAATAAAAATGACATCGTTGTCCAATTCATTTAAGTTTTCTAATAAAGCACCGTGTCCTGCTGGTCTGAATAGAATAGAGTCATCATCGTTTCTAAAAACCTTGCCATCTACCGTTAATGCAACGGTTTCGGTAGCTTCTTTTTGATATGAAAACGACACATTAAATGTTGTTTTGGTTTCTTGCTCTAAACCTTCTTTTAAACGGATTAACTCATTTGAGAAATATCGATGATGTTTTTCTGAAACGGTAAAATGAAGATTTGCATTATTATTCGAAGAGGCATACAATGTTGACTCGAACAAGTGCTCTTGAAAAGCTGTTATTGCTGCATCTTCATATTCATGAAAAGGAAGCAACCCCTTAGGTAAAAAACTATAGTTTAAACCGTTCTCATCTAACATTGTTTTTACGAATTGCAGATATTTTTCGCCTTCTGGTAAATTATCGAAATTTGAATTGGTTTCTTTAGCTTTTAAAATAACTTCGGCATAAAACGGAAATTGTTTCAAATTAGAAATAAACGTTTTGATAAGATTATCGTTATGTTTTCCAACATAATCTTCAATACTTTCTTTTGAGGGATCGAAATTTTTCAAAAACTGAAATAAAAACTTAAACATTCTGGTAGCTGCTCCAGATGCTGGTACAAATTTTAAGGTAGACAAATCATTTTGCTTTGACTCGTAAAGCTTTATAAAATCTTTTGTTTCGTTGTCGTTATAACTCTCGATGCCTTCCCCAATAGTCGCAGCTGCTACCAGATTAGAATGGGACATTCCATTTTTTATACGTGCTACCTGAGCATTAACTTGTTCTGCTGTAATGCCTTTATTTTGTATTTGTTCTATATCTTTTTCTGTAAACATTAATTTTCTTTTAATAGTTTATCAATATATTTAACCGCTGTTTCCAGACGTTGTTTTTTGTTACCCTTAAGCAATACATAAGGTTTATTACTTTTTATTAGTTCATTTTGAAAAGCTTCAAACATATCTTCTCTATGGTCTGGTTTGTCCCGAAGATCGTCTGCTTCCCATGGTGTATCAATATAAGTTAAAAAATATAAATTGTAGGTATTTTCTAACGCAAATTTTTCAAGTACAGGATCACAACTCCCTAAATAGTAAGCTTCTGAATATACTTTGGTTTCTAACAAATCGGTATCGCAAATTAAAACGGTATCTGTTTTCTGCGCCAATTCGTTTTCAAGTTTCATTTGCCCCTCTGCAATGGGTAACAAATCATCTGGCTCGCAGGTTTTGCGCTCATTGTTCCATTTATTCTGGAGGTATTCCCTCGCATATTCTGGTACCCAAACCGAGTTATAGTGTCTGGCCAACTGTCTTGACAAGGTTGTTTTTCCGGTAGATTCCGGACCAAACAAAACCACCTTTATGCAATTTGCCGGTTGTTGTTTATACTTTTCTTCCATGCTATGTAACCAAATATAGCTATAAATGTAAATCCTAAATATTGTAAACTGGTAAATGTAAACCCTTTATAAAAATATAACGGCACCGATATTAAATCGCCTACAATCCAAAAAAGCCAATTTTCTAATTTTCGTCTTGCCATTAACCACATGCCTACAAAAAATATGGCTGTAGTAAACGTATCAATATAAGCTACCCAACCCGTCCATTTATCAAACGTTTTATAAACCAAAAACACAAACAATAAAGTCGCCAGAAATATAAATACACTTATTAATCGCTCCTTAGGTGTTGTTATTGAAATTGGAGTCACATGTGTTTCATCTACTTTTCTCGTCCAAACATACCATCCATAAACGCTCATTACAAAGTAATATCCGTTTATCATCATATCTCCTAAAAGTTCCCACTTAAACAATAAATACACAAATATTATTGTACTTATCATACCTGTTGGAAAAACCAAAATTTTATTTTGCTTTGAATACCAAACAGAGAGAAACCCAAAAATAACCGCTATTATTTCTAATAATACGTCTATCGTTTCATAATCTGAATACTGCCCGAAAAAAAAATCAAAAATGGGGTTCATAATCGTGCCTGTCCGATTTTACGATCTTCATATACAATAAGCCTTTTTCAATAAGTTCGAAAGCTTCTTTAATCTCTACAGTGAGCAAATTCATTACCTCATCGTAATCGCCATAAACCTGAGTGCTTAAAGGGTTTTCCAGAACCTTAAGATTAGAAGCTCTTAGCTTCTTAATAAAATGAATAATGGCAGGCTCGAAATTGTCCTGTAACGGTGTTAATGTAAGCTCTACTGATATTTTCATTGAAAATTTTATTTTCATTTCCACGAGAGTGGAAATCCTATTATTATTTATTTGCTTCGTGACATGTTAAAACAAATTTACCCCGGCAATTTACTTTTTTAATTCATTAAAAAACGATTCATTCTCTTCAAAAGCCGTACCAATAACTACTAAATTAGCTCCAGCTTTATATGCGTTTTCTAATTGTTCTTTACTTCTTATACCACCGCCAACTATTAACGGAATATTTAGTGCTTCCTTAACTTTTAATATAATTTCTTTTGAAACCGGTGTTTTAGCACCACTTCCAGCTTCAAGATAAATCATTTTCATTCCTAGAAATTCGCCCGCTTTTGCTGTATCTACAATATATTGAATATTAGCTCTTGGTATTGGCTTTGTTTCTGTAACTCTTTCAACTGCTGTAGCTTTTCCGTTTTCTATTAAAACATAACCGGTAGAAATAACATCGAGGTTTGTTTCTTTTAGTTTCGAAACAGACGTTATGTGTTTACCTATTAAATACTCCGGGTTTCTTCCCGAAATTAAAGAGAGAAATAAAATGGCATCTGCATGATTGGTAATTTGAGTGACATCGCCTGGGAATAAAACCACGGGGTGTTTTGTATACTTCTTTATTTCGGCTACTAAAACGCCAGTTGTGTTTTCGTCAACAGTACTTCCTCCCACAAAAATATGAGTCGCTACTGAGGTGTTTACTTTATTAATAAAGCCCTGTACTTTATCAAGCAACATTTTATCAGGGTCTATTAAAACCGCCAAAAGTTTTTCTTGCTTAGAAACCGATGCTAATATGTCGTTATATACTTGAGTCATCGTTTAAGCAATAGCGTAAGCACAGGTAAATCCTTCAAACTCTAAAAAACGAATATTATAGCGGCACTTTTTTGTTTCGTAATCAACCCATGCTATAGTTTCGTTATCCTTAATGGAAAATGGTATTACCAAACAGTGCTTTCTAAAGCTTAATCCAGGTGTTGCAAATAATTTGAACAACGATTCTTTTACACACCAGATTGCAGTAAGTTTCCTTATATAACTTGCACCATCTTTATTTAAATAGTCTTCCTCGTAGTCAACAAATTTATGGGCTATAATGGTAATTTTTTCACGTTGCTTTTCTATATCAATACCAACAATAAGATCGCTAACAATAACTGCCGAAAAATTAAAGGAATGTGTAATAGATATTTGCTTCCCGTCTTTTAAGTGTGGTTTTCCATGCTCATCATAAAACAAGTCCGAATCTTGATACCCGAATTCGGCCAGTAAGCAACGTACACTCAAAAAGCCACGTTGATGCAATTCACTTTTCATTCTTAAAACACGTTCTAAACTTTTAGGCTTTAAGTGTGTGGATTCCATTAAATCGTCATAAGACTCATCAATCTTCCAGATTTTAACAATAGTTTTTGAATCTGGGTGTATCGTTTTATAGAGAGGCATTTACTTTTCTAAAAGTTATTAGTTATCTTTGCACCACCTAATTTGGTTTGTAATTTTTTAACAAGCGAATTTAACTATTTAAGTGTTAATCACAACCTTGTTTAGGTTTAAAAATAAAAAGAAAATACAGATATGAGCACAAAAACAATTCCTTATGTAGCTAACAAAGTGAAAGATATTTCGCTTGCAGATTGGGGTAGAAAAGAAATAGAATTAGCTGAAGCAGAAATGCCAGGGCTTATGAGTTTACGTGAAGAGTACAAAGACTCGCAACCTCTTAAAGGGGCAAGAATTGCCGGATGTTTACACATGACCATCCAAACGGCTGTTTTAATTGAGACTTTACAAGCTTTAGGAGCAGAGGTTACTTGGAGTTCTTGTAACATATTCTCTACTCAAGATCAGGCTGCTGCTGCGATTGCTGCTGCCGGAACGGCTGTTTATGCTTGGAAAGACATGACTGAAGAGGAATTCGACTGGTGTATCGAGCAAACACTTTTCTTTGGTGAAGACAGAAAACCTCTTAATATGATACTTGATGATGGTGGTGATTTAACTAATATGGTTTTAGATAAATATCCAGAATTAGCTGCTGGAATTAATGGTTTATCTGAAGAAACCACTACTGGTGTGCACAGACTTTACGAACGTGTAAAGAATGGTACTTTACCAATGCCTGCCATTAATGTTAACGACTCGGTTACAAAATCGAAATTCGATAACAAATACGGTTGTAAAGAAAGTGCTGTAGATGCTATTCGTCGTGCTACGGATATCATGTTAGCTGGAAAACGTGTTACAGTTTGTGGTTATGGCGATGTTGGTAAAGGTACTGCTGCTTCGTTTAAAGGTGCGGGAAGTATAGTTACTGTTACAGAAATCGATCCTATTTGTGCTTTACAAGCTGCTATGGACGGTTTTGAAGTTAAAAAACTAGAAACTGTTATTGGTAATACAGATATTGTAATAACGACTACTGGAAATAAAGACATTGTACAAGGACGTCACTTTGAAGCGTTAAAAGACAAAGCTATTGTTTGTAACATCGGGCATTTCGACAATGAAATCGATATGGCATGGTTAAACGAAAATCACGGTCATACAAAAACAACTATTAAGCCTCAGGTAGATAAATACAATGTTAATGGTAATGATGTTATCATTCTTGCCGAAGGGCGTTTAGTAAACTTGGGTTGTGCTACAGGTCACCCAAGTTTTGTAATGAGTAACTCGTTTACAAACCAGACTTTAGCACAGATAGAGCTTTGGAACAATGCTGATGCTTATAAAAATGAGGTATACATGTTACCAAAAACCTTAGATGAAAAAGTAGCCAAGTTACACTTAGCTAAAATAGGTGTTGAGTTAACTGAGCTTCGTGAAGAACAAGCCGAATACATTGGTGTAAGAGTTGAAGGTCCATTTAAGCCTGAGCACTATAGATACTAAATTATAAAAAGCGTGAGCTTTTAGATTTATAAAAGGTCTAAAAAGTGTTATTCAGAACGACTTGTGCTGAGCGAAGTCGAAGCACTAAAAATGACAATCCAAGAACTTTTTAGACCTTTTTCTATTACCAATTAACAATCCAACCACTTTTTAAAATTAGTGGTTCGTTCTCTGGATACTATAATTTGTTCTTCTTCACTCGGTTCTAGTTTTAATAGTAATCTACTATTAAAATAGCTGTGTATTTCATTTACAGCATTAACAGAAACCATATATTTCCGATTGATTCTAAAAAACTGAATAGGGTCCAGAATATCTTCTAATTGATCTAAAGAATACTCTATAGGATATTTTTTTCCATTAATATTTCGCAGATAAATTAAACCTTCATGAGACTTAAAATATGCTATATCCTCTACATTAAAGCTATTAAATTGATTTCCAATCTTTACCATAAAGCGCCGTTTATATGCTTTGGAAAAAAGATTTTTTAACTGTTCGTACTTCTGCTCATTCTCTTTTTCAGGGATTAATCTTGTCTTTCTAAACTTGTTTAAAGCTTTTTCTAAATCCTTTTTATCTATTGGTTTTAGTAAATAGTCCAAACCATTATACTTAAATCCCCTTATAGCATATTCGTTGTAAGCAGTGGTGAAAATTATTGGGGGATGTTCTTTTAACTCATCAATAATATCAAACCCATAGCCATCATTTAGTTGTATATCCAAAAATATTAAATCTGGTAATGTATTATTCTTAAACCAGGTTATGCCTCCCTCTACAGAGCTTACACGGTCTAAAATCTCAATATCTGGTGCCAGTTCTTTTACCAGGTTGGCCAATCGCTTTGATGCTATATTTTCATCTTCTATAATTAAAGCTTTCATATTAAGATTCTAAGGGCATATCAAATTGTTTTATGGCTTTATGCAATAACGGAATTTCAATTTTGTAAATATCATTTTTTTCCTCGATAACTATCTGTTCATTCGTATAAAAAGCATAACGCTTTTTAATATTACTAATACCTAGTTTAGTTGATGGTTCTTCTTTTCTTTTACGCAATGTGTTTTGTATAACTAGGTTTTTATCATTAGAATATATATTAACTTCCAAAGGTTTCTCCTTTGAAAAATAGTTATGCTTAAGCGCATTCTCTACCAACATTTGCAAAGACAGTGTTGGTATTGAAAAGCCTTTAGGGTTAACTAAAATATTGGTTGTTATGGATAATGATTCCTTGTGCCTCACATTCATCATAAATATAAATGAATCTAAAAAGTTTAATTCCTTTTCCAAGGTTACTAAATCTTTCTCCTTATTATCCAGGATATAACGATAACACGAAGCTAATCTCGTTACAAAATCTGATGCCAGATCGCGATCTTCGTACATTAACGAGGTTAACGTATTTAAACTATTAAATAAAAAATGTGGGCTTATTTGGTTTTTTAGCGAGTTATACTTCGAGGTTATGACCTCCTGCTTTAGTTGGTGTAAAGAACTTTCAATTTCCTTTGCCCGCTTTGTGGTGTAATAAAACAGGTTAAAAACAGTTAGGGAAAAAAGCAATAATGCGGCTCTTAAAAAGTCTACACGAAATTGTAACCAGGGATCTTCCGCATCAATTCTACATATATAGTTAAATTCAAAAATCGCTAAATAATACGATAGCGCCATAAAAGGTAACATGATTGCCAATGTTTTTACTAAAACATCTAGACTATTATAAAAACTCATGTTAGATTTCAATACATCCTTGTTCTTCCTTTTAATTAACCAATCGTTTATTTCCCAAGTAAGCAGAAAGAATATAATCGCAGACACATAATAAAAAACAGGTTCATTTATAGGGTCTTCGCCATTAAGATGTTTTTCTTTAGTATTAACGGTAAGCTTTATCAATAGAAAAATAATATTGATAACCAGAAACCTAAACCCTATTTTTTTTATTTGTGCAGTCTTAATCATTCAAATGTTATTCTAACAATCATCATGTTCAAATATACTGAGTACGCTGTTAAAAAACCCCATTTTCCATTTCAGTTGTTAAATAAGCGCTTAAACTGTTATTGTTTCCATTTAAACCGAAAAACGGTTTAAATATGCTTCATGGCATAGTTTAAAGCCCACTTAAACAACTTAAGTTAAAATTAAACACTTCAAAAAAAGCAGCTTTATTTTTTTCATTTTAACCTTCAAATTTGATTTAAATCAATTAAAAAAATAAAATGAAGTTTATATTAAAATTGTCCATGTTATGTGTTTCATTTTTACTGCAAGCACAAACTGGAACCATTAAGGGATTGGTAGTCGACAAACAATCGGAAATTCCACTTCCTGGCGCTACCATTGAATTATTAAATCAAGAAAAATCTACCGGAGTTATAACTGACGAAAACGGATATTTCACTTTAAGCAATGTGCCTTTAGGCAGGCAAACTATACGCATTAATTATGTGGGCTACGAACCTATAACCCTACCAGATCTGGGTGTTACTTCTGGTAAGGATGTTGTTGTAAATGTAAGTTTAACGGAAGCTTACGGTGAATTAGAGGCCGTAGTTTTAACTGCCGGAACGAATAAGGAAAGAGCTGTAAATAAACTCGCTGCAATCTCTGCACGTCAGTTTAGTATGGAGGAAGCTACTCGTTTTTCTGGCGGCAGAAGTGATGTTGGAAGATTAGCCGCAAACTTTGCGGGTGTTTCCTCTCCCGACGATAGCAGAAACGACATTGTAGTTCGTGGTAATTCACCATCGGGGTTATTATGGCGGTTAGAAGGTATCCCTATTCCCAGCCCTAATCATTATTCCTCATTTGGCACAACGGGAAGCCCTGTTTCGGCATTAAATACCAACATGCTTAAAAATTCCGATTTTATAACGTCTGCTTTCCCAGCAGAATATGGTAACGCTATAGGAGGAGTTTTCGATTTAGGCTTTAGAAAGGGAAATACCGACGACTACGAATTCACAGTTCAAGCAGGTGTATTTACAGGTATTGAAGCTATGGCAGAAGGTCCGTTAGGCAAAAAAAATGGTTCTTTTTTAGTGGCGGGCAGATATTCTTTAATAAGTCTTGTTAGTGGCGGTGGCACTTCTGCAACCCCAAATTATAGTGATATTTCCTATAATATTGATTTAGGAACTGGTACTCTTGGCAACATATCGCTATTTGGGGTTATTGGAAACTCAGATATCGAGTTTTTAGGAGACGAAATCGAAAAGGATGATCTGTTTGCTGCAGAAGACGAAAACTCATTCGTTAAATCTAGCTTTAATGTTTTTGGGCTTAACCACCGCATTACCATTGGCAAAAAAAGCTACTTAAAAACAGTAGCTGCTATATCTAGTTCTGGTAATAATTATACAGAAGATCGATTTATAGATAAAGACACACCTAACGAACGTATTATTAAGTACACAGAATCGGATAGCAAAAATAACCGCATTACAGCTTCAACCTTATTCAATTCTAAGTTAAACAAGCATATCACCTTAAGAACCGGGGTTATTTTTGAAAATCTTAAACTAAAATCCTTCTTAAAAGATAGAGATGAACAACCAGATTTAAACAACGATGGTGATCCCGATTTATTTACTTTTAGAGATACAGATGAAAGTCTAAACTTATTTCAACCATATATTCAAGGGCGTTTTAGACTCTCTAAAAAGCTTACTTTAAATGCAGGGGTACACGCGCAATACAGTTCTTTAAACAGCCAATTCGTAATAGAACCCAGGGGTGCATTGAATTATAAAATCGCTCCAAAGCATAACCTAAGTTTAGGTTATGGCATACATCATCAAACTATTCCCTTACCGATTCTGTTTTTAAACGAAAACGTTAATGGTGAATTGGTACAGACCAATAAGAATCTGGATTTTACACGAAGTGAACATTATGTGTTTGGTTATGATGTAAAATTGGCAAAAAGCTGGAGAGCAAAAGCAGAGATTTATTACCAAAACATTACTAAAGCTGCGGTAGAGCCTTTTCCGTCGAGCTATTCTTCTTTAACAGAAGGTGCCGATTTTGAATTTAACAATAATGTCTTTTCTCTTAAAAATGAAGGAAAAGGGTATAACCAAGGGATAGAGTTAACGGTTGAAAAGTTTTTTAGCAACGGATTCTATGGGCTACTAACCTCATCTTTTTTTGAAAGTAAATACAAAGGCAGCGATGGTATTGAAAGAAACACACCGTTCAATAATGAATATGTTACTAACCTGTTAGCTGGTAAAGAAATAACTGTGGGTAAAGCCAAAAAAAATGTTCTGTTTTTCGATACGCGTTTTTCTATTTCTGGCGGACGTTATTATACGCCTATAAATTTAGAAGCTTCACAACAAACAGGCTTCGAAGTACTTTTAGAAGATCAGGCTTTCTCAAAACAGTACGATAATTATATGCGCTGGGATTTTAAGGTTGGTTTTAAAATGAATAGCAAAAGGAAAAAACAATCGCACCAGTTTTTTGTAGATATTCAAAACTTAACCAATAAGAAAAATATATTCGAACGCCGATATAACCGTTTAACAAACGATATAAACCGGATAGATCAAATAGGACTTTTTCCAGATGTGGGTTATCGCTTCCAATTTTAATTTGGTTGATTAATAGCTCGTTTTTTTCCAGGCAAGAAAATGTTTCTTGTCTGGTTTTATTTGTATTTTAGAATAGTTATGACCTATGAATACAAAAAAATAAAAGTTCCAAGGTTCAGCGAAGCATCAGGGTTTTATACCACAAAAAAGCGCTCTAAAATGATGAGCAAAATTCGTGGTAAAAACACCAAGCCAGAAATGATTTTTCGTAAAGCACTTTGGAGCAAGGGCGTACGTTATCGGGTAGACAGCAAACAACTCCCAGGGAGACCCGATGTAAGCATAAAAAAATATAGACTTGCCATTTTTATTGATGGCGAATATTGGCATGGTTATAATTGGGATGAACGAAAAGCCAAACTAAAAACGAATCGCGATTTTTGGATTCCGAAGATTGAAAGGAACATACAACGAGACAAAGAAGTTAACCAACAATTAGAAGATATGGGATATACCGTATTCCGGTTTTGGGCTCAAGAAATAAAAACCAATTTAAAAACCTGTATCAATGATGTTATGATGTATTTAGATATTGAACGATTTAACATCAAGTAAACAATAAGATCTAATCTTAGTATTAATATTCATGATTGATTTATGTTGATTAAATGAAAAATTGATGCAAGATTCCCCTTTACCAGAAAAATTTTAGTTAGAGACCTTATTGTTTTTCCAAGTGCACCTGCATTACAATAAACGGAGAGATTAAATTTCTCTTACTTATAGAAGAAATTACAAATTCTATATAAAAAGCAAAAGGGAATGGCTTACATCCTACATAAGTTGTGCGACGTTAATGTAAAAGTGTTTTATATGTATTTTAAATTAACGTGAGTTCGACGTAATCATAATATTATTATATTGAATGCCAGTGATTTAATTTAAGTGTCGGGTTGAGCCTTTCGACTCCGCTCAAGACAGGCTAAAGTCGAAACCTATCTAAAATTATAGGTTTTAATGACCTTTCGACTGCGCTCAAGGTGACAAGTAACATTTTTAGTGTATTTATCGTTAAAATTAGACTGCTTTTAAATCGAACTCACCTTAAATTATATTTAAGTAGGCAACTATTTACTCCCGAACCATATGTATGATATCTTCTGTTATAATGCTCATTTTTAAGTTTTTCAAAACTATATCTGCAGAAATCACCCCTTGGTCGTTAAAACATGAAGGGGAAAATAATTTAAAAAATTCCTTGAATTCTTTTTCCAATAAAGCTTCGGTTCCCATACCGTAAGCTTCATCGGCATAAATAATCCCGATAACCTTTAGCCCCGTTTTACAGTGTTCTTTAACGGTTTTTGTTAAGCCCGACTTATCTATCAATAATATAAGCAAGGCTAAAGTGACATAATGGGACATTAACACCTTAAGTGATGGCGTTTTGGTTTTAATTTCTAGCATGGGTTAGTTTTTTAAGTTATTAAAAATCAGCACTGAACACGCTTATACCTAACTTCTTGAACTAAATTCAGGATAGATGTTTCAGTATCTAAAGGAATCTTAAAAAGCGATAAGTTAAACTACCAGGTACAGCTAACTTCTATTCAAAAAAAATAGGACAAATGCGTTACCAACCCTTTATTAAAATAAAAAGGGCGTAGAACTCAACTTACCTGAATTGAGGTACTGGTATACCGAACCACGATAAGAGAGCCCACGCCCGGGTACGCGAGCCAATCTGCTTATCATCTCGTGGTTGTAAAATTACCAGTTTTCAATTCAGAGATTCAAAGCGAAAGCTTCAAATATTTTCTATACGAAGAATCGCAAATTTAAATAATCTGAGGCTAATATATTAAAAATAAATTACATAGCAATAGACATGTGAATATAGTCAATCAAATCGTTTGATTTACATACTTATATATATGCAAGTATGACTATTGAAATAATAATATCCCATATAGATTTTTATGTTATTGAGAAGTTGAGAGATTTAAGGGTAAAGTCAGAGCCGTATATCGATCAGGTAGATTTGGCTCAACGCATAGGAGTATCTGAAGGGTATTTGGGGCAAATTGAAAACCCTAAACACAGATCTAAATATAATATAAGGATGCTGTCCAGAGCAGCTAAAGCTTTAGGCTTAAAATCTTATCAAGATATTTTTCCGTCTGAAATTCTTAAAGATGATTTAGTCAGAATTCGATTGAAGTTGTTAAAATCAGCTACTAAAAAACACGAAGTTGATAAAAATGGAAACGTTAAAAAGAGATTTGATATAATTTCGATTGTACCACTAACAGAAAGCGAAATTAAAAAGTGGAAGAAAGGCGAATTAAAGTATATGACGGTTATTGCAAAGTAAACTGTTTTCTCAACTGAATTAGAAAGTATCTATATCTAAACTACACCATTACATTAAAATTTTACGAGACCTGTCAGGTTTTAAAAACCTGACAGGTCTGGAACACAAAGAAATAAAGAATTTATTATTGCTTAAGTCGTAAAGGTTCTGCGAAAGAATAAATCATTACAACATAAAAAAGTGTTGTTTGTTAACGACACAACAACTACTTATCTATTGAAATTTTATCGAGTTTAGGTTAATAATAGCTTTAACCTTTAGGATGAACCAACATCATCTCCTCAATTAGATGTTTCGCACCTGCATATTTATCAATTATAAAAAGAACATAGCGTAAGTCTACCATGATATTTCTACAAATTTCAGGGTCATAATAAATATCACTCATAGTGCCTTCCCAAACACGATCGAAATTTAAGCCTACCAGATTACCTTCGGCGTCAATTGCAGGGCTTCCCGAGTTACCTCCTGTGGTATGATTGGTTCCTAAAAAACAGATAGGTAATTTTCCGTTAGTATCTGCATATTGTCCGTAATCTTTTGCATCGTATAATTCCCTTAACTTTTTGGGCACATCAAATTCGTAATCTCCGGGCACATATTTCTCAATAACGCCATCTAAATACGTCACAGGATTGTAGTAAATCGCATCTCTGGGTGAATAGCCGTTTACTTTTCCGTAAGTAATACGAAGCGTACTGTTAGCATCTGGAAAATAACGTTCTTCTGGCATAACGTCCATCAATGCTTTCATGTATTGCGTTTGAACGGCATTGATTTGTGTATTGATACGTTGAAACTCGGGTTCTATATTCAGATAAAAATCAATGATCATAGGTTTTGCATATTGATATGCAGCATCTTCATTCAGATTTTTAATTACTTTTTTAGACTTACCTTCTATCAGTTTCAAAGCATTATCTAGATTTGTAAATGCTGTTTTATCGTAGATAGAGTTGTCGATATTTTTAGAATACAATGGCATTACAGATTCGAAAACTCCTTTATCGACAATTACATTGTAATTTTTATGAACCTTTTTTAAGCCATTAATTATCGATGTTCTTGCTTTTTCAAAAGCAGCTTCACTTTGATTAGCAGCATTTTCCATTTGTATTAAACGAAACATGATTTGCATAAGCTCGTTAGTACGTACAAAGACTTCAACAAAGTTATTGCGCTTTACATTAACCGCTTCAAATTCTTTATATAAGCGTTCAAATTCTGGTAACAGATTTCCATATTTATCCTCAAGCCCTTTTTCTTTTATGGTTTTTGTAAATTCCTTTTCAAACTGGCGTTTAATGTTTACAGCTCCACTTCTTTCTATACCTTGATTTTGTCCAATCCATTTTTTCCACGCATTGGCAATTCGTGCTTGCTTAGATGCATATTGAATGCGTATTTTATCATTTGCTTTCATATGAGCATCAATCACTTTTAAAGCGGCATCCCTAATAGCTATTTTTGATGGGTTTACTTTTTGAGTAATTTGCTCGACAGCTACGGCTGGTAAGTATTCGTTGGTACGACCAGGAAACCCAAACACCATCGTGAAATCGCCTTCTTCAATACCATCTAACGATACTGGTAAAAAATGTTTTGGTTTATACGGCACATTATCCTTACTGTATTTTGCTGGACGATTATTTTTATCTGCATAAATTCTGAACATTGAGAAATCGCCTGTATGTCTTGGCCATACCCAGTTATCTGTATCGCTACCAAACTTCCCAATACTACTAGGTGGTGCCCCAACTAAACGCACATCATCAAAACGTTCGGTAACAAATAAATAATACTGATTGCCTTTGTAAAATGGCTTAACTTTTATGCCTTGCCAATCTTCCTTTTTTACTGCCTTTATAACACTGTTTCTATTAATATCTATTTTTGATTGTTTCTCTGTAGGACTTAAACCATCTGTTACACCTGCAAGCATAGCGTTTGTAACATCTTCAATTCTTACAATAAACTCTACGTAAAGCCCTTTATTTGGAATTTCCTCGCAAGAGACATTGCCCAAAAGCCATCTTTTAAATAATCATTTTCTAATGATGAATGTGATTGTATTTGACTAAAACCACAGTGATGATTTGTTAGCAACAAACCTTTAGGTGAAATCACTTCACTTGTGCAACCTCCATTAAAATGGCCAATGGCATCTTTAAGACTGGAATTATTAACATCGTAAATGTCTTTGGCTGTTAGTTTACTGCCCAAACTTGTCATTTCTGCTTCGTTCAGACCTTCTAAAAGAGAAGGAATCCACATGCCCCCTTGTTGAGCAGATACTTGAATTACAATAAAAAAGAGAATGAATTTTAAAAGTCGCATAGTATCTAAGTTTTAGTCTATGCAAAGATAAAAAAGATACGCCAGTATTAACCAGTTGGGACACTCAAATGCTCATTAAAAATCCAACTTTTAATGAGTTTTTTATTAGTTGTTATTTCTGCAAACACGTAAATATTTGAAACAAAGCAAGGCGATGTTTCTGCTAATTCTATAACTACCCCATCGTCGCAGTAACTGGAATGTAAAAAATACAGTTGCTTATCTTTAATTAGAACGTAACCCACATGATTATCTAAACCAACAAAATAGATCCCGTTTTTGTAAACTTCGTTTAATTTAGTCTTTAGGGTACTAAAAGATACGTTTGAGTATACTTTAATGTTCGATCTATCTTGTAGCATTTTTGCTTCAATAAGTCCCGCCTGTTGTGCCATTTTATAGCGGTTTAGGTTAAAACCCAAGTGTTTTAAAGTTGTAGACACAAAATATCCGCAAGCTATCTCACCTTGGTTTGGAATATTGGTATGTCCGTTAAAATCCCACGTCGTACCATACCAATGCGGGACAATATCGTTAATCAATTTAGAATATAAATAACTGGAAGCGCTATCAATTGATTTCTTAGGGTTACTTTCCAGTAAGTTCTTAAAGTAGGCCCTATCCTGAACCAGTTCTTGTTTAATTGAATTGTAATTCCCTTTTGGCTTGAAATTAATCTTCAACTTTAAACTATCTAAACCTTCTAGGGCTTCTTCAGTTAAACCTTTATCGTTTTCTACTAAACTTTCGCTAACAAGCGTCTCTTTTTTTTCTGGAAATTTACAAGCAACTATTAGCAATAAACAAAAAACAATCATTTTATTCATAGACATATAACGATAAGCATAAAGGAATAGTACATCTCTGTATACTGCTACGGTGTACCCACAAATATGGCTGCATATTAAATAATAGTTTTATAAAGATAGACACTAATTTCACGAATTATCACAAATGGTTCTAAATATAAATTATTTACAAATAAGTAACCTGTATTTACTTATTAATAAATTAAAATACAGAAATATAATAGAAATAAATCAGGCTTGGATTGTAAAAACAGACTGAAAATCTGATTCGTGATTATGAATAGCATCGAGAGTTATCCATTATATTGAGGTTTTATTCGTGTAAATCCGTGTAATTCGTGTCTTGATCAAAAAGATGTGGGTACACCGTAGCTATATACTGGTGATGATCTACTTAAAAAATCAGTGTTCCTACTCTTTTAGTGAAAAGTTCCTTAACTGATTTTTTATAATTATATTTAACGATGTCGGATAAAAAAATAGCTGCTCTAAACAATCTTTTATCTAGAATAGAAGACTATGTGCCTTATAAGGATGAAAACAATCCTGCGGTTTCTCAGGCTAGTGTAGGATGGCAACTGGATCATACGTTAAAGGTTATAAATCGAGTTTCTGAGTCTTTAGAGAAATCTAACCCGAATGACTTCAAAAAAGATTTTAATATTATCAGGAGTATTTTATTTCCGTTTTGTTTTATCCCAAGAGGACGAGCAAAATCGCCTAAAGTAGTACTTCCCAAAAATGAGATTTCAACAACAGACTTACATGATCAGTTACGAGATGCAAAGCTTCATTTAAACAACATAAGGTTTCTAAACGAAAATGCACACTTTAAGCATTTTATATTTGGTATATTACCGAAAGTAAAAACGCTTCGTTTTTTAGAAATGCATACCAAACACCACTTAAAAATAGTTTGGGATATTTTGAATAAATAGATAGAGGCTTACTAAAACTTTTATAATAAACCTCTATAACTTTTAACCAAAGCTTTCTTTCTTATTCCTCCAACAACTTTAGCTTCTTTAAATCATGAAAAAAGAAATTCTTTTCGTCGTTCATAGAAACAAATAATCCATCAGGGAACTTATCTCCCAATGCCATGGTTGTAACATCACAACCGTCTGTTTCTTTGGTTCCTAAATTAACTTCTTTAATAAACGTGTTTGTTTTTAAGTCGAAAACATTAAACGTATGTGCTTGCTGGTTCGATACGATTAAAAACCCTTTATCTTGATACTTTGCAATGGCAATACCTTCAATATCTTCTTTAAAATATTCACCCCCAAAACAGTAAATTTCCTTATCGCCTTTTAAAGGTTCTGCGTGGTATTTACGAATGCAATGCCCTTCATCGGAATAATACACTATACCTGCTTCATCATCTACAGCAATGGCTTCTATCTCTTTTTTACCACTAAACCCGCCAAACTTTCTAACTAATTTAGCATGTACGCCTAAACTATCTGATATGAGATCATACTGATATAAATATCCTTTTTCTGGCCCAGTTTTTCTACCTACAATAGCATACACCTTCTGTGTTTTAGGCGACTTGTAAAGCGCTATACCCATTGGCGAATTTGCTTCGGGTTCTTTTACATCTGTAAAGACGGGGAAACCTCCGTTATCCAATGCTTTCATATCTGGTACAGAAAACAGACGTATTTGCTGGCGCTCCCTTTCGGTAAATGCAATAACATCTACTTTAGTAGAATCGTTAAGCTGAAATCCATACTCTAGATCCACATTATTGGGCCGTTTTAAATGTCTTATCGTTTTACTTTCAATAACCTTACCTTCTAAATCGAAGGCGTAAATGGCACCTTCTGTATTTTTATCGGTACCAAAAACAATACTTTTTGAAGCATCTTTTGGGTTAACCCATATAGCTGGGTCGTCTGTATCGTGTAAAGTCGTTTCTGTAACAACATCTGCTACAATTTCTGGCAACTTCGTGGCACACGCCATTAGAGTAACAAAAGAAATAAAAATGGTATTTAACTTAAGTTTTTGCATCTTTATTTTGTTTTAAACAGATCGTATTTTACACCAAACGTAATGCGTCTTCCATAATATTCTACCTGCATGGTTCTGTTTTTAACGCCTTGAAAATAGCGCAGTGGTTGGTCTGTTATATTGTTTAAATCGAAATACACTCGTATTTTATCGTTAACGGCATAAGAGGCATTAAAATCTAATAAAAACTGCTCATCGTAGTATCTATCTTCAAAAGCACTTCCTTCTATTTCATCTATATATGAATCTGAGAAATTTGCTGATAAGCGTAGGTTCAATTTTTTTCCGCCGTAGGCCAACGATCCATTAAACATATTTGGTGCCGTACCGGGTAAATCAACATCTTCTCTTATATCTCCGCCAGACCCTCTAACACCATCTGCACTAGATGTTAAATGTGTGTAGTTTGCCATTAAACTGAAGTTTTTGGCAAAGCCTGGCAAAAAGTCTAACTGACGCTGAAAAGAAACCTCAACCCCAAAGATACTTGCATCATCACCATTAAGAGGTTGCTCTACATCGAAGCCTGTTGTACCGGCTCCAAAAGTATTATCGGTAGTTTCTGTTACAAATGTATAAATGAAGTCTTTTAGATTCTTTTGAAAAACACCTCCGGAAATAATACCGACATTACTAAAATAATGCTCTGCCATTAAATCGAAATTCATAGATGTTGTAGCACTTAATTCTGGATTTCCTAAGAATATTTCTTCATCATCTGCAATAACATCTACACTAGGTACAATATCTTCATAGTTTGGTCTTGCCAATGTATTTGTCCATGCAAAACGCAATACCGTATTTTTATTAATGTTATACTTAAGATGAACTCCTGGTAAAATATGTACGTAATTTTTGTCTTTGGTTATGGTTCCTAAAACGTTCTCCTCGTCTTCAATTTGATTTCCTGTTGCTTCTGTTTTGGTACGTTCTACTCTTACACCAACCAACACATCGAATTTATCAGATAGTTTTTGATTTGCCATAACATACCCCGCATAAACATCTTCCTTTATGTCGTAGTTAGCTCTCACGTATTCACTAGGCACGTCTGAAAGATCAAATAGCGCGGCATTATTTAAATCTAATCGCCCTAAAAAAGCAGGGTCTACAAACATCCCTGCTGCATATTTGCTTCCGGCTAAAAAGTCAGGATCTGTTTGGTCTACTAGCGGTAAGGTACTTAAATCGTCAAAATCGCTATTGGTAGGCTCAAACTCAAAAAAGTTATTGTTTCTTTCTTTTTCTTTTATTTTTAAACGACCTCCAAATTTTACGAATCCGTTTCCTGTATTAAAAAAGTCTACTGGTAATTTAAAGTTGGCAAAAAAGTTAAAATCTTTTTCTTCTGTAAATTGGTTTTCTTCTGTAATCTCTTTTAAACTAAAATTGCTCAATGCAACATCACTTGCATTGGCAGGTGTTATTAATGGGAATTTTTCATTAGCAAAATCTACATTAAAAGGAATGGGATCGCCACCAGCGGTTTCCTCTAATTCATACTCAACGTAACGCTCGTTTAATCGTTCTTCCGATGCACTTGCATAAGATGCCAACCAATCGAATTCCAATTTACCAAAAAGGTGATCGCCACCTAAACTGTAGTTTTGCATACGCTGGTCTTCCAAACGGGTATTCTTGTTTCTATTATTATCGATACCTCCTTTTGTTTGTCTTCTTATTTCTCCTTGATAACCCGTAATTGTTGCTTCTGTATCTCCTGTAAATATTGGCTCGATAGAACGATAGCGTAACCTAAAACGGTTTTCTCTATCGTCTCGCCAGTTATACATGGTTTTTAAATAAATGCTATTATTGGCATTGAAGTTATAATCCAGATTTGCAGAAAAGCTTCTTCTAATACGTTGTACCAGATAGGTTCTAATATCAGATTCTTCTACAAAAGGTGTTACTTCAATATCATCGCCCGAATTGTTTTCTGCTTCATTTACCCATTCTGCTTCAACATTATCCGATCCAAAATCGCTGTCGTTAACAGATGCCGAAAGCATCCATCCAAATTTATTGTCTTTCGTTCTGTCTCCTACTAAAAATGATCCGTTAAGAATTCTTTTATCTGTAATGAAACTAATTCCGGATCCTGCAGTTGCAGCAACTCTGAATCCGTTTGGAGAGGTTCTTGTTACTAAGTTAACCGAACCACCTAAAGCATCGGCATCCATATCTGGTGTAACTGCTTTGTTAACTTCTATAAGTTGAATCATGTCCGATGGAATTAAATCCATTTGAACGTTTCGGTTATCGCCTTCTGCAGATGGAATTCTACTACCATTTAATGTTACCGAATTTAACTGAGGTGCCAAACCTCTAACAATAACATTACGAGCTTCTCCTTGATCTACCTGCATCGTAATTCCAGGAATACGTTTTACGGCATCTCCAATGTTTGCATCCGGAAACTTTCCTATTTGGTCTGTTGAAACAACATTAGTAATGTTCTGCTTGTTTTTTTGAGTGTTAAGCGCTTTTGCCTGACCGCTATTATATCCTGTAATTAAAATATCATCCAGTTCTTCGGTTGTTGGCGATAACACAATAATCATTTCTGCTGTTACTCCTTCTTGTACTGTTACTTCCTTTTCTGTATCTGCATATCCTAAGTAAGTTACTTTTACAGTGTGACTTCCAACTGGAACATTAACGATTAAAAAACTACCATCAAAATCTGATACAGTTCCTGTATTTAAAGCTTCTATTAATACGCTTCCAAAAGGTACGGATAACCCGTTTTCATCAATAATTTTTCCTTGAATATTTCCGTTTTGAGAGAATCCGAAAAAGGAAAGTGACAATGTAATAAATAGTAATACGTAATTTTTTCTCATGACTTTTTTGTTGCTTTAATGTTGAAGCGAAATAACAAAATAGATGAGCGAAGCGTTTTAAGTACTTTTTATTTAATTGTTATCTATACAGAGAGAAAAATCTTCTTTTTACAATTAACTAACGTTAAAAAAAACTTTTAGAAATATTTAAATAAGATTCATAAAAAAACCCTTTCTGTTTCCAGAAAGGGCTTTAAATATTTTAAAAGAAACTATTTCTTAAGCCTCAAAAGGCTCTATAGAAACGTAAGATTTGTTATCTTTTTTCTTAGTAAACTTTACAATACCGTCAACTCTGGCATGTAATGTGTGATCTTTTGAAGAGTAAACATTCTCACCTGGGTGGTGCGTGTTACCTCTTTGTCTAACGATAATGTTTCCAGCTATTGCAGCTTGACCACCAAAAATCTTTACACCTAAGCGTTTCGATTCTGATTCTCTACCGTTTTTCGAACTTCCGACTCCTTTTTTATGTGCCATTTTATTTCGATTTTAGTTTTTTAAAATTAACTTAAAGCAGCTATTAAATCGGCTTTCTTCATTGAAGAAATTCCTTCTACACCTTTAGCTTTAGCCATCTCTTTTAATTCAGCAACTGTAAGTTTGCTTAAATCTTGAGGAGCTTCTGCTTTTTTAGCAGTTTCTTTTTTAGCAGCAGGCTTAGCCTTTGGTGCTGCAGTTTCTGCTTTAGCTTTTGGTTCTGCTTTTTTAGTTTCTTTTGCTGGAGCAGCTTTTTCAGCTTTAGCAGCTTTCTTAGCTCCAGAAGCAGCAATGCTTTCTATTACAATTTCTGTTAAAGATTGACGGTGACCTTTTTTAACTCGGTAACCTTTACGTCTTTTCTTCTTAAAAACTATAACTTTATCACCTTTAAGGTGCTTTAAGACTTTTGCTCCTACTTGAGCTCCGTCTATAGCTGGGGCGCCTACAGTTACTTTGTCACCATCTGCTAATAGAAGTACGTTATCGAAAGAAACTTTCTTACCTTCTTCTGTTTGTAAACGGTTAACAAAAACTTTTTGGTCTTTTTCAACTTTAAATTGATGCCCTGCTATCTCTACAATTGCGTACATAGCGTAACGTTTTTATTAATTAATTTATTCAAAAAATGAGTGCAAATATACTGCTAATTAATTAAACTGCAAACGTTTTTCATGTATTTTGAACGATATTTATATCGTGGCTTTTTTTAATTGAAATCCCTTTCAAAGTAACTTTTAACCACTTAGAAAAAGTTTACTAAAAATCGAGAGGGCATTTTTGTTGTCAATCGTTATATAAAACAAAAATAAAAAGCTATTACAATGAAAAATCTCAAAGAAAAAGTCAAAGTAAAAACAATTAAAATCAAAGAATTTATTAAAGAATTGCCAGCAGCGGCAGCTTATGTTCTAAACCATTAAACACAAATGTTTTATTAGTTTTGAACAGCATTTCCGGTACTTTTAAAAACCTGCATAATGGCAAGTGCAGCAACCACTGTTGTTGCAAAGCCCATAACAGCAACTATAAAAGTTACCATACCAATGTCTACAGTAAACCCGCCTTTAATTGTTAGAAGTAATTCTGATAAAAAGGTTGGGTTAACTTCTGTGGCATAAAACAGGAAAAAGGCAGTAAATAGTATTGTAGCTATAAAACCTGTAATAACACCTGTTTTAAAACCTTCGCCGTAACTAAAAGTTTCTGGATTTTCAATTTTTCTTAAGCGCACAGCCTCACAAATTCCAAATGCAGTTATTACTGCATTAAAAAAACTAAATGCAGGGTTAGTATGTTTATCGAACAATGATAAAACCAAAAAATAAGCAATCAGCATAGCACTTGTAACGAGGCCAAATCGAATTGGAAGTGATATCTTTTTCATCTTTTTAAGGATTTACATGTACTTAAATTTCGTAAAAATTTACGTATAAAAATAATTTCGAAGCTGTTTTTTGGCTAAATCGCGGGGTTTGAGCCGAATTTAGCTACTTTTTTTCTGCCTTTTGTGGGATAAATAAACGCCCAGTAAGATAATAATACCGGCTATTCCTTGAAGAAGACTAAATGATTCACCATCTAAAAAGCCTAATATTAAAGCAACTATTGGCATAACAAACGTTACAGAAGAAGCAAATACTGGGGTAGACATATGTACTAGCTTATTAAACAACACTAATGCCAATGCCGTACAAAACAGTGATAGAATAACGGTATAAACCATGGCTATTTTAAACTTCGGATTAACAAACGTTTCTACCGAAAAGAACCCTGTAAATAATAAAACAATGATTCCCGGAATTATTATCGATGCAAAACTACCTGTTGCAATGGTTAATGGTTTTACGTGCTGCAAATGTCTCTTAACAATGTTGATATTGGTTGCATACATAAGAGTCGATAAAATCACGAATATGGCATATAGGTAATTTTGATTAGGATTTAAATCTGCACCTTTTAAAATTAACATAACTGTTCCTATAAAACCGATGATGACTCCAAACATCTGACGTTTTGTCGAAGTTATTTTAAAAACCGCAAAACCAATTAAAATGGTATTTAAAGGGACTAACGAATTTAAAATGGAAACAACAGCACTATCTATTTCGGTTTCTGCTATTGCAAAGAAAAAAGAAGGCACAAATGACCCTATAAGACCTGAAATTGCAATCCATTTCCAATCGGATTTTTTAATGGTCTTAAGTGTACTATATCCAAAAATCAAAAGGAAAAATCCCGAAATTATAACTCTTAAAGCTCCCAACTGATAGGCTGTTAAGCCTAATAATGATTTTTTGATTAAAATAAACGAGCTTCCCCAAATTATAGAGAGTGCAAAAAGATATATCCATTTTGAATTAATACTGTTCATTTAAACCGTTTTTAAAAATCACAAAATTCCGCTTTTTAATGCAATAAACAGCTTTATTTAGTAGTTTTGTAACCAAATTAATACTTATAAATAATGAACGCATTAAGAAATATTATAGCAATTGTAATGGTGGTATTAATTACTATTAGTTGCAAAAATGAAAAAAAACCAGAAGTTAAAACTGTAGAGGTTGCCACAGAAACTACTTCTAAAGAATTAGACCCTAATGCTACTTATGCTAAAGCAGAATTTACTATTGATGGTATGACATGTGCTGTTGGATGTGCAAAAACCATTGAGAAGAAAATATCTAAAATGGAAGGTGTAAAGTCTGCTACTGTAGATTTCGACAGAAAACTAGCCATGGTTGAATACAACGAAGCAAAAGTAACACCTGTATTATTAGAAGAAACTGTTACTAAAGTTGCAGATGTTTACAAAGTTAGCGACATGAAAACAGTTGATGGTTTTTCTACTAAAAAAGCCTGTGCTGCAGATTGCGCTAAAGCATGTTGTGCAAACAAAACAGAAGCAGAGAAAAAAGCCTGCGCTGCAGATTGTACCAAAGCTTGCTGTGCTAAAAAAGCTTAAACAAGAGCTGATTTTTGCTTTGATTTTTCTATTAAATACCAGCACATGAAATAATGTGTTAGGTTAAAAAATATTATAGAAGAAAACACCAGAAAATCACTTTTCCCCATAAACAGATGATATCCTTGTAAGTACGCACTTATAAGGATTGAAACTGCTGCGAATAACAAAAACCGATTGGTTTTTGTTTTATTTTCCATATATAATATAGATGCACTAAATATAAATAGTGTAACACAGCATACATAAAGCATCGTTTCTTGCAAAAGAAAGGCTTTCTTCATCCCTTCAAAATATATAGCTGTTGGTATTCCTACAAGTATCATAATTAGGAAAGAGAATTTTAAAACCCGCTTTGTACTAACTATTTGGAAGTGCCTATATAAAATTAAAAAATATAAAAAAAAGGCTATACCATGAAAAACAATTCCCCAGCCATTGTAGGCCTTATATGGGTTATTAAAATAATAAAGTCCTAAAAAGTGAAACACTAACGAAAGTAAAAACAATTTGCTCTTTTTTTTCGCATTCAACACATGTATAATAAAAACTAAGGGAAGCGGCATAAAAAGTGTTACCTGCCTATTTAAGTAATTAGGAAAAACGGATCCGAGAGCGTCTAGGAAAATTATACCTATATAAAAAATGCTTACCAATACTTTTTGGCTAACTAAATCCCGTATTTCATTTTTAAGCACTTTCAATGCAAATAATCTCTTTTTGTAAAAATCCGATAATCTGCATTTTACATATTAATCTTGCAGGAAAGATAGTATTTTTTAATAAATGCCTAAATAATGATTTAAAATTCTAGATGAAATACCAGTTATTTCCACGCGACTGTTTCCATAAAGTGCATAATGTGTTTTTGCAAGTAATTTGCAGCAGGTAAAATGGAATCGTAATTTACGTGAGTTTGATTTAACTTAAATCATTTAAATTCATTTTAAATCATTGATTATAAGTACTATAAGACATTTTGTATTTAAAAACACTCTCCTTAATCCTCCCTCGAGGGAGGAATCTCACTCGGTAAAATTGTCCCCTTGAGGGCAATGTCGTTTAGTTAAGAGTTTTTAAGTTCTCAATGGCTGCTCTTAAGATTATTTTTTAGATAAATTACTTGATAACTACTTTCTCAATTTGGATAATTTCATCATTAGAGAACTTAACAATATAAATTCCAGCACTTAAAACAGATACATTAATCGAATTGTTTTCTATATCACCAGATTGAACTAATTGACCTGAAATATCACTAATACTATATGAAGCGCCATTTACATTAGTCAAATAGATTATTCCATTAGAAATTGGATTAGAAATTGAATTCGAATTTGCATGAATACTTTTAGAAGCAAGATTATTTGCCACTACGTCAACAATTCGCCATGTTTGTTGCCCGTTACCAGCTTGATAAGGCCATAAATGTATAGCGCCGCTGTTATTTCGATCAACCACTTTACTACAATGCAATGGTTCTAAAAAATAATCATCATCCACCTTAGTGATGTTCCATCGTTGATGATTGCTACCAGATGAAGTCCAGGTTGCTAAATTAACATTAGGGTTCTGCGGTTTGTCATTAGCATGACATGCTTCATAAGGAACTTCTAAAAACTCGTTGTTTCTTTGGTTTTTAAGCGTATAGTAACTTCCTACTTTAGTGAATTCCCACTTGGCACCATCACCTGTGTTATTTGCCTTGTCTATAGTTCTACCGCTAGGACTATTAATTTTTATAGTTCCCGCTGGGTCTTGTATATAATAGACACCATTCGGAATATTTGCTGCAGGTCTTGTAGATGGAATTTCTGTTCTAAAAGATGAAGAAGGCATGTTAGCTCCATTAAATAAAGACCCTTGAACGAAATTAGACCAACCATACCTTGCTTGGGTTGGATTTGGAACGCTACTTGCTGAAACTTCAATTTTTCCATTATTTACTATGGCATTTGCTGTTACAAAATTTCCATCAGACCCTGCGATTTCAAAATTATTGCCATTTGTTAATTTTATACCATCAGCATAATCAAATTCAAGTATTCCTTTTCCATTGCTAAAGGTTGCAGAACGAAATTTTGGCCCTGAGAAAACTATATTTTCACCATATTGTTTTGCTAAAGCCCAATATGCTAGTCGTTGTCCTACTTGTTGTTTTTTTGGAGGATGTATTTTCTCAAAATCACCCACATCTAACAAGGAAGCCATACCTGTATTAGGAATACTTTGGGCTAAGAACTGAGTTTCTCTTAATTCCTGAGATGCTTTGTCTGTATAATTCCACGGTGCTATCTGAGCAAAATAAAAAGGCATATTTGGGTTATTAAATTCTGATCTCCAAGCGGAAATTAGATGCTTTAAGACTCCCTTATATTGATTAGGATCATGCGTATTACTTTCTCCTTGATACCAATTCACACCTTTTATTGTGTAAGGTGTAACAGGATGAATCATTCCATTATATAAAGCTTCTGGGGTGATAAACCCTCCTTGAATGTTAAATATTCTATATTTTCCTTCACTTGGTGTTTGCCTTGCTACATTTAAATCGGCAATTACATTTTCAAACCCAACAACAGAAGTTAATGAATTTGCTGTTGTCCAACATTCTCCTCTTGAATTCCCTCTTGATGCTACAATGATCCCTACAGGAACGTTTAACTTTTGATGTATTTCTTTAGCAAAAAAGTAAGCCACTGCTGAAAAGTTTTTAACGCTATTAGGGTTACAAACTGCCCAATTACCACCAACTGAAGTTTCTCTATCATAAGAAGGTTTTAAAGGCACCTTAAAAAGTCTAATATTAGGAAAATTAGCATTAGCTATTTCGGTGGGTCCATTAGTTATAGGCTGGTTATCCCAACCTTTCATAGGCATGTCCATATTAGACTGACCTGAACACAACCAAACTTCACCTAATAAAATTCCTGAAAAGGTATATGTTTTTGTAGCATCACCAATGGTTAAGTCATATGGTCCACCTGCATTACCTGTTGGGATTTTAACACTCCACTTACCATTACTCGCTATTGTTGTTGTTATATTATTACCACTCCCTAGTTTAATTGTTACTGTATTACCTGGTTTACCTTCCCCCCAGATATTTGCATCTGTATTCCGCTGTAAAACAGCATTGTTTTTAACTAAATTGGTAACTGTTAACGTTTGAGCTTTAAGTGTCAAGGCAAAAGTGAAAAAAATAACTCCTGCACATAAATAGACTTTTCTTTTAAAAGATAAAAAATGTGATTTCATTTTCTTAATTAGCTTAATTTGTATTTCGCCAAAATACAAGAAACTTAGTTTGTTTTTTGAATACCCCTCATAATCACCCTCATATAGAACTATAAGACCCTAAAAAAAATTATGATGGAGAGATTTATAAGTAATACTATTAAAAACAAAGAAATACTCATAGATTCATTGAAAAACCGAAATTTAAATCCCACAAAAAAGGTTACAGTGGCATCCTGAGCTTATTTCAGAATCTCAAATATCTGATTTTAAAAATCTATTAGAAACTAATACCAATTCTGTTTAATAATAAAGAAACTTTTTAGAAAATGTCTTTTTTATTTCCACGCTACAGTTTCCATAATATGCTTAATGTCTTTTTGCAAGTAATTTGCAGCAGGTAAAATGGAATCATAATTAGGTTTAGCGTAAAAATACAAAGATCCTGTTAAAAAATGATTTACGCTATCGGTAACATAAAACTGAGCTGGTGAGGCCACATTTCCTTTAACCTCCGAAAAGACTCCATATACTTTTCGGTCTTTGTTTTCGTAAGGCGTTATTGGAATCTCATCTGCTTTAATGGTGTGTTTTTGGGTTAAGTTTTGAGCATCCCGCAAAAAATCAATTAGATTTTTTTTATCACCTTCAATAGCCTTATACGTTAAAAAAATCGTTCCTTTTAAGGCTGGGTATTCTAAATTTATACCATAGCTTTTAGTAGTAGCAGCAACATGCTTCAGATTAACTCTAGTTGCCAAAGTATTTGTTTCGAACGAAAAGGGGACATTTAATTTAGTCTCTGTATACTTTGCTCTGGGGTAGTCGAGTCTTAAATAAGCTTTAGGTTTTGGCACATAATCTTCTTTACAAGACACTAATACAAAAACACCAATAATTACGAACGTTTTTAGTAAAAATTTAAAAGACAGCTTTAAAATCATATAGTGTTTCATTTGCAGTGGCAATATACAGTCTTTAATATAAAATTAGGTAATTGTAAACTTTAAAAGCTTTATCCTTTTCCTATCTAAAGCCTCTATTGTAAAAACGTAATTTTCAAAATTTATTTTACTGTTTAGTTTTGGGAAACTTCCAGATATTTCAAGTACGAATCCTGCGATGGTCTCTGCCTCTCCCTTATTGTCTTCAAAAATGGTCGTATCTTCAACTTTAACAATTTTATAAAAATCCTTTAAAGCTGTTTTTCCTTCAAAAACAAAATTATTATCGTCCAATTTAGAATACATAAGATCTTCATCATCAAACTCATCACTAATATCGCCCACAATTTCTTCGATAATATCTTCTAACGAAATTAAACCAGAGGTACCCCCATATTCATCTACCACAACTGCTAAATGCACCTTTTTCTCTTGAAATTCTGACATTAGATCATCCAATTTCTTGTTTTCAGGAACGAAAAAAGGCTCTCGTATTAAGCTCGCCCAATCAAACTGTTTTTTATCTATATGAGGTAATAAATCCTTCACATAGAGTATACCCTTAATGGTATCTATATTGTCTTCATAAACAGGAATTCTGGAATAGCCGTTAGAAATTATTTCAGGCATAATTTCGTTGTATTTCTGCTCAATGTTTAGTGCAAAAATGTCTATTCTAGGGCGCATAACCTGTTTGGTATCTGTATTACCAAAGGACACAATTCCCTGTAAAATTTTATGTTCTTCCTTGGTTGTATCTTCTTTGCTTGTTAACTCTAAAGCTTGAGAAAGCTGATCGACACTTAAATTAGATTTCTGTTTCCCCAACCTGTTATGAATAGCTACTGTTACCCTTCGCATTGGCATGCTTACTGGTGATAAAACAACATCTAAAACCCGCAGCGGATACGCCATAAATGAAGAAAACTTCAAGTTATTTCTACTGGCATATATTTTAGGTAAAATTTCGCCAAATAATAAGATTAAAAATGTAATAACTATTACCTCAACAATAAACTTAACGTAAGTACTCGTGATGTTTTCAAACATAAAATCGCCCAAAAAGGCGAACAGAATAACTATGGCAATGTTTATAAAATTATTGGCAACTAATATGGTGGCCAGTAACTTTTTGGGATGTTCCAAAAGTTTGGATATAATCTCGATACGTTTAGATTTTTTTTCTAAACCTTCATCGATATCTTTTCTGCTAAGTGAAAACAAGGCTACCTCTGCCCCGGAGATAAGAGCGGAACAAACTAATAGTAAAAACAGTAATACAAAACCAGTAACAATTGAAAAATCAATTGAAATTAATAAAGGTTTAAAACTCGAGGGGTCAGGATCCAAATACTCTCTTTTTGGTTGAACTTAAATTAAAATGGAAGATCGTCGTTTTCTTCCCCAATAGGCTCACTAGTTGACGGTTGTTCTGGAGCTGGTTTTTGGGCTATAGACTGATTTTGGTTAGCTACAGCATTATTCTCGCTTTCTTTTTTTGTTGAAAGGAACGTAAAATCGGTACATTGAATTTCGGTAGAGTATCTTTCGTTACCACTATCATCTTGCCACTTTCGTGTTTTTAATCTACCTTCAATATAAACCTTGTCGCCTTTGCTTAAATACTTTTCGCATATTTCGGCGCCTTTATTTCTAACAACAATATTATGCCACTCTGTATTTGTAATGCGCTCGTTGGTTTGTTTGTTCGTATACGTTTCGTTTGTTGCCAAAGGAAATCTACCAACACAACCACCACCTTCAAAATAATGCATTTTTACTTCATCTCCTAAATGACCTATTAACATTACTTTATTTAAAGTTCCAGACATAAATTATTGTTTGTTTAAGAACACAAAATTACAATATTGCGCCGCATTTTTTTAAAATTAATAAAAAAATATGATTGTTGTATCTAAACCAATCAAAAATAAAGAATTACGAGAAACCTTATAGTTAACTTGAGTTAGATTTAAAGGTGGACTAACCTTAAGGATAAACTCACTATTAATATGACTTATTTCAATAAGTATTTCACAAACACTGAAATTACAATTTCAACAGAATCCCAATCGTAGTCATGTTTGAGAGTCGTTTTTAAAAATTAAAGGTTTCAATAAAATTTCCTATTAAAATTGGTACAGCATAATTATTTATGTCCTGTGTAGAAATCCCTTCGGTTATAAGCCTGTTTACATTTATAATCCAAAACCTAGTATGCAAATGTTGATGAGATAACTTATGTACAACAACGTCTTTATTATATAAGGAGAGTTCAAATGGTATTCCTTTTATTAAATTATGTTCCTTAATAAGGTTCTTAAAAGTTTCTTCATCAACATTAGCATTGGTTTCAATTAAAGGAAATTGATATAGGTTCTGCCAAATACCTTTACCCTCTCTTTTTTCTAAAACAGTCTTTCCGTCGTTAGAAATGAACACCAAAAAGTTAAAATATTTCTTTTTTGCCTTTGCCGATTTAATTTTAACAGGCAATTCGTTTATTTTATTTTTATTGAAGGCCATGCAGCTTTTATTAAAAGGACAAACATTGCAATCTGGGTTTTTAGGTGTACACTGTGTTGCTCCAAATTCCATAATAGCTTGGTTAAACTCCGCCGGATTCTTTTTATCGATCAATTCCTGAGCCAATGTCTTAAACTCTTTTGTTCCTTTTGAAGAATTAATTGGAGTATTAATATCAAAATACCTTGACAACACTCTATATACATTCCCATCTACAACAGCTGCTACCTCATTAAAACAGATAGAAGCTATGGCGCTTGCTGTATAATCACCAACCCCTTTAAGTTTCAACAAGTCTTTATAACTAACAGGAAACACGCCTTTTAGCTCATTTACAACGTGTTTGGCAGTAGTATGTAAATTTCTGGCTCGTGAATAATATCCTAGTCCCTGCCACGATTTAAGTACGTCACTTTCGTCGGCCTTGGCAAGGTCAAAAACTGTCGGAAATTTTTCCGTAAATGACATATAATACGGAAGTCCTTGCTTAACTTGTGTCTGTTGTAAAATAATTTCTGACAACCAAATACGGTAAGGATCGTTTGTTTGCCTCCAAGGAAGCTCCCTCTTATTATTTGAATACCAGTTAATTAAAATTTTTGAAAATCCCATTATCGAATATATGTTACTCGCAAAAATAAACGTTTATAATCTTAAATTTTAATGAATTAGGTTTGAAATATTGAATATTAAATTCCTATATTTGCATCCCTCTAAATTTATATATTATATAACCTAAAAAACAAAATAACAAAATGACGAAGGCTGATTTAGTAGCAAAAATTTCAGAAAAACTAGGAATTGAAAAAGGCGATGTTCAAGCAACTGTAGAAACATTTATGGAAGAAGTAAAAACTTCTCTAGAAAGTGGTGATAATGTTTACTTAAGAGGTTTTGGAAGCTTCATTATTAAAACGAGAGCTGAAAAAACTGGTAGAAACATTTCTAAAAACACAACCATAAAAATACCTGCTCACAATATCCCAGCATTTAAACCTGCAAAAGTTTTTGTTGAAGGCGTTAAAACAAATGTTGACGTTAAGTAAAACAATAAATAAATTATTAATTAAAAAAAGCACTATTTATGCCAAGTGGTAAAAAACGTAAAAGACACAAGGTAGCAACGCATAAGCGTAAAAAACGTAGACGCGCTAACCGTCATAAAAAGAAAAAATAAATCGAAAGAAGTAGTTAGATTTCAACTACTTCTTTTGGTTTTAAAAACAACACGTTCTTTGAAATGAGTTCATTAATTTCAATGAGCTCCACGGATTTAAAAAAATCCTGTGAATACCTTCATTGAAAAATTGATATGCATATCAAAATAACAATCAAGGTGTTACGTTTGATAATAGAGGACAAATCTCTATTACCAAATAAAAAATAATGTATAATCCATCTGTACAATTAAGTTGCTATTGATTGTTTTTGTTGCCGGTATTAAAACTGTAAACTAATAACTGTATACTGCAAACTAAAAAGTATGGATAAAAATTAACTACATGGATAAAGAATTGATTATTCGATCTAGTTCCGACAATGTTGATTTTGCCTTATTAAAAGATGGAAAACTTATTGAATTACAGAAGGACGAAGATAGTAACGACTTTTCAGTTGGTGATGTGTTTATAGCCAAAATAAGAAAATCCGTTCCTGGTCTAAATGCCGCATTTGTTAATGTGGGTTATGAGAAAGATGCATTTTTGCATTATCATGATTTAGGGCCTAAACTACCTTCCCTTTTAAAATTCACTAAACGTGTAAGCACAGGTAAACTAAAAGATTTCTCTTTAAAAGATTTCCCATTTGAAAAGGATATTGAGAAAGATGGCAAAATTGCCGACGTCTTAAAATCCAATCAATCGCTATTGGTACAAATAGTTAAAGAACCTATATCTACAAAAGGCCCTAGAATTAGCTCAGAGCTTTCTATTGCAGGCAGATATATTGTTTTAGTTCCTTTTTCCAGCCGTATTTCTATTTCTCAAAAAATAGAAGACAGAGAAGAAAAAGATCGACTAAAAAGATTGGTAAAGAGTATAACTCCACCAGGTTTTGGCATTATTGTGCGCACAGTAGCACAAGGCAGAAAAGTAGCTGAACTAGATAAAGATTTACAAAATTTGCTTGGTCGTTGGACCGCAATGTGTAAAAAGCTACATAAAGCACATCATCCCAGTAAAGTACTTGGAGAAATGAATAAGGCCTCGTCTATTCTACGAGACATATTTAATGACACCTTTACAAGTATTCATGTTGATGATGAAGAGCTTTGCATTCAAATTAAAGATTATGTGCAAGAAATTGCACCAAAAAAAGAATCAATAGTAAAATTGTATCAGTCTAAAGTTCCGATTTTCGAAAAATTTGGAATCGAAAGACAAATCAAAACCTCATTTGGTAAAACCGTCTCTATGGCTAAAGGTGCCTATTTGGTAATCGAACACACCGAAGCACTTCATGTTATCGACGTAAATAGTGGTAACAGATCTAACAAAGCCAGTAACCAAGAGGACACAGCATTAGAAGTCAATTTAATAGCAGCTACAGAAATGGCCCGCCAATTACGTTTGCGTGATATGGGAGGCATTATCGTTGTAGATTTTATCGACATGACTAATTCTGAAAATAGACAAAAATTATTTAATCATCTTCGCGACGAAATGAAAGATGATAGAGCAAAACACAAAATTTTGCCTCCTAGTAAATTCGGATTGATACAAATAACAAGACAACGTGTTCGCCCAGAAATGAACATAAAAACCCGTGAGGAAAATCCTAACGGTTTAAATGGTTCTGAGATTGAAGCACCCATAGGATTGGTGCAAAAAGTAAAACACGATCTTGATCAATTATTAAAAAAAGACTATAAAAAGGTGACATTAAACACACACCCTTTTATAGCAGCCTTTTTAACAAAAGGTTTTCCATCTATACGTTCAAAATGGTTTTTTGAACACAAAAAATGGGTTAAAATTTTACCAAGAGATGCTTACACATATCTAGAATATCATTTTTTTGACAAAGATGGTAATCAAATTAAATAATTAAAGAAGTCCTTGCTATTCATTTAGTAGGGACTTTTTTATTTGATACACACTTCATTGCTATTCTTCAACATATCACAACAAGTTGATTTTAAATACATTAAAAACAATTTTCATTTAACATTAAGATAACTTTAAATATATGTGCTTTATATATTTTTAGCTAAACCAACTAGTACTAGCCCCTAAATGAAGTTTAGCTTTTATAAATCTTACAGGTTTAAGATTATTGTATCTTTTTTAAGCATTATTTCCGTTACTATATTACTATTTATTGCCTATAGTTACTTCAACAAGAAAACAAAAGATTTACAAAAAGTAATTACAAATATTTACGATTTAGAGTCTAACTTTTCGAATAACGAGAAGAACTTTCAATCGTTTTTACTCTACGGATACAAAACACCTAAATTTTACAAAACAAAGGAAGAAGACAATATCGATACGTTTATCAATAATATTTCTTTACACAAAGAAAGTTTAGATTCTATTTTTAAAGAATTACAGTTAAACAAATTCTCACTACATCCAAAAACAATAAACGATTTAAGACACGAATTCTATCTTCTGGATTCACTCTCAAAAAGAATAAAAATTGAACGTTATAAACTAGGTTATCGCAATTTTGGAAGAATTGGTACTATGCGAAAAGTAGCCCATAGCATAGAAGATTTAAATCTTGTTCCCAAGGAAAAAATTCTTCAACTAAGACGTAATGAAAAAGATTTTTTACTTAGGTCGGATAGTATCTACATAAACAAATTCAATACTTTAATATCTCAGCTCACTGCAAAAAACAACCACATTGAACAAACGAAAAACGCATTAAATAAGTACAAAGTACTATTTAACGATATAGCGCAAATACAGCTTAAAATTGGGAACGACATAAGTATTAACGACTCTGGTTTATATGGACAAATACTTAAAACCAATCAATCCATTCGCGAAAAGATAAATCATATTGAAGCGATTACCCAAAAGGGTATAGAAAACAAAAACTCTAATATTGCATGGTTTGTGAAGGTTTCGTTTACCGGTATTTTAATTTTAATGACTTTGTTGATCTTCTATCTATCACAAATTTTAACTAGCGATTTAAAACGGTTACAAGCATCAATACATAAGTTTATAAAATCCGGATTTAAAGAGTACGACGCCATTAATAGCAACGAAGAATCTAAAATACTAGAAGTTAACTTTTTGTATAAAGCTTACGATATGCTTAAGAAAAACCTATTGGATAATATAGATGGCCTTAAGTTAACTATCGAAGAATTGGAGCGAACTACCGCTTACAAATCCAGCTTTTTGGCAAATATGAGCCATGAAATAAGAACACCTTTAAATGGTATTATAGGGATTCTAAACCTATTAAATCAAACCAAATTAAATGACGAACAAATAAAATTGCTCGAAATTGCAAATTACTCTTCCAGCCATCTTTTAGGGCTCATAAACTTAATACTTGATTACTCCAAGATTTCTGCAGGTAAACTAGAATTGGAACAAACCAAAATAAACCTAAATCAGGACTTAAATCAGCTTATCAATATATTTAAATATCAAGCATCTGAAAAAAATATCGAACTCATTTATAATTTTAAAAAATCACCACAAGCTTCAAGATTTATTATTGGTGATAGCATAAGAATAAATCAAATTATAATCAACTTGTTGAATAACGCCATCAAATTCACGAAAAAAGGCTGGGTAAAACTAGATATAAAACAAGATAAATTAGATGACACCTACGATATTTTCCATTTTTCTGTTGAAGATACTGGCATTGGCATGAATGAAGAAGAATCTAAAAAAATATTTCAGGCGTTCGAACAGGTAGATTTATCAACTACCCGAAAATTTGGAGGGACAGGCTTAGGTTTAGCAATATCTAATGAATTGGCAAATTTAATGGGCAGTGAATTAAAATTCACTACTTCAATAAATAAAGGAAGTCGGTTTTATTTCAGTTTAAAATTAAAAAAAGAGCATAACGACACATCAAAGTTAACCTCTAATTCCTTAATTAATAATTTACCTAAACTGGGGCATACAACTAGAGTTTTGGTAGTAGACGATAATGCCATGAACCAAAAAGTGCTGGGTTTAATGTTGAACAAATTCAATTTAACCATAGACTATGCCAACAACGGTATTGAAGCCGTGGAGCAGTTTAGCCAAAAACACTACGACATGGTATTTATGGACATACAAATGCCTATAATGGACGGTTTAGAAGCTACTAAGAGTATTAAAGCTACCGAGAAATTTAAATCTAACCCCGTACCAATCGTTGCCGTTTCTGCCAGTGCCTATACAGACGACAGAAAACAGGCTAACATAGCTGGTATTGACGATTTTATTTCTAAACCAATAGAAATAAAAAACCTACATAACCTACTTATTAAATACTCTTTGCAATTACAAAATTAAGGCGCTGGATTTGGGATGTCTGCATGTACTGCGTTAATCTCATCCAAAACAGCATCACTAAGCGTAATATCAGCACTATCAATATTTTCTTTAAGCTGTTCTAAATTAGTAGCTCCAATAATATTACTCGTTACAAAAGGCTGTTGATTTACAAAAGCTAATGACATTTGGGCTAAAGTCATATTATGATTTTCGGCTATTTGTAAATAACGTTTGGTAGCCTCTGTAGCATTCTCGCCGCTATATCTGTCAAACCTAGGAAATAATTTAAGTCTCGCATTATCTGCGGCAGTTCCTTTAATATATTTACCTGAAAGCACTCCAAATGCCATTGGAGAGTACACCAACAAGCCTAAACCTTCTCGTATGGAAACCTCTGCCAAGTCACCTTCGAAAGTTCTGTTAAGCAATGAATATGAATTTTGAATGGTGATCATTCTAGGTAAATTATGCGTTTTCGATTCTTCCAAATAGCGCATAGCTCCCCAAGCTTTTTCGTTAGACACCCCTACATGACGAATTTTACCTGCTTTTATTTGCTCATCAAGCGCATTAAGAATTTCATTAAAATTATCATTCCATGCATCTTTTGGGTTGTGCTTATAATCACGTTGTCCGAAAAAGTTGGTTTGTCGCTCCGGCCAATGTAATTGGTATAAATCTATATAATCGGTTTGCAATCTTTTTAATTCCAAATCTATAGCCTCACGAATAGCATCTGGGCTAAATCCTGTTTTACGAATATGAGCTGTATAATCTCCAGGACCTGCAATTTTAGATGCCAAAATCACTTTACTTCTATTACCTGTTTTTTGTAACCAATTACCAATAATTTCGCTAGTACGTCCACTTGTTTCCGCTGTAGCCGGTACAGGGTACAACTCTGCAGTATCTATAAAATTCACTCCTCGATCTAAAGCATAATCTAGCTGCTCATGGCCTTCGGCTTCTGTATTCTGATTTCCCCAGGTCATAGAGCCCAGGCATATTTTACTAACTTTTATATCTGTTTTTGGTAGTGTAGTGTATTTCATCTTTATGTTTTTGGTTTTCCCATAAAGGAGGGAATCTTTTTAATTGAAGCTTCCATTTTTAATCGGTTTGGTCAAAAATCTTAGCAGTAAAAAGCTTCTTAAGTTTCAGTCATTTAATTTCGTAAAGATAAAAACCTTTCAAGTTCTTTAAAAACTTGAAAGGTTTAAAATATATTAAGATTTATAAATCAAATGTCAATGACATTTGTTGATATCTAGTTTTCGTTTAACAGTTTAGATAACTCATCTAATTTTGGCGTTAAAATAACCTCAATACGTCTATTTTTTGCTTTCCCTTCTGGTGTTGCATTAGAAGCAATAGGCGCAAATTCTCCACGACCTGCTGCGATTAAATTCTCTGGGTTTATAGCGGTATTTTCTTTTAAAATCTTTACAATAGCTGTGGCACGTTTTGTAGATAAGTCCCAGTTACCACTTATATGTGTATTTCCTTTATAAGGCACATTATCTGTATGACCTTCTATTAATACAGCTATATCCGGATTATCACCAAGCACACTTCCTAATTGCTGTACTGCTCTACGTCCTTCTGTACCTACTGCCCAACTACCAGAACCAAATAATAGTTTATTCTCCATAGACACGTATACTTTCCCATCACGCTGTTCTATTGTTAAACCTTTACCTTCAAAATCTGTTAAAGCTCTAGAAATGGCATCTTTTAACTGTGTTAACGCAGCATCTTTTGAAGCTATCACTTTTTCTAATTCTGCTACGCGGTGCGACCGTTCTTCCAATTCTTTCTTAAGTTTTTCTAAACGTGCATTTTCGGTAGCCAATGCTTGTTCTTTCGCTTCTAATTGCGCTAACAATTCTCTATTCTTTTTAGAGTTTCTTGCTATAGCTCTAGAACTGTTTTTCTCTAGTGCATCATACGAATTCTTTAAGTTATCGTAATTAGATTTTACCGCATTGTACTCTGCCTGTAATTTGTCTCGTTGCTGAATCGCTTCATCATAGGCTTTATTAACTTGCTTCAATTCATTCTCTGCGGCATTTTTTGCACTCAAAAGGGCATCGTTCTCATCAGAAAGCTTTCTATTTTCCTCCTTTAAAACTCCGTACTTCTCTTCTAGTTCCTTGTATATTTTTGGTGATACACAAGACACTAAAAAAGTTAAGAGTAACACTGCTAATAAGGTTTTTTTAATCATTTTTTAGGATTCTATTTATTATTAGTTATATACTATATCTATCTTTTAATTGTCTATTTCCACTAAAATCGGACAGTGATCACTATGTACTGCCTCGGATAGTATAACGGCTCTTTTTATCTTTTCTTGCAACGGTTCTGCTACCATGGCATAATCTAATCGCCAACCTTTATTATTGGCACGAGCATTAGCACGGTAACTCCACCAACTGTATTGTTGTGTTTCTGTATTTAAATACCTAAACGAATCTATAAATCCACTATCAATAAAGTTTCCAATCCACTCGCGCTCTACGGGTAAAAACCCTGAGACACCTTTCATTTTAGGGTTATGGATATCTATCTCTTCATGGCAAATGTTATAGTCGCCACAAATAACCAGATTAGGCACATCTTTTTTAAGATTGTTTATATAATCCTGAAACATATCCATATATTCCAACTTATGGTTTAAACGTGCGTCGTTTGTTCCAGAAGGTAAATACAAGCTCATTACAGATACATCATTAAAATCGGCTCGCAAATTTCTACCTTCAAAGTCCATTGACTCAATACCCGTGCCATACTCTATATGATTTGGTTCTATTTTGCTTAAAATTGCAACACCACTATATCCTTTTTTTTGGGCGCTAAACCAATAATTATATTTATAGCCAGCCTCTACAAAAACATCAATATCCAACTGCTCTTTTTGTGCTTTTATTTCTTGTAGACAAATCACATCTGGGTTTGCGCTTTTTAACCAATCTATAAAACCTTTATTTATTGCAGCTCGAATACCGTTTACGTTATATGATATAATTTTCATTGTATATACGTTGTTTTTTTTATTGTTGGACTTGCCTGCTGTAAACAGATACAATTTGTGTAGTAAAAAACATTAAAATCCTTAATGATGTTTATTACATCTAGCTAAAATAAATAATACGCTACTTTTACACCATCAAAATAAATTAATTTTTTTGATTTGCTACTTTACCGAACCAGGTACAAGCATGCTCAATGTATACTTATAATGGCTAACTTGTTGAGCCTCCTATAAGTTTACCTTAAAAGAAGTATATTCGTTATTAGAGCCAGTCTAACGAATTCTAATAACAAAATATTTTAAGCTATTTGTAGTTTAAGTATCAAATGAAGTGTATTGCATCAATTTTTATATTCTTAGTTGGTTTTTGTGGATTTTCTCAAGAACCGTCTTCAAACTATAAAACAATAAAAGTTGCTGTAAAAAATATTATTCGTATAGATAGCGTAAGTATAAACCCCAACTCATTTTTAATTAAAAGAAATGATAATACAGTTATCGATTCCAGCTTTTACTCTGTTGATTATTCAAAAGCCATACTTACTCTAAAAAAGCCTGTTGAAACCGATTCCGTCATTATCAACTATTTAAGGTTTCCCGATTTTTTAACCAGAACCTACCAACAGTTAGATGAATCTGTAATTGTTGAAACCAACGATAATCTCGAAAAACTATACAAACTATCGCAACCAAGCGATTCTAAAAACTTTACTCCTTTTGATGGCTTAACAACTTCTGGAAGTATTTCAAGAGGAGTTACCATAGGAAACAACCAGAATTCGGTTCTAAATAGCGAACTAGATCTTCAAATAACCGGAAAGCTTAGCGACAAAGTATCGCTTAGAGCATCTATACAAGATGCTAATATACCATTACAAGAAAGTGGTTATTCGCAACGTTTGGATGAATTCGATCAGGTTTTTATTGAATTGTTTAGCGATCGTTGGAATATTAGAGCTGGCGATATCGATTTGCAAAACACCAGTTCTTATTTTGCAAGTTTTTCCAAGCGTGTTCAAGGCTTATCCATTAATGCCAAACTAGGTAAAAACGATCGAACTAATGTTTTTGCTTCTGGAGCTATTGTACGTGGTCAGTTTACGAGAAGCCAATTTACTGCACAGGAAGGAAACCAAGGTCCTTATAAATTGCAAGGACAAAATGGTGAATTATTTGTGCTTATTGTATCTGGCAGTGAAACGGTTTACGTAAACGGCATTGCGGTAAAGCGTGGTGAAGATCAGGATTATATTATAGATTATAATGCAGGAGAGATTATATTTAATTCTACTTACCCGATAACTTCGGAAATGCGGATTACTGTCGATTATCAATTTAGCGAACGCAATTATTCGCGTTTTGTGGCTTATGGCGGCGGACAAGTTAAAGGTGACAAGTTAAACATTGGCGTTTCTGTGTATTCTGAAAATGATTCTAAAAACCAACCGCTTCAGCAAAATTTATCCCAAGAACAAATACAAATATTATCCAATGCCGGAGACGATAGGAGCCTAATGGTAGCACCATCTGAAATTCAGGAAAGCTTAAATGAAAATAGGATCTTATATAAAAAAGAACTCATAGGTGGAGTTGAAGCTTTTGTGTTTTCTAATAATCCAGACGATGAGCTTTACCGGGTTACCTTTACGCGGGTTGGAGCTAACCAAGGCGATTACATTTTGGGTAATACAACTGCTATTAATAATATTTATGAGTTTGCTGGTGTTGGACTGGGAGATTATGCTCCTATAGTTCAATTGGTGTCTCCTACCAAACTTCAAATTGCTGTGATAAATGGAATTTATAAACCTTCTGAAAAAACCAATATCGTTTTTGAAGCTTCTGGCAGTAAAAATGATTTAAACCTCTTCTCTAATTTAGATGATAATGATAATGATGGCTTTGCCGGAAAACTGAATATTGAGCAAAAGCTCATTAAAAATGATAGCCTTTGGAATTTAAGTGCCTTTGCCAATACCGATTATATTCAAGAACATTATAAAACCATTGAACGTTTATATAATGCAGAGTTTAATCGCGACTGGAATCTGGATTTACCCACGGGAAATCAAACCACAAACAGTTTAGGTGATCAAATCTTGTTACATTCTGGCTTTCGGCTTTTTCACCATAAAAAGGGCATTATAAACTACCAATTTGAACATTTAGGCTATTCGGAAAGTTTTAATGGTAACCGGCATGTTGCCAATATAAATTTACTTTTAAATAGGTTTAACATCGTATCGCATTCCAGTTTTCTAAATGCAGAATCCAACACGAACGCCTCAACATTTTTAAGGTCTTATAATCGTATTACCTACGGTATGCAAAAAGGTTGGCTAGGCACTAAATTGGCTATTGAAGATAATGAACAAAAAGATGTCTTAACCGAAACATTAACACCTTTAAGTCAAAAGTTTAAATCTTATGAATTCTTTATCGGAGTTGGTGATAGCACTAAAGTTTTTGCTGAAATTGGTTATAAAAACCGTGTAAATGACAGTATAAGAAACAACCAATTGCAAAAAGTGAACACCTCTAATACTTTTTATTTGGATTCTCGACTGGTAAAAAACAAAAACACCAATTTGTCTTTATACGCTAATTACAGAACTTTAAAAAGTGAAGATAGCAACATTGAAGACGAACGTTCTATAAACTCCAGATTACAGTTTAATCAGAAGCTTTTTAAGCAAATTATACAATGGAATACCATTTTTGAAACCAACTCGGGGACATTACCCCAACAGGATTTCACCTATGTGGAGGTTGAACCCGGCCAAGGAACTTTTACATGGATTGATTATAATGAAAATGGCATACAGGAACTTGAAGAGTTCGAAGTTGCTCAATTTCAAGATCAAGGAAAATACATAAGAGTACTTTTACCTAATCGAGTTTTTATAAAAACGCACCAAAACAGACTGAGCCAGACGCTAACAATTAATCCAGCGCAATGGTATGTGAGCAAGAAAAAATCGAAAAAATTCTGGTCTCACTTTTATAATCAAACCAGTTATTTAATTGATAGAAAGATAAAACGAGAAGGCAATAATTTCAACCTTAATCCCTTTAAAAATAATGAAGCAGATCAATTAGGCTTACAATTGAATTTTAGGAATGTTTTGTTTTTCAACAGGGGCAAGCAACGCTATACCACTTCTTACACATATCTCGATAACACGACCCGAAACATACTATCGACTGGGTTTGTTGAAAATAGTTTAAAAAGTCATCAGCTTAATTTCAATCATAAAATTACCGGAAATTGGCTGGTTAATATGATTTCTGCTTTAGATAAAAACGAAAGCTTAAGCGAAAATTTTGCGAGTAAAAATTACAACTTCGAGGAAACGCGTTTTAACCCAAAAATATCTTATTTATTTAATGATAATTCCAGTTTCGATGTGTTTTATCAGTATGCCAATAAAGAGAACACTATAGGTAGCTTAGAATCGTTGAAACAACAAAAATATGGAGCTTCTTTTACTTTAGCTAATAGTCAAAAAAACGCTATAAATGGTGAGTTTAATTATTTCTCGAATATTTTTAATGGCAATCCTAACACTCCTGTTGCCTATCAAATGCTAGAGGGTTTGCAACCTGGAAAAAACTATACGTGGACCTTATTAGCCCAAAAAAAGTTAACTGCCTTTCTCGATCTTAATTTAAGTTATTTTGGAAGAAAAACCGAGTCCAGTAGAACCATACATACTGGCTCTATTCAGTTGAAGGCTTACTTTTAGTTATTTACTTTAAGAAGACACTAATTACACGAATTTACACTAATCTGTTGCCTTATTATTACTTTGTAATATTTCTCATAACATGAGAGATCTCTAAAGGTTGAGATTCTTCAGTCGTTCCTCCCTGCCCACCGGCATGCACGGCTTCTGAATGACACTACTTTTCTTTTAAATATTGCAACTATTTAATTTACAAACAATTACATCGAACCCACATTAATTAGTGAAAATTCGTGTAATTCGTGTCCATGTTCATTAGGCAAGTCAATAATTTGTGTGAACACGTTTTTAGAACTTTAAATTATCTATTTTTTCAAAAACAGAAATAATAACATTCACGGCTTCTACATAAAACTTCGGGTGAATGTTTTCAAAATCATCTGTAGGTTCATGATAGTCTTCATGATTTTCTACACCAAAGTATAAAAACGGAATTCCTTTTTTATAAAAATGTACATGATCTGATGCATAGGTCCAATTTTCTAAATCATCACACCCATCATGCCCTGCAATTAGTTTTATTTTTTTAGAGTAATTAAAATGTTTAATCACATTTTTTAGTTTTTTGTAATGTTCTACCCCCACCACATACAATTCATTTTTATCACTCCTACTAATCATGTCCATGTTGATATTCATCTTTATATTTTCTAACGGAACGATTGAGTTTCTTACAAAATACTTAGATCCTTGAAGTCCTAATTCTTCAGCATCAAATGCTGCTAAAATAACAGAGTAATTTGGTGGATTCTTTTTTAAATACTCCCCAAAACTAAATAACGCACTTACCCCAGAAGCATTATCGTCGGCACCATTATACACCTCTCCATTTTTAATACCTTCATGATCGTAATGCGCGCTTATAACAATATATTTACGAGGATTCTTAGTCCCTTTTATAATCCCTAAAACATTTGTTGCTCTATACTCTTTTCCTCTTTTTTTAAACAAAAAACGCTGTTCATAGTTTTTCTCTAACGGTAGAACATTTAACGAATGGAACTGATTAATGATATACTTCTTTGTTTTTACTGCGCCCTTTGTTCCTGTTCTTCTGCCCTCAAAAGCATCAGAAGACAAGGATCTTATATGTCTTAACACAGCCTGTTCGCAAAACAAACTATTTGCTTTCTGGCATACTTGTGAACAAATTTTTCCGTAGGAAAGGAAATATAAAAAAAACAGAACGGCGTACTTTATTTTCATCTATTAGATTTATTTTCTTAAATCTAAACAAAAAAACCCAAGCGTCTGCTTGGGTTTTTAAATTTTCTAATGAATTGCTAAAATATTACTAAATATTCGCTTTCATTAATTCTCTATTCATACGAGCAATATTATCTAAAGAAATTCCTTTAGGACATTCTACTTCACAAGCTCCTGTATTTGTACAGTTACCAAAGCCTTCTAAATCCATTTGAGCAACCATGTTTTTAACACGGTCTGCTGCTTCCACTTGCCCTTGAGGTAATAATGCATACTGAGATACTTTAGCTCCAACAAATAACATCGCAGATGAGTTTTTACAAGTCGCTACACAAGCGCCACAACCAATACAGGTAGCAGCATCCATAGCTTCGTCGGCAGCATGTTTAGAAATTGGAATTGCGTTGGCATCCTGAGTATTCCCAGATGTATTTACAGAAATATAACCTCCGGCTTGTTGAATACGCTCAAAAGCCATTCTATCTACTATTAAATCCTTAATTACAGGAAATGCAGCTGCTCTAAATGGCTCAATAGTAATAGTATCTCCATCTTTAAACATACGCATATGCAATTGACAAGTTGTTATACCTCTATCTGGTCCATGAGCTTCTCCATTAATATACATCGAACACATCCCACAAATACCTTCACGACAATCATGATCGAATGCTACTGGCTCTTCTCCAGTATTAACTAATTGTTCGTTCAAAACATCCATCATTTCTAAAAAAGACATATGTTCTGATATATCAGTAACTTTATAATCCACCATTTGACCCTTTGCATTTGAGTCTTTTTGTCTCCAAATTTTAAGTGTTAAATCCATTTTCTTTTTTATTTGTATGAACGTTGTTTTAGTTCGATATCTTTAAACTCTAATTCTTCTTTATGCAAAACAGCATCGGCTGGTTCTCCTTTATACTCCCAAGCAGAAACAAAGGCAAAATCTTTATCATTACGTTTTGCTTCTCCTTTTTGTTCACCATCTAATTCAACAGATTCTTCTCTAAAGTGACCACCACAGGATTCTTCTCTTACAAGAGCATCTTTAGCAAATAACTCTCCTAACTCTAAAAAGTCTGCCACACGACCTGCTTTTTCAAGTTCTGTATTCATTTCGTTTGCAGAACCAGGTACTTTTACTTCTTTCCAGAACTCTTCACGAATAGCTTTAATTTCCACCATAGCTTCTTTTAAACCTTTTTCGTTTCTTGCCATACCTACTTTATCCCACATTACTTTTCCAAGCTTCTTATGGAAGTAGTCTACAGATTTTGTTCCTTTATTATTTACAAAGAAATCAATACGGTCTTTTACTTCTTTCTCAACTTCGTCAAACTCCTTAGTATCTGTTGGTATTTTTCCTGTTCTAATATCGTCGGATAAATAATCGCCAATCGTATAAGGCAGTACAAAATAACCATCGGCTAGTCCTTGCATTAAGGCAGAAGCTCCAAGTCTGTTTGCTCCATGGTCGGAGAAGTTTGCTTCACCAATACAATATAACCCAGGAACGGTTGTCATTAAGTTATAATCAACCCAAACACCACCCATTGTATAGTGTGTTGCAGGGTATATCATCATTGGTGTTTCGTATGGATTTTCATCAACGATCTTCTCATACATCTGAAATAGGTTTCCGTATTTAGCCTCAACTATAGCTTTACCTAATTCATAAACTTTTTCGTTAGAAGGATTGGAAATATTTTGAATTTTAGCCTGCTCTCTACCATAACGATCAATGGCAGATGCAAAATCTAAATATACGGCTTCTCCAGTTGCATTTACACCATAACCCGCATCGCAACGTTCTTTAGCTGCACGGGATGCTACATCACGAGGTACTAAATTACCAAACGCAGGATAACGACGTTCCAAGTAATAATCTCTTTCTTCTTCAGATAGATCGGTTGGCTTTTTACGACCTTCGCGGATGGCCAATACATCATCCATATTTTTAGGAACCCAAATACGTCCGTCGTTACGTAAAGACTCAGACATCAACGTTAGTTTAGACTGGTAATCTCCGGAACGCGGAATACATGTTGGGTGAATTTGTGTATAACAAGGATTAGCAAAATATGCTCCTTTTTTATGAATTTTCCAGGCAGCCGTTGCATTACTTCCCATAGCATTCGTTGATAAGAAATATACATTTCCGTACCCTCCAGTTGCTATAACTACGGCGTGTGCAGAATGTCTTTCTATCTCACCCGTAATCAAATCACGAGCAATAATACCTCTTGCTTTTCCGTCAACCTTTACAACATCTAACATTTCATGGCGGTTAAACATCTCTATTTTACCACGAGCAATTTGTCTGTTCATTGCAGAATAGGCTCCTAACAATAATTGTTGCCCTGTTTGTCCTTTTGCATAAAACGTTCTGGATACTAATACACCACCAAACGAACGGTTATCTAATAACCCACCATAATCTCGAGCAAAAGGAACACCTTGAGCCACACATTGGTCAATAATATTTGCAGATACCTCAGCCAAACGATATACGTTTGCCTCACGAGAACGGTAATCGCCTCCCTTTACAGTATCGTAAAATAATCTGTATGTTGAATCCCCATCACCTTGATAGTTCTTTGCAGCGTTAATTCCTCCTTGCGCAGCAATAGAGTGTGCACGACGTGGAGAATCTTGGTAAGCAAATGCTTTTACATTGTATCCTAACTCTGCTAAAGTAGCAGCAGCAGAACCGCCTGCTAAACCTGTACCGACTACTATAATATCGATATTACGTTTGTTTGCAGGGTTTACTAAATCGATATGATTTTTATAATTTGTCCATTTATCTTTAATTGGACCTTCTGGTACTTTTGAATCTAAAGCCATATTAACTATTTAAGATTAATGGTTTAAGTGATGATAAAGTGCAATTATTATAAATCCTAATGGAATTACAATTGAATATACCTTTCCAAATGTTTGTAATGCTTTTTTACGTCCAGCTGTTACTCCTACAGATTGGAATGCCGAAGTAAACCCATGTAGCAAGTGTAACGCTAAAAGTATAAATGCAACAACATAAGCACCAACTCTGGCTGGATTTAAAAACTTGTGTTGTAACTCATGGAAATATCTAAAACTGCCATCATGCATTCCAGACATATCTCCCTGAATATATTTTGTGTTTATTTCTGGAAACCAGAAATCAATAAAATGAAGTACAATAAAGGCTAATATTACAAGCCCACTATAAATCATGTTTCTACTCATCCAAGTAGAATTTGCAGCACCATTATTTTTAGCGTATGCAACGCCTTTCGCTTTTTTGTTCTTAAGTTCTAATACAAATCCCATTACAAAATGAAACACTACACCAAATATTAAAACCGGCTGTAAGGCAAATTGAATTAAAGGGTTCACCCCCATAAAATGAGACAGCTCGTTAAAAACATCTTCACTAAACAAAGATGTAATATTTACCGCTAAATGTATTATTAAGAAAAACATGAGGAAGAAAGCCGAAAGTGCCATAGCTATCTTTCTTCCTATCGAAGATTTAAAAAATCCACTCATTACGTTTGAAGTTATTTATGTTTACGCAAAGGTAAGTTAGGGCGAAGTTTTAGACAACTAACAAATGTCATGTTTTTACTATTTAGAATGATTTTAAGTTAAAAAATCCTTAATTAACTGTTAAATCTTGTTTTTCCGAATCTATTTGAATATAATACGCCCCTTTGGGCATATAGTATTTATCGTTTTTAGCTTTTTTAATTTCCAGATCCGAATCTTCCTTAAGTAGTGTTTTTCTACCTTCCTCGGTTAAGGTTAAGTCGTAATTGGTATAATTAAATCCTTCATCTGCTTTTACTTTAATTTGATTAAGCAAAGTGCCTTTTTCTGAAAATATTTCAATGGTTTTTTCTTCGGAAGTATTCGAATAAAATGCTATATCTAATTTAGGTACAGAAGCTTCAAACCACTTACTCCACGTATTGCCCCAATTGCTAGAATATCTTATGTTTTTTAATTTAAAAAGTGTTACTGCTTTCGATTGTATACTATCACTCATTAGCTGAAGCGGTGCAATATCAGTTTTATAAATACTTCTTCCATGGGTTCCCAGTATTAAGTCTTTGGCTTCTGGCTGAACAACCATATCGTGAACGGCAACATTTGGAAGCCCCTTACCGAATGCCTCCCAACCTTGCCCTTGATTAAACGACACATATGCTCCGTTGTCTGTTCCCAAGTATAAAACATTCTCGTTTGCAGGATCTTCTCTAATTACGTTTACAGGAGATGCCGGAATATTCGAACTAATGTCTTTCCATGTTTTGCCATAGTCATCACTTACGTAAGCATACACTTTAAAATGGTCCCAACGGTATCCATTTAAGGTTACATATACACGCTCTTTTTTATGTTGCGATGCAATAACTCGGCTAACCCAAAGGTCTTTTGGGAATGTATTGGAAATAACCTCCCAGCTTCCACCGGCATTATTAGTAACTTGTACTAAGCCATCGTCGCTACCCGTATAAATTAATCCGAATTGAAAAGGGGATTCGCTAATAGTTGTTATTGTTCCATAAGCCACATTTCCTTTTTCCCCACCATTGGTAAGGTCACTACTTATGGCGTCCCAATCGATTCCTTGATTCATGGAGCGCATTAATTTATTGCCTCCTAAATACAGGATATCCTGATTGTGGGGCGACAATAAAATAGGGGTTTGCCAATTAAAGCGGTATGGGTTTTCACCTAATTCATGTTTTGGTTGTATATAAGTCTGTTCTTTGGTTTTTAAGTTGAGCCTGTAGTAGTTTCCAAATTGATAGCCTGTGTATACAATATTATTATCTCTACTATCAATTTGAATTTGCATACCATCACCCCCCATAATACTTCTCCATGGGTAATGCCCGCTTTGGTGCCAACTCTTATCGTCTTTGGCATTATTAGCCCCAAACCAAACACCGTTGTCTTGTAAACCTCCATAAATGTTATATGGTTTGGCATTGTCTACATTTATGGCATAGAACTGACCAACGGCATTAACATTGAGCTTTTCCCATGTTTCTCCATCGTCGTAACTCATGTTTAATCCACCGTCGTTACCATCTATTAAATGACCTGACCTTTTTGGATTTACCCATAATGCTTGATGATCTGGATGAACATTTTCCCTGCTTATGGAGGAAAAAGTTTGTCCGCCGTCTTTAGATTTTAAAATAGGAACTCCTAAAATATAAATGCCTTTTTCATCCTGAGGATCTACTCTTATTTCTCCAAAGTAATATCCATAACTATAGTATAAATCATCAATATAATCGCTATGTGTTTTTTTCCATGTTACACCACCATCTTCACTTTTGTAAACTTCGGCTCCTATTACTGGCGTATCGAACAACATGGAATTGGCATCCTCTAGATATTTTGCAAGATCAACTGGCTTTACATTGCCACTTCTTACCATTTGTTTTACGTTTTCTGCCCTGTATTTTTCCTGAAATCCATTTGTTTTTAAAAATCCGTTAAGCTTTTTGTCTTCGAGTTTTAAAAAGTCTTCAACCGACATGGTCTTAAAATCCTCTTTAGTTAAGCCCTGCTCTTCTTCATCCTTGGCTTCGGGAGCTCTTCTAAATTGACTATCGTGTAAAGCATAAATAATATTTTCGTTAAAAACGGCTAGTCCAATTCTACCAACACCTTTCCCAGTTGGGAATCCGCTTTTCTTAGTTGACACTTTAGTCCATGTGTTTCCAGCATCAGTACTTTTGTAAATGGCAGAGTTTTTTCCGCTACCATCAAAATTCCATGCTTTACGATCTTTTGTCCAAGATGAAGCAAACATGACATTAAAATTATCCGGATCGCATTGCACATCAATTATACCGCTCATATTATTTACAAACAATGTTTGTTTCCAGGTCTTACCGCCATCTTTTGTTCTGTAGATGCCGCGCTCTTTACTAGGAGAATATAAGTGCCCTGTAACTCCTACGACAACTTCATCTGGATTATTTGGATTGACTAAAATTCTGCCTATGTGGTGTGAATCTTTAAGTCCCATGTTATGCCAGGTCTTACCGTGATCTGTAGATTTTAAAATTCCAATACCAGCATAATTGGATCGCGATGAATTATTCTCTCCAGTGCCTACCCAAATGGTCTTACTTTTCCAATCGACAGCTATGTCACCCACGTTTTGAGTATTGGAGGTGTCCAATATCGGGCTAAATGTTGCTCCGTTATTGTTAGTATACCAAACACCGCCGGACGCATATCCTACATAAAATTCTATTGGATTGTCTGGATTAACAGCTAAATCTGCAACACGACCACTCATAACTGACGGTCCAACATTTTTAAAAGCAACATTTTTTACCAATGATGTTTTTGTTAGTTGCTCTTTTTGGATTAGTGCTTCTTCAATTATTTTTGACGATGTGGCATCCTGCTGTGCAAATATTTGAAAAAAAGAAATGGCTAAAAGGAAGTGAAGTGCTTTATATTTCATGGTTGATTAACTTTAATTTTTCAAATTAATTAAAATCAACCAAATTTCGGCTATTTCAACATCCTATAGTTTTGTTAAAATAATATGTGTTTCAAAGACTACCTTATCAAGGCTAAACACAATAACATTTATTTATCACCTTAGGGACTCCGTCTACCCTAATCATAGACTAAAGCCGAAGTACGCAACCTGACATACAAACATGAAGTATTACTTTTCAATTAATCCAAGACTAATTTTTTGGTAATCATAGCTCTATCGGAGTAAATATTTACAAAATAAATCCCTCCGGAAACTCCTGTTACATTAATCGTTTTAGCTTTTGAAGTATCAGAAATATCATATTCAGAAATATGTCTTCCGCTTATATCGTAAATAACTGCTTTTTCTAAATTTATAAATGAAGCATTCCTTATAAAAAACTGGCGACTTGCCGGGTTTGGATATAGAGTAATAGCTGCTTCTAATTCTTCTTCGTCTACACTTAAACCGCAACTTCCTGCATAAGCTGTCATAACACCTTCTCCACAAACTGCAGACCCAGTACTCCTACTTTGTACATTGCCGGCCGATATAATATTATTTGCACTTAACTCTCTTTGATCTTCGGCATTTGACAAAGCATAATGCATAACATCATTATTCGTATCAATAACATGTGCTAATTGATGACCATGTCCTAGTTCATGTAAAGCAACACTTTCGAAATCGAATTCAGAAATTTCAGGAAGGTCTGTATCGAAATTCCAGTTAGTAGCGTCATCAAATACAATATCTAATTCTGAAACATACCAGTTAAGCGTTGTATTCCCTGCTGCAAAACAACCACTATAACGAGATGTACATCTTCCTAAAACATCAGTTCCTAATTCTGCTCCATTATCAAACCTAACAACATTTACTCCATCACTTGCTATTGCATCAACAGTAGTATTAGCTCCAATAACCCAATTTACTCCTGTTTCACATCTCCAAGTTTCTAATGCTCGTAAAAAAGAAGCCTTTGCACCAGTATTAGCATCAAAATCAGTAAACATTCGCCAAGTATAACCACCATTATTATCATTTACATGTTGCGTTGGATAAGCAACGAAAACACCAGAATTAACAGCATCACTAGGCACATTTGTTTCAGCATAGGTAACTGTTAAATCCGAGCTAGATTCTGCAGACGCTCCAAGATCATCCGTCACCTCTATTTTACCTGTACCTGCTTCAGATGGCACTTCCACAGTAATTTGAGTATCACTCCAAGTTAAAACCTGAGTATCTAAAGCATTGACATAATCAGGAACCCCTTGATCAAAACCTCCAGAATCAGCATTACTAAAACCAACCTTTCCTTTTACAGAACCAAAACCAGATCCGTTAATCGTTAATACAGTTTTTGTTCCTGCAGTCACTGTTGTTGGTGTAAAAGTAACTGAACTTGGAGGTAAGGAAACTTTTTGTTGATCAGAATTAGTTCCTTGCTTTGTTAAGTTCAATTTTGATACTTCTATATAGTCCTTTTTTGTATAATTCTTAATCTCATTATAAAAAGTTTTTGCTATGCCTTGCTTTTTATTAAACGGGTTTATAGCAACATCATGATTTAAGTAATATTTGTAAAAACCTTGTAACGAACCGTATACCTTAAATTGTTTTTTTGAGGATTTAGCACTAAGATTTAACGCTACATTATTGTTATATAGCATGAACATTCCAACATCACTATTTCTTAACTTCAAACTAGGTGTTACTATTTCAGCAGATAACCCAACTGTGCCTCCTGCAGTGACTATTTCAATTGTTGCAACGGGGTTTCCCTTAAATACTTTAAAAACTTCAATTGTATTTACCGTATAGATATTTTTATGACCTGAATCCCAAAATGATTGCTTTGAAATTACCTGACCTTCAACAACTAAATCTGAGTTTTGAATTTGCTTTTCCAATGAAGCTTCTTTCAATAATATCTGCGCATGTATGTGTGTAATAGTTATTAATAAGATTAATACAGTTATTAAAGTATTTTTTTTCATCTGGTTAGATTTTAATGTCTTTAAAATTGATTTGGATATCGAAAACGCAATATAATAGATTCCGGGTAAAATAAATTTAACTCCGGTTTATCTTAATATTAAAAAAACTAGGGGATTATCAAATATAATAAATTATTATTTAAGATTTATTTAGTTTTGCTATAATTATAAAACTTAATATATCCTTAACATGAAATATCACCCTATAAATAATGAGCTCTTCATAAAAAACAGAAAAGACTTTTCCAGTCAAATGAAACCTAAAAGTTTAGCTGTTTTTAATTCGAACGATATCTACCCTGTAAGCGCAGATAGCACCTTGCCTTTTGAGCAACATAGAGATATTTTTTATCTAAGTGGCGTAGATCAAGAAGAAAGTATTCTCGTTTTATTCCCAGATTGTCCAAAAGAGAAACATCGTGAGATTCTGTTTTTAAAAGAAACAAACGAACATATTGCTATTTGGGAAGGCGAAAAACTAACGAAAGAAAAAGCTTTTGAGACGAGTGGCATTAAAACAGTTTACTGGTTGCAGGACATGGAAAAGGTCATGTTTGAAATTATGACACAATGCGACACTGTTTATATTAACACTAACGAACATTACAGAGCCAATGTAGAAACAGAAACCCGAGAAGATCGTTTTACCAAATGGTTAAAAGACAGATACCCTGCGCATGCAGTTGCAAAAAGTAATCCTATTTTACAAAGGTTACGTTCTGTAAAGGATCCTATTGAAATTGACCTCATTCAAAAAGCTTGTGATATTACTGAAAAAGGATTTAGACGTATTTTAAATTTTGTTAAACCCGATGTTTGGGAATATGAAATTGAAGCAGAGTTTATGCACGAATTCTTGAGAAACCGCTCTAAGAAATTTGCTTACACACCTATTGTTGCATCTGGAAATAATGCGAATGTACTGCATTATATAGAAAACAATCAGCAGTGTAAAGCAGGTGAATTAATACTAATGGATGTTGGTGCAGAATATGGTAATTATTCAAGCGACATGACTCGTAGCGTACCCGTTTCGGGAAAATTCACTCCCAGACAGAAAGAGGTTTATAATGCAGTAAACAGAGTGAAAAATGAGGCTACAAAAATGCTTACTCCTGGAACCGATTGGGGTAAATATCATGTAGAGGTTGGCAAGATAATGACTAGTGAACTTTTAGGCTTAGGACTTTTGGACAAAGCCGATGTGCAAAACGAAAACCCAGAATGGCCGGCTTATAAAAAATATCTTATGCATGGAACCAGCCACCATTTAGGCCTAGACACACATGATTATGGCATATTAACAGAACCTATGCAAGCCAACATGGTATTTACCGTAGAGCCTGGAATTTATATTCCGGATGAAGGTTTTGGCATACGATTAGAAGACGATGTGGTTATTCAAGAGCAAGGGGAGCCATTCAATTTAATGAGAAACATTCCTATTGAAGCCGATGAAATTGAGAGCATTATGAACTCTTAAGAGAGCAAGCGGTTTAAAAAGTGTCATTCCGAATGAAAATGAGGAATCTCTTTAAATTTTAACTAAGATTCCCTGTTGGTAAACTGGTTCGCTTACTTTGACTTTAGTTTATCTTGAGCGTATCCGAAAAACCCAGTACAAACCAATAACACACTTTTCGGAACTCTTAAAAAAAGAAGAAAGGGTCGTTTAAAAACGACCCTTTTGGCTGCTAACAATACTAAATATTGTAAATTTACAGAGTGACTAATTCAAATAAATAATCGTTTAGTTTACGCAGCGAATTAATTTTGTTTTCTGTATCAACTAACAGAGAGATATTATTTCTACTTCCACCATAAGAAATCATTCTAATATTTACATCTTGTAATATTTGAAACAACTTGTAAGTGTCTTCATGATCAACAACAGAATGTCCTACCAAACAGATAATACTCTGATTTGTATCAACTTCTATTGTGGCAATTTTTTCTAACTCTTCAATAATCTTATCCAAGTTCCTATCGTCATCAATGGTTAAAGAAACCGCTACCTCCGATGTTGTAATCATATCGATAGATGTTGTATGCGTTTCGAAAATTTCGAATACTTTTTTTAAGAAACCATGCGCCTGCAACATTCTTGCAGATTTAATCTTTATAGCCGTAATATTATCCTTGGCAGCAATGGCCTTAATACCATTTTCTGAGGTTATATTTGAAATTAGTGTTCCATGCGCACCGGGATTCATCGTATTTTTTAAACGTACAGGAATGTTATCTGCTCTAACTGGGGTAACGGTTTGTGGGTGCAATATCTTGGCCCCAAAATAAGCTAACTCTGCAGCTTCGTCAAACGACAGGTTCGATATAGGTTTGGTGTTTTCAACGTATCTAGGATCGTTATTGTGCATTCCATCAATATCGGTCCAAATTTGCACTTCCTCCGCTTTAATAGCAGCCCCAATAAGTGTTGCCGTATAATCGCTACCACCACGTTGTAAATTTGAAATTTTATCGGTATCGTCTAAACAAATAAACCCTTGAGTAATGTATATATCAGAAGGTTCGGCATCGTTTATAGCAACCTCAAACTGTTGCTTTATATATGCCACATCTGGCTCTTTGTCTGCATCAATACGCATAAAACTTAAAGCTGGTAACAACGTAGAACTTAGCCCTTCCTGCTTTAAATAACTGTTAAACATGTACGTAGAAATTAACTCCCCTTGGGCTACAATATTATTTTCTAAATCAATAGAAAACTCTTGATAAGTACAGGCTACTAAAAAATTGAAAATACTGTAAACATAGTCCTTAACATCCTTGTTTAGGTCTTTATTTGTTAAAAGCTTGTCTATCGTTACTGTATAAGCTTCATGTAACTTATTAATTTTATCAATAGCTTCGTTTGGTGCTTTGTTTGCAATATCGCTAGAAATAGCCACTAATTGGTTTGTAGTACCAGACATTGCAGATAGTACAACAACCTTCTTATCGCCATCGTTAATAATATTTTTAACGTTGTTTATATTTTCTACGGAACCTACAGATGTTCCACCAAACTTCAATACTTTCATACTTTCCTAAGCAATTATTTTAATTGTAAAACTAAAACTCATTTGCTCAATACCTATATTTATTTAAAAAAAAGATTATTTTTGCACATATTGTTAAATAATTAACATAATGTATCTAGCAACAATTACCTAATAATAAAGGTATTACCAAAACAGATGTTGCAAACTCGTACTTATCGATCTCGATTTACTGTTATTGAAGAACAAAATAATTTGTTTTTAAAAAATCGAACTCGATGAAAAAGTAGAGGTTCAAAAACTAAAACAATAAATGCAAGCACATGAAAACTGTATCTAACTGTGTTGAGGATATTTTAATAACGCAACCTTATTTAGAGGAGGCATTATCTAGAAACATTATAAACTTTAGCGCTTTGGCCATTGAGTTAACAGAACCTATTAGCAAAATGCTTAAAAAGGAAGTAAAACCTGGTGCCATTATGATGGCTTTAAGAAGATACAATCCACCTACAACCTTAACCAACTCCATAAAAATGAAACGGGTTATTCAGAATTTAGGCGACATTACTGTCCGCTCCAATTTAACGGATTTTACTGTTAAAAATTCTGATACAATAATTGACAATCATGCCAAAATTCTGGAAAGAATAAATCAAGAATCGAAACTATTCTACACGTTTACCAGAGGGATTCACGAAAGTAATATTATAATTTCCAGCAGCCTGAAAGATTTTATTATCGAACAATTAGAAAAAGAAACTTTCTTGGCTATTCAAGATGGTTTATCGGCTATTAGTATAAACCTACCTCAGGACAATTCCAAAATTGCTGGTCTATACTATCATTTTTTTAAGCGTTTAGCTTGGGAGGGCGTCGTACTTTACGAAGTTATTTCAACAACGAATGAGTTTACTATTTTAGTTGAAGATGTGTATGTAGACAAAGCTTTTTCTGCTATTAAAAAAGTAAAAAACTAAAGAGTTACCTTAAAATCAATGTAATTTATTTTGTCTGGTTGAGCTTGTCTAAACCGATATTGATTATCAGCAAGTTGAAAATATTTCGACAAGCAACATGTCATTGTATTTACTTTTGATACAGCCTTTTTAGTTATTTTCACTTCACAAAATTATCTTTGTATAAGATTTAACAAAAATGATTTTAGAGCACAAAGGAATAAACATTTTTTATACCGACAAAGGAAAAGGGAACGCCATTGTCTTGCTTCATGGTTTTTTAGAAAACTCGACAATGTGGGATGCTTTTATTCCAACATTATCAAAAAAAAATAGGGTGATCTGCATCGACCTTCTTGGTCATGGAAAAACCGATTGTTTAGGTTATATCCATACTATGGAACTCATGGCAGAAATGGTTGAAGCCGTTTTAAAACATTTAAAAATTCGACGATCTACATTTATCGGACACTCAATGGGTGGTTATGTATCCCTAGCTTTCGCTGAAAAGAATCCGGATGCATTAAAAGGTTTATGCCTTATGAATTCTACTGCAAGTGCAGATTCTCCCGAAAAGAAAAAAAATAGAGACCGAGCTATTGTAGCTGTTAAACAAAACCATAAAGCGTTTATTAGAATGGGTATTTCTAACTTATTCAGGCCAAAGAACAGAACCATTTTTTCGGAAAAGATTAAGCTGTTAAAAAAGGAAGCCTTAAAAACACCATTACAGGGTATTGTAGCAGCTCTTGAAGGCATGAAAATTAGGGAAGATAGAGAAGTACTTCTTCATTTTACACCTTTTAAAAAAATGCTTATCGTTAGTAAAAGAGATCCGGTACTAGATTACGATGCCTTAATTTCGCAAGCAAAAAATAGTGATGTAAAGTTAGTGGAATTCCCTGATGGCCACATGAGTTTCATTGAAAACGAAAGCGATTCTTTACAAAGTATAATGCATTTCATCGAAAATATGTAGCATTTTATCGTTTTATTGGATTTTTTATTTTAGATTTATTGCTCTTAAATTCAATACCATGATTAAACCTACTAACAAACCTACATTTATCCCAAAAATGTATTGCAGCTTCTTTGGCCATGATTATCAGGTAACTAAAAAAGTTACATATCATATTAAAGAATACACGTGCTCTCATTGCAAAAAACAACTAACGACAAACAGTAATGGTTATTTAATTGAGCTTACTCCAAAGTTTAAAGAAATAAACACGATTCTAGAACGCATTCATACCTCAAGAGTGGAACGTTTAAAGAAGAAAACGCTCGCTTCGTCGATTTACTAGTAAATGGTTAAATGTTTTTTAATACATTAATAGACTCTAACTAATTAATCTGATTTTGTAAATGAAAAACATTCATTGCAAGGTATTTGGACACGATTTCCAAGTAACACGAGATGTGACATACCATGTAAAAGAGTATACTTGCAAACACTGCAAAAAACAACTCACTACCAACGAAAATGGCTACTTAACCGAGCTCACGCCTAAATTTAAAGAAATAAATGATCTGTTGGAACACATTCATATGAAACGGCATATGAGATCGACCGTGCAGCAAAGTTCAGATGTAAACGATGATGGATTGGAATACATTCACATTAAGCATAAAGTAAAATCTATCGACGAACTACCCTCAACCATAAATGTTGAAAATTTATTAGTTTTTAAGCATTAAAATTTTTCCATCCTTGGGCTTTAATAGGTATTTTAGTATCGGCTCTCGTTACTAAATGAATACCTTCCTGTGCCTCTTTCATATAACCAATTACCGTAAGATTAGGATTTGCTTTTATTTTAGAATAATCCTCTTGAGAAATAGTAAACAATAATTCGTAATCTTCGCCACCATTTAACGCAACCGTAGTACTATCAATATTAAACTCCTCACATGTTGAAATAACCTGAGGGTCTAAAGGAATTTTTTCTTCATACAAATCGCACCCTACGTTACTTTGCTTACATAAATGCATAATTTCTGAAGACAAGCCATCACTTACATCGATCATTGAAGACGGTTTTACATTAAGATCTTTCAATAGTTTAATAATATCCTTTCGGGCTTCTGGCTTTAATTGACGCTCTATTATATAAGAATAGCCATCTAAATCTGGTTGATTATTAGGGTTCACCTTATATACCTCTTTTTCTCGTTCAAGTATTTGTAGCCCCATATAAGCAGCTCCCAAATCTCCAGTAACCACCAATAAGTCACTAGATTTAGCACCATCTCTATAAACCTCATCATCGCTTTCAATAGTTCCAATAGCCGTAACCGAAATCAACAATCCCGTTGTAGACGATGTAGTATCTCCACCAACAACATCAATATTATAAATCTTTGCTGCCGTTTCTATCCCGGCATATAACTCTTCCAAAGCTTCCAACGGGAACCTATTCGAAACCGCAATAGATACTGTAACTTGTGTAGCATTAGCGTTCATGGCATACACATCAGACAGGTTAACAACAACTGCCTTATACCCCAAATGCTTTAAAGGCACATAGCTTAAATCGAAATGAACCCCTTCAACAAGTAAATCGGTAGTAATAACAATTTTTTCATTTTTAAAATCCAAAACAGCCGCATCGTCTCCTATACTTTTAACGGTTGACTTCTGACTAATTTTAAAATTCTTGGTTAGGTGGTCTATAAGTCCAAATTCACCTAAATCACTTAATTGAGTCCTCTGTTGGTTTTTATCTTCTATCATAGCGCAAAAATAAGAAGCTTAACCATATAAATGAATAAACTTTTAATATTAAATACGATAAGCAATATGTCTGATACAGAATTCGTTTTAACTAAATACCAAGAAATTCAAACAAATTTCATACTTTGAAAAAGATTAATTAAAAATTGCTAATATGAATTACTTTAATAAGAGTATTCGTTTATTTACACTATCTATTTTAGGCTGTTTATCTTTTTTAATTATACAGTCTTGTGCAAGTAATAACAATGAACCCTTACTAGCAAACGATACAGGCAACGCAGATGCATTAGCTTCTTGCGAAAATGGTTTAGCAGATGTTTACCCATGTAGTGGTTACGATTTAATGGTACACATGTCGTTAAACACTTTTGGAGCATCGGCCGGAAACGATTCCTGGGGTTGGGTAGACTCCACTACCGATAAAGAATATGCTTTAATAGCAACAAACATTAATGTGTCTTTTGTAGACATTACAGATACAACAAACCCAATTTACCTGGGTAATCTACCAACAGCTACGACTAGCTCGCCATGGCGTGATGTAAAAGTGTATAAAGACCATGCCTTTATTGTTGCAGATAATGCCGGAAATCATGGGATGCAGGTTTTTGATTTAACACGTTTAAGAGATGTTGCAAATCCACCCGAAACATTTACGACTGATGCTCATTTTACTGAGTTTGGAAGTGCTCATAATATCGTGATTAATGAGGATAGTGGTTATGCCTATATTGTAGGCTCAAATACGTTTTCCGGAGGCCCCATGTTCGTAAATATTCAAAATCCAACGACTCCAGTTTCCGAAAATGGTTTTAGTGCAGGTGGTTATTCACACGACGCCCAAGTGGTTACTTATAATGGTCCGGACACAGATTATACAGGACGAGAAATATTAATTGGAAGTAATGAAGATGAAGTTGTTATTGCCGATGTAACCGACAAATCCAACCCCATAAAGATTTCGGATATAAGTTATACTAACGTAGGCTACACCCATCAAGGCTGGTTTACAAAAAACCTTAACTATTTTATTTTAGGTGACGAAACCGACGAAAGAGATATTGGTATCAATACACGCACCATCGTTTTTGATTTTTCCGATTTGGATGCACCCAGTTTTCATATGGATTATCTAGGTCCTACTGCAGCAATAGATCATAATGGGTATGTTAAAGACGATACCTTTTATCAGGCAAGTTATAGTGCCGGAGTACGAATTATAGACATTTCTCAAATTGCAAGCAGCGTTATGACGGAAGTGGGTTACTTTGATACCCGTCCAGAAGATAACGACACAAGTTTTAATGGTGTATGGAATGTTTATCCATACCTTCCAAGTGGTAATATTATTGTTAGTGATACTCAAAAAGGGTTATTTGTTATTAAAAAAAGAGGTTCTTAATAAACCCCTTTACAAGAAGTTTACAAGCTATTAAACTCTAAAAAATAAACTTTAAAATTCAAAAAAAGAACGCTACAGGTCTCAGGGTACAAACCCCTAAAAAATCAATAAACCGCCATGCAAATCGTAAGAACAAACATTGTTTTAGGACTAATTATTAGCCTCTTTTGCAGTTGCTCTAATAACGACAACGCCTCAGACGACATATTTAATGTTACCAAGAAAGAGGTAGGTTTTGTAAAAACCCTTGGTGGCACTAAAAATGAAAGCGCCCAATCTGTTATTAAAACTTTGGATAGTGGTTACGCCATCTTAGGATATGCACAAAGTAACGATGGTGATGTTACCAACAAACAAAATGACTCTTTTGATTATTGGTTGTTAAAATACGATCAGAACGATGTTTTACAATGGCAAAAAACCTATGGTGGCAGTGATGATGATCGCGGTCAAGATATCATTCAAACATCAGATGGAGGGTTTGCCATTTTAGGCTACAGTAAAAGTAATGATGGCAATGTGACCGAAAATAATGGGTTTAACGATTTTTGGGTTTCTAAACTAGATGCTACCGGAAGCATCATCTGGGAAAAATCCTTTGGCTTTTCTGGAACAGACAACGGTATTTCAATCATTCAAACCAACGATGGCGGTTATCTCTTAACTGGTGTTTTAGATGTTACTGCCTCCAATGGCGAGGGAAACAGTAAATCCTTATCATCAAAAAGACATGCCGGTGGAGATTATTGGGCGATTAAACTCAACCCTTCTGGTGAAAAACAATGGAGTCGGTTCTTTGGAGGGACTTTTACAGATACGCCATACGATGTTGTTCAAACAGAAGATCTTGGTTATATTATTGTAGGATCATCCGATAGTGATGATGTAGATATAACAAACAACAAAGGGTCTTATGATTTTTGGGTTATTAAAATATCCAGCATAGGCGATCTGGTTTGGGAAAAGTCTTTTGGAGGCTCTCAAACAGATGAAGCCCGAGCTATTTCAAAATCATCCGATGGTAATTATATTATAGTTGGAGACACTAGAAGTCATGATTTGGACGTTTCTAATAACAACGGTGCTGCCGATTTATGGATTATTAAAATAAATCCGTCTGGTGGATTAATCTGGGAGAAAACCATAGGTGGAAGTAGTTTTGATGTAGGACGTTCTATTTCTAAAACCCAGGATAACGGATTTATTATCTCTGGAAGTTCCAGAAGTACCGACGGTGACATTATAAATAACAACGGACAAAATGATGCCTGGATTGTAAAAATTAACGATAATGGAAATTTAGAATGGCAAAAGACTATTGGAGGTTCCGATATCGATTTTGCTTATGATGCTGCTGAACTTAACGATAAAAGTGTTATTGTTGTTGGAGAATCCAATAGCCCTGATATTGATATTTTAGAAAATAGAGGCTTTACAGATTTATTAATCTTTAAAATGAAATAAGAAAATGCAAAGAAAACTCCTCGTGTTAATTTTTAGTTTAACGACATTATTGTCCTGCAATACAGATAACGACGATAATGTTTTTCAAGCTATAATTACTTTTAATTTTAATCATAATTGGGATGGCGAATCTGTTACAAATGCCGATTTCGATGACATAAAATATACCAATGCTCATGGAGAACAATTAAGTATTAAAAAATTAAGATACCTTATTTCGAACATAACATTTCACAAACCGGATGGAGAAACCTTTGTTCTTAACGGTTATAATTTAGTTGATGTTACTAATGACTCAAATCTTTCTTTTGCGCCAACTACTACTGTCCCTGTTGGGGATTATAGCAAAGTATCTTTTACTTTTGGTTTTAATAACGACGACAATTATAATGGCAATTATACCGATTTAAACACGGCTTTATGGAATGTTCCTGCTATGATGGGAGGCGGTTATCATTTTATGCAACTGGAAGGCAAGTTTATTGACAATACAGCTACCCAAACCAGTGGTTATGCTTACCATGTTATTGGAGCAGTAGATAATTCCGGTGCAACACCGGTATTTGAAAGTACTTTTATTGAAGTTGATCTGGGCCCAATTACCATAACAAACAACGCTACTTTTGAGATTGACATGAATATTGCCGAATGGTTTAAAAATCCAAACACATGGGATTTAAGCGCTTTAAATACGTTCCTCATGGCAAATTTTAATGCTCAGATGATGATGTTTCAAAACGGACAAAATGCTTTTAGTTTAAACACAGTTAATCAATAAAGTGACAAAATGGATTTTATATGGCGTCTTGTTTTTTTTCATTTGTGTATCATGCTCAGATGAAAATATAGACAGGTATGTACCTAGTCCAAGTCCGTTGCAAATTCCACAGCTTTTTCAAGAAAACATACTTGCTCCAGTAATCCCTTCTAATAATCCGCAAACTGTTGAAGGTATCGCTTTAGGCAAAAAATTGTTTTTTGACCCTATGTTGTCAGCAGATAACACACAATCGTGTGCTGATTGTCATGCCTCGGAAAATGCGTTTTCTGATGCCGATCGGTTCAGCGAAGGAATCGATGGTTTCCTTGGTACACGCAATTCTATGCCCCTATTTAATCTTGCCTGGAATTACGATGAAAAATTCTTTTGGGACGGCAGGGTATTTAGTTTAGAACACCAAGCATTTCAACCGGTAACTGATCCTTTGGAAATGCACAACACTTGGGCTCAGGTAGAAGAAAAATTGCAACAGCATTCTGAATATCCCGGTTTATTCGAAAAGGCATTTGGCACCTCAACCATAGATTCTTCTTTGGTAACCGATGCCATTGCTCAATTTGAACGTACTTTAATTTCTTCCAATTCAAAATTCGACAAACACCTTTTAGATGAAGCAACTTTAACACCAGAAGAACTTAACGGTTTTAATGTTTTTATGGATGAAGCCAAGGGTGATTGTTTCCATTGTCATGGCAGTGACAAAAACCCATTATGGACAGATAATATCTTTCACAACAATGGTCTGGATGCCACCCTTACCGATTTAGGCTTAGGCGAAGTAAGCGGAGACCCTGCCGACAATGGTAAGTTTAAAACGCCCTCACTGCGCAATCTAGCATTTACTGCGCCTTATATGCATGATGGTCGGTTTGCTACACTTGAAGAAGTTATAAACCATTATAGTGAAGGCTTACAAGATTCCCCAACTATCGATCCTTTAATGAAAAAAGTAGCCCAAGGTGGGGTAAAGCTTTCTGATAAGGATAAAGCTGATTTAAAAGCTTTTTTATTATCGCTTTCGGATTATGAATTCATAAATAATCCAGCTTTTTCAAATTAGTAAAGTATCCAATAAATACTTTAAAGAAACATAAACAATACTATTCCAAAGTTTTATTTAACTATTAATTAGATGGTTATATTCTAAAGTAATATAAAACCTTGTTTTTCGTCGAAAAAAAAGTTATTTAATCTATATTGTCTGATTTTTTCTGATCTTTGCGACCCTAAATTTCCCACAGTAATGACCTACGAAAAACCTATAAATAGATTCTGTTCCATATTTGGACATAACTATATACACGTAGACAAAATAAATGATGAAACCTCAGAGCTCATTTGTAAATCATGCCAAGACCGTTTTATTTTAACTAATAATGGCAATATCATCAATCTTTCGGTATATAAAGAAATGCACGATTTCCCTGATTACTTAAGAAAAAGAAAAGTGCTTAGAGTTTCAAAAACTGCGTTGTAAGGGACTCTTTATTTTTCTATATTTCAATATCGAAACGGTAATCTACATAGTCGAGCGTTAGCAGAGATTAATTGTTTTTTCATAATTAATATTTTTAAACAATGTTGAAAGTGTATTTAATTTTATGAATTACCAATTCGCTTTATATTTTAGATTTTTATCTGAAAGGCTATCTTTAATATACACACTGATGTAATCTTCATTTTTATATTTTAAAAATAGAGTATCCCCTTTAATGTTTATGATACTATTTAGCAAACCGTATCTATAAGTCTGAGAAACAGGGACAAAAAAAGAAACCAAACACTTATCTTTTTTAGTATATACAACACCCCTGTAACCTTTACTATCTGGGTTTAAATCAATATTTTCTAATTTTTCCAAACTAGGAACAATGAATTCATTTACACAACCATTTTCATAAAATCTTAGTAATAAAAAATACTTAAACTTATTACTTTCATATTTTCTACCATTATCAATAAAAAAGATCTCTCGATAAACAGATTTACTATCGACTTCATTTGGGGTTTTAACATTATGCTTATTTCTAAATTTACGAGCAAAGTAGCTCTTATCTTTAGGAACCTTTATAATACCTTCTTTCAAATGTTCAGTCCTCACTCCACAAGACATAAGGCTTCCTATTAAAAAAAACAAAAATAATCTTACCATAAACTAAAAGGATTTGATGTTTTATATTGACTATATAAATATATTACATCTGAATAACCCCTGCTAGCACTCGTTTGTACCTTAAATCCGTAGGTTTAAGGTACAAACGAGTGCCCACAACACTTTTTTCAATTTAACAATATCTAAAAATACAAAAGCTACTCTAAAAATTAGAATAGCTTTTGTTTACTTTCTTACTCATGTACGGCACTCGTCAAAGACGTAGCGCTAGCAGAGAGGTCGATTATTTACGGAAATCAAGTTGAAAACCCAAACTAGCGTATACTATGAAACTAGTAGATAAAAAGCAATTACTTTTTTGTAAGAGCAGCTCTTATCTTTTATTTGAGATTTTTTATGGATTATTATTAATTACTAAAATGATAGTTTTTCTTTTCAAGCACATTGCCCTGTGCATCTGTAATATAATCTTCTCGACCTACCGTATCGTAATATACAAACGCTTCTTCTTGACGTTCATTAATACGGCTAGTAACCCTTCCGTTATTATCGTAAAAGGACAGATTTATGCTTGCACTGGGCAGCTTATCATATAGTTTTAACAATTCTGTTTTTAGGTTTGTTGCGGTCAAGTTTTGTAATTGTGCATATGTAACATCTAATTGATTTACTACATCCTGATACTTCGCATTAGAAATAGTAGCTACTTCATATAAGTTGTCATAGCCAAACAATACTGCATTATAAAGACCTTTACCATTATTGTTTTCTAAAACATTTCCAGTAGCAGATTCCACTTTAGAAATTTTACTATTAAGTCTTAGATTAGTAATTGATGGTCCTGCCCCAGACCAATTTTCATGAATATAAACTTTACCACTATCATTTATCCATTTAGATTCTTGTACATTAACAATAACATTATTAACTCTAGTTGTAATTTGATATGGAAATGATAACATATTCTTATCATTAACAAAACTATATTGCTGATAAGCGTAGATTATATTTTGCCTTACAGATTTGCCATTACTATCGGTAGTAGTAGATCCTGTTTTTAAACCATAGCCATTATAAGTGTTGGATGTAGAATTAACTATTTTAGGGCTATTTTCAAAAAACAATTCTTCTTTTTCAGATTTAGGTCGTATATAATATCCCTGATCAATCGTATTAGTACCATTGCTATAATACTTCTTAAATTTTTGCCAAGTGGTCGTAGTTTTTTTCACTAAAGCGTTATTTGAATCTATTGCAAGTACTTCCATTGGCAAACCTACCATAGTCAGATCTGTTGATCCATCATTAAACAACTTTACAACTTTACCTATATTCCCTACACCCGTTCCTTTATTTTCTATAATAACTTCTCCATAAAACGTTGCACTATTATCTGGAGTATTTTTAGGTTTATTATAAGTGTATTGCACTTTCCCTAAACTACCATTATCATCATTTACATCTATATGATTCACTACAATATCATATATCACGTTGTTTAATTTATCGTCTATAATTCTATAAAAATATTTATAAAATGAATTATTTCCAGCATCTTGCTTTAACCAGATTGATTTTGGCGACATAAATGAAGTATAGCCACCAAGTTTATTGCCATTAGAAGGTAGATGATACTTTAACCCTAAATTAATATTTCCTAGTAACCCTGTATTTTTATCAATATAAAAATAAGACCCTTTTTTGAAAGTTGTTGAAGCTGAACCACCATTATCTATTGTTTCTACTTCTTTTACAAAAAAATGACTAATACCATCAGACATAGTAAAACCATTATCGTATTGTAATGTGCCTATTTCCAAAAGAGGCAACACTGGAGGGCCTTGATATGTTCTTTTAAATATTTTATTTCTTGCTATTAATAACTCATTATTAATTCCATTAATACTAAAAGCTGAATACCAAGGGCACCCATTTAAATTATTACTCACCCAAGTATTAGTATTAGGAGAATATTCCTTGTACATAATCTGATCAGAACTTTCGTTCTTATAAATCATCATATCTAAACCAAAGTTTACACTTTCGAAATCTGTAGAGGAAATAAAATCACTAACTTTCCAATTTAAACCATTAAATCGGACTGTTTTTTTAGGCTCAATCGCCCAATTCCAAATTAACGTAAACATACTATTATTTACTGGCTGTAAAATATGTGCATCATTATATGACCCCAATACATCATCTACATTGGTCAAATTATAATTCATATCCCAGCGTAAAAACAGCTCTGGATTGTGGTCTGCCACAAAACCAATAATGGAGTTGTCCGGGTAAAAATAACTCGCTTTAAATATTCCAGAGATTAGCGGATCAGCTGCGGCCGACCACGATTTTGTTTGCCATTTTTTCTCTGCATCTAAATAATGCATATAGTAGTTATCCTCATGAGAAGCATTAGTGACCATATCTGCCCCTCCATCTTCATCCAATGAAATAATATAATTATTTGTGGCTGCTATGTAGTATTGTCCAGCACCTTGGTTTATTCGCTTATATATCCAATATGATCCATTCCATACATAAGTATAAAGGTCTCCTCCTCGGTGATTTTGTAAAGCAACAAATTCATCGCCCGAAACAAAACTAGGGTTCTCACTTCCAATATTTTCATTGGTAGTAGTATAATAATCCCAAGTACGTCCACCCTTTTCCAAATGCCATAAATAAACATCTGCTTTTGTTCCCTTGTCATAAACAAACCCATAAAAATCTTCTTCTAAAACAGCATAAAAATCCTTTAAACGACCTCCTTGATTTACTGTACCGTAGTCCGGAATTAAATGCGGAAAAGTAAATTCATTCCATTCCCATTTTTCTCCATGCCACCAAACTCTAAAAAACTTAAAACGATATTTATCTCCAATTATAGTATTTTCTGTTCTATAGACAAATAATCCGTAATTATCATTTACATATGAACTGTGATAGATATACCCTGAAGGTTGTGTAAAGGGTACACCTTCATATTGATTTGCATAGTTATTAAACAAAAACTTATTTTTATAATTGTAGGTCACAGAACCGCCAGTTGGATAGGTTATTTTTTTCATCCCTCCTTTAAAAGTGCCTGAGTAATGATATTCAAATGTTTGCTCAGGTAAAGTTTCATTCTGACCATTGTTATACACTATTCGTGTTAAACTAGTTAAATATCTTTTTTTATTTAAACCTGTTCCATTCAAGACATAGCCTATATTATAAGTTGACACCAGTTGGTTTTCATTATTATAACTCGAAACACTTTGTAAATATTTCTTCTCGTAACGTTCTTGGTAAGCATCAGGTTCAGAGGCTTCTTTATGGGGTTCATAAAACTCATCAACGTTTTTCGTCCCATAAGTTAATTGAATATTTGCACCATTAGATGATATTATTTTTTTTAGATATGAAGCTTCGGTTTGTAGCAATCCTGACATAGTTTGTGTAACATAATCATATTCAAACACCAAATTATTTCCCCACTGGTTTTCTATTTTATATAAATTCCATTGTATAGTTTGTGTAGCAGTTGCTCCATTCTGTTTAGAACTTCCTATCCAATTACCATAACGTATTACGTGATCCCTAGCTTCATTAGCTGTTGGATTACCATAATAATATGTTAGCCCATTTTCATTAACAATTTTCCAATAATCTCCCCAAGTATTATGGTAATAAAAACTAATCTTCCAGGGAGCGTACTTTTCCATTTCATATTCCCAAACACTACCATTAGTTGTTGTGCCTCTATTGGTACAAATTAACTTTGTATTTGTTGCCCCATCTAATAAATAGAATTCATCATCATCTCTGGTTCCTGTATTTTTGTTATCAACTATAATTTTTGGATTACTCATAGACCAGCCTACGCCTACAACACTGGTTGGATTATACTTGTTGGTTTGTTGCCCATTTTTAAAGGATACTTGCCCGTTATAGGTTAATACTACGCTATGAGATGCCGAACTTGCAACAATAGATGCTATAGGCAATGAAAATACCACTTTACCCGTTACTTGATTTACACTATTTTCAATTGTACCTTGAATATTACTTCCCAATTGAAAAGGCGAATCTGTTGGAGTACCTACATCTACTTTAACCTGAGCATATATGTATCCTACTGACAATAATACAAATAAGGTGATTAATTGTTTTTTCATATTAATAGTTTTAAACAATGTTGAAATGTATTTAATTTTATGAATTACCAATTAGCTATATATTTAAGATTTTTATTTGAAATGCTATCTTTAACATATACGGTTATGAAATCTTCATTTTTATACTTCATAAATAATGTATCTCCTTCAACACTTATGATTTTCTTTTGCAAACCATATCTATAAGTCTCAGAAACGGGGACGAAAAAGGAAACTAAACATTTGTCTTTTTTAGTATAAACAACCCCTCTATACCCCCTATCATCAGGATTTAAATCAATCCTTTCTAAATCTTGAGATTTAGTAATAATAAATTTATTCACGCAACCATTTTCATAGAATCTTAGTAGAGAGAAATCTCTAAGTTTATTACTTTCATATTTTTTACCATTCTCAATTAAGAAAACCTCTCGATAAACAGATTTACTATCAACTTCATTTGGAATTTTAACATTATACTTATTTCTGAATTTACGAGCAAAGTAATTCTTATCTACAGGAATCTTTTTAATACCTTCTTTCAAATGTTCAGTGCTTACACCACAAGACATAAGGCTACCAGCTATTAAAAAAATTAAAAATAATCTTACCATAAACTAAAAGGGTTTGATGTTTTATATTGACTATATAAATATATTGCATCTGAATAACTTCTAAAACCTGGTTGCGAATTAATACCATGAGCAAAACGATTTTGTATAGGGTGTCTTACGTATCGATCAGAATCTATCCCAATTCTATAATTTTTAAATCCAAAATATAATGCTCCCAACCTATAAGCAGTACCAGTTTCGTTCACAAAACCATTAGGGTAACGTTCTCCGTAAAAACCCGTATCTCCATATCTATCAATAGCTCTAGCTCTTTTCTTTTCGTCTTTATCCCCTTCATACGATGATTTACTTCTACTACCAGTAAACAAATTAAAACCTACCGAGTAATTCCCTACACCTATTCCAGCAGCAGCAGATCTATATGAGTCATTTCCATCTCCTAAGGTTCCACCAAAAGGAAAGCCATCATTTTCATATCTGAATCTAAAATCTCCAGACCTAAATCCTAAGCCCCCAACACGTTGTTTCCCTACACCTCCAACATTTGTATAATACGTTGAATATAAAGAAAAACCTGTGTTTCCATCGTCATATGACCCTCCCCCAGAAAAAACACCTCCAAAACCGCTTTTCCCAGTCCCAACTGCCTTGTTAGTAAAACTTCCAGTAGCAGATGCGCTCAAAGTAAAGTCTCCTATTTCATAATTTGCAGTTAAATTTAAACCGATAGAATTTTGACTACTCCCAAATGCAAAAGCAGGACTTAACGATAATGAAAAGTTCTTAAATACAGGTATGTCTACTGAAGCCTTGCCCATTGTGCCAAACTCTATGGCATCTGCAATAACTCCATTCATACCAAACAAAAGACCATTTAGAGCTCCTTTTCCTGCACTTCCTGCTATACCCCCAATATTACTATACGGATCCTTACCATTTACTTGGTTAGAGTGTATCCCCTTCATTATACCTAAAAATGCTCCCGCGATTATAAATTGTGCAAATTCTCCATTAGGATCTACACTAACTACCCAATTATTTCCCATTGCTAAATAAGGACTCCCAAACTGATTTTGTGGGTCTGTATTAAACCAGCGCCCTACCGAGGCATCGTACATACGACTACCGAAATCGTACATATTATAACCATTGGCTAAAAGCTGCTCTTTATTTTGGTATTTATAGTTATAATTCGAATTTTGTACATATTCGCCATAATGGGTTAATCCCATTGGGTAATAATCTGTACTGGAAAGGATCTCACCACTAGTTACAATACCGTCATTATTAGTATCTTTAAAAGTAATCCGGTTATTACCTAAGTGATCCTTAAGGCTATACACATGCGTATAATTCCCATTATCGTTTTCTATATAACCCTCAGGTGTAGGAAAGAATTGCAATGTCCCGCCTGTATATTGGAAACCTCCAATATAATCTGTAGTTGTTGCACTACCTCCATTAGGTGTATATGTCATTTTTAATTTAACCCCAAAAGCATCATATACAAACTCTATTTTAGATGTATTAGTAAAAGTCACCTTGGTAACCAGATCTAAATGGTTGTATTCTATAAGGGAAATACCTTTGTTTAGATCCTTAGTTAAATTACCATTATCATCATAGGCATAGTCATCACCACCATTAGTTCCATTTTTAAAACCTTCGCTTGTTGAAGTGTCTGTAATTCTCATTAACTGATTGCCACTACCAGTATCGTAATGATACGCTAGATTATCTATCGTAGTTCCTGACGAAGAACCTCTTCGTGTTAGACCTGTAATATTCCCGTTATGATCGTACCCATTTACATTAACCTCAAATTTTTGCCAATTAGTCGTTAAACCAGCTCCTTCACCATAACGTCCTTTTTTAAATCTATTTAAATCATCATAATCATAGAAGTAGGATTTTTTAGTGTTATTATGGCCCGATTTCCAAACCATTTGAGAGATGTTACCATTGTATTGTGGAGCATTAAAGTTGGTACCCTCTCCAGATTCGTAATTGAGTTCATAGGCAAATAAATCGTTAACAATGTTATCTACATCATTAACACCTTTGAGCGAGCCACGGACATCATAATTATAGTCCATGGTTTGTAACCCAGTACTATTCGCAATCACTTGTTCCGCTTCACCTCCAACTTTTTTGTTTATTAATTGCCCCAGTTCGTCATACGTATTATAACTAATTAATTCCCTGTCGAATACTTCTATACTGGCACTAAACCCTGGCAAGGCTATAAATCCTGGTTTTATGGTAATGGACTCAAAAGCCACATGATCAATTGTCGCATTAGGAAGCGATGATAAATCATCTAACACAATCATATCTTCTACGACCGTATTATTGTCTCCTCCAAGACTTTGGGTATGACTTAACGGTCTTTCTACATGATCGTAAGTAAAATAATCTTTAATGATTAAAGGTGTATCAGCCGATGTTCTTTTGTGCTCTGTCAATGAAGCTTTAATCTTTCCACTAAAATCTAACTTACTTTTATTTAGAGTATATCCTCCTAAATAATTTTTTTCATATATATTAATTACTCTCCCTTTATCATCATAATACATGTAGTTTTTCGCCCATGATGACGCTCCTAAAGTTTTAGCCCACGAAGACGCAAGCAATCCTTTTGTTTTCGTTGTAACAACTTGCCCCAGAATGGAAGCAGGGGTTGCTGGCTTATCAGAATCTGTAAAAGTATAATCATCAAAATAGTTAACAGTCAATACTTCCAAATTTGTAGTTGGATAAGCGTTATTTGAATAATTAATATTTATTCCTCCAATATTCGTTGCAGATAGAGCTCTTGATTCTATATTTGACAAATTGGTGGTATTACCAATTATATAAGTATCAACAGCTGTTTGCAACTGGTCTCTTGTTAAACTACTTGTATATAAACCAGAATAAACTGCGCGCCCAAAAGCATCATATTTTGTAAAAAGCCATTTACCATCATCCTTAAGATTTTTGTCTTGGGTTAAAATAGGTCTGTCTAATTGATCATAAACCATATATTCCCATTGTTTCTTCCCAGGCACTTTTTGTTCTATCTGGCGATTGTATATATCATATTTATATTGAAAAGCTAAATTGTTTAAATTAGTTACCGATATGGTAGATCCACTAATAATAGAAAATATTTTTGGTGTTAATACATAGATCAAGTTTCCCGAATTATCATAAACATAATGGGTTTTCAATGTTTTAAGAGTAACACTTTCCTTAATATAGCTATACTCAGCTATTTTTTTACCACTATTATCTGTAAAAACATCTTTTGTATTGACTTTTCCATCAGTAGTAACCCAGTTTTCATTTTTAAAAGTGTTTTTTAAAAGCACGCCTTCTGTATAGTAGTTGGAAATAGAAAGCGGTTGTCCTGTTCCGGGATAATCTATATTATAAACTTCATCGGTCGAATTCGTATTATAATCATATTTTGTAGTATGATCATTATCACTATTAGGATTAATAAGCCAATCTTCACCAGGAGTTCCAGTTTCTAAAGCTCTGTTTAGTGGACTGTTATCAAAACGCTTTTCTGCATAAGGGTTAGGATTACTCCCATTCAGTTGATTACTGTATTTTGATACGTAATATGTATTTAAATCATTAATAATTGTCGTATTATTTGTATATGTCGTTACTGAACTTGTAACAGTCGCATGAGGCAAATAGGTTTTTGTTTGCTTGCCAAATTCATCATAAACTGAAGGTGTTTTTATATCTTGTCTTTGCCCCCCGGCACGGATTCCCACATTTTGGATTGTTCTACCTAATCCATCAAAGTAAGTAACACTTTCTATTTTATCATCGTTATTCGTAATTTGAGATACATTACTAACAGCTATTAAAGGCGTAACAGTATGCACATAGTTTTTATCAGTTGAACCTAGATCACCACTTCCAGCACAACCGTTATTTAAAAGAGTACCTGACTGAGTAGGGCATTGGTCAAAATTATTAGATACTCGTCCAGTAGGCTGAGTACAACTAGATATTGGGGGACTAGCTGGATCTCCTAAACCGTCATTATCTACGTCTGTATACCATAGAGGTTTGGAGACATCTGCATATACTTCTACTGAGCCCGAGTTATTACTCCATACACCATTTGAATTTATTGCTCTTATATAGTAAACCCCACTACCTTCATCAACTAAAAAAGGAGTACTTGAGTTTTTCGCTGTACTTGTTCCATTTGCATTCTTTCCTTGCCAATACCATGTTACACCACTTGGGGGTGAACCGGCTCTTGTTAATACTGGTTCACAAACACCGCTTACTGTTGGTGTTCCTGGCGCAGAAGGTGGCGGATCTGCTCCTGTAATAGTTACGGATAATTCTAAAACATGAGCATTAGAATTAGTATCTATAACAGTAGCCAAAAGTTTACCTGTACTAGTACCTGTCCATTGAACCGATGTATTAGCTCCAGTGCTGGGACCTGTTATGGTTCCTCCATGATCTATATTCCAATATATATCACTGTAACTAGGTCCACTTATATAATAGTTCTCTGTTTGATATTGGTCGACATTTGTAAGCCCATTTATTGTATATTGGGCATTAAGTGCAGACACAAAGCATAGAAAAATAATAATACCTAAAACAAAAGGTTCTAAATGGCATTTACAATTATTAAACATAGTTTTTAGTTTTCGCTTTTAATAAATACTTCAGTTTCCTTTTTTAACCTTAAAATAAAAATATGCTAAGGGTAAAAACAGTTATTCTATAGTCATCAAAACATATAAAAGTATTTCACTAAAATTAGATAATATATACGAAAAGCCAACTAAGGTTTCCCTTGTAATTAGTAAGGAAAATCCTTGTTTTTTCAGCAAGCAACTAGCTCATTTTAACAGTTTTAACATATTTCACCCTTAGCACAACTAAGGTTTTTCCTTAGTTTTATAAAACCTGCCATATTTTAGAAGTAATAAAAAAGACAAGATATTTTACCTCCCACTAAAGCCCATAAACAAAACCTATAAACCCATATACTAATATAATGTTAGGTTATATGGTAATCCATGACTTATATTGTATATTTGTACTTTATTTAGAAACTGTCTTAATAAAGTGGTAATGAGCACATTTCTAAATCTAAATTAAAAACACTATGATAAAAGTTTCTGAAACAGCTAAAAAGAAAGTTATTGAGTTAATGACCGATGACGGCTATAACCCCACTACAGACTATGTACGTGTAGGAGTTAAGAGTGGCGGTTGTTCTGGGCTGTCTTACGATTTAAAGTTCGACAAAGAAAATCAAGAAGACGATAAGGTATTCGAAGATAATGGCGTAAAGATTATCGTAGATAAAAAAAGCTTTTTATACCTAATCGGAACCACCCTTGAATATTCTGGAGGATTAAACGGAACAGGGTTCGTATTCAACAACCCTAACGCCAACCGTACCTGTGGTTGTGGGGAATCATTTTCACTTTAAAAAGCCCATCTAAATCTTCCCAAAGGGAAGACTTATTATAACTAAAAACAATGAGCAATAAATACACCGAGGACGATTTAAGAGAAGAACTAAAAACCAAAGAATATGAGTATGGTTTTTATACAGATATAGAGTCAGATACATTTCCAAATGGTTTAAACGAAGATATTGTAAGAGCCATTTCCAAAAAGAAGGAAGAACCACAATGGATGACGGATTGGAGATTGGAAGCTTTTCGTGTTTGGAAAGAAATGACAGAACCAGACTGGGCAAATGTTGGTTACGAAAAACCGGATTTTCAAGGTATTTCATATTATTCTGCTCCTAATAGCAAACCAAAATACGACAGTTTAGATGAAGTTGATCCAGAATTATTGGCAACTTTCGAAAAACTGGGCATCTCCTTAGACGAGCAAAAGAAACTTGCAGGTGTTGCTATGGATGTGGTTGTAGATTCCGTTTCGGTAGCAACAACATTTAAAAAAACCTTAGGGGAAAAAGGCATTATATTTATGAGTATTTCTGAAGCTATAAAAGAGCATCCGGAACTAGTCAAAAAACATATAGGAACCGTAGTTCCTCAAAAAGATAATTTTTATGCTGCATTAAATAGTGCAGTATTTAGTGATGGTAGTTTCTGCTATATTCCAAAGGGGGTAAAATGTCCGATGGAATTATCAACCTATTTCAGAATTAATCAGGCTGGTACGGGACAGTTCGAAAGAACGTTGGTCATTGCAGACGAAGGTAGTTATGTAAGTTACCTTGAAGGTTGTACAGCACCAAGTAGAGACGAAAACCAATTGCATGCAGCCGTTGTAGAGTTAATCGCTTTAGAAGATGCAGAAATTAAATATTCAACCGTACAAAACTGGTACCCTGGAAATGCGGAAGGAAAAGGAGGCGTATTCAACTTTGTAACGAAACGTGGTTTATGCGAGAAAAACGCAAAGATTTCGTGGACGCAAGTTGAAACGGGTTCTGCTGTGACATGGAAATACCCATCGTGTGTATTAAAAGGCGACAACTCTGTTGGAGAGTTTTACTCTATAGCAGTAACAAACAACTACCAACAGGCCGATACCGGTACCAAAATGATCCATTTAGGAAAGAATACTAAATCGACTATCATTTCAAAAGGAATTTCAGCAGGGAAATCGCAAAATAGCTACCGTGGTTTGGTTCAGATAAACTCAAGAGCAGAAAACGCACGTAACTTTTCGCAATGCGACAGTTTACTAATGGGTAACGAGTGTGGTGCACACACATTTCCATATATAGAAGCTAAAAATAAATCGGCTAAAATAGAACACGAAGCTACAACAAGTAAAATTGGAGAAGATCAAATTTTCTATTGTAACCAACGTGGCATCGATACCGAAAAAGCCATTGCTTTAATTGTAAACGGATTTAGTAAAGAAGTTTTAAATAAGCTTCCTATGGAGTTTGCTGTAGAAGCACAAAAATTATTAGAAATAAGTTTAGAAGGAAGTGTTGGGTAACTTAGTTGGCAGTGTTCAGTCGCAGTTTGCTGGCTCTTGACTGAATATCAAAATCTAAAAAGATATGTCACACTAAGCGCAGTCGAAGTGTCTCATCAACCAAATCTGGCATATAAATTTAAATTAAATGAAAAAAACATTTTTTATCGCAATCATCTTAACAGTGCTGCTAAGCTGTAAAAATGAAACAAAATCCAAATCCGATAAAGATGCTATTACATTAGAAAACCCTGAGAGAACCGAAAAGCAAAATGACGGATTAACGCTCTTAAAAGGGGATTTTGTTTTTTACGATGGTGCTGCGGTATTACAAACACACGCAAATATTTATGGTGTTTTAGTTACCAATAAGATGCACGAACTTAATAAAAGGGCCGAGAGTTATAAATCGAACCCAACAGATATGGTTTCTGTAGAAATTAGAGGGCGCGTAACAAATGAAAAACACGAAAAAATACTTTGGGAAAACAAAGTCGAAATTGTTGAAATTTTAGACGTAACAGCACCAAAAAAAGATGATAAGAACATTGTAAAACTAGGAAACTAATCAATATAGATAAAAGATTTAAAACCTTGAATATTGAGTTTAAAACTTTGAATTAAAAAGTATGTTAAAAATTGATAATTTACACGCAAGTGTTGAAGATAAAAGCATTTTAAAAGGTATAAACCTTGAAGTAAAAGCAGGTGAAGTACATGCCATTATGGGACCAAATGGTTCTGGAAAAAGCACATTAGCTTCTGTTGTTGCAGGAAAGGAAGAATATGAGGTAACAAAAGGCAGTATCGAATTTAATGGTGAAAATATTGATGAATTAGCTGCCGAAGAACGCGCACATAAAGGTGTGTTTTTATCATTTCAATATCCAGTTGAAATTCCCGGGGTATCTGTTACCAATTTCATGAAAACGGCCATTAACGAAACCCGAAAAGCAAAAGGGTTAGAAGACATGCCGGCCAAAGATATGCTTAAACTAATCCGTGATAAATCGGAGCTTTTAGAAATCGACAGAAAGTTTTTATCACGTTCGTTAAACGAAGGCTTTTCCGGAGGAGAGAAAAAACGTAATGAGATCTTTCAAATGGCTATGTTAGAGCCAAAATTAGCCATACTTGATGAAACAGATTCTGGTCTCGATATTGATGCCTTACGTATAGTTGCCAATGGTGTTAACAAACTTAAAAGCAAAGATAACGCCGTTGTAGTTATCACACATTACCAACGTTTATTGGATTATATCGTTCCAGATTATGTACATGTATTATATAACGGAAAAATTGTAAAATCCGGCACCAAAGAGCTTGCACATGAACTTGAGGAAAAAGGTTACGATTGGATTAAAGAAGAAGTAAACGCTTAAAATTAGTTTGCAGTATTCAGTCTCAGTTTGCAGTTTGACAGCGCTTAACTGAATATTCAAACCTTAAAAAATAGTAAACAGTTTCTTGTTAAGTACACATTATCTGAATACTGAATACTGAACACTGCGACTGAAAACTGAACAAGATGGATTTAAAAGAAAAATTATTATCATCCTTTTTAGTATTTGAAAATCAAACAGATATCGACACGTATGTACACGATGTGAGAAACGATGCTATTAAGATTTTTGAAGAAAAAGGTTTTCCAACAAAAAAAGAGGAAGCCTGGAAATACACCTCCTTAAATAAAATACTAAAGGAAGATTATAGCGTATTCCCAAAACAGGAAAATGCCTTGGAATACAAAGACATTAAAAAATATTTTATCCACGATATAGACACTTATAAAATTGTATTTATCGATGGTAAATATTCATCTCACCTATCCCAAACCACACATGATGGTATGGATGTTTGTTTAATGTCGTCGGCGCTTACAAAGCCTAAATATCGTATTTTAATTGAAAATTATTTCAATAAAGCTGCGACGAAAGACAGTCTGTCGTCTCTAAACACAGCCTTTTCAAGTGAAGGAGCCTATATTCATATTCCAAAAAACAAATTGGTAGAAAAACCAATTCAAATTTTACATTTTTCAACTGGAAACGAATCGGCAACCATGTTACAACCACGTAACTTAATTGTGGTTGATGAGAATTCGCATGTACAAATTATTGAGCGTCATCAGAGTTTAAACGAAAACCCTGTGCTTACAAATAGTGTTACAGAAGTTTTCACAAACAAACGTGCTATTATCGATTATTACAAAATTCAAAACGATAGCTCTAACGCATCCCTAATAGATAATACATTTATAAAACAAAAGAAAGAAAGTGTTGCCTCAGTACATACTTTTTCTTTTGGCGGTAAATTAACCCGTAATAACCTCAACTTCTTTCAAGAAGGAGAACGCATCGACTCTATTTTAAAAGGCGTTACCATTATTGGTGAAAAACAACATGTAGATCACAATACCTTAGTACATCACATAGAACCTAATTGCGAAAGTCATCAAGATTATAAAGGTATTTTTGGAGAGAACTCAACAGGCGTGTTCAATGGTAAAGTTATTGTTGAAAAAGAAGCCCAAAAAACCAATGCATTTCAAGCGAACAACAATATTTTAATAAGTGATAAAGCCACTATAAATACGAAACCACAGCTTGAAATTTTTGCAGACGATGTTAAATGTTCGCACGGATGTACCATAGGACAATTAGACGAAAGCGCTATGTTTTATATGCGTTCGCGTGGGATTCCAGAAAAAGAAGCCAAAGCACTTTTAATGTATGCGTTTAGTAACAATGTATTAAGCTCGGTTAAAATTCCTGAGATGAAACAACGTATTACTAAAATTATCGCAAACAAACTAGGTGTTAATATTGGGTTCGACCTTTAGTGGCGTACACGTATTACTTTCAAAATTGTTTAAAGTTATTTCTCGCTTATATACTATATCTTTTCTATAATGTCACCTCGAACGCAGTCGAAAGGTCAAACCTAGTGAAAAAGATGTCAAATTTAACCTAAGCAGAATCAAAAGATGTTTATCAGGTCTAAACAAAAAACCATGTTCAACGTACAAGACATAAGAAACGATTTTCCCATTCTTTCGCGAAAAGTAAATGGCAAACCCTTAGTGTATTTTGATAATGCTGCAACATCGCAAACACCTCAACAAGTTATTGATGCTATAGTAGATTATTATTCTAACTACAATGCCAATATTCATCGTGGTGTACATACGTTAAGTCAGGAAGCAACCGATTTATACGAACAAGCGCGTAAAAAAATACAAGCTCATTTTAATGCGAAGTTCTCACATGAAATCGTATTAACATCAGGCACAACACATAGTATTAATTTAGTAGCTAATGGGTTTTCTTCAATCTTAAAAAAGGGCGATGAAATTATTGTTTCAGCTTTAGAACATCATAGCAACATTGTACCATGGCAAATGCTTTGCGAACAAACTGGAGCCGTTCTTAAAGTCATTCCGATGAACGAAGATGGTGCTTTAATAATGGATGATTACGATAACCTGTTATCTAAAAACACAAAACTCGTTTTTGTAAACCATATATCAAATGCTTTAGGAACCATTAACCCTATTGAGTATATTATAGAAAAGGCACACCAAGTCGGTGCAGCAGTGTTAATAGACGGAGCCCAGGCCTGCCCACATATAAAACCAGACGTTCAGGCTTTGGATGTCGATTTTTATGTCGCTTCTGCCCATAAAATGTGTGGTCCAACAGGTGTTGGTATGCTTTACGGAAAAGAAGAATGGCTTAATAAACTACCGCCGTATCAAGGTGGTGGTGAAATGATTGCCGAAGTAACGTTTGAAAAAACTACCTATGCCGATTTACCTCATAAATTCGAAGCTGGTACTCCAAACATTGCTGGAGGTATTGTTTTTGGGGCTGCGATCGACTACATGAATAGCATCGGATTTGATGTCATTGCCACTTACGAAAATGACTTATTGGATTATGCTACCGAAAAATTATTGCAAATAGAGGGTTTAAAAATATACGGAACCTCAAAAAGTAAAACATCGGTTATTTCCTTTAATTTAGAAAATATACATCCTTACGATATTGGTACTATTTTAGATAAATTAGGAATCGCTGTGCGTACAGGACACCATTGCGCGCAACCAATCATGGATTTTTATTGTATTCCAGGAACCGTTCGCGCTTCATTTTCCTTTTACAATACCAAAGAAGAAATTGACGCTTTAGTTGAAGGCGTTAAAAAAGCAAAAATGATGCTCTCGTAAATATTGAACAATTTTTAAAACAAATCATATGAGATTTCTTTTTATGCTTCTTTCTCTAGTTTTTGCAGATAATGGTTGTTCAAGCGCTAAAATAGATCAAAACGCTGTTTCATTTGAATATTCGGCAACATCTAGGGGCTCTTATGAAAACATAAAAATCAACAAAAAAAGGGTTTCAATTGAAAATAAAAGAGACGATGCTACTCCTTTTACTAAAACCTGCAGTGAAACATACTGGAACAGCCTTTTAAAAGAACTTAAACCTATTAATGTTGAAAATATACCGAATCTAAAGGCACCTTCGCAAAATCGTCTATTTGACGGAGCAGCGATAGCTAGGTTAAAAATTATTTATAACGGCACGACCTATCAGACAAGCGCTTTCGATCATGGGAATCCGCCAAAAGAAATAGAAGCACTTGTTAAAGAAATCCTATCAATTTCAGAAAACATTGAATAGGAAGTTATGTTGTTGTATTTTTGTATTTTAGATAGAGGACTAGATTGAGTACAGTCGAGACCTCTCTAATAAATGCTCTTATAAAAACCTCTCAAGGAGACCAATTAAAATTGTAACTGTGACTATTGAAGATATACAAAACGAAATTATAGACGAATTCTCAATGTTTGACGATTGGGAAGAACGTTACCAATACATGATCGATTTGGGTAAAGAACTACCCCTAATCGACGACCAATACAAAACAGACAGCAACATTATTAAGGGTTGCCAAAGTAAAGTTTGGGTACATGCCGAAATGAAGGACGATAAAATAGCTTTTACAGCGGATAGTGATGCTATTATCACAAAAGGTATCATAGCTATTTTAATACGAGCGTTTTCAAATCAGCACCCAAAAGATATTATAGACGCAGACACCGATTTTATAGATAAAATTGGTTTAAAAGAGCATTTATCACCTACAAGAGCTAATGGTTTGGTAAGTATGGTAAAGCAGCTTAAAATGTACGCTATTGCGTACCAAACACAGTTAAACTAGTGTTGATTTGTTTAGTAATTAACGACTAAACAAAAAACGAATAAACATTTTTAAGATGAGTGAAACAACAATAGATACAAACGCATTAGGCGAAAAAATAGTAAATGTTTTAAAAACTATTTACGATCCGGAAATCCCTGTAGACATTTACGAACTAGGATTAATTTACGATGTATTTGTTAACGAAGATTATGATGTAAAAATCTTAATGACCTTAACAACACCTAATTGCCCTGTAGCAGAAACATTACCATTAGAAGTTGAAGAAAAAGTAAAATCTTTAAACGACGTAAAAAGTGCCGAGGTAGAAATTACATTCGATCCGCCTTGGACACAAGAACTTATGAGTGAAGAAGCTAAATTGGAGTTAGGGATGCTTTAATTAGTGTTCAGTCCAGTGATCAGTTGCAGTATACAGTGTTCAGTATTTACTATACAGTTGCGTTCACTGTTTTTTAATTAAAATAAACACCAAGCTATTCCTCTCCTTTGGAGAGGTTAGGAGAGGCTTATGAAAGACGAGATCATAAATCGCGTAGCGAGTAGCAAGTTAGAAACAATCGACCTTGAAGATTATTATCCAGAAGGACAACGTATACTTTTTGATATTAAAGATTGGTTGTTTGAAGGCTTTGTATTGCGTGAAAAAAACTTTAGAACTCAAGCTTTAGAACATGACTGGTCTCAATATCAAGATAGCTATGTAGCTTTAACATGCAGTAGCGATGCCATTATTCCTGGATGGGCATATATGCTCCTTAGTATTCATTTAGAACCTTTTACAAAAAAAACAGTTGTTGGAGATTTAGAAATGTTGGAAACTTCTATTTACCAAGACATTTTAAATCAACTAGATGTTACCCCATTTAAAGACAAGCCTGTTATTATAAAAGGCTGCTCCAAAAAACCAGTACCGCAAAATGCTTACATCATGCTTTCCAATAAATTAAAGCCTTTTGCTAAGTCCATAATGTATGGTGAAGCCTGTTCTTCTGTTCCTCTTTACAAAAACAAATAATTTTCTTGTGACTTATTTGTAAGAAAGGGTCTAATTAGTTAATATTACTCAAATTTAACTAACTTAAAATGAAAAGACTATTACTACCACTTATCCTATTAATTGGAATTACCTTAACACATGCACAACAAACCTTAGAAGAGCTAAAAGCAGAACAAAAACCTAAAAAAGATTCTATTGCAGCAATTCAGGCTCGGGTAGATGCCATTCAAGCAAAAATTGATGCACTCCCAGGATGGAAAAAGGGCGCTTTTGGTACCATAGGAGGTAGCATTTCCAGTTTTAAAAACTGGTATGCGCAAGGCACTCCAAACAACAATTCGGGAAACATTGGATTTACCGTTAATGCATTTGCTAATCTAAATAAAGAAAAATTCTTTTGGAGAAACAGTGCCAATGTAAACCTCTCTTGGGTAAAGTTAGATGATAAAGACGACCCAACAGACAGCGACGAGTTTCAAGAAGCAACAGACGTTTTTAACATTACCTCTTTATACGGACACAAACTAAGTGAAAAATTTGCACTTTCCGGATTGGCTGAATACAGAACAACATTACTAAGCAATTTTAACGATCCGGGGTATTTAGATTTAGGGGTTGGAGCCACCTGGACACCAATAAAAGACCTCGTTGTAGTAGTACATCCTGGAAATTACAACTTTGTTTTTAGTAAAGGAGATACTGTTTTCGAATCATCGTTAGGAGCAAAAATCCTTATCGATTATGTCAAGCAAATTAAAGCGATTAGTTTTAAAACAAACTTTTCAATGTTTCAAAGCTACGAGAACTCAAATTTATCCAACTGGACTTGGACAAATTCTTTCGGATATACCATATGGAAGAAGATTGGTGTTGGTTTTGATTTTGGTTTGAGAGACAACAAACAAGAAGCACTTAACTTTGCCTTAGCGCAAACACCACCTACAGCGACCTCTTTTGACGATGTTGATAATGATTTACAAAGTTATTGGATGTTCGGACTGAACTACAAGTTCTAAAACCAAGTCTAAACAAACCACATATAAAAATTAGGGGGCTAGAAAAGAAAATGCATGTCATAAATACTTTTCTAGCCCTCTAATTTTTTGTTTTAAGAATACTCGTTCTTCCCCCACTGTTTTATTACCTAAATTTAAGAAAAGGAGGATATCACTATTCCTTTATCTATCATAATTATAATTCAATTTTTCTCACAATAAATACCTTTTATCGGTATTTTTTGCTTTTTATCGACATAATTTCTTATATTGCAGCAGTTTTTGAAAGAAAATTCTAAAATAAAGGGGTTATGATAAAATCAAATTATCACTATATCAATATTGATATAGTGAGAGAAAATACTCTAGACGATATTTCTATTATTAAAGAAATAATGGAACTATTTCTTGAACTTATAGATGAGTATATTGAAGCTTTAACGTTACAAGTTCCTGCTAAGAATTGGCAAACCTTGTTTAAAGCTACCCACAAAATAAAACCAAACATAAGTATGTTTGGTATTTCAGAGCTAGAGTCAACCATACTTCAATTAGAGTCCAACTTTAAAAACGAACAAAACCTAGATACCATAGAAACTCTGGTGAACCATTGCTTAACTGTTTTTAAAGCCGTAAAAGAGGAAATACAATCCGAAATTAAAATCAATTCATAATGGACAAGAAAAAAATTGTTTTAGCAGAAGACAACTCTACGCTTTCATTATTATTGAAGTTTAGGTTAGAAAAAGAGGGCTATGAATTGTTTATGGCAAAAGACGGCAGAGAAGCTGTAAACTTAATTGAACAGGAAAACCCCGATTTAATCCTAACAGATATTATGATGCCTTTTGTTAGCGGGTTGGAAGTAATAAGTCATATGAGATTGAAATTAGATTCAGGCACACCAATAATTGTCTTCTCATCTGCCGGTCAAGAAGAAATGGTTCTAAAAGCATTCAATTTAGGTGCTAACGATTTTATGGGAAAACCATTTAGTCCAAACGAATTAATAATTAGAGTAAAAAGACTTATAAGCTAAAAATATCGTTAATTATGGTAATTTACCAATACCTTATCGACTATTTTAACGAAGCCCCATTGCTAATAAAACTGGCTTGGGCTACTAGTGGCACACTATCTGTTGCCATAGTTATTCTTACGATATACTTAAAGCTAATACGATCTGCCCTTAGAAAAAAAGACAAAGAAAGCACCAAATTTAAAGAAACATACGAAGCTTCACTAATTGAATATCTGTACTCCAGTTCGGAGGATGGAACTATTAACGATCTTCAATTATCCATCATAGAAAAACTAAAAGCTTCAGTACATATAAAATCGAAACGTAAAATCATTATTTCCATTCTATATAAATTAATGAATGAAGTATCAGGCGAAATGTCTGATTTAATTAAAACACTCTATTTTAAAACAGGGCTTTACGATTATGCCCTCTCCCGTTTAAAAAACAAAAATTGGTACATCATCGCGAAAGGTATCGGGGAGCTAACACGCTTTAAAATTGAAGAAGCACACGACCTTGTACAACCGTTTATTAAACATCCAAGACGTGAGGTAAGAAAAGAAACCCAGCTATACATGGTTAACATGTTTCGGTTTAAAGGGCTTTCATTTTTAAACGATTTAAAAACACCATTATCTGAATGGGCACAGGTACAACTTCTGGAAACTCTTCAAAAGTTTGACGATCAGCAAATTTGCGATATCAAACCCTGGTTAGAGTCAACAAACAAAACAGTGGTTTTATTTGCTCTAAAACTCGCCGAAATTTATAATCAATTTGAAGTTAAAGACACCTTAATGGAGCTATTATCCCACCCTTCAAAAAAGGTTCGGGTTAGAACAATTCAAGTACTAACCAGTTTATATGGTATAGAAGCAAAAGAAATGCTAAAAGCCAATTTCAATGAACTTAGCTTAGAAGAGCAGATTAGTTTTTTTGGTTTACTCGAAAAATTAGTGGTGCCGTCTGATGAACCTTTTATTGAAAAGCACCTTTTCCATAAAAATTTCGAAATACAGCTATTAGCACTTAAAATATTAAAATCGATCAATCTAGATAAGTTTCAGGGACTTAGTAAATCCCCGAAAAACAAAGGCAATAAAAAGATATTAAAGTTTGTAAATAATATATAACTATGGATACCAGTACAGTTAAAATAATTTTACAAATACTGCATTACCTGTTTTTTGGCTATGCCTTTGCAGCCATTTCCTCTTATATCATTCTATCGGTAATATCTGGTAAAGAGACTATAGAATATCTTAAAAAAAACAGCTTTGTTAATTATAAAGATATTCTCTCGTCTACCATATCACCATCAATAACCATAATTGCCCCAGCTTATAACGAAAGCCTAAATGTTGTGGAAAATGTAAGATCGTTATTATCTAACCATTATGTCAATTATAATGTAATTATTATTAACGACGGGAGTTCAGATGACAGTTTAGAACGACTTATAGAAGCTTACGATTTAGAAAAAATCGATTTTATAATCAATGAAAAGATTAAAACCCAACCCTTACGCGCCGGTGTATTTAAATCCAAAAACCCAGCTTTCGAAAAGTTAACGGTTGTAGACAAACAAAACGGCGGAAAAGCAGACGCTTTAAACATGGGATTAAATATTAGTAGAAGTAAGTATGTTGCATGTATAGATGTAGACTGTTTACTACTTGAAGATGCCCTTCAAAAAATGATTAAGCCTTTTTTAGAAGAAACCGATGCCAAAGTAATAGCTACAGGAGGCGTTATTCGTATAGCCAATTCGTGTATTATTAGAGGTGGTAAACTAATTGATGTTAACCTACCTAAAGCCCTTTTGGTACAATCTCAAATACTGGAATATCTAAGAGCATTTTTATTGGGCAGAATGGCATGGAGTCGGTTAAATGGTTTGTTGGTGATATCTGGTGCTTTTGGCATATTCGATAAAGAAACAGCTATTGCAGTGGGCGGATACGACACCAATACTGTTGGAGAAGACATGGAGATAATTGTACGTATGCGACGGTATATGGAAGAAAAAAACGAAAAATACAAAGTCTCCTATATTCCAGATCCATTATGCTGGACCGAAGCTCCGGATAGCTATAAAATATTTATTTCCCAGCGTAACAGATGGACCCGGGGTACCATTGAAACACTAAAGAAACATCGAAAAATCGGATTCAACAGAAACTATGGCTCCTTTGGTATGCTAAGTTATCCCTACTGGTTAATATTCGAACGTTTGGCCCCCATTATAGAAACAATTGGTATTATTTATTTTGTTATTCTAGTTATACTAAAAGAAGTAAGATGGGAATACGCGCTTTCATTCCTTCTTCTGGCATATATCTTTTCGGTATTGTTTTCAATAATAGCACTCTATTCCGAAGAATTGACCTTTCATCAATATAAAAAGAAAGGCACAGGTTACAAATTGGTTTTACTAACAGCACTAGAACCATTTGTGTTACATCCCTTTATTCTATATGCTGCCATAAAGGGGAATTACGATTACTATTTCAATAAGAAAAAGAAATGGGGAGTCATGCTAAGAAAAGGCTTAGCCTCAAATTAATACGTTAAAAAAACAATGTCATGAAATTTAACATCGAAAAAGAAGCTATTACGACATACATCTATTTAACCCTATCGCTAATGGGCGGATTATGGCTTGTAAGTCTATTTGAACTTTTTGCTTTAAAAACATTGGAGACCAATATTTTTTTAGCGTCAATATATAAGCTAGTTAATGATTTCTGGAGTGGTATAACGATGGGAGTACTATGCTTTCCTTTATTTATGCTATTAACCCAGTTTGTAAAAAAACAGGCTTTAACTGTTATAAAAGTATTGTTTGTTTTATTGATTATTATTCAATTCTCGCTTGTAAAATATACCATAACCACCAATTTAAATTTAGGAGTAGACATTTTAGGTTATTCGTTCGATGATGCCTTCAGCACCGTTTCCGTATCAGAATCCATTTCTATTACCTACTTTTTACCATTTATCATTTTCCCATTACTATTCTTATTGCTATTTAGGTATGTTAACAATACTTTGAATGCAAGAAAGTTAATAGGATTAGGAATTATATCTGCTGTACTGCTAGGATGCCTAAAACTAACCATTCCACAAGCATCCCACAATTCGCATCAAAATAAAATTGCTTTTTTAACAAACGATATCATAAAATTCCAACATGAAAAAAGTAAGCTTAATGCTTCAAGTTTTGCAAACAGAACCGATTATCCGTTATTAAAATCATCGCATAATTTCAAAGACGTACTATCTCCCTACCTAACATTTAATAAAGAAAAGCCAAATATTGTTGTTATAGTTGTAGAAGGCCTAGGAAGTGAGTTTGTAAACGGAAATGAATATAGTGGTTTTACGCCATACATAGATTCGCTTATACAAAAATCGTTATACTGGAAAAACTTTGTAAGCACCACAGGAAGATCCTTTGGAATATTGCCCGCTTTGTTTGGCTCATTACCCTATGGCGAAACAGGATTTTTAGATCTAACCAAAACACCATCGCACATTTCGCTTATAAGCGTTCTAAAAGCAAATGGTTATAAAACCTCGTATTATTCCGGTGGACCATCAAGTTTCGACAGAAAAATCAATTTTCTGGAGTATAACGGTATTGAAACCTTGATAGATGAAAACAAATACGGTCCTGGTTTCGAAAAAACCAAAGGGAATGACGGCGGTTTTTCATGGGGATATCCAGATAGCGAAATATTTAGAAAAGCACTAACTTCTTTCGAAACAGAAAAACAACCGCGTTTAGATATTGTTATGACGCTTTCTACACACGAACCATTTGAATACCCCAAAAAAGAAGCCTACATGGCTCAGGTAGATAAACTACTAGCATCTTCCAGAACATTTGAATCTATAAAAGAACAAGTAATCGATCATAAGGATATTTTCGGATGCCTGCTTTACACCGATAATGCCATAAAGGAGTTTATGCATGCCTATAAACAACGCTCCGATTATTCCAACACCATCTTTGTAATAACTGGCGACCATAGGCTTATTCCAATTACTCAAAAAGACAAACTTTGCCGATTTCATGTGCCTTTTTTAATATACAGCCCCATGCTAAAAAAAGCAGACTCGTTTAAGTCTGTGTCGTCACACTGGGATGTTACCCCAAGTTTACTACAAAGTTTAACCAAGAACTTCAAATTTAAACCATTAAACAAGGTGCCTTGGGTTGGAAAAGGATTAGATACAGCCAGACAATTTAGAAATATTCATAAAATACCCTTAATGCGTTATAAGGGAAGTATTAATGATTTTATATACAAAGACTATTTTTATTCCGATGGCGAACTGTTTAAAATAAATGAAAATTTTGGAACCTATAAAGTAAGTGAAGCCGTTATAACCAAAACGATGGCCGATTCACTATTGGCTTTCAAAAAAATGAATGCCTATGTAACCCAGCAGAATAAAATCTTTCCAGACTCGCTCAATATTTATATAACGCCCAAAACCGAATTTTCCCCAAAACAATTGGCTTCAATTAATAAACATGCCGAAGGAAAAACATATGATGACGTTTTATTTATAGCCAGAGACCTATCATTTAAAAAGCAATACAAAACAGCCCGCTTGCTGTGCGATTACATATTAAACGAATATCCTAATTACACCGATGCCAGAATATTAAAAGGAAGGTCCTTAGCTTGGGAACAGGATTACGAGAAATCTGAAAAGGTATTATTAAACGCCATTAAACGATCGCCTTATTATGATGATGGCTATCTGGCAATTCTAGACATGTATTGGTGGTCTGGACAAGATGAAAAATCGATAAAAATATTTGAGCAAGCTATAACAAACGACGTCATAAATCCAGAAATATCATTTAAAATGGCTAAAGCTTTCAAACGAATAGACAATACAAAGTTTGCTATTAAACTCATGGATAGTATTATTAAAATCCATCCTAATAATTCAGATTATTTAGCCTTTAACAAAAGTCTAACTCAATAATACAGAACTATTTTATCGATCTAAAGGAGCTCAGTAGAGAGGTTTAAATAGTCCCCATTTGAATAGGTATCAGCGGCACTCAACCAGACATAAAACAAAGATCAATTTCAATTATGAATAAACATATTTTTATAATATTCATCTTCATGAGCTTTTGTGCTTTAGGGCAACAAAAAGCCTTTAAGGGCGACCCCGATAGAGCCTTTAAAGTCGCAAGGGAATTGGCTTTTAATAAACAACGAAAACAGGCGCAAGATACCTTGTTGCATATTTTAACTAAATATCCAGATTATCATGATATCCGTTCTTTTTTAGCAAGCACATATTCTTGGGATGGCGATTATAAAAAAGCCAAAACAGAATTTGATTATATATTAAAAAAAGCACCGGATAGACCAGATACTTGGGTAGCCGCCATAAAAAACGAGCTTTATAGTGAAGCCCCTTTTAGTGCCTTAAAAATGACCAACATCGCATTAAACCACTTGCCTAAAAATCCGGACATTCTATATTTAAAGGCAAGTGCCGAAGATGCTACCAACAATCCGGAAGAAGCCCTATTAACGATTAACAACTTATTGCTTGAAAGCCCAGATCATGAAAAAAGTAAAACTTATAAAGCAAGTTTAATAGATAAGCTGAGCCTCAATGTTATCGGACTAAAGTCTGCAGTAGATGTTTACTCCCAAACATTCGACCCTATGCAATACCATTTGTTCAAATACGTAAGACAAACAAAATATGGTGGTATTCACGGTAAGGCCAATTTTAACAGAAGATTCCAATCTAACGGCCTACAACTAGAGGTCGATATGTACCCCCGAATTGTAAAAGGGCTTTATGCCTATGTAAACTTTGGATGGGCTAATTCCTTTTTATTTCCCAATATAAGGTATGGTGCAGAATTGTATAAATCTTTACCCAAAAGTTTCGAAGCCTCTCTGGGGTTTAGAGCTTTAAAATACAGTGCCACAACTAACATTTATACCGGCTCTGTAGGTTGGTATACAGGAAATAGTTACTGGTCGTTTCGGGCTTATGTTACTCCCGGTCATCCTGGCGCCAGTAAATCGGGCACGTTGAGTTATAGAAAATACAGACGCGATGCCAATAATTTCTTGAGCATTGACGTAGGGGCAGGTTTTTCCCCAGAAGAAAACAGATTTAATTTTGGAGGAAACGAAGATGCCATAATTAATCTACAGTCCCAGAAGTTAAATTTGGGATATTATTTTTCTTCAAAAAACAATAAAATTATTTGGGGTGCTCAAGCTGGAATAGCCCATCAAGAAATTAGTTTTAACCCGGGATCGTATTTTTGGATTTACTCATTTTCGTTATCTTGTGACATAAAATTCCGACAATTAAATTAACCGTATGAATCAGAAACTTAAAACTTCAATAGCATATGCAAAAAACCTGTTTGTTACAGGTGCCATATCTAAAACCAGCAGATATGCAGAAGTTAATATTTGTAAAAATATTCCAAAAGAAGACAATAAAATTATTGTTGAATTTGGTGTAGGTCATGGTAATATTACTCAAGAAATATTAAATACTATGGCTTCGACTTCAAAATTATATGCTTTCGAAGTTAATAAAAGCTTCTGCGAGCATGTTAGAGAAAGCATACCAGACTCTAGATTAATTTTAATTAACGACGGTGCCGAAAATCTGAAAAAACATATAAATGAAGATATTGATGCGGTAATATCGTCTATTCCCTTTTCTTTTTTTAGTAAAGAAAAAGGACTTAACATTATTCAAAACGCTTACGATCTTTTGAGCGACAACTGTTATTTCAGTCAGGTTTTATACACCAAGTTTAATTTTAAAAAGTTTCAGCAGGTCTTTGAAGATTGTTATATGACTTCTAACAAAAAACTTATTACAGAGTACGTGTATCATTGTAGAAAGGTTCGAAACTAAAAATTTTTGTCATTCAGAGCGTAGCGAAGAATCTTTTAATGAATTTCTAGAGATTCTTCAGTCGTGCCTCCCTGCCTGCCGGCAGGCAGGCTTCTGAATGACAAAGACCTATTCCAAATCCTCGTAATTATAATCCGGATACAAAAAGTGATTATAAGGAAAACGTGTAACATGAATCTCGCGAACCTCATCGTAAACACGTTTTTTAAAGTCCTCTAAATTCTGTTTGTTTAAAGCAGAAATGAATAAAGCATTTTTGCCTACCTTGTTCATCCAAGTACTCCTCCATTCATCTAAACTATAATGAGCTTCCGTTCGTTCGGCAACTAAATCGGTGTCATCAAAAGGTTCTGCCTGATAGGCATCAATCTTATTAAATACCATAATAGTTGGCTTATCGCTACTTTTAATTTCTCCCAGAATTTTATTTACAGATTCAATATGCTCTTCAAAATTAGGATGCGAAATATCCACTACATGCAATAACAAATCGGCTTCGCGAACCTCATCCAATGTACTCTTAAAACTTTCTACCAATTGGGTTGGTAATTTTCTAATAAAACCAACAGTATCACTTAATAAAAATGGCAGGTTTTGAATCACCACTTTTCTAACTGTAGTATCGAGCGTTGCGAATAGCTTATTTTCTGCAAAAACCGCACTCTTACTAATCACGTTCATTAAGGTAGACTTACCAACATTGGTATACCCCACAAGTGCTACACGTACCATTTTACCACGATTACCACGTTGCACAGCCATTTGCTTGTCAATAGCTTTAATACGCGATTTAAGCAATGCTATTTTATCTCTTACAATACGTCTATCTGTTTCTATTTCGGTTTCACCCGGACCACGCATACCAATACCCCCTTTTTGACGTTCAAGGTGAGTCCACATACCCCTTAATCGCGGTAATAAATATTCGCATTGCGCCAACTCTACCTGTGTTCTGGCATAGCTTGTTTGGGCACGTTGCGCAAAAATATCCAGTATTAAATTCGTTCTGTCTAACACTTTAATATTAAGTATCTTGCTAATATTTCGCTCTTGTGCTGCCGATAGTTCATCATCAAAAATAGCAGTTCCAACATCATGCTCTTCAACATACTTACGCACATCTTCCATTTTACCCGTTCCTATAAACGTTTTAGGATTAGGCATATCCATTTTCTGGGTAAAACGCTTTATAGCATACCCTCCGGCCGTGAAGGTTAAGAACTCCAGTTCATCTAAATATTCTTTAGATGTCGTCTCGTCTTGATCTTTAGTAATAATGCCAATTAAAACAGCTTTTTCTAAAGCGATATCTTTCTTTTCTATCATGTTGCAAAGTTAAACATTTACAGGTATTATTATTTTTATATTTTTAAGCCTATTTTTGATTTTATGAGCAATTCCTTCAACGACATTTCTGTACGCCACGATTTGCAAACCGTAGCATTTTACAACCTCGAAAATTTATTTGATACTAGCGACGATAAGCATACTTTCGATAATGATTTTTTACCCATGTCGGTTAAAAAATGGACGCCTAAACGCTATCAAAATAAACTTAGAAAATTAGGGTTTGCCATTTCCAATATTGGAAGGCACGAAACAGGAAAACATGCTGCTATAGTTGGATTGGCTGAAGTTGAAAACGCTTCTGTTATTGAAGATTTAATTGCATCGGAGCATTTAAAGGATTGTAACTACGATTATGTTCACTACGATTCTTTAGACGAACGCGGTATTGATGTAGCTTTGCTATACGATACCAATGCCTTCGAAGTCCTATCTTCTGATACTTTTACCATTGAGCTATTTGATGATGACGGTTCTCCGGATTATACGCGCGATATTTTATTGGTTTCTGGTTTATTGGATGGTGAGGCAATTCACGTTATTGTAAACCATTGGTCGTCTAGACGTGAAGGTGCAAAGGAAACCGAACATAAACGCATCGCGTCATCTGACAAAGCCGGCGAGATTATTTCGATGCTGCGAAATGATGATCCTGATGCAAAAATTATTGTTGTTGGCGATTTTAACGACGACCCTTCCAGTAACAGCATTAAACGACTCGTCGAAGGTTTCAATCTATACAATCCCATGGAAACCTTACGATCGTACAACCGAGGAACGACCAACCATAAACGCCAGTGGAATTTATTCGATCAGATTTTATTTTCAACAAACTTCTTTAAAAGTACCACCGACCAGTTCGAGTTTAGTACTGCCAATATTTTCGACGAAGATTATCTAAAACTTTTCGATGGAAAATATAAAGGCGCTCCTTTTAGAACCTATGTGGGCAAAAAATACAAAGGTGGTTATAGTGATCATTTTCCGGTGTATGCTATTTTTAAGAAGTGATATATTCCTGCAATATGTACTGAACTTGTTTCTGTAAAGCAGGAATCTTTTTAATTGAAACCTAATAGCGTAAAGTGTATTCCTGCTTTCAATAAACAGATTAACACAATCGTTCCTTCCTCACTATGAGGTATCACGAAAAAAGATTCCTACCGAAATTTATCTAAAGCATAGACGAAAGGTAGAAATGTTAAAAAAACTGTGTTTTCATTTAAATTCTCAAACCAAAATAATTTTTAATCGCATAGTATTCAGTAGATTTGAAAAACAACTAATTACAAAACCAATTCATGAAAAATCTTATCCTACTCAGTATCATATTATTATTAATATGTGGTAAAGTCTATTCTCAAAATACTAAAGGAACCAATGGGGCATCTGCCATTACATTTGTTCCAATAAAAGGCGACAAAAAAGCCGTTGCTAAGGAAATAGCACAATTTAGATCGAAAGAGTTTATTATTAATAATGTTATTGGCTCTACTAATGGAAAGGACATTCAGTTTGAAACGGAAAGTTTGGCCTCCGACGACAGCTCTGGTTTAATCACCATTGCCTTTAATAGTAATGCAGTTAATGAAAAAGGACTACTTCTTGCTTTTTTTGGTCCTAATATAGACCAAAACGGGGAATTAAGGGATGCTTACGGGTTCCGGTATATTCCTCTAAAAAAGGCTCAGGACTTATTTGTTAGAATAGACGAAGTTCAGGACAATAACAAAAAATACATGTCTAAGCAAAATGATGTTAACAACGTTTATATGGAATTTGAAGACATCAAATTTGTTATTTATAGAGATAGTGGCGAGCAAACAAGAGTGTTTTGGAACGGATTTCAAGTTATATGGGAACGAACTGCTTTTGACAGGAGTAAAAGAAGATTGGATAAATGGTTTGACTAAAATAGCTTGACTGGTCGAGCGCAATCGAGACCTATTCAAATATGAAATCACCCATAACCTCTCGACTGAGCTCGAGGAGACATTATTAATCACTTATAATAATGTGAATCTTGTTTAAGAGTTCAAGACGTCACTTCGAGTGAAATTCTGGAAGAATTTTGTATCGAGAAGCCTTTTTTGATGAAAATTTATTTACCCGCCTTGTCAGTCGACAGCTTTTTGATACACCACAAAGGAAGTTCAGAAAACGACTTTCTAGACAGCCTGAAACAAGACATAAATCAATCCCCAGGTCGCTAAAGGTAAAAGCCATAATAACCAAAGGCTATAATGCTGGGCTTTCTTTTTATTCATTTTGGCATTAATCATCATACGCCTTTTACCTGTGTATTGCATCCAGTTTTTAAAAAAGATAAAAACCGCTATTAAAGCAAACAGTATCCAGGCTTTTTCTCGAGATATGGTAACCATATGCATTTGCCTAAAAAACCCCGCAAAGAAAACTCCTAAAAGCAGCAATAACGAGCATTGAAAAACAGACACATAAGTTATTGCTATAGTATTTGCCTTTTGCTTGTATTTGGCTTTGTAGCGGGAGAATATATTGTAAAACAGGACATCGAACAGATTCATTATTGGTTTTTCTAGTTAAAAACCAAAACTACGGTAAATAATTAATATTAAAAGCATCTAGTTTATAAGCGGATAGGTTCCGATAAAAACAATTTATCCATTATTTTCTCAAGTTGTTTTTTAAAGTGTAATTGCAAGCCTTCAATATTGTTATATACCGTGTAGAAATGGCCTAGCTCTTTTAGCTTGTCTTGAAAATCAAATACGCTGTTCGCGTCCCTTCGATTCAAAGTGCCCGATTCAATAGTTGCTTCCTTAAAATAAGTATATACCAACGGTTTACCAGTGTTTTTAAATTGACCAAAAGCCGCTTTAAATTCTTCTAAAGTGAACTTACCCACTTTGGTAAAGAATAAGCTAACAAAGATATCAGAATGTTTAACTACATTATTATATTCATCCTGTAACCGAGTTGGTGACATCGCATCAATAAAATTCTCCCACAATTGTAGTTCTATAAAAATCCCTTTTTTATAAAGTTGTTGATTCTCACGATGAATAAAAATCTCAAACTGCTCTCGTTCTGCTTTAAGCTCGGCAGAAGACGCCAAAAATATTTTAATGTGTTTTTGTGTACCACTTCGGTCAATGGATGTGGAATAGCCGTTCAAAATATCGGTTACAGGGAGCCTTTCTTTAAGCTTCGTATGGTATTGCGTTTCGTTTACATTTTCCAGCTCAATTAATTCCAGATAATCTAACCAATGCCCTTTATATAGCACCTCCTGTTTAATCTGCATCTGCGGAAAAGGTTCATGCAGTTTACGGAAGGATTCTCTAATAGTATAGAGATAACTGCGTCCTTCGCCTTTATTACCAATAACTTCAATATGGATATAATTTTTGCTATATGTTTGATACACTTTTGCCTGGCACGATCCATTCGAAATATACACGCCGCTTCGCCATCGTTTCTCGTCTATAATATCTTGATGCATTTCTACAATAAATCGCGTCATAAATGCATCGGGAGGAAAATCGTCATAATAATAACGAAAATGTATAGATGCTTCTCCATGCCACTCATAATCGGGCTCTATATCTTCGAAGAGATCTGGAATAAAATAAACATCTTTTTGGTCTTTTGCTGCATAACACAAATCGAATTTATTCATTAGTTCCAAAAGATAAGCGTGTCTTTCCTTAGGAAACTTTTTCTTCGAAAGGATTCGTTCCAAATCACCAATATGCAATCGGCCTTTGTTTTTATCTTTAACCTCGGGATCATTAATTATAGCATAGACACCATCCATAATCCACTGCGGATTGATCACGTTGGTATCGATTAAACGCGGATCATCCACATAGCTAACCACGGCACCAAGCATACTCAACAACTTAAGGTTGCTTTTACGTTCTTCCTCAGGAAGGTCTTTAATAAATTCCAAATTTTCATATTCATTATATGTAATAAAATGAGTGCCTTTTTCTTCCAGCTTTTCCAGTTCTTCTTTAACTGTAAACCAATCCGGTGGTCGTTGCTCAAAAACACCTGGCATCGATGCTTTATCACCAACAATTTCTTTTATCCTGTTTTTTAAGAGTTTAAGTGAATCGGTAGCTTTTTGCTCTTTACAATCATAAATACTTGTTCTTACAAAACCAACAATATTAGGATAATCCCGTTCAAGACCTTTTCGATCCAGATCGTGTGGATCGATATCTATTTTATTGATAACTACTAGAACAGGTGCTTTATTTCCTAGCTGATTAGCTAGCTTTAGCCAATGATTAAGCTCATTCCGTTCCCTACGCGCCAAGGTAACCAACACATATAAACTACGCTCCGAGAAAAAAAACTGGTGTGTACTCCTCATAAATTCCTGCCCACCAAGGTCCCAAATATTCAACCGAATATCTTTATCTCCACAACCAATCTGGACTTTACTTCGTTCAATACCATGTGTGGTTGTGATTTTTCTCTTAATACATTCCTCTTTAAGCAATTCGATTAAATGTGTTTTGCCATGATTACTTTCCCCTATAAAAATAACTTTAGCTTCATGTATTGGTTGCAAGGTTCCTGCTTTTTGCGCTTTTTGCCATTTGAGTATTTCCTTTATTTGATCTTGTGCAGAAAGCTCATATATTTCTGAACCTACTTCAAATTGATTAGAGCTCAAATAAAGCCTAGTCAAATTGGTAAGCTTGGATATGCCATCAGGAAGGCTGCTCAATTGATTAGAGCTCAAATCAAGCTCGGTTAAATTGGTGAGCTTGGATATGCCATCAGGAAGGCTGCTCAATTGATTAGAGCTCAAATAAAGCTCGGTTAAATTGGTGAGCTTGGATATGCCATCAGGAAGGCTGCTCAATTGATTAGAGCTCAAATAAAGCTCGGTTAAATTGGTGAGCTTGGATATGCCATCAGGAAGGCTGCTCAATTGATTAGAGCTCAAATCAAGCTCGGTTAAATTGGTGAGCTTGGATATGCCGTCAGGAAGGCTGCTCAATTGATTAGAGTTCAAATAAAGCCCGGTTAAATTGGTGAGCTTGGATATGCCGTCAGGAAGGCTGCTCAATTGATTAGAGTTCAAATAAAGCCCGGTTAAACCGGTGAGCTTGGATATGCCGTCAGGAAGGCTGCTCAATTGATTAGAGCTCAGATAAAGCCAGGTTAAACCGGTGAGCTTGGATATGCCGTCAGGAAGACTGCTCAATTGATTAGAGCTCAAATAAAGCCCGGTTAAATCGGTGAGCTTGGATATGTCGTCAGGAAGGCTGCTCAATTGATTAGAGCTCAAATCAAGCTCGGTTAAATTGGTGAGCTTGGATATGCCGTCAGGAAGGCTGCTCAATTGATTAGAGCTCAAATCAAGCTCGGTTAAATCGGTGAGCTTGGATATGTCGTCAGGAAGGCTGCTCAATTGATTAGAGATCAAATAAAGCCCGGTTAAATTGGTGAGCTTGGATATGTCGTCAGGAAGGCTGCTCAATTGATTAGAGCTCAAATCAAGCTCGGTTAAATCGGTGAGCTTGGATATGCCGTCAGGAAGGCTGCTCAATTGATTAGAGCTCAAATAAAGCTTGGTTAAATCGGTGAGCTTGGATATGCCGTCAGGAAGGCTGCTCAATTGATTAGAGCTCAAATCAAGCTCGGTTAAATTTTCTAACTCGAAAATCTCGGGAGGCAGTTCTGTAAGATCTAAATGTATATAAAGCTCTGTTAAGTTTTTCTCTTTAGCTTGCTGAATAAGGCTTAATGCCTTTTGATAGTTATCATCCATTAATTTTAAGTTTTTTAAGAGTAATCAAAACGGTTTTTAGTAATAATAAATCTAAGTTTTACTTCCAGAACATTGATTAAATTGTGATTTAATACACCTATCCAATGCAGTGAGTTTATTCCATAGTATTCGGAGATTTATCGTATACTTTTAAATTTTTTGTAGTCTCAACTAGATTTTCTTTTCCAATGTCAAAACAAATCTAACCTCACTCGGTTGCTCTGTACTATAATAAAAAACAATTTATTATTTCGGGTGGGTATTTAAGCCTTTAATTAGCTCAAATAATGAAGATAATTGAGTTATAATCAATATTATAACAGGGGGGGGGGATTACTTAGCCATTAACGACCTTACTCCAAGCTTCAACCTTTCTAAAAAAGCTTGATAATTTCATAGAGAGAGATTCGCAAAAATTTCATACAGGGCTATTAAATGTTTCTTTATTGTTTGTATATTTTGGATCTATATGCTTTTTAATTTCTGCAATAGCCTCCATTACAACACCCTTATCAAAATCAAAGAGAGGAAATTTTCTTTCTTTTCCATTATAATTCATTCTTATTCTTTCCCTATACTTCATAATACCACTTGTTCGTCCAGGTAAAAAAATACTCAATAAGGAAAAAGCTACTGTATTAGGAAGGTCTATGCTTTTTTCTCTGAATTCTATATCGTATAATTTTGAATATAAAAAAATGCCACTCTCCTCTTTATATTGATCGTTGATGATTTCAAAATTGGATTTGTTAAGCACTATTTTTTGAAGTGGTGTTCTTTTTATTATGAATTCTTTTTTCATAGTCAATTTGGAAAAACTACACTATTTTTATATTTGGAATTTAATCCTCTATTTCTTAACGGATTCTTTCCATTTTTCAACTTCTATAAAAAAGTCAGATAGCTTCATATCACGAGATTCGCAAATTTTATAAATAGTAGGTAAAGAGATTTGATAGTTCTCTCCTTTGATGATATCTCTAAGAGTACTTTCTTCTATGTTATGGTTGATTGCAAATTTTCTTTTTGAAAGCTTAGATTCTTTCCATAAATAACTTATATAACTATATATGTAATCATAGTATTTCATTACTAGCAAAAGAATATCTGCAAAATAATTTTTACCTCTTAACAGACTTACCCCAAGCTTCAACTTCTATAAAAAAGTCTGAAAGCTTCATATTACGAGATTCGCAAATTTTGTGAAGTGTTTCAATTCTCATAGCATATTTTTTATCGCCCACAATTCTCCTAACAGTTTTTTCATCAATGTTATGATCTAGGGCAAATGCTCTTTTTGACTTAGCATTTTTAATCCATCTATTGGATATAAATTCGCATATTAATCTATTTACGCTCTCCATTAGAACAAATAAAGATGGTAACATTTGAATTAATGCGGACATGTATCCGTATTAATAAATATTTTACTATATTTGTAGTCGAATACATATATTTGCGATTCTTCATATAGAAAATATTTGATGCGTCGCTTTGAATCTCGAATGAAAAACTGGTAATTTTTGCAGCGAGATGATAAGTAGATTGGCTCACGAACCTAGGCGTGGGCTCTCTTATCGCTGCACGGTATACCAGTACCTTCATTCGATAAGTTGAGTTCCACGCCTTTTTATTTCCCTAAATAAAGGGTTAATGGGAAGTAGTTTTCTCGTTTTGTGGTTGCTTAAACTTATGAAAAGTAAATCCCGATAGATATTGAACCATTTATCCTGAACTTAGTTCAGGAAGTTTAGTACAGAAATCGGGATTAGTTCAGCTTGCAATTTTGATGGTCTGCATAAAGCAAACCCTCAAAATTGAGCTTCACTAACCTTAAAAATTTAATTTATGCAAGACACCGAAACCAAGATCATACCGTACAATGTGTTAATGTCTCATTACATAACCCTCGCACTTTTAATATTAATATTCGATAAGTCGGGCTTTTCAGATGATTTAAAGGAACATTGCAAAACGGGGGTTAAAGTTGTTGGAATTATTTATGCAGATAAGGCTTATGGCACAGGTACAAAAGCCTTATCTGGAAAAGAATATGATGCATTTTTTAAACTATTTCCTCCGGCCTATTTTAATAACCGGGGAGCTATTCCTCCAGATATGGTTATAAAAAACCTAAAATTAAGTATTACTACAGACGATCTTATACATATGAGTGGTGAGTAATACAGGTTTAGTTATTATTCATGGATGTAAGCAATTCCCTTTTGCGTTTAAACAGGCATGTAATTCTCTCGTTATAATGTTGCTACTGTACAGAAAATTAATCTCTCCATTTATTGCTTTTTTAATGGTATCATTAAAAAAGCAATAAGGTCTCTAACTTATATTTTTCTGGCAAAAGGGTATCTTGCACCGGGTACTTATTGTTATGCTTTATTTTTGTTTAGTTTAAAGATATTGAGATTCCCTACCTGCTGACGGGTTCTCTGCACTCTAAATGCTACCCAACTCTACCGAAATGAAACTGCGATGTCATTCAGAGGGAGGAACGACTGAGGAATCTATGCAACGTGAAACTAAAAGATTCTTCGCTGCGCTCTGAATGACAAACCCTATAATCTAAACAAAAACTGCATTGTCATTCAGAAGGAGGGACGACTGAAGAATCTAAATAACGTAAAACTAAAAGATTCCCTGTCTGCCGGCAGGTTCGCTTGTTTCTGCTCCGCTCAGCACAAGTCGCTCTGAATGACAATTCCTTTAAACTAAATAGAAACTACATTGTCATTCAGAAGCCTGCCTGTCGGCAGACAGGGAGGAACGACTGATGAATCTAAATAATATAATACTAAAAAGATTCCCGGCCTAACTGCAGACAGCCAGGAACGACTAAAAAATCTTTCAATTACTCTCTTAAACCATGAGCTATAACGTCGTTTGGCTTTCTATATCATATATCGTTATTGCTGGTTTCGAAAGAAGCATACGCTCCGATTTAAGCATAAATTCTTTGAAATAATCTTGAGAGACGTGAAAATCGATAGCTTGTTGGCCTTTCCATTCCTCAAAAAACAGAAACATGTTGACATCTGTTTTAATCTCAGAAAATGTAAAACTTATATTTCCAGCTTCTTTTCTAGATATATCGGTTGCTTGTTTGCTCAATGTAATAAAATCATCAATGCACTCATGTTTTACGTGCCATTTCCCTATTATTATCTTCATTTAAATTTGTATTATTTATGCCCCAATATTATTTTGATTGTAAAAACACCAATACTGGCCAATTATTGTATGTCCTGACTAAAATTTTCTAAAACTTCACCTCCGAATATTTTTATGAGATTTTGAGCTATATCGTCGTTTAAAGCTTGTTTAAATGCTGCTATATTCATTGCTATTGCCTCATCGTTTTTTGAGGTAAAATGAATAGCCCACTTAAATATAGTGTGATCTCCTTCAGCTTTTAATGTTATTAATCCAAGAGATTGTTGTAAATCGAATGCATTGGGTTCGTGTGCTAACGATGCTAGACCGATGTTAGGCTCGTACCATACTACTTTTTCACTATGGTCTAGTCCTTGTTGCCTTTCTTCCATGGGTAAAAAATGGCATGTAAAGCTGGTACATTTATTTGAAGTATCGTACTCTGCGTCTACTTTTTCAAGTCCAGAACTGTATTCTGGCATACGTTCCAGCCTTCCTACTTGAGACCAAACTTTGGAAGGAGGAGCATTTAATTTTAGTGTAATACTATTTCTTAATGGCGTTTTTACAAATTTATCGGCACTTGGATAAACTGCTATCATTTTTGGTTCTGCTGTACTATTCAACTTTGCTTTGTTTTGTCCGTTGCAGCCAATCATTATTAAGATTGCTGGCACAATTAATAACTGTTTCATTTATTTCTTTTTTAATTATTGTGAAACAAAACTAAACAGGGCGGGTGACAGCCTTATGTCAACAATGTTTGTGATTTTTATAATTCTACCCACTTTTTATATGTAGAGTAATATGAAATGGTGAGATTCCCTGCTTACTGGCAGGTAGATTCGCTGCGCTCTGAATAACACTTCCTTTAAGTTACCTGTCATTCAGAGGGAGGGACGACTGATGAATCTAAAACAAGATCTTTTCTATCATTAGTAAATGAATGCAATTATTTATGAAAGCTTTTTATTCCTTATTAACTATAAATTTTAGAGATTCTCTGCCTGCCGGTTCGCTTGCTTCGGCTCCGCTCAGCACAAGTCGCTCTGAATGACAACACAACTAGGCCTTTTTCGGAACATAGCCCAACTCTACTACTTTAAGGAGAGCAACCAATAAAAAACATATCATGGCTATATATGCATTTAAAGCCGATAGGGATAAACCTATTATATAAATAACCATGCAAAAAAAATCTATATATTTTCTACCTAATTGCATTCCTACAAGTGATGCTTTTCCGTGAAATCTAACAATGGAGCTTCTTAAAAGTATTAACGATAACTGACACATAACAAGTACAAAACCATATGAAGCCAAGGGAATAATATCTGTATGATGATCTCCTTCTCCCATCCAATCTGTAGTAAACGGGATTAGAGCTAACCAAAACAATAAGTTTAAATTTGCCCACAAGATTTTATTATTTATTTTTTTAGCGACTTTAAATAATTGGTGGTGACTAAGCCAATAAACACTTACGTATAAAAAGCTGATGAAATAACTAATAAATGTTGGCAATATTTCAAAAAGAGCCTCTACAGTATATTCGTTAGGCGCTTTTAATTCTAAAACCATAATAGTGATAATAATAGCTATAACGCCATCGCTAAAAGCTTCTAGTCTTTCTGATGTCATTTTTGTGATTTTATAATTCTAATTGATACTAATGTGAACTCAATAAAAATCTCAATGTATAATCGGTATTGAGATAAACGGCGTTTTTATCATGTGGACTCCCGTCTTAAGAACGAGCAGATAAGTAAGTACTCTCGATAAACTTGGGAGACAGCTCTAAAGGACGAAATTCCCCGCCTGTAAATTGACGGGGTTTCGTTCCTTTTTTAGAATGTAATTTCTAAATTAAAACACTTGAACAATTGATTAATAAAACTATAATAAATAATAGTATTTACCTTCGAACGCAGTATCCAGAACAAATACTAGCTTTATCTTACAGGTACCTAAGCATAATTTTAATAAGAAAGCTTATACATTTAAAAATACCCCTTTACATCATTCATTTATGCTTACGTATTCAAACTGCAGTTCTATTTTTTCTCCCGAAATTGTAGCATATAGATTATCGTTATTTATCCAATACTTTATTTTGTTTGGAGAATCTGCTTCTCTATTAGGATAATCTAAATCATTGTTTTCGCAAGTAAACTCCCGTTCGTTATAACTTATCATTTTAAATGAAGATGGTGTCGTTTCTCCTTTTAATGCAATTGTAAAACTCCAATCGTTGTTCAATTTTACAAGTCTAAAGTTTTGTTCGTATACCGTATCTCCTTTTTGCGTTGTATAACTAAACCCTACGTAGTCGGTGTTGCTTTTTTTATCCCAACTTGCAAATGTTTCTTTTCCAGCTTCCTCATTACTCCTTTTCCATTTGCCTAACAACCAATCGAAATTAGCTTCTGTTTTGGTTATTTTAGCAGTACTCTCGGTTGCGGTCGTTTTCGGTTTTTCGTTTTTACCTTGGTTACAAGAGAACACCAAAATTCCGATAAGTAAAATAAACGTTTTCTTCATATTTTTTGGTTTTACATATGAACAATCCCAGAAAAGCTCCAGGTCTTCCATATGGTTATTTCTACTTATTTATAATAATTCCTATCGTCTGGTGCCTCATTTAAAGTAAATGTCTTCTGATATTCTGGATCGTAAACATTAAGTATCGTATACGTTCCTGATGTTTTCCAGGATTCTCCATCCCATGTACCGTCATCATTTAATTGTTTTTCTATTTTTTGTGATTGAATTAATACGCGCCCCCAAAACAACCATTTTCCGTTTACATTGTGTACGTAATAAACCCTTACCGGATCTATTTGAAATAATCGAGCGCTAGGTTTATTTTTAAACTCAAATACCTTTCCCTCTACATCTTTTAGAGTAACTGGGTTTTTTTGATGTTTTTCTAAGTCGAAAATATGAACAGGAAACCCTTGTTCTTCTGTTAATTGTAATGTGTCATTTATTTCTACGAAACTTCCCATATTTTATTGATTTAATTATTGATTAATTTTCCGCCAAACATTTTTATTAGATTTTTAAAACCATTCTGGTAAAACTCTGTTAACCCGTCTTCAAAGTAATAGAATGTAGAAGACCATTGTACCAAACAGCGTGCATCTAACTTTGTTTCTACTACTTGAATTTGTGCATGGTAATTTTGTACAATTTCTCCCCATTCTCCTTTATTCCATTTGTACTTATAATGCATGTTTTCATTATCCATAAAAACCAATTCCTCGTACGTTGGTTTTTGATTGGGAAACGTTATTTTTCTACGAATGTCTCTTTCTTCTGCTTGCTTTTCCGGAACTTCGGAAATTATAATATCTGGATGCCATTGATTGATGTTATAAAAACCTCCAACCAAATCCCATACTTTGGCCGGTGGAGCATTTAATTCGCATACCACAACAACCCGCCAATTTTTATATTCTTTAGTATTCATTTTGCTATAATATTCTTTTCAATTAGAAAGAACGAACAGCACGAACACGGCATTCATGATTCTTAAGATCTGTAAATATGTTACCTATAAGAAAATATTGAGCCCAAGCGAAGTTTAGATCTAGCTCTGTAGAGCTCCAATAGAAGTCGCTAGCAAAATTACCAATATTTGTGTTTGGAGACTTAGCACCTCGCCCAATATTTGAAAACATTAAGCTCAGTTCTTTTTTTGATGGCAAGTACCAATCTGAAAAACCATTTAACTCTAAATCGTAACAAAGTTTAGCTGCATATGGTTTAACGCCTTGGCTTACGATAATTTTTGATGTATTGGCCTTTCCTGTACCAACAATACTATCATAAGATTTGGTATTAGTAAAAGCGCCGTAATGCCACTGACTACCGGTACTCTGATCTTGTGGCGCGCATACCAATCCATGTTTTCCGGTGGCGTCTAAATAAAATACAATGCCTCCTAATTCCGGAACATTTTGCCCTATGCTATATTTAGTTGTGGTATCTCCCTTGCCTTGAGCAAAAGAATTAACGGTGGTTAATAATAAAAAAGCTAATAAAATATTTAATTTTTGTTTCATTGTTTTTAGTATTTAGATGTAAAAGTGTATTTGTATTTATAATTTTATCTGAAAATTGAGCCTTACAGATATATTATTAATGTGTGTTTATTTGGTTATATATTGCATTAAATCATTCTAAAACAAGGCCCATAATGCAATCCTTCTTTGTCCGGAATGGGTATCTGCATAAGTGGCAGAGCAAATTTTTCTAGCTTAAACATAACTTCGATCGCGTTCACCAAAGCTGCTTGTCCTCTACCATTTATCGCCCAAGCGTCTTCTAAAAACTTCACCAAGTCTGTATAAACCTCATCGAAACTGTTTATTAAATGCCACACTTCTGGCGAAACCTCTTCTTGTTTATAGCCACCTTTAGGCACCCTTGCTATGTTATAGGTTTCTGGTCTTGGCATAGGGTCTTTGAAGTAATATTTATCCCCCTCTTGTACAATCTTCTTTTTATAATACACTTCCCAAAAACGATAAAAGTGGGCTAGATTATCCATTCCTGTACTGGCAGGCGTTACATTTTCTGAACCTTCTCCTTGTTCCTTAATCATATCGATGGCTTTAGATACACTTGTAGCATCTGCCATAACCCACCATGATAGTGGTCCCGCCAATTGACGCTCTACGTCCATGTTTGGTTGCAACTCTTGGAACAATTCGTTAATTCTGTCGTATAACTCTCCAATGGTTGTATTGTGCTCATGACTTTGGATATGCTTAACGTTGGTTATATTTCCATCTTGATCGCAAAGTCCACCTATACTTACTGGTTCTTTTGTTTCGTAGTCGTATATTTCTGCGATTTCTTCGGGTAACTCTATCTCCATGAAATTTCTAAGCGAACAATCGTTCAATCCTTCTAGGTACAGATAAAGCTCGGGATGTACACCACCCGGAAGCCCACTAGGATACTTTAATCCGTTTTTAGGATCGTATATTTTAGGCTCGCCTCCTATACCCACAATCATGTTGCATACCATGGCCATATGTAGCATTTCTTCTTGAAAAATATTACGGATTGATTTTGCAACGTCGCACTCATTATCCTTAATAGTCCACATAGCTTGCAGATATATTGGTATGGTCGCGAACTCTAATACTACAGCACTGTTTAATAATTCCTTTAATACATGTAATTTGTCTTCTCTTACATCTTCAACAGATTTTGAATGATGGATTAACTCTTTTACATTAGTTAGTTTGGTTGCTTTCTCTTGAAAGGCATTTTTATATTGTGTCGACTGTGTTAACATCTTCTATTTTTGATTTAATTTGGTTGGTTTTTTTTAAATGTTCTACTAACCTAAAAGCCATTGCCGTGAGGGTAAGTGTAGGGTTTACAGCACTTCCAGTTGGGAAAGCGGCATTTGAGCATACATACAAGTTATCGGTATCGTGCACCTTCATAAATTTATCGGTTACGCTATTCTCTGGACTAGTACCCATACGAGCCGTTCCTGTGGTATGATGTCCTCCTGGTTTGTCGATACGGGAGGAGGTTACTTCTAAGCCCATTTTTTCAATAACCTGCTCCAATAATCTTAAGCGATCATTGGCATTTTTCATTTCCTCATCCGTTCTACTAAAGTGCACTGTGGTTAGAGGCAGACCAAAACGATCTACTCCCGGTTTTGCTTCTAGTCTATTACTAAATTTCCCTTTTTCTTCTAAAAAGGCTTGAAGATTAATGGTCATTTCTCCGTAAACAATCTCATCTATTTCTTCTCTGGTTTTTCCCTCTATCATTAATTGAGCGATATCGACATTTGGAGTGGTACGGTTTTTAAACATAAAAATCTTGCCCTTTTTTTGATGCTCTTTGGTATTATAACTATGAGACATTAGGGTAGGGAAGTCATATTCCTGAAACCATCCGTTAGGATTTGATTTGGCTTTACCAACAACATTGAGCATAGAGTGCGATACCACAAAACGTCCTACTAAATCATAGTCGTTGCCTATACCATCTTGCCAAAATTCATTTTTTGAGGCTCTTAACAGTTTTGGTACATTATATGCTCCCGAAGCTAAGATTATGGTATCTCCGTATACGGTATGTTTTTTTCCGTTTAAATTGTCTGTATATGTTACAGATTCTATTTTTGATTTGCTCGAAGCATTCACTTTATGTACCGGTGCATTTACTCGAACTTCAAAATTGATAAATCGGGTATCGTTTTTTAAATCGTCTAATACATATTGTGCGTTAAAACGCCCTCCTATGGGACAGTATTTACAAGTTCCCGTGGTCATACACTTTCGGTAACGTGCAATTGGCATTTTTCCAGATTTTATTTTTGTTTTTGTCCCCGGATCTATATCGCCATCTTGATAAACCACATCTAGTTGCTCCCATGCTTCTATCATGGCACCATCTGCCGCGGTCCATTCAAAAGGAGGTACGGGATAGGGTTTCGATCTTGGTATCCAATTTGCATTATCGTCTCCACAAACAGATAAAAATGCTTCAGCGTCGTTATAGTATGATTCTAAGTCTTCGTAGTTAATAGGCCAATCGGCGCCTTCACCTGTATTGGTATGAAGGTTAAAATCTTCTGGTCTGAAGCGTAAGCACCAAGCACCCCAGTGCATGGTAGATCCTCCATAGGCTTTTACGCGAACACCATCGGTTTGATATTCGATATTCCCTGTAGAATCTGCTTCAAATTTTTGATCGTAGGTGAACGTATACGGCCTTTCGCCACGTGTAATATAGTCCCACCAAAAGCGCCTGTCTTTTGCTATAATTTCTGGTCCTGCTTCTAAAATTAATATAGACGTATCGTGTTTATGTTCTAGTAATCCTTTTGCAATAGTGGCAGCGGCAACTCCAGCTCCAACTATTACATAATCATATTGGTTTTTCATGCGTCATCGTTTTTTGAATTAGTAGTCTCTGGATCATACTCACGCACTCTTGGAATGCGGTTGTAACGTGTTCCTCCCAAGAATCCGTGATAATTCCTTGCTTGCTCGCCTCCGTATTTTGTACCCCAACTCTTAAATCCGCCAGCGGTAATTTGCATTCTAATAAATTCGTTAACCACGTAAATTTTGCAATGCGCTAATCGTGTTGTTGGTGGTGCGCTATTATCTACACCACTTTCAAAAAACAGTTTTTTAAAGGCTTCGTCCTTACCATACATACTATATAACTCATTTAAAACATAAATGGCATTTACATATTCGCCTGCATAGTTAGGTGCGTTTTCGGTTTTTGCTTTTAGCATTTCATACCAAGAACTTCGTTGATTATTAGAATCGTAAATAGTGTTAGACCAGTTTTTACCTATGGCTTCAAAAATATCCCATAAGGCCTCTTTATTTTGATGTGTAAGGTGTTGCCCTTCTGCAAAGATTAAACTAGCCGGGAGTTTTTCATTACATACTGGACCTCCAATAGAAGTGAGTTCTTCATTCATAAGGTGCGTTTTTATAAGGTTTAATATGTGTTTATTTGAAAGCTATTATTAACTGAAGAGTTCTCGCTCTCTATAATGCTGTGTTCCTTTTTTGAAATAGATGTTGGTCCAGGAATTATCTGTTGCTAGATAATCACTGAAATAAACCTCATCTAAACCATTATTGGCTAATTGATCGCGAAATTCATAATGATTAAAAAGACGGACAAATTCTGTGAGATAAACATCCACGACGTTAGTATCGCCACGAACGATAATCATATTCTCATCATTGCTTTGCGTAGATGCTTTGGAAAAGTTAGCCGATCCTGTGATGAGTATTGGATCGTCTGTTAACGGATCTACAAAAAGGTATTTTGTATGTAAATATTTAACATGGTCGTTTAAGCCTGTAAGATGCTCGGCCTCCCAATTTTTTAAACCTTCTTCTTTTATTTCCTGATCATTAAGTATAGCCCCTAAAGCAATTCTATTGTTAGGTGTATCTTTAAAATCGTTGAATGTTTTTCCTTCATGCTCTAATAAAATGTAACGAAGCGATTCGTCTTCTTTACTCATTATATCGGCGAAGTCTTGATTCACTCCAAAAGCTGCTGTAAATCCAATAGATTCTTTTGCATCTTCTATTTGTTTTCCGTACCAATCCAGAACGCTTAAATCTGGTCTTGGGCTAAAAATAGGAGTGATTCCTTTTGGTAAACTTCCGTTAGGAGTTGGTGTATGACTTTCATTTAATGGGCGAATTTCTTTCAAGTCAGGATCTTTGGAAAGTCGTGTCCAATATTCCAAATAAGCTTCTGCTATAGCTTCGTCTCTTACTATATGCCCTACATTGGATTGCCCAAAAATGCCTCCTCTAGTAAAATTGGTAGATCCCATCCATACTTCTTTCGGTTTTCCTTTATGGAGTAGTACGATGTATTTATTATGTTTTATGGATGAGTTCGATTTTCTGGGAATCATTAACTTTTCAACTCCTGGAACATTAGCTATAGCCTTATTTGTACTTTCCCAAGGGCCCGCTTTTGAATGGTCGTATACAATTTTAACATCTGCCCCTCTTTTTGAAGCATCATACAACGCTTGAATAACCGGTACATAATCAAACTCGTAAGCAGCAACACGTAACGAATAATCTTTTCCCTTTGCTTCTGCTATAAATGCGAGCATGGCTTCCTCCAATCCTCTGGAAAGCCAATGATATGCTTCATTATTTGGAACTTTATCGGGGTTTTTATTCTTAAATTTTCTAGCATATGCCTGCCCAACTGTTCCTCTGTTAAAAAAGACACCATGTTTACCCTTATCTGGGTTCTCAGTTGTAATTTCTATTTTAATTTCGCTACCATTTTTTTTGTTTTCGGGAGTTCGGTAAACAGGTGTTGCTGTATACTCATAGTTGGTATTGGGTTCTGCGGTATAATCGCCCCAAAGAAAAGCTTGAATTAATTCGGTGTCGCTTTTACTCGCATTTTCTTTAAATTGTTTAAAACCTTTAAGGGGTTTTACTTCTCCAGTTGCGGTGTTTTTGCGTACAAACGTAAAGCCCAACAACTCTTTTCTTGCCGTTTCGTTTACATCTAAACATAGTAGTACAACATGGGTTCCAGCTATTACATGCAATGAAACTCCATTTACTTCATTCTTTAATCTCATAAGTTTAATTATTAATTATATACAAGCTTTATAAAGCCTTAAAATGATTAATACTCGCTGCTATAATAGTTGTTAGAATATAAGTTAAATCTTATAATTAGAGAGAAGTTTCTGCATCTAATTTAGAGTAAATATTTACAAATACAAAAAATCATTCTATTTTTTTATCAACATGCACATAGTAATCAAGCGATTACAACGCAAAGCATTGACTGCAGTTAAATGACTAAGTAAAGCTTGATTGAAAACGCGACATCCTACAACAAAAGAGCCCCATTCAAAACTTGACTAATATTTGGGTTTGGGATCGTTTCTAGGTATTCTTAAGGAAGAGAACAATCAATGCTAACCTCGTCCAACTCGTAGACTCCATCAAAGGTTTCATGACCACTACCTGTATATTTAAAAGCAATATGTACTGTACCTGTAATACAGGATAAATCCACGCTTCCCGAATTAAACCAAGGCACAAAAGAGTCGGTATCTTTTACTACATAAGCCGCAGATAGTACACTCCAGGTTGCAGAAGTTATATTGGTTTCTGTACCATCCCAATCTAAAGCATACAACACTTCTAGGTAACTACTGTCTGCTAAACTGTTAGAGGTTTTAAAGCGTAAGGTTTCGCCTTCTTGTGTATCCAGATTAATGGCAGGTGTTATTAGCCATCCTATATTACTGTTATCGCCTGAACTTGCTGATTTAAACCTGGCCGATCTTCCTAAGGATGCATTGGTTGATTTTGTAGAATAGGCTTCCCATCCTTTGTTACCAGCTTCTATGTAATTAGTCCAGCCATTTCCGGTTATTAACTTATTGTTTTTTTGTGATTCGAAATCTTCGTAAAACAAATTTCCACTTCCAAGTGTTGGAGCTAATCCGCAATCTAATTCCAGAGGATCGCAACGCTCGTCCTGATTAAAAGTTATATCGGACGAACTATTAAGAATTAGCACATTAAAACGATTCTTATAGTCTCTGCTTAAAATACCTTGTACACTCCCTTTTTGTTGTGGTAGCGGTAGCGATTTAAAACTTGAAAAAGTGCTTGTTTGTAATACAATAGAAGCCCCGGATTCGCAATTTTCTAAAACTCTTAAACCATCAAAATCGTCTGTAGATTCACCTGCATAGGAAAGCCCTAAATTAAACCTATTTATTTGCAAGTTATCTAATTGAATCAATGTACTTTCATCAGTTTCAGTTAAATGAATTAATGAATTAATCTTAGGAGTAATTACAGCAACCTCCGGGGTTCTTATTATAATATTTCGGTATTCAAATTCTTGTATTTGTTCTATTTTAGGGTCTTCGCCTCTGCCTATGGCTAAAACACCTCGAGACTCGCCAATGGTTAAGCCTTTTAGCTTAACATATACTTTTCTTCCAAACTCGTAGGTATCGGAAAGGTTTCCAACATTCACCTTTAATTTAAGCCCTAATCTTGGATCGTGATCTGGATTACTATCGTCTGTTTTATTTTGAATTATGAGTTCTTCAAAAAAATTCCCTGCCTGATCACTTGATATCACATAGCCTTCTATATATAAATCTTCTTCTATAACTGCAACGAAGTGCCCATTGTTTAATGCCTGCTTATACCGCTCATAAACGGCTTTAAAGGTTATTAACTGATTTTCAGGAATGACTATATCCCCGGTTCCATCTGGGTTTGGAATGCTATATTCATCATCATTTACACAAGAGAAACCCATAGTAATCATACTTAAGATTAAAAGCTTATTTATTTGATTCATTAGTCTTGATTAAAGCTTAATAATGTTTTACAAAACTTAACACAAGTTCTGAATGTCTGGTCGAGCGCAGTCGAGACCTTCTTTTTTTACAACTCGCAATAAAAAACCTCTCGACTGCGCTCGAGGATACAATATTTTAATTTTTGTCATGAACTAAAATTTAACATACATGTTTAAAAAATAGGTCGCGCCTCTTCCGTACCAATATTTAGATCCAAAAACAGGTTTGCTTAAAGCTTTATCGTCTCTTAATTGTCTGTAGTTTGCATTCCTGCCTTGTTCAAAACCACCTGTTTTAAAAACTTCATTTAAAACATTATTAATACTTGCAAAAAAACCAAGGTAGTATTGCTGGATACGCCATGATTTGCCTCCTACAAGGTTTACAACCATATAGTCCTTGAAAGTTTCTTGGCGTAGTAATACTTTGGCTATAGTTACATCATAATCTATAAATGGCAGCCCGTCATCATCTTTAAAAAAATTATCGGTTCTAGTTAATGGACTAATGTCTGCATAGGTTTTGCTAAAAAGATTTGCAGTGGCTCCAAACCACCAATACCCAGGGTCGCGATACTCGAACCCTAACGAGTAAGCCTGATGTGGTCCTACAGATAGTTTATAATATTTAAGTTTTGAAGTTCCTAAATAGAGGTTTTCGAACCTATCTGAAGACAGATATAAATCCGGATTATTGGCATAGGTATATTGCCCCACGGAGGCTGCTCCCTTTAACTTTATAGTTGGGGTTACTTGTGCTTCTATTCCAAACTCTACACCTATATGGTTTTTATTTATGCCTTGAAGTATTTCTTGAATAAACTCGTTATCGTCGTTACCGGATTGTTGTGTTCCGGATTCGGCAATCACATGCCCAATGCCATCTGCAAAGAAAAATGAGATTTCATTGGCGTTTTCAAGCTTTGTATAAAAACCCGTGACTTTTGCTTTTATTAGAGAGGATCTGAAAATATAATTCGCATCTAAGGTTATTATCTTTTCTTCGGAAATATTAGGTACTGTATTATGATTGGCTCTGGAATTCGTATAACTATTACGAATAGAAGGTGGTCTTGTTATGTAACCTCCATTTACATCCAATACATGCTTGCCTGTAATCTTATATGTGGCACCAGCTTTTAACCCTAAGCCCGTAAAAGATAATTTATCACCTTTCCCTAACGAGTCATCTTGAAACGTTTCATGCTGAAACAACCCTTCTCTTTGGTATCGCGTATTGATTAAACTACCTGACACAAAAAAATCTATTCTGTTGTATGTAAATTGTGCCTGCGCATAAGCGGACATGGTATTGGCTAACATATTATAATGGTAACCGTAAACATCTCCTTTACCCAAAACCTTATTTGGTGTTTTTAAATCGTACTGCACACCATCAAAACTATCTACGTTTAAAAACCCACTGCCACCGAGAAGATCCAGAACTTGGGCGTAGTTTTCAGATTTTAGCTTTTTGTAGTTTATCGCTGCATTAAATAAAACATGGTCATTTAACTCTTTGCTTAAAATGGCATTAATAGTCAATTGATTATCGTCTACCCTGTCTTCGTATAACATGTACGTAGCCTGTCGCCCTTGGGCGGCACTGATCATATTGGCATCGTACATCTGTTGCCAATCAATTTGTCCGCTGTTTAAAAATGCTTGCTGTGCACCATAAGCAAATTCTAAATCGCTCGGAAAGTTTCTTTCAAAATAGCTTGGAAGCTTTTGATAATAGGTTGGACTGGGATTACTTCCTCCACGCTCAAAAACTACCGTTCCATCTGTATTTTCAATACGATTTGCACCACCATATGCTAAACGACTGTTCCCTAACTTTCCAAATTGGTAACCAATATTAGTGTTTAGTTTTGTTTTGTTATTTATATTCCAATAATGACTTAGTATAACTATAGGCTCTTCAACCTCCTTAATGCGTGAGTTACGTTTTCCCCCGGCTTGCCATCCCCAATACTCATTATACCTTATTCCCTTTAAATTATAAACTTCCTGAGTATTTGGAGACGACTTTCCTCTTCTGTTTGGTGCATAAATCCCTGTAATATTTAAACTGTGCCTGTCGTTAATGGCTTTTTCTACGGAAGTAAAAAAAGAGTTCGAACTGTATAGTGTAGCATCTTGATAGCCTTCATTCCCCCAGCGTCTACCTAAAGACAGGGAATATGACCATTTATTTTTTAAACTACCCGATGCATAGGTAGCCATAAATCTGTTGGAATAACTTCTATTAGAAGACGAATAGGTTACACGACCTCCTGATCGCATTTGTGAAGCTCTTGTATTAATATTAGTGGTTCCCAGAACCCCTCCGAAAGTATAGTTTGATGGTGTTAACCCTGAGGTGAGTTCTTGGTTTCGAGTAACGTCGTTTAATCCACCCCAATTGCTCCATTGTGGACGCCCGTTATAGGCTTTATTCATTTCGATACCATTGATTAGAACAGAACCGTGACCCGAATCTAAACCTCTTAATTTAAAAAACGAAGAACTGAATTCGAATGCTGCGGTACGTTGAAATACATCTAATGAGGCTGATAATAATCCGGTGATATTATCTGATCCAATGGTTTCGTCATCAAGTTCATCATCAGACAGTGTTATAATAAATTGGTCTTGAAGCTCAGATAGATCAAATTCCAAAGTTATATCGGTAATATTAACGGTTTGGTTTTCATAAACGACTATTGGATATCTTTTTATTTTATAGCCTTCTTTTGAAATTCTTAAAACCTGTTCTCCTAATGGAATATTTGAAGAAAAAATGAATTCTCCTAAAGCATTGGTCCTTGTGGTTTGGTCAGTTTCTTCAATGGTAATGGTTACGTCTTGAATTGGTTCAAAAGCGTGTCCATCTTTTACACTTCCTTTTATTAAGGTCTGTTGTGCGTATAATAAAGAATTATAAGGAGGAGTCAATAAAAAAGTAAGTAAAAATAGTTTCATTTATTCAATTAGAGGGATTACTTTTTGTATTACATTACTTACTTTATAAATAATAATTAAAGATATTTCTTACTTTTTATTGGGCGCAAATATATATTTTTGATTTCTTTTTTACAATACCTTATCAAAAAAATATATGAAAAAACTTACATATGTAATTCTTTTCTTTATATCGTTTGGGATGATTCATGTTTATTCACAGGAAAGAGAATTCAAAATTCATACTATAGCTTTCTACAATTTGGAAAATTTATTCGATACCATTAACAACCCGAATAAACTTGATGAGTACAGTCCCATGATGGAATTGAGAACAAATCGTACTAAAGCGTACAAAAAGAAAATTCGAAATATGGCTCGTGTTATTGCTGATATTGGTTATGAAGTCACGCATAATATGCCTGCTATTATTGGGGTATCTGAAATTGAAAATCGAGAAGTGCTGGAAGACCTTGTTAACGATTCTTTGTTAGTGGATAAGGATTATGGTATCGTTCATTTTGATTCTCCAGATATGCGGGGTATTGATGTTGGTCTGCTATATCAGAAAAGGTTATTTGCTCCATTGTATCGCAGCAAACATGAGCTTAAAATTTACAATGATGTGAATAAAAAACGAATATACACCAGAGACCAGTTATTGGTGAGCGGTGATTTAGATGGTGAAATGATTCATATCATTATTAACCATTGGCCATCGCGACGCGGTGGTGAAGCCAGAAGTAGGTCCAAACGTAAGGCAGCTGCTAAATTGAGTAAGTCTTTGGTAGATTCGCTTCAGGTCATAAATCCTTACGCGAAGATTTTTATTATGGGTGATTTAAATGACGATCCTACGAACTCTAGTGTTAAAACTGTTTTAAAGGCTAAAAAAGACAAGAATAAAGTGGGCTTAAAAGGCCTTTATAACCCTTTTGAACGTTTTTATAAAAACGGACTAGGTACTACGGCTTATCGGGATAGCTGGAGTCTGTTTGATCAAATTATCGTTACCAAGCCGTTACTTGAAAAAGATTATGCTTCTTTTAGGTTTTATAAAGCTGGTATTTTTAATAAAAACTACTTAATAACCAAAATAGGAAAATACAAAGGGTATCCCTTTAGAAGTTGGTCTAATAAGGAGTTTAGCAATGGTTTTAGCGATCACTTTCCTGTTTATGTGTATGTTATTAGGGAAGTGAAATGATTTATATTATTCCTTCATGCGGCAACTACCGTGTAACCGTATCTCTTTGATCAAGCCACGAATTACACAAATTTACACGAATTTAACCTCAATATAATGGATGACCATCTATACTATTCATAATCACGAATCAGACTTTCAGTCTGTCTTTACAATCCAAGCCCTAATTTAATTCTATTGTATTTTTCTACTTTAATTTATTAATAAGTAAATACATGTTACCTATTTGTAAACAACTTAAGATTTAGAACCATTTGTGATAATTCGTGAAATTAGTGTCTGCTTTTGTAGAATTATTATTTAATATGCAACCATATTTGTGGGTACACTATAACTGCGACAGGCAGGCTCGCTAGCTTCAACTTTAGTTTATCTTAAGCATAGCCGAAAGGCTCAGCACAAGTCGCTCTGAATGACAAAAAACGATAGTTTTATTTTACCCCATCCAAGAACTCCAAGGAATTCGCGATAAAAACAATATTAAAGCAATGGAATAAAAAATTGCAATTGTTTTTAATTTCGCTTTAGATGTTAGTTTCTTTTTATGTTTTGAATAACCAATGGTTATTAAAGCTATAGCTATAATGTTTACAAAAGGGTGTTCTACAAGATATAATCTTGCTAAAGAATTACTCATGACTTCACCTCCTAATTCACTCCATAGTTCAAACCTTGGAGACACGAAATAGAGTATTAATCCTATTAATAATTGTATGTGTGATACTATTAAAGTAAATAGTGATTTTCTAAAATCGTTGGCTTCGTATTCTTTATCTCCAAATGATTTTATCAAAGCGTTTACAGTTGCTATGATCAATACTAAAAGGACTAGATATGCCCAATAAGAATGTAATGTTAATATAATCTCGTACATGGTAGTTTATTAATAAAGATTCACGCAAATGTAGTGATTATATGCATAAAAAAGGAGGCTGTCTCAAAAGTAAGCGCAACGACTTTTGAGACAGCCCCTAAAAATTAAGGATTATATTTTAGAACTTATATCGCATACTAAAGTTCCAGGTTCTACCTAAACCAAAGTACCCTCTGTTAGCTACATTTATGCCTTTAAATGTTTCGTCTCCAGGGTTAGCGACTTCATTAGTAGACAATTCTGAAAGATAAACTTCATAGAAAAGGTTATTTACGTTAGCTCTAAAGCTCAATGATTTATCTTTATGCTTTCCTAATAACATTTTATAAGAAAGCCCCATATCTACTATATCGTAAGATGGTAGTTTTAAGTTTTCTTTTGTTCCTCCAACATTAGCATATAAGTTGTCGTACATTCTCCAGTCTGCATCTACAGAAAATCTTTCGAAAATCTGATAATCAAACCCTAAACCTACAGTAAATTGTGCAGCATCCCCAACTTTACCTCCGTCTATATCTTCTGTTTCTGTACTGATTATATTTTGATCTTCATCAGAAACTGTTGTAAATGTTTCACCATCATAAACCCAATCGCCAACAGATACAAATCCGTTTAATTTTAATTGCGGTATTGGTTTAGCTATAAAATCTACTTCTACACCAGTATGAATTTGATCTAAACCTTCTTGTTGTGTGTATGTAACTACATCGTTTACAATATCAGACGCTGTACCAACCCTATCGGTCCATGCGGTTCTATATAAGTTAACATTTGCTGAGAAATTTGGGCTTTTAAAGCTATACCCCGCTTCTAAACCAAAAATAGTTTCGTTTTGTGTTAACGGATTTACTTGATTTGTAAAGTTTAAGTATATGGTGTCGTGGAATGGTTGACGTGAATAATAACCTGAATTAAAAAATACGTTATGTTGATCGTTGATTATATAATTTACCCCGGCTTTTACATTAAATCCGAAATTATCAACTTTTTCTGAATCTACACCATCTGTTATTCCCGAAGGTAATGGAGTTCCTGTCCATTGAGGTGATGTTCCATTTAAAAGTGATTGGTCTGCATATTGGTAGTGATCGAATCTTTGGTGGTATTGGTTTGAAGCAGCGCCTTGAAAAAATGCAGAAAACTTCTTTCCTGTATATTCCAACTGACCAAAAACACCTCCATAAGAAATACGCTCATCGTTACTGTATGCGATTTTGTCTTCTTCTTTAAAATCGTGGAATAATACTGCCCATGGATTAGCGGATAAATCTTCTGATGTAATTACATTTTTATATGTTCCAAAAGACCCGTAGGTTTGATGCTTATTGTTTTGGTCTCTTAAACGAATATTTTCTTGCCATGATGTAAGACCATGAAAGTTTTCTACAATTCTAAAGTGCTCACCATAGTATGTTCTTAAATCTACCCCAAGGTTTAATGATATGTTTTCTCCTAAATGCATTTCTAAATTAGAAACCATACCATACCAGCTATGTAAGTTCATTGAAGATCGTGTTACATAACCTCCTCCAGCAGCAAAATAACCTCCTTCTCCGTTTGGCACGCTGTTATTGAATGCATGAATAGCGTCATAATCTATTCGTCCTTCGGCTGTTCTTATACGGTTCCCTCTGTTTCCGGTTGCACCTCCACGTCCCCAAGATGCATATAATACTGTAGATAAGCTTGTATTATCACTAATATTGAAATCCCAATTTAAATTGGCTACTGGTTTATGATAGAAGTTTCTTCTCTCGGTCATGTATTGACCACCTAGTGTACCCCAGTTATTATTGTATCTTCTTCCGTACTCTAAATAATCTGAAATACTTTTTGTAAAATTCTGATCGTGGTACTGAGGCGCTCCTGTTAATAAGAAATTGAAATTATGCCTGTCGTTTGGCGTATAGCCCACAGATAAAAAATAAGTTTCGCCTGCACCAAAATTACCTTCATTATATCCATCGCCTTGCCAATGCGACAACATAAAACTAGCACCCCATCCTTTTTCAGATCTCCCCGTGCTATATTGAACTGTATTTTTAATGTAATTATTATTTGCAATACCTGCATATAGATATCCGCCTTCTTGCTTATCGGTAGTTTTGGTAACAAAGTTAACGGTACCACCTACAGAAGAAATTGCTAATTTAGACGCCCCTAAACCACGCTGAATTTGAACTACACTTGCAATATCATTCACACCAGACCAGTTCGACCAATACATTTTCCCATCTTCCATACCATTAATTGGTTGTCCATTTAATAAGTATCCTACATTGGTTTGATCGAAACCACGAACATTTATTCTGGAATCACCAAATCCGCCTGCTTGTCCTGCCACATAAATAGATGGCGTATTTACAAGTGTCATTGTAATATCTTGAGTCCCTATTTTATTTTGAATTTGAGAGGCTTTAATAGTAGATACTGCTACTGGGGTATTTCTGTCGTCTGCTAAATCGATAACTCCAGTTCCTACAATTACTATTTCTTCAAGTGAATTATCTGGTGTTAATTGAATAGTTCCTAAATCTGTATTACCATTAAACGATACAGTTGTAGAAGCATAGCCTATATACGAAATAACAACTTCTCCAGACGACGCTTTAATTTCTAATGTAAAGTTACCATTGTAGTCTGAAGAAACACCATTAGTTGTTCCTTTTTCAACAACATTCGCACCTGGTAGTGGTGTTTTAAGTTCGGCATCTATAATAGTACCTGTAACCGTACTTTGAGCCATTATAACCGTAGTAGATAAAAAGACCACAGCTGTTAATAAAAGTTGAGTTATTCTCTTCATAATTATTTGATAGATTAATTGAATTAGTCTTGCAAATTAATTGAAGATCTTATTGCTTTTTATTAACTGATTTTTACCAAATATTTACCAAATACGTGTTTTTAAAATTTGAAATTACGGCATGTAAAAAGAGGAATATTAGCATAAAAGCCTACATGAAAAGCAATTGCGAAACACAAGAAGAATAGACGCTTACTAATTTATTACGCTTTTGTTAAGTTATAATAAAATTAATGTGATTTACTATTTCTAGAAAATGCATTTATCGAAAATTTGAACATTAAAAAAATTGAGACTGCCTCAAAAGTCATGGTAATTACTTTTGAAACAGCCTCTCCTAATTCAAATCTAATAAAATAGTCTTAGTTAATGCTTAATAAATTATCGAGGTAAGTTATTTGCTACCTTAAAACTTTTGCTCAAATCGGCATAAGAACTCCCTCCTACAAAAACTTTAAAATCGCCAGGCTCTACGATAAAATTCCCATTATTATCATAAAAGCCTAATAGATTTTTATTTAAGGTGAAATTTACTGTTTTTGTTTCGCCAGCTTCAAGTTCTACTAATTCAAATCCTTTTAATTCCCTAACTGGTCGCGTTACACTTGCTACTAAATCTCGTATATATAGCTGTACAACTTCCTTTCCTTTTAAATCGCCCGTATTGGTAATATCTACCGAAACATGAACGTCTTCGTTTATTTGAAACGATTGCTTATTTAAATTGAGGTTCTTATATTCAAAACTCGTGTAGCTTAGTCCATATCCAAAAGGGTATAGGGGCGTATTTTCAACATCGCTGTAATGTGTCCAAAATACAAAGTCTGGAGTACCTGATTCGTTTTCTGGTCTTCCAGTATTTTTATGATTGTAGTAAATAGGTATTTGCCCTATATTTCGCGGGAACGTCATAGGCAACTTTCCACTGGGGTTATAATCGCCATATAATACTTGCGCAACGGCATGTCCGGTTTGAGATCCTAATTGCCATGCTTCTACTATAGCTGGAATATTTTCGCTAGCCCAATTAATTGTTAATGGTCTTCCATTATTTAAAACTAATACGATCTGCTTGTTTACTTTATGTATCGCTTCTAATAACTCTTGCTGCACACCAGGTAATCCTATATCGGTTCTACTTCTGGCTTCTCCGCTTTGAAAACCATGTTCGCCTAAAACCATAACAACAACGTCTGCTTTTTTAGCAGCTTTGATCGCTTCTTTAAATCCGCTTTTATCCTTGGTATTTATTTTAACTTCGTTTATAAAACTGGTACTACCAACAGAAACATCAGCTCCTTTTTTGTAAATTAAATTATTACCTGTGTATTGCTGCATGCCTTCTAATACAGACACTGCTGTACTATCTTTAGAGGCTATTCTCCAACTTCCCAGAGGACTATTTTTCTCCTCGGCTAATGCCCCGATTAAAGCTATGGTTTGACCCTCCTTTTTTAGAGGTAGGATTTGATTTTCATTCTTTAAAAGCACAATAGATTTTTTTGCCACATCTAAAACAGCTTCGTGATTTGCTTGACTATTTATGACTTCTTTTTCACGTGTTTCATCACAATATCTATACGGATCGTCAAATAAACCCAGTTCATATTTTACGGTTAAAATTCTTTGCACGGCATCGTCAATAATTTTTTCATCAACATGACCTTCATTAACCAGGTTTTCTAATTCTGAAACATATATGTGCGACTCCATATCTAAATCTGATCCTGCCAATACTGCTAATTTAGCAGCATCTTTATTGTTTTTTGCATACCCCCAAACTACAAGCTCTTTTATTGATGCCCAATCTGAAACTACAAAACCTTCAAACCCCCATTTTCCTTTTAAAATATCTCTTTGCAAATAGGCATTTCCAGTTGCAGGAACACCGTTAAGATCGTTAAACGAATTCATTATGGTTTTAACATCGCTATCTACCGCAGCCTTAAACGGTGGTAATACGATATTGTGTAATGTAGAAGTTCCTATATCTACAGTATTGTATTCTTTTCCCGCTTCAGAGAATCCATACCCTGCAAAATGCTTAGCACATGCAGCAATTGTATTACTGGCAGATAAATCGGTGCCTTGAAACCCTTCAACTCTGGCTTTTGCAATTTTACTTCCCAAAAAAGGATCTTCTCCGGCACCTTCCATAACACGACCCCATCGTGGGTCTCTTGAAATATCTACCATAGGAGCAAATGTCCAATTTATCCCAGAGGCCGATGCTTCTGTTGCTGCAACTTGAGCCGATTTTTTAATAGCTTCTAAATCCCAACTTGCAGCTTCTGCTAATGGTATAGGACTTAATGTTTTATAACCATGTACAACATCAAAACCAATTATTAAAGGAATTCCTAGCCTGGATTCTTCAACTACAATTTTTTGAACTGCTCTAACTTCTTTTACACCTCTTACAGTGAGCATAGAGCCTACAAGCCCATTTTTAAGATCGTTATATTTTTTTTCGGCATCGCCTCCTCTAGTGGGTGCTGGCCCGGTAACATCCCAAAAGCCATTATATTGATTCATCTGACCGATTTTCTCCTTTAATGTCATTATTTTTAAAAGAGAATCGACCTTTATTCTTATAATATCTGTCTGTAAAGAAACGTTGGTTTCGTTGCTTAAGGTATTCGTGCAATTCATAAGTGTAAATACTACTATTACGTATGGTATTAATCTAAACCGTATGTTCATATAATTGTTTTTTGATACTTCTAATTGTCTTTTGAAAGAAGTTTAAATAAATTGAAAAATGTGCTCGTGTATATTTTTGATCGGTTAGTGTGGTTGTAATTTATTATCTAAGATACGATACAGCTGGTTATTGCTGTATCATATCATCCATGTAAAACGTTCCAGACGTTGTTCCAGGTCCATCAATAAACATGGCTATTTTAGCGTATTGTCCTTCTGGAACAAAAGGTTCCCCAAAGCCCTGATTGCCATCTATGTAACTTTTAACACCGTTTACAGCATAGTTAAATTCCAAGTTTTCCCAACCTGTACCTCCATGCTGTACTATAACTTCTACTTGACGTTCTCCGTTTACACCGCCCTCAAATTTCAAGAGTACGGGTACTGAAACATCTGAGTAAAATTTCATCGTTATGGTTTTATTACTACCACTAAAATCTATAGCTTCCGGTAGGTCGTAGGCCATGCCTTCAAAAGCAGCTCCGCTATTTGTAAACTTAGCGACCATAGATGCCTGAGTATTTACCCCTGAGAGAAACGGGTTTGTAACTACCTCAAACGCGGTGCCTCCAAAGGCATTAAAGTTATAGTTTATATTGGAGTCGTCGAAAGTAAGGGATAAACCATTTCCGTTTCCACCATTATTACTTGGGTCTGATTGAACCATATCATCCATGTAAAACGTTCCAGATGTCGTTCCTGGTCCGTCAATGAACATAGCTATTTTAGCGTATTGCCCTTCTGGAACAAAAGGTTCACCGAAGCCTTGATTACCATCTATATAACTTTTAACACCATTTACGGCATAGTTAAAAACCAGATTTTCCCAACCTGTACCTCCATGCTGTACTATAACTTCTACTTGTCGCTCCCCGTTTACACCGCCTTCAAATTTCAAGAGTACAGGTACTGATACATCCGAGTAAAATTTCATCGTTATGGTTTTATTGCTACCGCTAAAATCTATAATTGTAGGAAGATCGTAGGTCATACCCTCAAAAGCAGCCCCGCTATTCGTGAACTTAGCAACCATGGATGCTTGGGTATTTGTTCCAGATAGGAAAGGGTTGGTTACTACTTCGTACGCTGCACCTCCAAAAGCATTAAAGTTGTAATCTATATTAGAATCATCGAAAGTAACGGATAAAGGTTCAGCAGTAACTGGTCCTTCTAAAGCTATGTTTTGGGAAACCTCTGCTGTTCGCGTGCCGTCTCCTTTTGCTACAACTCGTATGGTATAAGTACCTCCTGCATTGTAGGTATATGTTGTTGTTTCACCTTCTTTTAGAGTTACGGGTGTTTCGTTATTCATCTCTCCAAAGAAAACATCAAACTCATTAGCATCTGTGGCCGTTGGTGCTACTGTTACTTCTAACGGATTGGTTTCTGATATTGTAATCCCCGCTTCTAAATTTAGAACTGCTGTTCGCGAAACCGAAATATCTTTTGTGATTTCTGTTGTTTTATCATTTGGTGCAACAGCTATAATTTTAATGGTATAATCTCCTTCACCGTACACCTTCGTTATTGTTTGATTACGACCTACTATTTGTGGTGAATCTGTATTTGGATCTCCAAAGAACACCTTAAAAGAGGATGCTCCAACAGCGCTTGGTGCTATGGTTACTACTCCCGAATTATCATTGGATACATTTACTGCAGCGTTTACTTCAGACGGTGGATCACTGGCATAAAGTGTGTATGCAAAATCGTCATCATCTTGGCAAGAACTTATAGTTAAGATCACTATAAAAAAGGTTAATAATTCTAGAATTTTTTTCATCGTTACGTAATTTTGGTTTTATGAAATTTAGTTTAAGTTTTAAGCTAAAAATCTAATCTAATAAATTATGTATACTATTATTAGCGCATACAACAACTATGCTATGAAATGCTTGATTTGTTTTATAAAAAATTATTGCTACAGGCTGTAAGCGTGTATTTAAAGCATTGTGGTATACTTGCTAACCTTTGTGGTTTTTGGAAAGTTATTGGTTTTTGACTTTAATAAACTGAAGGAACCCATTGTTTTTTGCAGAGATGATATAGTCTTGTTTCCCAATTTTTATATGAGACATATCTTTTACATCTCCACTTGTAAAAAACCCACTAAATGTGGCATTTAGGCTTGAAAAATGTCCTTTACCATTACCTTTAAGATAGATACCGGTTCCTGCATCTGCTCTAGGCGTTTCTACTTCTGATGCATATAAATTACCTGCGGCTACGGCATCAAGGTTACCATCTTTATCAAAATCTTTTATCAAAATCTGATTTAAAGGGCTCATCTGGGCTTCATTAGGTAAAACATGTTTTATGAATTTACCTTTTTGATTTTCCAGATATAGACTTGCAAACGATTTTACCTGATAATGCAGACCTTCATTTAATTTTTCCTCGGTATATATATCTGTTAACGTCGCTGTAGAGAATTGCTCGTAATTCTCAAACTTCTTTTTTATTACGGGCATTTGTTGTGAGGAACATTCTCTACCCCGTACAGGGTACTTTTTGCCTTCGTTATAATAACTAAGGACTATATCGTTACGATTATTTTCATCGAAATCGTTAAGATAAATATCAAAGGTTTCTTTTTCGTTGGCTTTGTATTTGTAATTCAGTCCAAGGTTGCCGCATAGCAGATCCAGATCACCATCACCATCCATGTCGCCTTCAGATAAGCTAAACCACCAACCAACTGTATCTTCTAGTCCCAATTGTTTGGTTACTTCTTCAAAGGTTCCTTTATTGTTTTTAAAGACTTTTATTGGCATCCATTCTCCAGACACGAAAAGATCTGTCCAACCATCTGCATCATAATCCACCCAAGCAGCTGTTGTTACCAATCCTAATTTATTGAAGTTTAATCCTCCTTTTAGCAATGCTTTTCTAAATTTTGGTTGTCCTTTTGTGCTAACATTTTCTAAAAGATAGCTATCTGCTGGGTACGGATAATTGGAAGGGATTAACCTGCCGCATACAAAAAGATCTAAATCACCATCTTTATCATAATCGTTGCTATATACTCTGCTACCACTGGTTAACATTTTTGGCAGGGCAGATTTACTTTTTACAAAAGTGCCCGACCCGTCATTTACATATAGTCTATCTTGCAACATATATGAGTTAGCTCTAAATTCATTACCGCCGCTAACGATGTAAAGATCATTGTCGCCATCGTTATCGGCATCAAAAATTAAAGCGCCCATATCTTCATACGATCTGTCTTCTAATAAGATTTTTGTTTTTTGTTGTTCGAAACTACCATCAGCTTTTTGAAAAAACATCCCTCCCGGGTATTTTGATGCTGCTCCAATATAGAAATCATCCAAACCATCCGAGTTTAAGTCACCAACTGCTAATCCAGGTCCGAATTGCGAGGTTTTGTGCGGTAATAGTAGTTCAAACTTAAAGTCGTCGTAAACGTTTTCCTTGTGTTTATAAATAGCCAATGTATCGATAAAACTATCAAACAATGCCAAATCCGTATTGTGATCTATTTGGACAGAGCTTTCTGTAGCGTTATTATAATCGATTGTTAAAAATTGATTAGGTGCTACATTTTCTATAATTTGTACTTTATGATCTGGCCATGTCACTTTTACGCTTTTCACATTAGAGATTGCTCCAAGTCCGAAATGAAGTTCTGGTGCAACTGATGATTGAAATCCTCTGCTTAAGGTTAATACTTGTGTTTGATTTAATCCTTCTGAAGAAATATCTACTCTTGTTCCTAAGCCAAATTTATTGTTATCGGCACCTGAAAACCTGAATGCTAAATAGTTGTTTTTTTCTGAGCTTTTATTTTCGAATACGGCAACTTCGTCATCTATATTGTTGGTAACAATCTCTAAGTCGCCATCGTTGTCTAAGTCTACATAAATCGCACCATTAGAAAACCCTTCGTATTGTATACCCCAATAGTCGTTAGCTTTTTCAAAAGTGAGATCTGTTTTATTTCTAAATACATAGTTATCTATTTTTTCCGATGGAATTCGTAAACTCTTTACTAGCAGACTGTCCTTATTCTTTTTTTCGCCTTTAAGTGAGGCAAAATAATCTTTGTTGTTAATTTCTCTACGGGTACCATTGGAAATAAAAACGTCTTTCCAACCGTCGTTATCTAAATCGGCAAATAGGGGCGCCCAACTCCAATCTGTAGACGACAATCCTGCTAAACGTGATATATCGCTAAATTTTGGAACATCACAGCCTTGGTTACCTAAACCAAGCTGTAATGTATTTTGCATAAATTGGTATTGAAACCCTACTTTTTCAATGTTGGCAAACATTTCGGGATTCATACTTGCCATATTGGCTTTAGAACGTCGATTGGATGCTGCATCCATATCCATTTGTAAAATATCTAAAAGCCCATCATTGTTAAAATCTGCAATATCAACACCCATTCCGTAAAATGCTGTATGTTGTGTGCTCTCTTTTATTTTATCTGAAAAGGAACCATCTTGATTATTGATGTACATACAATCTGGGCTTCCAAAATCGTTAGACACGTATATATCTGACCACCCATCGTTATTCAAATCTGCTACGGTAACGCTTAATGATAAGCTGTATGTTTTAACGTTAGCTTTTTCTGTAACTTTTGTAAAGGTATTTCCATCATTACGGTACAAATGGTCTGTTTCTACATCGGTTACATGATCCATTCGCATTTTATAATTGTAACTATTATACTGAAATGGTGTTATGGGATAGTTGGCTACAAAAACATCTAAGTCACCATCGTTATCGTAATCGAAAAAAGAAGCATCTACACTATTTCCAATATCGTCAAGTCCATATGCTTTGGCTTTTTCGGTAAAGGTATTATCGCCATTATTAATATATAACTCATTTTGCTTTGGGTTTGATTGCCCTCCTACCAAGCAGTATATATCTAAATAACCATCATTGTTTACATCTGCCATGGTAGTCCCTGTATACCATCTATTGTCTCCGGCAACCATAGCTTTATCTGTAATGTCCTCAAATTTTAAATTTCCTTTATTTAAGTACAGTCTATTCTTAACCATATTACCAGAAAAGAACAAATCTGTGAGGCCATCATTATTAATATCTCCAGCAGATACACCTCCTCCCATATATAAATAGGGATAGGTGAAATAGTTTAGGCTATCGCTTTCTATAAGGTTGTTTGAAAACGTTATGCCGGTTGTACTTGAGTGTAGTTTATTGAATATTACATTGCTACGATTAGCTACTTTCATCTTTTTTGAAGCATGTTCTTCGCATGATATTAGGGAAGAAACTACCAGTAAAATAAAAAAAGTGTAACGTATCGTTTTCATAACTGAAATTTAATAAAATTAATGTTTACGGCTATATAATTTTAGCCTAATTGATATGTGATAATACTAAAAGAAAGAGGGCTAAAATTATTTTTTAGACACCCTCTTTCTTCAAGAAAAACAGCTTTAACTTAGCTTATTATTAAAGCTAGTAACCAGGGTTTTGATCATCTGGTGTTATTTTATCATTTGTGTCAATTTCAATTTGGGGTATGGGCATGAGTCGATGAACATCAGGGTTATAACCTCTAGACTCCCCTGCATTATTAGTTGTTATTTCTTGTGCATCGAGATTCCACCTTATAAGATCATCAAAGCGATGTTGCTCTGCACATAGTTCTATCATACGTTCATGAACTATCGCTTTAAACACACCATCCGAGGTGTCTACAGGGTAACCTGCACTATCCATTTCCGGGGTTCCATAAAGAGGCATTTCAACGCGCTCTCTTATTTGGTTTAAATAACCAATAGCTGCCATATCGTTACCCAATTTATGCTCTGCTTCTGCTTGCATAAGAACAATATCTGCATAACGTAAAAACCGTGCATTGGTACTACCGTTTTGCACAATGGCATTATTATCATAAAGTTGAGAGAATTTGAACCATCGTGTATCGTTTGGCCATACTTGATCGTTTTGTGGTCCAAAGGTATCGCCGTTTTGTATTATTGCCGATTTTAACCTCGGGTCATTATCTTCAAATTCTGCAACCATTTTATTGGATGGCTTTAAATTACCCCAACCTGTATATTCCTGTGCATGGAATGTTACTTCTGAAACGCCTATACCGGTTTGTGACCATAAATCTGATTGTGTTGATTCTCCGGAAAAAGAAACTTCAAACATGGATTCATCGTTAAATTCTCCTGAATCATTAAAATTATCATTGTACTCTTCTAAAGGTAAAAGCGAGTAGTCCTGAATTTTTGCAAAAGTAGCTTTGGCTTCTTCATACATTTCTCTATGCAGATATACTTTTCCTAGCATGCCTAATGCTGCTCCAGATGTGGCTCTTCCTTTTTCTGTTGAATTTTTATCATAAAGCATATTAGATGCTATATTAAAATCGCTAACAATACTTTCGTAAACTTCGTCTGCAGTACTTCTTGGAAGTGGTTCTATCGTTTTTTGTGTTTCCAAAAGTAGTGGCACACCACCGTAGCGTTTTACCAAAAGGTAAAAGTAAACCCCTCTTAAAAAATGAGCTTGGCCTACAGCATCATCAACATCTTCTTCACTAAAATCTGAACCAACTATTTTACTTCTCATAGTATCTTCATTACCAATTACAAAATTACAGGCTCCAATACCATTGTAGCAGTTGTTCCAGTATCTTGTGGTATGTTCTAAGGAAGGTGTAATTGCAAAATTGAAGGGTGTTACAAAATTGGGATCTCCTCCAGATTCACTCTCATCGGAAAATGCATCGGGCAAAACGTAACCAAAACGCTGGTATAAACCTCCATTTTGCAACTGTGCATATGCTGCATTGGCAGCAGATTCTATTTGTGCAAGACTGGAAAAAAAGGTGTCTTGAGATAATTCGTTCTTATTTTCAACAGTAACATCATCGTCACACGATACTACAAATAAGCTAATGGTTATAAGATATATTATACTAAGTTTTATTTTTGTTTTCATGTGCTTTTTTTTAAAATTCTAATTGTAAACCTATCAAAACAGTTTGTGGTTGGGGTGCCGATCCGCGATCTACATTTAAGGCTTCTATTAATCCCGACGATCCGTAAAACGGTGCTATTTCCGGATCTAACCCATCGTATTTAGTGAGTGTAACTAGGTTTTGACCTTGAATATATAGTCTGGCTTTACTTAATAAATCATTAAACGTGTTGTTTAATATTTTATCGGATAAAGAGTATCCAAAAGTGATATTTCTTAACCTCGCATAGGAAGCATCTTGTATATAACGGGTAGAGATAAAATTATTGGGATTATTTCCTTCGAACCTGAATCTTGGGATATCTGTAATATCTCCAGGATTTTGCCAACGTCTCAACACTTCAACACCATGATTGGTCACATTTTCTTGTCCTTGAAGAAACCATATGTTTGCATTAAGCGCATCTACACCTTGTACTCCGGTTATTAGCATGCTTAAATCAAAGCCTTTATATTCTGCTTTTATGCTTGCTGCATAGGTAAAATCGGGATTCGGGTCTCCTATTACCAGTTTATCTGCTTCTGTAATATCGCCGTCTCCGTTTATATCTTTATATCTAACGTCTCCTGGAAGTGGCAGATATACCTGACCGGAATTGGAATCTAAATTGTCTGCCCCCAAATGGTCTATAATAGCCTGTTCGTCTGAATAAACACCTTCAAATTCGTAACCATAAAAGTGGAACAAAGGCTCGCCCGGTGCCAATCTACTCAATCGCTCTGAAAAAGGCGGATTGAATGTGGCTAATCTTATTTGGTCTGTTTTTCCTAATGAGGTCACTTCACTTTTAGAGGTTGATGCATTTGCCCAAACATTCCATTTAAAATCGCCTTCATAATCATTATACCCCAATGTAAACTCTACACCTTTAACTTCGATGTCTCCAACATTTTTAAACAATACAACACCAGATTGCCCATCTCCTGGGACCCCAGTTGAAGGTGCTTGTCCTTCACCAACAATAAGCCCATCACTACCATTAATAAAATAGTCTGTAGATATGGTAACCTTATTGTTCCAAAGTCCAAGATCAAAACCGTAGTTCTGCTTTATGGCCTCTTCCCACGTTAAGCCGAAATTGTTTGCTCCGTTAATGGACACTCCTGTAGCTATTTTACCATCTATTGAGTAATTGAAGTTTGGCGATAATGCACCCTCGAATGCATTCACAGATTGGTTCTGATTAATTTTATTGTTTCCTGTAACACCATAACTGGCTCTAACCTTTAAATTATTTATCGTTTTATTTGTGCTTAGAAAATCTTCTCTTGAAACGACCCAACCTACTGATCCTGCGGGAAACCAACCTACTTGATTACCTGGAGCGAAAATAGAGGACTTGTCTCTACGAATTGACGCTTGAATTAGGTACTTGCCTTTATAGTCGTAGTTAATACGGCCAAGATAGGATACTAACTTTTCTGGAATGGTAAAACTATTGGCTATACCATTGTTAAGCTCTGGAATTTCCGACGACAGCGTTGTGTTTAAATCCCCTTGCATGGTTTCTGTTTTTGTGTTTTGTCTTTCAGATACCAGTGTTAGATTTAAATTATGCTTTCCAAACGATTTGTTATAATTAAGTGTATTTGTTAAAATAGTAGACACCCTATTCGATCTTACTTTCGAAATAACGGTATTGGGTTGGCTAAAACGACCACTTGTACTAAAAGCCCTTGCTATATTATCCTGTAAACTGTAGTTTGCATCTAAACCAAATTGTGTTCTTAGTGTAAGCCCTTTGAGTAATTCAAGTTCTGCATAAAGGCTTCCTATTAAAGTTGTATTTCTGTTTAAGTTATCATCGGTTTCCTGAACTCGAATCTGGTTTCTTGAGTTGTTTACATCGCCTTCTCTTGGACCTGCAAAGGTTCCATCTGGGTTTCTAACAGGAATATAAGGAGATGCCGCTATTACATTATATAAAGGGACACGACCGCCACTTACTTGTGGTGCTATAGTTTCAGTATAACCTAAGGCAAATGTTTCACCTACTTTAAATTTATCGTTTAGTTTTGCTTCGCTATTGGCATTAAAGGTATACCTTTTAAAATTTGTATCAATGTAAATTCCGTCTTGATCAAATGCCGAGAACGAAAAATTATACTTTGCTTTTTTTGTACCTCCATTTGCGCCAAAATCGTAGTTTCTAATTAACGCCGTTCTAAAGAGTTCATCCTGCCAATCGGTATCAACACCATTACCATTAAAAGTAGGATCGTCATTTATTGTTCCTACGGTAGTTCCGCCATTAGTTTGTGCATTAATTTCTTTTATATATTGTATATACTGATCGGTATTTAACAGGTCATATCTTTTATGGGACTGTTGGAAACCTACATAGGAACTAAAGCTAAAGGTTGTCTTTCCTATTTCCCCCTGTTTTGTGGTAATAATAATAACACCATTAGCACCTCTTGAACCATAAATTGCCGAGGCTGCTGCATCTTTTAAAACATCAATCTTAGCAATACTTGATGGGTTTATATTATTTATGCTATTTGTAAATACGCCATCGACTACATATAACGGATCGCCATCTCCAAAGGTTCCTAAACCTCTAATACGAACTGCTGTTCTTGAACCGGGCGATCCTGAGTTTATAACCGTAACTCCGGCAGCTCTACCTTGTAAAGTCTGCCCTATGTCTGCAGCTGGAATTTCGCTAATATCTTCTGCTTTTACAGATGAAACGGAAGTTGTTATTGTCGATTTTTTTTGAGTACCGTAGCCTACTACTACAACTTCCTCTAATGATTGTACATCTTCCTCCAAAACAAAGTTTATAACAGATTTACCATCTACCGGAACTTCTTTGGCTATATAACCTAAATATGCTGCTGTTAGAACAGCTCCTTTAGGTACATCGGAAATAGAATATTTACCATCAAAATCTGTTACGGTTCCAATGGTCGTTCCTTTTATAATAATACTCGCCCCAGGCAAAGGCAACGTTCCATCGCTAACGACACCTGTGATTGTTTGAGATAGAATAGTACTACTACAAATAAAAGTAAAAATGCAGAGTAGCTTCTTCAAAAAAGTCATTTTCATATATTTAGTTTTAGTTTAATATTTAGTATTAGTTGTAAAGTCATTCAATAATTGAACTCGTTTTTACAAAACTACCTTGACCACTAATTTTTAGGATAATACAATTGAAGCAATATTCTGTATTTTTGATGCAACATACTGTTTATACGAGCAATGAGAAGGGTGAATTTTCAAGTTTAATGCGGGTTTATCTACTATTTTTTTGTTTCTGTAGGTAAATGTCCATATTCAACTTTGAAACATTTGGTGAAGTATGAAGCTGATGAAAATCCAATTTTATACGTTACTTCGTTTACATTATAGCTTCCTGTTTCCAATAGTTGCTTCGCTTTTTCTAATCTAACTTTTCTTATAAGTTCATTGGCAGAAATACCTGTTAATGCTTTAATTTTTCTGTAAAATTGGCTTCTACTTAAATGGAATTCGCTTGCTAGTATTTCTACACCTAAGTTGGTATTGCTAATATTGTCTCCAATATAATCGAGAACTTTTTCAATAAAGGTTTTATCTAATGGCGTTGTTGCTGTATTTGCAGCGCTCATAACAAAACCTGCTGTATATTTATCAAATAGCAATTGCCTGCTTGTGAGTAATTGTGTTAGTGTAGATTTTAGCACACCCATATCGAAAGGTTTACTTAAATATGCGTCTGCTCCCGAATCTATCCCAATAATTTTTTCTTCTGTCATAGCTTTCGAAGTAAGCATTAACAGAGGGATATGACTTGTTTTTACATTAGTCTTTATTTTTTTACATAGCTCGTAGCCATCTAAAATTGGCATAACAACATCTGTGAGAATGAGATTGGGTGTTTCTTTTTCTGCTATTTCGAATCCTTTTTCACCATTTTCTGCTGTTAGTATATTGTACTTGCTTTTTAATTCATTTTTTAAATAATCTCTAAGTTCAATATTATCTTCTACAATAAGCAGGGAGTGTTCTTTTTTTACTAATGCGTATTCTTCGCGGTTGGCTATGGTATTTTCGGTTTGTTCGCCATTACTATTTACAAAATTATCTTCAATCGTTCCATTTTGAGAGGTTGTAGGGAGTATTTCTTCTTCGGTATATTGTGATTTACCAATAGGGAATGTTACTGTAAAGGTTGTTCCTTTTCCAAGTTCACTTGTTACGTCTATTTTTCCTTTGTTAAGTTCTGTAAAGCTCTTAACCATTTCTAAACCTATACCTGTACTACCATAATAGTCCTTATTTTTTTTGCCTACTTGATAAAATCTTTTGAATATGTTTTTATACTCTTTTTGGTCTAATCCTGGTCCTGTATCTTTAATGGAGATATCAAAGGCATTGGATAATTCAATTCCTTTGGCTTCGGCTATTTCGCGTATTCTAATTAGAATGGTAATTTCTCCTTTATCGGGTGTCATTTTAAAGGCATTGGATAATATGTTGAAAAGGATTTTTTCTAGCATACCGGGGTCTATCCATGTTTTAAGACTGCCTATTGAGGTCTCGAAAGTTATATCGATCTGTCTGTGTCTGGCTTCTTCTTCAAAGTATGCCAGAACATTTTTAACTTTATTGATTATATCTATCTCTTGGGCTTGAACTAAGATTTTATTAAGTTGAAGTTTTCTAAAATCCATTAACTCGTTTATCAATCTTGAAAGGCGATCTGCATTTTTCCTGATAACCTTATGTTTATGTTTTACTATTTCTGGAAGTTGTAATGTGCTATTTTTAATTATGTCTTCTAATGGATTAATGATTAGCGTTAAAGGAGTTCGGAATTCGTGCGATATATTGGTAAAAAATTGAAGTTTCTTTTTATTTAAGAGTTCCTCTTGTAGCCTCTTCTCGCGCTCAAATTGTATAAGTTGTCTTTGTTTAAACCGCAATCTTAAAAATTGACTAACGGCTAATAATGAAATCAACGCAAATAATGTCATTAATACATACCATGTTCTTGTTTTCCACCAGGGCGGCAGTACACTAATGTTAAGCTCTAAAGGTTTTATGTTCCAAACACCATCATTATTTGCCGATTTTAGTTTAAAAATATAATCTCCATGTGGTAAGTTGGTGTATGTTGCATTTTTGGTATTGCCAACATAGTTCCAATTTTGGTCGAAACCTTCCAGTTTGTAAGCATATTGGTTTTTTTCTGGATGTGTGTAATTAATACTTCCATAAGACAATGTGAAAACCGATTGATTATGGTTTAAAGTGATTTTATCTGTTTGGGAAATTACTTTTTTTAGCGGAGACTCTTTATCGTTTATGCCTACTTCTTTATTAAACAACTTTAAAGAGGAAAGGTACAGTTTTGGGGGGCTATTATTGGTTTTTATGTTTTTAGGGTTGAAATAATTAATACCTAAATATCCTCCAAAATAAAGTTCCCCGTTTTCGTTTTTAAGAACGGCTCCATTATTAAAATAGTTATCTAACAAACCATCATCAACGGTATAATTTCTTGCCTTTTGTTTTTCGAAATTTATATTCGTGATTCCTGATATTCCACTTATCCAGAGCGAACCATCATCGCCTTCAATAATGGTGTTTACAGACGTTTCATTGAAACCTTCTAAATCATTATACGATTTGAATGCTTTGGTTTCTTTGTTATAGGCAAAAAGACCACCTCCCTTAGTACCCACCCATATTCGATTATCACTAGATTGATATAGGGATAAAATATCATGAATACTTGGGTGGTTTTTAGTGATTTTAGATATGGTATTACGCATTGATATTACCTCGAACGTTCCATTTTCTAACAGCTTCACTTGAAACAAACCGCTTGTGGTTCCCATCCAAATGGTATCGCTATTATCGACCATAACCACTTTAACATCAGAGTTTATTAAATCGTTGTCTACAAAGGGTTTTGAACTGCAATGAAAAAAAGCTTTTTTAACCGGGTCATAATAATGCAGCCCTTTTAAAAAAGAGGCTATCCATATTTTACCTTTAGAGTCTTCTGCAAAGCTCATTATACCATCTGAGGTAATAGCGCCATTGGTCGTTTCTTTATTATAGTTTACAAAGCTTTTACTCCCTTTTTTTAAATAGTAGATGGCTTTATCCCAAGTACCAACCCAAACATTTTCTTTGCTATCTATAAAAACGGTTTCTACTGCTTTAGTTTTTAAACCTTTATAGGTTGACGCTGCATCTTCGTTAACATGGTCGAATGTATTGGTTTTAGGATCAAGAATATCCAGTCCGCTATTAACAGCTATCCAGTATCTGCCTTTACGGTCTTGTTTTATACCGCTTACAGATTGTCCTTGTAGTGAGTTTTTATTATTTGGAAGGTTTTCAATATAACCGAATTTACTATACAGGTTATCATGAACACTTACGCCTCTATTGTAATAGCCAACCCATAACCTATATTGCTTATCTATAAATAATGTCCATACAGAATTAGAGCTAAGGCTTTTACTATCATATAAACTATTTAAATATGTTTTTAAAATACGCCCCTGGGCGTCTATAACAAGTAAGCCATCATTCTCGGTTCCTACTAAAACTCTATCTTTAAACGTTTTTAGGGATAAAATCCTTTTGTCTGAAACCGGCATTATGTCTACTTGGGGCTTATCGCTTATAGAAGAAATTTTATAAATACCTTTTACATGGGTTCCAACCCATAAATTATCATTGTCATCAAAGGAAAGTGTTTCTACATAGGTGTCGAATACTTTCGAATAATCCTTATTATCTATAATTACTTTCTTTAAAGTATCATCGTCCAAAATTCGTAACCCCATATTGGTTCCTACATAAATAACCCCTTTATTGCTTTTACTAAGACTATTTATAAAGAGACTATTTTTAGTATCGGCTTCTAATATAATTTTTGATATGTCGTTTGTTTGAATAGACATTTTTAGCATACCCTTACCGTAGGTAGCTATTATTAGATTTTTTTCTGAATCTTCAATTAGGGATTTTACACTTACGTTTAAGGAAGATATATTCGACTTAAAGTCTACCCGCTCAAAACTATCTAAATCGCGATTATATCTATTAAGCCCTACATTTGTACCAACCCATAAGTTATTATCAGAATCTAAAAAAGCACAATAAATAAGATTACTATCTATCGATGATTTATTTGATACATCATACGAATAAGCATAGTAGTTCTCGCCATCAAACCTATAAAGACCAGCGCCTCTGGTTCCTATCCAAATAAACCCAGAGTTATCTTCTATTATAGTTGAAATGGGCATTTGCGGAATGCCTTCTCTTAGGTTAACAAAAGTGAGGTTGTTAAAATCTATTTCTTGCCCATGAATAGTATGTATGCAAAGGAAAATGCATATTAAAAGTCTAAACCTTAAACATAAAAGCATAGAATAAATTTTAACTGAAAAATGTTGCCTTATAAACTAAAAATGTAAAACTAATGCATTACCTCTTATATACTCTTACCCAATCTACTTGCATTGTGGAATTATCTGCAAAATCAGCAGAATCGACACCTTGAAAAAAATCTCCCCCCACAGCTAAATTTAATACAATTTGCTGTTTTTTACCAAATAATTCTGCCACATAGTTTTTTGAATCGGCTGCATATGTATGCAAGCTTTGCCCATCAAATAATATTTCTAAACTTTCTGCTTTCCAGATTAGCTCATACTCATGAAAGTTTTCTGTAATATCCACTCCCATTTCATGTACTTTTTCTGTGTCCTCGTTTTTGGTTAAAGGCTTATTAACTTCTGTACCATAAAAAATATTAGACTGAAATTTTGTTTCTTGGTTCCCTCGGGCTTCTAAAATGTCTATCTCTCCTTGTGTTGGCCATGGATTGGCATAAGACCAGAATGCAGGCCACATTCCATTGCCTTTTGGCAACTTGATTCTTGCTATTAAGCGATATTCCTTTTCACCTTCTTCATCCGATGGTCCAAATTGATCTTTGGTTTCCAATCTACCGGAAATGTATTCAAAATCTTTTGGTGTGTTATCTGATGGACTTGTTGCACCATTCGTGGCTTCTCGTTTTGCTTCAATGGTTAAGATCCCGCTTTCTATTTTGCTTTGTGCTGCTTTATAAATTTGAATTTCATTGTTAAAAGCACCTCCTTCCCAAACATTCCATTTTGATAAATTTGAATCAAACTCTTCTTCAAAAATCAAGTTCCATTCCCCGTTATTTGGATTCGTCGGTTCTTCAGTCTCTCTTTCAATTTTAACAATTTCATCTGTAAAATTTGAATTAGAGCAAGCAAAAGCTCCAATTAAAAAATACACGACTCCAAACTTAATAATACTCGAAATTTTCATATAACTTTTTATTTTAATTTAATCTGTTAAAGATAGTTATAGGCAAAAAAAAGGTATATGATTTATTATGGTAAAAATGATGTAATATAAGCACAAATGATGCATAATTTACGATATATATGTCTAACAAATTAATTGAACGGGAAGTCATAATGTTTTACGGTTTATTAATACACATATATTTCTCATTGCGCACAACTACCTGATTAGAATGCATTAAATGAAAATATCCCATCTAGCCATAGCTAGATGGGATATTTATTAACACTAATCTTAAAACTAAAATAGTTTAAAGGTTATTTTATTTCTTAAATGGTTTTAAAAATTAAAACGCATACTAAAGGTCCATGTTCTACCATATCCAAAACGTCCCTGATTTGATCTATTGATCCCTTTCCAGTTTTCGGTAGGGTCTGTAGAAGCTATTTGATTTTGGTTAAGAGATTCTAAATAAACCTCATCAAAAATATTATTAATATTAACTCTAAACTGAATAGAGTTAGTATCTTGTTTTCCAACAACCCATTTGTATGATAAACCTGCATCAACCGTATCATACCCTGGTAATGAAATAGGTGGCATGTCTTTAGAAGCGGCCCCTTGTGAGTGTAAATCGTTATACCAATTCCATGTGCCATCAATACCTAATCTTGGTAAGATTTCATAGTCTGCAAAAATACCTCCTGTAACTTGCGCAGCGCCTCCTACTTGTAAACCATCTAAGTCTACTTCTTCTTGAGTACCTATTTGGTTACCATTGTCTCCAAAAACTTTTCTAGATCCGTTGCCATCAAACTTCCAATCTCCTAAAGACAAAAACCCGTTCACTCTTAAGTTATCCAATGGTCGGGTAAACACCTCTAACTCAACACCCATATGTACTTGCGTAACACCTTGTGTTTGGGTTATTCTGAAATCTGCTTCTCCTTGACGCCCCTCAATATCAATATCTGTTCTATTTGCCCAAGTGGTATGATAAGCATTAAGGTTAGCTGAAACTCTCTCGCTTTTAAATTGATAACCTACTTCCAATCCTGTAATATCTTGGTTTTCTACTGCGGGATTAATTAACTCATTAGAGCCTCTATCATTTTCGAACAAATCACTGTGGAATGGTTGACGTGAGTAATAACCAACATTAGCAAATACTTTATTATTATCATTAATAGCATAAGCTGCACCAGCTTTAACATTAAACCCAAAATTTGATACTTTCTCTGAATCTTCTTCTGTTGCGGTTGTAAAGAATTCCGTTCTTAAATGATCTTGAGTTGAGGCAGATCCTTGAAAAAATGCGGAAAATGCATCTTTAGTATATTCTAATTGCCCAAATACACCATAATAGGTAATCACCTCTTGATAATCTCTGTCTAAACGTTGCGTATTAGAATCATTAGGATTAAACACCATACCCCATGGGTTTATACCTCCATAATCGTCTGTTATTGTATAAGACCCATTTTGTGCACTGGTAACATCTACAGATCTAACTCCTATAAATTCATTCACGCCCCTAAAGTGTTTTCCTGTATAAGTTCTAATATCTACACCGGCGTTTAAACTTAAATTTTCACTTAACTCATTATTATAGTTAGAAACTAAACCAAACCAGTTATGATTATTATACGAACCTCTTACAAACGTTGCTTCTCCTGAACTGGTTCTTAATGACCCGAAAGCACCACGTCCTAAAGAACCATAAAGAATTGATGATACCGACGATTTATCATTAATGTTCCAATCCCAACTTAAATTAGCTACTGGTTTATGATATATATTTCTACCAAAAGGATATATTCCTCCTTCTAAGTTATTAGGGCTTTCTACACCCATTAACACACCATCGTTATACCTTCTGCCATTATCTAAAAAAGTACCTATATCATCCCTACCTGCAACAGCATGCCATTGAGGTGCTCCTGTTATTAAGAAGTTTAATGAATGTTTTTCATTTGGTTGATATCCAACCGAAAGGAAATAGGTTTGCCCTTGACCATTAGTATAATCTACGTATCCATCTCCTTGCCAGTGTCCAAATAATCCTGAAAAAGACCATCCTTTTTCATTTACACCTGTAGAATAATAAGCAGTCGTTTTAGTATAATTATCATTTGCTACCATTTGTTGTATAAAACCGCCTTCTCTTTTATCTATCGTTTTGGTTACAATATTTACTGTTCCACCAACAGATGAAATAGCTAATTTTGAAGAACCTAAACCACGTTGTACCTGTACGGCACTAGCAACATCTAAAACACCCGACCAGTTAGACCAAAACATCCTTCCGTCTTCTGGACTGTTAATTGGCTGACCGTTTAACATAAATGCTGTATTTGATTGATCAAACCCTCTTAAAAAAAGTTGACCATCACCAAAACCTCCTGCTTTAATATTTTGAACAGACGGAGTCGATTTTAGTACTTCTGGTAAATCCCAGTTACCAGCTTTTTCTTGAATTTCTGCTGCTTTTATTGTTGATACAGCTATGGGCGTATTTCTATCTTCAGCCAAATCGATAACTCCAGTACCTGTAATAACAATTTGGTCAAGAGAATTATCTGGTGTTAATTTAATCTCTCCTAAATTTGTATTACCATTAAACGGTATCGTAACGGAAGCATAACCTACATAAGAAATTACTATTTCTCCTGTTGAAGCCTCTGTTTGCAAATTGAAAATACCATCAAAATCTGAAGAAACACCATTGCCTGTTCCTTTTTCAATAATATTCGCACCTGGGAGTGGGGAATTAAGTTCGGCATCCATTACTGTACCTTTAACGGTACTTTGAGCCACAATAACTGTAGTAGATAATAAAGCCACAGTCATGAATAAAAAATGAATCGTTTTTTTCATGGTTTAAAAAATTAATTATTTGAAGTTAGTCAATACAAAAGTACGTATTATGTGACAAAACGATGATCGGAAATATTAATTTTATTAACATATACGACAAAACAAAAGGCGCAAATATTAAAATATAAGCGCCTTTTTCTTTATTTTGTTAAAAACTTTACATGTTTTTACATCATACTCTTATAATAATTCAACAAATTATCGGTCGAAGAATCATGTGCGTTGTTGTCTGTACTATTAAATTCCTTTAAGATTTTACTGGCTAATTACTTCCCTAATTCTACGCAAAATTGATCATATACATTGCACCCGGAACAGTTGGACGCTATTGTTAGCTACAATTATTATGGTTTTTCATATTCAATGATGGTTTGTAAATGGTTTATTTTATCAAAGTTTGATTCTCCTCTAAACTATCAGAATTTACAACTTTCCACTTTAAGGTTGATTCCGTTAATTTTATGATTTCATAAACAGTATCGTCAAAATTAGAGTCAATCGCTGACCAATAAATTGTCAAAAAATCTTCATTTTTGTTCCATTCAGCTGTTCTTGGTTCAGGAGTATCTATAGTCGGAAAATCTAAAAAGAAAAAAGTTACTTTATTATTTTCAGTAAATTCCACTTTAGATACCTGGGATATAACAGAACGACCATCCAGAAAAGTACTTTGTACTTTCCATGTTCCCACAATAGATACTTCAACTGCGTCCACATCATCACTTGAGCAAGACATAATAAAGAAAGATACTATAATGATTACCGAATATGTTTTGAATTTACTCATTGGATTAATAATATTTGATTTGTTATTCCAAACGATTTCGGAATTATTTTGTAGGGGGATTTTTATTCACGCGTAAAACAGTCTCCATACCAAAATTTAGTTAGACCAAAACCATAAAAGCTCTCCTTTTTGTTAATCTGTAATATTAATTGTCTCTACCGACGACATATGTGTACCGGTGCACATACACTTATTATATTTTCACAAATCTAATAAATTTCAAATTTTATTGAGAGAAAATACATCAAATAAATGCGTTATGACTTTCGTTTTATTTATGTTATGATCACAAAATGCTTGAGTTTACCATCTAATACTGGTCTTCTTCTTTAAATTCAGGGTTTCTGTTATAACTCGAGGTATTGGTATCGGTGGGAGATCTATCTATTTTGACCTTACTCCTTATGTATTTAGAATCGTTTAGTATTCCAAACTCTTTAACGGCTGTAATAGTAGCCTTTTTTTTCTCAGAGTTTTCTGCAAGTTTATATTTAAATTCTGTTGAGGTATTTTTCCAATCTATATTTTTAATCAAACAGTTACCCCTCTCTCCTTTGTTATTAATATAATAACCTTTTTCAAATTTAACCTGAGAATATGTAGTCATAGTAAATAATAATGTTAGATAGAATAATATCTTTTGTCCCATTTTATAAATGCTGTCAAGTAGGTTTATAGTTAAATAGGTATGGGAGTAGGTAATGGTGTAGTTACCGTATGCACACTTTAACACAAAAAGAAGATAACGGGTGGTCAGAATGAAGGAAAAAATACTCGATAGTTTTAAGAGTTATGAGTGACATTACGATACTAATAAGCCGTAAACGTTAAATTATGGCTTTTTATTATTTGTAATTTACTCACTTATTATCACCACTAGTTTTGAAAGCAAGCGAGAGCAGGGAATTTTTATCGCAGATTAAAGGAAGTTCTAAATTTGGATTTTCTCTACTTATTAACAAAGTGTTATTCTCTATACCCTTGATACTTTAATTAAATCAGTAAAGCTTAAAGCTATTTCTTAACAATGCAAAAAAACCACAGTTTAAAAGCCATGGTTTTACTTTGTTTATAAGTCTTGTCAACCACTAAACATTGTTTAGCGGGAGGGGGGTTATTTTCCGTAATGATAACGACAGGCTGCAATTAATAACTGGTCATTTTCATATTTGTAAACCAATCGATGTTCTGATGTAATTCGCCTCGACCAATAGCCTTGTAAATCTCCCTTTAGAGCTTCGGGTTTCCCGATGCCTTCAAAAGGTGTTCGCATACAACTTTTAATGAGTTCGTTAATTCGTTTTACTAGTTTCTTATCAACTTTTTGCCAATACAGATACTCTTCCCAAGAAGACGTAGACCAAGTTAATTTCATCTATTCGATTAAGTCTTTTTGAACACCTTCGCCTGCTTCTAGTTCTTTGATGGAGTTTAATAAAATATCTCTGTTTTTTCCTGTAAGCAAATAGGTGGTTTCTTTTAGTGAGTTGTACTCATCTAACGATATTAAAACTAGATCCTTACCATTTTTTCGCTTGATGATGATATCGCTTACATCATTGACCACTTTATCGAACCAATGTTTTAGATTTGAACGAAAGTCTGTATAATTTACTGTTTCCATAGTACAAATATAATAAAAAAAGTACCTTATTAAGTACTTTTTATTGTGTTTAACATATAAGGCCTATGGAGAATTTTAATTTTTCGAGGTGGTCGCAGTTTGAGACTACCTGATTCTTTTCTGCTTTTGTGTTTTCGCTCATTTTATGACGTAATTTCGATTACTAAAAATAGTTTTTAAATTGGGTACCGCAGATTGCAACACCCAATTTAGTGTTTGTTTTTAAGGGCTACTTTCTACGCATTTAGCAATTATTGACAGCCCTTCAAGTTCTTCATTTGGATAACTTTTTAGAACCAACCTACATAACCAATATATGGTACTTTGCCAAAAACCTTGCACAAGCTCTTAATGTTTCTCTTGATTTTCTTGCTGGAGACACTTCTGTTTTAGTAAAGGATAAAGAAGTATTACAACGTATTAAAGATATTTCTAATCTCTCGGAGGATAAGAAGAAGTATATTTTTGATTTTATTGATATGTGTTTACGTGACGATAAAACACAACAAGCCTATAAATAAAAAAACACAACATTGCTGCTGTGGATTTTAATAATGATTTTATTGACTCTTATGGAAGTCCGAGTTAAAAATTCGAACTAGCGCATACTATAAACCAACGGGGCCTTTTTCTTTATTTTGTTAAAAACTTTACATGTTTTTACATCATACTCTTATAATAATTCAACAAATTATCGGTCGAAGAATCATGTACGTTGTTGTCTTTACTATTAAATTCCTTTAAGATTTTACTGGCTAATTGTTTCCCTAATTCTACGCCAAATTGATCGTAGCTAAAGATGTTCCAAATGATACCCTGTACAAATATTTTATGCTCGTACATCGCTATTAGTTTTCCTAAACTTTCTGGTGATAGTTTGTTTATAAAAATAGTATTGGTAGGTTTGTTTCCTTTAAAAATCTTAAAAGGAATAATCTCGGATTGTGTTCCTTCTGCAACAACTTTTTCCTCTGTTTTGCCATTTAAAAGCGCTTCTGTTTGCGCTAGGAAATTAGAAATAAGTTTGTTTTGATGGTCTTGATTGCCATGCAAAGACTTTGTAAAACCAATAAAATCTGCTGGGATCAACTTAGTTCCCTGATGTATTAATTGAAAAAAGGCATGTTGTGAATTGGTTCCTGGTTCGCCCCAGATTAAAGTTCCTGTTTCGTAATCGATAGGGTTTCCGTTACGGTCTACACTTTTACCATTACTTTCCATAATACCTTGTTGTAAATAGGTAGCAAATTGGTTTAAGTATTGAGAATAGGGTATTACCGCTTCACTTTCAGCTTTAAAGAAATTATTATACCATATGCTTATTAAAGCTAATACTACTGGAATGTTGGTTTTAAAATCTTCATTTTTAAAATGCTCATCCATTTTGTTAGCACCTCTAAGCAAGCTTTCAAAGTTATTATAGCCAACTGCTAAGCTTATGGTTAAACCTACGGCACTCCATAAAGAAAAACGACCACCAACCCAATCCCACATAGGGAAAATATTGTTCTCGTCTATTCCAAATGATTTTACACTTTCAATATTTGTTGATACCGCCACAAAGTGTTTTGCAATAGCTTCTTCGCTTGCAGATTTTAAAAACCAAGCTTTAATGGTATTGGCATTAGATAGTGTTTCTTGGGTTGTAAATGTTTTAGAAACCACTACAAAAAGTGTGGTTTCCGGATCTAGCTTTTTAATAACTTCATTTACATGGTCGCCATCTACATTGCTTACAAAATGTGTTGTTAAATGGTTTTTATAATACTGTAAAGAGTCTACTACCATAGCTGGTCCGAGATCCGATCCCCCAATTCCAATGTTTACAACATCGGTAAATGCTTTTCCTGTAAAGCCCTTTCTATCACCATTTACAACTTCATTTGTAAACTGCTCTATTTTTTCTTTTACCTCATATACTTCTGGTATTACATTTACACCGTCTACATAACATTCCGATGTTTTTGGTGCACGTAATGCAGAATGTAAAACGGCTCTTCCTTCTGTTTGATTTATTATTTCTCCGGAAAACTGACTCTTAATCGCATCTTTTAGTTTAACCTCATCGGCTAATTCCAGTAAATACTTAAAAGTTTCTTCGGTTATTCTATTCTTTGAAAAATCTACATAAAAATCATCCCATTTTATGGTAAACTTATTTGCTCTCTCATCATCTTGAGCAAATAAATCTTTCATGTGAACATCTTTTAGTGTTTTAAAATGTTCTTGTAATTGTTTCCATGAATTTGTGCTGGTGGGGTTTATATTTGGTAATGTCATTAATTAATCTTTAAATGATATTAGATTATTATTGTTTTGTAACTCTTCTTTTAAAATAGCCTCTTTAAAAGGGATACTATCTAGCTTTACTTTTATAGGTGCTATAAAGTCTAAATATTTAACTTTTAGGGAATCTGATATTGGTTTAGCCTCTGGTAATTTTTGTTTAAATGGATCAACCTCTCTTCCGTTTTTCCAAAAACGATAACATACATGTGGTCCGCCTGTGTTCCCTGTCATACCAACCCAACCAATAACATCACCTTGCTTAACAAACTGACCAACTTTTACATTTCGTTTTCTCATATGCAAATATTGGGTTTCGTAAGTAGCATTATGTCTTATTTTTACATACTTACCATTACCTCTAGTATAACTCGATTTGGTAACGGTTCCGTTAGCAGTTGCCATAATTGGTGTTCCTATAGGTGCGGCAAAATCGGTTCCTCTATGTGGACGTACTTTGTAGCCGTAAACAGCGATTCTCCTTTTTAAATTATATCTTGACGAAATACGACTAAATTTAACGGGGGCTTTAAGGAAGGCTCGTCGTAAATTTTTGGCTTCTTTATTAAAATAATCGATAATGCCTTTAACAGAATCTGTTTCAAATTCAAAAGCATAGAAAGGTTCGTTATTATGCTCAAAGTACGCTGCTTTTATATTGTGAACCCCTGTGTAAATGCTATCATTAATATACTTATCTGTATAAATAACCTTGAATCGATCCCCTTTTTGAAGCCGTCTAAAATCGATCGTCCAGGCATAAATTTCATCTGCCATTTTGTAGGCCAACCTCGGACTTAGTCCTTGCTCTTCTAAAGTTTCCGAAATATTATTGGTAATAATGCCTGTAGCTGTTTTTTCAACATATTTTATAGGCTTTCTGCTCGTATAGGCATGTATTGAATCTTGAAAATTGATTACTACATATTCTTCCTGATTTGGTTGATAAATGAAACACTTAGGTATTTCCAATGTATCTTTAGAACACAGCAATGTATATGGTTTACCAACTTGAAGACGCCTTATATCGAACGAATCTTTAGCTTTTTCTGCAATATGAAATATTTTAGGATAGCCTAATCTGTTTCGTTCTAAAATCACCCCAAAAGTATCTCCTCTTTTTATGGTGTCTCGCTTAACGACAAAATCGTTTAGGTTAAAACCAAATTCATAAACGTCTTCTGGAACTTCTTCAACTATTGCTAATTCTTCTTCTGTAATAATAGTAGGTTTAGGGTCGTCTTTACAAGCAATAAAAGCTATTGCCAACACTAGTATTATTAAATATTTGTCCCCCAATCTTGTATTTCTTTTTCTGACCATAACTCTGGAAAAAATATCCTCTTTTGATATTTTGGATGCATATATTTTACCCATTCGCTTCCTCCTGTGGCTTCTGCTGTTTGTCCGCCAATATTTAAATAATGATTTGCTGTATTATAATGTGCCATGACCCATTTTATGTTTACAGTGTAATCATAATGACGCATGGCTTTTATTAACGCTTTGTCTTCTCTGGATTCTTTAGGCAATGACTTAAATTTAGACCATAAATTATTACCGTAATAAAACTTGGTAAATCTAATAAATTCATCTTTATATTTCTCTTCAAAAGCTGTTAAAAGATAGCTTTTTTTGCCTGTTTTATAATCTTTCCCAGCAGCTTGCCAATATAAGTGTTCGAACGCATTTTCGTAAGACGAATTCCTGTCGATAGTCTCTCTGAATCTTTTATCAATTAGATTTATAAGTTCTGTTGATGCAAACTCAATTTTTCTATACTGCGCGCTCTGAAAACCGCTTGCTGGTGTTAAAGTAGTCCTGAATTTATTGTATTGGTCAACATCCATACCGTCTTTCATGATACTAAAGGACGAGGTAAGCATATCGAAGTACCTACTAATACGCATTAACTTTGACGTAAACGTTTCGGTGTCTACTTCGCTATTTTTTGCTACTTGATCTATCTCACCAAGTATCATTTTAAACAAAAGCTCGTTAATTTGATGGTACATTATAAATACCATTTCGTCCGGATGGACAGTACGTTGTATTTGAAGGTTGAGCAGGGCATCCGTTTGAATATAATCCCAATAATTAAGGGGCTTACTATGCAATAAGCCTTCTAAATAGGTTTCATAATCCTGGTCTATTGCCTCGTATTTTTCTTTTAGTTGGTTGGTTATTTCTAAACTCAAAATCTCTTAATTAACAACTATCTTAAAAGGATGCTTTAACCCTTTAAACGCTTCTAGGTCAGCTCGCAGAGAACCAACTGCTAAATCTGCCTTGATTCGCAAAGGTACTTTATTTTTGTCTTTTGACACCCATAGTGTTAAACTTTCTTCTTCTTTAAAAACACGACCTGCCATTACATAGGGTCTAAATTTTAAAGATCGTATTTCCCCAAAATCCGTATCGATAACTTCTTCACCAAGATACCTTAGTTTGAACCCATAGCTTTCTTTATCAAAAAACATCTCTAAGCCCATTTCGTCTCCTGGTTTTAACTTACTGGTATCTAGATTGTTTCTAAAATAATAAAACGTCGACACCATATCCTGAATATTAGGTCTGGTTTTAATAACAGATTTTTCATTGTGCTTTTTATCGTTTACGTACGCTTTATTATTCACCTGATCAAAATCTATTTCAATGTCTTTGGTATAACCTCCTTCATCTATATTTCTAACAAATTTATACGGCATAATGGTTCGTTTATCAAAGTAACTCTCGTATCTGTCCTTAACTTTAAAAAACCATTTTATCATACCAGTAGTCCAGCCTTTTCCAACTACATGGTAAACATCTTTATTTTTTAATTGTGTGTCTTTAACGGTAAGTGTAGCATTTCCGGCTTTTAAAAAGCCACTATAACTCATCTTAAATTTAAACCATTCTCCGTCACCAAATGCAGATTCTTGTTGGGAAAAAGACATTTGCACAGCTAATGTTGTAATTAATATAAGTAGTATTTTTTTCATTTGTAATGGGTCTTAATAATGTAACTTTTATACCTACGGATTATTGCTATTTACTTAAGGGAATTACAATTATTATTCCAAAAATATAAAAAATCTTAAGACTACTTGCTAATATTAGAAGAGCTTAACATTAATTTGTTACAAAAAAACGCGTCTTGAATTTTAATCTTTGGACAAAAATTCAAGATGCGTTTAGGTTTTATAAAGTGTATAAGTGACCCTAATTTGATACCATTGCGAAGCCTGTCTGCTGAAAGACAGCGAGGTTCGACTATGTCTATCTGTTAATTTGATTCTCGTTTTAATTTAACAGATTCCCACGTCGCTTCCATGGTGTTTCTCAAGATGACATTATATTAAATTTTTAGGGCTTTTGTACTACAATGTTCCTCTATTAGCTTGTTCTCTCTCAATAGATTCGAAAAGTGCCTTGAAATTACCTGCTCCAAAACCACGAGCTCCCATACGCTGAATAATCTCGAAAAACAACGTTGGTCTATCTTCAACTGGTTTTGTGAAAATTTGCAGTAAATAGCCTTCTTCATCTGCATCGATCATAATACCTAAGCTTTTTAGTTTTTCTATATCTTCCCTTAATTCATGGCTGTGTTCTTCTAACCTTTCTGGCACTGCTTTATAGTATTCTTCTGGTGGTGTAGACAAAAACTCAACACCCCTAGCTCTTAAACTGGAAACGGTTGCAATAATATCGTCGGTAGCTACAGCTATATGCTGAACCCCCGATCCTTCGTAAAAATCTAAATATTCCTCTATTTGTGATTTTTTCTTTCCTTCTGCCGGTTCGTTTATAGGGAATTTTATACGTCCATTCCCATTACTCATTACTTTACTCATTAAAGCCGAATACTCGGTATGGATCTGCTTATCGTCAAAAGACAAAAAGTTTTCAAAGCCCATAACATCTTCATACCATTTTACCCAGGTATTCATTTCTCCCCAACCTACATTACCTACCATATGATCTATATATTTAAGACCCGCTGGTTCTGGATTGTAATCTGATTTCCATTCTTGAAATCCTGGTAAGAATGCACCATTGTAGTTCTTGCGCTCTACAAAAATATGCACCGTTTCTCCGTATGTATAAATACCAGCTCTTACAACTTCACCGTATTCATCTTCTTCCACAACTGGTTCCATATACGATTTAGCACCTCTACTGGTGGTTTCCTCATATGCTTTTCTAGCATCTTCTACCCATAGCGCTATTACTTTTACGCCATCGCCATGTTTTACAATATGGTCGTTTATTGGTGATTTACTATTTAATGGTGTGGTTAACACCAAACGTATTTTATCTTGTTTAAGCACATAACTTACCTCGTCCTTCGATCCTGTCTCTAGCCCCCTATAAGCGTAAGATTGAAACCCAAATGCTGTTTTGTAAAAATGCGCAGCTTGTTTTGCGTTACCTACATAAAATTCTACGTAGTCTGTTCCTAAAAGTGGTAAAAAATCTTGTGCGCCTTCGAATATTTTTTCTAAACCGTAGTTTACTGGTTTTATATCTTTCATAATATAGTCCATACTAACCTTCCCTTTGGGAAGGGACTCAAAACTGGATGGATTTTGAGTACTTTATGAATAATTTTTTTTAACGTCTCAAAAAGTTACCTTTGAAGATTCAGGGGTTATAACCAAGATTTATAATAATCTTCATCGGCTATTTTCATAGCTTCTTCAGTAACCATTAAAGGTTTGAATGTGTCTACCATAACAGCGAGTTCATCGGTTTTTAGCTTACCAATACTTCTTTCTGCTGCTCCGGGGTGTGGTCCGTGAGGAATCCCAGCTGGATGTAACGAGATATGTCCTGCATCAATATCGTTCCTACTCATAAAATCGCCATCTACATAATACAACACCTCATCACTATCTATATTACTATGATTGTAAGGTGCTGGAATGGATTCTGGATGATAGTCGTATAAACGCGGTACAAAACTACACACCACAAAAGCATCGGTCTCGAAAGTTTGATGTACTGGTGGTGGTTGGTGAATACGCCCTGTTATAGGTTCAAAGTCGTGAATTGAAAATGCATACGGATAATTATACCCATCGTAACCAACTACATCAAAGGGATGTGAAGCATAAACCATTTCTATAATATCTCCTTGCTTTTTTACTTTTATTAAAAAGTCTCCAGATTCATTATAGGTTTCCAATTCTTCGGGTCTACGAATATCTCTTTCGCAAAACGGTGAATGCTCTAATAACTGTCCGAACCAGTTTCTATAACGCTTTGGTGTGTATATTGGTCTGTGGGATTCAACTATAAATAGTCTGTTATCATCGGTATCGAAATCTATTTTATAAATAATACCTCTAGGAACTAATAGGTAATCTCCATATTTAAAATCAAGATTACCAAACATCGTTCTTAGTTTCCCTGTTCCTTTATGAATGAATATGAGCTCGTCTGCATCGGTATTTTTATAAAAATAATCGTTTGTTGATTGTTTTGGTGCCGCCAATACTATGGCGCAATCACTATTTACTAGTACTGCTTTTCTGCTTTCTAAATAATCCTGTTCTGGTTTTACCTGAAATCCTTTTAAGCGGTACGATTTTATATTGTTCTTTAAAGCAATTTTTGGTGCAACGCTATACTGTTTTTTTATTTCTTTTACTTGTGTTGGGCGTTGCTCGTGGTAACTATTTGTAGACATTCCGTCAAAGCCAACGGTCCCGAATAACTGTTCGTAATACAAACTACCATCAGGTTTTCTAAATTGAATATGACGTTTATGCGGAATACTTCCTAATTTATGATAAAAAGGCATTGTTTCTAAAATTTAAAGATTAAAAAACTACAAAGTTATAGACACAAAGTCTTAAACCTCAATATGATATATTATAGATATAATATACCTGCCTATTCAGGATTTCTCTTGATAAGATAGTGTAAGAATACTAAAAGGTCTTGCCAAAAAGTTTGCATAACTATACAAATATCGTGAAAATTTACGACTTTGTAAAAAAGAAATTACGGTCTTGGGTTTATAAAATTGTTAATACCTAGTAGAAGGTGTTAGACCGCTTCGCCATTAGAATTAAGATACAAAGACGCAACTAAACGTTAAAACCAGAAACCTACGTTAAAAAACCAGATGGCTTTCCTTTGCTCTGGGGAATAGCTAAATTTTGCCTGGACAGGTCCTATAAATGTATTGATGGCGTAACCTAATGCATAGCCTCTATAATCGGGAAGCGTAAACCATTCGCCCGTATCGAAAATATTATCGTCTACATTTGCCCAATTCCCTTCTAAAGTAACATGATGGTTTTTAAAAATCTCGTAATCGGCAATTGCAGATGCCTTTACATAACTATTGCCTGTAAGCGATAAAAAATCGTATCCTAAGAATGGCTCAAAATTATTTATTAAGTTGTTACCATAACCTCCCAATGCAAAATCTAATGCTTGCGTAGATTTATCTCCTAGTTTAAACCCGCCATTGGTTTGTAAATTGAATGCTAATTTGTTCGAAACACTAAAGGCATAACCAATATCTGCTTTGGCTATGGAAAACTTTTTAAAATCCTTGTTGAAGTCTGATGCATAAAGGTATAAATGCAAGTCACTATCAAAATAAAATCCTTTTTTTGGAAAATACTTGTTGTCGTAAGTATCTAGTTTTAAATATCCGAAAACACTCAAATAATCTGTGTTTTCAAACAAAAACTCTTCTTCCGGATTATTGTTTATTGCAATTGTTGGGGATTTTACTTCTAGACGTTTATGTTCTGCTCCTACACCAAATGCAAAATCTTTTCTAAACAGGCTTTGCACATAAAACTGATTGGTTTGATCTTGTAATTCTGCATCTATTTTATTTAATCCAACGCCTAATTGATCGTCTTCAAGCAATAATTGCGCACTTATATTTTTGTGGAATTGCTGAAATCCAGATTTTATACCGATACTCCAATAAAAGCCTTTATCGATTAAGTACTCAAAATTATACCTAACATTATCGCCTAAAATAACATCTAACGATGCCACATCATTATCGAATAAGAGGTGTTTTTTTGTTATGTTTAACAATAATCCACTTTTATATAAATCGTCATAGTGAATTCCTGCTTTTAAAAACGCTGTGTTTTTGGTTTCTACTAAAGTACCGTGTAAGTCGTAACCTTCTGTTCCTTCTGTTTTTTCAAATTCATACAGGAATGAGTCAAAATTATTTGTAGCCACCAAACTGTTTACACCTTTATTAAAGGTTTTATAACTTATCTTTTTATTCTGTTTTAACTTTAACTTACCCAAAACATAAGCTCTTGTATAACTATTTTTCCCTTTTAGCGAAATCGAATTAATTACAATACTGTCTTGTCCTTTTATTTCGGGTATTGGTCTGGTGTCTTCTTTTAAACCTTTTTCTGCTAAATCCTTTAAAGCCTCAATCCGATTTATAGCTGCTTGCTTACCTGTTTCAATAATTTTCGCTCCTTCGCTAAAGGACACTACGGTAAAGTCTTCTATATCTGGTTTTATATAGATATCTGTTTTAGGTGCCTTTACCTTCATGGCGTTGATGGTTCTGAAATTATTTATTTGAAGCAAAACATCGGGAGCAGAAGTTAGTTTTTTACGACCAACCAACCCATGCTGGACATCTACTCCAATAATGACATCCATACCTTTGGCTCTCAATTCATCTATAGGATAATTATTGACTACACCTCCATCGGTTAAAACTTTATCATCAATAACTACTGGTTGAAATATGGAAGGCAATGCACCACTAGCCATAACTGACTGCGCTAAATTCCCCTTATCTAACATAACGGCCTCTCCAGTTTCTATATTTGTAGCAATACAAAAAAACGGAATGGGAAGCTCGCTAAAATCATCTATTTCGTTTAGATGAAGTGTTAATCTTGAAAGTAAACTATAAGTATTCTGACCTCTGGAAAGCGCAGATGGTAATTTAATTTTAAAATCATTAAACGGAAGCTTTATAGCGTATTTTTCATCATTATCCCGTTCGTAAAATGCTTTTGAAGCTCGGGGCAAATCATCATTTAAAATATCATCAAAGTTGACTTCCTTAAAAATGGAATCCAACTGTTTTCCTGTATATCCTGAAGCATATAATGAACCAATAATAGCCCCCATACTTGTTCCTGCCACATAATCTACTTTAACACCTAAGCTATCAATCACTTTAAGGACTCCGATATGTGCTAAGCCTTTGGCTCCACCTCCACTTAGCACTAAGCCAACTTTTGGTTTGTGTTTTTGTGTTTCGTTTTGTGCTTTCGCAGAAAATAAAACGAATAGGAATAGGATTAATATGGTTCCTTTTATTTTCAAATTTTATTTTTAATCAAATCTAAAAAGTTTCAAAACTTAACCGAATTTGTCATGTTAAACGTTTTATGCGATATCTTCAAACAAATATATTTTGTTTTCAATAGTATTCGAAATGACAAATACTCTCAAGGTTATGTATTGAACTTCTTTTTTAAAATTAAATTACTTTTTATTGTAATAATTATATACTTTCTCTGCTCTCGACAAACCTACAACATCTTCTAGTTCATCCAACTTCGCGTTTGCTACGCGTTTTGCCGATTTAAAACGTTTTAACAATTCTACAACAGTTTTTTCTCCTATTCCGGGAATGGTTTCCAATTCTGTATTTAATGCATTTTTGCTTCGTCTATTTCTATGATGTTCGATCCCAAAACGATGCGCTTCGTTACGCAACTGTTGTATAATTTTTAAGGTTTCGCTCTTCTTATCTAAATACAATGGAATAGGGTCGTCTGGATAGAACAACTCTTCTAAACGTTTTGCTATTCCTATAATAGCTATTTTACCTCTTAAATTTAGTGCATCCAAGCTTTTTAATGCTGAAGATAGCTGACCTTTACCTCCATCAATAATAATAAGTTGCGGTAAGGGTTGCTCTTCTTCAACCAAACGCTTATAACGTCTGTACACCACTTCTTCCATCGATGCGAAATCGTCTGGCCCAACAACTGTTTTTATATTAAAATGACGGTAATCCCTTTTACTGGGCTTTCCATTTTTAAAAACCACACATGCAGCCACTGGGTTTGTTCCTTGAATGTTAGAATTATCAAAACATTCAATATGTCTTGGCTCTTCAGAAAGTCTTAAATCTGCTTTCATTTGGGCCATTATTCTATTAGCATGTCTATCTGGATCTACAATTTTATCTTGCTTAAAACGCTCCATTCTATAATATTTGGCGTTTCGAATCGATAAATCCAAAATATGCTTTTTGTCTCCTAATTTTGGTACCGTTACTTTAATCTTCTTACCTAAATCAACTTCAAAAGGCACATATATTTCTTTTGAATTAGAATTAAAACGCTGCCTAATTTCAATAATAGCCAGCTCTAAAAGTTGTAAATCGGTTTCGTCTAGTTTCTTTTTTACCTCTAAGGTATGCGATCTTATTATAGAACCATATGATAGTTGTAAAAAATTAACATAACCATAACTTTCGTCACTTACTATAGAAAACACATCCACATTACTAATCTTAGGGTTTACTATGGTAGATTTTGCCTGGTAGTTTTCTAATACCTCTATTTTTTCTTTTATTTTTTGGGCTTCTTCAAATTGCATGTCTTCTGCAAACTGTTTCATTTGCTTTTTAAATTGCGACAGCGAATCTTTAAAGTTACCTTTTAAAATTTCTTTAATAGCCTTTATATTGCCATGATACTCTTCTTCGGTTTCCAAGCCTTCGCAAGCCCCTTTACAGTTTCCTAAATGATATTCTAAGCACACCTTGTATTTACCTGACTCTATTTTGTCTTGTGATAAATGATATTTACAGGTTCTTAAATGGTATAACCCATTTATCAAATCTAATAGGGTTGAAACCGTTTTCATACTGGTATAAGGTCCAAAATACTCGCTCCCATCCTTAAAGACACGACGGGTTGAAAACACTCTGGGGAAACGCTCTTTTTTTATACAAATCCACGGATAGGTTTTATCGTCTTTAAGCATGACGTTATACCGGGGCATGTGCTTTTTAATCAAGTTGTTTTCCAGCAACAGTGCATCCGTTTCTGTATCTACTACAATATGTTTTATTCTTACAATTTTTTTTACAAGCACTCTGGTTTTACCACTATCGTGAGTTTTTGTAAAATAAGAACTGACCCGCTTCTTTAAATTTTTAGCTTTTCCTACGTATAAAATCGTATCATTAGCATCAAAATATTGATATACCCCTGGGGCATTTGGCAAGGTTTTTAATTGTATGTCTAATGCTGGTACATCCATTAAACCAAAGGTATATTAAATTCTAGATATTGTAAACATTCATTTACCTTTTTTAGTATATTGCAATACTGGGTAAAGTATATTTAATGAATATTGTTGTACTATCGCGAAATCCTAATTTATTTTCAACAAACCGTCTTGTCGATGAAGGTGAAAAACGAGGCCATTTTATGGAAGTTATCGACCCCTTAAAATGTGATCTCATTATTGAAAAAGAAAAACCTACCATTTATTACAAGGATCGTTACTTAGATTATGTAGACGCTATTATTCCTCGAATTGGCGCTTCGGCTACCTTTTTTGGATGTGCTGTTGTTAGGCAATTTGAAATGATGAATGTATTTACTTCGGTTACATCGGATGCCATTATACGATCGAGAGATAAGCTTAGAAGTTTTCAAAGGCTTTCTAAAGCAGGAATTGGCATGCCAAAAACAGTATTCACCAATTACTCAAGAGATGTTGAGAAGGTGATTGCCCATGTTGGCGGCACACCTGTTATAATAAAACTTCTTGAAGGGACTCAAGGACTTGGTGTTGTATTGGCTGAAACCAAAAATGCGGCCGAATCTGTTTTAGAAGCTTTTAACGGATTGCAGGCAAGAGCTCTGGTTCAAGAATATATCTCTGAAGCTAAAGGCGCAGACATTAGGGCTTTAGTGGTAGATGGACAGGTTGTTGGTGCTATAAAAAGGCAAGGTAAGGAAGGTGAATTTCGTTCTAACTTACATAGAGGTGGTTCTGCTGAAATTATTAAACTTAATGAAGCCGAATTAAAAGTTGCCATGAAAGCATCTAGGGCTTTAAAGCTTCCTGTTTGTGGTGTCGATATGTTGCAGTCTCAAAGAGGCCCACTACTTTTAGAGGTAAATTCTACTCCTGGGCTGGAAGGTATTGAAACATCTACAGGCAAAAACATTGCCAAAAGCATCATTACATACATAGAGAGAAATAGACGCAGTTAAACAAAATTAATGGCTAATACTAAAAAAGACATATTAACCATTCTTGGTATATCTATAAAACCTGGAGAGAGCAAAGAGGTTAATTTTGATGTTGCTAATTTGCATACATCTACTCCTGTAAATGTTCCAGTAATTATTGAGCGCTCCAAAAAACCGGGACCAACGGTATTGTTTACCGCCGGTATACATGGTGACGAAGTTAACGGGGTGGAGATTGTTAGACAAATTATTGCTAAAGGTATTAACAAACCTAAATGCGGCACTACCATTTGTATCCCGGTTATCAATGTTTTTGGGTTTATAAATTTAAAACGGGAATTTCCAGATGGACGTGATTTAAATCGTGTATTCCCTGGTAGTTCTAACGGTTCTTTAGCAAGTAGGGTGGCTCATAAGTTAATACATGAGATTATACCACATGTAGATTATATTATGGATTTTCATACGGGTGGTTCCGGCAGGTTTAATGCACCACAAATACGTATTGTTGAGGGAGAAAGAGAACTTAACGACTTGGCTAAAGTGTTTGGGGCTCCCTTTGTATTGTACTCTAAGCATTTAAACAAATCTTTTAGAAACACCTGTGCAAAACTAGGAAAGGTTATGCTCCTTTTTGAAGGCGGGAAGTCTTTCCATATAGATGATTTAATAACCAATTCGGGAGTTAACGGTGTTAAACGTGTTTTAAATCATTTAGATATGTTAAGCTCTAAATTTAAAGTTTCGGTTCCTAAAAAAGATTGTATTCTTATAAAGAAAAGTAAATGGAAACGTGCTAAGTACTCGGGTATGTTTAAAGCTTCTGCTACAATAAGTTCCAAAGTTCTTAAAGGTGATATTTTGGGCAATATTACAGATCCGTATGGAAAGTTTAACTACTTTGTAAAAGCAGACAATTCTGGTTACATAATAAACGTAAACGAAGCGCCTATTGTTTATCAAGGTGATGCTCTTTTTCATATAAGTACCAAACTTGAAGATTGATACTTTTCCCTTAACTAAATCCCAAAAACCACATTATTGTTTTCAAACATTAATGATATAATTCTTATACAAAAAAATAAATCCAATTAATATATTTTGTCCGAAAAATCGTTTAAATAGCTTATTTAATCGATTAAATGCATTTTTTCTCGTTTATTTGTTAAATTAATGTTATGTTTACTTCATTAAAAAAGCTAACCATCACTCTAACACCATGGTTCAAATTATAAAGCCCCCAAAACCAATTGACAATGTCATTGGTTATTTGGAATTGAAAAATAATAGCATTTTATGCTCTAAAGTTTTTCTATCTGATATTGGATACCCTGCAAAGAACAAAGAATTTAGTTTAGAATTCTTTTTAAGCAAGCTTATTCATAAAGACGACAGCAAACTATTTAAAAATAATTATTTTAATTTTACTAAAAACAATATAGACTTTAGGCAGAGTATGCTAATCAAGTCTAAAAAAGGGAAATATAAAGAATTTGTTTGCACAACAAATCACGATAACATTAACTTTAACAATAAAGTAGCAAAGTCAAAATTTCTTTTTTTTAATAAACGGAAATATAAAACCAATAAAAAAGTAAAAAAGAGTCAGTTTTTCTATAAAGAAACTGCCGAGATGACATCAACTGGTAGTTGGTATGTAGACTTGATAAAACGAAAAAGCTATTGGGATCAACAAACAAGAAGAATTTTAGAATATCCTGAAGATTATAAACCTTCTGTAAATAAATCCGTTTTATACTATCCCAAAGAATCCCGCGAACTAGCTAAAAAGCTCTTTTTAAGATGCTCTATTCATGGAGAATCATTTAATACAGAAATAAAAATGCTTACCCAAAACAATCGTGAACTTTGGGTAAAAGCTAAGGGAAAGCCTGTGTTTAATGATAAGAAACAAATAGTTGGCATCCGTGGTGTTTTTCAAAATATCGATGAAACTAAAGCTAAAGAATTAAGTTTACAAAGAACTTCGAACATTATTGCTTCTCAAAATAAAAGACTTTTTAATTTTGCCCATATAGTGTCTCATAATCTTAGGTCTCACACTAGTAATTTATCGCTTGTTGTAGAATTAATAAACTCTACCGAATCTAAAGATGAGAAATTAGAGTTAATTAAAAGTATTGAGGATATAACTTCTAGCCTAAATGAAACTATAGAACATTTAAACGAAGTTGTTACGATTCAAACCAGTACAAATAAGAGTAAATCTCAAGTTAAATTTAGCGAATCATTAAAACACGTAAAAACTTCAATAGGACAAATAATTTTAAAAAATAACGCAACTATAAATTCCGATTTTTCAAAAGTCGATACTATAAAATATATCCCTGCTTATCTTGAAAGTATTTTGTTAAACTTAGTAACAAATTCAATTAAATATAAACACCCCGAACGAGATCCTATTATAAGCATACAATCTTATATGGAAAATTCTAGAGTTGTTTTAGAAATAACCGATAATGGGATTGGAATCGATTTAGATAAATTTGGAGGTAAGCTTTTTGGGATGTACAAAACCTTTCATTATAACAAAGATGCTGTCGGCATTGGTTTATTTATAACAAAAAACCAAATTGAAGCATTAAACGGCGAAATTAATGTTTTTAGTGAAGTTGAAAAATTCACAACTTTTAAAATCACTTTTTAAATTATGAGTAATAAATTAATCGAACTTGCTTGCATTATAGACGATGATGATATATACATAAATCTAATAAAACGCGTCATTGAAACAAAGAAGCTCTGTGAAAACCTTATCGTTTTTAAAAACGGAAAGCAAAGTATAGATTACTTTCAGGCATTGCTAGAAAACTTAGATCGTGACAAAATTCCAGACATTATTCTTATAGATTTAAATATGCCTATTATGGATGGATGGGAGTTTATTGAACAGTTTACTAAAATAAAAAACAAGTTTAATAAATTAATTACGCTCTACATTGTTAGTTCATCTATAAACCCTGCAGATATTGATCGTGCAAAATCTTTAAATAGTATTGAAGGCTACCTTGTAAAACCTATTGTTATTAATAAATTAGAGCGTATTTTTAATAAAAGTGCGTAGTTATATTTTTAATAAAAAATTTCAACAAAAAACCCTCGAAACAAGACTCATGAAAATTCTTTTCGATTAAAATATTTTCCTTTTTTATTTCTTGCAAAGTAGTAACTTTAATCCCGCATAAAACCTTAGAGTTTATATATGATTAAATCTGAACTACGAACTAAATACAAAAAACTTCGAAATGATTTATCTCTTCATCAAATTGATGATTTAAGTATCTCTATTGCTAATCAAGTTTTAAAATTACCTATTTGGGATCACACTTTTTATCATTTGTTTCTTTCTATTAAAGAACAAAAAGAGGTTAACACAGATTATATCCTCAACATTCTATCTGGAAAAGATAAAAACATTGTTATTTCCAAGAGTGATTTTAAAACGGGACTTATGACCCATTTTCTTTTAACAGATAATACAACGATAAAAAAGAACAGTTATAACATTCCTGAACCTGTTGATGGGATACCTATTTTAAATGACAGTATTGAAGTCGTTTTTATCCCGCTTCTAGGTTTTGATAAAATAGGGAACAGGGTAGGTTATGGCAAAGGGTTTTACGATCGTTTTTTAGTAAATTGCAAACCAGAAACTATCAAAATAGGCTTGTCTTTTTTTGAAGCCGAAAATAGCATTACAGATGTTTATGAAAATGATGTAACGTTGAATTATTGTGTAACTCCTAAAACTGTTTATTCGTTTTAGTTTATTAATGTCAGTTTATATTGAACTCTGAGAGCTAAGACACAAATTTGTATGAGTAGGGTTGCTTTCTATACAAATCCTATTGATATAAGTTTCTTTTGATGGTTATTCTTTTGTATGGTTTCTTTATTGTCTCAGTGATTTTCTCTTTAATTAAATAGGTGTTATGTGTTTATAACCCTCCGAATCCCGATTTTATCGGGATCCACCTCCCTTTTTTAAAGGGAGGAGCAAGGTACATTCAGGTTGTTTACTAAAAAATAAACTGTGTTTATATATAAATAAACTATATGTAAGCCCACCACAAGTATCTTTAGACAAGAAACCTTAACCTTCGTTCGGGGTTTTAGTCATTTATATTTTGCTCCTTCTAGACATTAAGAAGCAATACTTATTAGTAAAATAACAACTATTTATCTGTTGAAGTTTCTGGATTATCGTTGTCGTTGGTATTTTCCTCTTGCTTTCTCTTAGGGAATGCTTTTTTATTAAAAATAATCAGCATTACAAAACCTGTACTTATGGCTACATCGGCTACATTGAAAACAGGTTCGAAAAATGTAAAGAATTCGCCTCCGTAAAATGGTACCCATTCAGGCAAATAATTATTATACAAAGGAAGGTGCAGCATATCGACTACCTTACCATGAAGTAAGCTATCGTAGCCCCCAGCTTCTGGTAAAAATGATGCAACTTGACCATAGCTATGGTCAAATAAAATACCATAGAAAACAGAGTCTATAATATTGCCCAGAGCTCCAGCAAAAATTAAGGCAATAGATAATATTAATATTTTCGAATTTTTATTTTTAGTTGCTGTATACAACCAATAACCTATACCGGTAATAGCAACAATTCTAAATAATGTTAATATTGTTTTTGCAGTTCTATCTGATATAAATGAAGTGAAGTCACTAATTTTAGTCCCCCAGGCCATACCATCATTTTCAATAAAAAAGATTTTAAACCAGCTAAATACTTCTACGCTTTCTTGAAGTCTAAAATGCGTTTTTATATATATTTTACTTATTTGATCTACAAGTAAAATAAGTATGATGAGTATGATAGATTTTTTTAAGGGCATTTCTTTTTTTAAATAAAAAACGCCTCGTTTAAAATCGAGACGTTTCGAATGTTATATTTTATAATTACTGCATGTTTTTTGCTTCTATACTTAAAGTAGCGTGAGGTACTAACTTTAAGCGCTCTTTGTTAATTAGCTTCTTTGTTACACGACAAATACCGTATGTTTTATTTTCTATTCTAATTAACGCATTTTTAAGATCACGAATAAACTTTTCTTGTCTAATAGCTAGTTGCGAATTAGACTCCTTACTCATAACAGCACTTCCTTCATCAAAGGCCTTAAATGTAGGTGACGTATCTTCTGTTCCATTATTATGGTCGTTCATATACGCACTTTTTATAAGATCTAAATCATGCTGTGCTTTTTCTATCTTTTCCGTTATTAACTCTTTAAACTCTGCTAAGTCTTTGTCAGAATATCTTACATTTGCGTCTGTACTCATAATTTCTAATGTTTTTGTATAAACAATTTGGTATTCACATCATCAAAGGCAATCTCAATACCATTGTCTAATTTATCAATAATTTCAAGTTCATTGGTTAAGGTTTCTGTTTTAATATAAGTCATATTTGCATTAACAGCATTTATAACATTATCATCTTTTTGAAGCATGACATCAATTCTATCTGTTACTTCAAAGCCTGAATCCTTACGCAAATTCTGTATACGATTTATAAGTTCTCTTGCAATACCTTCTCTTCGTAAATCATCAGATATTGTAACATCAAGAGCAACTGTTAACGATCCTTCGTTTGCAACCAACCAACCTTCTATGTCCTGAGATGTAATCTCTACATCTTCAAGCTCTAAAGTAATATTTTTTCCATTAATTTCAACATCTAAAACACCATTTTGTTCAATTTTTTTAATATCCTCGGCATTTAACGTTTTGATCGTATTGGCTATTTGCTTCATTTCTTTACCAAAACGAGGTCCAAGTGCTTTAAAATTGGGCTTTATTTGTTTTACTAATATATCTGAGGCTTCTTCTAAAAGCTCAACTTCTTTAACATTAACTTCATGTTTTATTAATTCGGAAACTGCTAAAACTTCCTCCTTTTGCTGTGCATTATCAACCGGAATCATTATTTTTTGAAGCGGCTGACGTACTTTTATTTTTTCTTTAGCTCTTAACGATAAAACCAACGACGATATTGTTTGAGCACTTTCCATTTTACGTTCTAAGCTTTTATCTACAAAAGCCTCATTATAAACAGGGAAGTTTGCTAGATGCACACTTTCAAATGATTCTTGTTTGGTAACCGAATTTAAGTCTAAATACAATCTGTCCATAAAGAACGGTGCAATTGGAGCACCTAGCTTAGCAATCGTCAACATACACGTATATAATGTTTGGTATGCCGAAATCTTATCTTGCTCGTAATCTCCTTTCCAAAAACGCCTTCTACTTAAACGTACAAACCAGTTACTTAGGTAATCTTGTGTAAAATCTGAAATAGCACGCGCTGCTTTAGTAGGCTCATAGTCTGCATAAAACGTATCTACTTTTTTGATTAGCGTATTCAGTTCTGATATAATCCAACGATCTATTTCTGGTCGTTCTTCTATCGCTATATCTGCCTCAGAATAATTAAACTTATCTAAATTAGTATATAAAGAGAAGAACGAGTACGTATTATAAAGTGTTCCAAAAAACTTACGCTTTACTTCTTCTACGCCATCTAAATCGAATTTCAAGTTATCCCAAGGGTTTGCATTGCTAATCATATACCAACGTGTAGCATCGGCTCCGTAATTCCCTAAAGTTTCAAACGGATCGACAGCATTCCCTAAACGTTTCGACATTTTCTGTCCGTTCTTATCTAAAACAAGTCCATTAGATACCACATTTTTATAGGCTACAGAATCGAAAACCATTGTTCCTATAGCATGTAGTGTATAGAACCAACCTCTTGTTTGATCAACTCCTTCTGCAATAAAATCTGCTGGAAAAGCCCATCCTAAATCCTTCCCTAAGGGAAGGACTTTTAATTTATTGCTTATTTTCTCTAAGGTACCATCAATATCGCCTATTACTTCTTCATTTGTAAAGCGAATTACGTTATAGCCTAAATCTTCTAAAATCTGTGTTCTTAATTTATCAGCTTCAACAACTTCGGGCTTATTGTGATACCCTCCATCGACTTCAATTACCAATCGTTGTGACAAACAAACGAAATCTACGATAAACTCATCTATAATATGCTCTCGCCTAAACTTATAATTATCAAGCTTTTTCCCTCTCAAAGATTCCCAAAGTATCGTTTCTGCTTGAGTTGGGTTTTTCCTTCTCTCTTCCTTTAATGTTTTAAGTAATGCGCACGAAGATTTTCTTGCTGTTTGATATCCAGGAGTTGCTGAAAGTGCTCCTTTGAAGGATTTAGGAGGCAATTCAAACGGATAATGCCATTGCGCATATGGCATAGAACCTGAATCGAACCAAACATCTATTAAATCGCTTTCGCGGAACATTTTTTGACCTGATGGTGATACTAACACAACAGCATCAACAATGTTTTTATGTAAATCTATCTTAGCATAATTTTCTTCGGAATTGTTTCCTACTTCAAAACCTTCAAAAATGTCCTTTTCTAAAACGCCAGCTGAAACTGCTTTAGTCATCTCAGATTTCAATTCCTCAACAGATCCTATACAGATTTCTTCTTTTCCATCTTCGGTTCTCCAAATTGGCAAAGGAATTCCCCAATAACGTGAACGTGATAAATTCCAATCGTTTGCATTAGCCAACCAATTACCAAAACGCCCTTCTCCAGTGCTTTTTGGTTTCCAGTTAATGGAATTGTTAAGCTCATGCATTCTTTCCTTAACATCGGTTACTTTAATAAACCAAGAGTCTAACGGGTAGTAAAGAATTGGTTTATCGGTTCTCCAACAATTTGGGTAACTGTGTTTATATTTTTCAACCTTAAAGGCTTTGTTTTCTTCTTTTAATTTAATGGCAATCTCAACATCTACAGAACGATCTGGCGCTTCTCCTTCGTTATAATATTCGTTTTTTACATACTTCCCAGCATATTCTCCCATTTCTGATCTAAAACGTCCTTGTAAATCTACAAGAGGTACCAGATTTCCATTTTCATCTTTCACCAACATAGGAGGCACTTCTGGTTTGGCTTGTTTAGCAACCAAGGCATCGTCTGCTCCAAAAGTAGGTGCCGTATGTACAATCCCTGTACCGTCTTCTGTGGTTACGAAATCTCCGGAAATGATTCTAAACGCATTTTCTGGATTATCGTTTGGTAATGCGTAAGGTAATAGTTGCTCGTAAGTGATTCCTACTAAATCTTTCCCTATAAATTCTTTAACAACATAAAACGGAATTTTTCCTGCTTTGCCGGTTGGCTGGTTATCGCCAGATTTATAGTTTAATAACTCTGATTTGTCTTCTACTTGATTGAACTTCCCAGAAAACTGATAGCTAACTAATTTCTTAGCTAAAACTACTTTTATTGGCTCGAATGTATATTGATTATACGTTTCAACTAACACATAATCAATTTTAGGACCAACGGTTAAGGCTGTATTACTTGGTAAGGTCCAAGGTGTGGTCGTCCATGCCAAAAAGTGAATATCTCCTTCGTTTTGCAAAAAGTCTGGTAATGATTCCTGATTAGCTTTAAACTGAGCAACAACTGTTGTATCTGTTACATCTTGATATGTTCCGGGTTGATTTAACTCGTGCGAGCTTAGCCCTGTTCCTGCTTTTGGTGAATAAGGTTGTATGGTATACCCTTTGTACAGTAATTCTTTGCTATAAATTTGCTTTAATAACCACCAAACGCTTTCCATATATTTAGGATCGTAGGTAATGTACGGATCGTCCATATCGACCCAATATCCCATTTTTTGGGTTAGGTCGTTCCAGACATCTGTGTAACGCATAACGGCTTTACGACATGCGGCATTATAATCTTCTACTGAAATGGTTTTACCTATATCTTCTTTGGTAATCCCTAATTCCTTTTCAACACCTAACTCTATTGGCAACCCATGCGTATCCCAACCAGCTTTACGCTTTACCTGGTAGCCTTTCATGGTTTTGTAACGAGGAAAAATATCTTTAATGGCACGTGCTAAAACGTGATGTACTCCCGGAAGTCCATTTGCCGATGGCGGTCCTTCATAAAACACATACGGTTCGTTACCTTCTCTTGTTGTAACACTTTTTTCAAAGATGTTATTTTCTTGCCAATATTGCAGTATCTCATTTGCTACATTTGGTAAGTCAAGTCCTTTATATTCAGGAAATTTCATCTGCAATTTTTTATTTGTTTTTTAATGGACAGATGTAAACTTTGTTTTTAAACCTTCTACTCTTGGTAATCAGCTAAATATCAAAGTTTTCGTGCTCATTTACTATACATTCTTATAAGGATGCGAATTTAAAGAATTTTGAGGAAATAGAAGTAAAAAATCGGGACGAACTAACAACTATTAAGTTACTTTTTTTGATTTATAGCATTTTTCTAAAAGCACATGATTTTTGGATGGAAAATAAGGGTTTATATAGATTGTTTTTTTTCTATTATTCTTTTTACCGTCTATAACTTTTTCGCCGACAATGCTTATGACTTTATTATAGAACAACTCTAGTTTTTTTGTGAGAAAAAGCCCTTATTTGCAATTATCTTTTGTACATTAGTCTTATTAATTTAAAACCTCATCTCATCATGTTCAATAAAAAAGCACAATCTGCTATTTGGTTAATTACAGCTACTATTATAGGTGCATATTCCTTAGGTTATGGCGTTGCTATAATTTTCTAAAAACAACTTAAAACACTCTTAAACAATAAGTTAAAAATTACACAAGATACAATGAGGCTGCCTAAAAAGTATATTAAATGCTATTTTGAGCTCTTCGACTGTGCTCCTTAACAAAACTTTTTAGACAACCTCACAAGTTGTTTTATTTTTTTAACTAATTAAGTATTTCTCGAATTTATTTTCGATTAAAACCAAGGTTTTCGACCTACTTGATATGTATTATAAAACTCTTCATCTGATTTAGTAAGATAAATAATCCCTTCAATAAATGGTATTATTCCTGCAATTCCACAAGTAACAACAGATGCAATTATTTGTATAATGCCTTCTTTATTGTAACCCAAAACAAATTTATGAACCCCTAAAGATCCTATTAAAATGGCAAGGATTCCAGCTAATACTTTTTTGTTTTCACCAGTTACATTCTCAAAAGTTTCTTTTGCACCTTCGGCAAAATCAGATGCAGATTCTTTAACATCTTCGAAGGTTTCTTTTGCTTTTTCTTTTGCTTCTTCCGCAAATTCTCCGGCTTTATCGGCTGCTTTTTTTGCACCCTCTTTAGCATCACCTAACATATCGTTTAGGTCGTCACTTAAATTCTTTTCATCAGACATAATATTCTATAATTTTTGGTTATGATAATAAAGGTAATAAAAAATTAAATTCATTCACAAAAACACCACATTAACAGCGTGTTATCTATTCAATCCTTATCCATTATTCTTTTTAAAAACCCCTTTGTCTTTTTCGACACTTCAGATAGTGTTTCTTTAGCTTCTTCAGCAAATTCTTCTAGTTTATCGCTTGCCTCATCTACAAATACAACTGTTTTTTCGGCGACCTTATCTAGCTCTTCTCCTGCTTCTTCGGCAAACTCTTTTGCTTTTTCTTTAGCTTCTGCATACTTCTCTTTAGCTTCAACGGAAAGTTTGGCTCCTTTTTCTTTAGCAATTTCTGTATAGTCTTCTAATTTTTCGCTCGCTTCCTCAAAAAACTCTCCAGCTTTTTCCTTGGCTTTATAATATATCTCCTTGGCTTCCGCCTTTAATTTTTCAGCTTTATCATTTGTGGAGCCTTTACTTTTATTGGAATCGTCCTTTATAACCTCAGCTACATAAATTTTATCATTGGGTTGACTTTTTTTAGATTCTTCAGACATAACTATTTGGTTTTAATGCTCTCTATTTGTATGTCTATCAACTTATAATAACGTTACATATAGGGCTTAAAAATTTATCTGAACATCATGATTATGCCTCCTGCGGCTGTAACAATTAATATAAATCGTCTGTAATTTATATTTGAAATGAGTTTTACAATGGCCACACCTACAAAAAAACCAATGATTATAGCCGGAATTAAAACAGAATTTAAAATAAGGGTTTCCTTGTTTATTGTTTTCCAAACGAAAAAATGAAAGGGCAGTTTAAATACGTTGATAATAAAAAATAACCACGCTGCGGTTCCTATAAACTCATTTTTGGGTAAGCGCATGGCCAAAAAATAAATATTGGAAACGGGACCTGCCAGATTACCAACCATGGTTGTAAATCCTGCTAAAAATCCAGCAGTACCAGAAAACCATTTGTTTGTTGGTATTTTAGTAGTTTTTCTATTTTCTGTATAAAACATAATGAGTACAGAAAAAATTATAATTACTGCCATTATTCTTTTGAATACTGTTTCGGAAATATCGTTCCCGATCCATACCCCGATTAAAACACCTATGATCATCCATGGCATGAGCTTCTTTACATACCCCCATTGCGCATGTCTGTTATAATATATTACTGCAAAAATATCGGCTGCGATGAGCATAGGCAACAGCACACCTGTTGAAGCCTTTTCACCAAAAACAAAGGCCAGCATAACCACTATTATGATACCTATTCCTTTAATTCCGGACTTGGACAACCCCAACAAAAAAACTGCAAAACAAATAGCAGACCATTGTAATGCAGTTAAATTATATGATTCTAGTATTTCTAAATATGTCAATTATTTGCGGTTAGAGCTTATTTGGTAATAAAGCTAAATTACAAAAAGGCTTTATCAATAGGCTCCCAAAGTTCAATTTTATTACCATCGTTATCTAAAATCCAACCAAATTTTCCGTATTCGTACTCTTCAACTTCTCCAACAATGGTTACACCTTCTTCTTTTAAAATTTTAAGCAATTCGTGTAAATTTTCCACACGATAATTAAACATGAAGTCCTTTTTAGATGGCTCATAATATTTAGTGTCTTCAGAAAATGGTCCCCATTGCGTAGAACAGTCATTTCCTTCTTTATCTTTCCACCAAAAGGTACAGCCATAATCATCGGTATTAAATCCTAAATGCTTTTTGTACCAATCTTTTGTTGCATTAGGGTCTTTCGATTTAAAAAACACCCCACCTATCCCTGTTACTCTGTTTTTCATCTTTTTCGATTTTTAATAGCACTTTCGTAAATACTAATCCATTCTTCTGCCGATAGCTTAGTTGTTAGCTCACCTATAAGCTCATATGGAATATCCTCTATATGCTTAAAACGGACACAGCTTTTCCCCATATCAAGCTTACGTTTGCTATGTTTAGGGTATTCGTTTACAAACCAATCGTACAGTTCCTTTTTAGCATAAATTCCACTATGATAAAGGTTTACTGAGTTTTTTTGAGATGCAAAACTCATAAAAGGCAAAGGTATTTTTGGATCGCAGTGATAGCCATCTGGATACACAGCGTGGGGGACATAAAACCCAATCATTTTATAAATTATCCCTTCCTCAAAACCCTTTGGTAAATTATCGTTTATTACTTTTCTAAGTTTATTTAACGCATCTTGGCGTTCTTGCGGCACCTGACTTATATAGTCTTCTGGCGAATCGGCTTCATATTGCATGATTTTAATTATTTACGTTGTAATATTAATCCAGATATTAAAGATATAACAAATCCAATAAGCACTACTGTGAAGCACATTAAAAACGCCATAAACATGGGGTCTCCATATGCTTCCGTTTGCGCTATAAGCTCGGCTTTTTTAATTTTGAATTCATCGGCAGAAAGCGTCGTTTCCATGGTTTTTAAAGTCGCATCCAGATATTCCGTTAAGAAATCTGGATTAATGAGGGTTGTATAAATATAATCGGCTATCCCCACACCTACACCTGTTAAAATCGATATTAATGTACCTATTCCAATGGCTTTACCTAGCGAAATAACACCTTCGTTCTCTTTATCCCGATAATGCTTAATTCCAAAAAAGACAAATGATAGTGATGCCACCATGGCAACATACCCCAAAACCTCTTGCAAAGACATGCTTAAGCTTCTGGTTAATAAAATGCTGGAGAGAAAGCATATAATTCCTGCTAACCATCCATAAAGGCCAAACTTTTTAATTGTGCTTTGCATAATTGCTGTGTTTTATTAAACATGTTGATCTATAAGAATAGCATTACCATCGGGATCTTTTATAACAAAACTTGCCGGACCTGTAGTACTCTCGTCTGCTTCGCTTTCAAATTTGGTAGCTTTGTTTTTTAAGTGTTTTTGAATGTCCCGAACATCTGTAAAAGCATCCAGTTTGTTTGCACTTTCATCCCAACCAGGATTGAAGGTTAAAATATTATCCTCGAACATCCCTTGAAAAAGCCCGATTAAAACATTACCATTTTTCATAATGAGATAATTCCTTTCTAAATCGCCCGCAAAAACCTTAAATCCTAGATTTTCATAAAATACTTTTGATGCGTTGATATCTTTAACGCTTAAACTTACCGAAAATGCTCCTAATGTCATATTGTTTATTTTTAAAAATTAATGATAATACCGTCTCTACATTAAATTGACGTAATAAAACTACTAGTGATTATTAAAACAGCCCTCATACTAAAGTACCAAATACTCAATACTCTAGTTCTAAATCTATAAAATCTTATGGTCTTTTGCAATTTGAATAGCTTGTGTGCGTCTTTTGGCATTTAGTTTTACTAACAAATTGGAAACATGTGTTTTGATTGTACTTTCTGATAGAAAAAGTTTTTCGGCAATTTCTTTGTTTGATAATCCTTGTGAAATTGCTTGAAGGACTTCATATTCGCGAGAAGTAATTTCCAGTTCTTTAATTTTTTTGTGATCGATCTCATCGCTAATGTTTTGCGGTTTGTGAAGACTTTTTTTATTAATATAAACGCCTATAACAAAAAACACGATGGCTATAACTACTATAACAAATTCGATTGTGGTTTCTCCTGCAAGCAACGTGTATTTGCTAATTCTAAAAAGCGTGAAAAGCGCAATAGCTAATAAAGCAAAAACTACAACAGTTTTTTTCATATGCTAAATTTAGCAAAACTTGGCCTTAATTTTATCGACTATGGTTTGCGCTAATTTTTCTTTGCTTTCAATAGTCCAACCAGCTACGTGTGGCGATAAAATAACATTTTGCGACTTCATTAAGTATTGAAAAGCTTCCGGCACTTCGACTTCGCTCAGTGACCGCTCTTCGACTTCGCTTTGCGACCCTGAATTACTTTTAAATAAATTTTCGAAAGATGATTTTTCGTATTCTAAAACATCAAGTCCAGCTCCTAATACTTTGCCCAATTTTAACGCTGAAACCAAATCTTTTGTCACAACGCTTTTTCCTCTTGCAGTATTTATAAACCAGAATGGTTTTTTAAATTGATTAATAAATGTCTCATTAATCATATTCAAGGTTAAAGGCGTTTGAGGTGTATGTAGGCTTACCACATCTACGCTTTCCTGAAACTCACTTAGCGACACTTGTTTTGCATTGGCATCTCCTACTTGTTCTTTAATGTCGTAACACAACACTTCAACATCGAAACCTCTTAATTTTCTTGAAAAGGCCTTCCCCATATTTCCATAACCAATAATTCCAACTGTTTTACCATCGAGTTCTACCCCTCTATTATCTTCACGCAGCCACTTACCTTGTCTAACTTCTATGTCTGCTTTATTAAGTTTGTTAAATAATGATAATAGCATACCCAAAGCATGTTCTCCTACGGCATTTCTATTTCCTTCGGGAGCTGCTATTAGTGTTATTCCTTTTTTTTCGGCATAATCGCAATCTATATTTTCCAGTCCAGCGCCAACACGTCCAATGAATTTAAGGTTTGTTGCAGCATCTAAAAATGGCGCATCGATAGTAAAACGACTTCGTAAAATAATGCCATCATAATCTTTAATCTTAGTTTCAATCGTTTCTTTTGACGATGTATAATCTTCGTGATTGGTAAATCCTAAATCGTTAAGTTGGTTGAGTAATAATTCGTGATTGGTATCTAAGTGAAGTATTTTCATTTAATTCTTTGTAAAAAGTAAGTGTTCTATTTATGAAATGCTGAAACTAGTTCAGCATGACTGAAGTCAAATTTTCGGATAATGGGTTTGGGTTTTTTCGTGTTTTACATTTCCTGTATGGGCTGTGGATAATTTTTCAAAAAGCAACACATGCACCTCTTCATCATTTTTTGTGCATGGGTTATGTTCTACACCTTTTGGTACTACTATAATTTCACCTTCTTTAACTGTTTCTGTTCTATCTCGAAATTGCATATACAAAGTTCCCTTTACAACTTGAAATAACTCATCTTCTTCCTCATGACTATGCCATACAAATTCACCTTTTATTTTGGCTAAGATCACTTGCATATCGTCTACTACAGCAATTTGATGTGGGTGCCAGTTTTTGCTAAATTTTGAAAACTTATTCTTGATATTTATTGCTTCCATATTGTAAAATTAAGACAACAGAAATGGTTGTAAATGTATATTGAGCCCGAAAGTATAATCCAAAAACAAATAGGTAGTTTAACTATATAGGCTTATTATTAATTCTGCAATCCAAAAATAAAGCAGAATCCCTAAAATATCGTTACTAGTTGTTATAAATGGTCCTGTTGCTATGGCGGGGTCTACACCTTGTTTATTCAAAAACAAGGGCACAAAAGTCCCTATTAATCCCGCAACAATTATTACGGCTACTAACGAAACCGATATGGCTATCGCTTTATCCAGCTCGCCTTTGTAAAACCAAACAAATAAAAACAGAAAAATAGCGAGTATAATACCGTTTAGTGCCGCTAAAAGCATCTCTTTTATCAACCTGCTATTAACACTTCCTCTAACATCGTCGTTAGCGAGTCCTTGTACAATAATGGCACTAGACTGCACACCTACATTACCTGCCATTGCAGCAATTAAGGGGGTGAAAAAGAAAAGAATTGCTTTTTCTTTAAATGATTCCTGAAACCCTTCCATGATTAAAAAGGCTCCAACACCTCCTACTAAGCCTAAAACCAACCACGGTAGTCGTGCTCGGGTAAGCTCTAAAATACTATCATCGGCGACTACATCCCCTGTAATACCCGCTGCCAATTGATAATCTTTTTCGGCTTCTTCTTTTAAAACATCTACAATATCATCGATGGTTATTCTTCCTAAGAGAATCTGGTCTTCATTAACTACAGGAATAGCTTCCAAATCGTACTTTGCCATAATTTTGGCAACATCTTCAACATCTTCATCAACCTTAACGTAATCTACATTTGATATGTAGATGTCTGATATTTTTTTATCGTTTTTAGCTACAATAAGGTCTTTTAAAGATAAGCGACCTATTAATTTTTCCTGCTTATCTACTACGTAAATGGAGTGTACTCTAGTAACTTCTTTAGCTTGCCCTCTAATACGTCGTAAACAACCTGCCACTGTCCAGGTTTCATAAACTTTTACGAGTTCTTTCGCCATAAGACCTCCGGCAGAATCTTCATCGTAGGCCAGAAGCTCTGTAATTTCTGCTTTATGCTCCTCGTCTTCAATTTTCGAAATAACCTCTTGCTGGCGTTCTTCGGGTAATTCCGAAATAATATCTACGGCATCATCGGTATCCAGCTCTTCAATTTCCTCGGCAATTTCTTTATCCGATAGATTCTTTAATATCTTTTCCCGGTTATCTTCATCGAGCTCTGTTAATACATCCGAAGTAGTTTCGGAATCCAGAAGTTTTATAACATAAATGGCTTCTTCTAGATTTAATTCATCTAGAATTTCGGCAATATCCGCGTAGTGAAACTCTTTTAAAAGCTTTTGTAGTTCTTTGTCGCTTTGTTCTTCGACCAATAACTTTACTTGCTCAATGAGTTCATCGGTGAGTTGAAATTGTATGTTTTCTTTTTCTTCTAACAAAAAAGGAAAATTTAAACGGTTTATACGTCCTTTTCTATTAATCCGGTGAGTTCAATAAACTCTTGAACGTTTAATTGTTCTGGACGTTTGCCAAATATAACATTTGCTTTTAAATTATCTGATAAATTGAATGTTTTTAAACTGTTACGAAGTGTTTTTCTACGCTGCTGAAATGCTGTTTTTACAACTTTAAAAAACAAAGCATCGTCGCAGGGTAATGCATAGTCTTTTTTTCTGATAAGGCGTAATACACCAGAATCTATTTTTGGTGGTGGATTAAAAACATTTGGTGGTACGGTGAATAAATATTCTGCGTTGTAATACGCCTGAGTTAAAACCGATAGAATGCCATATACTTTACTGCCTTCTTTAGAGCAAATACGTTGTGCAACTTCTTTTTGAAACATTCCCGAAAATTCTGGGATTTGGTCGCGCATTTCTAGAGTTTTAAAAACTATTTGGGTCGATATATTATATGGAAAATTACCTATTATAGCGAACGGTTCTTGTTTAAAAACATGATTTAAATCGTACTTTAAGAAGTCTTTTTCTATAATTCTTGGTGCTAGATTTAAATAATTGGCTTGCAAATATTCTACCGATTCTGTATCGATTTCTATCACATAGGTTGTGATCTTCTTTTTTAGCAAATACTTTGTTAATACACCCATTCCCGGTCCTATCTCTAAAACATTTTTATAATCTTTTAAAGTGAGGGTATCGGCAATTTTTTGTGCAACAGATTCATCGTTTAAAAAATGCTGTCCTAAATACTTTTTTGCTTTTACTTGGTGTTGGTTTGGGTTATGCGCCACAATCACAGATGTTTTAAGTACAAAGGTAAGTTATATAAATGGATTCCTTGTTTCGGCTACGCTCAATGAACATGCATGGGTTCTTTAAAACTTTAGCTCGTTAAGTTAAACTATTAGTTTAGGCCTGATAGGTTTTAAAACCTATCAGGTCTTTAGGCTATGTGCTAAATGGAAATGGTAAGCTATTGAAAGTTTACTGTGTATTCATCAATAATTTGAAGTTCTGTTCTAAAAGCCAACATCTTATCTGCGAATTTCTTCTGTCCGTCGTTTCTTAGCTTTTCGGCATCTTCTTTATAGTAAGCATCTAAAGCTTCTCGAGAATACGATCTATATTGAATAGAGTATGTTACGCCACCCATGTCTTCTTCTACCAAGACTCTGGATAGTGTCGCTTTTTCAAACTTTCCTGTTGCCAATACTTGAGGAATGTGCTCTTTAATCCATGCCAACCATTCATCATGAATGCTTTCGTCTATGTTTGCGGTTACGTTGTAAATTATCATTTTAATTAGCTTGTAGATTCCTGTCTACACACTGGACTGTGTTCAGTGTGACATGTTGGAATGACAGATTTATTTATATGTTTTTTGCAAATAACAGGAGTTCTTCGTCATCTTCAAAAAGTTTTACCTTTTTTTCACATATAAAGCCCAATTTTTCTAATAGTTTGATGGAGTTTAAGTTTGTTGGTAATGTAATGGCTACTACTCTTTTTAAACGGAATTGTTCTTTAGCCATTTTTAAAATAGCAACGGAAGACTCATATCCAAAACCTTTCCCTTCGTATTCTGGAAGGAAAGCAAAACCAATATCCACATCGTCCAAACCTTCTCTTTTCACCAATCCGCAAGAACCTATAGGTTTATTACTTTCTTCTTTTAATAGGAGTTTATAAAATCCAAACCCAGAATCCTCATAGCTTTTTAAATGGGTATTTCTAATATAAGATTCTGCATCTTCGGTTGTTCTAATACTTCTATCTCCTATATATTTTAACCAATGTGGTGTGTTTACTAATTCTTTAAAAAAGGAGGCGTCTTTTAAAGTGAATTTTTCCACTAAAAGACGATTTGTTTCTGCTACTATCATCTTAATTTATCGCATCTCCTCTCAAAGCCCTATATCGCTTTCTAGCATCTACAAAACAAATACTATCGGCATGATTAAAAATAATTTGCTCGTACAGCGCTTTTGCCTTTTCTGGAAGATTCAATTGGTCCTCATAAATTTTGGCTAGCTTAAAAAGGGCGTCATCTATTAAAATACCTTCTCTATAATTAGCAATAATGGCATCATAGTTGGCTGCTGCTTTTTCGTATTGTTTTTTAATTTCGAATAATTGTGCCTGCTTATATAATGCCTGAGCTATTATGGGTTCTGTTTTGTGCTCGTTTAAAATCTTATTTAATAATGTTATAGATTCTTCGTTTCTGTTTTGAAAGGCAAGTAGGTCTGCCTTTGCATAAAGTTTTAATGCTGTTTGCAAAGAATCCTCATATTTATTATCGGAAATGAGTAGTTTTAAGTCGAGTGCATCGTTTGCAATAAGTTGGGATGTTGACGCTTTTAAAATTTTAAGCTGCGATTCTGCCCACTTAAAATCACCTTTATAATAACTCGCTTTTGCTACTTTATACCGCGCTTCTTGAGAAATAGTACTGTTTTTTAAATTGCGCTGAATTTGTGTGTAATAAATTAAAGCTTTATTAAAGTTTTCTTCCAGCACAAGAATATCTCCCAACTCCAATTTTACCTTTGCTTTTTGCATTTTAGACAGTGGTAATTTTAATGATTTTTCCAAAAACGTTGAGGCTTCATTAGTTTTATTCGTATAAAATGCTAAAAAATGCCCATAGGCAATTTGCAGGTTTAATGTTTGAGAAAACAATCCAAATTCTTTAAACAAGTCTAAATATTTAGCATTAATCGTTTTATAATCTTCTTTTGAGCTTTCTTTGGTTTCCAATTGAAGTAAATCGTAATGTGCTCTTAACTTAGTTCCTGCATCTTGAGCAGTTTCTATTACATATGTAAAAATTTCTCTAGCAACCTCTCCCTTGCCCTCATGAGAGGCTATTAATGCCAGCTCTTCTATTCTTCTTAAATTATCTGGTTGTCTGTTAAAAATTGCTTTTTCCTGAATGAACGCCTTTTTATAATCTTTTTGCTGAATAAATAACCAGCTTAGCATTTCATTCCAAAGTAAATTAGGCTCTTGCTGGATTTTTTTAAGTAAAATTTTCCGAAATATTATATTGCTTTCGTTTTGGCTATCCTCACTTATAAAATCACTGATTAACCTTTTAACATTACTTAAGTTAACAGGTTCGGATTCGACAAACTGAATATAACCGGTAAACATTTTTTCTATGTTTCCCTGCTCTCCGTATATTTTAGCCAATTGCAGATTAAAATTAAAATCGGAGTTTAACGCCATAGCTTTTTCGTAAGATATAATGGCTTCGTTTAAAAGTGTATGATTTTGAAAACTTCTGGCAACTGAAAATACGTTATTGGCTCTAACATCTATACTCGCTATAGCTTTTTTGTAATGAATTGATGCGTTTTCCAAATCATTTTTAAGCTGGTAGTTATAGCCTAATTCTACTAAAAATGCTGGATAATTCATCCTTTTCATTATTTCTAGCAAAAATATTTCGGCTTCGTCGTATTGCTCCAGTTGTTGATGGGTACTTACAATATGACTAATGTAATTAATATTAGAAGAGGACCCGGCATACAACTTCTTGTATTCGTACAATGCTTTTTCGAAGTCTCCTTTTCTAATATATTCTTTTGCAAGAATATCGTTTTGAGAGCATACCGTAACGCTAATAAACAGGAATATGATTTGAATAAATCTCATATCGTAAATATAAGAAATGTAAAAATGTGGGTATTGTAAATATTTACTAATTTTTGAAATTTAGTGAAACTATTAGGTAAAACGAATTGAAATTAATGTTATCTGAGTCAGGTCAAAAACGTGACATGAGAATTCATTTTATTTTAGATTCAATTCGTGAGATTCCTGCCTTATTGAAACAAGTTCAACACAGGTCTCAGGGATGAAAAAAGAGGGTTTCGCAAAAAAAAATGCCCGAATAAAATTCGGGCACTAACCAACCAAAATAAATGTTCCATTAACTACCGTTAATAATAAAAAACGTTGTAATTATATGATTGGGGACAGTTTTAATATATGAATTAAATATATTCTATTTATTCACAACTGCAGTGACTTCGTTCTCGGATTTTGAGATCTCAAAATCTGAAAATAATATTTTACTTGCGAAAAAAATTAAGGTAATTAAGATTACGAGGCGTTTAATGTTTTTCATGGTTAGCTCAGTTTGTCGGTTTGGTGTAGCTAACCTCTAAAATATATATCTGAAAACAAAAGGAATCGAAATATATTCGTTAAACAGCATGCAAAATGCGCACTTAGTCGATATTAGGAATCTAAACCCTACTTTAGCGTAAGATTTTACATATAAAATAAAATTGTTTTTAATCGATAATACTAAACCCTGTATAAGATTGAAGCACTTCGGGAATTACAATACCATCTTTGGTTTGATAATTTTCTATAATTCCGGCAAGTACCCGTGGTAATGCTAACGAACTTCCATTTAAGGTATGTGCTAATTCATTTTTGCCTTTACTATTTTTAAAACGCAGTTTTAATCGGTTGGCCTGAAAGGTTTCAAAATTAGAAACTGAAGAGATTTCCAACCATCTATCCTGTGCTGTAGAAAATACTTCGAAATCGTATGTTAATGCAGATGTAAAACCTAAGTCACCTCCACAAAGTCTTAATATTCTATATGGTAATTTTAACTCTTTTAAAATGGTTTTTACATGTTCGACCATTCCATCCAAAGCTTCGTATGATTTACTTGGATGTTCAACACGTAAGATTTCTACTTTATCAAATTGATGTAATCTATTCAAGCCTCTTACGTGAGCACCATAGCTTCCAGCTTCTCTTCGAAAGCATGGTGTATAACCTGTAATACCTATTGGTAATTCGCTTTCACTTAAAACCACATCCCTAAAAATATTAGTTCCGGGCACCTCTGCTGTTGGTATTAAATACAAATTATCTGCTGTAACATGGTACATTTGCCCTTCTTTGTCTGGTAACTGTCCAGTACCAAAACCAGAAGCTTCGTTTACTAAATGTGGTAATTGGTATTCTGTGTAACCCGCCTCTGTGTTTTTATCTAAAAAATAAGCAATCAGTGCTCGTTGTAATCGTGCGCCTTTACCTTTATAAACTGGAAAACCTGCTCCTGTAATTTTATTTCCAAGTTCGAAATCTATAATATCGTACTTCTTGGCAAGCTCCCAATGAGGCAAAGCACCATCATGTAAAACGGGGATGTCTCCTTCTTTAAATACCTCTTCATTATCTTCTTCTGTATTACCACTAGGGACAATCTCGTTTGGTACATTAGGAATTTTATACAGTAATTCGTTTAATGCTTCAGATTTATTATTAAGTGCTTCTGTAAGCTCTTTTGAGGTTTCTTTTAACTGACTTGTTTTTTCTTTTAAAAGGTTTGCCTTTTCTGCCTCACCAGATTTAAACAAGTTTCCTATTTCTTTCGATAATGAATTAGACTCTGCCAAAGTGTTATCCAATTCTGCCTGAACACGCCTTCTCTCTTCATCTAAGGAGATAACATCTTGGATCATTTGAGTAGCATCAATATTTCTTTTTGCTAATCGTTCGATTACTAATTCTTTGTTTTCTCTAATAAAAGGAACTTGTAACATATTTTTGAAAATTTAAGCGACAAATTTAGGGAATTACTAAGATATTTAATCCTCTTTTGAGGGTAAAATCCAATCACTATGTTTGAATGTATTCCATTCAACATTGGCTATGTCTACTTTCGGGTTTATTAATCTTTTATAGGGCTTTCCGTTTACACTGATCTTGCAATCTACATAAACAGCTACATCTTCACCTTTTTCCAGAAACTTTTGTTTTAAATGCTGTGCAAATTGCCAGATAACATCTGGTTTCGAACCTGCGGAACGCTTTTGCTTATTTGTTAAATAGTCATCTAAATTAACTATCGAACTTTTACCGTTGTCTTTATTCTTAACACGATAGGTTATCGTGCTGCCTTTGGTTCTAAGCATCATGCGCCATGAAAGCCTATGTCCCTCTTCCGTCCAAAGCACATCATCTTCAATTAAATGATGCCTTAGAGGCAATCCAATTTGAACTATAAAATAAAAAAAGAAAATCGCTAAAAATGATGTTCTTAACTTTGGTATTACCACTTCTTCAGAATCATAAATAGGTTTCTTCTTCAAAAATATTTTTCGGATCGTTTCTGGGTCAAAAAAGAACAATGTAAATGCTAACGATAAGTAAGGAAAAATGCCTATTTGGAATACAAACGAATTAAACAAATGAAAGAAAACAGAGGCCACAAAAGCATATTTCCTTGTTGGTTTAAATAACAATAATGGTACAATTAAACCATCGAATAATATGCCGCCGTAAGCTAAAACATAATGCAACCATTTTTGCTGAAGTAACTCACCTACTATGATGTAATCCCTTTTACCTTTCATAAACATTTCTATGGCAGTAGCATTCAACCAATCTGGGTACAACTTTGCAACAGATGCATAGGTATAAACAATAAAAAGCTGTAGTACTATTGCCAGGCGACACCATTGTGGCATGGATAAACTTCTTAATTTGGGATTTCGTTTAACGTCTATTGAAGCATATCTATGAGCTGGCAGACATGCCATGATGCTGCTTAAAAGCATCAATAAATAGTAATGGTTATTATAGGCAGATTTCTGCATTAAATAAGTCGCAGACCACATTAAGGCAAAACATATAGCGCTTAACCTATATTTGTAACCAACCATAATGAATAATGCAAATACTCCCATTACGATGTAGTAATAATACATGCCGTTTCCCGGAAGTGGTTGCAACCACTCAAAACCTATAAATGAAAAAGTAAATTCTGGTTCTATAAGGGTTCGCTTAACCCAACCTGTAAAAATAGCGCCAACCGATTCTAAAAAACAAAGAAGTCCGAAAAAAATTCGGAAAACCACTAATTGGGAGTTATCAATATTTTTAAAAAACCATTTATTGAGCATGATGTGTTGCTATGTAGGTAAGCGCAGTTTCTTTATCTTTTTTTAATTGCATTTTTAGGGCTTCAACCGATTCGAATTTTTCTTCGTCTCGAATACGGCTTAATAATTCAATTTGAACATTTTTACCGTAAATATCATCATTAAAATTAAAAAAATGAACTTCAATCGTTTCTTTTTCGCCATTAACTGTTGGATTTAAACCAATATTCATCATACCATAAATTAATGCTTCATCAACCATAGCTTTTACAATGTAAGATCCCTGCTTGGGTATAAGTTTATAGTCTTCTTCTACTTTAATATTGGCTGTTGGAAAATTTAATTGTCTACCTAAGCCTTTTCCTTTGGTTACTGTTCCAGCTATTGAAAAATTATACCCCAAAAAGGCATTTGCTTTAATTACATCCCCTTCTTTTAGGGCTTTTCTAATTTTTGTAGAGCTAACCGCCACATCGTTTATATCTTGTGCCGATATTTCTTCGACTTCAAATCCATAAACTTCTCCAAACTTTTTTAAATCATCTATATTGGCATTTCTATTTCTTCCAAATCTATGATCGTAACCGATAATGACCTTTTTCGCATGTAACTTATCGACCAAAACCTGTTTTACAAAGTCCTCGGCTGTAAGACGAGAAAATTTCTTGGTAAACTCTTTAATGATTAAGTAATCTAACCCTAGTCCCTTCAGTATTTGGCGACGTTCGTTAATAGTGTTTATTAGCTTTATATTAAAGTCTTTCTGCAAAACCATTCGCGGATGCGGAAAAAATGTTAGAATTACAGATTTTAGCCCATCTGCTTCCCCGGTAGAAATTAGATGTTTAACTATTTTTTGGTGCCCTATATGAACGCCATCAAAAGTACCAATAGTAACCACAGTAGGCTCTACAGGTTTATATGTTTCGATATTTTTTACCTTACCCATTTAACAAGTTAAATTGTTAATTCCGTCTAAAAAAGCTAGCTTTGTTCATAGATCGTTAATAAAAAACGCCCTAAAAAAAATTTATGAAAACAAAACTACATTATGTTTTTTCAATAACAATGCTTTTGTTCGCATTTTCAGCTGTTTCTCAAAATTCTTCATGGAAAAAGGTTGAGCATTTTGAAAACTCTGAAAAACTATCAAAATTTCATTTAAACAAGAATGAGGTTCATTTTTTTGAACTTGATATGTCTTCATTTAAAAAAAGTACCGCTTCTACGACCTTAAGGAGCTCTAAAAATAAAAAGGAAACTACTACGATTGTTTTACCTGGGATTAACGGCAAAATGCAGTCTTTTAAGATTTACGAAGCACCCGTTTTTTCTCCTCAACTTGCTTCTAAATACCCAAACATAAAATCGTATGTGGGTGTTAGTACAAATAATTCCCAGTCTCGTTTGCGAATGAGTGTATCTCCCCAAGGTATACATACCATGATTTCTTCTACCGATAAACCCACAGTATTTATGCAGCCTTTAACAAAAGGTTCAAATAAATACGTTTTATATGATAAGTATGGCAAAGATGCTTCTATAAATAGATTAGCATGTAAAACCTTGGATGAAGTAAATAAATCGCTTAATTCTAAAACAGAAAAAACCGCAAAGGTTAATGAAGGTGGTGCCAACGATCAAACTTTAAAGAAATTTAGAATAGCAATTTCTACTACATCAGAATACACTGCTTATCATGATGATGGTAATGCTGGAAACGGTGATGCCGTTGCCGATGCTCTTGCAGCAATAAATAACACCTTGAGTAGGGTTAATGAAATTTTTGAGACTGATATGGCTGTAACTTTTGAACTTATTGATGCTACTCAATTAATATACACTAATGCAACTACCGACCCGTATTCTGATGCTGGTGTTGGTGCGGATGTTGACAATTTTAATAGTCCTAATGGGTGGAGCTTACAGGTACAAAACACATTAACCAATGTTATTGGTAGTGCCGCTTATGACATAGGCCATTTATTTGGCGCCACTGGTGGTGGTGGAAATGCAGGTTGCATTGGGTGTGTTTGTCAAAACCCTGTTAATTCGTCATCTCATGCTAAAGGAAGCGCCTATACCTCTCCATCTGACGCTGTTCCTGAAGGGGATTCCTTTGACATAGATTTTGTTGCTCATGAAATTGGACACCAAATGGGAGCTAATCATACCTGGGCTTTTGATAATAGTGAAAGTGGCACAGGTGTTAATTCTGAACCTGGAAGTGGAACAACCGTTATGGGATATGCCGGTATTGAAGGTGCCAATAATGTTGAACTAAGCGGGGATGATTATTTTCATTATCACAGCATTAAACAGATATTAGATAACCTGAACAGTAAAAGTTGCCAAGCAACCGAGGTTATTTCAAATAACCCTCCAAGTGCCAATGCTGGGAGTAACTACAACATACCTAAAGGCACTGCTTATGTTTTAAGAGGTACCGCTACCGATCTGGACGGAGGAGATAATTTAACTTACTGTTGGGAACAAATTGATAGTGGCGTGACCAATTACCAAAATTTTGGACCAGAACTAACATCTGGCTCAACCAATAGATCACTACCTCCTTCAAGCTCCCCAGACAGGTATATTCCTAAATTTAGTAGTGTTATTGCTGGTAACGTTACGCAAACCAATCCTACTTTAGGTAGCGATTGGGAAACCGTTTCGACAGTTGCGCGAACTTTAAATTGGGCGTTAACGGTTAGAGATAGATCACCTGCTGATGCTACAGGCGGACAAACAAGTTACGACACCATGCAAATTACTGTTGAGGATGTAACTCCCTTTACGGTTACCAATCCTATTTCTTGGGTTCAAGGGTCTACACAAACTATTCAATGGGAAGTTGGGCAAACAACAAATGGTACAATAAACTGCCAAAATGTAAACATAAGCTTATCTACAGATAGCGGATTGACGTTCCCCATAAGTATAGCGTCAAATACTCCTAACGATGGTTCATTTACTTATACCGTTCCATCAATTCCAGATACATCTTCGGCCAGATTGTTAATTGAAGCCGCAGATAATATTTTTTATGACGTTTCTAACTTTGATTTTTCCATTTCTCCAAATCCTGAATTCTTTATGGTTGAAGAGACTATGGAACCACTTGTATGTGGTGAGACTACTGCTGTATTTCATTTTGATTATGTGCAAGTGAATGGTTTTTCTGAGAATACAACTTTTAGTATTAATGGAAACCCTCCAGGTTCTAGTGTAGTTTTTTCTCCAGCCAATTTAAGTGCTTCTGGAAGTGTTACCATGACTATTAGTGATTTAGATGGTGTTTTGGAAGCGAATTATCCTTTAGTAATAACAGGTGCATCAACCTCTGTCACCAAAAACAAAAACATTACTTTTCCTTTTTTCAATGGCATATGTTCTTCTGCCGGAAACACACAATATAATACAAGTATTACACAAGTTCAATTTAACACATTTGATAATACTTCTGCCAAACCTTCTGGTTATTCAAATTACAAATCAATATCTACAGATTTAAATAGGGATAGTTCTTACGATTTAACTGTAAATGTTAATACCGATGGTAGTTTTACCACTGCGACTATGGCTTGGATAGACTGGAACCAAAACTGTAGTTTTAATGATCCTGGTGAGACTTACAACTTAGGTAATGCGAACAATGTGACTAATGGACCTACATCTGCTTCGCCATTTTCTATTACTGTTCCTATTGATGCTGTTCTTGGAAATACAATCATGAGGATTTCAACAAAATTTGATCAATCTCCTTCTTTTTGTGAAAATGGTTTTGATGGAGAGGTTGAAGACTACACTTTAAACGTAATAGCAACCTTGGATATTGAGAATTTTGGTTTTGAAAATTTTGTAGTTTATCCTAATCCGAACTATGGGGAATTCTCAATCAGGTTAAATAGTTCAACATTTAGAGAGATCAATGTCCAGGTTTTTGATGCTAGAGGGCGTTATTTTTATGATAAAAAATTTAATCATGCTGGTGATTTTAATGAAAAAATAAGCTTGCCCAAAGCACAAGCTGGCATGTATTTTTTAAATGTAAGTGATGGTGTTAGAAAATCTCTTAAGAAGATAATTATAAAGTAACAAAGGACTCTAGAGTCTAATTATGTTATTGAGAAACCTTTCTGTCAGACAGGGAGGTTTACCCGTGATAATGGTTATAAATTTAGACAGATTCTCACATTTCTAATGTGATCAACACAAGTCGTTCTGAGTAACGCTTTTCAGGCCAGATTTTTATTTACCATTAAAACTATTCATAGTAATATTAACACCAGCTAAAGCAAAAGATTTTATAAGCTCTACCGATTTATCTAAACGTTCCTTAAGTTTATCTGCCTCCTCTTGGGTCCATTCTCCTAAAACATAATCCACTTGTCTGCCTTTAGAAAAAGCATCGCTAATACCAAATCTAAAACGATTGTATTTGGTTGTATTTAATTTGTCTTGAGTATCCTTTAATCCGTTGTGACCACCGTCACTTCCTTTTGTCTTTAAACGAATACTTCCAAAAGGTAAGTTTAAATCGTCTGTAATAACTAATAAGTTTTCTAAGGGTATTTTTTCTTTTGTTAACCAATACAATATGGCTTTTCCGCTTAAATTCATGTATGTATTAGGCTTTAAAAAAATAAAGGTTCTTCCTTTTAATTTATATGTAGCCATATCCCCCAGTTTTTGGGTTTCGAAGGTAAATGCTTCTTTATTTGCAAAATAGTCTAATATTTTAAATCCAATATTATGACGTGTATTGGCATATTTCTCTCCAATATTCCCTAAACCAACTATTAAGTACTTCTTCATTAAATCTTCTTGTGATTCTGGTTCTTTTTTTCCCTTAAACAGTTTGAATAAAAACCGGTACATAACTTCAATATTTCCGTAAAAATAAAAAAGCATCCTGAAAATACAGAATGCTTTTATTATTTTAAGTTAAGAATATTTTATTCTTGAGCTGCAGGTGCTTCTGCTCCTTCAGCTTCGCCTGCAGGTGCTGCTTCTGCTCCTTCTTCTAATTCTTCATCATCTTCTTCATCTTCAACTGCTACTCTAGAAGTTCTAACTTGACATACTACTGTATTATCTGTATGTAAGAACGTATACTTTTCGTTTAATAAATCTCCTACTGAAACTTTATCTCCAATTTTTAAAGGCGTGATGTCTATCTCTATAAAATCTGGTAAGTTAACTGGAAGTGCCTTAATACGAAGTTTTCTGTTGTTTCTTCTTAAAACACCACCGTTTTTAACACCTCTTGAGTTACCTACTAGTTGAACTGGAATATTTAAAGCAATTTCTTTGTCTTCAAATAATTGATAAAAATCTATATGTAAGATTCTATCTGTAACTGGGTGAAATTGAATATCCTGTAGTACAGCATTTAAAGTTTCACCGTTATCTAAATTAATTACAACAGTGTGCGCATTCGGTGTGTAAACAAGTTTAGAGAATGCTAATTCTGCTGCTGCGAAATGAACTGGCTTTTCTCCTCCGTATAACACGCAAGGAACCTGACCAGCATTACGTAAGGCTTTTGTCGCTTTTTTGCCCACGCTTTCTCTTTGAGATCCGTTGATTGTAATTGATTTCATAATTTATTATTTATTGTTATTTATTCGTATTATGTAAACTTAGTTGAAAACAAATTCTATTATAAAAGTTAATAGAATTTATATTTCAAGTCGTTTTCATTTTCTATTTATATTAATTATTAATTTACATTACAAATTTTGAACTAATAGACTGATTGTTATGTACTTTATCCATAACCTCAGCAAATAAGTTCGCACAGCTTAAAACTCTAATTTTATCGTTTTCTTGCGATAAAGGAATAGAGTCTGTTACTATGAGTTCTTCTAATTTTGAGTTATTTAAATTCTCATATGCTTTTCCAGACAATATAGGGTGTGTGCAAATAGCTCGTACACTTAACGCTCCACGTTCTATCATTAAATCTGCAGCTTTTGTTAAGGTACCTGCGGTGTCTACCATATCATCAACTAATACAACATTCTTACCTGTAACATCACCAATTAATTCCATATGCGAAATGATATTAGCCTTAGCGCGTTGCTTATAACAAATTACAACATCACTTTCTAAAGCTTTAGAATACGCATATGCTCTTTTCGAACCTCCCATATCTGGGGAAGCAATCGTTAAATTGTCTAATCCCAAGCTTTTTAAATACGGAAGAAAAATAGTAGATGCAAACAAATGATCTACCGGTTTTTCAAAAAACCCTTGTATTTGATCGGCGTGTAAGTCCATTGTAATAATACGAGTAGCTCCTGCTGCTTCTAACATTTTCGCAACCAATTTTGCTGCAATGGGAACACGAGGTTTATCTTTTCTATCTTGTCTTGCCCAACCAAAATAAGGTAATACCGCTGTAATATGTCTTGCAGAAGCACGCTTAGCTGCGTCTAGCATTAACAACATCTCCATCAAGTTTTGCGGTCCTGGATTGGTAGATCCAATAATAAAAACCCTGGCTCCACGAATAGATTCTTCATAAGATGGTTGAAATTCTCCATCACTATAAGTTGAAGTAATTACATTACCCAAATCTGCACCAAATGACTTAGCTATTTTTTCGCCAAGAACTCTACTTTGTGTACATGCAAAAATTTTGGCTTCGGTATTTACAATTGGCATAGTTAACTGGTTGTTATGCAGCGCTAAAACAGCACCCTTATTTTAAACGAGGTGCAAATTTATACATTTATTTTTACCTAAAAAGTATATTGACTAGTATTTTTGTGATTAATTATCGAAAAAATATATATTTTTGCTGTCCGTAATGCTCAAGTGCCTGCCTGCCGGTAGGCAGGGCGGAATTGGTAGACCTGTCTACCGACAGGCAGGCGCGCTTAAATATTGAAAGATGTATTATGTTTACGCCATTTCAAGTTTATCAAGGAATTATATTTATGTTGGAATGACAATTAATATCCCTGAGAGGTTAGGAAGACATAATCAAGGTCGGGAAAAAACGACAAGAGCATATTGTCCTTTTAAGCTAATATATTCTGAAACATTAGATACTAGAATTGAGGCTAGAAAAAGAGAAAAGTATTGGAAATCTGGAGTTGGCAAAGAAAAACTCCGTATAGTTAGAGATAATTTGTAATTTTGAATTGTCTTTTAAGTTTATTAACGCTCAAGTGGCGGAATTGGTAGACGCGCTGGATTCAAAATCCAGTTCTTTCGGGAGTGTGGGTTCGATTCCCACCTTGAGTACTAAAGGCTTTAACAGAAATGTTGAAGCCTTTTTTATTTCTCAGGTACAACATAGGTACAACAAATAAAGAGTTTCAAGATAGTTTCTTATTTTCAATAGCAATGACTACACTTTCACAATCATTAAGTGATATCAAAACCTTTTCCTCTAATCTTTTTTTTCTTTTTTACATAATTATTTTCATCTTGGTCATTGTCTAATCGTGTCACTTTAGGCCAGAACTCAGCTTTTTATAGGAAACGAACTTGCATACAAAAATCATCTAGTTTATTTGGGTTCAATAGCACTGGGTTTTTTTCATCAATAATTGTGTCTAAACGTGTGCTTAAAAAGCTTCTGAAAAGTCTTTATTTCTGCTAGGTATTGCAATGACAGTATAATAGGTGCCAAAAAAAGAGTGAAAGAAAAACACGGATATTTTTGTTAATTCAAATTTTTTGAGATTAATCAAAACATTTCAAAATTGTGTAGCCTTCATTCAAGAAGGGTTAAGATGTTAAGTCTGACAAAATTTAAATAAACATAAAACAAAGAGGCTGGTGAATGGATATATTTATAGCCTTAAAGGAGCTCAGTTAAATTTCCCTTTACAGAAGATTTTCTAATATTTAATTCTCCGTTCATAATTATAGTTTCATCAGGGATTTCATTGTTATTTATTTTTTTTAGTAAAAGTTCTCCAGCGGCTTTTGCCATTTCGTAAGTAGGTTGTTTAACGCTACTTAATTGTGGTGTTACTAATTCTGCCATTCGGGTTTCTGTAAAACCGATAATAGCCACATCTTCTGGCACTCTATAGCCATTGTCTTTTAATTTTTTAATGGCTCCAAAAGCTACCATATCGTTTACACAAAAAATTGCATCAGGTATATCGTGGTGAAAAATTAAGTCTTCAATGACCTCCTTACCTTCCTTTGCTAATAAGCCTGCTTCTATAATTTTATAATTCTCCTTCGATATTTTATGCTTATTCATAGCTTTTTTAAATCCTTCAATACGTTCTTTTGAAACACATAGATCCCTGTAGCCTGACAGGTGATAAATCTTCTCATATTTCTGTCTTATGAGATGCTCAGTAGCGAAAAAACTCCATTTTATATTGTTGAAGATAACTTTAGAAGCAGGTATAGATTCATCCACTCGGTTTAAAAATACAATTGGATACCCGTCATTAATTCTTTTTAAATAGTAAGAAATATTTTCATGCCCAATTGTAGGGGCAATCAATAAACCGTCAACCATGTCGTATATTAGAGTCTTTACGTTTTTTAATTCCTGTTTCTCGTTTTCATCAGATTGCATGACCAATACCTGATATCCTTTGGAAACTAAGGATTCTTGTAACGCTATAATAACTTCAGAATAATACTCGTTAATGAATTCAGGAACTACAACACCGATATTCAGAGATCTGTTCTGGCTTAACTTCTTTGCTATCGGGTTAGGGTGATATCCCATTTCTTCGGCTGTTTTTAGTATAAGCTCTTTTGTTTCTTTCCTAATATCATACTTATCATTAAAAGCTCTAGATACGGTGGAAACAGATACATTTAAGTACTTAGCAACATCTTTAATGGTTACGTGCTTCATATATATAATTCTTTGTTGACTTGTTGAAACAAAATAGTAATGATTGCTTCAATTTATAAATTTCCGAAAGTAATTCGAAAAAAGGTTTTTGTTTTCATAAAGCAATTCTATCAAAGAGAAATTTAAGTTTTTCCTACAAAAGTGTTTATCTCATTTTTTAACGGAAAAACCTCTCTTTATCATCTACGAAATGCCCATATACTGTAAAAATAATTCATTTATTTTAAAGATAGGCTGCAGCTTTCAAATAACATGTTTCTTTACTAATTTGTTAATTTCGAAAACGTTACCGGATTTCGAAAACGTTTCCGAAAACGTTTTTATTTATTCTTTTGGCAGAAATAGCATTTTCAACCTTTAGTGCATATAATTTTAGACCAAATATTTTAACTAAATAAAACTAAAATTTTATGAAACTAAATTACACTTTAGTAATTGGTCTGTTGAGTTTTTGTTTGTCTGGATGGGCTCAACAAAAAACGGTAACAGGAATAGTTACTGATGAACAAGGAGTTCCACTTCCGGGAACAAACATTTTAGAGGCAGGAACTTCTAATGGGGTTCAAGCCGATTTTGATGGTAATTACAGTATTACCGTAAATGATGATGCTACATTAGTTTTTTCATTTGTAGGCATGTTAACTCAACGTATTCCTCTAAATGGTAGAACTAAGATTGATGTCACTCTAATCGAAGATGCTGCTCGCTTAAATGAGGTAGTTGTCGTGGGGTATGGAACACAAAGGAAAGTCAATCTTACTGGTTCTGTAGAAACGATTAACGCTTCAGAAATTGCCCGACAACCAGTTTTGCAAACCTCTCAGGCTTTAGCTGGATTAGTACCAGGATTAAGTGCTACACAAAGTAGTGGACAACCTGGTGGTGATGGAGCTACTATACGTATTAGAGGTCTTGGGACAATAGGATCGGGAGCAAATAACAACCCTCTTATTTTAGTAGATGGAATTCCTGATGATATAAATGGTATAGATCCAAGTGATATTAAATCTATTTCTGTTTTAAAAGATGCTTCGGCAGCAGCAATCTATGGATCTAGAGCTTCAAACGGTGTTATACTAATAACTACAAATAGAGGTAAGGAAGGTATTTTAAAAACTACTTACAATACCTATTTTGGTGTGCAAGGACAAACCCAAAACTTTGAGTTTGCTAATGCTCTAGAATACATGCAAGCATTTAATGATGCTGACCCAGGAGCTTTCCCGGATTCTGTTTTAGATCAATACAGAGCTGGCGTTGGTTTAGGAACAGAAGCATTACCAGATACAGATTGGTTAGATTTATTATTTTCTGAACCAGGTTTTCAGCATTACCATAACCTTAGTGTTAGAGGAGGTTCTGAAAAAGCAAAAATTGCAGCCTCTGTGTCTTACATGAATCAAGAAGGAAATATACCTAATTTTGATTTCGAAAGAGTTAGCGGAAGATTTAATACCGATTTAAAATTAGGTAATAAAATTGATATTTCCTTTGACTTGAATTTTAGACGAGAAGTTAACAACCAACCTGCAAACCTTCAGAATGTAACGCGTCAAGCTAACCGTTTGCAGCCTTTATTTATAGCTATTAATGACGATGGTTCCTGGGGGGAAGGTTTCAGTGGAGGAAACTCAATCGCACTTGTTAATAGTGGGTCTCAAGATGAAAGAATTACTAATTACTTTAGAGGTGTTATTAAGGCAACATACAGACCTATAGAAGATTTATCAATATCGGCAACTTACTCACCACAGTATACAAGTATAAATCGTGATGATTTTAACCGTCCTTGGGTATGGAAAAGTAGTTCTACTGCAGAACCTGTACAACTCGGTTTATCTTCAGTTGCCAAGGAAACACAGGAAAGGTTTGCAGATAACTTTAATATTGTTATAAATTACAGTAAAGATTTTGGAGATCATAGTTTATCTGGCTTGGTAGGTTACGAATTTTTAAAAACCCAATCTGAAACATGGGGTGCAAGTAGAGGAGGTTTTATTTTACCTGATTTCCGTACTTTAGATAATGGAGATGCTGATACTTCGCAAAACTATGGTAGAGCTACACTAAGTGGTTTAGAATCTGTATTTGGTAGAGTAAACTATTCATACAAAGGTAAATACTTATTTGAAGCTAACGTAAGAAGAGATGCTTCTTCTCGATTTTCAGATGGGTTTAGAGCAGCCACATTTCCATCGCTTTCAGTTGGTTGGCGTATATCAGATGAAGATTTTTTTCCTGAAGACTCTTTTGTTTCGAGTTTAAAACTTAGAACTTCCTGGGGTCAATTAGGGAATCAATTTATTTTTGAAAACCGTCAATTTAATGGCGCAACAATTCTTGATTATTTTGGTAATCCTCTTGCTTTCCCAAGAAATTTTATTTATCAATCGCAATTTGGTGTAGGAAACGCAAACCCCGTTCTGGGTGGTGTTCCCACAGTTGGAGGTGCACAACCTAATTTAGCAAATTCAGAATTACAATGGGAAAGAAGTGAAACATATAATATAGGAGTCGATGCTTCTTTATTTAGCAAAAGACTAACATTTACAGGAGAATATTATGTTAGGACAACTAAAGATATATTACTAGGTGTTACATTACAACCATCTACAGGTTTTGCATCCGTTCCTCCACAAAATGCAGGTGAAGTGCAAAATAAAGGATGGGATTTTTCTATAGGGTGGCAAGACTCTATAGGAGATCATTTTACATATGGATTTAATGCTAATTATTCAGTTGTTGATAATAAAGTTACAGATTTAGGTGGGCTAAATGAATTGCCTCCAGGAGATAGAATTATCAGAGTTGGAGAAAGTATCAACTCAATATTTGGTTTTAAAGAAGATGGTTTATATCAGGAAAGTGATTTTACAGGAGGTGATTTAAATTCAGGTTTGCCAGTGCCAGCTTTTGGAGCAATTCAACCAGGAGATATTAAGTATGTAGATCTTAATAACGACGGTATTATTAATAATGATGATCGTACAGTAATAGGTAGTGATATTGATACTAATAACTGGGGCTTTGATGTCTTTGCTAATTATAAAGGGTTTGATCTATTTGTCTCTGTATTGGGCGTTAGTGGCAGAGATGTGTATTTAAGTCAAGATGCAGGATGGTCTTTCTTCAATGCGGGTAAAATTCAAAAATGGCAATTAGATTATTGGACTCCAACAAATACAGATGCTTCATTACCAAGGCCAACAGCTTTAAGTGCTCACCATAATTGGAGGGTTAATGAAACTTGGACTCATGATGCGTCTTATGTGAGAGTAAGAAACATTACTTTAGGATATAAATTGCCTCAAGATTTAATAAAAAAGCTAAATGTTAATAATATCAGAATTTATATCTCAGGTCAAAATTTATTCACTTTTGATAAGATGCCTGATGGCATTGATCCACTAATACCAAACTTTAATACTGGTGATTTTTATCCTGTATCTAAGGTATATACAGCAGGTTTAAATATTGGATTTTAATTAAAAAATGTTATAAAATGAAAAAAATAAAATTTATTCTTGTTTTGTGTTTCATTGCAACTATAATTTCTAGTTGTGAAGACACAGTTTTGAATTTAGAAGACCCAAGTGCTCCTGCAGATACTAATTTTTTCTCTACAGAAGCTGAATTAGAAATTGCTTTGGCTGGCGTATATGAAAGCTTAGCATATGTTAGGGCTGTACCTTTTCCTCAGGTTCTGGACCACTCAACCGATTTGGGTTTTAGTAGAGGTAATGTAGCTGGTACTGCAGATGTAACTCAAGGTAGTTTGTCTTCAACTAGTGGTATAAGTACAGGCTTTTGGTCTAATTTTTATATTGGTGTACAACGCGCTAATACGTTGTTACAAAATATGTCTAGAGCGGAAGAAGTTAGTAACGTTGACAGGTTTAGTGAAATTCGTGCAGAAGCATTATTTTTAAGAGCCTTTTTCTATAGTTACTTAATTGAATTATACGGAGATGTGCCATTTAGAACAGATGTAATAACGTCATTAAATGATGAAGGTTTAGTTTTATCTAGAACACCTAAAGCAGAAATAGTCACTAATATATTAGCTGATTTAGAAACTGTAGCAAGTATATTACCAAATGATGTTCAAGAAAGAGGTAGAGCGTCTGCTAATGCAGCTAATGCCTTAGCTTCAAGAATAGCTTTATATAATGGTAATTACGATCTTGCAATAAGTAAGGCTCAAGCTGTTCAGAATACAGGTATAACGCTTCATTCTGATTATGAATCTTTATTTACAGCAGCAAGTATTGATTCTGAAGAAGTTTTATTGAGTATTAATTTTGCAGATGGTACAAAAACACATGGCTTATCTGTAAGGCAAGGATCGCGTTTTGGAGGTTGGTGCCAATTAGTGCCATTACAGCAAACATTAGATACTTACGAAACTATAAATGGATTACCAATAGATGAAGATCCAGCTTTCGATCCAGCAAATCCTTTTGAGAATAGAGACCCAAGATTAAAGGCAAGTATAGTAACACCTGGAGATGTATGGACTAACCATGAAACTTGGCAGCATAGTGATAGTTTAGGGTGTTGGAGGATAGAGAATGGAGAAAGAGTAGAGCGTGTTTTTAATCCAAATTCAGCGAATCCGGCAGGTGTAACCATAACCGATAATGTTATGGATCCTGTAACAGGAACTTTTAAAACATATAATAGCGGTGGTGCTAATAGGTTCACATCATTCACTGGTTATTTTTGGAAAAAATTCTCTGATGAACCTGCCTTAAAAGGAGAGCTTGCAGTAAGACCTGTAAATGCAGAGCATCCAATAATTTTAATACGTTATGGCGAGGTGTTGTTAAATTATGCTGAAGCTAAAATAGAATCTGGAAATATCGACCAATCTACATTAGATGCTATTAATTTAGTGAGGGAGCGTGCGTATAACGGTTCTGGCATTCCTTATCCAGAAGTAACAACCATGGATCAAGCGGAGCTTAGAAAAATAATTAGGCGTGAACGTAAAGTTGAGTTAGCTGATGAAGGATTCCGTTTATTCGATATTAGAAGGTGGGGTATTGCTGAAAAAGTAATGAATGGAACAGCCGTAGGAGGACCTGCAAATGGATTTAGTGTAATTGGTGGAGATTTAGGCTTAATTCCAAATATAGATGATGATGGGTATGTAACTTATCCTGGAGCTCCTATTGAACCAAGAAAAGAAAAAGGCGATCATAGTTATAGAGATTTAGAAACTAGGCTTTTTACTCCTAATAGAGATTATCTGTGGCCAATACCTCAAGCAGAAATTGATGCTGCTGGAGATGTTAATATACCTCAAAATCCTAATTATTAATTAGTTTGGTTTTAGTTTTTTTATAGTTTGAATTAATCAGGAAAACAAGGGGACTATCACCCCTTGTTTTATTACAATAATATTTTTCTTTATGGGAGAAAAAAAAGTTTTCATATGGCTCATACAATTAGTTTTTTTAGCGACAATAATTAGCTGTAATAAAACTAACAACCAATCGCATGGTTTTAGAACTACCGAAGGAAGTAATAAGAAATTATTTGAAGTTTTAAGTGATTCTATTTCAAAAATAGTCTTTAATAATAAAATTTCAGAAAGTGTTGAAATGAATGCCTTAAACTATGAATATATATACAATGGGGCAGGAGTTTCAGCCGCAGATTTTAATAATGACGGATTAGTAGATTTATACTTTATCTCTAACCAAAATACCAACAAATTGTATTTAAATAAAGGCAATCTGCAGTTTACAGATGTTACCAATATTTCAAAGGTTAAAGGTACTGAAGGATTATCTTTAGGGGTTGCCACTGTAGATATTAATCAAGATGGTTTTTTAGATATATATGTTTGCAAATCAGGACCATTTATACATTCAGATGTAAGAAGAAATGAGTTATATGTTAGTCAGGGAATTAATGAAGCTGGCGTGCCGATTTTTAAAGAACAAGCCAAAGATTATCTTTTAGACCTTCCGCACTACTCAACCCAGGCAGCATTTTTTGATTATGATAAAGATGGAGACCTGGATATGTTTCTGATTAATCATAACACAGACACCAAGGTTTTATATGATATTGATAACTATTTAAAAGAAAAATCCCCATTAACAAGTGATAGGTTGTTCAGGAATGATAATAATAAATTTTATGATGTCTCTGATGAAGTAGGGTTGATTAATGATGGAATTGGCTTTGGCCTCGGATTAAGTATAGGTGATTTGAATAATGATACTTGGCCGGATGTACTGGTTAGTCATGATTATGCTGCAAATGATAGAATTTATATGAACCAATGCGATGGGACATTCAAAGAAGTTTTCAAAACATCAACAGGTCATGCATCCAACTTTTCAATGGGTAATGATATAGCAGATTTCAATAATGATGGTTGGTTGGACTTCATAACTTTAGATATGGCCCCTGAAGACAATTACAGTATCAAGGCAAGTATGAGTGGGATGAACCCAGAACAGTTTAATGATTTTGTTAGTAAAGGGTTACATTATCAATATATGTACAATACACTTCAAATTAACAATGGAGTCAGGCCTATTGATAATACCCCGGCATTTTCAGATGTTTCTTTTCTTTCGGGCATATCGAGCACAGATTGGAGCTGGGGACCGTTGTTTTTTGATATTGATAATGACGGAGATAAGGACCTTTTTGTTTCTAATGGAATTAAGCGAGATTTTAGAAATGTAGACTTTATTCACTATAGACAAAATAAAGAAAAAGTCTTTTCTGAAAAAATAGAGGAAGCACCTAAAGAGGTTAAATCTATGTTAGAAAAGCTTAGAGATGAAAATATTTTAAAGCGGATGCCGTCCAGAAAAAAAGCAAATTATTTCTATGAGAACAAAGGAAATTTACAATTTCAAAAAAAGAATAAAATTTGGTGTTCCGATAAAATAAGTTCTAGTAACGGAGCTACTTATGCAGATTTAGATAATGATGGAGACCTAGAAATAATAACAAATAATATGGATGATGTAGCTACCATATATAAAAACAATAGCAGAGAATTAAATCTTGGAAACTTTTTAAAGGTTAACTTAAAAGGACCTAAAAATAACCTTTTTGGTATCGGCGCGCGGGTAACCCTTAAGACATCTAATGGTATTCAAATAAAAGAACAGTATACTACTAAAGGATTTCAATCATCAACCACCACGATGCTACATTTTGGGTTAGGCAATTTACAAGAAGTTAAGAACTTAACAGTTTATTGGCCAGATAGTAAAGTACAGAAAATAAATAATATTAAAAGTAATCAAAGAATTATATTAAATCATTCAGAAGCATCTTTGTCTGATATTGAAACTTTACCTGCTTCAAAAACTAAAAACAATTTTAAAGACATTGCAAGAACAAGGGGAATTAAACACTTTAACCATCAAAACGTATTTAATGATTTTGAAAGAGAACGTTTACTACCTCATAAAATGTCTGAAGATAAACTAGCTCTTTGTGTAGGGGATGTTAACGGTGATGGATTGGATGATTTTTATGTTGGAGGAGCCAGTAACTATGCAGGGGTTTTATATGTGCAAAACAAAACAGGAAAGTTTACTAAAACAAATACAAGGCTTTTCAATAAAGACAAAAAACATGAAGATGTAGATGCCACTTTTTTTGATGCCGATAATGACGGTGACTTAGATTTATATGTGGTTAGCGGGGGCAACGAATTTAACAAAAGTTCTATATACTATTCAGATAGATTGTATATAAACAATAAAGGGCTTTTTTCTAAAAGTAGCACTGTGCTACCCACAGGTTTGAATGTTAGTGGTTCCGTTGTCTGTCCACACGATTTTGATGGTGACGGAGATACAGACCTTTTTGTTGGAGGAAGGCAAACTCCAGGATTATATCCGTATGCCGGTACGAGCTTCCTATTAAAAAACGAGTCAAACTCAGGGGATTTTAAGTTCGCTATCATAGAAAATAAAGCACTTGCAAATATAGGGATGGTGACAGACGCAAAGTGGGAGGATATAGACTCAGATAATTTAAAGGAGTTGATATTAGTTGGTGAATGGATGCCACTTACTGTATTTAAAAACGAAAATGGAACGTTTAAAAAAGACACATCGCTTACCAATCTAGATGAAAATGTTGGCTGGTGGTTTAGTTTGGAGTCTGGAGACTTTGATAATGATGGAGATATTGATTTTGTAGCAGGGAATCTTGGACTAAATTCAAAATATCAGGCATCTAAAGAAACCCCTTTTCAGGTATATGCAAAGGATTTTGACCAAACAGGAACCGTTGATATAGTGCTTAGCTACAATCAGGATGGAGTAAGCTATCCACTAAGAGGAAGAGAGTGCAGTTCTCAACAAATGCCATTTATTAAAAAGAAATTCAAAAATTACCACGATTTTGCTTTAGCAGATTTAGAGACCGTCTATGGTAAAGAAAATATAAGTAGTGCGTTGAATCATAAAGCTACTAATTTCAGTTCTAGTTTTTTTGAAAACCAGGGACATGGTACATTTAAGATAAAACCATTGGTAAATGAAGCTCAAGTAACAACTATCAAAAGTATTGTTCCTCATGATTATAATAAAGATGGAGATTTAGATTTGCTTCTTTTTGGGAACCTGTATGGCTTCGAAGTAGAAACTCCGAGACAAGATGCAGGCTATGGAATATATTTAGAACATGATGAAGAAGGATTTAGTAAACAATTTTTAGAGGGTTTATTTGTTGAAGGAGAGGTCATTAATGTAAAAAAAATAGCTTTAGAGGATAAAGGACTTGGACTTTTGATTTTAAGGAACAATGAAGCACTTCAACTTTTGAAGGTTAAATAAGATGAGTTAATAAGTATTGGCAGAAGAGATGGCCTCTTTTTTGACTGTAAAATATAATTACTTTGCTAAATATTGCTAACAAAAAATTAAGTATGATTATCTGAGTGCAAAGAAAAGATAGAATTTCTTGAAGTAATACAATTTGTAATAAAGAAAGTTTAGCAATTTCACGAAAGCGGTTCCGGTAAAATTCAATGTTTTCGAAAACGTTTTCGGAGATAAAAAATATAACTCATTATTTCTATTGCATTGCATGAGTTATCTTTAATTTAAATTTATGTAATGTAATGGGAAATATCGATATTATAATAATTTTAGTCTTTACAGCTTTAGTCTTTATATGTGGAATGAGTTTTTCAAAAGCAGGTAAAAACATGAAATCGTTTTTTGCTGCTGGAGGTGCTCTTCCTTGGTGGATGAGTGGTTTATCCCTTTTTATGAGTTTTTTCTCAGCAGGCACATTTGTTGTTTGGGGGTCTATAGCATACTCAAGTGGTTGGGTAGCTGTATCAGTACAATGGACTATGTGTATTGCTGGAATAATAATAGGTTTCTTTCTGGCTCCAAAATGGCAAAAAACGAAAGCATTAACAGCCGCAGAATATATTATGGATCGTTTTGGAAAATCTACACAAAAAACCTACACCTATCTCTTTTTGATTATTTCATTGTTTACTACAGGAGCTTTTTTATATCCTGTGGCTAAAATTGTTGAAGTATCTACAGGGATTCCTATTTCAACCAGTGTTATTGTATTGGGAGTTCTTATACTAATCTATACAGCGGTAGGTGGGTTATGGGCTGTTATCGTAACAGATGTTTTACAATTTATAGTGTTAACCGCAGCGGTATTAATTGTACTGCCACTATCCTTCGATAAGATTGGTGGTGTCGGCAATTTTATTGCGAATGCCCCTGAGCATTTCTTCGATTTCACCAATTCAGAATATACCGATTTATTTATGGTAGCCTTTGGACTCTATAATTTATTCTTTATAGCAGGAAACTGGGCCTATGTACAACGTTACACGAGTGTGGCTACTCCCAAGGATGCAAAAAAAGTAGGTTGGCTATTTGGGGCACTTTATACTATAAGCCCAATAATATGGATGTTGCCTCCCATGATTTACAGAGTATTAAATCCAGATCTACAAGATTTAGCAGACGAAGGAGCCTATTTACTCATGTGTAAAGAAGTATTACCAGTGGGTATGTTGGGGCTCATGTTAGGAGGGATGGTTTTCGCAACGTCTAGTTCTGTAAACACAACGTTAAATATATCTGCGGGCGTATTAACAAACGATTTATATAAAAACATATTTCCTAAAACAAGTACTACAAGGCTAATGAGAGTTGCAAAAATAGCAACCGTAGTTCTTGGAGTTTTAACCATAATAGTTGCCTTGTTAGTTCCTTATATGGGAGGCATTGTTGAGGTAGTTTTAAGTTTAGGAGCGTTAACAGGTGGCGCAATGTTTTTGCCTCCACTCTGGTCGTTATTTTCAAAACATCAAACAGGTAAAACCATTTTGTTCGTAACTATTGTGTCTCTTGTGATCAATTTTTTCTTTAGGTTTTTTGCACCAGATATAATAGATGTAAAATTGAGTCGTGCCATGGAAATGACTGTAGGTATGGGGGGACCAATTTTGTTAATGACTTTAATAGAAATCATACTTGTTAAATCAAAAAATGATACATCTGCCTTTGATAATTATGAAAAAATAAGGCTGTCAAAGATTGCTAATGCTACAGAAGAAGAATCAGGCGAAGACAATAGCGGTAACAAAAGAGGCACAAGAGTCATTGGAATTGGCGTAGCAGCAACAGGAGTACTAATAATCCTGTTATCATTTATAGCAGAATCTGCTAAATGGTTAGTTGGTGGTATGGGAGCAGCCATTCTGTTTCTAGGTCTATTCATTATAAAAAAATCTAAATAATTAAAAATAAAATTACGTTTCAATGTTAATAGGAACATTCCATAAAGAGAAAAGAGATAATAAAACGATAAAATTGGTTTGTGATTTAAGTATCACCGGAGGAGGAACAGCGGGAGTTTGCGCAGCTATTACAGCAGCAAGAAAAGGTACAAAAGTAGTATTAATTCAAGACCGTCCTGTTTTGGGAGGTAATGCCTCTTCTGAGGTTCGGCTTTGGATACTTGGTGCAACATCTCATATGGGAAATAACAATCGCTGGGCTAGAGAAGGTGGCGTGATAGATGAGATTTTGGTGGAGAATTTGTACCGAAATAGAGAAGGAAATGCGATTATTTTTGATACAATTCTACTTGAAAAAGTGTTAAGTGAAGAAAACATCACCTTACTTTTAAATACCGTTGTTCATGATGTTACTAAATCCAGCGATACTCAAATTGAATCCATAAAGGCGTTTAATCCCCAAAATTCAACCGAATATGTGGTAAAAGCACCTTTGTTCTGTGATGCCTCAGGGGATGGTATTGTAGCATTTAGTGCAGGTGCATCCTTTAGAATGGGAGCTGAATCCAAAGAAGAGTTTGGAGAACTGTTTGCTCCGGATAAGTCTTATGGAGAGCTCTTGGGGCACTCCATATATTTTTATAGCAAGAATACCTCTAACCCCGTAAAGTTTAAAGCGCCAGAGTTTGCTTTAAAAGACATTAAACAAATACCGCGTTATAAGGCGATTGGAAAAGACGATAACGGTTGTAGATTTTGGTGGTTTGAATATGGAGGACGCCATGATACGATTTATGATACGGAAGAAATTAAATATGAACTATGGAAGGTCATTTATGGTGTTTGGGATTACATCAAAAATTCAGGAGAGTTTAATGATGTAGACAATATGACTTTAGAGTGGGTTGGCACTATTCCCGGAAAGCGTGAGAGTCGCCGATTTGAAGGGCTTTACATGATGAAACAACAAGATGTGATTGAACAACAAGAGTTTGATGATGCTATTGCTCACGGAGGTTGGGCTATAGATTTACATCCGGCTGATGGAATTTATAGTGACTTATCGGCATGTACGCAATGGCATTCTAAAGGAGTATATCAAATCCCTTATCGTTCGTTCGTAAGTAAAGATATTGATAACTTGTTTTTAGCAGGACGCATCATTAGTGCTACCCATGTGGCTTTTGGCTCTACGCGGGTTATGGCCACAACCGGTTTATGTGCCCAGGCGGTAGGTATGGCAGCAGCTTTGTGTACTCAAAAAAGTTTAAAACCTGCCGATATTCTTAAAAATGGTGAGATTGAAAATCTTCAAAATGAATTGAATATAATTGGCCAAAGTATTCCTAATATTCCTGTCAAAAGCAAAACAAATTTAATTGATAGTGCAAAAATTGAAGTATCTTCAGAATTGGAAATTTCCGAGATTCCATTCGATGGTAGTTGGTTCAAACTAAATATTTCAACTGCGCAATTACTACCATTTAAGGCTGGCCAGAATTATAATTTCAAATTACTCGTGCAAGCAGATGAGCCTACTCAATTAGAAGCCCAGTTAAGGACTTCAGAAAAGCCTAAGAATTATTCTCCAGAAGTGATTTTAGAAAAACAAACCATACATTTAGAACAAGGAGAGCAATATATTACCATTGAGTTTTCTAACACTGTATCACAGGATCAATATGCTTTTGTAACATTTTTATCAAATGATAAGGTTAGTTTAAAAACTAGTAATAAACGTTACACAGGAGTGTTATCTGTGTTTAATGGCGTTAATAAAGCGGTATCGAATAATGGAAAACAAGTGCCTCCGCCAAATATTGGGGTGGATGAGTTCGAATTCTGGACACCACATAGAAGACCGGAAGGTCAAAATATAGCGATGAAAGTTTATCCCTCAATTCGATCTTTCAGTAGTAAGAATATTGGCAATGGTTATGTACGTCCCTGGGGAGAAGTAAATGCTTGGGTAGCCGATTTAAATGATGAGACCCCAACCTTTAAGGTTGAATGGGATGAGGCTAAAACTGTCTCGGAAATCAAATTGTTCTTAGACCCGGATTATGACCATCCAATGGAATCAACTCTGATGGGCCACCCAGAAGAAGTCGTGCCTTTCTGCGTACGTAATTATGTGATAAAAGACCTGGAGGGTAATGTACTCTATAAAGTTGAAGGTAACTATCAAACCATAAACGACTTTAAACCAGAGGAACCTCTAAATTTAAAAGGGTTTACCGTTGAATTAGAACATCCGTCAAAAGATGTTCCCGCTGCTATTTTTGAAATATTATGCAGGTAAAACATAAAATACAACTTTTAGTGGTTGCCCTATTCTCTACAATGGCATCTGTGTCATGTCAAGAAGATAATGGTTTGAACCTAGGTGCTATGGTTCAACCTGTTCCGGAAAATTATAAAAAGATTAGTGCGGATTATCATATTTGGGGAGCTTCGGTAATTAAAGGTTATGATGGCAAATATCATATGTATTATTCCAGATGGAAATATGAATTGGGGCATATGGGTTGGGTAACTGATTCTGAGATTGCTTACGCAGTAGCAGAAAAAGCGGAAGGGCCTTATAAAGATGTAAACGTTGCACTACCTGCAAGAGGAAAAGATTTTTGGGATGGTACAACAACTCATAACCCGACTATATTTAAAAAGGATGGAAAATACTATCTGTATTATATGGGTACAACATCTCCTGTTAAGGCAAAACAGCCTACTTCTATGAAGCATAAGGATTGGTGGTTATACCGAAATAATCAGCGTATTGGAGTAGCTTGGTCTAAAAAACCTGAAGGTCCTTGGAATCGATTAGACTATCCTGTAATCGATGTTGATGAAAACCCTAATGCTCCAGATGCATTAATGACATCGAATCCTGCAGTTAATATAGCTCCAAATGGAGGCATATTTGCAGTATACAAAGTTGTAGGAAAACAAAAAGATTGGCAACCCATAGATTTAGATAAAGATGAGAGTTATCAGGTCTCAAAAGGAGACCGTGTTCGTTATATGGTATCCTTTGCTGAAAATCCCTTAGGCCCTTTTAAAAAGCATAAAACAACAATTTTTGAGTTAAAAGAGGCAGAAAAGGAGCATATGATTGCTGAAGACCCATATGTATGGAGTCAGGACGGGAAATATTACGCCATTGTGTGTGATATTCAGGGGCGTTTTACAGGAGATACAGGTGCTTTTGCATTAATGAATTCAGAAAATGGATACGATTGGCATCAGGCTAAGCATCCATTGGTTTTACCAAGTAGAATACTCTTAAAAGACGGTTCTAAAACGGATTATAAATTGGAACGTCCTCAATTATTGATAGAAGAAGGAGAGCCATCGTTTTTATTCGGAGCTTTGGGAATAACTGTTAATGGGATTCATAGAGGGCATGCCTGTAATTTAAGAGTATCACTAAAACTTAAAGACTAACTATATGAAAAATATGTTTTTGTTTTTAATGGCAATATTCCTGATTGGGTGTAGTAATACTAAAGAAGAACTTTCAAATGATAACGTTCTTTCGCTTAATGGGATCTGGAAATTTTTTGCCATTTACGGTGAAGGTTCCAACTACCTGAACATAAAAGAAATAGAAAATGATTTAGTTATTGATAATGATGCTAGCTCGGTTGAGGTTTATGGCAATTGGAGATTACGAAAAATGGCTGAAAGAAATACGTCACTCTATGGTAAAGATTATTTGGAACATACGTTTACAAATACAGATCTTGACGGTGGCAATAAAGCAGATAGCTCATATGTAAGGTATTATCCTAATTTTAAAAAATCAGGATATTATGAGGCATTTACAAGATTTCCTTTTGCGTCTCATATGACGCCACAATACAATATTAAGCACGCTCAGGGCATTACTACCAAATATTTAAACCATAGAGTGTTTTGCAACGAATGGATAAGCTTAGGTATTTTTAAATTTAATAGTGAAGATACCAATTATTTAGAGGTAACCGCTATTACCAGTGGTGCTGTGGCAGCCGATGCAGTAATATTTAGAGAGATTTCCAAAGAAAAATATTTAAAAGCCAAAGAAGAGCCAAAACAGGTTTTTAAGAAAGATTTTGATGATTCTAAATGGTACAATTTAAAAGTACCTGGGCATTGGGGCATGCTTAATGATTTTTCTAATTACACAGGAATAGGATGGTACAGAAAAACAATCGATATTCCAAAGGATTGGACTAAAGCTCTAGACAACAGATACTATTTAAAGTTTGGCGGGGTGTATCACCTTTCAAAAGTATATCTCAATGGTAAATATATTGGGATGAACAGGGGCGGTTTTACACCTTTTGAATTTGATGTTACAGATGTATTAAATTTTAATGGAGAAAACGTTATTGCTGTTCAAGCAGATAATAGCGCTATTGTTAGTGCCACTTGGAATTGGGGAGGTATTATTAGGGATGTTACCCTAACTAAAAATAAAGATGTTAGGATTGATTATCAATACATACATGCTGAACCAGATTTGGCTAAAGGAAGCGCAGATATTAAACTAAGGGTAAGTATTGAAAATAATAGTTCTGAAAAAAGAACTATAAAAGTTAATTCCAGAATAGTTGATGCAAAAGAAATATCTAAACTTGAAGATGAGATTGTTATTGAGCCACGTAAAATCCAAGATATATATTTAGAAACGACCTTGTCTTCCGATGATGTTGAGTTGTGGCATTTCGATAATCCAAAACTATACAAGGTAGAAACTACAATTTCTGATGGTGAAACTATATTGAATACCAGAACAGATAATTTCGGCATCAGAAAAATTGAATTAACAAGTTCTAAAATGCTACTTAATGGAGAGCCCGTGCGTATAGGAGGGTTTAACAGAGTTAGCGAAAGCAGGTATTGGGGGTCTTCAGAACCAGAAGCGGTTTTAGAAAAAGATGTAGATCTTATGAAAGAAGCTGGAGCTAATTTTATGAGAATAATGCACGGGACACAGAGTGAAAAGCTAATAGAACTATGTGACAAAAAAGGGATTTTACTTTTTGAAGAAGTTAATGTAAGAGATTTAGATAATGATGAATTTAGAGCAGCCTATCAACCACTATCACAACTTAAAAGTGAAAGTTCAATGAGCTTAAATGATGAGAGCAACGAAATTTTAGTACTCGATGGGCCTTACATGAAAGTTTCAAATAATTCAGAATTAGCCTTATCGAATAAAAACTATTTTTTATCCAAGTACTGGCTTAAAGGCATGATAAAACGTGATATTAATCACCCAAGTATTATAGGTTGGAGTGTGGGTAATGAATTAAATAATCATATGGCTTACGGTAAAGAAGCCATGACATATGTAAAAGACGAACTGGATCCCTATAGGTTGGTTACTTGTGTTAGTAATTCGGGGCAAAAAGATGAATATACCCAAGAAACAGATCCTAACACATATTCAGATATCATAATGCACAATTTGTATCCCTGGCAAGGGGAGCCACAAGACGTATTAAATACCTTAAGAACCAAATGGCCAAATAAACCCATTTTTATTTCAGAATTTGGTTTTGGCCCTTTTCCTTCAACTGGTTTAGACAGTGATAAAGAAATTATCTCTGAATGGATGAGCAATTTTAGAAACAAAAATGAATTTGTAGTAGGAACATCTATGTGGACATTTAATGATTATAGAAGTGGTTATGCAGCGACTACGGCAGAAGAAAATAGGGTTTGGGGTTTGATTAACGTATGGCGACAAAAACGAAGATTGTTTGATCGTATCAAAAAAGAACATGCACCTGTTGAGGATATTAAAATTGAAAATATAAATTTCGAAGAGAATACAGCCGATATTAGTATCATCATTAAATCAAGAAGCGACTATCCAAGCTATACGATGAAAGACTACACATTAGAGTATGAATTTAAAAACTCTAAAGGGGAAGTAGTTTCAAAAAACCGCAAGGATTTACCAATTTTAAAACCAGAAGACGGTTTGTGGAGAGATACCATCTCTTGGAACAATTTACCAGAGAACATTTTAGATATGACTATAGATTTGGTAAGTTCTACAGGACACTCCAGATTTGATAAGACTATCTCATTTCAAAACGCCTTAACTCCCAAAATTTCTGAAATAATTCTAGGGAAAAATGTGATTAGGATTCTATTTCATAAAGTACCTAATGCTTATGAATATTTTGCAACCTATCAAAATGATGAAGGCAACATTGTGAAATCGTATAAAACTATAGCAAGTTATATAGATATAAAAGGTTTAACCACCGGAAGAACCTATAGTTTCAAACTTCATGCGTTGAATGATAAAGGAGTAAGCAATCCTTCTGAAGAAATAACAATAACAACCAGCAATAACATGCTACCTCCAATCATTTGGGATTCGTTCATTACCGATAATAAATTGGTAATTGGTTATTCGAGCGATTTTGGTGATGAAGATTATACTGTAAAATATGGTACATCCAAAGATAGTTTAAGCGACGAGTTTTCCTCAAATGTTCGTGGTATGATGTCAATTGATTTGAACATGGAAAGTGACATTTATTTCAAAATAAAAAGAACCAATAATTCACAAGAAAGTAATTGGTCCCAAATAGTCAAAGCAACTAAAACTAATTAAAATGAAGTGTCCTTTATCAATTTCAGTGATGTTACTAATGCTACTTATAGCTTGTGCAGAAAAAAAAGACAAAAAAGAACCGGTTAATAGGTCTGATAAAAAAATAGAAAACTTTAAAATAGAATTAGGTAACGTATCTCCCAAATCTATTTTCGTTAGTGATACTATGAGTATTTGGGGTGGCTCTCTTATTAAAGGGGAAGATAATCTGTACCATATGTATTATTCCAGATGGAAAAAAGATTTAGGTTGGGTTTGGGATTCCCATTCAGAGATTGCTCATGCGGTTTCTAAAAGTCCTTTTGGACCATTTGAACATAAAGATGTTGCGCTATCTATTCGCGATGCAAAGTATTGGGACGGCCTTTGCACACATAACCCAACCATTCATAAGTTTGATGGTAAATATTATCTCTACTACATGGGAAATACGGGTGACGGAAAAATATATAGCAAACCAGGAAAGATAAAATTAAATCCCGTACACAGAAACAATCAGCGCATAGGTGTTGCTGTTTCTGATAGTCCTGATGGGCCATGGAAACGATTTGATCAACCTCTAATTAACGTAAGTGCAGATAGTACTGCTCTGGATGCTTTAATGACTAGTAATCCATCAATCACTAAGCGTCCTGAGGGTGGTTTTCTAATGGTATACAAAGCAGTTGGAAAAAAGAAACCTGGAATTTGGGGTGGTCCTGTCGTACATTGTGTAGCTACTTCTGATAGTCCAACAGGCCCTTTCAAAAAATACGATAAACCCGTTTTTACAGCAAAAGGACATGATTTTCCAGCAGAAGATCCTTTTATCTGGTATGAAAGTGGAAAATATAGAGCAATTGTAAAAGACATGCACGGAGCCTTTACAGATGCAGGAAAGTCATTGGTGTTATTTGAATCTGAAGACGGGTTTGATTGGAATTTATCTAAAAATGCTTTGGTCTCCAAATTAGAGATTAACTGGGAAGATGGAAGTACTCAAAAAGTAGATCATTTAGAAAGGCCACAATTGTATCTTGAAAATGGAAAACCAGTAGCTTTGCTATGTGCTTCAGATACTATAGATGATAATGGCGTGTTACATTCCTTTAATGTGCAAATTCCTGTAAAAACTTCAAATGAATAATGTGATGAGTTACAAACAATCATTATTGTGCTTATTAATATTAATATCAGTACCGATATCTAGCTTTAGTCAGATAGATTTTGCAAAAGCTCTTCCAAAAAAGTTTGATAAATCTAACATTATTCAAGACGAAGATTATAATATTTGGGGTACTAACATTCTTAAAGGAAAAGATGGCAAATTTCATGCTATTTATTCACGTTGGTTAAAATCACGAGGGCATCATGGTTGGGTAACACATTCTGAGGTGGCACACGCTATTTCTGATAGTTTAACAGGCCCCTATAAGTTTAAAAACTTGGTATTGCCTCCCAGAGGGAAAAAATACTGGGATGCTGATTGCACCCACAATCCGCACGTTATTGAGCATGAAGATAAGTACTATCTATACCACATGGGAAATCGCGGTAGCGGTTACTGGAAAACAACCCCAGATGATAGAATGCCAACCATGAAGGACGACGAATGGTGGGTAAACCGTAATAATCAGCGTATTGGTGTAGCTGTAGCAAAAAAATTAAACGGTAAATGGAAACGGTCTTGTAAACCCCTAATTGATATTGATAGTACACGCAAAATGGTGTCTACACCTGTAGTTTCTAAAAGGCCCGATGGTACATTTTTGATGGTTTACAAATATGTAGAAGAAAAAGAGGGTAAATACGGTGGTAAAGTAGTGCATGTTACTGCATTATCAGATTCACCATTAGGACCATTCAAAGATACTAGAATACCGTTCATTGAGACCGAAGCTTCTACATTTGCGTTAGATGATCATGTAGAATGGTTTCAAGATGAACAATACTATTGCATAGGAAAAGACCATGACGGCTCTCTCACATCATACGATAAGGGCACGATGGTGTTATATACATCAGATGAAAAGGGCTTAGACTGGTCGTTAGCAAAACAACCCCTTGTTTTAAAAGCAGGAAAATTAGAATGGACAAACGGTACCGAAACACTATGCGAGCGTACTGCAGATATGCCAAAACTATATTTTGAAGATGCCACACCAAAGGCATTGGTTATTGCAGTACTTCCAAAGGATAGTGAACATTCATTTTCTTTAGTAATCCCTTTTAACGAATATTAAATAGTATAAAACCAAATCGAAACAGAAAAGAATAAAAATTATGAAAAAAGAAAATCCAATCTTCGTATTTCTAATAATAGTATTAGTATTTACAGGCAGTATAATTGTAAGCTGTGGCAGTGATAGTGAAGGATCCGAAGAACCAGGGATGGTAGATCCTGATCCAGACCCAGAGCCAGATCCATTAGACTGTACAGAAAATTTTAATTTGGAATTAACTTTACCTGGAGAAGAAATTAATTTATCTGATTGGGATTTGATTTGGACAGATGATTTTGATTATCCCGATGCTATGTTAGAAAATAATTGGACATCTCAAAATGGACCTAGTGGACATATTCTTTGTAGCCGTTGGAGAGAAAATGCTGAAGTTAAAGATGGTGTTTTAGAACTTAAAGCTATAAAAGAGAATCGTGGAGGACAAGACTGGACTTGCGGTAGTATTTGGAGTAAACAAACTTTTGGGTATGGCTATTTTGAATGTAGATATAAATATGCAGGAGCTGCTGGTACAAATAATTCTTTTTGGCTGTTTGATAGAGTAATTGGAATTAATAGTAGTGAAGTAGGTTGTGAATTAGATATTAACGAAGGACATTTCCCTAATGAAGTAAATACAAACCGTCACCATTGGACAAATGGTTCTAGTGAATTTAATTCTTTCGCATACAGTCCTGGTTCGTCTCCAGCATATGCACATTCTTTCAATGACATTGTAAAAACAAACCGAATACGTTTTACTTCAAATAATTCTGGACATTTCCATATTAGAGAATTTCGTATTTACGAACCAAATACCGATTGTTACCCCACAGACCTGCTTTCAAACTCAGCCGATACTGATGTTTCTGGGCTTAATAACTTGGTAAGAAGCAATGATGTAACCATAACGTCAAGTGGTGTACTTAGAGATGAATTTCCAGTAGAACGTATTGCAGATGGTAATGTTGGTTCTAGTTGGGTATCTCAAAAAAAAGGTGAAAAATGGATAGAATTTAATTGGCCAACCGAAAAAGAAATTGGGCATATTCAATTTATAAATGGCTGGCAAGATGGAACAAAATGGAATGCGTTAATAACAGATTATAAGATTGAAGCAGAAGTTAATGGCGAATGGGTTGAATTGGCTAATTTCGATGCTAAAATAGAAAATAATCACGCTGAAGCATACCACACTTATGGAATGGATTGGGACGCAAGCACTATCAAGTTTTATTTTGATAATAAGCTTTTAAGAGAAATACCTAATACATTATGTGATAAAGAACTTAATATATATTTAAGCCTTGCAATTTTTGAAGTTGCTGGAGAGGTAACAGGTGCTATTGATGGAACAAGTATGAAAATTGATTGGGTAAAATATTATCAGAAGAAATAAATCTCCATATAACCCTAGAATAAAATTTAGATAACAATTTTAAATGAAATCAAATTCAAGCAAAGCATTATTAGTAATAATATTTCAATTAACAGTAATAGCTTGTTTTGCTCAATTGCCTCAAGAAATAGAAGAAAACTTCAAACTTGTTTGGCAGGATGATTTTGATTATAAAGACAAAAAATTAGATAAAAAATGGGAATCGCAAAACGGTCCAAGTGGACATATCCTTTGTAGCCGATGGCGTGAAAATGCAGAAGTAAAAGATGGTATTTTATATCTAAAAAACAAAAAGGAACAGCGTGGAGGTCAAGACTGGACGTCTGCTAGTATTTGGACTAAAAAGAAGTTTAAATACGGTTATTTTGAATGTCGTTATAAATATGCCGCTGCAGAAACTACTAACAATTCCTTTTGGTTGATGACTAAAGGTAAAACACAACCAAAAGCTGGGAAACGATTTGAAATTGACATCAACGAAGGGCATTATCCTAATGAGATAAATACGAATGTTCACAACCATACTGATCATGTTATAAACGAGGTAGGAAAGAAAATTAGTATTAGAGACCCAGAAGCTTTAACTTTTGAAGGTGTAGATTTTTCAGAAGAATTTCATACATACGGTTTAAAATGGGACGAAAACGAAATGATTTTCTATTTAGATGGGAAGGAAATTAGACGTATTGCAAACACATTTTGTTTTAGTGAATCTCCCATATTTTTAAGTTTGGCAATAGTAGAATGGTATGGTACACTAACTGATGCTGTAGATGGAACTAGCATGAAAGTAGATTACGTACGATATTATAAAAAAAAGTCTAAATAGTTGTAAATCAAAAGACACAACGATTCAAAAACTATAATATATTTTAAAATGATAACAATAAAACGTTTTTTAATACTTGTCTATATCTTAAGTACATCTTTGATATTTGCTCAATTTGAAGATGAAGAACCTAATTACCCTCCTTATGTTAATCAATTAGGCTATAATTTAAACGAATCAAAACGTTTTGTTTGTTATGGTGCTAACGAAGATTTACCATTCGTAATTCGAAATACGAGAACCAAAGAAATTGAATACAAAGGAACAATTCTTAATTACGAAGGGTGGTTTTCAGACTTCAATCCTATTTCAACAGATGAATATGTCATTGAAGTTGAAGGAGAAGATCACGGTATTTCTGTTCCTTTTAAGATTGAAGAACATCTATTAGAAAGAAAATCAACTAAGTTGGGTTATGATTTTTTTGTTGATGTTAGAGGTTTTGCTGATTTAGATAAATATAATATGAGCAAAGTTTACAGCGGTGGCCCTTCTAGAGATGGTGGTGCTTTTGGATTGGAAACCATCTTTGAAGTACTTCAATATGCCAGTAATCCTGCAGTTTTTGACAATTGGAAAGATGAATTGGGTGAAGACAAGGTCGCTGATTTAATTGATCTCATTTTATGGCACGCAGAGTTTGCCTATAAATATATTGATTACAATGGCTCCGTTAAAAATAGGCACGGTACTTTAGGTTATGAAGGTGAGCCACGAATGAATTATGATTATTGGAATACACTTGATCATTTAGCTGCAGTTTGTGCAGCCTACCACTCGTTTTTAAAGCCATACTTAAAAGAAGAAACGTATCAAAAATACCGTAAAGCATGTCTTGAAAAATGGGAAGCTTATGATAGACACAAAGTGGTTCGTTATTGGACCTATAGTAGAAAATGGGTTGATAAAGGTTTCCAAGAGTTTAATGAAATGGGGAATGCTTTTGGTCAATCTATATTTAGTAATCTCTTTATGTATATATGTGAAAAAAATGAACAATCTCCTGAGGCTGATAAGTTTTTAAAATATGCACAAGACTCTGCAAAAGATGTGATTACTAAATGGGATTTCAACAATCCAAGACATATGTGGTGGATTAGAAATGCGGAACATATTACGCCTCAATCTTTAGGATATTTTATGTTGATTGCGCCAGGATTAACTCCTGAAGGTACTCGTGAAAAACTAGAAGCTTGGACATATCATATGAAACAAAAAACAAGTAATTTCTGGAAATATAGAGTGCATTCAGAAACAGAATGGGCGCATCCGAAAACTAAAGAATTAGGTGGTGCTCCAGCATTAGGTGGCTCCATGTTTTTAATAAGCCACTTATTGAATGACGATAAGCTTAGAAACATCGGTTGGGCACAGGTAGACTTTGTATTTGGGGTAAATCCTGTAGGCACACACCTAAGTAACAAAAGTAAAACTAGGTTAAGCCTTGGCGGCTATTGGGAAGGTGTAGAAAACGGATGGCCACAATCATTAGAAGGTGGTTATGGAGAATTAGGAAGCGTTAGAGGAACACTAGACGGCTCACCATTAGATAGTCAATTCCCTATAGCAACTCAAATAGAATTTGTTGAAGGAAAGATGAACGGACAAACATTTAGCAACGTTGCCTATGCCACAGAGGGCTGGAATATTTCTAACAGAGGGTGGATGTCTACGTTAACCTTTTCTACTTTAGGTAGTCATACTATTAAAATCACAGATAAAACAGGAAAAGAAATTAATGCTGTAAAACCCAAAACTAAAATTTTTATTGAGTTAAAAGCAGCATTAAATGTAAGTGATGAAAAAGATAAATGTTGGGTTGATGTATATATTGATGATAAACATCAAAAATTGAACCTAATAGAAACAGCAGCTAATTCGGGGATATTTAAAGGTGAATTAAAGCTACCTAAAGCATCTAAAAATGTAACTGTGAGTTACGGGTATTTGGGCTTTGAAAAAACAGCTAAAGTAATTGTTGCAGATTAAAATTTAGAATCCAATTCTATTTAGAAGGAAGTGTGCCCTTAATTTGAACGGTAAATTAGCATGAGTTCGATTAAGTAAAAAGTGTAAATTAATGTGAATCTTCTATGTTAATATAAATTCAATAAACTTTTGAATATATTCAAATTTTGGTTCGAGAATAAGTCAATGCTCAGCACAGGTAAAATCCGTAATACATTAATTCTAAAATGATTACGGATTTTTCGTTTTATTTTTAATCAAACAACTTATATTGAAAGTTATTGCACATCCCAATCTGGACCTATTTGCTCATCAGCTCTAAAAGCTCCTAATACCGTTGGGTAATTTCCTCCTCGACCTCCTTGAAGCGCCGGGCTACCGCTTTGTAAAGTATAATCTCTTGATGGTGCATCAGTAAACAACGGATCGTTAATAACCGATAATTGATCTGGCTTGTTTGGTAATCCAAAATCCGGCTCGGTTGTGTTTTGCCAATCCTCCAGTGAATTCAGATCTACTCTGTTAGTACCATGCCTTTCTAATGTCCAGTTTTCATCTATGTTATAATAAAGGTTGTTGTCAAAATAGCTTATGCCATTCACAAAGGGATATTTACCAACAGTTTCTGCTGTTGAAAAAACGATACTTGGATTAGTATTATTAGACCAAGATGGTCGCATACCGCTTAAAATATTGTTAAAAACCTCTACGTTTATCATCTCTTCGGTATAAGCAATACTTCGTGTATTAATAATAGTATTGTTATAAATCTTTAGACCGTCCCCTTGTTCACCAACGTCTTGTAATGGTACATTTACTGCCGAATTACAATCGTACACAAGGTTATTATAAAACTCGGCATTTCTCGGTGCCGCTGCTCCTGCACCCTGTATTTCTAATGCCAGCGCAGTATTATTAGCATTGAAAATAATATTATTCCTCACAACATGAGATTTTTCATGACCTTCATGGGCTTGCTTTTGAAATATGGCGCGCGCTACATTATAAATCTTATTATTTTCAATGATACAGTTGGAAGGCTGATAACCATGAATTCCCGAATGCAATAAATACGGCTCACTGGAAAAAGGGTTTTGCCCTGGTTTAATAGAATAAATGTCATGGATAATACTATTTCTTACTACACAATTATTGCAACCATCAAGTCTTACACCCCCAGTATTGTCTGGACCATAAAGATGATGTATATATAATTGTTCAAGCACAATATTGTGGTTGGTAAGACCAACATCTGGATTCATAAAAACTCCTGAAGCTGTTAAATACGAAATTTCAAAATTACGAATGGTAACATAGCTGGTATTATGGTCGGTGGCAAAACCGGAATGGTAGTCATGTTGCAAGGCTTCCTCGCGATTATTGTAGCCTATTCTTGGGCGTTCTCCCGGATATCCCGCTATGATTATAGGATTGTTTTCTGTACCACTTCTTTTAACAAAGAATGCTACAGCATCAAAAGCGCTAGTAATTGTTTCGGGTATGTATGGTGTTGATGCTTCCTTAACATAACCCACTTGTCCAGCTTCAAGCGTATTAAGCATTTTTTGAATGGTCTTCCATGGGCCTGTACCGCCATCTTCAACATAACGACCATCATTCTCGTCGCTTGCCTCTGTGTGATCCTTATCTACGTAAAATGCATTAGGATCGATCGTTACCTCCTGTTCCTGTTTATCATCAATGGGGTCTGAATCATCCGATCCACAATTGACCATTAGAAACGTTATTAAAAACAAAAGAGATAATAGTGTAGGTTTATTCATTGTCGTAAAATTTAAGATTTGGGATCTTTTTGATTTTGGGTTCAATATATAACGTTATAAAACGTTTCGCAAATAAAACTGTTGCAACCAGCACCTAATTCACTGTAAAATAGCACGTTATCCAGTTCGTGATTTAATAACTATCAGCTATTCCAGATGTTCCCTAAGGATACTTACGTAATCTAGATAGGGGTGTACTGTGAAAAAGGGCGATATCGACCAAGCGTAAAACTTTATCGAAACTTTGCTAAAAACTAACTATGTATATAAAATAACATGAGTTTTTACGTTAAATTAAAAAAACAATGATAATAGCGAAACTGTTAGAAAACCTGTTACTGCCAATAAAGAGGTCATTACCGTCCAGCTTTTAAACGTTTGTTTTTCATCAAGTCCTAAATATTTACCGACTAACCAAAAACCGCTATCGTTTACATGAGATAGTATAGAGGCTCCAGAAGCTATTGCTATAACTAATAAGGCTTTGTCTATATCAGTAATGTTTACTGCTAAAAGAGGGGCTGTAATTCCTGCAGCTGTTATCATGGCAACCGTTGCAGATCCTTGTAAAATCCTTACTGTTGCTGAAGCTAAAAAGGCAAACAACATGATACTAACACCTTCATTTGCAAAATAATTTGCCAACATCTCTCCTGTTCCTGTATTTACTAATACTTGTTTAAAAACACCACCTGCTCCTGTTAGTAAAATAATAATTCCTGCAGGTTCCATTGATTTGGTAGTGATCTTTAATAGGGTTTCTTCAGAAAATCTTCTGTCAATGCCTAATAAATACCATGCTAAGAGATTGGCTATAATTAATGCTGAAAAAGGATGTCCGATCATTTCAAGCCAAGCTTTTACTTTTATGGGAATTGTGTCTTCAGCAAATAATGGACTATTGATTAAAGTATTACTAACAATAAGTAAAATTGGGATTGCGATAATTGAAATAACAAGCCCAACAGGAGGAAAATTCGAGTTTTTTACAGTGGTTTTACTAAGTGTTGGAGCTTCTATAAATATTTTTTTTGAAATATATTTTCCAAATAGAGGGCCACATACAATCGCGGTTGGGATTCCAACGATAAAACCAAACAAAATAACCCAACCTAGGTCAGCTTTTAAAATGTCTGCAACTGCTACAGGTCCAGGTGTTGGAGGAATGAAGGAATGTGTAATTGCCAAACCAGCTAACAATGGAATACCATAGAGTAACAGCGATTTTTTTGTTTTTCTTTGAAGGGAATATATCAGAGGTACTAAAATAATAAAGGCCACATCAAAAAAAACGGGTATGGCTATAAAAAACCCAGTGATCATTAATGCCCAGGAAGCATTCTTCTCTCCGAATTTTGCGAGTAAGTAATTGGCTAATGCCTCTGCGCCTCCAGAATGCTCAAGAATAGCACCAAACATAGCACCCAACCCAACAACAGTTGCAACAAATCCTAATGTACTTCCCATACCTTGTTGTATTGTTGAAATAATAGACGCAGGATCCATACCTGACATAATGCCAACAACGATACTAGCTATCAACAAAGCAATGAAAGCCTGAATACGTAGTACTAAGATTAAAAACAATAAAACTCCTATACCAATAAGTACTGCCGAAATAAGCGTAAAGTCTATCATAACTCCTCCCATTTAGTATGAAAATATTCAGAATCGCTCGCATCTATTCTTTGATAGGTATGTGCTCCAAAAAAATCTCTTTGGGCTTGAATAATATGAGCTGGTAATTTTTCGGTTGTCATTGAAACCCAATAATTATATGCTGCGCTTATTGTGTTTAATGAAATTCTTTGCTGTAATCCAAATTGCAAAACCTCAACCATGGCGTCTTCATTAGACTTTAAATAACTAAATGAATTCTCGTCATTAAAATAGTCATTACTGTTTTTCAATATAGTTATAGAATTCTCCATAAGGCTAGACCGAATGATGCAACCATTTGTCCATATTCTGGCTATTTCAGAAAGATTTAAGTTCCAGTTATAAGTACTTGATGCTTCTTTTATTAGTAAAAAACCTTGTTGATGATTAACTATTCTTGCAAACTGATATGCTTTTTTAAGTTGTGTAACATCTACTGACTCATTTTTATGTTCGCGAGTTATTTTTTTAGACAGCTTTACCCTTTCATCTTTAAAAGAAGAAAGATACCTATCAAAAACTGCCGAAGAAATCATTGTATTTGGAATTCCTAAACTCAAAGCTGTTGCACTTGACCAAGAGCCTGTTCCTTTATTTTGTGCTTTATCTAAAATAAGATCTATTAAATACTTTCCATCTTCTTTTGTTTGTAAAATTTTAGAGGTGATTTCTAATAAATAACCAGACGCATCTCCTTGATTCCAGTTATTAAAAATTGATGCGATCTCTTCATTATTTAAAGAATAGGATAGTAAAGCATAGGTTTCTGCTATCAATTGCATTTCTGCATATTCAATTCCATTATGAACCATTTTAATAAAATGTCCTGCTCCATCACTTCCTATATAAGTACAACATGGGTTTCCCCAACTGTCTTTGGCTGCTATTTTTTCTAATATCGGAGCTATCTGTCTATAAGCCTCCAAATCTCCTCCAGGCATAATTGATGGCCCTTTACGTGCTCCTTCTTCACCTCCAGAGATACCACAACCCACAAAATTTATATTTTTACTTTTTAAGTAATTGGTTCTATTTTGGGTGTCTTTATAATGCGAGTTTCCTCCATCAATAATAATATCACCATCTTCTAAAACTGGAAGCAATTGTTGTATTACCGTATCGATTGCTGCTCCTGCTTTTATCATGATTAAAATTTTACGAGGCCTTTCCAAAGAACTCGCAAACATTTTTAAATCTGTAAAACCTTGAATTGCATTGAAATTTTCATGCTCATTTAAAAAGTCTGAAACTATAGTTTCTTCGCCTTCTGAAATCCTATTGTAAACAGAGATCTTAAAACTATGTTCTGCGATATTTAAACTAATGCTTTTACCCATAACACCTAAACCGATAACACCAAACTCAGATCTATGCATGTTCGTTTATTTTGTTCGTTATTTCCTTTACAATATCTTTAACTCCTTTATCAATGTTTATATGTAATCCATAAGAAGGAATTTCTAATGTATCAAACTGTGATTGTAATAAATCAGGTTTCATAAAATGATTTTTTCTGTTCTCAATTCGGTTTAATACCAGATCAAATTCTCCATTTAGCAAAACCCAAATTATATTTTCGTTCTTGTTCTTTAGTATGTCTCTATACGATTCTTTTAATGCTGAACAAGCTAAAATAGCTCCTGTAGAAGTACTCCAATCTTCAATTTTACTTGATAGTATCTCTAACCAGGGCAATCTATCTGCATCCGTAAGCCCTATATTATTATTCATCTTATCTATATTCTCTTTTGGATGAAAATCATCGCCATCGAAAAAGGGAATTGATAATTCTTCAGATAACTTTTTCCCTACGGTTGTTTTACCACAACCACTTACTCCCATTATGATTATAATTTGTGGCATTATTGTTTTTTTAATAGCATGTGGTGTTTAATCCAAATTTTGATACTAGTTTGCACATCTTTCTTGAGTCTTTAACTAGGGTTCCATTTATCTACAGCTCCATCAAAGATCCAAATAGGAATATCTTTCATTTCTTCAATTGATCTGATCTTGATGTCTTTAAAAAACAATTCGGCAGCTTCACTCTGTAATTGAATCTTACCTTTATTTAACGGAACGACCTCTCCATTTTCATTCACATATCTTGAGTTTTTCAATACCATAACGACCTCACCATTTACGATATGTAAACTATTCCCTTTAAAGCAAATTAGATCTAGAGTATTCCATTCTCCTGGTTTCTTTTCATAATTATTACTTCTAAGACAGTAACTTCCCGCTTCTCCTCCCTTACCAAAACTCGAATAATCTTGACTTTCATGTGCCATTGGATTTAACCCTGGTTCTCTATAAGCACGAATATCGATTGCAGAAGTCGCTTGATTCCAAAAATCTCCTGTATGTGCTTCCATAATTTGAAATTCTTGTGATAGCATCCATGATCGCCAATATTCAGCTCCAAAAGCACCAATTGAATGGTACAAAATACCAGAGTCTTTTAAACGATTTTTTCTGGGAGTCCATTTCTTATCTCCCCATCTAAATTTTAATTGAAAATGATAATTTTCATATTCTTTTTTAGTGGCTAAACAACCATAATATTCACCACTTACTTTTATAATAGGCTCATTATTTTCTATGATAGTTGTGAAAACGTCGTAACCTGGAACATTTAGTCCTATGGGTGCTATTTTATTTCCAAGAGAATCAATGGGATGACTACCATCGTAGCCTACTTGATGCTTAAAACTTAAATATTTGTCCCATTCAGAAAGTTCCTCGTCAATCAAATATGTCCATTCAACTATATCTTTATCATCTTGTTTTTGCTGTGTTTTATTGGTGCAAGAAAAGCAGATCGATATGATAAAAATTGAAACGATCCATCTGTTTCCCTGAATGTTAATACTATTTGACATATTGATATTGTTTTTGTTTTGAATTATTTTTTATCGTTTATCTTTTTAATAAGACACACCCAATCTTGCTTATTCTTACTTTTAGGGCCTCCTAATGCTGTTATACCTCCTCCAATGACTTTTTCTACGGTACCATTTTGTAATTCTCCTCCTTGTAGCGGATCAAACCATTGTAAGGTAAACATTCCTTCTGTTTCTTTCAAATTTATTGTATGCCTACCTGGGGCTGCTATATATATGGCATATATATCTCCTTTTTTACGAAAACAATAAGCATCTTTAGAATTAATAAGTTTATGTTCTGGTTCCATTTCCCAATAAGGTAAATGATCTTGGAAAAAACCAGTAGCATAATTTGTTAGCTCCCAAAGCCTATCTCTTTGCCTCCAATCTTCTGACGTTAGATCATTATGAGGGTGCTTTGCGCCAAAATACCATTCTACTCCCGCTCCACCAGACAGTAATGTGCCCCAAAGCGCATATCTCCTTAATGTATTATGATTGGGATCTTTATCGTCTGGTAATGCTGCTGTATGCCACAGCCCTATCTCATCCATCGTTATCAACCAATCTTGATTGACTGCTTTGGCTTTGCTTTTCCATGTTTCTACAATCTCTCCTGCATGTTCTCGCTCAGACTGTTGTAGCGATAAGCCATCTAAATATTTAAAACCTAAAATAGAATCTAAAATTACCGATCTGTGTGGATCCTCAGAATGTGTATGCAACAATACGGGATGTTTATATGGATCTGTTTCTTTAAGAAACTTTGCCATATCTTTTCTTTGTCTGTCGTTTTGCGCAATAAGGCTCCAAGGGGCTGATCCATTTTCTTCACCCAAATTCCATATTAACCCCAAGTGATGCCCGTATCTAGCTATTAATTCTCGGTAGTATAATTGTCGTAGAGGCCCTGTATCTCCTCCATCCAACATTGTTTCGTTCTCTGTTTCTTGTAATACCACATGCAACATAATTCCTTTAGATTGCATATGTTTAAATACAATTTCCCATTGTGCTAGTTTACTAACATCGAAACGATCAAACGTTTCTGAATCGGTATATGGCCATACATCTTTACCATCGCCTAAAATATTCATGGTTAGAAAATAAACAGCGTTCATACCTTTTGAAGCCAAATAGTTTAATGCACCTATTAACGATTTTCCTTTTTCATTTTTCCATGTTGGATCTCCTTCTTTCCAATCTTTTAAATGGTTTGGATATGCATGAATTTCTTCTGTTGTACTTGCCTCTCCATCCTTATTTGATGTTTTAAGACGATAGGTATCATCAAAATCTATGTATGCTAATAGGTTTTCTGGACTATTGGCTCCGCCTTTCATCCAATATTTTTTTGAGTCTCGAAACCTAAAATAACCTTTGGAAGCCTCAAGAATACCATTTGCTCTGAAATCTAGACCATCCTTATCTGATTCTATTACTGAAAAACGACCTTCTTTATTCGAAATGGCAATAGATTCTGCTTGTTTTAAATTTCCTTTTAGGGCTATACTGTCCTTATGATATAAATCTGCCGAGTAACTCCAATCACCTTTTAAGCTTGGCGAGAATCTAACTTTCCAAATATTTCCTTTATCGGCTCCTGTTTCTGATGCATTTCCATCTGCTGCATAAAAACCACGAATGGTATCTTGTGTTTCTGCATGTTTAAATACGACATCTAAACGATAATTTAAAAACGGATTGTCTGCCGCCTTTTCTGAAGTTTGAGGTCCTTCAAAAGATAAGGTAACTGTATGCCATTGTTTGTAAACCGGCGTAAGGTCTACGAACTCATCGCTCTTATCTCCCAAATCTGTTGGTAATTTTAAACGCTCTATGGTGGTGAGTTCTGGTCCACCACCACGATTACCGCTACCAGATGCTGTGTAAACATACTCCCCAACTATAGCAAACCCAGAACCATGTCGGCCTTGGTTGAGAGATGGCCAATTTCTCCATGTCCTAGTTTTGCTATTATAGGCTTCTACTTCACTGTGAGCAATTTCATGAGCTAAACTTTCTCCACCTCCTATAACTATTTCATTATTCCATGCAAAGGCTGAGTTACCAGCTCTTTCTGTTGTTATTCTTAAATTTTCGGTAACTGCTTCCCATTTATTACTTTCAAAATTATAGACATTACCATGACTACTAGTCAATGCCATATCCTGATCTGTTTTCTTGGAGGTTCTTCGACCTGCAAAAGCATATAATTTATTATTAGCTACCGCAGCCTGAAAATGGTCTCGTGCATCTGGTGCATCTGGTAAAACAAACCATTCTCCTGTTTTAGGATCGTATACATCAAACCAGGGTTTATAACCATCTACATGACCATTTGTAATACCACCAACCAAATAAATTTTATTGTTATAATATACTGCTCCTGCACCGCCTCTACGTCTGTCTTTTGGTATGGTATGACTGTATTCATATCGATCTTCATCCGGATAATAAATAATGACTTTATCAAGAGGTTTTTCATTGGGCCATTTTCCAGTCATTGCTCCAATTAAATAGACAGCATCGCCTACAACAACTGGTTGAAAATGATGTAATTCTATAGGCGTTGGCGATTTTGCTGTCCAGGTATTTGTTTTAGTATCAAACTCATCAGTTGGATTAATTCTTCGCCCTCCTATTAATAAAATTTTATCTTTAAAGGCTACTAAACCTGCTTCATGTCTAGCTGTTGGCGTTCCCTTTGCTGTAACGGTTTCCCATTTCCAATTGTCTTCACAACTTTGCAACAAAACAAAGCCTATTATCACCAATAAAATATATTGTAAATGAAAACTTTGTTTCATAATGCCTATTTTTTTGAATACTGAATGAATCATTTTCATTTATTTAATAATGTACTTTTCTTTTCCTATAAAATTTACCAATTTTTATTTTCTAATGCTTCTAAAACAACAACCTCATCCATTTCAGCATCCATAGTACCTGCTACAGCAATAGCGCCTACTAATTCGTCTTTATACCATATTGGATAACCACCTTTTAAAGGAATATAGGATTCTGATGTGGCACTGTCTAGAACCAACATTGGTGTCCTGCCCTCTAAAACGACATCTTCAATAGCCTTTGTGGGTCTTTTAAACGCTGCTGCTGTTGCCGCTTTTCCTATAGCTATTTTAGAGGCACTGCTCATTGTATTATCCAAACTTTCCAATAGAAGCAGATTCCCTCCTTCGTCTACAATAGCTATAGCTCCTGGTACATGATGATGTTTTGCAGATTTAACCGCTTCATTCATAAGTGATTTAGCATCGCTATAGGTTATTTTAAATGTTGCTTTTGGCATCTTTTATAGTCTATAAATTTCTTTTCTTACTAATCGCATTAAATCCATATGCTTTTCTTCATGCATCATGCGTCTGTATTGATCTCTATCGAGATTTTCTACAATATTCCATATCGCTTTATTCATTTCGGCATGTTCTCTGAAAAAACCAAGCATGTCAAAAATTCTAGGGGAAGCATCTGCAGTGAAATACTTGTCGTATCCAAATTCCTTGGCATAAAAGAAGAATTCTACTGTATGTAAAAAGTTTCTTGATCCACCTATTAAATCCCAATCAAACTGCCAGTCATTATCGTTTGTATGTAAGTAATAATCTATATTTGATTGTTCGCACATCGCAAGTACTTCTGCTGGATTTTCCTTAGCCAGCAATGAATGTCCGAAATCTATGGTTACTCCTGTAGCAGCATTTTGAACTTCTTTTAAGAATACAATTGTCTTGGCACAACTATCTAAAAAGCAGTTTACCCTGGTTTCATTGATTTTGTACTCAACAAACAACGGCATTTCTGGCTTGTAATCTGCAGCTTCAGCAAAAGCATCAATCATATACTTCCATCCTTTTTGATAGTCAACCTGAAATAGGTTATCGTAACCATCAGATAAAGGACAACATGTTACCAAGGGCGCTCCAACTGCTATGGCATAGTCTTTAGCATCTTTAATTAATTGCACGGCATCATTCCTTAAATTTTCTTTAGGTCTTGATAATGCTCCAGGCACCCATTTGGTTTCTTTTTTAATATTTGCGTTAACTGCTGCAAACTCCAACCCCATATCTTCCATTAATTTTTTTGTCGCAGCAGCTTCTTCTGTTTCATAAGGATACACGATTTCCACACCAGTTACGCCATCAATTTTTTGAACAATTTCCAATCGTTCTTTTAACCCAGTCGGTTCATGATACTCAGAAAATCTATCTTGTGTTTTACTTAAAAACGCCGTAATTATACTCTGTTTCATTTATTTTAATCTTTATATATTAATATGCACCTCGGGGCGCTTTTTCAATTATTGTATCCCTATTTATATTAGGGTCTGTAAACTGGTCATTTAAATCGGTTACTGTAGTTGAAAACGAATACATAACCGCCCCTCTTTTACCTGCCTGGAACCAATGTTTTGTGCCTGCTGGTAATTCCAATTGATCTCCTGGTTTCATAACAACCTCGTTACGCATGGTATAACAATCGGCTTTCCCTTCTACAATAAAACCTTCCGTCATGGTATCTTCTCCGGGGATATAGAAATACAAGTCTCCACTAATTGCCCTTATTACTTCTTCTTTACCCGGATCGTCTCCAACGGTTGGGTGCCAATGCTCTGGTTCTGTTTGATAGGGGAGTAAGACCAATATTTTACCTGCTATCCTGTTTGTTTGAAACATGGTTAATATTTGGATGCCTTCTTTTTTAAGGTTGCTTAATCCAAAATCGGCAGCAGTGATCTTTTCTTTATCCTCGGGGGTTAACAATAAGCCCGCTTCTTCGATCATTTCAATTGATTTCTGACAGACTTCTTTGAATTCTTGAAATTTTATCATGTTTTGTTTTTTTATTCTGTTAACTGTAATGCCTTTTCTGGTTTAATTGAGAGCCAAATAGGAATTGCAATTAAATTCAACGCTGCTGCCAAAAAGAAAAATGGTGTATGAGAACCAGCTAAAGCCATCATATATGGAAAAGCTAAGGCTGTGAAAAAAGAGCCTAGATTACCCGCCATATTCATTGTTCCGCTAACGGTTCCCGAATGTTCTTTTCCTACATCTAAACATGTAGACCATGAAGGGCTTAATGTCATATCGGCTCCAAAAACTGCTAGGGATATAAAAATGACTGCTCCTGTTACTTCATTCATATACACACTGGCTACAATACCTATAGTGGCAAGTGTAAATCCTATAATTGCAGTTAATTTTCTAGACAATCCCCATTTATTCTTTTTATAAATAAAATCGACCAGCCAGCCAGAAAACCAATTTCCCAGTGCGCCAAATATAAAAGGTGCTGAAGCGTAAAAACCTGCTTCTACAACATCTAGATTGTATTTTGTTTTTAAGTATGGAAACAACCATGTAAGACAAAAGAAGAACGTAAAATTACTACAGAAATATTGTATCATAAGCAACCACATGGTACGTGAACCGAACATTTTCTTGAAAGAAATTGGTTCTTTATCCTTGGCTTCTTCTTGTATTCCTTCTTCTATAATTTTGAGCTCCATTGCCGATACCGATTTATGATTTTTAGGATTATCTCTATACCACCAAAACCAAACTAAAGCCCATAGAACGCCTATTCCTCCAAGTATTACAAAACTCATTCTCCAGCCCACAAGATTTATTAACCAAGCCACTACTGGTAATGCTATAGCTGCTCCTATTCTTCCTCCAGAAAAATTAATACCATGAACTAAACCCCTTTCTTTTACAGGCACCCATTTAAAAATAGCACGTGCCATACCGGGAAAGGCGCCTGCTTCTCCTACTCCAAAAAGAAACCGCACAACTAATAGTGCAAAGAAATTATATACTGCTCCGGTTAGAGCAGTGAATACCGACCAGATGCTTACTACAACTGTTAATACTTTTCTAGCACCATGTTTATCTGCCAAATACCCAGAAGGTGTTTGAAAAAGGGCATAACCAAGTGCAAAAATAGATAGCACCCATCCCATTTCTTTATCAGATAGGGATAGATCTGTTGCAACCGGATCTTTAGCGACAGAAATTAAAATTCTATCGAAAAGCACTATCATCGATAAAATAAAAGTACTAAAGACCATTCGGTATCTAACAGGAAAAAACGTGCTTCGTTTATTCATTCATCTTTTTTAAAATTAATTGCTTGGTCTTATCCAAATGCTCCTTAGCTAATGATTCGGCTAAATCTGCATCTCTTTTTTCTATGGCGTCAATAATTGCCATATGTTCAGGGAGTGTTTCGTTTGGTAATCTTAATAAGCCAATCAAATCCATACAGACTAATAGATTTCCTTGTTGAAAAAGTCTATTCAAAAAACCATTTCCACTTCCTTTCATAATACTATTATGAAATTCTGCATCGGCTTGTTGATATTCTGAATTATCGATATCTCCCTCTAAAAAGGGTGAGAATAACTTTTTAAGTTCATTTATCTCATTTGGCCTGGCATGATTGGTAAACAATCTAACCGCAGTACCTTCTAATGCCATTCTGCAATCGAATATTTCTAGAATCTCTATATCTGAGAATTTTTTCACTACAAACCCTTTTTTTGGCAGTGGTACTATTAAACCTTCTCCTTCTAACATCTGCAAAGCCGACCGTAAAGGTGTTCTACTAATCCCTAAAGTTTCTGCAAGTTTATCCTGAACAATTTTTTGTCCTGGCTCCAATTCTTTTGACATTATCATTGCTCTAACCTTGTTATATGCCTGAGCACTTAATTCATTTTTGAAAATTCTATCCATCTTAAATTCTATTTCGTATACGATATTATATTTTCGTATACGGTATACAATATTATAGAAAATATATTAATTTTCCTAAGCATTAGTTAAATTAACTAATGCAGTGTTAAGCTTTTATTAGAATAATTGTATAAAATTAGTATTGATAGAAATAGGCCGTGGCGTAAAACCTTATGTAACTAAAAAACAACTTAGATGTTATCCTATAGCACTACTTAGTTTAAACATTGGCAAGTACATCGCAACCAGAATAACGCCAACCAGAACACCTACAATCAAAATTATAAAGGGTTCCATAATGGTCGATAGCATTTTGGATTGTTGTTGCACCTGGGCATTGTATTGCATATTAAGTCTATCGAAAATAAACTCGGTTTGATTTGTTTCTTCGGCCACCTTAACCAGGGCTATCATTTTGTCGTCAAACAGCTTATGCATACTTAAACTTTTACTTAAGGTTTCGCCTTTTAAAATGTGTTGTTCTACAATTTCCAAGGCGTGCTGTAGTGGATAAAAATCTATCATCTGTTTTACCAATTGAATACTATTAACAACTGGAACCTTTGAGGCTGTTAATAGCGATACCGCTTGGGTAAATTGCGACAAATAAACACCCTTCACAAAGTTTCCTATAAAAGGCAACTTTAATATCAAGCTATCTTTTATTTGTTTAAAGCGTTTCTTTTTATTCAAGAACGATCTTGAAGCGATCATTGCCAATATAGCTAGCAAGAATACCCAGCCATACTCCTGCATAAACTCAGAAAGGCTTATGATAAACTTGGTTATAGCTGGCAGTTCTACATTTTGCTGTTTAAAAATATCCTGAAACATAGGTACTACAAACCGTAACATAAAACCAACTACCAAAACAGCAGTGCTTAAAATGATAATGGGATAGGTTAGGGCACTAATTAGGTTTCTTCGCTGTTCATTCTTTCTTGCAAAGAAACTACCAAGTTGTTCGGTTACTTGATACAGTGTTCCCGTTTCTTCTCCTATTTTTATAGAATAGTATTCGTAATCTGTAAACTGTTTGTGTATCTTAATAGCTTCAGATAGGCTTTGTCCTGAAACTATATTGTTGGATATAATACTTAAGACGTCTTTGTTCTGTTTTTTCTTTTGTGAGTTCTCTATTAAATCCAGGGCATCCTTTAGTGCAATACCAGCTTTTAACAACACACTTAACTCGGTATAAAAGTCCTCTTTGATTTTATTACCAAAGGCCTTGTTGAACAATGTGATTTCCTTTTGTAAAAAAGAAGTGGACTTGGTCTTTTCTTTTAAGGTCGTTTTTTGTGTTTCTATGTTATCTATTTGAAATGCCATTGTTTACGAAAAATGTTGCGTCGTTTTCCTTGAATATAAAGAGTTTTTGATTTTGAAATACTTTTGAAGCCTCTAGTTTTACTGCGTCTATTATACCATGATTTACTTTATTACCATTAAAAAAGAATTGCTTATCTACTAATTGGATATTGAACGTATCTGTTTCCTTTATAATATTGTTTTCGTTAAATTGATAGGTTATCGAATCTATTTCTGTTTTTAAGCTTATCGTATTTTCAAGCTCGTTGTATTCTATTTTTGGATACCTATTTAAATCCAAACAAAGGGACTGTTCCAGCTTATTAAGCTCTGTATTGTTTGTAAAGTTGTTTTTAATACCGGACATGTGATTCTGAACTAACGACAACACCGAAAAAGCCATACCAATAACTATGCTAGTTATTATTAATACCACAATCATTTCACTTAATGTAAAGGCTGGTATTTTGTTATCAATCTTCACGTATTACTTTGGTTTTGGTTTTATTTGTAATGATGTGTAGGGCTTCAAACTCTACACTTTTATAACTACTACTCGTATTAAGGGTTATTATTGATATTTTCCAATCACCCAAATCATCGTAATAGGGCAGTTTTAGCTTTTCATTTTTATATAAATATTCCAACTCATTTAAATAGGCATCAATTTCCCTGGTATTGCTTTTTATACTGTTAGAAAAAATGTTATTTAAAATCATACTTGAGATCATAAATACAATCACAATTAAAACCGTAGCGACCAAGGTCTCCATGAGGGTTGATGCTTTTATTTTCTTCAATACAACCATTTAGCCACTCCTTTTTTAGAATTATTAAATGGTAATCCTATGTATTCTTCTGGTAGCTCGTCAACAATTATAGTTCCGTTGTATATGTGATTTTGATAGGATGAGCCTGATTGTTTGGCAACAAAATTTGATGTGAAGACCGAACCGTAAATGGTTCCTTTAAGTTCCAGGTTTTGGTTACAATAAACTTCTCCTACTACGGTTGTGTTTTCTTCAATAACAATCTGCGCATCAAAATTATTTGTCATCGGCGCTCCAAAATAGGCAACAACTCCTTTTATATTGCATCTTTTGTCTATGTTAATACTCGGTTTTTCTTTTTGCAAATTTGTAGGGGATGATATTGGCTTTTCTTTTTCGTTTAATATGAGTGCTGATGGGTAATCAAGTTTACAATTTTTTCCAACCTTAAGGTTTTTAGTTGCTATGGCCTGAAACGTTCCTTTAACATGATTTTTAATCTCAATTATAGGCGCTATTAGGATGATATCTTTTAAATTGGAATTAGCGTCTACAGTAATTTTTGTTTTAGATTGTACTACAATATGCCCAATAAGCGATATTCCTGAAAGATTAATACTTGTATTACTATAAACAACTTGCAGAGGATTAAAAAAAGAATTACGATAGGTTTTACTTCGGCTTAAATCCAAGAACTGGTGCTGTTGTAAATTTCCAATATTAAGGTTTGATTTTTTTATATGATTGAGCGTTTCGTTTAAAAGCTTGGGAAGTTTATTACTTGGTCTCGTCTTTCCGTAAATAAGCCGGCTCCCATAATAAGAATGTCCTGAAATATTACCTGTTCGTACACCTTGTTTTGGTAAGTAGACCATACCTTTAATTTTGGTTTCCCCGACCACTACCAATGGTCTGTTGTTTTCCTTAATATACAAGGCTGTTCGATCTCTTTCTGGTTGGGAAGCTCCTACTAAAGCTATTTTTTTAACTGTATTTTTCTTGATTTTTGAAGTGGATAGCACCTTCTCGAATAAGCCCCAATAGCTTTTGTATACTGATACTGTTTTGTAATCTTCGTCTTGTAAATTAATATGGACTGTATCGTTAGCTCTTATGTTATTTTTAAGTGCGTGCTGGATTCCCTTTTTTGTGTTTTCAACAGTTTCAAGAACAAAATCCGATTGAAGCTTAAATTGTGTGTGTGTGTTTACCAATATAATAAAAGCAACTAATAACAGGGCAATAACCACCGTAATAAACATAGTGAATTGCAGTGCTCCGGCTTTTACCTTAAGCCCATTCATATTTTAGTAATGGTTTTTCTTGCTCCTTTGTAGCTAACTCGAATTTCTTTGGCATTTGCCTTTATTAATTTTACATGATCTACTTCCTGCCCGATCCGCATTAAGTTTTGTCGTCCGTTAATAGAGACCACGAACACCTGGGTTTTGCTTTGTTGTTTGGTAATAGCGCCATGATAGATTATAGGCACCCAAACCAATGTGTCTTTTGGTTTTACAGATTTCTTTTTTTTAGGTTTCTTTTTGAGATATAAAGTGCCTAAAAAAGGATCGCGCTCCATTGATTGTATAGAAAACGTATCAACTTCTATATTCGTTTTAGGCTTAAATGCTACTATATCATTTTGAAACACTGTGTTTGGAGCATCCGGGTTTAAAGTGGAAAGTATTTTGAGCCCAATAATGCCCCAAATAGCTAGCACACTAGCTAATAACACATATGTCTTTACTTTGTTATTCACTCTGTTTATTAATGAGTTTTTCTACTAATGCTATTAATTTTTCGTTTTTAGATTCTAAATTTTCTATTCTTTTTTCCTGATCAATAGTGTATAGGGTTAACTCTTCTATTTTTTGAAGCAGTTTAGAATCCATCTTTCCTAAGAAGATTCCATGCTTTGCTACCTCTTCAGCACTTGGAATATCTTTTAAATGCCCTTTTTCTTTTATGTGGCTTTCTACTTCTTTTAATGAAGGCAAATTGTAACTGTCTTCAAAAACGAAATCGCTCCAGCCAGTTTCAACTCTTATTTCTTTGGCTTTTATATTACCGTTTACAGCCAACTTATATCCAAGTTGTCTTTCTACTGAACCAATACTAACTATACCACCTCGACTGATTCGCATTCTGTTTTGTCCGTTTGTAAAAAAATCGACACCAAAGTACCCAGACATATATGCATTATTGGGTTCTGTATGACTACTTGATCCATCTTGATAACCATGGAATCCAAAGCCATAGTGATTAAGGTATTGATTATCATATAAAAAATCATCGTTACTTGCCAATACAATACCTGGAGAATTATTGTCTTGATTATTAGCACTAGGAATTCTTATTAAACCATTAACTTGAAGTTTTTCTGATGGGGTTTTTGTGCCAACCCCTATATTTCCCGACTTTAATACTGTAAATACTCCAAAATTTCTAGCGTTAGTTTGTCCATCCTCAATATAAAGCTCTAACCTTCCTCCATTATTAGGGTTATGAAAATTATAGGTGTCATTACTATAACCATCAACAAAGGTCATCCAATCTCCCCATTTAGAACTAACGCTTAAATATCCGCCATCCACCAATGTGTGCGTTAAACCCAATTTCATATTGCCTTTTATTTCTAAATCTGCAGATGGAGTCGTTGTACCTATTCCAACATTGCCATTTACTTTAAATGTAGTTCCGTTAATAGTTTGATCCTGAGCATTAGCTTGCAAAATAAATAGGCTAAGGCAAAAAATGAGGGCTTGTTTTTTCATGATGTTATTGTTTTTTAGAATTTAAAAGCGTTTCTATTTTTAGAAGACGAGTGTTTTGTTTATCCAATTGTTCTTTTAATTGTTTATTAATTACTTTTTGATTTTGAAGTTCTTTTTCCAAAATATTAGCTTTTAAGGTTTTTGCCTCAAGAGCATTGATTTCTTTTTGTTGTTGAATGATATAAAGGGTTAACTCCTCTATTTTTTGAAGCAATTTGGAATCCATCTCTCCTAAGAAGATTCCATGCTTTTCTACTTCTTCGGCACTTGGGATGTCTTTTAAGTGTCCTTTTTCTTTAATATGGCTTTCTACTTCTTTTAATGAAGGTAAATTGTAATTGTCTTCAAAAACAAAGTCTGCCCAATTAGCATAGGTCGCTACTTTTACTTCTTCGGCTGCTATCTTTCCTTGAACACCTAGCTTGAATCCTTTTGTATCTGTTGTACCAATTCCAACATTTCCATTTAAACTAATCCGCATTTTTTCACTACGAGTATTCGAGCCAGTAGAAAAACTGATACCATCATAGGCATTTATACTTAATCCATCTGGAGTTGCACCAGAATTTGAATGGTCATAAGCTAGAATAGATAAATTGTATTTATTTGATAGATTAAAACCTTCTCTAAAAAAAATACCATTGTCATTTCCTTTATTGTATACATCCAATAAAAGATTACCTTCTAGATGTAATTTTTCACTCGGTGTTGAGGAACCGATACCTATATTACCTTGACTACTTATAGTCATATTATTTAAATGATTATTAACCCTAAAAATTAATCGATCATTATTATGTTCATATTGCATACCCCCAACATAACTATCATCTTGATCTGCAAATCCAAAATATGCGGTCTTATTACTTGGTGTAAGGATAGAAACCATACCGTCGTCACTATCTTCTATCGTCATATCTGAAAAAACATGAGGAGTTCCTCCCGAAATACCATTAAATACATGAAGTTTGGATAATGGATTTGCAACACCTATACCCACTTTATTACCAGTGTCTTCTACTTGTGCAAATACACTGTTTATAATTATTAAGAAAAGGAGCTTTGTTATATTTTTCATTTTATTCTTTTTTAGCTTTAAGCAATTTTTCTATTTCTAGTAATCTCTTGGATAGCTTTGACAATTCTTTATTTTCTATTTCAAGCTTTTCATTTTTAGATTCCAAACTTTTAATTCTTTTTTCCTGATCAATGGTATAAAGGGTTAACTCTTCTATTTTTTGAAGCAGTTTAGAATCCATCTCTCCTAAGAAGATTCCATGCTTTGCTACTTCTTCTGCACTTGGAATATCTTTTAAATGCCCTTTTTCTTTTATGTGGCTTTCTACTTCTTTTAATGAAGGTAAATTGTAACTGTCTTCAAAAACGAAATCGCTCCAGCCAGTTTCAACTCTTATTTCTTTGGCTTTTATATTGCCATTCACAGCCAACTTATATCCAAGTTGTCTTTCTACTGAACCAATGCTAACTATACCCCCTCGACTGATTCGCATTCTGTTTTGCCCACTTGTAAAAAAATCGACACCAAAGTATCCAGACATATATGCATTTTTGGGTTCTGTATGACTACTTGATCCATCTTGATAACCATGGAATCCAAATCCATAGTGATTAAGGTATTGATTATCATATAAAAAATCATCGTTACTGGCCAATACAATACCTGGAGAATTATTGTCTTGACTATTAGCACTAGGAATTCTTATTAAACCATTAACTTGAAGTTTTTCTGTAGGTGATGTTGTGCCAATACCCACATTTTCAGTACTTATAACCGTAGTAAGAAGAGCTTTATTTGCATTATTCCTAACGCTTATCTTACCATTATAATGATCAATCCACCCTTTATTATTACCGTCTTCTCTAAATAAAAATCGCGACGGAAAACCTAAAGCTGCATCAGTAATAACATTTGAAGCACCATGGGTTCCATTACTAGTTGCCTTAGCTATAATACTATTTTCGCCAAGAAATCGAACATCCAATTTTGCTGTCGGAGTTGTTGTCCCTATTCCCACATTTGTTCCTGTATCGGTTATTATTTGCGAAAACCCCATATTGGTTAATATTAAACTTAAAACGAAGATTATTTTTTTCATTATTATGTGGATTAAATGATTTTATAAATTTATTTTATGGTTGCCTAAACTACTTTTCATCAACTGTAAATCCAATTTCCGTATACCCCGTTTCATATTCTGAGTTTTTAGCTTTAACACGACATTTATAATCGTTTTTACTCAAATTTGAAATGGAAAATCCTGTATTCGTTATGGTTTCATCTGTTATGGTTTCAGTAATATTCTCGAAATCTGGTGTTACTATTTGTATTACATAGTCCTCTGCACCTTCAATAGCCCTCCAAGAAAAATTTACGGTAGAAGTGGTAGAAAACGTAGCGCCGTTTGCTGGCGAAGATATTACAACAAGTTCTTTGGAAATATCTACCGGGTCTGGAGATAAAAGCCTAAATTTTTGTGTTGTGTATCCTGTTGCATATCCCGAATTTTCTGCACGTACACGCCATTCGTAACTGCCAGAAGCTAAGGTATTACTAAAGGAGGTTTTGGTAACGGTCGAGTCGGTTACTATTTCTGTAGCCGCTTCAAAACTTGGTGTTGCTATCTGTATTTTGTAGGCTTCTGCTTCCTCAACAGTGCCCCATGTAAAAACAACATCGGTATCTACCAAGGTTGTTTCGTTAACAGGTGCCAAAACCGTAACGGTTTCATTGGAAATATCGACAACCTCGATAATATCATCACAGGCACAAACAAACACTAATGTTATTATTAATAGTATCTTACTTCTCATCTTTTAAAAGTTTAAAGTGCTCATCTTTTTCTCTGCTCGTTTTGCAGAGCGGTACGTTTTGTTGGGACAGCTATTAAATTCTGTTACTAAATCCACAATATCCACTTGGTGTTTTTTATTTTCTTGCCAGCAACAATTAGATGTTTTATAAGTAAACACAACACCCTGATTGAATTGAATAAACTGGGTTTGCTTTCCATCTTTATACAGTTTTAGCACATAAGTTTTTAATCCCTTTTCGATTAAGAAAACGGCATCGGCATGTGTTAGGGCATCCAGATTGTTTTGGTTTAAAGCCAATGAAATACTTGTTAAAACAGTAGCGTTAGTATTATTGCTTAAATATTTTTTTACAGATGTATTTTCGGTATTATTTAAAGCATCTATTACGGCTACCTTATCGGCAATTTGCAGCTTAACATATTTGGGCTTGTTTTTTATGGAATCGACATAGTGAATTTTCACATTAGCTGGTTGTAAAGCCTTTGCTTTTATAAATGATTTATACGTTTGTTTATTAAATGGTACAACCTTTACGGCAACTTTTAAGGAAGTCTTATAGTTAGGGATAGCCGTGTTGTTAAACTCGTTTTGTAGCAAAAAGTCTTTACCCAAACCAATACTTCCTAAAACAACTTGTTGGGTGGTATTTGTTTGGGATGTTTGGCGTATATCTATTGTTTTACAGCCTTGTAGGATACAAAAAACAAAGCAAACAAATAAAAAAGGTTTTAGCATATTTCTATTTAATTTTTGTAAATAAAAGTATGTCTTTTTTAAATAAAATCGCTAAGGTTTTCCCTTAGTATTACTAAGGTTTTTGCTTAGAAATTAGACTGTGTTTTAGGTTATAATTCAGAAAAAGCTTTTTGTATTTATTTTTTAATTCCTGTTTTTCTTACCAGCACTCCATTAAAAACAGTTTAGCGGTAGCTAATCTGTATATTAATAACATAAATGCTTTTGTTTGCTTTAAGGAATATCTACAAATCAACCACTAAAGGGGTATGTCTACGCCATATTCTTTTTCAAATTCTCCAAAAAGATCTTTCAAAGAATGTCTTTCATATCTGCATATACTATAAATAGTTGCCATTGGTATATCATAACCTTCTGAGCTTTTTAGTTTACTAAGAGTAGAGGAAGATAACCCACACGAGCTTGCATATTTGTTCTGAGAAATCACATTTCCATCTTGATCATAAAATGTTTGCAAAAACTTATTAGTAATAAAGTTGCATAAATATTTGTTTACTAAAGCATTTGCTTTATTTAATTCATCTTTATTTTTTTTATACTCGTGATTATCCATCGGTATATATACAATTCATCCAAATGAAGTGAATAATGAAAAAATAACTGTTCGCTTACGCGAATGATTGTTATTTTTCCTATATTAGCCCATGAAATACATATTTTTGCAATTCTTCTTTTAAAATATTGAAGCAATTGCTTAGAGTCTCGCGTTAGAAAACTGGAAATTTTTGCACTGGGACGATAAGTAGATTGGCTCACGTACCCGGGCGTGGGCTCACTTATCAGTGCACGGTATTCCAGTACCTCTAACGTGATAAGTTGAGTTCCATGCCCTTTTTTGTGCATAAAAAATTAATGGGATTTACCCCATATTTTAGGTAGCTTAACTGATACTATTAAAATCTTGTTAGATACTGAAATACGGAAACATGCATCCTGAATTTAGTTCAGGAAGTTCAGCACAATCAGATTCAGTATTGAGTTTTACTAACTTAAAAAACTAACCATGCTAGAAACTAAAACCAAAACACCATCTCTCAAGGTATTAATGTCTCATTATGTTACCTTAGCTTTGCTTATATTGCTGATCGATAAATCAGGATTAACAAAAACCGTTAAAACACACTGTAAAACGGGGCTAAAGGTTATCGGGATTATTTATGCCAATGAAGCTTACGGTATGGGAACCGAAGCTTTATTGGAAAAAGAATTCAAGGAATTTTTTAAATTATTTCCTCCTTCATGTTTTAACGACCAAGGGGTAATTTCTGCAGATATAGTTTTGAAAAACTTAAAACTGTGCATTATAACAGAGGATATCATACTTATGGTGCAGGAGTAAATAGTTCCCGTTTATATATAAAATAGTTGTAAAAATGATTTCGCTATTAACTATAAACAATTTATTTAGGATGTAAGCCATTCCCTTTTGTTATTTATATAGAGGAACTTGTAATATGTCATTATAATGCTTCTATGATAAGGAAGAAAAGTTTAATCTCTCCGCTTATTGTAATATAGGTACCGTTGAAAAAGCAATAAGGTCTCTAACTAAAATTTTTCTGGCATAAGGGAATCTTGCATCGGGTTCTTCTTTTGTAGCTATCTTAAAAAAAAAGCTGCTCTATTTCTAAAGTAGCTTATTATATCTTTTATATTTTCTTACTCTTAACACCACTAGTTTTGGAAACTAGCGGTAGCCGTTACGCTAACTAGCACCATCAGGGGTCAACCTCATCATCTACCCATGGGTAACCATAAATTTTATTTTTCAGTTTATCCATAAAAGACTTTCCTCGTGGAGGTGGCTTAGGGATATTAGATCTTAACCAAAATGGCAATGATTTAATCTTATCATAACTTAAACATACTATATCTGGACCTAAACCTTTATAAAATGAATAACTATATTTTAATTCTTTAAACAAATTTTCACCATCAATATCTCCTACTTTATATGTATTCTTTTTAATCTCAAAATATCTGTTATAATCTATATTTTTTTCAAAAAAATCAAAAGAGCATGAATAATACAATCTAAAAATATTAATGACTGTGTTAATAGTTTTGTCATTAAACTCAAGAAATCCACAGCAAGAAAAGTTGTCCTTCTCAAATGATGTTATTTCATCTATTTTACCAAATTCTTTAATCTCATTTTTTATTTCAGTATGTAATGATTCTATATTCCCATCATAAAACATATCAAATCTTCCAAAAGAAAAATAAACCCGCTTTATATCTAAAAAAAGGTTCAAAAGCAATCTTAAATCATTATCAAAATCTTCATAATACTCGATTTCATAAAACTCTATTTTTTCAATACGTTCGGTAACTTTAATTTTGGGAGTAATAATCATTATTCTAAAAATTAGGGAGTTTTAACCACGCTTTAGCACTTTCTTCAACCATAATTCGCCATTGCCTATTACTTAAACCAGTAGGTTTTATTGCCTTATGCGTATGAAGAACCTGTAAGTATCGTTTTACCCCTTTATGATACACTCTATGAAAATCTAACCTAAACACCTTCGATGCTTCTTTAAATTTAACTGCATTCCCCTGTTCCCGCTAAACTGTGTTTAGTGGTGGCAGACTAAGCTATAAAACCAACTAAATCTATTTCTAAGGCCGTATGATCTTCTTGAAAATTCCTATTCATGAATCTAAAATACAAAAAGCTTCTACTTAACTGTAAAAGCTTTTATTATTTTCTTACTCGGTACGGTACTCGTTGCAAACGAGGACTAGCGTTGCATGCCACTAAACGCAGTTTAGAGGGAGCATAGACTAAATAAAAAATTATTAATTAATAATACGTATTAAATTCCCTTTATTAAAATAATAATAATTAAGTGTCAAACCTTTATTTTTATATGTTCTAATTAAATCTTTACTTTTATCTAAGTTTACTTTGTGTGATTTTAATATTCCTATTAATTCACCACTATGTCTCAATTGTAATATAATAAATCCATTTTTGAAATTAGATAAAATAGAAGTTTCAACCTCTAAATCATCAGAATACTTTTTAAGCTCATTTAACAGAAGTTCATAATCAATAATTTTTTTGTTTTTTAGAATTTCTTGCTGAACGTTATATTTATCTGTATAAAATGAAAATAATCTTTTAATCGTAGAAAAAGCATCTTTATTAATAATTATTTCATCTTCTTTTAATGATTTAAGGCATTCTTCTACCAAGAACATTGTTTTCTTCTTTTCTAAACTTTTAACATAGTCTTCAATTATTTTATCCATATTAATTAAGATTTTTTAGTGAAATTATCTAGAAGGCAGACTCACACTTGCACCGGTTACTACCCCGGGAACAAGCCATTCTCCTTCATCAAAGATGTCAGGAGAGGGGACTAACTGATTAATTCTAAATCTCTTTGTTAAAATTAATCCCCCTGGGCCATGTTTAGTAGCATGGTAATTTGCTATTTGTTTTAAAGTTGTCCATGAAGTAAAAATACTATGATTATTACCTATATCCTCAGAATTATGTAGTGCAGGATCATTATGCCCTACAGGACCTAAAGCAAACGGTGTTGCAACACCCATCAAAGCACTCGCATAGCCAGGGTGTTTAGCATGTACCCCTCTATATAGTAAAATTGACGGAAGCTCAGTATCTTTTGTAGTAGTACTAACCTCATAGTCAGAATGTGTAAAAGTTTGAATAGCAAAATAACCATATGTGGTTAGTACTAATCCTTCAGATATTAATGCAGCCGCATCCATAAAAGGTAGATGTCCATCAACAGCGGCAGCAGTACTATTTATAACTGCCCCTCTCATAAGAAGAGCAGCTCCTAATTCTTGGTAATGTTTCTTTTCTCCTGTATACTTAACATTAAAGGTTATCGCTGCTCCATCACTCCACCTACCTATTTCAGCATCATAAACGTATGTGCCTCCATCTGCACTAATATGTTCTGTTCCATCAGCAAAGATTCCTTCAGGACAGTCATCGCAAACAAATCCACCATCAGGGTCTCTAAAACTAATTGGGTTATTTCCCATTCCTAAATAGGGGCTATAGAACTGCCCATAAGGGTCAGTAGTAAGCCACCTTCCAATCCTACTATCCCAGAGCCTTAGCTCAAACGCTTCTTTCCCTGTTTCTGGGTCTTTTTCTTGGCCTTGGTATTTATACCTGTAATTCCCTTCAACATTCCTATTAGGCATCGGCATCCCAAAAGGATAATAATCTGTAGCAACCATTGCCACCGCATCATTACCCGATCTCTGTACCACCGCTCTTACATTTCCTAAATGATCTGTAAGTTGATAAACACTAGAATCATCAGCTTTATTATAAACACCTAAACGGCTTGCTCCATAAATAGTATATTCTTTTACATTTGCACCTTCGTAAATAGCTAGGGTTGTACCTGTTGCATCGCGTACATAATAATCTGTTCTTGTCAATGAGCCTGCTGTGTAAATTTCCTTTTTTACACGGTGTCCTTTATCGTTATAAAAGAACTTAACCAAAGGTACATTATTTTTATGTATTTCTGTAACCAGACCACTGGCATTATAAAAGTACTTTATCTTTTCATCAACATTTTCTTCTAATTGACCAATACTGTTATATTTATAGTTCTCTCCAGAGGAGTCTCCAACTTGATCTCCTATGTCTTCAGCACCAGAAACATCTCCAGCGGCATCATCAACACGTTTTAATTGGTTAGGTTTACCAGAGTAATAATTATAGCTTAAGTTATCCATGCTATTATTGTTACCAACCGTATTCTTATTTCGCTTCAGGGCTTGTATATTTCCATTAGCATCGTAGGTAATACCAGTAACATCATAATCACCATTTGTGCCTAAAAAACCGCCTACATCTATAATTTTAGTAGTTACAACACTACCATTTTGTGCATGAAAACCAGGTAATAAAGTAATACTATTGGTCGCTTCTAAATTAAGTGTAGCTCCACTAGAAACTATTTCTGCATATGTTTCATTTTCTTTAGCATTAGTTGATTGTGGGGTACTATACTTACCATAATAAGCATCGGTTAACCAATTATTTTTATTGTATCTATAATCGTAAACCCGTTCTTTACCGCCACTCAACTTTTGGTAGCTACTATTCCAACGAATGCCTTTTATATTACCATTATATTGATCTTGCCCAAAAGTGGTAGTTTCTATATTACTTCTTTGAGTTCTGTTATAATCTGTACTATGATAATCTACCATCATACCAAAGAGATCATTACTATCTCCTCCCGGGTCTTTACTTTGCTCTAAACTGGGGTGATTAATACTTTTTAATTGACCGTTTAGGTTATACACATAATCTATACCTTGTAAAGCAGTTCCATTTAAAGGTGCAATTTCTGTACGTTTTAAAGCACCTGTTTCATAATATTTGTATTCGGCATTGGTTGTGTAAGTATTACCGCCATCTGCAGATGTTTCTACTTTTATAAGACTATTGTCAATAGGGTCGTAATTATAACGGTGTATAAAACGGTCGTTGGAAGTTGTTGCATAGCGCTGATAATCAACCTCTAATACAGCTCCAGTAATTGGGTCGTATTTATAATCGATAGTCTTTGTTCCTAAAATAGGAATCTCTTGCACAATCCACTTAACACGCCCATAGACATCGTAACTGTAATAGGTTGTTGTATTGCCATTAGATGTTTTTGCTACATTGCCTGCTAAAAAAGTAGGGGTACTATAGCTATTATGAATAGCTCCTAAAGTAGTAAGGTCTGCATTGTTCAAAGCATCATAAGTCGTAAATTGTTGTTCACTGCAATTAGTGTCTGGTAAACCATCTTCATCTGCTGTTGTTGCCGGATTATCTATATTTTCTATAATACTATCCGCATTTGTGAAAGTAATAGCTCCTTCGTTAAACACACCACTTTCTATGGGTCTGCCTAAGCCATCATAATTTGTATAAGAAAACTCGGTATTAGCTAACTGCTTCGAGTTTTGCGAAAAACGTATTTGCCCATCCCTTCTATATTTAAACCATGCTTCTCCTTCATCTGGACTTTTTGTATAGGTAAGCTGACCCAATGTATTATATTTATATTCGGTTTTTAGTTTATTTAGAGGCTGATATGAGGCAATTAATCTACCAATTAAATCATATTCATTGAGTGCATAATCATAATAGTTCTCTTTATAATTTACCACGCCAGACCCAAACACACGATAAAACCCATTAGGAAGGCTTTCCGATGGGGTTACTTTGTTCTCTGTAATAAGGTCGTAAACAGCATAGCTCCCTCCTGGAGAAGTAGTAAAGCCCATATTATTTCCTGCAGGCACATGAATATCAACATACCTTCGGTCTCCTATTTCAATAGACATTGACCTTGTGTTTGTTCCACCGCTACGAGCCGTTGCTAAAGTTTTTCCATCGGTATCTGTAAATACAACATTTTCGTTACCATGAACATCTCTATGTACGGTTTTTATAATTTTATAATTGTCATGATTATACTTACTGTCTCCAAAAGCTTCCGTCTGGGATAATTCGTTTGATGCTCGCATTGAAAACGTATATGTTTGTTTCCATTCTCCGTTTATTTTTTCTCCGCCAACGGTTCTCAATACTTTACCCGGTATTAACGTGCTATAAATACTTTTTGCAAAAGGATAATCTGTAATATCTTGGTAATCTTCATCAATATTGCCCGAGCTATAGTACCAACCCAATGTACCATAAGTATTACCTATTGGATTTGGGGTTTCATTATTAGCATTATCATAGTCGGTTTTAGTATAATTAGAATTATCTATTTTTTTTACAAAATCACCTTCATACTCAAACATATTAAATTCTCGTATAGGTGCGGAAAGCGTTTGTAAAGTAGCTCTGTTCTGCAAATCATATTTTATATCTGATGCCCAAATTCTATTGGTTTTAATATCTAAAGCTTGAGATTGTATTACTTTCCCTAAAGTGTTGTAGTAACTTTTAGATGCTGCTTTTAAAGTACCATTTATATCATAGCCTCGAGAAGTAATGGTATTGAATCCTTCAGAAACTTCACCCGTTGTAGGACATCCATTCTGTTGTTCGGATCCGGGTTCGTTTGGGCATTGATCTATTATGTTACTTTGAGTCCAATTACCTAGGGGTTTATTGCATTCTTGGACAGATGTTCCTGTCGGATCTCTAAGACCATCATTATCTGCATCTGAATACCAGGTAGTAGGAGAAGCTTTAGCGTAGTTAACTGTTCTTACTTCACTCCAAAGCCCTGAATCGATTCCTCTTGCAGATAAATATATAGTATTTCCTGTAGTAAGGGTGATGGTTTTATTTGAATCTTGCCCGATATTCGGGTCAGTAGCATCCGTATGCCAAAAGTATTCTACGTCTTCAGGTGGAGTAGCATAAGTAAGGATATTGCGATCACAAAAATTTCCAATTGTAGGAGCTAAAGGAATAGCAGGAGGTGGTACGGGGTATACGAGTAATGATGCGAACATAGGTCCAGTATTTGTTGATCCCACCTGAGTTTGAGTTGCTCTATATGAGACATATCCATTTGGACTTGTCCATTTAATTTTTATACTAGTCGCTGTTTGACTAATAGTTTGACCTCCTTGAGGTGATTCCCAATTCCCTTGAATTATAGTAAGGTTGGGCGCAAGTGAAAGATAGTAAGTCTCTGTGGTGTTAATAACAGGAGCTACCTCCCCACCAATACTAATCATAGAACCTTGAGCCCAAGAGGTAGATATCGATATTATTACAGTTACAATGATTAACCAAACGATTTTTTTATTTTTCATGATCAGTTAGAATTTATACGTATACTCATTTTCGCTTACTTTTTTAAACCCACCAGAACCAGCTCCATTAAAGTCTATAACTTCTGAAAGTGTTTCGGTTAATCTTCCGACTTCATCATATTTGTACTCGATAGCTAAATTATTACCTCCAAGTATATGGGTTAATTCATCCCATTTGTTATATACATAAGAGACTACGGAAGATGACACTGGATGGAGCCTGAAATCGTCTACATATATGGTATTTCCATCTGCATAAACCTCGACGTTTTGTGTACCATTAATATTAAAATAGAAATTAAGCAAAACCCAATCTCCAGCTCTCTCCATCTCGCTATGCGATATTTGAGTAACACTATTTACACGAAGCTTTGTACTTAAATGCGTACCATATTTTGCCCACAAAGAGGCTTTGTATTTATTAGTTTTTCCTTGAGTTACTGATACCACATATCCTTTATTACCTGTTGCAATTTGTAATGATTTAGAGCCTGTGTGTGCATAAGTACTGTTTTCGATAGCAGTTCCAATATTTACATCTCCACCAAAAAGAGATCCATTTAGGTCTTCTGCTCCTGAATAGAAAATTTCGTCATAACCAGCATTTCCAGTTACAAACACTTTTGAAGATTTATCTCCCAATTTAGTCGCACCTTTATTGCCATTTATATCTACAACTTCCAAAGGCATAGAGAATTGGTCATATTTAGTTACTTCTGAAAGTTTGCGCCATTTTGTATTAGAAGGCTGGGTTTCTGCAATATTCCAGTTAAAGTTATCTTCATTTAACTCATTATAATTCACCAGTAATCCATTGGAATTGGTTTCGCCATTCCATTGAAAAGATTTGTGTTTACGCCATACGTCGAAGGTTTCTGTTCCTGCAGTATAAGTTTGTGGATTCCAGGTTTCAATTCCTGCCCCTGTTAGTTTCCATACGCCACTTTCTTTAACAAAAGATTTATTTATTGCTGCTTGAGTTAACATATTCTTATTATTAAGATTATCTAACTTACTCCCCATAGCGGCATATTGTGGAATAGTATATGCCGGTGTTACCTCACTCTTATATTCTTTTCCATCGCTTGCTAGAATTAAATCTTCAAGTACTTGACCAGAATTTAAATCGCGTTTTTGCGAATTAGTTATTACTTGCTTAGTCCCTCCTTGAATTATTTCACTACTTTCCAAAACAACAGGGTAATTAGTATAATTAGTGGATATTAAATGATTTGTATTCGTAATGGTAGTATTACCAGGCTTAGGGTTTGTCGCTTTATACATTTGGGTTGATACTTTATTTATCACACCCGAAGATTCATCTAAAAAAGCATAAGTATTAACTGTTTTAGATAGTAAATTATTTCCTTGATATACCGATGATTCGGAAAGATTACCTATAATGCTTTGATAATCTTTATAATCATAAATGTATCCAAGGATTGAATTGTTGTCAAATTGGTTAAAATTATCTGATCTTATACGGTTCGTTTTTAGCTTATCCTTACTACCATCTATTAGGGTTTGATCTGTAATAAACTTGTACACATTTTTAACATTATTTATTACTAAACCATTTTGATCTAAATCTCTTACTGTTACCCTATCATACAATACATTCGGGCTTCGAAGGAGGCTTTGATTAGCTACTCCCTGAAAATTGTAAAATGGTTCATATGGTACGGAACCTATTCCATATTCGTAAGTTGTTTTCCATGTATTTACTTCATCTGAAACATTAATTGCTGCTACACGAATTCCTGCGTGATTTTTATGTTTAAAGGCTGTTCCATTAATTTTAGTGAATTTAGCATCTTCAAGAGCTCCAGAGTCTTCGTTACAAATTTGCGGAGGGTTATATACATGTAAAATTTCAAAATTGTAATTTGCTGGATCGAGTAAAGTGAGCTCGTATGTTGTCCTAAAATCTATAGACCACTTTTCTACTAATTGTACTCTACCTTCATATTCTGCCCTAACTCTTGCATTAAGTGAGCAATCATCAAAATTGTTTTCATAGTCTAAATATATAATATCCCCATTTTTCAATGCATAATTACCAACATCAGCACTAATTTTAAAGTTGTTTTGTGTTACTTCAGTTTCTATCTCTTTAAAATCGTATATATTACTATTGGCATTATCATATTCGTCTCCTTCATACTCTATATTAATTTTTGCTCCTTGTGGCGAAATAATTTCATTTAAACTCCATGCCGTAGCATCATAATGATTGTAACCCCAATAGTTTTCGTTGTCATAATCCCAATTCGGGTTATTTGTATAGTTAAAACGATACGGCGGTATTAATGATATGCCTTGTTTACCTTTAGAAAATAATTTCCTAAGAGTTAGTTTTCCTAGAGCATTAGAATTTGGAGCATTGGTAGCTAAAGAATAATCATATTCTAAACTAATAACACGTAAAGCTTTTTGTTCTATGTTTGTTACATAAGAGTCTTTAGTATCAATAACGTTATTTTGAAGATTAAGGGTGAAACTATATGTTTTTTCTATTTTAGGGTCTGAAAAAGTAAACGCTCTATTAGGTAAAGGCACTATATCAGTAGTATTTGTTTTACTTATTGTACCTAAATCAGAATTATTCACTAAAACAATTTTATTGAGTCTTAATTGTTTTTGTGAGGGCATTTCAGTTTCTGAAATATCTTTATAAATAAATTTCTGTGGAATACCCATAGCATCTTCCCTTACCTCTTTAATAAATAATGCAGTATGTGTACGTGTAGAAATTTTATCTAAATAGTAAAGTTCCTTTATTCCCCAGCTATATAATCTATTGTCCTCTATTATAGAATATTCATCTATTTTGCTTGGCGTTCGCCATACCATACCTTCAGACCATTTCCCATATTCAAAATCTACCCAATAGCCATAATCTCCTTCATCTAACAATCCATTAGCATTGGCATCAAAATAATCGGGACCTGTAACAGATGTTAAAAGCCAATGCGTGGCATAAGCCTGATTTGTCTTTTCAGAATAAATATTGGGCTCATAATTTTGATAATGAAACCTCCTAAATTTCTCCATAACACTATATACAGGAAGCATATAGGTATATACCACACCATCTGTAGAGGTTATACGATATCCGGCAATTGCCTCTTGTTTAACAAAATCTGGTTTGTTAAAATTTTTAGGTAAAATAAGCGATGAGGGGATATTACCATACGTAAAATATTCTACAAAACTCCCTGCTCGCTTATTGCCAGTTATTGCTTCAGAAGGATTATTTATATAAGAGTCAAAATTTGTAGGGTTTGCAGTGTTAGAAAAACTAACTTCATTTACCTGTGCACCACCAACCAATTCATCATTAAAATAAAATTTAGCAGCACTAGGAGAGGTAGAACTCTGAGGTTTAAAATACTTCAAATCAGATTCTTCATAGTTATGATTAACATTAACAAGAGCTATATTTTTCATAATCCTAGGAGACATTTGTCCAGCCATCCCTTGTCCCGAAACGTTATAACCGTCGGTATTTAATAAAACCGGATTATTATTTAGAATAGAAAATCGTTCATTACTATCCATAGTGTTTATTTCAGAAATATCACTAAAAGCATAATCCGGGTTAGTTTGTGTACCAGTATATCCATAACCTTCACCTTGCGCTTCAATACAATCGCAGGCCTCCTGAGAGCTTTCATACCAAAATTGGCTGCATTGTCCATATAGACCCTCACAATAATCTATAACACTTTGCGGCACATTTAACACTATATTATCACTAAAAACAGCTCCAGAAACCCCAGGTTCTTTTAGCTTATCTACCCACCACTTTACTCTTTCGTATCTGTAGTTTACAAGAATTGCAGGTATTGTATAACTCTTTTGTGATATTGAAACATCATTTTGCGTCATTTTAGTACTATAATATGCGCCTCCTGACCCAGTTCGCATGGTATATCCATAACTTTTAGATTTTGAATCTTTATCTTCAATACTAGCCCCCAATCCATAAGTTATAGCTCCGTTTGTTGTTATTCCTAAAGAACCACCAACATTTCTTCCAGATTTCCTATTTGATGAGGCATATGCAGATAAAGAACCTGAAAAGCCTCCATTTTCGGAATAGCCCACTCCCAAGTTTAAGCCTGCATCACCCCCAGTACCAACATATACACCAGCATTAAAACCTGAATTAAGACCCATTCCTACAGATACTCCTAAATACTTATTTATACCTATCCCTACAGACATACCATCAGAACCCGCATCTACAGTAACGCCAGCAACGCTCATACCAACACTTCCTGAAAAGCCCCTCATACTACCCCAAGAGGCTCCTACACTTATACTATATCCATAAAGAGGAATTGTTACATCGACAGTATGTTGCCTAAGAATATCACCTTTATTCCAATAGTACTCATACGTTTTAACATTGTTCCAATCATCTGGATAACCATTTATTGTACGATTAATGGCTCCAGGATTAAGGCTCCAACCTAGACCTACCCATGACGATTCTTGATCTACTCCTATACCTCCATGATACGATAATGTTAAAGGGTAGCCACCATTAGGACCTGGTACATTAATTGCGGGTATCGTGTAAACAAAATCACCCGTTATAAGATTAACTACATCTGTAACATTTATAGGCTCAAAGCTTCCTGCTTCTGGAGCATTGGGCCCTTGAGCTTCAGTAGTATTAATAAATAAACTAAATGCTAGTATCGCTAAAACAACACTTATTCGTTTTGGAAAATTTTTATTTATCATAATGGTTCTTTTCATTTAAAGTGCCCCCTTCGACTACGCTTAGGGTGACTGACAAGAGGTTATAATTTTAATTATGGTTCTTTATTTTATTTAATAGAACAATCACTTAATATGAGGTTACATATAGTTTATAATTCCAATCTTGGCTCATTTTGAATTTTTTCAGTTAATACTTTAAACTTCACTTCTCCAGTGTATAATCCTAAATCTTCGATGGTAAAGTTTAAATAGGGTTCATTAAGTATTATTTTATTTCTTGGGTATACAAACATGATTGTGGTAGCTCTACTCATGCCATATATACGAGGGTAGATAAAGTCTGCCATTTCCAGTGTGTCTTTACTCTGTGTATAGAGATGTACTTTCTCGTTCATGCCAAATGCTAGCTGGTTTACCATTTGCCCGAATTCGATTTGGTTTTTTGGTGCCACACTAAGCAATTCTTGATTATTCATACTCATGCTCAAATTAAAGTATATATACTTACCATATTTGTTTCGCAATGTCTTTGCTTGTTCTTTGTCTGTTTGATCACTTAATTCTTGTTTTACCAACATATCTGTAGGACGATAGGTTAGTGTATAATCTACCCCGTTTATGGTTTTATGTTGGGTATAACCATTGGTTTCATCTTTTATATAATCCAATAAAGCTGTTTCATTATTGAAGGTTTTTTGATTGCAGCTAAGAAACAGTATCACTATTAATAATGATGAGATTCCCATCTTTGTGGGAATGACATTTAAAATGCTTTTTATTAGGGTTTTCAATTGTTATTTTATATTTGATTTATTTTGGTTCTCAGCTTATCTTGATATAAGAAGTGAACATTCTAATCTGAATGATGAGATTCCCGCCTTCGCGGGAATGACATGCTACTTCTTACCTTCAAACTCAGTATTTAGGCCTTCTAATATGTTCTGGGTTAAATCGGAACCCTCTGAAGCGTACATAATATTACCGCCTCCACTAGCTCCGAATATGATGTTATAGTCATGCTTTTTGCCATATTCTTTTACATAATCGTTAATATCGTTAATCACTGTTTGGGTAGATTTTTTATCTTCTTCCTGTATTTGCTTTTGTATGGCTTGCTGGTAATTGTTTATTTGTTGCTGTTTATTACCTAATAATTGTTGTTTAAGTTCCAACTCCTTTTTGCTCATTTTAGAGCGTTCTTTCTCATAGGTTTTAAGCTCATTTTGCCAATCGGTCATTAAACTGTCAACATTAGCATTAAGAGTTTTTGCTTTGGCTTCAAATTCTGCTCTTACTATCTTGGTACGCTTATATCCGTCTAGTAGCTTATTTACATCTACATATACTTGTTCTGAAGATGATTGTAATTGAAAAATGGCAAAAATACTTGCAGCTATGGCAATTAGAGATATTGGAAATGCTAGTTTGTTCATATTTAATGATTCTTAGTTTTTTTGTTTTAGTGATTGATTTAATAATAGTTGCTCTAACCTTAAAAGACGTTCTTTTAATTCTTGGTTAGTAGCATCTTGTTCTTTTAACTTTTTCTCCTGTTGTATGGTGTATAAAGTAAGTTCTTCTATTTTTTGAAGGAGTTTGGCATTCATATCACCGAGTAGAATACCGTTTTCTGATACCTCTTCTGCTGATGGAATATCTTTTAAATGCCCTTTTTCTTTAATATGTTGTTCGACTTCTTTTAAAGTGGGTAAGTTATATGCCTTTTCAAAAACAAAATCACTCCAACCATTAAGGTCTACTCGTACTTCTTTGGTGTGAATATTTCCGTTAACCGCTAACTTTTCATCCGGAGTGGTTGTGCCAATACCCAAGTTTCCAGAGGTTAAATACAGATCATTTTCAAGCTTCGTTTTATACCTGTTTATAAGACCATACCCCTTATTTTTCTCATAGCCAATCCAACTACCAATAACTACAACACTATTTGTTGTATGCAACTGCAAACCTGTTAAGGCTTCAGTATCTGTGCCATCTAAAATACTCATCATCGCTACACCGTGAGCATAAGTTCCATCACCAGTATATTTGTCTACACCACATGCAAAAAATTTATTATCAACACTCGCATGCATATATGCAGCTCTCTGCACATAGTTTTTATTATAAACTCCCACAAATCCCCCTCCTTTGTAATTACCATCTAAATCGATAGTCTTAATATTTGTCGGGGCATAAATCTTATGGTTTGTACTAGTGTTAATTTCTGTTCTGGCTCCATTTGGGTTTCCTATTAGTAAATTACTAGAAAAACGTCCAGTTCCGTTAACATCTAATTTATAAACAGGAGATGTTGTACCTATACCTACATTATTTCCAGTATCAGTAACTTGTGCGATCATTGTGCCACTAATAAAAAGACTTATTAGAAAGAGTTTATTCATGATTTTAATTTTTTAGTTTCTGCTGAATGTTTTTAATGATTTCTGCTTGTTCTTCGATAAGCTTTTGTTGCTTAATTGTATATAAAGTGAGTTCTTCAATTTTTTGAAGAAGTTTAGCGTTCATCTCTCCAAGTAAAATCCCTTGCTCTTTTACCTCCTCAGCATTAGGGATATTTTGTAAATGTCCTTTATCTTTAATGTACTGCTCAACTTCTTTTAAAGAAGGTAGGTTATAATCTTCTTCAAAAACGAAATCGCTCCAACCGCTTAAATCGACTCGAACTTCTTTAGTATGGATTTTACCATTTACGGCTAATTTTTCATCTGGAGTTATGGTGCCAATCCCTACATTTCCGGAGAACATATTTGCAAACATATAAGCCGTATTTAAGAACTCTGTATTGGTATATTCTAATTTTGTTCCTGCTTTCTCTCTTAAAAAATAAGTACCTTCGTCTTGAAAAACGATACCACCTATATCATTAAATGTACCTGAAGGACGAACCCATTTAGCCAAAGCCTGATCCCATTTAGCAGGACCATAATTTCCAGTTAACCATTCATCTCTTATCCAACTATTCTCTGCAGATCCTGCTGTAATTCCTAATGTAGTACTTCCGATTTGTACTCCAGAGGTCACATGTAGTTTATACACAGGAGTAGAAGTTCCAATACCTACTCTCCCGTTAGATGTCAACGTCATAAAATTTGACCAAGTTGCCGAGTTATGTCTTGCTTGAAAGTTTAATAATGTTTTTCCTCCTGGGTCTGCATTTATAATTCTATGACCAAAACCAGAGCCATAACTAGAAGATGTCCATGTTATAGATTTATTGGTATATAGATTTGCATTTAAATTATCAAATGTGGTCGTTTGCGAAAATGCTACAACTATTGAGAAGTAGAATAAGAAAGTTAGATCGTATTTTTTCAATGTTTTAAACGCTTAGTTTTCAATTATTTTAACGATCTAAAGCTATTCATATTAAACAGAAAAACAGCTAAGGTTTTCCTTAGTTTTGCTAAGGGCTTTCCCTTTTTTTTGTAAGGTTTTTTTAAAGTATGAATTAAAGAGCCTTAGCTTTTAAACCACTAAAAAAGAACACATTATAAAAACAAGTCTTGTTTCAGCAATTCTATAAAACTTCATAAAAAATAGAAGCAATTTACTGTTAAAGAGCACTTTAAAACTCCTTTTGAAGTTTAATTGTTAATTTAAAATTATAGCATACAAATAAATAAGGAAAATCCTTAGTAAAACTAAGGCATTCCCTTAGCTACATTTTAAAAATTATTTATAGCTTAGTCCTATTCTATTGCAGCTGAATTGATACTGCTATTATTGCATCCTAAGTATAAGAACTATATAGTTATTATTAGTTATTAAGTTTCATCTTTTAGATGATTTTTTCTGAAAAAATTAAATGAAAAATTTAAATATATAGCAAAGATGACCAAAGCCCACAATGTCCTAATTATTGATGATCACATAGCAATAATTGAATCCTATGAAAGAGCATTTTCTTATTTAAGTTCAAATGCAGATTTTGTTTTTGAAATTGATACCGCAACAAGTTGCGATAATGCCTTATTAAAAATTGAAAAGTCCTTAAAATCCGATCCTTACGATTTAATTTTTTTAGATATTAGTTTGCCTCCTAGTAAAGACGGTAAAATCTTGTGTGGAGAAGATTTAGGCAAAAGAATACGTCAGTTATTGAGTGACACGAGAATAATCGTATCTACACATCATAACAATAACTATCGAATAAATAACATTTTTAATAGCATCAACCCAGAAGGGTTTTTAATTAAAAGCGAAGCCGGTTTTAGCAATTTTGTTGATGCCATTAAAGCCATATTAAATAATAGCCCTTATTATACTAAAACAGTATTGGAATTGTTAAGAAAAAGCCTGATGAATAATTTTAACCTGGATGAAACAGACAGGCAGTTACTATACGAGTTATCCAAAGGCACAAAAATGAAAGACCTACCTAATACTATCAATTTATCTATTGGCGGTATAGAACGCAGAAAACGTCTACTAAAACAAACCTTTAACACTACCAGAGAGAGTGACTTAGTATTAATAAAAGCAGCTCAGGAATACGGCTTTTTATAGACCCAATAAAAAATAATAGAAAACCTTAGTTTTTCTAAGGAAAAACCTTAGCGATTATATAATAATGATTTGTATTTTGAGATTGTCATGCATACTTGTTTGACTTGTTTTAATATTCTGACTATCAAATCATTTGTGTCTATTTATTTAAAATAAAAGTTATAAAAAACAAGGAGGAACGAACTTGGCAAAAAATTTAATAAGATCTGTTATGATTAAGATTCGAATAATGTCTGAACAAAAAAACAACAGACACCTACAAATAAAAAAATTACCCGCCTATAACTTACAGGAAGTTTTAATAGTATTAGTTATTATTGGTATCCTATTACTTTTAGCATTACCCAATTTAATGCCATTAATTAGTAAGGCTAAGAGTATTGAAGCTCAAACACAATTAAAATACATCTATAATTCTCAAACCAGTTATAGGTATATGTATTCTAAATTCTCGAGTGATTTGAACGAGATTGACTTCTCCCCTCCAAAAACAGTTAAAGAAGATGGCACTGGTAACTATGTATACGAAATAGTAAGTGCCAACAATAACAGTTTTAAGGTAAGAGCTACTGCTATTACTGATTTTGATGGCGATGGTATTTTTAATGTTTGGGAAATTGATGAAAATGGGAATCCAAAACAAACCGTAAAAGACTAATGCCAATCACACTCATTAAAGCGATACTTATCATGGCTCTTGGAATCATTTTTTTTCAAGACATAAAAGATCGAATGGTATATTGGTTTCTATTTCCAGTAGTTGGGCTATGTGTTGGTATTCTATTTTTCCTAAAAACACTTCCCGAATTATTCTATACATCGATTTTAATCAATTTAGTCTTTGTTTCAATACTCTTGGGTACCGTTTTTTTATATACAAAGTTCAAATTAAAAAAACACTTTAGTAATGCTATTGGAATTGGAGATGTATTATTCCTTTTTGCTTTAATATTTGCTTGCGAGTCTGTATCCTTTATAATTCTTTTAACCAGTGCTCTTATCTTTTCCTTGGTATTACATATATGCCTATCCAAAAAGAACAAAAGTGTTACCGTACCATTAGCAGGTTATATGAGTTTATTTTTTGGTATCACCTATCTGGGTTTTTGGTTCGGAATTATTGACTCCCTTTATAACGTTTAATGATGAAGAAAACCGATTTTAACATAGAAACAGCTCTGGTTCAACTTATAAGTAGCGAGCAAGCATACCATTACATGATCGTTCCGACCGAGGCCCAAAACGGTCATATAGTCTTTAAAACCGATACACCTTCTGATGCCTTAAAACAGGAATTGCAAGTCGTTTTAGGAAAACAGATAAAATTCCTCCCCGAAACATCCGAAAACATACAGCAATACCTTGCAACCAATTTTAGAAAGCAATCGTCAGACACAAAAGAAGACCTACATTATAGCACAGATTTTCTTGAAAAACTTCTATTAAAAGCAAAGCATATTGGTAGTAGTGATATTCATTTTGAACCATACGAACAACGTTGTCGGGTGCGCTATCGATTGGATGGAAAACTAAAAGAACAATTCCTAATTGCTTTATCTGAATATCCTGTGATAGTTAACAAATTAAAAATTAAAGCAGGTCTGGATATTTCAGAAAAGCGATTACCACAAGATGGACGTATCACTATAAAAACCAACACAGATGAATTCGATATTCGTGTTTCGAGTTTGCCAACGCTTCATGGCGAAAAAATAGTGCTTCGTATTTTAAGTAAAGATGCCGATCATATTCAGTTAGAAGATTTAGGCTTTACCAAAAAGGAATTAAGATCGTATACAGAAACCATTAAAAAACCTAATGGTATTATACTAATCTCAGGACCAACTGGTTCTGGAAAAACGACAACTCTATATGCTACACTAAAGTTGTTAAATGATGATAAAACCAATATTGTAACTATTGAAGATCCGATTGAATACACCCTTGAAGGTGTCAACCAAGTACAACTTAAAGAAAATATAGGGCTTGATTTTGCAAGTACCTTGCGTACTTTTTTACGTCAGGATCCAGATGTTATCATGGTTGGAGAGATTAGAGATGTAAAAACAGCCAATATGGCTATACGGGCAGCACTTACAGGGCATTTGGTGTTATCAACCATTCATACCAATTCTGCATGGGCAACTATTTCTAGGCTTATTGATATGGGGATTCCTGCCTTTTTAATTGCTAGTACGCTTAATGTTAGTGTAGCTCAACGACTCGTTAGAAAACTTTGTAACTCCTGTAAACAGGAAGCACCTCTTTCCAGAGATATTTTCCCAGAACATTTTAATATTCCTAACGAGCTTAAAACACATTATGTACCTGTAGGCTGCAATAGTTGTTATCATACCGGCTATCAGGGACGTAAAGCTATTTACGAGATTATACCCATAACGAAAACCCTGGTTAACCATATAAAACGTAACGATTTAGAAATTGACACTTATTTAAAAGAACATAACATCGCCACACTAAAAACCAATGCCATTGAACTTATAAAACAGGGTATCAGTTCTGTTGAAGAAGTTTATGCGTTATTAACTGATTAAAATTTGAATTATGAAATACCTATCTTTTTTATTGCTATTTGCTATTAATCTTTCTTTCTCTCAAACAACTACTAAAACCGTTACACTTTCAAATGGAGATGGCTGGTATCGAATTATAGAAGGTGTAGGTCACAAAACAGGATTGATAAGAGTTACGGGGGCACTGGGAAACAATAAATTAACCGACATATCAATGTATATTTCCATTATGTCATATGATCAGGGAGGGTCTATAAACATCATTAATAATAAATTTTACAATGGAAATCATATAGATGAAATACGCGCTGGTACAAGTAATGGAAAATATGTATTAGACCTTCATTTTGTGAGTATCAACACACCTGTGAATATAAATATCACTTCAGATTCCGGTATAACACCTCTCAACACCCCAGTTTTTAACCCGTCTCCTAACTTTACCGGTAAAATTGAAATTTCAGGTAGAATTATAGGTACTAGTAGCACTAGATGGCCTATTTATTTTTCGGATAATGTAGGCATTGGTACCACAACCCCTGACTCAAAACTAACAGTAAAAGGAAACATCCACACCAACGAAGTAAAAGTAGATTTATTAGGTGCAGTAGCACCCGACTATGTCTTTTATAAGGATTATGATTTAAAATCTCTTAAAGAGGTTGAAGATTATATTGCCGCAGAAGGACATTTACCTAAAATTCCATCAGCTAAAGAAATGGAAAAAGAAGGTATTAAGCTTAAGGAAATGAACTTAAAATTACTTGAGAAGATTGAAGAGCTAACCCTTTATACCATAGATCAGGAGAAAAAACTAGAAACTCAAAAAAATACTATCCAAAACCTGGAAACCCGCTTACAAAAAATTGAAGCTCTATTAAACTCTAAAAAATAATACCCATGAAAAAACTACATTTACTCCTTATTCTTTTATTTGTAACCCTTGAAACACTTTCTCAAACTCTCTACCTCCCAAATGCCGTAAGTGGAATTACAAATTCGCTAAATTTAAATGTTGGTGTAGGAACAGGTACAATATATCCTGACAAGAAATTTACAGTACTTGGTGATGTTCGACTTGGAATGGAGGGTATAGGCGGTGGCTATCAGAGAAATGGTATATTGATACAAAGTAACGGGACAAGAACAGAGCTCAGATGGCAACATTTTGGTCAATTAACCAATCCATATATTGCTGTTGACCCAGGTGTAGACGCTACAAGATTATTATTTGGAACTAATGGATCTGACCAAATGGCAATCCGGCATAATGGAAATGTTGGTATTGGCACCATTTCTCCCGACTCAAAACTAACAGTAAAAGGAAACATTCACACCAATGAAGTCAAAGTAGATTTATTAGGTGCTGTAGGGCCTGATTATGTATTCTACAAAAATTACGATTTAAAAACACTTCAAGAAGTTGAGAATTACATTTCAGAAAAAGGGCATTTGCCCAACATCCCTTCAGCAAAGGATATGGAAATAAATGGTATTAAACTCAAGGAAATGAACTTAAAATTGCTTGAGAAAATAGAGGAATTGACATTATACACTATCAATCAAGAAAAGGAAATAAAAGCACTTAAAAGTAAAACCTCTGAAATCGAAACGCTAAAAAGAGAGCTTCAAAAGCGAAAAATAACTAACAAAAATTTAGAAACCAGATTACAAAAAGTTGAAACATTATTAAATTCTATAAAGCAATAGTATTATGAAAAAGCAACTTTTTATTATTTGTCTTTATTTATCAGCTCCATGCTATTTATGTTCACAAAATATATTTCCAACTACTGGAAATGTCGGCATAGGAACAAATAATCCTAGAAAAAGTCTTGAAATAGAAGGAGGGGATGGCGTAGGTTTTAGATTATTTAACAATACAGCAAATACATGGGATATATTAAATACCCAATATGGTAAATTAGATTTTGTTAGGGGAAATACAAGTACTTTTATGCGTATAGATCAATTTGGAAATGTTGGTATTGGTACTAAAAATACAGGAAATGGATTGTTAACTTTAAATGGCAATAATATCAATTTATTGAGGCTTGAAAATGATGAATTAGGCAAAGAAGCCTTAATGCGATTTCGTTCAAGAAGTATATCTGGAGGGACATTGCATTCAGATATTTCATTATATGCTACGGGGAATAACCAAGGGTATCTAGGGTTTAAAGTTCCTAGTAATAACACTATTAATTCGGGTTATGATATGATAATCAATCAATCTGGCAATGTTGGTATTGGAACCACCACACCAGACTCCAAATTAACTGTAAAAGGAAAAGTACACGCTCAAGAAGTAAAAGTGACTGTTAATGCTGGAGCCGATTTTGTTTTTGAAGACAATTATGACCTTCCTGATTTAGAAAAAACAGAAGCCTTTATAAAGAAAAATAAACATTTACCGGAAATAGCCTCAGAAAAGGACATGCAGGAAAATGGACTTCTTCTTGCAGAAATGAATATTAAACTGCTTCAAAAAATAGAAGAACTCACGCTTTATACCATACAACAAGAAAAGCGTATTAAAACTATAGAAAAAGAAAATACAGAGCTAAAGAAGCAAAAAGAAAGGATTGCCTTATTAGAAGAAAAAATAGCACTACTGTTAAATAAAAAATAAGCGCTAGATTAATTTCAAATTAAAGAATGAAGAAACTACTTTATATCTCGTTACTATTAACTTTTAGTTTTGGTTTTACTCAACAAACTAACCCTCGTATTCAAACCATTAAAAACCAATTAGACATTTTGGCTGTTGATAATGCAGGACTAACCGAACAGGTTAAAACAGAGATTAATGTAAGTAACATTTCATTATCTAATTTTTTGCTGGCAGTTTCTAATATTCATAAAGTCAATATAAATCTTGCACCAGAACTTAATCAAATAAACATTGTCAATAATTTTTCCAATGTCACAGTAGCAGATTTATTAGTCTTTCTATGCAAAGAATACCATTTAACCATAGACTTCACTGGTAATATCCTGTCTATAAAAAAATATGTCCCACCAGTTGAGGTTCCTAAACCTCATGTTATACCTATATCTTTTAACCCTAGTGATAATACCATAAGTATTGATGCTAAAGGAGATAAACTGTACGATGTGTTTAAACGCATTATGGACGAGTCTGGTAAAAATTTGGTGTTTTCTCCCGGTTTAGAAAACAAGCAAATAACATCCTATATAAAGCAAATGCCTTTTGATGCAGCCATGGATAAGCTTGCCTTGGCAAATCAATTATTCAGCGAGAAAACAAAGGATAATTTTTATGTATTTGAAAATGACACACCAACCGAAAATGCTAATGGTCTTAAGACATCCAACAGAAGAAAATCTAATTTAAATTTTAAAGTACTGGACGTAGATTCCAAACTACTGGAAGTAGATTTTAATAACACGGCGATTGCAAAAATTATTTCAGAAATAGCAACAGAACTTAACCTTGATATTTTTACGGCAACACCTTTAGATAATGCAGGGACCATTACCTTTAAAACAAAAGCTATAACATTTGATGACTTGCTTATTAAAATGTTTGAGTCTCAATCTGGTGGTTCCAGTCAAACTAATTCTAGCACTAACACTACCAATGGAAATATTAATTCCAATCAACAAAACAGAAACCCTAACCCTGGTTCATCCAATCGTTTTACCTTTAAAAAGGAAGGCAGTGTCTATTATTTTGGTACAGAAAACCAGCTTAGTGTTAGATCGGTAGAAATTATTCATCTACAACACCGATCTGTAGAATTATTGGCAGACCCAGCTGGAGGCAGTAGCAGAAATAGAACCGTAGGGAGAACTTACGGAGGGCAAAACAGGTATAACGATTATGGTACTAATAATGGTTTTAACACAACCTCTAATAGAAATTACAATAACCAGTATAACAATACTTCTAGAATAAACAATACCCCTAGAACTCCTATTAACACGGGCAGTAGAAATACATTTAGTAACTCAGGAAGTAAAGGTGAGGCGTTGTTAAGTGTACTTCCAGATGAAATCACACAAGATCTAGATATTAAAGTAGATTATGAACTAAATAGCTTTTATGTTACAGGCTCGGGGGCTAACATAGAACGCTTTAAAACGTTTGTGCATAAAATTGACAAACCCGTTCCTGTAATTCTTATTGAAGTCATGCTAATTGAAGTTAGCAGAAATGCCACTGTTGAAACTGGCGTAAGCTGGGGGCTAGGCGAAAAGCCTGTGGAAACCACAGGAGGCATTTACCCCAAAACAGATTTAACTCTAGGAGCAAAAACTATTAATAAAGTGTTGAATGGATTTGACGGATTCGGCCATGTTAATATCGGTAAAGTAGTACCTAACTTTTTTGCTACTATAAAAGCTATGGAAAGCAATGGCAATATAAAAATACGCTCTACGCCAAAATTATCGACTTTAAATGGTCATAGAGCAACATTTTCAAACGGACAGACCTCCTATTACGCCGTAACACAACGTAATATTTATGGGACCGATAATCCACAAACCTCAGAAATCACGAATTACGAACCTATTGATGCAGAACTTGGGCTTACCATTAAGCCAATGGTTTCTGGAGACGGACAAGTAACTATGGATATTTTTGTGGTTCAATCCAGTTTCGGTTTAAGGATAGCCGAAGATTCCCCTCCAGATTTAAGTTCAAGAGAATTTACGTCTATTATTCGCGTAAGAGATCAAGATATTGTTGTGTTAGGAGGTTTAGAAGAACAGGAAAAAAATGATGCGGGATCTGGTGTACCATTATTAGCTCGCATCCCGGTAATAAAATGGCTGTTTAGTCAACGTAAACGAGAAGACTCTAAAGCCAAGCTAACCGTACTCATTAAACCTACTGTTATTTATTAATGCTGGAAAAGATTAAAACATATCTGCTTTATGGCAAGCACTTTTGCGGTATAGAACAAACTATACAAGATGGTGAAGAAAAAGTATTCGGAACAGTATTAAAAAAAACTAAAAAAGAACTGGATATTGAGAATGCTTTTGAAGTTTCTTCTAACGAAATGCTAGCTTCGAAACTTCCAAAAAAGCAACATGTATTTTTGATTGTTAATAACCATCATGTACTTACTAAGCAACTGGAAAGTTCACAACCAAATCTTGAAAAACTGGTTTATAACGCCTTTCCCAACATAAATTTAGACGATTTTTATTATGAAATCGTCACCCAAGGCAACAAATACTTCGTATCTATATGTCGAAAGGATTATTTAGATGAATGCATTGCAAAATATAAAGAAAGTGGAATTGCCATCATCAATATAACGCTTGGCAATATAGTAGCTTCAAGTATATCCCGTTTTATAAATGATAACATACTCCTAACTTCAAATGCTAGCCTTTCTGTTGAAAATGGTATTGTTACAGCTATCGAAAAAAATGAAATTGAACTACCTGAGGCATATGATATTAATGGACTACAGGTCAAAAACAGTTACATATTGTCTTTTTCAGGAGCATTAGACTCCGTATTGAATCACTTTCAGTCGATAAGTAATTTTGATGACTTAAAACAAGCTCTTAAAACCGATTATAGCCAATCTAGATTTTTTACCCAATTTTTAAAAATAGGATTAATCGTTATACTAAGTACCTTGCTTATCAACTTCTTTGTTTTTAACCATTATTTTAATGCTGTTAACGCCTTACAACAAACCTCTCAAGTAAACCAAGCTACCAAACAAAAACTTTTAAAGCTTGATAAAGAAGTTAGTAAATCACAAAAAATGGTAGACGATATGCTCAAAAGCAGTTCATCTAAGAGCTCCTTTTACGTTAATGCCATAGTGCATCGCCTACCTCAATCTATATTACTCACAGAGTTAAACTACCAGCCCCTTGAAAAGAACATAAAAAAAGGGAAAGCTATTGTATTAAAAGACGATACCATTATTGTGTCCGGCGAGTCTAACAATAGTGAATCGTTTTCAAAATGGATAGCAGATTTAGAAACTATAGATTGGATTCAAAATGTTGAGATTTTAAGTTATGAAGATACTTCTAAAGTTATCTCTAATTTTAGTGTTAAACTAAACCTCTCGCATGACTAACAAGACTAAAAACATAGCATTACTCTCTGGGTTTCTGTTAGCACTGGTTTTGTGCTACCAATTGGCAATTTCTAAAACAGTTGCCCTTAAAAAAGAATATAATGCTTTAAAGCAACAGGAGGTATTATTCGAAAATACCCCGAAACAAATATCTCTTTTAAAACAAAAGCAAACTTATTACGACTCGCTATTAAATAAGTACCAAATAAACGGAAGTTCCTTACAAAACAACCTTTTAAAAACCGTTACTGTTTTTGCCGATAGCACCAATCTTAAAGTTGTAAGCTTTTTAGAACCTCATATCATTCATAAAAACAATCTTAAAATAAACACCTATCAATTCGTTTTAGAGGGTAATTTTAATGCCATAATAAAACTCATCCATAAATTAGAACAAGACACTAAATTTGGAGAAATCACCAATCTTTCTTTTGAAAAGAAAAAGAACTTTAGAACCGGAAGATATTATTTACAAGCATTTGTATTATTAAAAAGCTTCGGGTAATTTATAACTTTACATCAATACATAATAGCACAAATATTTAAAGCATTTCTTTAACATTCGTTATCTATTTTCTATCCTTTTAGGTTTTAACTACCTTTGCAGAACTTAATACATACATTATGATATATTCAATGACAGGTTATGGAAAATCTGTATTGCAATTACCTACAAAAAAAATAACAATAGAGCTTAAATCTCTTAATAGCAAAAACCTAGATTTAAATGCAAGAATGCCTTCTATTTATAGAGAAAAAGAATTATCTATTCGAAAGCTTCTTGCCGCGAAATTAGTGCGTGGGAAGGTTGATTTTTCTATTTATGTTGAAGCAACAGCAGAAGACACCTCAACACAAATAAACACACCTGTTGTTAAGCAATATATAGAGCAGCTAAAAAATGTTGTTGATGGTGATGCCATAGAGCTTCTTAAAATGGCTGTTCGCTTCCCTGATGCTTTAAATACAGTTCGTGAAGAAATTGATGAGGATGAATGGAACACTATTGAAGCGCAGATTAATACGGCTGTAAGCGACTTAATAGAGCATAGATTAGATGAAGGTAAAGTACTTGAACAAGATTTCAATAAACGGGTAGCAACCATTGATAATATACTAGAACAAGTTATTGCTATAGATCCTGAGCGTATTGAAGCTGTTCGCGAACGTCTGCTTAAGGGTGTTGAGGAACTAAAGGAGAAATACGATGAAAATCGCTTTGAACAAGAGCTGGTATATTATATTGAAAAGTTTGATATTACCGAAGAAAAAGTACGTTTAAAAAACCACTTAGATTACTTTATAGAAAGTATAAACTCTAAAGATTCCAACGGAAAAAAGCTCGGGTTTATAAGTCAGGAAATGGGAAGAGAAATAAATACTATTGGCTCTAAAAGTAATTATGCACCCATGCAACAATTGGTAGTACAAATGAAAGACGAGCTCGAAAAAATTAAAGAACAACTATTAAACGTATTGTAACAAACGTTAAAATCCATTGAAATTGAACAAAGGAAAACTCATCGTATTTTCTGCACCGTCTGGTTCTGGAAAAACAACCATTGTAAGACACCTATTAGGCATTGAAGATTTAAATTTAGAATTCTCCATATCGGCAACCTCCCGGGAAAAACGAGGGAATGAAATAAACGCAAAAGATTATTACTTTTTATCGGCTAAAGAATTTAAATCTAAAATTAAAAATGATGAATTTTTAGAATGGGAAGAAGTCTATCGCGATAATTTTTATGGTACTTTAAAAACTGAGGTCGAGCGCATTTGGGCTAAGGGAAAACATGTTATTTTTGATATTGATGTATCTGGTGGCTTACGAATAAAACGAAAATTTCCAGAAGAAACTTTAGCTATTTTTGTAAAACCTCCAAGTATTGATGAGTTAAAAATTAGACTTAAAAAACGTAAAACGGAAAGCGAAGACAAAATAAATATGCGCGTAGCCAAAGCTTCAGCAGAATTAGCAACAGCGCCTTTATTTGATGTTATTGTTGTAAACGACAACTTAGATAATGCCCTTGAAAATGCACATAAATTGGTTCGCGATTTTATAAACCACTAAACCTATTAAAATGAAAGTTGGGTTATATTTTGGCTCTTTTAATCCTATTCATATCGGGCATATGGTTATTGCCAACCACTTAGCTGAATATAGCGATTTAGATCAAGTGTGGTTTGTAGTAACCCCACATAATCCATTTAAAAAAAAACGAAGTTTACTCGATAATTACCAACGTTTAGAAATGGTATATCGTGCTACAAAAGAATATACCAAGCTTAAACCATGCGATATTGAGTTTAATCTACCTCAACCTAACTATACCATAAATACACTTGTACATTTAGAAGAAAAATACCCCGATAATGAATTCTCTTTAATTATGGGAGAAGACAACCTAAAGAGCTTTCATAAATGGAAAAATTATGAGCTGATTCTAGAGAATCATCATATTTATGTATACCCTCGTATTTCTGAAAACAAGATTGAAACACAATTTCATAATCATAAAAAGATACACAGTATTGATGCTCCAATTATGGAGTTATCTTCTACATTAATACGCAACTCTATTAAAGCAGGCAAAAATGTAAGACCCATGCTTCCTGAGTTTGTTTGGGAATACTTGGATGAAATGAACTTTTATAAATAACATTATTTTAAATTTATTTAACAGTGTTAGTTACAATAAACTTTAAGCTAATCCTGTTTAAGTTTAATAATTTAAAGATCTCTGCTTTTATGAAGAAAACAATTTTAATAGTATTTGTAGCCACGTTTATTTTTATCGGTTTTAAATCTAACGCCCAAGCCCCATATAACTTTGAATCTGAAACATTAAAAATCAAACAAGTAAGCGACCATGTTTTTGTACATATTTCTTATGTAAAAACGAATGATTTTGGAAACGTAGCTTGTAATGGCATGGTGTACTTCAATGATGATGAGGCTATAGTTTTCGATACACCTACTAATGATGATACCTCGAAAGAACTTATAGATTGGATTGAAAAAAAGAAAAAAAAGAAAATCATAGGAATTGTAGTTACACACTTTCATAATGATTGTTTAGGTGGATTAAAGGAATTTCATAATAACAATATAGAATCCTATGCCAATAACGCTACTATCGAATTAACAAAACAAGACAGCAAAAAAGTATTACCAAAAAATGGTTTCGAAAATAAAACTGAAATCAAAGTAGGAAAAGCATCCGTTTTCGCGAAATTCTTTGGAGAAGGTCATACCGTAGACAATATTGTGGGTTATATTCCAGATGAGAAAGCATTGTTTGGAGGCTGTTTAATCAAATCGTTAAAAGCAAATAAAGGCAATTTAGAAGATGCAAACACAGCCGATTGGTCAAAAACTGTTGAAAACATTAAAAAAGAAATACCCGATTTAAAGATTGTAATTCCAGGACATGGAAGAAGTGGAGGTATAGAACTTTTAGATTATACGATTCAGTTATTTGATTAATTATAGCGATTTAAATTTGAATTTTAAAACCATCTCTTTCTCTATAGTAAAGAAACGATTTCATTTATATTATACACCAATACTAGGCTCGGTACTAATCATTTCCTAAACCTCAGTTAACTCACTAAAAACTAAGGGAAAACCTTATAAATACTAAGGAATAGCCTTAGCTAATTTTCATTTGTATTCCATATTTTTATAACATTAAAAATCAGAACAGTATACTGTTTCGGAATGTGATACTCTTTGTCTAAAGATTATATTCAATTATTACGCAAACACTCATATTAATTTAAAATTCGAAAGATGAAAAAATTTATTTTAGGAAGTTTATTATTTGCAATTAGCTATAATACAGATGCTCAAGTTGATACAATATATTTAGATTCAAGTAAAGGTTTAGTTGGAGACTATGCAGCTCTATTTACAGATATTATTCGCTGGGATGGTGTTGATTCCTATTATGGAAGGCAAAATAGTGGAGGTGGGAATCCTGTTAGTAATCATTACTTTCATACCAATTTTGTAGATAGAATGATAATAAATAGTAATGGAAATGTTGGTATTGGAACAACAACTCCCACAGCAAGGCTTGATCTTAAATCTTCTAACTTTGACATTATCAGTTTAAGTACTATGACCCACACTACACCCTTTGTTATCAAAAAAGATGCAGATGGTTTAAAGCTTTGGGATGAAGGCTCTTTAAGCAACATATGGGAGGCTAGAACAAACGGACACTTTATTGTAAATAACAAAGTTGGCATTGGCACAACATCACCTACAGATAAATTACATGTAAATGGTAGTGTACGTAGTGAATCACAATTTGTAATATCTGGTATTGGAGCTTTTAATGCAGATTCAGGTAATATGAAAATGTGGTCGGTAGGGTCGCTTATTTTGGCATCAGGATCCAATAATGAACATATGAGAATTCAATCAAACGGTAACATTGGAATTGGCACAGCAGATACCAAAGGATTTAAACTCGGTGTTCAAGGAAAAATTGCAGCAGAGGAAGTAAAAGTAGCGGTTTATACTAACTGGGCAGATTTTGTATTTAAAAGCAATTACAACTTGCCTACATTAAAAGAAGTAGAAAAACACATAAAAGAAAAGGGACACTTAAAAGATATTCCTAGTGAAGAAGAAGTTGCAGAAAACGGTATTTTATTAGGTGAAATGGATTCTAAACTCCTTCAAAAAATTGAAGAATTGACGTTATATACCATTGCTCAGGAAAAAACAATAGAGGAGCAGGCTAAGAAAATCGAACAATTAGAGTTATTAAACAAAAAGTTTCTTGAATTACAATCACGACTTGAAAAGTTAGAACCTAAAAAATAAATGGTTTCAGTTTTTAAAGAAAAATAAAAAAGCCAACTAAATTTAATTTAGCTGGCTTAAGCAATCTGCTATTTAACTAGTCTTAGTCCAAGACTGGGATACGTAATAATTGACCTGGATAAATTTTATCCGGTTCTGTTAGCATGGGCTTATTGGCCTCAAAAATAATGGAGTACTTCGTAGCATCATCATAAAATTCTTTTGCAATTTTTCCTAAAGTATCTTCTCTTTCTACCGTGCGAAATTGTGCTTCTGGGGCTTTATACTCCACCGTCATTTGATCATCTACAATAGCTATGCCTTTAGAGTTTCCAACAATCAAAACTACTTTTTCTTTAGTAGCTTGATCGCACGCTAATCCGGTAACAAGGACAATATCATCATCAATAAAAATGTTTAAATCTTTTACTTCTAACTGTAAACCTATAATTGTTTCCTTAAGTTTTATAGCTGCTTCTTTTTCTAATTTAAGTTCTTCTACTGCTACTTCAAGAGCATCTTCTTCATCCGCTTTGCTAATTCCAAATATTTTGTCACCAGCATTTTTCATAAATGAAAATAATCCCATATGTGTTTATAATTTTTGAGGGTTTAATGTGTTAGACACCAAAAAATTATAAGGTCACATACTTTATTAATATTTATCATTATAGAAAAAAAGAAACCGCTCAAAGAATAATTCTTTAAACGGTTTCTAAACTAAATAACCAACCAAAATTTTAGTGAATCATTAATTTTTATTGCTAGATAAGCAAACTTAAATTAGTGGAATCTCACTCTGTTTTATTTATTTAACCCTTGTATTTTCTCTTGGGTTATCTACTTTGTCTTTTCTAAACTTACGTTTCTTGTCAACTGTAACCTTACTCTGTCCTTTCGCTTTGGTATCTCCATTTTTTAGGTATTGTATATACCCTCTTCCTACAAACTCATAAACTGTTTCAGATGATGGGTGGAATAGCTCTATCTTTCCATCATTTATAACGCTCAATTCGAAGTATTCATTGTTGAAGAAATCATAATCTAATGTTAAAGTTTTTAAATGCATATTATTACTAACATCTCCAACACCATAAACTCCAGTATAATCCCATATAAGGTTATCTATTACAGTACCATTTTCATCTTGTGAACTCCTAAATGTCGAATCGTTTCCTCCAGATAAAAACTGCAAATAATTTTCATTATCAAATTCATTTATAGCTCCCAGTTCGCTTGTATAAGTCTTTTCCCAAGCTTCATATTCCTGTAAGAAGTAATGAATGTTATCGTAGAACACTAAATCGTAATCAAAATTACTGCGTTGGTAACCTTCAAGAAAGTATGAAGTATCACTTCCTGGATTGTAAAGCTCTATAGTATTATTGTCTATTTGAAAAACGTCAAAAGTTCTAAACCCATCTATATCATGGTCAATATCAAGAATCATATTGTATGCATCATATTCTCCAATATCGATTCCAAAACCATTACCGCTATCGCCTAACCCAACAATATTATTGTTTGCATATACAACACCGTTTCTAAAAGATATGGTAAATGCTCTTTGTAAAAATGGTATTTCACCGTGCCCTAAAGTTTTATTAATATCGACATACCATAACTCATGTGAGTTTAATAATTGATTTATAGATATAGATGTTCCTGGTTCTTCATCAATATTTACTTCTGTATAGCATGACGTAAACAATGTTGTTGTTAATGCAAAGCTTAAAAGTAATTTTACTGTCCTCATAATCAATCGTATTTATAGTTTATACTCTCATGTTTTCAAAACGCGTGCCAAAAAACGATTTCTTAATCTTTTTTGATTAAGCAATCATCATTATTTTGTTTATTTTTGGGGCTGAAACGATTTGTTACTTATGGATAAACCTTTAAAGTATGCGGTTTTTGGAGCAGGAAGTTGGGCAACTGCTATTGTAAAAATGCTTTGCGAAAATTTAGATGAAGTTGGCTGGTATATGCGAAGCGTTTATACTAAAGAACATTTGCTAAAAGAACAACATAACCCTAATTATTTAAGCTCGGTTGAGTTTCATTTAGAACAGCTAAAACTTAGTAACGATATTAATGAAATAGCAGCCTATGCCGATGTTTTATTTTTTGTAATCCCTTCTGCTTTTATTCATGGTGAATTACAAAAGTTAACTATTGATATCTCTAATAAAACCATTGTATCTGCCGTGAAAGGTATTATGCCCGAAACTGGGCTTTTAGTGGGCGAACATTTTCATGATGTTTATAATATTCCTTATGATAATATTGCAGTGATAGCAGGTCCTTGTCATGCTGAGGAGGTGGCTTTAGAACGCCTGTCTTATCTTACCATTTCTTGTTCGGATACAGATAAGGCGAAAACAATCGCGAATAAATTATCTAGCGATTATATAAAAACTAAAGTTAATGATGACATTATAGGTGTAGAATATGCCGTAATGTTGAAAAACATATATGCTATTGCTGCTGGAATTGCTCATGGTTTGGGTTATGGTGATAATTTCCAGAGTGTTTTAATGAGTAATGCTATACGCGAAATGAAACGTTTTATTAAGAAAATGCATAAAATGAAGCGTAATATTAATAACTCTGCCTACTTGGGTGATTTGTTAGTAACCGGTTATTCTGTTTTTTCCAGAAATCGTATGTTCGGTAATATGATCGGTAAAGGTTATACCGTAAAATCTGCTCAAATGGAAATGAATATGGTTGCCGAAGGTTATTATGCTACAAAAAGTGCTCATTTGCTCAATGAGAAAAACGCTAAAAAAACACAGCTTCCAATTATTAATGCAGTTTACCAAATTTTATATGAAGGTAAGAACCCTAAAAAGGTTTTTAAGAAATTAACTGAGAAGTTGGATTAAGAAATTAAAATTCCCTTTCTGTCATTGCGAGGAGCTTTTTAGCGACGTGGCAATCTGTTTAATTATTTTACGGGTATAATCTTATCTCGTGATTTTATATTACAATAAAAACTCTTTTATAAAACCACCTCGTCTTTAATTTCGATAATAACCAGAAAACGGAAGGGTTTATTTCACCAAAACTCCTTTCACCTGCATTAAAGGTATGGGCTGCAAAGCCTTTAAATTAATGGTGTTTTTTCTAAATAAGTATGTTTTATCAAACATCGTACTGCCCTCAAAAAAAGAAACTTTAAAAGTATTATTGAGGGCAAATAGCTCCTCTTGCATCAATTCTATTTTGGCGTAGCTTTTTTTCGGAAGTCTATCTAGTTTTTTTCTAAATACAGATGTTTTCTTATCATCAGAATAGCCACTGGTAACAATAAGGATCATTTCTAAATCAACTTCTTTATCATTTATTATATAAGCGTTCCAATCTTGCGTTTTGTAAATAGCATTGTATTCATTTACTACAGCTATATAAACGTCTTCAACTTTTGGTATTTGGATATCTTTTTTCACAACAACTAATTTTAGAGTGTAAAAATAAAGCATTTGTTCTAGCATTTAAAACATATGTACTTCAACCAAGGTAACTTATAGAGTAATTTTATAATTGTCGTTCTTAATGTTTTTGTATACTATCAAAAAAACATTTAAACTAAGTAGTAGCAACAAAAACCTTATAGTTTCACTATGATAAGCTACTCAATAGGACCATTGAATAAAAAAAACTGTTAAGTCTTTTTTAATTCATGTATTAATTAAAACCCAAACCGAATGAAATCTAAACTATTTATACTAATTGCCTTAGTTACCGTCACAAATCTAATAGGACAGACTTTGCAAGAAGCAGGCATCTCTGAAACGGCTCGTAATTTTATTAGAAACTCGGGGTTCGAAGAACAAATTATTAATGATGAGAGATTGCAATATTGCCTTAACGGCATTATTTATTCTGACCCTGCTCCAACAGGAGCGATATCAATAACAACAGTCAATCAGTTATTAAATAATATAACCGCAGGTACAATATCTTCTCCTAAGACATATTTTGTAGATGGAACCTTTGTTTTAAATGCAACTCAAACTATAAATATTCCATCTCATGTTATTGTTTATGTACGGGGAAGTATTTTTAAAACAGGAGATCATGATATAATTCTACCTGGAGCTACAGATTTAGGCCCTGAAAATAGTGATGAACACATATTTCTTATAAGTAATAGTAGAAACGTAAAACTTATTGGTATTGACAACCCTATCATTGAAAGTAACCCAGAAGGCGATGAATACAATAGAGCAACAGGATTTTACCTTCAAGGGAGTAATAACATAGAAATTAGAGGGTTTCATATAAAAAATGTATGGGAAGGTGTAAATTGTAGATGGGAAGTAGATAGGGCTTTAATTAGAAATAACTACATACAAAACACTAACAAAAGAGCTGTTTGGCTTTTAGGAGCCAATGAGTGCATAGCCGTTCATAATTTTATCGATAATGCTGGTTGGGATGGTTTTGACTGGGATGCATTCGCTGGAAGTAGAAGTCCTGACAACAGTGGAACACTTGATACTAGTGCATCGGCGATTGGAGCTCCTGTAGCTACACCTACAGGAAATCTAGGAAACACTGGCTTCGAAAATTTTGTTATCGGGTCAGGAAGATTTATGGGTTTTGTAGAAGAAGGTGCCAGAGACACTTTTATTGTAAATAATATTGGTTTTATGGCCAATTACCTTCCTGCCAATCCGATTCGATTAGGATTCCAATTAGGTTGGGCAGATAATGCAAGCTCAGAAGGGTTTATGAACGATACAGGACTTAGAACCGAAGATAATGTGTTTGTTTCTAATGTCATTTATAGACCAGAAGCTTACAATATAGAAGATCGAGCGGGAAGAGTTAGAGGTGGTGGTGAATATTTTGCAAAAGATGGCACAAACGCTGACCCTAATTTTGATAGAAAAGGACTTACTTACTTTTTCGCAAATGAAGGCTATGGTACATTAAAAGATGGCTCTCCTATTGGTCAAACCACAAATCCTGATTTCTTTAGGGATGCCATTTGGAACGACAATGTTCCTACAAATTTTGAATCTTTTGACAACCGATATGCTGATTTTAACCCTCAAACTAGAGTACAGGCTTTAAAAGATAAATTTCGTATTGGAACGACGACAACACTAACTCCTGAAGGTCCAGTCCCAGTTATTGAAGATAATTGTAACCAACCTCCAACGGGTTTAAAATTGCTTAGTGTTACTGCTAATACCATTACTTTTTCGTTTGACAATGAAGCTACTAATACAAGAACTTTTGAACTACGTTCTTATCCTCCAGGAACTTCCGATCCTTTTAATGTAAATACTAATTCCAATGGTTGGGCAGGTGCATCTGCTGGCGCAACAACCATTACAATGGGAGGAAGAACGGAAGGACAAGCTTATGATTTCTCCATACGAGCTTTATGTTCAGGACAAACCCCTGGAACTAGCTCACCCTCAGAAGTTGTTACACTTACATTTAGCCAGACGTTGAGTACAGAAGATTTTAAAACAGAAGCATCAAATATAATTATATATCCTAATCCAACAGCAGATATCATTAATATTGAATCTAAAAGTGATCTTAATACACTTGAAATCTACGATATAATCGGAAAGAAGGTTTCCAGTTATGGAAATAAAAAAGCTATCAATATAAGCTCTTTAAATCCAGGGATATATTTCTTAAAACTATCACTAGCAAATTCACAAAGTGTGATCACAAAACGGATCATCAAAAAATAAAGAATGACTAACTAAAGAAAGTATTACAAAGCACTTTTAAACTGCTCCAAGAAACGTACATCATTTTCACTTAATAAGCGAATATCACCAATTTGATGTAGTAACATGGCAATACGATCTATACCAACCCCAAAAGCAAACCCAGAGTATTCGGTTGGATCTATTTTACAGTTTTCTAAAACATTAGGGTCTACCATACCACAACCTCCAATTTCCAACCAACCGGTTCCTTTGGTGATTTTATAATCAGTTTCGGTTTCTAACCCCCAATACACATCTATTTCTGCACTAGGTTCTGTAAATGGGAAGTAAGATGGGCGTAATCGTATTTTAGATTTCCCAAACATCTCGGTAGTAAAATGTTGAAGCGTTTGTTTTAAATCTGCAAAGCTTACATCTTTATCTATATAAAGACCTTCAACTTGGTGGAAAAAACAGTGAGATCGTGCCGAAATGGCTTCATTTCTATATACCCTACCCGGTGAAATAGTTCGAATAGGAGGTGTGTTATTTTCCATATAACGTACTTGCACAGAACTAGTGTGTGTACGCAATAAGATATCTGGATTCGTTTGAATAAAAAACGTATCTTGCATATCGCGTGCCGGATGGTACTCAGGCAAGTTTAATGCTGTAAAGTTGTGCCAATCATCTTCTATTTCAGGACCTTCACTAACGTTAAAACCTATACGTGAAAAGATATCAATAATTTGATTTTTCACAATCGATATAGGATGTCGTGCACCAATCTGTATCGGCTCTCCCGGACGTGATAAATCACCATAAACACCTTTTACTTCTTCATTGCTCTCTAACTCTTCCTTTAAGGCATTTACTTTATCTTCAGCCGTTTTTTTAAGCTTGTTTATAGTTTGACCAAACTCCTTTTTCTGATCGCTGGCTATATTTTTAAACTCAGCAAAAAAGTCATTTAGTAATCCTTTTTTACCTAAATATTTTATACGAAACGCTTCAACCTCTTCCTTAGATTGGGTTTTAAAGGTTTCTGCTTCTGCAATGAGTTCTTTTATCTTATCTATCATAACACGCTTAAAATGATGGCAAATTTACTATTTTTTACGAGATTTATGTTAAGGATTGCTGTGGAAATCCTTTTGTTTTAGCAAAAGATTGTGGTCTTTTGGTTATTCTCAAGGCAGTCGTACAAATACGACTTGCGGCTTTAAAACCTAAAAATTTAAGCTATTCATAACTTCAATGTTCTCCATAACCCACATCATCCATTTTACCACTAAATACTTTGTATTGAATTATAAAGTATACTATAACCAGAATTAATGCTATAACAAACCAAATAATGCCTACAGAAAGTCCGTAAGCATCAGCAGCAACATTATACAACGTTAACGAAGGGTTTACATTGTTTGTCGATGGTAATACATTGGGAAATATGGAAGCAACTGTAGAAGCTAATCCGCCCACCAAAAACAAACTGGAAAACAAAAAGCCTAAACCATCTTTTTTAAAGCGCTTAATATTAAACAAGCCAAATAATCCTATAAACGTTATTAAAGGAAATACCCAAAGTATAGGGTAATCTATAAAATTATGAAATGGTTTTGGCTCTATAATATGCCAAATAAACAAAGAGAAAATCACCAATGCCAGAAGCACAAAATTGAGTTTAAAAATAACGTCTTTTAATTTTGGGTTTAAAGCCGAATTGGTTTTGTAAATAATCCAATTGGCACCATGAATAGTCAATACTATTACGCTTATAATGCCCAATAAGATCGTAAACCAATCAATAATACCTAATTGCTCTGCTTGTGGACTAAACGTAGGATTCCAAAGTGGTAAAAAGAAATAATGAGCTTCCTGCGTTGAAACACCATCTTTTACCATTCCAAGATTGACACCTCGTACTACGTTCCCAAGGGCTATTCCAAAAAACAATGCTAAAAGTAAACTGGCAATACCAAAAGCCCTATCCCAAATAGCTTCCCACATAGGGTGATGAATTTGCCCTCTTAACTCTAAACCAATGGCTCTAAAAATAAGCAACCACAAAATCATTATTAATGGTAAATAAAATCCACTAAACGACGATGCATATAAGGTAGGAAAGGCAAAAAACAAAATACCTCCAGCTGCAATTAGCCAAACTTCATTCGCATCCCAAAAAGGACCTATAGCATTTGTAATGGCTTTTTTATCTTTTTCCTTTTTTGCAAAAAAGAGATGAATAATGCCTGCTCCAAAATCGTAACCATCTAATACAACATAAGTGGCTAACATAAAAATTAAAACGATGTACCAAAAAATTTCCATAGTCTAATGCGTTTGTGGTTCTGGTCCTTTTCTAATTATTTTACCTGCGACTAATAAAAATAACAAGCCCAGTAAAAGGTAAAGCCCTATAAAACCTAATAAGGTAAATAATGTGTTTCCCGAAGATACTGTTGGCGAAGCGCCATCAGCAGTTCTTAATAAATTGTATACCAGCCATGGTTGTCTACCCAATTCTGCCGTATACCAGCCTGTTGTATTGGCGATATAGGGAAACGGAATCATAAACAATAAAGCCCACAGAATCCATTTTGTAGTGTATAATTTTTTTCGAATTAATTGAACAACAGCTAGAAACAGAAGTCCTATAAAAATAGTTCCTAATCCTACCATAATATGATAAGCATAGTACAACCCAGAAATATTAGTGGGATAATTCTCTTCTGGAAATTCGTTTAATCCTTTAACTTCTGTATCCCAATCACCATAAGTTAGAAAGCTTAATATATTAGGTACTGCAATTTTATTATCGAGTTTTTTATTTTTTACATCCGGCTGTCCTATTAAAACAATCTCGGCACCACCTTGTTCGGTATGAAAAATGCCTTCCATAGCCGCAAATGTTACTGGTTGGTATTTAACCACATTTTTAGCAAGTAAATCACCTGTTGGTATGGCCACAAGTATAGAAGCCACCAAGCCAAAAATAACACCTGTCTTTACAAATAGTTTACCAAATTCTGTATGTTTTTTACTTAACACATAAAATGCGCCTATTCCAGCTACAACAAATGAACTGGTTACTAAAGAAGCTGCCTGATTATGTAAATATGAAGGCCAAAGCCAAGGATTAGTAAACAGTGCTCCAAAATTGTTTAGTACAAATTTACCATTAGCCAGAATTTCGTAGCCTACCGGATTTTGCATCCAGGCATGTGTCGCAATAATAAGAAAGCCACTTGCCCAGGAACCTAAAAACACTAAGAAGCCAGTTAGAAAATGTAACTTATGCCCCAGTAATTTTTCTCCAAACAGAAATAACCCTAAAAAAGACGATTCCAAGAAAAAGGAAAACATACCTTCCATAGCCAATGTTTGTCCTATAATCCCTCCTGTGAGTTCGGAAAACTTAGCCCAGTTCGTTCCAAATTGAAATTCCATTGGAATTCCCGTAACAACACCCATAGCAAAATTAAGTGCAAAAATGCGCATCCAGAACTTGGCAGCATCATTATATTGTTCTAATTGTGTTTTGAGAAATTTCCATTTAAAATAGACTATCATTAAAGATAATCCCATGGTTAGTTGCGGAAATAAATAGTGGAATGTGATAGTAAATGCAAACTGCATTCTATCATAAAATAGCATTTCTTCCATTAAAGTAGATTTTGTGCAAATTTACGCAACAATGATTAATTTTTGCGTTGCTTTATGCTTCTTTTTCGCCTTTTTTAAGGTTAAAAAACGAGCTATTTTGCCCGAAATTTCTACCTTTTAACTACACTTAGAACAAACTTATACTTTTGCCCAAAATAAGATATTGAAATGAAAGGGTTTATTAGTAGTAATTATAGTTTCTATTTCTTATGCCAACTTATAAATAAATTCTTCAATCTCTGCCTGTCTTGCATTCGAAAAACCTTTATCGACACCAGTTTTTATAAATCTACATTTCTCTAAAACTTTTTGTGAGCCCAAATTATCAAATGCCACACGTCCAAAAATCGGTCTTGTGTTTTCAATGATCAAAAACTCTTTGAGCGCCATAGTTGCAATGCCTTTACCCCAAAAGCTTTTGTCTAACCAGTAAGAAATTTCGGCTTGCCCTTCTATTTCAAATTTTACAATACTTCCCACAACCGTTTCGTTATCCAAAATGGTACGTATATTTATTTTTGGATCGTCTAAAAGTTTCGTCCACTTTTCAAAATAGTCTGTTTTGTCTGTAGGGTCTTTAGAAGTAAAAGCAGCTAAATAGTTTGCTTCCTCGTTGAGTTGAAACAAAAAGAAATGTTCCAAATCGGTCTTTTCTGTTTGCCTTAGTCTTATTCGCTTATTATTTGTCATTTACTTTTGTATTAGGTAACGCCGTTTCTGCAATAAGACAACTATGGGATAACGATGAAACCTTATTTTATATACTCGGTTTCCAAAAAATAATTTACTATCGCTTCTTTCATTAAGACACTTTGTTCGCCTGCTTTTAAATGAGGAAGCGCTTCTAAGGCTTTGTAATGTGGCCATCCTTCACCATCTACAAAATCGAGAGCATAATACCCATATGGTACGAGTAGTTTGCAAATAGCAATATGCATGAGATCTAATTTCTGATCTTTCTTAAAACTTCTATCTAATTGCCCAAGCTCTTGCACACCTATTAAATAGATAATAGCATCAAGATCTAAAAGCTCTCCATCTGCAAATTGATCGGATAGTTTCCTGACTACCAATTGCCAACGTTCTTTTAATTGTTCGTCTCTAGACATAATAAATTTAAAGTTGTAAAGTTAATAAACCTAAGTGTGACTTATTATTTTATATTTGTTTAAATTCTAAAATTATGAGTGTTATAGACATTGTTTTAGGGGCATTAATTTTGTTTGGTCTTGTTCGTGGTTTTATGAAAGGACTTTTTGTTGAAATCGCTTCTCTCGTTGCCTTAATCGCAGGTGTTTATGGTGCCATTCATTTTAGCAATTTTGCTGGCGACTTTTTAGAAAGCAAAGTGGATTGGAATGAGAAGACTATTAACATTGTTGCTTTTGCCATAACTTTTGTAATCATCGTTCTGGCTATTGCTTTAGCTGGAAAAGCGCTAACCAAACTAGCAAATTTTGCAGCTCTTGGTATTATAAACAAGATTCTTGGAGGTGTTTTTGGTGGACTCAAAATTGCTTTAATACTAAGTGTGATTTTAATCGTTTTTGATAAAATGAACAATACTATTCCTTTTGCTGACGATAAAACATTAGAAGATTCTGCGCTTTATAACCCAGTTAAATCCTTAGTCCCTATGATTCTTCCAAGCATATTAGATGATACTGAGGAAGAAGATGATACCACGGAATCTAAAGACGAAGTTATCTAAAGCTTACTTGCTTCGATTACGCTCAGCACAAGCTGCTCTCAGTGATGGCAGAAAATTACTTTAAAGCCAGTTTTTTTACTAATTCAGATGATTCATTTAATACTTATTCATGCAGATTGGTTTTAATCCAATTCATACATTGTTTAAAACTATCAAATATGTGTTTTCTTGGGATTAAGTCGGGAATAATATCAATACGTTCCATCATATACCTAGGTTGTCTCAATAACCCAACAAACAACACTTCTATATTATTTTTGCTTAATTCCTGAAGCATATCTTCCATAGCGTATAAACCCGATTGATCCATATATTGCATGCGCCCTAATCTTATAACAACTATTTTAGCTGTATCTGGAATTTGTGCGGTTAATTGCTGAAAATCGCTCGTTGATCCAAAAAATAAAGGTCCTTTAAGGTGTTTAATGAACACCTCCTCTTTTAAACTATCCGGGAAGCCAGCTTCATCCGCCCAAGCTTCTTCTTTAAGTGGCTTCACATCCGAACGTTCTGCGGTTAAATCGCCTATTTTCTTCATAAACATTAAGGATGCTATTACAAGCCCGATACCTACAGCAAAAATTAAATCCCAAAAGGTAGACAGTAACAATACTGTAATCATTATAGTTACCTCAGAACTTAACTTCAAAGGGCCTATTTTTATATCTTTTGGTAAACTTGGTATGGCTTTTAATCCTTTATAATCCATTACACCGATACCTACTGTTATCAAGATGCCAGCCAGAACTGCTGCGGGTATTTTTGAAGCTATAGGCCCTAAAGCCAATAATATTATTAATAATAATATTCCAGCAATCATACCAGACAATTTCGTTTTACCTCCGGAGGTAATATTTACCACGGTTCTAATTGTTGCTCCTGCTCCTGGGATGCCTCCAAAAACTGCAGCTATACTATTACCAATACCTTGACCAACCAATTCTTTATTTGGCTTATGTTTTGTTTTAGTCATATTATCTGCAACCACACTTGTTAGTAAAGAATCGATTGCTCCTAATAAGGCCAAAGTTAACGCCGTAAAGAAATATGGTGTGACACTATTTAATTTAAAACTTGTAAAAATCTCTAAGTTTGGAATGGGTAGCCCACTAGGAATCTCTTCAATGGGTCTATAATCTAACCCAAAGCCAACTGCTACACCAGATACAACTATTAAGGCTACCAACGAACTTGGTATCGCTTTGGTAATTCGTTTAAAGCCATAAATAATAAAAATCGTGCTTAAGGATAAGATTAATTCCAACCAATTAATATTTTGTAAAGCCCTTGGTAAGATCTTTATTATTCCAAAAGCCTTTTTACTTTCGTTTTTAGCCAGAGTTTGGGACTCCTTTAAAATTTCATCTTGGGAAATGGCATTAGACCTAGATATCGTTTCCTGAAAGTCCTCTAACACTAAAATACCTTCTTTTTGCTCTTCTTCAATGATATTCCTAAGAATAACATTTTCGGCTTGTGGTTTAAATGTATTTACAAACTCCATATCTTCCTTCGGATAATACCCTACAGAAGGCAAAATTTGCGTTAGTATAATGATAACCCCTATGGCCGTCATAAATCCCGAAACTACAGGATAAGGAATATATCTTATGTATTTTCCTAAACCTAAAGCACCTAATCCAATTTGCATTAAACCTGCAAGCAAAAAAACCGTAAGAATTACCGGTAATGCTTTAGTAATATCTCCATCGTTTGTCGCTATAATGCCTGCAATTATAACCATACTCACGGCCGTCATAGGAGCCGTTGGTCCAGATATCTGCGTATTTGTACCTCCAAAAAGGGCTGCAAAAAAACTAATGAAAATTGCGCCATACAAACCTGCACTTGGCCCAAGTCCTGAAGATACTCCAAATGCAAGTGCTAATGGTAGTGCTACAATACCTGCTGTAATGCCGCCAAAAGCATCACCTCTGATGTTAGAAAAGAGATTTTTCATAATTAAAGTGAATTTTAGATTCCCTAATTTAACTCATCTTTGCTCAAAAAAAAAGCCCATACTTAGAGTATTGGCTTTTTTTTAACTAATAGTCGATCTAGAATGTCACAAAAGTTATAATATTTAGTTGATCTCTACTTGTAGTTTCAAAGAATTGATTCATATAACCAACTTCAAGTCTTATGTCTTTATTAATATTATAACCTAGCCCGGCATATACCCTGTTTCTGTCGAAAATTGACGTTTGAGTATTCAAAAATATTTCGTTGTAAGCAGAAAAATAATATTTACTGCTTTGATCTTCCTTATTACATAAGGGAATGTTTAGTGCTAAAAAATAACGAAAACGCAATTTAAAATCGTCTTCAACAAAACGTTGCTCAAATCTATAACGATGATTTAATTTTACGCTCCCTACTTTTTGTTTTGATGTGAATTGTTGAAATATTCTATGCTCGTTTACAGAAACTTTATCGTCGGTGTCGCCTAAGTAATTTTCAGACAGTATATATCCATACCCCAGTAATACATTGTTTTTACTTTCGTTAAATGTATATCCTAAACCTGTTCTTAAAAGTAACTGTTCGAGGTCACCAATAGCATCATAATTTCTGTATTGAACTTCGTTGTGAATATTCCACTTTTGGTTAATTTTTTTGTTTCCTATGTATATTAACCAATTACCAAAATTGCTGTCTTGACTTTGCATAAGTATGGGCAGCATTAATGCTACTACACTTATTTTCATATTATTCTTTTTCATCTATAAGAATAAACCGGTTTATTCATAGAAGGTTACTGCTCCCGAATTAATATCGTACATACCTCCAATAATCATGATCTCGCCATTATTCTGCATGTCTGCAAGAACATCACTCTCTTTCATGATCCTTTCAATGTTTAACAACACATTCTTCTTTGCAACATTATCTACAAACTCAATATTTTTTGAATTTCTTAAACTTGAATCTGTAGGTTCTGTAACGGCATTAACCGCTGGCGTGATTTTTTCAAGAAGTGCTGTTAAGTTACCTAGTTTAGCATCATCGCAAGCTCCTTTTACAGCGCCACAACTCGTATGACCCAATACAACAACAAGTTTGGTTCCTGCTAATTTACAAGCAAACTCCATACTTCCTAATATGTCCTCGTTAACAAAATTTCCTGCAATCCTTGCGCTAAAAATATCGCCTATACCTTGGTCGAAAATTAATTCTGAAGATACTCTAGAATCTATACAACTTAAAACTGTTGCAAATGGATATTGTCCGTTACTTGTATCATTTACCTGTTCCAATAAATCTCTATCGGCTTTTTTGCTGTCTAAAAATCTTTGGTTTCCTTCTTTTAATAATTCCAATGCTTTTTGAGGCGTTATTGCCGCTTGTGTTTCTTGCGTATGTGCTTTCATTATATCTTAATTAAATTTATATTTTAAATTACTGTACTAGTAGTCTTTCTCCTCCCGTAACCAAAAACGAGACATTGAGCTTGCCTATATAAGTCTTAATATCGGATGCCGCTTTGTTTTCGTTTTTTGAGGTACGTTTCTTTTCTCTATTTACGCATAACAAGTTAATATTACTTTTCGACACATAATTAGAAAGCTTATCAATAGTATTGTCATTTGGTTCAAATACATATTCAACCATTTTTTTGTCCATATGCTTTTTCGCATTTGGGGCCGTATCTGAATCGTCTTTACCAATTTTAAAGGATTTTAATGGCTCTTGAGTATGATTTATCAGGTCTTCAATAAATTCAAAATTAGATGATTCTTCGACTCCGTTAAGCATACCAAGAGATATTTCTTTATTTGGTTCTAATACGTTATCATTATCTGCCAGCATGATTGCACCCTCATGTTCTTTAAGAATAAAACGTGTAATACCATCTCCCAAGATATTAAGTCTTTTAGGCTTTCTTTTTCCTAAAACAATGATATCTGGTTTATTAGTCTTAATGTATTTACGTAATTCATCTTTTACGTTTCCATAGGCAAACGAATAGTCTATGTTTAGTCCGTAATCTTCAGAAATGGGTTTTATTAAACTTTGTATTTCCTTTTCAATTGTAAAATGTTCTTTATTTATTGTGCGCATAGCAGACAATTGATTTTCTTTTTTTACAATGTCGGTAGGTTTCTTAACATGGAAAAACTGTATATCTCCATTTATCATTTTGGCTAAACTTGTCGTGCTTTTTAACGTTGTACTTGTCGATTTTTTTAAATCTGAAAGTACTAATATTTTATATTTATTCATAATTTCTAGGTTTAGGCTGATTTAGGTCTTAATTTAAAAAATTCAATAAAGCTTGACGGGTTCTCAACAACACCTCGTTCTGAAACCAATTTGATATCGATATGTTTTTCTTTTGCTTTAAAAGCAAAATCCTCTAAAATTTCAATAATATCGTTATCCAGATATCTTGTTTTTCTAACATCTAATTCCAAATAAGTATCTCTTGGTAAGGCATCTAATTCTTTAAGTATAGCTCCTTTATTAAAAAACGTTACTTCTTCTGCAAAAGTCATTTTTATTTTATGCTTCCCATTACTTTTATCTTCAATATGTAAGAAGTGTGAGTTTTGGTAACTTTTAATAAGAATAACAATAATACCTACACCAAGTCCAAGTCCTATTCCATATAACAGGTCTATAAATACTATCCCTGCAACTGTTACTGTAAATGGTATCCATTGTTTCCAACCTAAATCATACATTTTTTTGAATAATGAAGGTTTAGCCAACTTATAACCAACAATTAATAGGATAGCTGCTAAAACTGATAATGGAATCATATTTAATAATCTCGGAATTAAAATCACCGAAATAATTAAGAACAATCCATGAATAATTGCAGACATTTTAGACACCCCTCCAGACTGAATATTAGCAGAACTCCTTACAATTACCTGAGTTATAGGTAAACCGCCTATCATTCCCGAAAGAATGTTTCCGGTACCTTGTGCTAATAACTCTCTGTTTGTAGGTGTTACGTTTTTGTTAGGGTCTAGTTTATCTGTTGCTTCTACGCATAATAAAGTTTCTAAACTAGCAACTAAAGCAATGGTAAAAGCTACTACCCAAATATCTGGATTTGTAATTGCAGCGAAATTAGGAAAGCTAAATTGCCCAAAAAATGAAGCTGCATCTTCTGGAACAGGGACACTTACTAAATGAGATGATGCTATAGATAAAGTATCATGTGAACTTGTTAAATAGTAATAAACTATTCCAACTACAACAGCCACTAATGGCCCTTGTATTAATTGAAATATCTTAGCTTTTTTTGTTAATACTCTATCCCAAAGAATCAATATGCCCAGTCCAATTAATCCAATTAAAGCAGATCCCAATTTTATATGATTAATAGTACCTATTAATTCTGAAAAAGTTCCTTTACTATCTACTTCAAAGAAATGTATGTTACCATCTGCACTAGCATCGTAGCCAAAGAAATGTGGTATTTGTTTAAGAATGATTATTATACCAATACCTGTTAGCATCCCTTTAATTACGGAAGACGGGAAATAATACCCAATAATACCGGCTCTTAAAACACCAAATAATAATTGAATAACACCCCCTAGAACCACAGCAACTAAAAAGTTTTGATAGCCTCCTAAAGTTCCTATAGCGGCCAATACAATAGCTGCTAATCCGGCAGCCGGTCCACTAACTCCAATTTTTGATCCACTTAATGAACCAACAACAATACCTCCAACAATTCCGGCAATTAAGCCTGAAAAAAGAGGTGCTCCACTTGCCAATGCAATACCAAGACATAATGGTAATGCGACAAAAAATACGACTATACTCGCTGGCAAGTCATTTTTAATAGTTTTAAACATGAAAAATAAGTTTTTACTCCTGTGATGTAAATCAAAGAATGGTTAAGTTGAAAATTACTAGGGTTTAAAAGTCTGAAAAATGTTATTGTAAATATTTCGACTAGCCTGCTCTGAACTAAGTCAATAAAGACTCAGCATAAATCAAGGTCCAAAAATCTCTGACATTCTGATAAAACAAATGTTTAATTTCAAAGAGATTCTTAGCCTGTGACAAGCAAGTTGCCAGGTTTGAATAACACTTTTAGACACCCCTTTTTAGTGTTTTAGAATTACTGTATGTGTAAATCTGGGGGAGGGGAAATAATATTTAAATGTGGTTTAGAATAACTTTTAGAGTAATATTGTAAGCTATTCTTTTTCTTTTTAAGAGCCAAACCAACTTCGTTTTCATTGAACTCAAAAAATAAGATTTCGGAATTTTTGTCTTTTTTACTACCTTTTTTTTCTTCTTCCTCAGATGAGTCGAAAAGGAAAGACACATCAATAGAATCGTCTATTACAGTCACTATGGTTGGTGCAGTTAGAAGCACCATAAAAAATATCGATAAACTTATAGATACTATATTTCTAGACATTCTGTTAAAAAAATAATGAAAAGCAAATATATACTATTTTTTGTTAAAGAAATATTAAATATTATTCAACATTTTAATGTCTTTTGAATTTACCCATCCTGTCTTACCGTCAGAGAGTCTTATTTTTTTCCAATCATTGTAAGATTCCAGAACCTGTACTTTCGTACCTTCATGCAGCCTAAAGGCTTCTTCACTTCTTGGGTTTGGGTCGTTTTTCACTTTACTTTCTTGCTCGAATACAATCGCTGGATTATCCTTTTTATCCAGATTGTACTTATGAAATGCAAAGGCTAACGATACACACAGTAAAAATAGAGATGCCAAGCTCCCAATAAATGTTAAGCGCTTATTTAGTGTAGAAAAGGCAAAATAGTAAATGAGAAATAAAACAACAAAACAAAACACCAAACCTACTGCTACTCTGGCCCAATTGTCGAAACTCATGGTATGGGTAACATTATTTAAAAGCTTAGCAAGACCCGCTTCTGGTACAACATCAATAGCATCTATGGTCATGTTTTGGGCAAACGACAGATTGTTCTTAATATCTGGATCATTAGGAGCCAATTGTAACGCTTTTTCATAAAAGTAGATACTTGGTGCTATATTGTTTAGTTTATAGTGTGCATTGGCTAAATTGAAATACAAATCGGCTGAATGATTACCAGTTTCTAAAATAGCCCTATAATTATCTATAGCTTCGGCATATTTATCTTCATTATACAACGCATTGGCTTTTTCGAATAATGTTTGGTTTTGACAAAAAGCGGTTAAGCTTAACAAAAACGATACTATGTAAAAAACTTTTTTCATCTTAACGTGCTTGTTTATCTATTAAAGAAATTGTTTTTGCTGCTTTTTCATAATCTTCCTGCATAGTAACAATATCTATTGGTGTATACCTCGCTAATTCACAGTTTTGTACAATGGCAATAAAATCGTTTATAACGCCATCGTCAACTTGCTTTTCTTTTAGCAAACTACTAATCTTATCTTTACTTAAATCGTTAGTTTCTATGTGTAATCTTGCTTTTAAGTAATTATGCAATGCTTTCTCTAATGCTATATAAAACGCTTCTTTTTTTCCTAACGATTTTTTAGCGCTACTTAAGTATTTCTTTGCCAGCTTATCTGCCTTTCTTATTCTATTACCATATACATCGGCATCTCTGGTTGCTTTTTTCTTACGAACTACTATGGCTAAAGGAATTGCTAAAAAGGGCAATAACAATAGGCTCCAAAACAGATTTGTTTTAAAGAAGTAATTTGTTTTGGTGCTAATAAAATTGGTTTTGGTTTTAATAAAAGCAAATTGGTCGTTATTTAAAACAACACGTTGTTTAACACTATTTGAAGGATTATCGCTTGAGGTGTCACTGGCGCTATTTGTAGGGCCATTTAAAACATCAATTACAATCTCGTCGGATGTTAATCGTTTATAACTTTCTGTTTTTAAATCGAAATACGAAAACGAAATACTTGGTATAGGGTATTTTCCCTTGAATTGCGGCACAACGGTATAACTATCTGAAATACTCCCTCTCATACCAGAAAGGTTTGTTTTAACCTGTTCTTCATGCTCGGGCTCATATACCTCTAATGAACTCGGTAACGAGATCTTTGGCAGCTTAAATAGCTTTAAATTACCATTACCTTTAACGGCCACTTTTACCTGAAATGATTCTGAAGCATCTAGTACTTTCTTTGATGCTATAACATCCAGTTTGAAATCACCAACAGCTCCTGCAAAATCTACTGGTTTTCCAGCATCGGGAAGCGGTTTAACATTAATTGTTTTATTCCCGGCAGACACGGTTTTGTTAACACGTGTCATTAAAAGGCTTCCAAAAATATCCCTCCTGTTGGAAGGTACGCGTAAAGCGATATCCAAACTTAACGGTTCTATATTTAGTTTACCTGTTTTTTGAGGATATAGCACTGCTTTTCGTAAAACCAAAAAGCGATAATCTTTTCCTTTAAAGGTTCCGTTTTGAACTTTTTGTCCTTGGGTATTTATATTCTGACTCCAGAAATCGTTGTACCTCGGACTATCAATCTCATTCCAGCTATCTACGGCAATTGTTGGCGATACGTATAGTTTGTATACAACCGTAATGGCTTCGTTTAAATAGGGATTTGTTTTTGAAACTTCTGCTACTAAATGAATATTCTCTGATGCGATGTAATTTGCATCATTCGGGTCTTTTGGCTTATCTACTGCTGCTGTAACCTGAATATTTATAGGCAACGTTTTATAGGTTTCGCCATCAATAACAATAGTTGCTTGTTTTATGGTGAAGTTCCCACGCTTTTTTGGCGCTAAAAAGTAACTATAGGTCTTCTTATAGGTTCTTACGCCATTAATCCATGAATTGCTTACGGATTGATTAGGACCACCTACTACTGTAAAGTTTGAAAAGTTTGGAGGGTTAAAATTGTCCCCATCTTTATTCATTTCAAAGTCAATACGCAAGCGCTCGTTAATACCCAGTTTTTGTTTGCTTACTTTCGCCTCAAATTTAACTTGGGCAGAAGTAATACTTGCTGTAAGTATTAATAGTAGTATTGATATGTGTTTAATCAGTTTCATAATAATTAACGAACAACGATTAGCGATTTTTGATATTTGAATTTTTACTTCTCGATGTTTTAATACTGGCAACAAAAATAGATACTAATTGATTATTTTCATCTAAAGCTTTATTCATTTTAACTTGATTTCCATTAAATAAATTAGCTTTATTAATTATCCTTAAACAGTTATATGATTCTCTAAGTTCCTTTAAACAGATTCCCATTTTATGAACAAAATCTTTATGAGATTCGGCACTCCTAGCTTCTCCATAATTGAGAGCAGGAGAACCTGAAGAACGTATTAATTGGTTTCCGTAATAATTACCTGCATAACTATTTTTCACATCTTCTATTAAGTTAATTATCGAAACAGCAAAATCAATTATTCTTTCTTCTAAATCATTTGTTTTCATCGATACTTATTCTCAATTCAAAACTTGTTAATCAAAACTCGTTAATCGTTAATCTACCAGTCCTTTTCCGTTTTAATTTTGGCACCTTTTTCTTTTACCGCATTCATTTTTTCCTGAACTTTTTGTTCTTGATTGTTCATGGCTTCCAATAAATTTTTTATTTGCTGTGGCGACATTTGTCCAGGTTTTGGCTTGGGCTTTTGTTTATCTTTCTGTTCATCTTCTCCCTTACCTTTATCTTTTTTGTCGTCTTTTGGCTTTCCTTCATCATCTTTTTTGTCCTGGTCGCCTTTGTCTTTTTGATCCTCGTTATTTTGATCTTTTTGGTCTTTCTGATCTTTTTTATTCTCGTTATCTTTTTTGTCTTGATCGTCTTTATTCTGATCCTTCTTTTTATCGTCCTTATTTTGGTCTTGCTGATCTTTCTGCTGTTCTGCACAAATCTTAGCTATTCCTAAATTGTAACGTGTTTCGTTGTCTGTTGGATCGTTTCTCAAAGCACTTTTAAAGGCTTCAACGGCTTCCTTGCACTTTTTATTCTGCATTAAAATATTGCCGATGTTATGATATGCTTTATGCTTTTCCGATTTTGAAGTAGTAGCCTTTGCAGCTTGCTCATGACGATAAAGAGCTTCTTCGTAATTACCTTCTTTATAATACGCGTTTCCTAAATTGTAAATTCCAGCTACCGTATTTGGTTGTTTAGAAATAGCTTGTCTGTATGCCATTTCTCCAGAAACAAAATCGTCATTATTTATTGAATTATTTCCCTCATAAACATAGCCATTAGCCTTTTTTAACGCTAACCTTTGTGCTTTATCATCTTCTTCCTGAGCAAAAGAAGCTATTGAGGTAATGCATGTTAATAGAACTAATACTATCTGTTTCATTTTTTTTATTTCTAAGATATAAAACCTTATACTTTTGTTCGTTAAAAAATTTATAAAAGTTTAAATCGAGTTAGTTAATCCCTTTTTAAAGAGAACTAAAGATTCTCGTTAAACAAATTCAGTTTTTTTAACCAAGCTGTCTTACGCTCCAATAGAAAAACATCTAATAGCAAAAGGAAAATTCCAAATCCTAAAAACCATTGAAATTGATCTTTAAAATCGGCAAATTGCTTGGCTTCAAATTCTGTTTTATCCATGCTGTTTAAAATTTCACGAATATTTTCAACAACATCGTTTGTACTTTCCCCATTTATATAAGCGCCATTAGCTTCATCTGCTATAGCTTTAAGCGTTTCTTCATTTAAACGAGTAATAACGGTTTCTCCCTTGCTATCCTTCTTGTAGTTTAAAACAATACCATTTCGCCTCTCTGGAATAGGCCCACCTTTTACATCACCCACACCTATTGTAAATATTCGAATGCCTTCTTCATTGGCTTCCTCTGCTATAGCAGCCGCTTCTTCGCTATGATCTTCACCATCCGAAATAATAACCAGTACTCGATTGGTTTGCTGTTCATCATCAAAATAGGTTTTTGCTAATTTAATGGCTTCGTTTATAGCAGTTCCTTGTGATGATAGCATATCGGTATTCATGCTCTGTAAAAACATCTTAGCAGACGCATAATCTGTTGTAATGGGTAACTGCGGAAATGCTTTCCCTGCGTATGCTATTATACCAATGCGATCGCTCGCCAAATTATTGATAATCTGGGTAACGAGTTGTTTTGATTTTTCTAACCTATTTGGCGCAATATCTTCTGCCAACATACTCTTAGATACATCGATAGCAAATACAATATCTACACCTTCTCGTTTAACCGTTTCTAGTTTTGTACCTATTTTGGGATTTACCAATGCTATTGCCAAACAAGCAAAAGCAAGGCTCAAAACCCCTATTTTTAAAACTGATTTGAATACGGATGTATTTGGGCTTAACTTTTTAAGCAATCTTTTATCTGCAAATTTGTTTTGTGTTTTATATTTCCAAAACTGAAGCATCAAAAAGAATAGGATTATTACTGGAATAATACCTAATGCCCAAAACCATATTTTCTCTTCTAATTGATACATTATTGTTTATTTGTTTGCCGTGAATTCGTTTATTTGTTTTGCCACGAATTCACAATACTTCTATACTCAAATTCTCTATAAAGCCTCTATTTCAAAGCCTTTTCTCTAATACGTGTCTACATTTCTTTAAACGAAGCTTCTAAAAATCGTAAAGCGCAACAGCAATTCTATAATGAGTAATAGTCCTGCAAGGATAACTAACGACCTGTATTTCTCTTCGTAATTATAAAATTTAAATTCTTCGATTTCTGTTTTTTCCAGCTTATTAATTTCATCATAAATCTCTTCCAATTTCCTATTATCTGTAGCTCTAAAATATTTACCTCCAGTAACGTTGGCAATTTCTTTTAACAGCTCTTCGTCAATCTCCACTTGAATACGTCCGTATTGGAATGAACCATTAGGCAAAATACGAACTGGCGAGAGTGCCATTCCGTTTGTTCCTAAACCAATGGTATAGGTCTTTATGTCGTATTCAACCGCAAGTTCGCTAGCAATTTTAGGATCGATAAACCCTGAATTGTTTACACCATCGGTTAACAAAATAATCACCTTACTGGTAGCTTTACTATCTTTTAATCGGTTTACTGATGTTGCCAGCCCCATACCTATAGCAGTCCCACCTTCAATAATATTATTATATTGTATACTCTTTAAGGATCTTATTACTATAGCTTTATCACTAGTTATTGGTGTTTTTGTATAGCTTTCTCCAGCATATTCTACCAGACCAATTCTATCGTTTGGCCTGCCTTTAATAAATTCTGCCGCTACTTTTTTTAACGCTTCCAATCTATTTGGTGATAAATCCTTAGCCAACATACTTGCAGAAACATCTATAGCCATTACAATATCTATCCCTCTGGTCGTTTTTGTTTTCGTTGAAACATCTACTGTTTGGGGTCTAGCCAATGCCATAATTAATAAAGCTAATGCAACCAAACGCAAAACGAATAATAAGTGCTTTAGTTTTGGCAACCAGGAATTGGTAATTTTAAAGCCTTTTAAGCTTGATATTTTTAGCTCTGCGGTTTGCTTTTTGTGTTTTAATATGTACCATAGTACAGCTAGCGGAAGTGCTAGCAATAACCAGAAAAATTCTTTATTTAAAAATTCGATTCCCTCAAACATTATTCTTCCGCTTTTTTAAGTTCTATTGAATTTAAAATTCGCTCAACTATTTGATCTGCATAAACATCATGTTCCCTCCAGAAAAGCAATGCTTGCTGTACAACATTTTCTGATGTGAATGCTAAAATAGTATACTTCCCTTTTTCAACTTTGTCCGACTTTGGCACAGGCATCTCCAACGTACCGTAAACTTTTAGTCCTTCAGCGCCATTTGGAGTAACAAACTTGTCGTTCTTTGTTATGATATTCTGAGCTCCAGATGCTTCAAGGGTTTTAAAATTTCCATCTATAGCATTTTGTAAATCTATTTTGTTTTCACCTAAATTTTTGTACTTGGATGTAGCAACTACAATATTAAACTTATCAATTAAACTACCATATCCAAACATGGTTACCTCAACCTGTTGAGCCAATTCTTCTGGTATACCAGAATCTATTCTTTTTAATACTTTTGGTGTCGAAAGTGTTATAGGTGGTACGCCATAATCACTAGTTACCCAATCACCTTCTAAAAGCTCTATGCTCTCGTGACCAATAATAGTATCTTTAACATAATTGAAACCAAATTTTATTGAAAAACCTACGAAAGTAGCTATTATTAAAAACAGACTTATTGCTACCGTTATTATAATTTTCTTTCGGGTCTTTTTACGCTCTAATTCCTCTCTATACTTTTCATCTAAAAGCTTCTCTTCTTCCGTTGGTTCTGGGAGCACTTCTTTTACATGATCAATTTCGTTATCAATCGTATTCCTGTCTAATTCGGCTAATGCAATATCTGGTGCAGACTTTGCAAATTTCACTAAATCGGCTCGTTTTAAAATACTTTCTATATTTTTAATAGTCTCCGGACTTAAATCAATCTGATTACCTTCCTTAAGTAATCGAAGTCGACTAATTAACTCATCGGTAGTACTTTCCAAAGAATGATCGTATACCTTTTCATCTAAGTACTTCCTGATGATTCCTGTTAATTCCGAATAATATTCTTTTAATTCCTCGTGTTCTAAATAATGGCTTTCATCCAGTTTTTTAAGAGCCATTTTAGCTCTATCATAAGGTGGAAGTAATGCAATTTGTTCTTCCTCAGTTAGCGGCTTTTTTCTCCATATAAACCAAAACAGCAAAAAGGCCACTATACCAATTATTAGAAGAGTAATCAGTACATATTTCCACCAATTACTTGAAGGTTTTTTAACATCAATAATGGGCTTGATATCGTACAACCCTTGCTTTGTAGTATCAACAACTATATTCCTAACTTCAACCTTTAGGGAATCTGTAAAAAAGGTTTTATCGCCAACAATTATTTTTTGCCTTGGAATGGTATAGGCTCCAGAATCGAATTGCGTTAAGCCATATTTTTTAATCAGATTGTACTTGTCGTTCTTTTTTAAGGTGTCTATTTCATAAGATTCGATCATTTCCAGAGGCGTAAATGTTTGTCCTTCCGGAAAAACCACCAAACTTGTAGTATCTGTTTCTACCTGAATATGATATGTAATCTGCTCACCTATTTTTATAGATGTGGAATCGACTGCTGAAGTGACTTGAGAATATGAGACAAAAGTGAATAGGCAAAAGACAAAAGATAACAAGATTGAAGGTCGAATGCCGAAGACTTGACTCCTATGTTTATTCTGAACTATATTTTTAAACTTTAAACTTTTCACTTTAAACTAAAATTTATCCTCTTCTTTTAAAATACCCCAGAAGCTTTTTCACATAGCTTTCGTCTACGCGACAATCTATTGCCCCTGCACCCGATTTTGTAAAACTTTCTTTATAATAGTCTACTTTTTCCTTGTAGAAAGTGCTGTAATTAAGTCTGACTTTTTTCGATGATGTATTTACCAACATGAATTCTCCGGTTTCTTCATCTTCCATTTCTACCATTCCTAAATTTGGTATGCTTACTTCGTGTTTATCGTAAACCCGTATACCAGTTACATCATGTTTCCCTGAAACAATTTTCATGGTTTGGTCGTAATCGTCGGCAATAAAATCGGACAGTACAAACACTATGGCTTTTTTCTTCATGACGTTTTGCATAAACTTTAATGCTTCTGCCAAATTTGTCTGTTTGCTTTCCGGTTTAAACTCGATAAGTTCCCGAATGATACGAAGCACGTGCGAACGTCCTTTTTTGGGTGGTATATAAAGCTCTACCTTATCGGAAAATAAGATGAGACCAATTTTATCGTTGTTTTGCGTGGCAGAAAACGCTAAGGTTGCTGCTATTTCTGTAACCACTTCGTTTTTAAACTGCTGTTCTGTTCCAAACAGCTCAGAACCCGATATATCTACCATAAGCATCATGGTAAGTTCTCGTTCTTCTTCAAAAACCTTTACATAGGGTTCGTTGTAACGTGCTGTTACGTTCCAATCTATATTTCGAACATCGTCCCCAAATTGATACTGGCGCACTTCACTAAAAGTCATACCACGCCCCTTAAAGGTTGAATGATATTCCCCTCCAAATATATGATCAGACAAACGACGCGTCTTAATCTCTATTTTTCGTACTTTTTTTAGTAATTCTTTAGTATCCATTTTTTCAGTATGCAGTATGCAGTAACCAGTATTCAGTCGCAATTAATTTAACTGCAAACTGTAGACTGAACACTGAGTACTCGTTTTTATGGTACTTCTATTTCGTTTACGATTTTATTGATAATATCAACTGAAGTTACGTTTTCGGCCTCGGCCTCGTAAGTAATCCCTATTCTATGTCTTAATACATCATAAACAACAGCACGAACATCTTCTGGAATTACATAACCACGACGCTTAATAAAAGCATAACATTTAGCCGCTGTTGCTAAATTGATACTTCCACGTGGCGATGCCCCAAAAGAAATAAGAGGTTTTAAATCTGCTAGTTTATATTTCTCAGGATATCGTGTTGCAAATATGATATCCAGAATGTATTTTTCAATTTTTTCGTCCATGTAAACTTCTCGAACAACCTCTTGAGCTTTTAGTATTTGCGAAACAGGAACCACGGGATTTACTTTATCCCAAGCCCCTTTTAAATTCGCTCTCATGATTAATTGTTCTTCGTCAATCTTCGGGTAGTCGATAACCGTTTTTAACATAAAACGGTCAACCTGAGCTTCTGGTAACGGATAAGTCCCTTCCTGCTCTACAGGATTTTGTGTTGCCATTACTAAAAATGGCTTATCTAATACAAACGTTTCGTCGCCAATAGTCACCTGTTTTTCCTGCATGGCTTCAAGTAATGCCGATTGTACTTTTGCTGGCGCTCTATTAATCTCATCTGCTAACACAAAATTAGCAAATATAGGTCCCTTCTTTATCGAAAAATCATTAACCTTCATATTGTAGATTAATGTTCCCGTAACATCGGCTGGTAATAAGTCTGGGGTGAATTGTATTCTGCTAAAGCTTCCATCTACTGCTTGCGCCAAGGTATTAATAGCCAAGGTTTTTGCTAACCCAGGAACACCTTCAAGCAAGATATGCCCTCGACCTAACAACCCAATAAGTAACCGTTCTACCATATGTTTTTGGCCTACAATTACTTTATTCATTTCCAACATCAGTAAATCAACAAAAGCGCTCTCCTTTTCAATTTTCTCATTAATTGTCTTAATATCAATTGTACCTGTTTCTTGCATCTTCTTTATTTTTTTAAAGCCCGAATATAATAAGCTTATTTGAGCAATGCAAATTGTTAAAATTTTTCTTCTAAACCTGTTAAGGATTGGTTAAAATATTCAATAAACGCAGTTAATAATTCATTAAAACAAAAGAACAACTTCTTACGAAGTTGTTCTTAACATTTGGGCTTTTTTTGAAGTAAAGTATTTACTCAAAACTAATCCTTTAAAATCGATTTTAAAGAATTGACTGAATAACGGTAGTTTGCCCATTAATCACTTGTATATTAGAAATCTTTGTTACTTTATATTTAGAATTTTCATCTACAGGTGTTAATACCACCTCGTAAGTTCCGGTAGGAACGCCCCAAAGGGCAAAATCACCTGCATAATTCGTATAAGCCGATATAACTTCGTCGTCTTCGGTTTCTGGCGTTTCTTTTGTGTCTACAACAGATACAATGGTTGGTTCGTCTGGAGGGGAAACAGATCCTTCTATAATTCCAGAACTCGCATCAGTTGCCACTCGCATCTCCGACCTTAAACTAATACCTCCTATTTTTCCTGTAACTGAAACAGGTTCAATGTTAAAATCTAAAACAAAATCATAAGCATAGCCAGCTTCAATTGCAGCATCTAATTCTAATTTTAAATCCTGTCCCTTAGCATCACCCAATACTAGTTTTATTTGTTCTAAAGTTCCAGACTTAATGGGAAATTCGTTCACTAAAAGTTCATTGAAGTCTCCTGTTATACCAGATAAGCTCTCTCCTTTTTGTTTTGAATTAAGCGATAGCCATTCATTTTCCTCATCCATTTTAATCATCACATCAAAAATCCCAACATTTTCTGCCTCAAAATTTCCAGACTCATCTGCTAGTTTTATCGAAATGGTTGGTGGTACTTGTGCACCTACATTATTTGTTTCAAAATTTTTGCACCCGAAAAAAGAAACAACTAGTGAAACAAGAAGAATTGATTTTAGCTTAGTCAAGGTCTTCATATATAATTCCCATTTAAAAGCTATGGTTTTACCTCTATGAATTTGATGCTATGCAGTCTTTAATAAATTAAGAAAAATATATGTTTTAGGTATGCAACTTAGAATTGCCACTCTTAACACCTAATAACAAATTCATAGCCAGAGCTTAATTATAATTTAATAACAATAATACGATATTAAACCAGTTTTAAGTATTTTTATACGTGAATTGCAAAAAAAGATATATAACCTGTATCTGAATAGATTAAAAGCCTTTTTATTACGTTAAAAACATGAAAAAAACAGCCCTAATTACAGGAGCGACAAGCGGTATTGGAGAAGCAACTGCTTATGAGTTTGCAAAGCATAACATCGATTTAGTATTGTGCGGAAGACGTCTGGAACGACTAAAAGCTATTCAAAATGAATTGGAGCGCTTAACCAACGTTCATATTCTAAATTTCGATGTGCGCGATAAAGAAAAAACACGTCAAGCTATTGAATCGTTACCAGATACCTTTAATACCATTGATATTTTAATAAACAATGCGGGTAACGCCCATGGTTTAGATCCCATAAATGAAGGAAGCATTGATGACTGGGACGCTATGATGGACATTAATGTTAAAGGACTGTTGTATGTAAGCAAAGCTATTATTCCGCAAATGACAGCACGTCAATCGGGACATATCATTAATATCGGATCATCGGCAGGTAAAGAAGTTTATCCCAAAGGAAATGTATACTGCGCCAGTAAACATGCTGTTCTAGCTATTACAGAAGGTATGCGTATCGATTTAAATCCGTTTGGAATAAAAGTGGGCGCCATAAACCCCGGCTTGGTAGAAACGGAATTCTCGCAGGTGCGTTTTAAAGGAGACAATACGGTTGCGGGCTCTGTTTACAAAGGTTTTAAAGCTTTACAGGCTGAAGATATTGCCGAGATTATTTATTTCGCTGTATCCCGACCTCCTCATGTGAATATTGCAGATTTATTGGTGTTTCCAACTGCCCAGGCGAATAGTGTTACTGTGAAAAAGGATTTATAAAAATGAGGAAGGCACCTATACTTCTTTTCTATTTGGCAATCTTTTATATTTGTATTAGCTCTTCATGCGGTCAAGCTAGTCATAATTTTGAAGACCCAAGATTCGTTATACATACTGTTGATTTAAAACAACAGACCCTCAAGTTTTATTGGAAAAATGATCATGGCGTTTCTATTAAAAATCACAAAAATTTAAAAAAACATCTTGACCATAAATCTCAAAAATTAATTTTTGCCACAAATGGAGGTATGTATCTGAAAGATGGCACACCTCAAGGGTTATTTATAGAAAATGGCATTGTTAAAACCCCTTTAGATACTTTAAAAAAAGATTATGGCAATTTTTACTTAGAACCTAATGGTGTTTTTTACTTAACAAAAGACAATAAAGGGGTGGTTTGTAAAACTGAAACATTTAAGCTTAGCAAAACTATAACTTATGCGACACAATCCGGACCAATGCTAGTAATAGATAATAAAATACATCCAGTATTTAAAAAGGGCTCAAAACATTTGCATATAAGAAATGGTATTGGTGTTCTCCCGGATGGAAATCTTTTATTTGCCATGTCGAAAGACTTGATCTCACTATACGATTTTGCTGAATTTTTTAAAAATAATGGTTGTAAAAATGCCCTATACCTTGACGGATTTGTATCGAGAACCTACTTACCATCAAAGAACTGGAAACAATTAGACGGTAATTTTGGAGTAATTATTGCTGAGACAAAAGAAATGAATTAACAAAGATTCCTGCCTTCGCAGGAATAACAACTATGATTAATAAACGCCTTCTCATAAAACACCTTTTAGCTCATAACGATGAGAACAGTTTTTATGATAAAAAGCGAAAAATAGATATTAGTCATAAAGAAGGAAAAGCAAAGTTTTTAAAACATATTTGCGCACTATCAAATAGCAACCCAAAAAACAACTCTTACATCGTTATTGGTGTTGAAGATGAGGATAACAATATTGTTGGTGTTGATTTTTTTGATGACAGTAAAATACAGAACCTCATCAATGCCTATCTTAGTCATCCACCGATAGTACAATATGAAAACATTCCCTTTCCGCACTTGCCCGTAGATAAAGTTGTGGGATTGGTAACTATAAGACCTACAGGCAAAATCACATCGCTTAGAAAAAACATTTGGAAATACTACGGAGGCTCTGTGTTTTTTAGGGATGGTAGTATGAGTATGCCCAAGGTATTCGATATTGAAATAAAAGATGTAAACTCTGAAATTGTTGAAGCTATTGAAAACAATGCCCAAAACAATATAGAACATACATTGGACGGAGTTTTCGATTTTATGACTACTCGTAAGGACTACAACGCGCAATATAAAGTTTTTAAAGAGTATTTCGTAATATGCTGGGCTGGTCAAAAAAAGCTTGTAAAGGACGAGGTTTTCTTTTCCAGAGTAGATATTGAATTGATAAACGAACAGGTACGTTTATTCTTTTCTGCCTTAGATGAAGTCGCTATTACTATTGACGATAACAGCTTTAAAATTATCGAATATGTAAATCTCGGACTCCAAAACTCAAGCAAATATTATCCGTTAGAAGAAACAACCATCCGTTTCGAAAACAATGCGAGCTATAATATTGAAACAAAACTATTGTTCGAACCTCCTCAATTTGACAAAAAGGTATTGCATCATATTTACAACTCTAATAATGCTATTATAGAAAAACTTAAAAAGGGACTTACACTTACAAAAAGAGAGGAAGTAGATTTAAAAAACTTACCCGCTACTTACCTTATATGCTTCCTTAATTCATTTCAGGAAGCCAAAAACAAACTTACCGAAGCAAAACCTTATTTAAAAACACACGGAAATGGGTTATACGAACTTTATAAAGAATCGTTACGTATTTTAAGAAAAGTTAAATACAGTTAAGTAATTATTAAAAATATTAACATTTGTTAATAAAAGTGACTGATAAATTTTTATATGCCATAAAAACCTGTATTTTTGCGGCGCTATTAATCTTTTTTAGATACAACCTTGCTTCTCCCGATAAATTATATCGGTAATGGAGCAAGGTTTTTTAATATGTATTTTTAAAGTACAAAAAAGCCGTTTTTCAATTAAAAACGGCTTTTAATTTTGTTAAATATTACAACAATCACAAAGTCTCTGACTTTGTCCCTGCTTTATTTCCAGCTAACAATTGTATAACTTCTAAACTATACTAATTGCAACTATATCTGTTAGGAGTTAATACCATTCTTCAGAAAAACTAACAACTAGCATAAAAAGATTCCTGCCTCACTGAAACATCTATCCTGAATTTAGCTCAGGAAGTTCAGCGCGAACCGCGAGAATTCGTTACAAATCAAACTTAATCCCTTGAGCTAATGGCAACTCGGTAGTATAATTAATTGTATTGGTTTGACGTCTCATATAAACCTTCCAAGCATCAGAACCAGACTCGCGTCCTCCTCCGGTTTCTTTTTCACCGCCAAAAGCACCACCAATTTCGGCTCCAGAAGTCCCTATATTTACGTTGGCAATACCACAGTCGGAACCAGCAACAGATAAGAAACGCTCAGCCTCTCTTAAGTTATTGGTCATTATAGCAGAACTTAACCCTTGTGCCACTTCGTTTTGAATATCTATAGCGTTTTCAACACCTCCAGAATATTTCAATAAATATAAAACTGGTGCAAATGTTTCGTGTTGTACAATTTCAAAATTAGGTTTCGCCTCAGCAATAGCCGGTTTTACATAACACCCACTTTCGTAACCTTCACCAGAAAGCACGCCGCCTTCAACAATAATATTCCCACCTTCTTCAACAACCTTAGCCAAGGCGTTTTCATACATTCCCACAGCATCTGTATCTATTAATGGCCCTACATGGTTGTTTTCATCTAGCGGATTTCCAATGCGTAATTGCTTATACGCATCTACAACAGCGTTCTTAACCTGATCGTAAATACTCTCGTGAATAATTAAACGACGCGTAGACGTACAACGTTGTCCTGCTGTTCCTACTGCTCCGAAAACGGCTCCAATAACAGTCATTTTAATATCAGCATCTGGCGTTACAATAATCGCATTATTACCACCTAACTCCAATAAACTTTTTCCTAAACGGGCGGCTACCTCTTGCGCCACAATTTTACCCATTCTTGTAGAACCTGTTGCAGAAATTAACGGAATGCGAGTATCTTTCGTCATAAACTCACCCACCTTATAATCGCCATTAATTAAATTACAAATCCCTTCCGGTAAATTATTTTCTTTAAAAACCTCGGCAGCAATGTTCTGACAAGCTACACCACACATAGGGGTTTTCTCAGAAGGTTTCCAAACACAAACATCTCCGCAAACCCAAGCCAAAGCCGTATTCCATGCCCAAACAGCTACTGGAAAATTAAATGCAGAAATAATTCCAACTACACCTAAAGGATGATACTGCTCGTACATTCTATGTCCCGGACGTTCCGAATGCATCGTTAAGCCGTGAAGCTGACGGGATAATCCAACAGCAAAATCACAGATATCTATCATTTCCTGAACTTCACCCAAGCCTTCCTGATAAGATTTCCCCATTTCGTAAGAAACCAATCTGCCTAAAGCCTCTTTCTTCTCTCTTAATTTTTCACCAAACTGACGCACAATCTCGCCACGCTGTGGCGCAGGCATGGTTCTCCAGGTTTTGAAAGCACTTGTCGCAGTTTCCATAACCCTTTCGTAATCTTCCTTTGTTGTCGTTTTTACTTTACCAATTAATTGTCCATCAACGGGTGAATAGCTTTCAATAATTTCTCCATTGGAGAAATTGTTGGAACCTGTTGAAGTTCCTTCATTTAAATCTTTAACGCCTAACTGCACTAAAACGTTATTTATTCCGAAATCAGCAGAAACTACACTCATATATATCAATTTTTTGCGAATTATTTAATTTTTCGCAAGATACTTATAAAGTTTATTTTAAATCTCAATTTTTATTATAAAAATTATTATTGGTTAACTGAGACCTGTCAAATTTTAAAACCTGACAGGTCTGTCCAAAGAATAAAGTTGTAAAGAACTTATTATCGATAAGCTAAACACAAGATTATTTATTAGTAAATTATCTATGCTTAAGTCTATTTATGATAATTCGTGAAATTAATATCAACCTATTTCCTTAGGAAAAGTTGGGTGTAATAGTAAACTCCCGATTGACTTTTAACAACGCTAATACCTATATGCGTAAAGTTTCCTTCAATGTTTTTACGATGGTCGCTGCTGTTTAACCAAGCAGTCATAACTTGTTCTGCAGAAACCTGTTTAAACGCTACATTTTCACCTACTCCTTTGGCATTTTCTTCATCAAACAGGCGGTCTGCTCGCTTACTAAAATTATCATGGCTAATATCTCCTTGACCAATCATGAACATATTATGTTCTTCAGCTAAATTTTCCGCCAAAGTATTAACCTCTAAAATTTGTTTCCCAATACTAGTTCTATGGTTATTTACTATTTGTAATATCTCATTAGCCATATCGATAGTTATTTCCTTTTCGATATCGCCGACCGGATCGTCTTTAGAGCATCCAATGTTACAAGTTAATAGGGTTAAAAATGCTAATGTAAGTCCAGTTTTTAATAAAAAGTTTTTCATAAATTATGTGATTTGGGATATTCAAATATACGTTCTATTTTAATTTATGGTCTATTTCGCTTTATACCTTATAAGTTGCTTAGCATATAACATGGTCGTTAAGAGCATATTTCACGGAATACAGTGATAAAAAAATAAAACGATGTGTTTACTTTTGTTTACGGAAGTTAGCTTATGAGAATAAAATAGATCATCCCGTTGAAGGGCTGAATGATTTTACAACAAATCACCAAAAGTAATTATAAGTTCATAAATAAAACCATTAACTTTATTGCACCTAACACATCACTACAAATCATGAAAAAACTAGTCTATTTAGTTTTGGTTTTATTAGCATTTACTTCTTGTAAAAATGAATCAAAATTACCTGTTGAACATGTTCAACAGCAGAAAGAAAAACAGGAATTTTCAATAATAATTCATGGAGGTGCCGGCACTATTTTAAAAGAAAATATGTCTGCAGAAAAAGAAGCTGCCTACAAAACTACCTTGGAAGAAGCCATTAGAGTTGGATATAACATTTTAAAAAATGGGGGATCGAGTCTTGACGCCGTGCAAAAAACAATCAACGTTATGGAAGATTCGCCGTTGTTCAATGCAGGAAAAGGTGCGGTTTTCACAAATGCAGGCACTAACGAACATGATGCTTCTATCATGGACGGAAAAACACTAAATGCAGGAGCATCGGCAGGAACAACCATAGTTAAAAACCCCATAAATTTAGCTAGAACCGTTATGGATCAATCACCTCATGTGATGCTATCTGGAAACGGAGCCAATACCTTTGCTAAAGAGCAAGGTCTGCAAATCGTAGATCCCGATTATTTTTATACCGAAAGACGCCACAAATCGCTCGAAAAAATAAAAGAAACCGAAAAACTCGAATTAGATCACGACGACAAAACCGCTCTCTTTTATGATGCCGATATTAAAAACTCAAAATTTGGAACCGTTGGCTGTGCTGCACTCGATAAAAACGGAAATCTGGCTGCCGGAACCTCAACTGGTGGTATGACCAACAAACGCTGGGGACGCGTGGGAGATTCTCCTATTATTGGAGCTGGTACATATGCCAATAATAATACCTGTGCCGTATCCAGTACAGGTTGGGGCGAGTATTTTATTCGCGCCATGGTAGCTTACGATATTTCTGCTCTTATGGAATACAAAAACGTATCACTACAAGAAGCCGCCAAAGAAGTCATTCAAAATAAACTAACAAATCTAGGTGGAACCGGAGGAATTGTTGCAGTAGATAAATACGGAACTATGGTTGCAGAATTCAATACAGCAGGTATGTACAGAGCAACCATGAATGCTAAAGGCGAACTATCTATCGGGATTTACAAAGATTAAACCATTTAAGAACAATTTAACAATAACTCAAAATCTAAAGGACAAAAAACGAACGTAACTAGTTTAACAAGAAACAACCTACGCTTTCTTTTTACTAAGTTCATTATCATTTAAAACCATCATCTTATGCTATTAAAAAAACTCTCTGCTATTCTAGTGCTTATTGCAATAGTTGCATCTTGTAAAAAGAAAGTTACCGAAACAGATAATCTTTTCAAGTTTAAGGATTACATAAGTTATACAACATCAGGGTTAACATCGGTAATGAGCCCTATTGAAATAAATTTAACCGAAGAAGTAGCGAGTTGGGAAATGGGTCAGGAAATCACAGATCGTATCGTTTCCATAAGTCCATATGTAGAGGGAAAATTAATGGTAGCCAACAAACATGCTTTAATGTTTACTCCAGATGAGCCACTACAATCTGCTACAGAATATACTGTTAAGGTTAAACTTTCAGACATTTACAAAGATATTCCCAGCGATTTCAGCTCATATACCTTTCAATTTAAAACCATTACGCCAAGCTTCAATATTGTAACGAACAACCTGCAATCTTACAGTAAAAAATGGCAGTATTTAGAAGGTGTTATTAAATCGGCAGATGTTATTTCTTTAGAGAACGCCAGGCAATTAGTAAAGGCATCACAAAACGGAAATAATTTAAACATTGTATTTAACGAAGCTAACGAAAAAAGCAAGGTTTTCGATTTTAAAATAGATAGTATTAGCCGCTTAATAGAAGACAGCAACATTCTTGTATCGTGGAACGGAAAAGCTATTGATGCCGAGAACAAGGGCGAGAATGAGGTTGCTATTCCGGGCGTAAACAACTTTACAATTACCAAAACAGAAGTTATTCAATCCCCAGAACAATATTTACTAATCAACTTTTCAGATCCGCTAAAAAAGCAACAAAATTTTGACGGACTCATCACTCTTCAAAACATAAAGAAACCCAAATTCGTAGTTGATGGCAATGTGCTAAAAGTATATCCAGATACTAAACTGGTGGGTAATATCCAGGTTGATATTTTTCAAGGCATTAAAAACACAGATGGCTTTAAACTTAAAACACCTTTTTCAGAAATTATTGGTTTCGAAGCATTAAAACCACAAGTACGTTTAATTGGAAATGGTTCTATTTTGCCAAATTCAGAAGAATTAAAATTCAATTTCGAAGCCGTTAATTTAAGTGCTGTAGATGTAAGGGTGATTAAAATTTTCGAAGACAATGTGCTTCAGTTTTTGCAAGACAATAACATGAACAGCAATAACAGCCATGAAATTAGAAAAGTAGGACGCCGTATTGCAAAACAAACCATTCCGCTAGTATCAGAAAACGAAAACACAGGAAAATGGAAAGCCTACAGCATTGATTTATCAAAATTCTTTAAAGTAGATGCCGGGGCTATTTATCGTGTAGAAGTTAGTTTTAATAAAAGTTATTCGTTGTACGATTGCGATGCTGTTGTTAGCGTAAATAATAGTGAAAATAACGAGGATTATTATGAAGATGAATACTACGAAGACGATTACGATTATGGAAACGAAACTTCGGAAGAAGACGAAGATTTAAAAGAAGAAGCCTACTGGAACAACCTTAACTACAGATACCGAAACTATTCGTACAACTGGCGCGAACAAGAAAACCCTTGTCATGATGCTTACTATAGCGAAAGCCGTATCGTATACCAAAACCTAATTGCTTCGAATCTGGGGGTTATTGCAAAACGAGGCACTAATAACTCCTACTACTTTGCGGTTACCAATATTTTAAATACCGAGCCGGAAGCTAACGCTACAGTAGCGCTTTATAACTTCCAACAACAAAAAATAGAAGAAGCCAATACAGATAAAGAGGGTTTAACCATTATCGATGCCGAAAAACATGCTTCTTTTGCTATTGTTTCAAAAGGAAACAATGCCAGTTATGTAAAACTTCACGATGGGAATTCATTATCGTTAAGCAAGTTTGATGTTTCTGGTAATAGGTTACAACGCGGGCTTAAAGGATATATTTACGGCGAACGTGGTGTTTGGCGACCTGGCGATACCTTGCACTTAACGTTTATGCTAAACGATCAAGCCAACAAACTCCCAAAACAGCATCCTGTTAAGCTTGAAATTACCGACCCGAATGGCAAGCTTGTTTATAAAAAAGTTAGTACAGATAACCTTAATAACTTTTTCAAATTCACGGTTCCAACATCTACAGAAGATAAAACAGGAGATTACAACGCGAAAGTCTCTGTTGGAGGCGCTACATTTTATAAAGGCTTAAAAATTGAAACCGTTAAACCAAATCGATTAAAAATTAAAGTTGATTTTGAAAACGACATCCTTACAAGTACCGAACCACTAAAAGGAACACTGGGTGTAAAATGGCTTCATGGAGCACCAGGAAAGAACTTAAAAACTGAGATAAAAGCAAAATTCAGTACGTCGTATTCTGGTTTTAAAAAGTATAAAGGCTATACGTTTAACGATCCTACTCGCAAATTTAATACTGAAGAAATTAATGTTTTTGAAGGGCGTGTAAACGAGGAAGGACAAGCCAAAATCACTAATAAAATAGCTGTTGGAAAAAATGCTCCGGGCATGTTAAACGTGCAGTTTTTGGTACGTGCTTTCGAAAATGGTGGTGATTTCTCGTTAGATGCGTTTACTAAAAAATATGCACCCTACAGTTCTTTTGTCGGGTTACGTTCTCCAAAAGGAAATGCATATGGTTCTTATTTTACAGATGAAAACCAAAGTTTTGATGTGGTCGTAGTGGATGCCAATGGGAAGCCTGTAAAACGAAACAACCTAGAAGTAAAGGTTTATAAAATTGAATGGCGTTGGTGGTGGAACTCATCTTACGACAACTTATCTAGTTACGTTTCCAGCAGTTATCACAGACCTTATTTAAACTCTAAAATAAGCACCGATGCCAACGGTAAAGCAACACTAAACATAAACATCCCAGACAATGAACGTGGTCGTTACCTTATTCGAATTAAAGACCCTGTGAGCGGACATGCCACAGGAAGAACAGCTTATTTTTATAAAAACTGGTGGTTAAATTCGTCATCAGGAGATAAAAGTGCAGCAAAAATGCTCGTTTTCTCGGCAGATAAAGAAAAGTACGATGTTGGGGAAACAGCCAAAATAACCTTCCAATCAGGTAGTGAAGGGCGCGCATTAGTAAGTATAGAAAACGGCACAGAAGTATTAGAACATAAATGGGTAAAAACAAAACCGGGAGAAACGGTAGTAGATATTCCGGTAACGTCTGATATGGCTCCTAATGTGTTCATTAATATTTCACTATTACAACCACATGCTATTTCGGCTAACGATTTACCAATTCGCCTATTTGGGGTTATTCCTATGATGGTTGAAGACCCTGAAACTAAGCTAGAACCAGAAATAAAAATGCCGGACAAATTACGTCCGGAGCAAGAATTTAAAGTAACCGTATCGGAAAAAAACGAAAAAGCCATGACCTATACCATAGCTGTGGTTGAAGAAGGTCTGCTTGATCTTACACGTTTTAAAACGCCTAACGCATGGAGCTCTTTTTACGCTCGCGAAGCTCTAGGTGTAAAAACCTGGGATATTTTCGACGATGTTATTGGTGCTTATTCAGGCAGTATAGATCAAGTATTCTCTATTGGTGGTGATGGAAGTGCCGCCGGTGGAAAAAACAAAAAAGCAAACCGCTTTAAACCTGTGGTTACCTACTTAGGACCGTTCTCTTTAAAAGCCGGTAAAAGTAAAACGCATAACATAAAAATGCCAAATTACATTGGAGCCGTAAGAACTATGGTTATTGCTGGAAACAACACCACTGAAGCTTACGGATGCGCAGAAAAATCTGTTGAAGTTAAAAAGCCTTTAATGGTACTGGCATCGCTTCCGCGGAAATTAAGCCCTGGAGAAAAAGTAACCCTCCCTGTAACTGTTTTTGCCATGGAGCCTAAGGTTAAAAATGTAAACATTAGCTTGAAACTAAGCAATGGCATTTCGGTTGTAGGCGACAAATCAAAAACACTTTCGTTTGCTAAACCTGATGAAAAAATGGCTTATTTTGAGTTGGATGTTAGTAAAGCCAAAGGTTTCAATACCGTTGAAGTTATTGCCTCTGGAAACGGCGAGAAATCAACGTATAAAGTAGAGCTGGATGTTTTTAATCCAAATCCTATTACATCAAAACCAATAGATCAGGTTTTAGAAGCAAATGCAACAGAATCCGTAGCGTTTTCAACATTTGGTGTATACGGAACAAATGCTGCGACTCTGGAGTTTTCTACGATGCCTCCAATGGATTTTTCACGTAGATTACAATACTTAATCCAATATCCGCATGGCTGTGTAGAGCAAACCACATCGAGTGTATTCCCTCAGCTATTTTTAAACGATATTTTTGATTTAACGCATGATAAAAAACAAAAAATCAAGACTAATATTGAAAACGGTATTAAACGTTTAGGGCATTTTCAAAGACCAGACGGAGGTCTTAGTTATTGGATTGGTGAAAACTACACCAACGATTGGGGAACAAGTTATGCCGGGCATTTTATGTTAGAAGCCGAAAAGAAAGGTTATGTTTTACCACTTACCTTTAAAAGCAATTGGGTTAAATACCAGCAACAAGCGGCAAGAGATTGGAGACCTAGTTATCGAAGTTATAATTCCGATTTAGCACAGGCTTATAGATTATATACTTTGGCATTAGCTGGACAAGCAGATTTAGCCGCTATGAACAGATTGCGCGAGTTTAGCGAAATATCGAACGAAGCCAAATGGCGATTAGCAGCAGCTTATGCGTTAGCTGGACAAAAAGAGGCTAGCGACGCTATTTCTAAAACAGCAAATATTAATTTTAAACCCGTTCGTTATAACTATTACACCTATGGTTCTGTTGACAGAAACCGTGCTATGGCTTTAGAGACTATGGTGCTTACTAAAAATTCGAAAAGACGTGAATTATCTGAATACATTGCCAAAGACTTATCGAGCAATCGTTGGATGAGTACGCAAACCACCGCTTATAGCTTACTAGCCATTGCAAAAATGGTAGAAGCAAATGGAGGAAAAGCGCTTAATCTAAACTATACCCTAAACGGGAAAAAGGAAACCATAAATACCAAAAGTGCCATTGCCCAACGTGAGCTAAAAGTTATAGACGGCGAAAACACGATATCCTTTACCAATAATAAAGATAATATCGTTTATGTACGCGTATTAAATTCAGGAAAGCTACCGCTTGGAGAGGAATTAACAGAACAACGTGGACTGAGTGTTAGCTACACGTATAAAGATTTAAAAGGGAATACTATAGATGTTTCTAACCTCATGCAAGGTCAAGACTTTGTAGCGTCTGTAAAAGTTAGCAACCTTAAGGATGAAGCCATTAATGATGTGGCATTAACACAGATTTTTCCATCCGGGTGGGAAATCGTGAATACCCGCTTTACAGATTTTGGAAGTACAACGACCAGCCAAGCCAGATTTACAGATATTAGAGACGACCGTGTTAATTTCTATTTCGATCTGGGACGAAAAGGAAGGCAAAGCACCAAAACCTTTAATGTAATGCTTAACGCATCATATTTAGGAACTTATTATTTACCTGGTGTTCAAGCTGAAGCCATGTACGATAATGAATACCTGGTAAGAACCAAAGGTAAATGGATTACTGTTGAGAAGTAGTGTAAACTACATCTTCGTTTTCTATTTCAATATCTTGAAATAGTACCCACTCCTCCTTTGTTTGCAGAACGTAGTCTAAGCAAAGGAGGAGAACTTAACGAGAAAATTATAACTAATTCACCAAAAAAAATTAGCATGAGCTCCTTCCTTGGTTACTGAGCAGAGTCGAAGTAAAGGGAAGGCGGCTTTAATTTCAGTAAAAGAAATTAAAGTCGGAAGGGTTTTTATGCCCAGAGAGGATTAATAATTTTAAAACAGAACAAATGAAAACATACATAAACATAATCGCACTATTGATCGCTTTCAATTTTGCACAAGCACAAGAATTACACTATGTAAAAGCAGACAACGGATTAATTTTAAGAGAAAAGCCAGACAGAACCTCGAACAGGGTAACTAAGTTAGACTATGGTACACAATTAGAGGTTATGGAATACACAAACTTAAAATTAGAGGTTATAGACAATAATGACGTTATCTCTGGTGAATGGGTAAAAATCATCACCAAAGAGGATGATTATAGCACAGAAATAGGATATGTTTTTAATGGCTATTTAACAGAAGAAAAACTAAAAAAACGCTTTAAAGTAGGTTTCGACGAATTGTTCTCATTATCTGTAGACGGTCTGTATGCCTTTGTGCTTAAAGAGAATAAAGACACTATTGATGTCGCCTTAGAACTTGGAGAATCCATTGAAGAAAAAAACATTAGAATCAAGCATCATACAGATTATAAAGACATTAAAGTATTTCAAAGGTATGTAAACAGTGTCTCTATTATGAATGAAGGCCCTCATTGTGATTTATTGGATTGGAAAAGCTATTATTCCAGTTGGGTGCCCTTAAAACCATTAAAAGCCCTTAATCAGTTCAAAACAAATTCTTATACAGACGACGCTTGGGGTAAATTCAAAGACGTTGATATTAATGCGTTTAAACAAGCCGTTAAAACACATTGTGGTGACGATTGGGCTGAGCTAGTAAAACATGTAAAATCTATAAACGAATACCCTGCCGTAGTTTCAATGAGTCATATTTCTCTCAAAGTAGTTTTCACCACTATGAACGACGAAAAAATTGAAAAAATAATTGTCTTTGAAATTCCGATGGGATGTTAATTAACGTGAGTTTCGACGTAACTACAATATTATCATATTGAATGTCAATGATTTAATTCAGGTGTCAGGTTGAGCCTTTCGACTCCGCTCAAGACAGGCTAAAGTCGAAACCTATTTAAATTTATAGACTTTAATGACCTTTCGACTTTAGTTTATGCTGAGCATAGCCGAAGTACTCAAGGCGACAAGTAACATTTTTAGTGTACTTATCGTTAAAATTAGACTGTTTTTAAGATAGAAACTCGCGTTAATTAACGCTTTAAAGTAAAATGCCCAGTTATTTTTTGGTTATCTATAACAATAACATACCAATAATCACCTGTGGGCAAGGGCTGATTTTTAAACGTTCCGTTCCATGAAAACGGACTGTTTCTGGAGTTCTTTAACAACTTTCCGTAACGGTCGAAAATAGACACGTAAGATGATGAGAAAAACTCGATGCCTTTTAAATCGAATACATCATTATTACCGTCGTTATTGGGAGTAAAGAATTTAGGAACATAAAAATGTAAAAACTGTTCGGTGATAATTTCACTACAGTTTCGTTCTTTGACATAAATAGTATACAACCCACCTTCAATACCAGAAAACACATTACTCGATTGAAATATGTTCCCATTTAAAGAATATATAAAATCCCCGGTATTCGACGTGGTAATAACAATATCGCTACCATCAGAATCTATATTTTCTATTTCCGGGTTATTTATTTGAGATAAGGTAATTGTTTTTGTTTCAAAGCATGTACCATTAAAAACGTCGACAGTATACGTTCCTTCATTACTAACATCTATGGTTTCAGTAGTTTCTCCGGTATTCCAACGATAAGCTGTAACAACTGAAGGATTTATAACATTTGGACGTAATGTTGTGATGGTGTTTTCACAAAACGACAATGACTCATCTATAACCTCAGGCACCTCTAAATAGTCTATTTGTAACCGAGCTCTTGTAGTCGATCTACAACCAGCAGTTGTTGTTTCAGCTTCGGCATAATAAACTCCAGAGCTTGTTGGTTTGTATGAGGCACTTCCAGATAAAAACGGAGTTCCCCCTGTTGGAGCATCATACCAATTAACAATTACGCCACTAGGAACATTTACAGAAAGAGGTGTGGGATCGTTTTCGCAAATGGTTAAATCGCCATTACTTACTGGTGCGGCTGGAAATGGAATGATTCCGATTTCAAAAATTTCGGAAGTTGAGCTACATAAATTACTTGATAAATTAATAACATCTTCGGCAACTTTTACTCTATAAAACGTCTGAGAGCTTATATTTGGCGTATTGTATGTTGCATTTGTAGCCATAGGAATATCGTTCCAAACAATACCATTTGAGCTTTCCTGCCATTGATAAAAATGTGTAGAAAAAATTGAAAAATCAGGTCTTGCTGTTAATTGTGTGGAAAACGGAACTTCGTTTTCACATAAATAAACATTAGTATTAACAGCAGGGTCTTCTATAACAACCCTATCACCGCAGGTTCTAAACACGATATCATCTAAAGCCAAATCGTTACCACAACCACCAACACCATTATTTAACATTTTTAAAATAACCGAAGTCTGCCCCGGTTTGGTTTGAAATGTTAAAGCATATTGATCCCAATTAGGGCTAGATGTACCATTAATCGCTCCAGTGTCACCACTTTTAAGTAAATCGGTATTGGTACTATCCCAAATTTCAAATCTTACATTAATGGGAATACCTCCGTTACATCTAGATGGAGGCAACAAGTTAATCATCCAAGAAGAAAACTCATAAGACGTGTTTTCACAAAGCCCGGAAACAGGAATGCTAAAAAACTCTCCTGCTGTAAAAGCAGCATTTACAATCAACATTCTACCATTAGGATCTCCGGTATGATCTGGAATAACATGCCATCCAAACCAATCTGTATTGTTTGATACGGTATAAAATCCATCGTTGGGTGCTCCTCCACTAGAAAGTTGATAGGTTGTTGAACCCGATGGAATTCCAACACTTCCTGTGCCAGCTCCAAACGTCTCAACAAAAATGGGGTCTCCAGAGTTTCCAGGACAGAACCCTAATTGTGCATATGTATTAAAACACATAGCAGCAAAAACAATGAGCCATATTTGAGTTAGAGTGATTTTGATAACTTGGTATTTTTAATCTTAAATAGTACCAATGAGCTATATTAGTAAAAAAATAGGTTAATCAAGAATGAAATCCGACCAAATATTGCAACAAACGGACCATAGACCGTTTCAATACCCTAAAAGGGAATGGAAATTTTACCAAGAATGGAATAAGGCTGTTTTTTTACATTGGAAAGTAAATCCCGAGGAAATAATGCCCTTTCTTCCTAATGGTATGAAACCAGATACCATCAATGGAAAAACCTGGGTAAGCCTTGTAGCTTTCACGATGAACAATATAGGTATTAGAAACTTACCTAAAGTGCCTTATATATCTGATTTTTTTGAAATCAACATTAGGGTTTATATTACCTACAATGATAAACCGAGTGTTTACTTTTTAAATATGGAAAGCAGTAAACGATCATCATGCAACATATTAAAAGTAATATCTAAATTTCCGTATCAATACTCAAAAATGAGTAGAAACGATGGGGTGTATACATCAAAAAACAAAGTATTTAATGACTCATTTAATATGGAATACAGTTTAGAAGACACATCTATTAAAAAAGACGAAACCGATTTGTGGCTTACCGAGCGTTATGCCGTTTTTCAAGATTACAAAAACCATATTATTGAATACGACGTACATCATGTAGAGTGGCCAATGCAATCAATTAGCATTAACAAACTAAACCTAAACTATCCAAGATTTAGTCATTTAATAAACAACCAACCCGATAAAACACATTATTCCAGCGGCGTGCAAGTTTTAACTTGGGATAAAAGAAAACTATAAAATCAATTTTTAAACTAAAATATAAATACCAGCTCCTTACCGGTTACTGAGCGGAGTCGAAGTAACCGAAATCTAAGTAAAGGGAACACGGCTTTTGTTTCAACAAAGAAATCAAAGTCAGAAGGAAAAGAAAACGAATGAGTCAAAAGTAAGAAGCATCAAAAAACAAAATGAACAGAATTATAACCTACATAAAGCACAACAAAATAAAATCAGCAACACTTGCTGTGTTATTAATTGTTTATTATTTCAGTTTACCAAAACAGCTTTTTAAAGACCCAACAACAACAGTAATTACAAGTTCAAACAATGAACTATTGGGAGCCCAGATTGCTAAAGACGGTCAATGGCGATTTCCACAAAACGATAGTATCCCAGAAAAATTCAAAACCTGCATCGTTCAATTCGAAGACGAATATTTTTACAAGCACCCTGGTTTTAATCCCATATCCATATTTAAAGCTTTAAGGGAAAATTTAAAATCTGGTGGCATAAAACGAGGAGGTAGCACGATTACCCAACAGGTTATTAGACTATCTAGAAAAGGGCAATCCAGAACATACCTTGAAAAAATAAAAGAAATTATTTTGGCATCCCGATTAGAGCTTCGGGAATCTAAAAATAAAATTCTATCCTATTACAGCAGCAATGCCCCATTTGGAGGAAATGTAGTTGGGCTAGATGCTGCTTCGTGGCGTTATTTCAACAGAGATGCCAGCCAATTATCCTGGGCAGAGAGTGCTACGCTTGCCGTTTTACCCAATGCTCCTAGTTTAATTTATCCAGGAAAGAATCAAGAAAAACTATTAAAAAAGCGAGATCGGCTTTTAACAAAGCTTTTAATAAATCAAATTATAGACTCACTAACTTACAAACTATCTATTGCCGAGAGCTTACCTCAAAAACCCTATCGGTTACCGCAAATAGCACCTCATTTATTACAAAAAGCATCTCATACCAACCATGGAGAACGTATAAGAACTACTATCGATGTCAAGCTACAAGAGCGTGTAAACCATATAGTGAAAAGTCATTACAATCAACTAAGTCAAAATGAAATTTATAATGCCGCAGTATTAGTTTTAGATGTAAAAACCAGACAGGTTTTAGCTTATGTAGGCAATACTCCAACAGATAAAGTACATCAAAAGGACGTAGATATTATTGATAAACCCAGAAGCACAGGCAGTATTTTAAAACCTTTTTTATATGCAGCAATGTTAGATGCTGGAGATTTACTTCCTCATACACTGGTAACCGATGTACCTACCCAGTTTGGCAGTTATAATCCAGAAAATTTTAATAAAACCTACGATGGTGCAATACCTGCAAGTAGGGCCCTATCCCGTTCGCTAAATGTTCCTGCCGTTAGAATGCTTCAAGATTTTGGTTTAGACAGATTTCATCATTATTTAAAAACACTGCAATTAAAAGACTTGAAATACAATGCAAATCATTACGGATTGTCGCTTATTTTAGGAGGCGCAGAAAGCAATCTATGGGATTTATGCAAAAGTTATGCAGCCCTTTCCTCTACCCTAAACCACTTTTCGGAAACCTCTAGTGAGTATTTTACGAATGAATTTTGCGAACCGACCTTTTTGGCTTCAGAGACAATTGACTTTGGTGATAAAACCAGAGATAAAACTCTTTTTGATGCTGCATCTATTTATTTAACCTATGAAAGTTTAAAAGAAGTAAACAGACCAGAGAGTGACGAAAGTTGGGAGTTTTTCGATGGTTCTAAACAAATTGCCTGGAAAACAGGTACCAGTTTCGGGTTTCGAGACGCATGGGCCATTGGTTCGACTAAAGACTACGTGGTCGGCGTATGGGTTGGCAATGCCGATGGAGAAGGGCGACCCGGCCTGGTTGGGGTACAAACTGCAGCACCAATTTTGTTTGATGTGTTCGATTTATTACCGAACAGCAATTGGTTTTCAAAACCATTTGACGAAATGCAAGAGATAGATGTTTGCACACTAAGCGGACATAGAGCGTCTCCTAATTGTGATGCCATTGAACAAAAGTTTATTCAAGTTAGCGGTTTAAAAACAACACCTTGTCCGTATCATATACTAATTCATGTGGATAAAAACGAATCGTTTCAAGTAAATTCTTCTTGCGAGGATTTAGGCAATATCACGCACAAATCCTGGTTTGTTTTACCGCCTTTAATGGCATATTATTACAAAACCAAAAACCCATTTTATAAACCACTTCCTAAATTTAGGAGCGATTGTATAGGTTCGAATACTGTTTCGATGGCGTTTATTTACCCTAAAGAAAACAATGCCATTTTTTTACCAAAAGATTTTGACGGCAAAACAAATGATCTGGTTTTAAAAATAGCACATTCTAAACCCGAAAGCACCTTATTTTGGTATCTAGACAACACTTTTATTGCTAGTACTAAAGACATTCACGACTTGGCAATTATCCCAAAACAGGGAGCACACATAATTACTGTTGTAGATGAATTTGGAAATGAAGCCAAACGTAAAATTACGATTTCGGAATAATTACTTTCTTATAAACGTTTTTATCATACTATGATCGGATTTAAAAGTACCTATCTTTTCAGTTTTAAGAATTTCCAAGTCTTTAGAAACCCAAATATGATCTAAAGATAGTAACGGAATATTCCAAAACCAGGTTTCCATAAAACCATTACCCTTTTCTGAAAAGGCATGATTAAAATCCGTTTTTAGATCCTCTAAATACTTAGATTCATACGGTACATTGAAGTCTCCTAGAACGATAGTCCGTTTTGTCTGGGTGATGGACTTGTTAACAAATCCCAGTTCCCAATTTCGTGGTACATCCATACTTCCAGATACATCTACTACATAGAAATTAACATCGTTTGTTTCAAAACGAATCACGGTAGATTCATATTTTGATAGTATAATTTCTTTAATGTTTATAGGCCTATTTGAGCATATCCCTATTCTTCTGGTAGGATGTTTATAAAAATAGCGATCAGAGTATTTTAACTTGGTTTCCTCTAATATCTTACCATGATATTCTGCTAAAACAACAACATCGGGAATACTATCACTTTTATTGAATACATCCTGAAAATTTCTTTCATGAGATGCATTCCAAAATACGACTTCCAAATCCCGCTCGTTAACAGTTTCCGAAATATGTACTTTAAAACTTCTACCTAACCAAACAATCATCAATATGGCTGCGAGCCATAAATTATACTTTTTTAACCCCCTCTTAAGAAAGATAGCAAGTATTAAAACAACGATGATAATAACAGGAAGCGGAAAGCTATAAAAGTATAGAGAAGTTTGTAAGCTACTCTCCTTTAAAACAAAATGAATAGCGAGTAATGCTATAATTATTACAACATTAATAACACTAAACAGACGCTTTAAACCTTTTAACATCTATCGTAAAGGAAAGCCTTTTCCTGCCCACCACGGATGTATTTCAATCTCTAAGCGCCCTGCTTTTACCATAGGGTCTGAGTTTGCTAAACTATCTGCCATTTTTAGTGTAGGCACGTTATAAATCGTAATCCCTCGAATATCCCCTTCATCTCCAAAAGGTCCAGAAATATCTGCATACCCAAGCTCATACATTTTACTTAAATGTGCTAAATGTTCTTGCTGCAATAAAGCGGCTTCTTCCTCATTTTGTCCTCTAATAGGCCCCGTTTTTAAAAATGCCACAAAATACTGCTGCATTATAACCGTGTCTTGAGTTTTTTCATCAACATAATCAAAAACCTTAAAGCCTTTTGTAGTAAGTTCTTCCTTAATTTGCTTGGCTGTTTTTTTAATAGGCTCTTCTACAACTTCTATTATAGAATCTGCTTTTTCTTCTACAACTTCAGAAACATCTTCTTTAATGTCTGAAATAGATGCCTTCGCCTTATCCTTGCACGATAAAAGCGTACATGCCAAAAATAGTGTTAGTAATAAATTCTTCATGGTTATCATTTTTTAATTAGTACCAGATTTTATATGGGTGTTTACTTAACTGTGAATTGTAGTATTTTATGTTTCCTGTAACTTCTTCACCTAACCAAGAAGGGGTTTCAAAAGTTTCATTTTCGCTTTCTAATTCAACCTCGGCAATAACCAAACCTTCATTGTCACCAAAAAACTCATCAATTTCAAAAGTATGGTTTTTAACTTTTACCTCATAGCGAATCTTGTCAATAACCCCTGGTTCACAAATTTTTAGAAGGGATTCGGCATCTGTTTTAGGGATTTCTTTTTCCCATTCAAATCGCGACAGACCGTCTTTTGACGATTCCCCCTTAACCGTTAAATATCCAACATCTCCTTTTAGTCTAACACGAACTGTACGCTCTTTATGGGTATTTAAAAACCCTTGAATAATTCTAGTATGCTTTAATGCTTCATCTTTATAAGCACTAGACGTTACTAAAAATTTACGTTCTATCTCTATCATAATAACGCCACGAGAGCGGATATCTTGTTAATTTTATTCAAATCTCATAAAATTGAGAACCCTGCCTTCGCAAGAATGCCTAAATTTACAGTATGTCTGGCGATTTACCAATACGAAAAATCATACACATAGATATGGATGCATTCTATGCTTCTGTAGAGCAAATGGATAACCCTGATCTTAAGGGAAAAGCCATTGCTGTTGGCGGTGGTGGTAAACGAGGAGTTGTTAGTGCCGCAAGCTACGAAGCCAGAAAATTTGGTGTAAAAAGTGCCATGGCTGGCAACTTAGCATCTAAATTATGTCCGCATTTAATTTTTGTAAGACCCCGTTTTGAAAGATATAGTGAAATTTCAAAACAGGTTAAAAGCATCTTTTACGATTATACCGATTTGGTAGAACCGCTTTCTTTGGATGAAGCTTATTTAGATGTTACCGAGAACAAAAAAGGAAATCCAAGTGCTTCTTTAGTTGCTAAAGAGATTCGTGAACGTATTCTTAAGGAAGTCGGATTAACGGCTTCGGCAGGAATCTCAATTAATAAGTTTATAGCTAAGATTGCCAGCGACTATAATAAACCCAACGGACAAAAAACCTTGAACCCCGAAGAGGTTATCGAGTTTTTAGAAAAACTGGATATTAGGAAGTTTTATGGTGTTGGTAAGGTGACAGCGGAGAGAATGTATCAAAAAGGTATTTTTACTGGGGCAGATTTAAAAAGTAAATCGCTGGAATATCTGGATAAGAACTTTGGGAAATCTGGGCGTTACTATTACTATATCGTTAGGGGGGTTCATAATAGTGAAGTAAAACCAAATAGAATACGTAAATCGCTAGCAGCGGAGCGTACATTTAGCGAGAATCTATCCAGTGAAGTTTTTATGCTTGAAAAACTAGATCATATTGCAGAAGAAGTATCGCGGCGTTTAAAAAAGAGTGAAGTTGCCGGAAAAACAGTCACATTAAAAATTAAATACAGTGACTTCACATTGCAAACCAGAAGCAAAACACTGCCCTATTTTATAAGCGACAAAAGCATTATTTTAGAAACCGCTAAAGGTTTATTATACCAGGAAAAATTGAATAACTCCGTCCGACTACTGGGAATTTCCTTGTCAAATTTAAACACTGAAGTCAAGAAAAAACCAGAACAAAAAAGCGTGAGCGTACAATTAAAATTCGAGTTTTAAATTCGATATTACAATCTTCAAATTACAACATATTTTAAGTATCAACTAAACTATTCCTCTTTTTAAAGGTCTAACTGAAACAATTAAAGATTATTAACCTGTATTTTCTAAAAATACACTAAGTCTCTTTCAGTTAAACTTTTGATAAACGAAGCCACTTTTGTAAAAGAATTAACGTCTTCCAAGGGTAGAGAAAAAGCCTTTGCAAAACTACTAAACCTTTACCAGGAACGATTGTATTGGCATATCCGCAAACTGGTAATTACTCACGAAAATGCAGATGACGTGCTTCAAAACACATTTTTAAGAGTTTATAAGAGCCTGCCTAATTTTAAGCAAAAAAGCTCGCTTCACACCTGGATGTATCGAATAGCCTACAACGAATCGCTTCGATTTTTAGAGAAAAACAATAAACGCCAAAATGTTCCTATTGATGACATTAACACCTCTTATTTAAACAATTTAGTTAGCGATGTCTTTTTTGATAGTAATGACGCTCAATTAAAACTACAACAAATTCTATTTGAACTTCCAGAAAGGGAAAAACAAATATTTCAAATGAAATATTTTGACGATCTAACTTTTAAAGATATAGAGGAAATTATAAGCGTTAAGGAAAGCACCATAAAGTCTTCTTACTACAATACGGTTAAGCATATTGAAAAAAATTTGCACGCTGTTCAACTTTTTACAAAAACCCAGGTCTAAGTAAATAACATGGATTCAAAAAGCGATAATATAGTACCTAAAGATCAAGTAAATCATCAAAATTTATTTGATAAGCATATGCTAAAGTTACATAAAGAGGAACTGGGATTAAACGTACCGGAAGATTACTTTTCTAAATCCAAGCAAGATATATTAGACAAAATTTCAGAAGAAACGAAGCCTAAAAAATCTGTTTTCTTTTTAAACAAGTCATTTATTTGGTATGCAGCAGCATCTATTATAGTACTTATTGCCATTACGATTATAAAACCCAATAATAGCTTACCTATAGACGATAGTCAATCTATCGTTTCCGATACCATTAAATTATTGGAACAAACCAAATTCGAGAAAGACATTGCTGAGTTTACAGAAAATGACATTTTAATCACGTCTCTTTTTGTAGAAGAAAACGACATTGACGAATTCATTGACAATTATGTTCTAGAAGAAGCTCTGTTAGATGAAGCATTATAATATTAATTACTAATTAAAACCTTTGTTATGAAAAAAAACAAATTTATGGTAGCTATAGCTACGGCAGCACTTACTTTATTTTTCACATCTTGTAATAAAGATGAATCTGTTACAGACGATGCTCTGGAAACTGGAAACGTGCCGGAATTAGTAGCTCTAGAAACCTCTATTGAAGCAGTTGAAAGCACGGCAGACTCTTACAGCTTATATGCCATGAGTTCTTTGGACTTTGAATCGACTACTACCGGTAAATCAGATTCAGAAAAATTACCTCCTGAAAAACGTTGTCATGATCGTTCTGGTTTTTTTCCTGACTGTACTGAATTTTCAAAAGAAGTCACAGACAATACCATTACAATTACAGTATCTTTTCCAGAGAATTGTATAGATAGAAATGGTGATGTTATTTCTGGAACAATTACCATAGTAAAATCTATTTCTGATACAGACAGAACCCGTACAGCGACTTTTACCGATTTCACCATAAATGGTCATGTAATAAACGGAACAAAAACTCATGAGTTTACGGCAGCAAATAACGATGGTAACCCACAAATTAGTGGCTCCGTAGATATCTCCGTAGAAACCGATGAAGGAACTGTAACAAAAGTTGGAACACGATTAGTCGTTATTACAAGTGGAGGAGATACGCATACACATGCTGATGATGAAAAAACCATTACCGGATCACATACATTTACAGATGCAGAAGGAAATACGAGATCGGTTGAAATTACGACGCCTTTAGTAAAACCAGCAGCATGTAAGTATATTGTTGAAGGTGTTAAAACATACACTAAAAATGGAGAAACTTCTAGTCTTGATTATGGAGATGGTACTTGCGACAATGTGGGCACATTAACTGAAGCTGATGGCACGGTTACGGAAATAGAATTAAAAAGAAAAAGAAGAAAGCACTAAGCTTCTAATAAGACACTCTGTTTCGTTAAGAAACAAAAACTTAAGACATGACATTTGTAAAAAAAATTAAATTACTCATGCTTGGCATATTTATAAGCACCGCAAGTTTAGGCGCTCAGGAGAACCTTGATATAGGCAATCTAACTAAAGAGCAGCAAAAGCTTATGCAGGAGCAACGTGACTTAATTAAAGCAAATAGAAAAGCCTTTAAGGCCAGTCTTACTGCAGAACAATTAACCATATTAGAAAATGCAGAACTTTCAAAAGAAGAAAGGCGCAGGGCTTTAATCGTATCATTTACCAAGGCCCAAAAAAATCTGCTTAAAGAGAATAAGGCTAAAGTAAATAGACTTAAAGCACAATTTAGAGCAACTTTTACACACGAACAACGGCAGCACTTACGTACGCGAAATAGAACTAGAAGTGGTGAAGATAGAAATGAATTGCGGGAGTCTATAAGGCGCGATAGAAATAAAAGGAAAAGAGATAACGGCGGTGGTTGATTCTTTGTGTTTTATCCTAAATAAAAAGAAAAGTGGTTGAATAAAACTCAACCACTTTTCCCTATTTATATCTAAAACGATACTACGTCATACTCATGTTAAAGTATAAATGAACATCAATGAGAAACATCTTCTTGGTATTTGCAATATTATCAAACGGTCTATTTTCATACTCACAAGAAAAATTACCCCTTGATAAAGAAAAAGAGGTCGATGAGATTATTGATAGTCTTTTGGAAGACGATATTTTAGATGAGCTGATACAAGGAGTTAGTAGTTTTAAATTTTTATATGCCTCTTTAGGCTATAATAACAATACTTATTTCTCTGGAAGAGATATTGGTATTGATCAATACAACATAAGACCACAGCTTACTTATATAGACTCCAAAGGACTTATGCTTAGCCTGTCTGGGATGTATTATAGTGAATTCGTTCCTAAATGGGATTATACAGCAGCTACTATAGGCTACAACAAAAGTCTAGGCAAAAAGAAGTTGTTTAGGCTTTATACGCTAGCATCAAGATATTTTTATTCTAGCGGAGTGAACAATCCTTTTCTTTATGCTCTAACCTTAGGCTCCGGCATAAAAAACAAACGACGTAATATTGGCACACAACTCTCCGGAACTTATTTGTTTGGGAATGACCATTCATTCCAAATCACATCTACAAGTTACGCGTCTTTTAAATTGTTTAAAACCAAGAAAAGTAGTTTAACATTAAGACCAGAGTTGAGTATTATAGCTGGTATGCAAACTTTTGAGCTAGCGCAAACATCCATTATAAATGGTGTACCGGTTACAAATTATTTAGAAAATAATGTTTTCGATTTAATTAATACCCAAATTAATATTCCATTGGAATTTAGTACAAACTCTTTTGATTTCGAACTTGGGTATAATATAAACTTCCCTTCGGCTATAGGTACGGAATCCAGCCTAAACACAACCGGTTTTTTTAATCTTTCTATGGCCTATTTATTTGATTTGTAGAATTGGCATGCTTTAGTTCTAATATCTTCGCACCACCTTATTCAAATAACAATAAGCTATTGTCATTCCTACATGTGCAGGAATGACAAAAAATATGATTAACCCTTAACTAACTCGTTAAAAGTTACAATTGTCTATCTCGGTAACACGAAGCGTATTTACCATACCTCTATCTTTAATAGGCATTGCAGCTAAGCTAATAAGCATATCGCCTTCTTCTAAATATCCCATTTTACAGGCAATGGCATTTACATCCTCAATGGTTTCGTCTGTACTTACAAACTTATCGTAGTAAAACGTACGAACACCCCAAAGCAAACTAAGGCGCGTTAATATACGTTTATTAGAAGTAAACACTAAAATATGGCATGAAGGTCTCCAAGCAGAAATTTGAAACGCAGTATACCCACTATTTGTTAATGTTGAAATTGCTTTAGCACTTATTTCGTTTGCCATATTAGCGGCATGGTAACAAATAGATTTGGTTATATAACGATTGGTACGTATATGAGGTGGTAACTGTGGTACTTTAATTAAGTTTGAGTCTTCTACACTTTTTAGTATATCTGCCATTTGCTTAATAACCTGTATCGGGTAATTACCAACCGACGTTTCTCCAGATAACATCACGGCATCTGCACCATCCATAACCGAATTCGCAACGTCGTTTACCTCTGCTCTTGTTGGTGTTAAACTAGAAATCATAGTCTCCATCATCTGAGTGGCTATAATTACCGGAATTCTCGCCTTTTTAGCACGTAATACTAATTGCTTTTGAATAAGTGGTACTTCCTCTGCAGGAACCTCAACTCCTAAATCGCCACGAGCAACCATAATACCATCACAATGTGTAACGATTTTATCGATATTCTCTACAGCCTCTGGTTTTTCAATTTTAGCTATAATTGGAATTTTGTAATCGCTATGTTTATTTATTAAGTCACGTAGTTGCATTAAATCTTCGGCATGACGAACAAATGATAAAGCAATCCAATCTACACCTTGGCTAATAGCAAAAATAGCATCTTCTATATCTTTCTCCGTTAAGGCTGGTTGCGAAATATTCGTATTAGGAAGATTTACCCCTTTTTTAGACTTAAGTGGTCCTCCTTGAATAACGCGGGCAACAACCTCATTATCCTTGTTAGTTGAAACGACTTCAAAAATTAATTTTCCGTCATCTAAAAGAATACGTTCTTCTGGTTTTGCATCTTGAGGAAACCTTTCATAGGTCATGTAAACACGTTCCTTCGTTCCTTCAAAACGCTCTCCTGTAGCAAATATAATTTCGTCTCCTGGGTGTACAACAACCTCTTCCTTCATTACGCCAACACGAAGCTTAGGACCTTGTAAATCTGCTAAAATAGCAGCGGTAAAACCAAACTCTTCATTTAATTCCCGTATCATTTTAACACGTTCGGCTACATCATTATAATCGGCATGAGAAAAGTTTATTCTAAACACATTAACACCTTCTTCCAGCATTCCTTTTAAAACTTCCTTTGTACTTGTAGCAGGTCCTAACGTTGCTACTATTTTTGTTTTCTTTGTTATCGACATTAGTTAAAAATTAAATTGTCTTTAGATTTCAATTGATTTACGTCAATACTATAAGCCGTGGCAATTTGCGGGGCTTTTAATATGTTATTTAAAATGTATTTTTCTTTACTAGATTTTACTTCGTTATCTATCTTTAAAAAATAATTTACTGTTTTATATTCTGGTACTAAATATGCTATCCTCGTTATTTTTTCTTCAGAATCAAATAACGACTCATTTGCACTTTCCCTATAAACTTCCATTTTACAAACATTGGAAACTAAATTCCAAATGGTTTGCTGTTTTTTATCTTCCCACTCAAAAATTGAATAGGTAGATTCTCCGTTTTGATAATCTAAGTCTAATGGCTTTCTAATAAGACTTATTCCTAAGAACCTATTTAAAAGATACGCTAAACGATAGTCTTCAAGCGTGCAATGAATTGCTACTAAAGTATATAAGTCCTCTTCAAAAATATCGTTTAGAATAAGTTTGTGTATAGCCATGACTTATATTTAACGCGGTAAATATAGTATTTATAACCTTCAATTGGAATACGTTTAACCTTAACTTAATAACAAAACAAACGAAAACGTTATAGTTCTGAACTTTTATCTATGAAAGTTTTAAATCATTTTAGACATTTTGCTCTGGAAGGCAAAAAAAGCGCGTTTTGAAGCTTTTTCTTCTGCTTTTTTCTTTGAAGTTGCACGAGCTTTTGCAACAATTTTTTCATCTATGGAGAGTTTTACCGAAAAATGTCTAACATCATCATTTCCAGTATCTTCATACACATTGTATCCAAATGTTTTCTTTTCTTTTTGGCACCATTCAATAAGTAAACTTTTGTAGCTAATAACTTTACCTTCTAAAGTTTCAATATCTACATAAGGAATAATAACACGTTTGTATATAAACTTTTCGCAAAACTTATAACCCTTATCTAAAAAAATAGCACCTATTAGGGCTTCAAAAATGTTACCGTGTATATTGTCTCCAAACTGACCTGGAGGAATTTTGCTTTCAACTAGGTCTATTAAATTTAAGTCTTTACCCAGTTCGTTTAAATGCTCCCTACTTACAATTTTAGAGCGCATTTTTGTTAAGTACCCCTCGTCACCACTTGGCACTTCTAAGTACAAATGTGACGCTATTACAGCACTTAACATGGCATCACCTAGAAACTCAAGCCGTTCATAATTAATAGCATTTCCTTTGCTATCTTTTAAATTCATGGACCGGTGTGTAAATGCCGTTTTGTAGAATTTAATACGCTTGGGCTTAAACCCAAGTGTCTTACTTAATTCCATAAAAAAATTCCCGTTGCGTTTAAAACGGGAATTTAATATGTTGCGAATGTTTTTCATCTGATATATACGTTATTTTAATGTCAGATGTAACAAACCATGTTTTATTTTACTATACTTCAATATCACTATGGTTTATTTCATTCGGGATTCATTAATCTATTTTCTTAAATACCATACAAGCATTATGTCCACCAAATCCAAATGTATTACTCATTGCCACTTTAACGTCGCGTTTTTGAGCTTTATTTAAAGTTAAATTTAATTCTGGATCAATGTTTTCATCTACTGTAGTATGGTTAATAGTTGGAGGAACAATACCACGTTCCATGGCTAATATAACCGAAATAGCTTCAATAGCACCTGCAGCACCCAATAAGTGCCCTGTCATTGATTTCGTTGAATTTATATTTATGCTCTTAGCATGGTCTCCAAAAACTTTAGAAATAGCTTTAAGTTCTGCCACATCCCCTAAAGGCGTAGAAGTACCGTGCGTATTTATATGGTCTATATCCTCTGGTTTAAGTCCGGCATTGTTTAAACAATTTCGCATCACTTCAACAACACCAACACCTTCTGGATGTGGAGCCGTCATATGATATGCATCAGAAGATAATCCTCCTCCAGCAACTTCAGCATATATTTTTGCGCCTCTTGCTTTTGCATGCTCATACTCCTCTAAAATTAAAGCACCTGCTCCTTCCCCTAAAACAAAACCGTCTCTGGTTCCATCAAATGGTCTTGAAGCTGTTTCTGGGCTTTCATTTCTAGTAGATAGGGCATGCATGGCATTAAAACCACCCATTCCAGCAATAGTAACTGCTGCTTCACTTCCTCCAGTAACAATAACGTCACAATATCCTAAACGAATAGAGTTTAGGGCATCGAACATCGCGTTAGCAGAAGATGCGCATGCAGAAACTGTTGTGTAATTAGGCCCCATAAATCCATGCTTTATGGAAATATTGGCTGGTGCAATATCTGCAATCATTTTCGGAATAAAGAATGGATTAAACCTTGGAGTACCTTCACCTTCAGCATAGTTTAAAACTTCTTGCTGAAAAGTTTCTAATCCTCCAATTCCTGCACCCCATATAACACCAACTCGCAACTTGTTAACCTCGTCTAGATTTAGCCCTGCATCTACTATAGCCTCATCTGAAGCTACCATAGCGTACTGTGCAAATTTATCCATCTTACGAGCCTCTTTTCTATCAAGAAAATCGGTTGCGTTAAAACCCTTTAATTCGCAAGCGAATTTGGTTTTAAACTTCTCGGTATCATAATATGTTATAGGTGCAGCACCACTTTTACCACTAATAAGACCTTCCCAATATTCTTCTTTGGTATTGCCTATAGGTGTTAAAGCCCCCAATCCTGTGACTACAACTCGCTTTAGTTCCATAAAGTGTAATGCTTATTTTTGCTTATTTTGCCTCTTCTATATAAGAAATAGCTTGACCAACTGTAGCAATGTTCTCAGCTTGATCGTCTGGTATTTGAATATCGAATTCTTTTTCGAATTCCATTATTAATTCAACAGTATCTAATGAGTCCGCTCCTAAATCGTTTGTGAAGCTTGCTTCTGTTACAACTTCGTTCTCATCAACTCCCAATTTGTCCACGATAATCGCTTTTACTCTTGATGCAATGTCTGACATAATATTTTAATTTTAAATTTTAATTTAGTTGGCAAAAATAAAAAACTTTATTTTTAAAACACATGTTTAATATAAAAATGTGTTTGTAATTTACTAAAATTAGTATAAGTATTTATCTTTCACGTCTAAATTGTTAATAATTATTCTTTTTTTTGTTCGAATAATCTTAACATTTTAATTTGCAAGATGAAAAGAGCTTGAAGATTTTGTGAAATAACACTTAATTATTAGCGATTTACATCTCTCTCTAACATGAAAAACACAACGCAACAGGTGAAACGTATCGTAATATTTGCCTCTGGAAGTGGTACCAATGCAGAAAACATAATTAGGTTTTTTAATAACAGTGATAATGTGTCTGTTATTCAAGTCCTTTCCAACAATCCACACGCCAAAGTTTTAGACCGTGCTAAAAACCTTAAAGTAAGTGCACTCTCTTTTAATAGAATAGCATTTACAGAAACAAATGATGTATTAAACATCTTAAAGGCTTCTCAACCCGATTTAATCGTTCTTGCCGGTTTTTTATGGAAGTTCCCTGAACTTATTTTAAACGCATTCCCAAATAAGGTTATTAATGTTCATCCTGCTTTGTTGCCTAAATATGGAGGCAAAGGCATGTACGGCATGAACGTACACAAAGCTGTTGTTGCCAATAATGAAGCCGAAACGGGTATTACCATCCATTATGTTAATGAGAATTATGATGAGGGCGCAATTATTTTTCAAGCAAAATGTGCTGTTAATACTTCTGATACGGCTGAAAATGTTGCTACAAAAATTCATGAACTGGAGATGGAACATTTTCCTAAGGTGGTAGAAAAGCTATTGTTTTCTCAAAAAAGCAACTAATTTGCAATGGTCGAAATTATTGATTTAAGCCAAGAAATCTTTGAAGGCATGCCTGTCTTTAAAGACCTACCGCAAGTTAAAATGAGCGTGCACAATACACATGAGGAATGGGACGGTATTATAAATCCTGAAACAAAAACGCCTGCCGTACATAAATTAGAACTTGGCGAACATACAGGAACCCATGTTGATGCCATAAACCACATGGCTAAAGAATATAAAGGACAATCTATAGATAAAATGCCTTTATCTATGTTTTACACCGAAGGCATATGCCTAGATTTTTCGAACAAAAAGCTCAATGAACTAATTGAAGTAAAAGACTTTAAAAATGCCTGCGCAAATCAAAATTTAGAAATTAAAGAAAAAGATACTGTATTAATTTATACAGATCATTATAGAAATGCCTTTGGAACCGAAAATTGGGACAAAGGCCCAGGTATTTCTGCCGATGCAACAAGATGGTTGGGCAATAAAAAAATTTCGGCTTTTGGCGTTGAAACCATGTCTCCTGGAGTTCGTGGCGTTTCCAACAAAAAAGTACATTATATATGTGGAGAATTAGGCTTTACACATTATGAAAACATGATAAACCTATATAAATTAGTTGGCAGAGGACGGTTTCGTTTTATTGGTTTACCTTTAAAAATTAAAGGAGGAACTGGTTCACCTGTTAGGGCTGTTGCCGTTTTTGAAAAATAGAAACTACCTCAATGTCAAAAAAGAAAAAGAAATACTATACCGTTTGGAAAGGGCACCGCACTGGTGTTTTTGAATCCTGGAATGACTGCAAAGCGCAGATAAAGGATTTTCAAGGTGCGCAATATAAATCGTTTTCAACATTTGATGCCGCAAAAAAAGCATTCAAGGGTAATTATAAAGACTATATTGGAAAATCCTCGAAATTTAAAAGTGAACTTTCTAAAGAACAATTAAAAAAAATAGGGCAACCTAATTACAACTCTATATCGGTTGATGCGGCTTCAAGTGGAAATCCTGGAAAAATGGAATATCGTGGCGTTGATACCAAAACAAAAAAACAACTCTTCATACAGGGGCCATTTGAAGAAGGAACGAATAACATAGGTGAGTTTTTAGCTATTGTACATGGTTTAGCCTTACTTAAAAAAAACAAAAGCGATCGTATTTTATATACCGACTCCAGAACTGCTATAAGTTGGGTAAAAAAGAAAAGCTGTAACACTAAATTAGAACGCACTGATAAAAACAAAGCACTTTTTGAATTAATCGATAGAGCTATAGATTGGTTAAAAAACAACAGTTATAAAACCGTTATTGTTAAATGGGAAACAAAAGCCTGGGGAGAAATCCCTGCAGATTTTGGAAGAAAATAAACCTGATTCCCAATCGGATTCCTATAATAAACGAGACTAAAAACATTCCAAAAAAATTATTCTTGAATAAGTACTCAAAAGACTTATCTTTGCAGAAAATTATCAGGTCTCTTTTATGAGTAAATTAGTAATAGTTGGCACGGTAGCTTTTGATGCTATTGAAACGCCTTTCGGTAAAACCGATAAAATTCTCGGCGGTGCCGCAACCTACATTGGCTTATCTGCCTCACAATTTGATGTAAACTCTGCAATAGTATCTATAGCTGGTGATGATTTCCCTCAAGAGTATTTAGATTTATTATCAAGCAAAAACATAGACATTTCTGGAATTGAAATCGTTAAGGAAGGAAAAACATTCTTTTGGAGTGGTCGTTATCACAACGATATGAATTCTCGCGATACCTTAGTTACAGAATTAAATACGCTAGCCGATTTTAATCCTGTAGTTCCAGAAAATTATCGTGATGCGGAAATTGTTATGTTAGGAAATCTACATCCTATCGTCCAACAAAGTGTTTTAGATCAAATGACGACTAAACCTAAACTAGTTGTTCTGGATACTATGAATTTTTGGATGGATTGTGCTTTAGATGATTTGCTTAGCGTTATTAAAAATGTTGACGTTATTACCATAAATGATGAAGAAGCAAGGCAATTAACAGGAGAGTACTCTTTAGTTGTTGCGGCTAGAAAGATTCACGATATGGGGCCTAAATATGTGGTTATTAAAAAAGGAGAGCATGGCGCATTATTATTTCATAATGATAGTGTATTTTATGCTCCTGCATTACCTTTAGAAGAAGTCTTTGACCCAACAGGGGCAGGAGACACTTTTGCTGGTGGTTTTTCAGGGTATCTTGCAAAAACAGAAGATATTTCGTTTGAGAACATGAAAAACGCTGTTATTTATGGTTCTACTTTAGCCTCATTTTGTGTGGAGAAGTTTGGAACCGAGCGTATGGAGAATTTATCGAGTAAAGAAGTACATCAGCGCTTAGTGCAATTTAAACAACTAACGCAGTTTGAAATAGAATTAGCATAATACAAACGCGCTCTAAAATAGAGCGCGTTTTTAATTAAAATAAAACTCCAGAATATAGCTATTTTGGAATCAAAAAATTTCATTCCTACGGGATCGCTAAACAAAGTTGAAGCGAAAACTGGAATATAATTATTTATTATTTACACGAGTTGTATTAAGCAAGTGTAAGCGAAAGCAAAAAAGGGTTACATTATATGAGCGATGTTTTAAAACATGAATGTGGTATAGCAGTTATAAGACTTTTAAAACCACTGGAATATTATAAGGAAAAATACGGAAGTGCATTTTATGGTGTAAATAAGATGTACCTCATGATGGAGAAACAACACAACCGTGGTCAAGACGGTGCTGGTTTTGCAAGTATTAAATTAGACACAAATCCAGGTGAACGCTATATAAGTAGAGTGCGTTCTATAGCACAGCAGCCTATTCAAGATATTTTTGCCCAAATAAACGAAAGGGTTAACAACGAATTAACGGCACATCCCGAGTATACTAATGATGTCGCTTTACAAAAACGAAACATCCCATATATAGGAGAGGTATTATTGGGACATGTTCGTTATGGAACTTTTGGTAAGAACAGTGTAGAAAGTGTACATCCCTTTTTAAGACAAAACAATTGGATGCACAGAAATTTAATAATGGCAGGAAACTTTAACATGACGAATGTTAAAGAACTTTTTGCTAACCTTATTGAACTAGGTCAACATCCAAAAGAGTATACCGATACCATAACCGTTATGGAGAAAATCGGTCATTTTTTAGATGATGCTGTTAGTAAAATTTATAAGGATTTAAAAAAGGAAGGTTACAATAAGAGAGAGGCTTCCCCGCTTATTGCAGAACGTCTTAAAGTTGGCAAAATATTAAAACGTGCCGCAAAAAACTGGGATGGTGGTTATGCTATGGCTGGTCTTATTGGTCATGGTGATTCTTTTGTTTTAAGAGACCCTGCTGGTATTCGTCCGGCATATTATTATAAAGATGATGAAGTTGTTGTTGTAGCATCAGAACGACCTGTTATTCAAACCGTGTTTAACGTAAAGTTTGAAGATGTAAAAGAATTAGATCCAGGACAGGCCATTATTATTAAAAAATCGGGAGAGGTACGCTTTAAGCAAATATTAGAGCCTTTAGAAAGAAAATCTTGCTCCTTTGAACGTATTTACTTTTCAAGAGGTAGTGATGCAGAAATATACCAAGAGCGTAAGATGCTTGGTAAACTATTAATGCCTAAAGTTCTTGAGGCTATTAATAATGATACAAAAAACACTGTTTTCTCTTATATTCCTAATACAGCAGAAACATCCTTTTTTGGTATGATTGAAACTGCCGAAGCTTATATAAACAAAAAGAAAACACAAACTATATTAAGTGGGCAGCGTTCGCTTTCGGCCGAAAAAGTAACCGAAATCTTATCGGAACATGCCCGAATTGAAAAAATTGCTATTAAAGATGTTAAGTTAAGAACATTTATTACCGAAGATAGCAGTCGCGATGATTTAGTAGCTCACGTTTACGATGTTACTTATGGCGTTATAAAACCAGAAGACAATTTGGTTATTATAGATGACAGTATTGTTAGGGGTACTACATTAAAAATGAGCATTTTAAAAATGCTTGATCGCTTAAACCCTAAAAAAATAATTGTAGTGTCTTCTGCACCACAAATTAGATACCCGGATTGCTACGGTATAGACATGGCTAACTTGGATAGTTTAATTGCTTTTAGAGCTGCCTTAGAGCTATTAAAGGATATAAATAAATACCATATTGTAGAAGAGGTTTACGACAAGTGTATTAGCCAAACGGATTTAGACGATAAACACGTACAGAACTTTGTAAAAGAAATTTACGATCCTTTTACCGACGAAGAAATCTCCAACAAAATTTCTGAACTATTAAGTGATGCGAGTATCAATGCGGAAGTCAAAATTATTTTCCAATCTGTTGAAAATTTACATAAAGCTTGTCCAGAGCATTTAGGAGATTGGTACTTTACAGGAAATTATCCTACCGTAGGAGGAAATAGAGTTGTGAATAGAGCTTTTATTAACTTTTTTGAAGGGAATAACGAACGTGCATATTAATTATTAATTTGTTGGAATTTTCCCCATAATTCAGAAAAAAATACATTTAATCTTAAAAATACGCCGTTCATCTAAAAAATAATCAAAATATCTAAAATACACATAACTTGGTCTCACCATAACATAAGTAGGTTAAGTTCATGGTAGATTTGGGGCAAAAAAAGGTGAACATCTGTTCACCTTTTTTTATGCAATTCAGTTTCTTCATTGCTCTTTTTTTTAATATTTATTTCATTATTTTTTTATCTTAAAACAATGCGAATTCTGTTTAAGAATTCAAAATGTTATTTTGGGGAAATTCTGGAAGAATTTAGCACTTCGACTTCTGCTTATTTTGTCTCCTTCGACTACGTTCGGCATAAACTTAAGTAGAATGACTTAATGGCGTTATAGAGAAGCTTTTTTGTGAAAAATTTATTTAGCTCGTCTGTTTGCAAACCCACTTTAAATATATCCCGAACCTAACTCAGGACACACCACCATAAATTTTCTTATCAAAGATTCATGTTAAAACAGCTTCAAAAAACCGTTTAAGCTAATATATTCGTCGTTTAACTAATTTATTTCAAGAATTTTAACAAACTATATACATTAGCATCACCATAACATAAGTAGGTTAAGTTCATGGTAGATTTGGGGCAAAAAGGTGAACACTCGTTCACCTTTTTCATTTTGCTTTATTTTAAAGCAAAATGGTCCTCTACAAAGACCCCAAAATCTTAATTGAAAAACCTTTATACAGATGTTAAACCCTTAATCAATTCTATATCCATTTCCAAAACGGTAATTTAGTACAAAGCCATGTGTATTTCCCAACGGAGAATCGTTAGTTGCCATATTATAGTTGTAAACAAAACGTACGCTTTTAAATAAATAAATCCCTAATAAAAGATTTATGGAAGAACTGGTTCTGTATCCTGCTCCTACTTCAAATTTATTTTTAAAGCTTACTGCTAAGTTTATATCGGCTTGTACCGGTGCTCCTTCTTCGTATTTTAATAACAGATTTGGCTTTATCATCAATTCCTGATAACGGTTATTAAAAAAACGGTAGCCTAAATAACCGTAATACGGATTTACTAAATTTAGATTGTCTCTTGAAGCTAATGATTCTCCCAAAATATTTGGAGTTGAAAATCCTAAATAAAATGATGCATGATTAAACAAAAAGCTAAACCCTAATGTTGGAATGCTTGTATTAATGTTTTCATCAAACATGGGATCATCTGTAATGCCTAGCTCTAGTAAATTGTCTTGATATTGTTGCAAACCAGCTGTAATACCAAAAGATAGTACTCCCGGATAGTAGTGCTGCCAATTAGGGCGGTTATTCTTAAAATCGAAAAATATCTTATATGAATATGCTCCGAAAAAATTGGTAGATGTGGTTACCCCGATTTCATCCCTAATAATTCCAGCACCAATTCCCATTTTATCTCTACCAATAGATCCATGTCCGCTAAGTGATAAGCTTCTTGGACTTCCTTCAAACTGATTAAAATAACCCGAATTACTTATAGACATTTCTGCATCGGGGGTTAAACCAGCATATGCAGCATTTATAATGAAGGGGTTGTAATTGTACTCGGAGAACAATGGTGTTTGTTGTCCAATACAGATGCTCGTTCTTAAAATAAAGAATAGCAAAACAGCCGCATAAGCGGAAATATTGTTTTTTATAACCATTGTATTAACGCTTAATTACTAAAAATCCTTTTAACTTTTTCAGGTTATGGGTTCCTCCCGATATTTTAATATCGAAAAAATACGTTCCGTTGGGCAATGTGTTCGCTCCCATCTGTTTGAGCGCATTGGCCTCCCCCCTAAATACTTTAGAATTGTTATCATAATTTGAGATAGAAAAGACCATATCGCCCCATCTGTTGTATATGTTAACCGTGTTCTGTGGGCTATTTTCTATACCTTTTATTTCCCAAAAATCGTTAATACCGTCCCCATTGGGAGAGATTCCATATTTAGATTCTGCCAGAGGGTCTACCAATGTTTCCGTGGTAAAAGATTCCTCACTGCATCCATTGGCATCTCCAACCATGTTATATGGAATAATCGTTATGTAAATAGTAGTACTTTCTGGAAGGTCTGTAGCTAAAACTAAATTTGATACATTCCCTACATCCTGACTGTCTATAATATCGTGAGTTCCTGAGGCAGTTCCAACAGAAATTTTATAGCCTGTTGCACCTACAACCGTATTCCAACTTAAATCGGTATCTATGGCTACATTGGCTCCACCATTTAGCGGACTCGATAATGTGGTACAATTGGGTATTGTTGCCAATGCCTCTGTAGTAAAAGACTCTAGACTACATCCGATAGCATCTCCACTTACGTTATAAGGAATTACGGCAATATAAAGTGTAGTACTCTCGGGTAGATCGAAAGGAAGATCGTAAGTTGTTAAGTTCCCAACATCCATATTATCCAAAATATCTGATGAACCTGAAAGCGCCCCTATCGTAATCCGATATCCAGTGGCACCGGTAACAACATTCCAACTCAAGTTAGAATCAACGGCTACATCTGTAGCGTTATTTAGCGGATGAATCAAAGTAGTACAAGCAAGTAATGCTCCGGTAGTAAACGATTCTTCGCTACATCCGGTGGCATCTCCAACCGCATTGTATGGAACAATCGATATATGAACGGTTGTGTTTTCAGGAAGGTCGGTTGTTAGATTATAGCTAGTAGTATTTCCAACATCCACATTGTTCAAAATGTTATTAACCCCTCCTGGTGTTCTTGCCGAAATTCTATATCCGGTTGCCCCTGTAACGGCGCTCCATTCTAAATGGGTATCGACTGCAACGTTTGTAGCACCATTTACAGGGCCGGATAAAGTCGTACAAGCTGGTGCGGTAGACAAGGTCTCGGTAATGAATGATTCCTCAGTACACCCGGCAGCATCACCTACGGCATTATACGGTATAACGGTGACGAAGATCATGCTGTTCTCAGGTAGATCGGTAACCAGATCGTAAACGGTTGCATTGCCCGCATCGTGCCCGTTTAATATGTCTGTCCCTCCGGAAGAGGTCCCCACGTTGAGCTTGTAGCCGGTCGCTCCTGCAACGGCACCCCAGCTCAAATTCGTGGTTATTGCTACATCGATAGCACTGTTCAATGGACTCGATAGTGACGTGCAGGTCGGTGAAGTTGGCAAGGTCTCGGTAGTGAACGATTCCTCAGTACAACCGGCTGCGTCTCCTACGGCATTGTACGGTATAACCGTCACGTAGATCGTACTGTTCTCCGGTAGATCGGTAACCAGATCGTAAACGGTTGCATTGCCCGCATCGTGTCCGTTTAATATGTCCGTTCCTCCGGATGAGGTTCCCACGTTGAGCTTGTAGCCGGTCGCTCCTGTAACAGTGCCCCAGCTCAAATTCGTGGTTATTGCCACATCGGTAGCATTGTTCAACGGACTCGATAGCAGCGTACAGGTCGGTGCGGTTGGCAAGGTCTCGGTAGTGAACGATTCCTCAGTACACCCCGCAGCGTCTCCTACAACATTGTATGGTATGACGGTCACGTAGATTGCACTATTCTCCGGTAGATCGGTAACCAGATCGTGGGCGGTTACATTGCCCGCATCGTGGGCGTTTAATATGTCCGTACCCCCGGAAGAGGTCCCCACGTTGAGCTTATAGCCGGTCGCTCCTGCAACGGCCCCCCAGCTCAAATTCGTTGTTATTGCCACATCGGTAGCATTGTTCAACGGACTCGATAGCGACGTACAGGTCGGTACGGTAGGCAAGGTCTCGGTAGTGAACGATTCTTCAGTACAACCGGCTGCATCTCCTACAACATTGTATGGTATGACGGTCACGTAGATTGTACTGCTTTCTGGTAGATCGGTAACCAGATCGTGGGCGGTTACATTGCCCGCATCGTAGCCGTTTAATATGTCCGTCCCTCCGGAAGAGGTTCCCACCTTGAGCTTGTAGCCGGTCGCTCCTGTAACAGTGCCCCAGCTCAAATTCGTGGTTATTGCCACATCGGTAGCATTGTTCAACGGACTCGATAGCAGCGTACAGGTCGGTGCGGTTGGCAAGGTCTCGGTAGTGAACGATTCCTCAGTACACCCGGCAGCGTCTCCTACAACATTGTATGGTATGACGGTCACGTAGATTGTACTGCTCTCAGGTAGATCGGTAACCAGGTCGTGGGCGGTTACATTGCCCGCATCGTGCCCATTTAATATGTCCGTTCCTCCGGATGAGGTTCCCACGTTGAGCTTGTAGCCGGTCGCTCCTGCAACGGCCCCCCAGCTCAAATTCGTTGTTATTGCCACATCGGTAGCATTGTTCAACGGACTCGATAGTGACGTACAGCTTGGAGCTGTTGCTGGAGAACTCCCCGTTCTAAAACTTTCTTCGGTACAGCCTGTAGCATCACCTTCATCGTTATAAGGAATAACGGTTACAAAAATCAATCGATTAGGTCTTAAGTCATCTAGTAAATCATAAGTTGTTACATTACCAACATCGATATTATTGAGAATTTCTATACCTCCTCCAGTAGTACCTACTGTTAACAAATAACCAGTAGCATTCGCTATAGGATTCCAACTAAGATCGGTATTAATTGGAACATTAGTAGCTCCGCTTAAAGGACTTGTTAAGTTTGTACATATTGGAGGAACTGGAATTATTTCTGTTGTAAAACTTTCTTCTGTACATGAAGTTGCATCTCCTATAGCATTATATGGTATTATAGTTACAAAAATAGTTGTGTCCTCAGGTAAATTAGCGGGAATATTGTATGTCGTTACATTACCAACATCAACATTATTTATAATATCACTAGCGCCTGAAGCAGTACCTGCTGTAATACGATAACCGTCGGCATTTGCAATAGCTAACCATTCTAAATTTGAATCTACAGCTATATCAATAGCTCCATTAGCCGGCATTGTTAAATTAGTACAGTCTGGCACGGTTGGAATAACACTACTTGTAATTTCAAAGCTTTCTACAGTACAAGCAGTGGCGTCACCTTCATCATTAAATGGTATTAATGTTACAGAAACCGTTTCGCCACCTGAAAAATCAGTAGGAAATTCATATGAGGTGTCTGTAACAATTACATTGTCAACTATCGTAATATTTCCAGGATTGGTTCTTACTGTAAGCCTATACCCTCTTGCATAAAGGGTAGGTTCCCAACTTAAGTTTGTGTTTACAGGAACATTGGTATCTCCATTTAATGGGGCAGAAAGTTGCGTACACACAGGAATGGGGCAATCTAATATATCACCAACAATAGACCAACCATAATTGTCAATCATAGATTGCCTTTCTTCCAATGCATCACAATACGGCAGTCCTCGAGCCCCTAACCCGACTCCTGCTGTTAATATTTGTTTTGACCACGCTATTAAAGTGGTATCATAGTTTTCTCTTGTTAAAGCAGTATTATCTAGCATATTTCTCATGTCTGAAACCTGACTAACATTCCAAGTACTAAATTCCTGATCTAAACTAGTCGCGTTTTCAAACATGGAACGCATACTCACAGTGCCTATATTCCATCGATCAAAAGATTGGTTAAATGCCGTCGCATTTCTAAACATGTAATCCATATTTGATACACCAGGAACTCTCCAGCCATTAATAGTTTTATTAAAAGTTGTAGCACCATCGAACATTTGAGACATCGTAGTAACTCCTCTTACATTCCATTTATCTATTAATTGATTAAAAGTTGTAGCACCATTAAACATTTGTCTCATGGTTTTAACAGATGCAACATTCCAAGTATTCATGGGTTGATTATAGGCCAAGGCATTTCTAAACATAGCTTCCATAGTTCTTACAAAGGAAACGTTCCAGCCATTTATATTTTGATTAAAAACGGAAGCGCCACTAAACATTTCTGCCATAGTTAAAACTTCTCCAGTCTTCCAATCTAATGGTTGATCAAATACGATCGCATTTTTAAACATAGCCGCCATGTTTGTTACTGAGGCTACATCCCAATCATTTATAGGTTGATTAAATGCTTGTGCATTCTCAAACATCGAATTCATTAAGGTAACGGATGATACATCCCAAATACTAATGGGTTGGTTAAACTGCGATGCATTTTTAAACATAGAGCTCATATTTGCAACAGCACTTACAATCCAATCATTAAGAGGTTGATCAAAGACTTTAGTATTTTCAAACATGGAAGACATATTTACAACAGAATTAACCTCCCATTTATTTAAAGGCTTATTAAAAGCTTCTGCATAGCGGAACATTTCTTTCATATTGATCACATTTGTGACATTCCAAGAATTTATGTTTTGATCAAATACTTTGGCATTATTAAACATAGACTCCATAGTTGTGACCGATGATACGATCCATTTGTCTAGAGGCTGGTTAAATTGCAATGTATTTCTAAACATAGAATGCATATCGGTTACTTTCTTTACATCCCAATCATTTATAGGTTGATTAAATACTTCTGCACTCTCAAACATACTAGACATGTTAGTGACATTACCTGTTGTTTTCCAACCATTTAATGGTTGATTAAATGCCTTTGTATCCGAAAACATACCAGACATGTTAGTCACACTGCTTAAATCCCAACTACTTAAAGGTTGATTAAAAACCTGCGTAGAGCCAAACATATAACTCATATTTGTAACATTACTTACAACCCAAGAATCAATATTACTGTTAAAAAGAGTTGTGCCATAGAACATTGACGACATATCAGTAACATTGTCTACCTTCCATTTATCTAGTGGTTGATTAAATGATCTTGCTGAGTAAAACATACCAGACATATTTGTAACATTACTTACATCCCAAGAGTTAATATCTCCATTAAATTTAGAGGCTCTAGAAAACATATGTGACATATTTGTTAATTTTGATAGATCTGGTACATCAGTAGCTTTATAGGTCATATTACTACAATAATAAAAAGCCTGTCTCATAGATTCCCATTGCTGTGTTCCCCATTGATCTATTGATAATAGTTTGGATCTATCAGAAAAAGCATTAGAATAGTGTGCTGGATATGTTCCAATAATAGATACCGTATAAATTCCTGGTTTTAGGTAAGTATGCGTTATGGTGTTGGTAACGTTATGATCAAATTGATCATCTCCCCAATCTATAGAGAAATTGTGTTTTAAATACTCGGGGTATCTCCCCGAAGCATCTATCCTAAGTTGGTTTGTAGCCGTTATCCCTGGTAAAGAAGTGTCATAAGTAAGTTTAAAAGCATCAGGGCTATTTACCCAACTCTCAACCACTTTAAAACTCTCCTCAGTACAGCCTATTGCAGGTCCCGATGCATTATAAGGTTTAACCGTTATAAAGACTTCATCTCCAGGAGTAAAATCGGTTGTAAAATCAATACCAACAACGTTACCATAATCCTTATCCGTATATGTCGTTTTAGTAATTCCGCCATTTACTACTTTAAGATCTACCCTGTAGCCAGTTGCTCCAGGTACAGGTTTCCATACTATATTGGTATTTGCAGGCGCATTTATCTCTCCATTTTTTGGAGAAACTAATGAGGTACATATAACAAAAGGGCAGTTTATTATATCGCCGCTAATTTTCCATTTAAAATCATCGATAAGCTTTTGGCGGGCTATACGTCCATCACAATATTTTAAGTTAGTTGCCCCTAAATTTACGTTAGAGCTAACAGATTGTAATACCCAACCCTGCAAGGTCTTATCATAATTAGCTTGTGAGAGTCCTGAATTAGAAAGCATGTTGTGCATCCTATTAACTTTAGCAATGTTCCAGCTACTCAGATCTTGATCAAAAGAACCAGCGTTAATAAACATAGAAGACATCGTGCTAACATTACTAGTATTCCAATTATTAAGTGGTTGATTAAAAACAACCGTAGTGCCATCAGAAGCGCCAAACATACTATTCATACTTATTACTGAATCCGTTTTCCAACCATTCAAAGGTTGGTTAAAAGCTAATGCGTTATAGAACATCGATGACATACTCCTGACATTGCTTACATTCCAACCCCCTATGTCTTGATTAAATGCCTTTGTATAACTAAACATACTATACATATTAGTTACATTACCAGTTTTCCAATTATCAAGCGGTTGATTAAAAACAGTAGTGCTTCCAAACATACCTCCCATATCTGTAACCGAGGTTACATCCCATAAATTGAGCGGTTGATTAAAATCTCTGGTTCCATAAAACATTTTTTCCATAGATTTAACAGCGGTCACAATCCATGATTCAAGGGGCTGATTAAAAGCAGATGCATAACTAAACATTTCTTCCATATTCGTAACTGCGGTAACAACCCATAAATCTAACGGTTGATTAAAAACATAAGCTCCATTAAACATGCCTTGCATATTTGTAACAGATGAAACGTCCCAACCATTTATATTTTGATTAAACTGTTCACAATTCCGAAACATATAAGACATATTTGTAACCTTACTTACTTTCCATTTATCTAAAGGCTGATCAAAATCCATAAGCCAATAATACCCATCAAACATGCTAGACATATTGGTCACATTATTTACGATCCAATCGTTTAATGGTTGATTAAAAGATGTTGCCCTTTGGAACATACCAGACATATTGGTCACATTGTTCACAATCCAATCACCAAGTGGTGAATTAAATTTTTTAGCAGAGGCAAACATACTAGACATGTCTGTGACTTGAGTTACAGTCCAATTGTTTATATTTTGATTAAAATCAGATGCAGATCTAAACATACTAGACATATTGGTAACTAAAGCTGTATTCCAATTATCTAAGGGCTCATTGTATAAAGTGGCTCCCATGAAAGTTTCAGACATATCGGTTACATTGCCTGTTTTCCATTTATCTAAAGGCCTATTAAAGGTTGAAGCTCCTGCAAAAATCCCTGAGATATCCGTTATTGTAATAATGTCCCAATTATTCACAATCCCGTTAAAGACCTTCGCATTCTTAAACATATTTTTAAGAGTTGTTACTTTCGAAAGATCAGGACTATCAATAGCATCAAAGTTTAAGTTTTCACAACCATAAAAAGCATTTTCCATGGTTTGCCACTGAATGGTTCCCCATGCCAATATTTCTATAATCTTATTTTTATCGCCTGTATTATTAAAATAAATCGAAGGGAAGTCTCCACTTATTTCTATAGTATACTTACCTGGGCTTGCATAGGTGTGTGTAATATCCCCAGTTACATTGGTGTCCGATGTGCCATCCCCCCAATTTACAGCATAACTATAAGTGTAACTTGGGTTTGTTGGGATAACAACTTGATTAGAGGCCGACCCGTCTGGCTTCTCAGTATCCCAAATAGAGTTAAACGACTGCCCGGATAAATGATAACAAAACAGTATTAGAAGTATTGTGAGAGTATTTTTAATCATGATATATATTTTAAATCAATCTATAATGAAGTCAAATAAGGGAATTAGGTTAACATGTCACTTTTAGTAACATATTATGTTTTACAATGGGAAATATAACTCTGCAATTTCATACCATATGGTCAATTGCCATGCAGAGTCATATCACTAGTTGTTAGTCACCCTTTATTAAAATTTTTAAACGTGATCCAATCCTTTTAAAGCGAATGGGATTGAGCTTAGGAAATTGATTTTTCATAGGTTAAGTTTTTAGTTTCAAGCTAATCTTTATATTTCTAATTACAGATTTAGACACACAAAGAACTGTTTAAGTTGTTTACACAATTTTTACGATACAAAATTCATTATTAAATTTATTTTAAAATACCCTGTTTTCAGTGAAATTTGCTTATTGAAATATTTAATTTAGAATGGCTTACCAAAATTGAGCATAAAAAAAACGCCTAGTAAAAAATTACTAGGCGTTTTTTTATATTTATTGTTTTATAGCAAATCTCTATTTTGCTGCTGCGTAACGTTTCTCAACTTCGTTCCAATTAACTACATTAAAAAAGGCATTAATGTAATCTGGACGTCTATTTTGGTAATTTAAATAATAGGCATGTTCCCAAACATCAAGAGCCAAAATTGGTGTACCTCCGCAACCAACGCTAGGCATTAATGGGTTGTCCTGGTTTGGTGTTGAGCATATTTCAACTTTACCACCTTTGTGTACACATAACCAAGCCCATCCAGAGCCAAAACGAGTTGCAGCAGCTTTACTAAATGCAGCAATAAATTCGTCTTTAGATCCAAACTCAGCTTCGATAGCATCTTTTAATTCACCCGATAAGTATCCTCTGTCTTCTGGGTTCATGACATCCCAAAATAATGAGTGGTTGTAAAAACCTCCCCCATTGTTTCTCACTGCTCCGTTATCCATATCTAAATTTTCAAGTATATCTTCAATAGACTTTCCTTCTAAATCTGTTCCGGCAATAGCATTATTTAAATTGTTTGTATATCCTTGATGATGTTTAGAATGGTGTATCTCCATTGTGCGAGCATCAATATGAGGTTCTAACGCATCATACGCATATCCTAATTTCGGTAATTCGAAAGCCATAGTTTTTAGTTTTAGTAATATTAATATTTAATTTCTTTCAAAATTACACATAAAACAATTCAATTAAAAATAATAAATTGTTATGAAACCATTGATAGTTTTTATCTTGTATGCAAATTCCAATTCATGAATAGAAACCATTCTTTTACCATTTATAACGCTTCGGCCGGCAGCGGAAAAACGTTTACACTCGTAAAAGAATACTTGAAAATTTTATTTCAATCCAATAATTCAGAACATTTTAAACGCATCTTGGCTATTACCTTTACAAATAAGGCTGTTGCCGAAATGAAAGATCGAATTGTTGAAACGCTTAAACAGTTTTCCAATAAAGCTATATTAAACACCCCTAATAGTATGTTTAAGGCTATTTGCGAGGAGCTGCAAATGGATCCAAGCACACTTTATAATAAATCGGAAAAACTATTAAACACCATTATACACAATTATGCGGCGTTTGATATTTCGACTATCGATGGCTTTACGCATAAACTTATTAGAACTTTCGCTTACGATTTAAGGTTGCCTTTAAATTTTGAAGTTGAACTGGATCAAGATGCCTTGTTGAGCGAAGCGGTTAATAGTTTGATTGAAAAGGCAGGAAGCGATAATGCCCTTACTAAAGTGCTTATAGATTTTGCTCTTGAAAAAACCGATGACGACAAAAGTTGGGACGTGTCTTTCGATTTTAACAAAATTGCAAAGCTATTGGTTAATGAAAACGATATTCCTTTTATTGAAACGTTAAAGGATAAAACTTTAGATGATTTTAAAGTACTTAAAGAGCAATTAAGAAAGGATCTTGAAACGGTAGAAGGTAATATTATTAAAAAGGCACAAAACACGTTGACCTTATTTGAAGAAGCTGGTTTAGAGTTTAACGATTTTTCTGGAAGCTATTTACCTAAGCATTTTAAAAATTTAGCCGACAAGAAATTTGATCTCAACTTTGAAGCCAAATGGCAAGAAAATCTAGAAACCAAAACATTATATCCTAAACGCGTAACCGATACCATAGCTTCTATTATAGAAGAAATTCAACCACAGATTGCCACCAGTTTTCTGGAAACCAAACAAATGGTCTTTCATCTTAAATTCTTAAAAGCCTTTTATAAAAATATAACCCCACTTTCTGTCTTAAATGCTATCAACAAGGAATTAAAAGCTATTAAAGAGGAACAGAACAAAATGCTTATTTCGGAATTCAACACTATTATTAGTAAAGAAATAAGAGATCAGCCCACACCTTTTATTTATGAGCGCATTGGTGAGAAGTTTAATCATTATTTTATTGATGAGTTTCAGGACACCTCGGTTATGCAATGGGAAAATTTAATTCCGCTTTTAGGGAACTCCCTATCTACCGAAACAGGAAATGCCATGTTGGTAGGTGATGCTAAACAGGCTATTTATCGTTGGCGTGGCGGAAAAGCAGAACAGTTTATAGGATTGTTTAATGATAAAAATCCATTCCATATTGAAAAACATGTTGAAAACCTTCCAACGAATTACAGAAGTTTTAAAGGCATAGTAAATTTTAATAATGGCTTTTTTAAGTATCTATCTCATCAGGCTTTTGGCAAAAAGGATTATAGCGACCTTTACGAGCATGCACATCAAAATACATTTTTAGAAGATTCTGGCTACGTTGAACTGTCTTTTTTAGATATTAATGCAGACGACGACAGGGATGAGCTGTTTTCTATAAACGTTTTAAATACTATTAATACGTGTTTAAACAATGGCTTTAGACTGGAAGATATTTGTGTTCTGGTACGTAAGAAAAAGGAAGGTGTTACGATTGCAAATTATTTGAGTCAACATCATATTCCTATTATCTCTTCTGAAACCTTATTAATTAGCAATTCGCCAGAGGTTGAATTTATTAATAATGTTTTAGCACTCTTAATCCAACCCAAAAACAATGAAATAAAGGTTGACCTTTTAAACTATTTAACCTCTCTTTTTAATATTGAAGATAAACACGAATTCTTTTCAAAATATATAAATTTATCGGTATACGATCTATTTAAAAGTTTTGAAACATACAGCATATTTTTAAACAGCGACCTATTATTACAACTACCGCTATACGATTTGGCAGAAACTATTGTACGTGATTTTAACTTGGTTACATCATCCAACGCATACATCCAGTTTTATTTGGATATTGTTTTAGACTTTTCGCAAAAAAAGGGATCGGATATTTCGGGGTTTTTAGAGTATTTCGACAAGAAAAAAGAAAGTCTGAGCATTGTGTCTCCTAAAGGTCAAAACGCTGTTCAAATAATGACTATTCACAAATCTAAAGGTTTAGAGTTTCCCGTTGTTATTTTTCCATACGCAGACTTAGATATTTATAGAGAACTAGAACCAAAAGAATGGTTTGAAATAGATAAAGACAAATACGCCGGCTTTACGCATACTCTATTAAACTACAATAAAGATTTTGAATACTACGGAAACGAAGGACAACGTATTTATACAAATCATCAATCTGAACTGGAGTTAGATAATATCAATCTTTTATATGTAACCCTAACCCGTGCCGTAGAACAGTTGTATATTATTTCAAAAAAAGACATATCTTCAAAAGGGGTCTCTAATAACAAAAGATATTCAGGCTTATTTATAAACTATTTGCAACATTTAGACCTTTGGAACGATTCCCAAACAACATATGTTTTTGGTGATCCTAAAAAAACCAGTGAAAGGACAACCATTACAAAACAAGCTAATATTCAGCAGGAATTTATTTCAACCTCAAAAGAAACACATAATATAAAGGTCGTAACTAAATCCGGCCTTCTATGGGATACCAATCAACAAGAAGCTATTGAAAAAGGAAATCTTATTCACGATATAATGTCTCAAATTAAAACAAAGGACGATATCGACTCTGCCTTAAATGATTTTGCAAAGGCTGCCTTAATTACAGAACATCAAACAAACAGGTTAAAGCAAACAATTGTTAAGATTGTTAATCATCCTAAACTCGAAAACTATTATACCTCAAATTTTACCATTTATAACGAACGAGACATTATTTCCAAAGAAGGGATAATTTTAAGACCAGACAGATTGGTTATAAATTCTAAGAATGAAGCTGTGATTATTGATTATAAAACCGGTCTGGAAGATAAAAAACACTGGCAACAATTACAATCCTATCAGGATGTTTTGGAAGAGATGACCATAACTGTTAATAAGAAGATTTTAGTCTATATAAATGAAGTAGTTACAATAAAAGAGACCAAAATTCAATAAAATACCGTTTATCGTATAAGAAAGAGAGGATGCGTATACAACATTTTAGTTGTTCGTTAAAAGGTGTATCTAATCAAGGCTATTATTACTATTGCTTAAATGGGCGTCACTTTAAAGATTATGTAAAATCGTTCTGAACAATCGATGAACAAACGAAATGTACTATTTTTTTATATATTTGTCTTTGTTAATAAATTTTAACAACTTACATTTGTTTACAATTAACACTTAAAAATTAAACTTTTGAATATGAAAAATCTTAGCAGATTATTGTTCGCTATGTTGCTTGTACTTGTTTGTAGCAACGCTAATGCGCAAGACAAAAACAACCCGTGGCAGATCAACATTGGGGTTAATGCAGTTGATGCTTATCCTTCTGGTGACGGTGCTCCTTTTAGTGAAACTATTTTTAGTAAATTCGTTGACACAGACAACTGGAACGTTTTGCCATCTTTATCGACTATCACTGTATCTAAATATATAGGTGATGGTTTCTCTTTTGGAATTGGTGGATCTCTAAATAAAATAGAAAACTGGGGTGAAGATCCAACAACTGGAGAAGCTCTTCCTGTAGATGACCTTTCTTACTATGCTGCTGATGGTACTATTAAGTACAACGTTGGTGAAGCTTTAGATTGGAAAACTTTCGAGCCTTTTTTAGGTGTTGGAGGTGGTTACACTTGGATTGATGAAGTTGGTGCTGGAACTTTAAACGGTACTTTAGGTGTAAACCTTTGGTTTAGCGAAAATATTGGTTTAACTATTCAATCTTCTTACAAACATGCTTTTGAAGATTATTTAAATACACATTTCCAACACTCAGTTGGTATCGCTATTAAATTTGGTGGTGCTGATGCTGATGATGATGGAATCTACGACAAAGATGATGCTTGTCCAGATGTTCCTGGTTTAGAAGCTTTCAATGGTTGTCCTGATACTGATGCTGATGGTATTGAAGATAGCAAAGATTCTTGTCCTAACGAAGCTGGTTTAGCTGAACTTAACGGTTGTCCAGATTCTGACGGTGATGGTATCGCTGATAAAGATGATAAGTGTCCTACTGTTGCAGGATTAAAATCTTTAGGTGGTTGTCCAGATGCTGACGGTGACGGTGTAACTGATGCAGAAGATAAATGTCCTAACACTCCAGGTGCTGCTGCTAATAACGGTTGTCCTTGGCCAGATACTGATGGTGACGGTGTATTAGACAAAGATGATAAATGTCCAGATGTTGTTGGTACTGTTGCTAACAATGGTTGTCCAGAAGTAACTGAAGAAGTTCAAAAAACTTTAAATGAGTACGCTAAAACAATCTTATTCGATACTGGAAGATCTACTATCAAATCTCAGTCTGAAAGTGTATTAGAAGATATCATTAAAATCTTAAACGAGTATCCAACTGCTACATTTACAGTAGAAGGGCATACAGATAGTATTGGTAGAGAATCTACTAACCAAAAATTATCTGAAGCTAGAGCTAACTCTGTAAAAGATTACTTAATATCTCATGGTGTTGATACTTCTAGATTATCTGCTATCGGTTATGGTGAGTCTAAACCAATCGATACTAACAAATCTAGATCTGGTAGAGCTAACAACAGAAGAGTTGAGATCAACCTTGTAAAATAAGAAACTATTAATTAGTTTTTAAAATAAGTTTTATAAAAACGCTTCGGATATCCGAAGCGTTTTTTATTTTTATGTACTCACCATTAAATCTTAAAATGATTTACGCAGATGGTTTCTTTTTTAATTATTTCAACTTAGCTATGCACGATTTTAAAACTAAATTGGTATGACAACTTTTATTTTTGATGTTCTAAAAGATCTTCAAAATAACAATGAAAACCTTTCAGAACTAACCTTTGTTCTACCAAGTAAACGAGCTGGGCTATTTTTAAAACATCAGCTCTCTAAAGTTGCTAAGAAAACTATCTTCTCTCCTAAAATAATTAGTATTGAAGAATTTGTAGAAGATCTATCCCTGCTTAAAAGTATATCGAATACAGAGCTTCTTTTTGAGTTTTACAACACCTATGTTAAATTAACCAATAGCAATGAAGCAGATAGTTTCGAATCGTTTTCAAAATGGGCTCAAATATTGCTTCAGGACTTTAATGAAATAGACCGGTATCTTATACCTCAAAAGAATATTTTTGATTACTTAAGTGCCATACAAGACTTAAACCACTGGTCGTTAGAAAATAACCAAACCGACTTTGTTAAAAACTACTTATCCTTTTGGAACAAACTTATTAATTACTACACCCAATTCACCGAACAGCTTATAAATAAAAAAATAGGGTATCAGGGCTTAATTTACAGAGAAGCTGCTAAAAACTTGCCCTCTTACATTAAAAATAACCCTGAAAAGCAACATGTCTTTTTAGGATTTAATGCTCTAAACACTTCCGAAATAACGATTATTCAAGAGTTACTTAAAAACAACTTAGCTAAAACATATTGGGATATTGATAGTGTCTTTATTAACAACCAAAAACACGATGCCGCTTTATTTACCAGACAGCATAAAACTAATTGGTCTTTTTTTAAAAACAACCCTTTTAACTGGATTACCACTAATTATTCGAAAGAAAAAAATATTTCGGTTTTTGGAGTTCCAAAAAATATAGGTCAGGCAAAATATATTGGTACGCTTTTAAACAGTTTACAGAAAAATAATCAATCATTACAAAATACGGCAGTTGTTTTAGGCGATGAAGACTTACTTATTCCCGTATTAAACTCGCTTCCCACAACTATCGAAGCGCTTAATATTACGATGGGGTTCCCTTTAAAATCTATCCCCATAGCCTCGCTTTTCGAATCCTTGTTTCATTTACATAAAACACCTTCAAACATATTATACTATAAAGATGTTATAACTATTATATCACACCAATTTATAAGACCGCTGTTATATGTTAAAGACGTTGATTATGCAACGAAAATAATTGAGACTATTGATGCTAATAATTTAGTCTACCTTACCACAGAACGCTTAAAACAGTTAGCAACTAATTGTAACGATGTTATCGATCTGTTGTTTTCGAATTGGAACAAATCTGTTGATACAGCTTTAAAAAATTGTAACCAACTAATATTACATATCAAAAACTTTTTAGACGGTAACAAAGCATCTAACTTATTATCCTTGGAGTATTTGTTTCGTTTTAACGAACTGTTTAATGAATTATCGCGTTTAAACACAGCCTATCATCATATAAAAGACATCTCAACACTATATAGTGTCTATAAAGAGCTATTGAGCTCTGAAACCCTCGATTTTCAAGGAGAACCTTTACAGGGGCTTCAAATTATGGGTATGTTGGAATCTCGCGTTTTAGATTTCGAAACAGTTATTATATCATCTGTTAACGAAGGGATACTTCCATCTGGAAAAACGAACAATTCATTTATTCCTTTTGATGTTAAAATAGAAAACAACCTGCCTACTTATAAAGAAAAAGATGCTGTTTATACCTATCACTTTTACAGACTCTTACAACGAGCTAAAAACGTGTATATTCTTTACAATACCGAAGCAGATGTTTTAACCGGTGGCGAAAAAAGCAGATTTATAACACAATTAGAACTGGAAGAAATACACGACATAAATCATCAAATTATCGCACCCCATGTTCCTATAATTAAAACCACACCAAACGTTATAGATAAAACGCCCTCGATTATAAATGAGTTAAAAACTGTGGCTCAAAAAGGGCTTTCTCCATCATCGTTAACTAATTATATACGAAACCCTATAGATTTTTACTACCAGAAAGTATTAAAAATAAAAGAGCACGACAATGTAGAAGAAACCGTAGCGGCAAACACGTTAGGAACTGTGGTGCACAACACACTGGAAGACTTTTATAAGCCGTTAGTTGGCACGTTTATATCTGTAGAACGTATTAAAAAACTAAAAACCCGTATTGTAAAAACGGTAACACATCATTTTACGGATGTTTATAAAGAAGGGGATATAACTAAAGGCAAAAACTTAATAATTTTTGAAATTGCCAAACGCTATGTCTCAAACTTTTTAGATTTAGAAATTGAAAACCTAAAAGCTGGCAATCAAATAAAAATAATAGCCATTGAAGCGGATAACCGTGTTGTAATCGATATCCCAGAACTGGGTTTTCCTGTTACCATTACAGGTAAGGTTGATCGCGTTGACGAATGTAACGGTATTACTAGAATTATAGATTACAAAACTGGTCGTGTAGAACAAAGCAGTGTTGAAATTGTAGACTGGGAAGCCATTACAACAGATTACTCCAAATACAGCAAAAGCTTTCAAGTACTTACTTATGCCTATATGATGCAGCTATCGAATAAGATTCAACTTCCAGTTGAAGCCGGTATCATATCTTTTAAAAACCTGAATAAAGGTTTTTTAAAATTCTCCAAAAAAGATAAAGCCGGTGCCTATGCAAAAAAAGATGCCTTGATTACCCAAGAAACAATTAATAACTTTAGTAAAGAATTAAAACAGCTTATTTTAGAAATTTGCGACCCCAACATTCCATTCACCGAAAAAGAAGTATAAAATGATTAGCAAAAAAAATAGTGTTATTGATGGCAAACATGAAAAACCCATTTTAATCGATGTTACGTATACATCCAATAATATTAATAAACCTATAATCATATTTTGTCATGGGTACAAAGGGTTTAAGGACTGGGGTTCCTGGAATTTAATGGCAAATGCATTTGCCGAAGCGGGATTTTGCTTTATAAAGTTCAACTTTTCATACAATGGCGGTACTATTGAGCAGCCTATAGACTTTCCTGATTTGGAAGCTTTTGGCAATAATAATTATACCAAAGAATTGGACGATTTAGAATCTGTAATCGACTGGGTTTTTAAAAGCAATGATATAAAAAGCATTGGCGATATAAATAACCTTAGCCTTATTGGGCACAGTCGTGGCGGCGGAATCGTTTTAATAAAGGCAGAAGAAGATCCGCGTGTTAAAAACGTGATAAGCCTAGCGAGTATTTGTGACTTTGGAAAAAGAACGGCAACAATTGGCGATTTAGAATCGTGGAAAAAAGATGGCGTAAAATATGTACTCAACGGCAGAACAAAGCAACAAATGCCGCATTATTATCAATTTTATGAGAATTATATAAAAAACGAAGAACGCTTAACCATAAAAAGAGCCGTATCTAATTTACAAATCCCCTATTTAATAGTTCATGGTGATGCAGATACTAGTATATCCATTCAAGAAGCCGAAAAGCTTCACGAATGGAATCCAAAAAGTCAATTAAAAATCGTAGAAGGTGCCAATCATGTTTTTGGAGCGTCGCATCCTTGGAAAAAAGATATTTTACCAATACATTTACAAAAAGTTATACAAATAACCTTATCCTTTTTGGAAGAATTTTAATGCTATAATTCACCTCTAAATAATATGCTAACCAAAACTCAATCAGAGTATTTATATACATTAAGAAACAATTTCTATTTATACTATTAATCAATTCAAATCCTTAAATTTTAATTTATGAAAAAACAATTAACAATTATTTTAATTCTATTTTGTACATGCCTAACCTACTCTCAAAAGGTAAAAGTAAAAGAAGGATCTTTTAAAAATTTAAAAGATATTACAGAGTATAGCCTGCAATTTGAATATTCAAATTTAAAAATCCCAAAGTACGATTCTGAAGAAGAATTCCTTAAAGATAAAATGAAAAAGAGAGAAGACAAGGAAGCTGGTACAGGAGAAAAATTCAAAGCGTCTTGGTTTGCTGATAGAGAAGATAGATATGAGCCAAAATTTATAGAATCTTTTAATAAAAGATTTGAAGACGGTGAGGTAAAAGTGGATAAAGGCAATGATGCAAAATACACTTTGCTTATAAAGACTACTATGATGTATGCTGGCTATAATGTTGGTATAGTAAGACAAAATTCAAAAATAGAAGCAACCCTTGTTGTATTTGAAACTAAAACTCCTGATGCTATTTTATTTTCAGCAGATTATACTAAAGTAGAAGGATTTGGAGCTATGGGTAATGACTATAATTCCGGATACCGTATCTCTGAAGCTTATGCAAAACTAGCTAAAGAATTTGCTAAAAACCTGAAGAAAAAAGCACTAAAATAGTTTATTGCTCGAAAAATTAATATTAAAACGAGGGTGTTTAAAAAGTAATTTGTTTTGTCATTCAGAGCGCAGCGAAGAATCTTATTAATCTAAAAATTAATAGATTGATCCCTCCCGCGGGCAAGTACATTTCATTTAGAATGGCACTTTTTTAAACACCCTCGTTTTCTTTTTCCATAGCAATAATGCGAGCAACAGTCTTAACCAATCTATGATGGTTTTTAACAAAAGGATTGGTTTCATCCCATACATAACCAGCTAAAACGGCACATATTTGTTTTTTAATTTCAGGATTCTCTGGTTTGTGGAAAAATATTTCTTGAAGGTTTCCTGTATACCATTCCTTTACATAAGTAGCAAAAACGTTAACACCTTTTTTAATATAATCTGAATACTCTACCTCCCAATCAACTTCAGTATTCTGTAATTCTTTTGCTATTAATTTTGCTGCAAGCAAAGCAGATTCAGTCGCAAACGTAACACCAGAAGAAAACACAGGATCTAAAAATTCGGCACTATTACCTGTAAGTACATATCCCTTGCCATAAAGCTGCTTCACAGATTTAGAATAATTTTTTATTTCAACCGGATTGAATAAAAAATCAACACCATCAAATCTATCGCTATAATAATCCGAAAGTTTTAGCATTTTTGCTAACTTTTCAGTCGGCGTTCCCTCAAAAGATTCTATAAATTCTGTTGGTCCAACATAACCAATACTCGTTGTATCGTCAGAAAAAGGAATAACCCACAACCACACTCGCAGATCTATAACATCAAATGTTATACGCGAACCTTCCCACCCTTCAGGGCGTTTTATATCTTTTACATGTGTAAATATTGAAGACTGGTCAAGAAGTTCTGATGGTTTTTCTAAATTTAAAAGTCGTGGTAAAACCCTACCATAACCACTCGAGTCAATAATATGTTTTGCTTTAACCGTATAACTTTGCCCTTCCTCATTTTTAATAGTTGTTATAGAAGTGCCATCCTCATCAATAACAACATCAATCACTTCATGTTCAAAAGCAATATCTACACCTCTTTTTATAAGTTCATTTGCAAGAACATTATCAAAATCCGCTCTCGGCACTTGCCAAGTCCAATCCCAACCTTGAGTGTGCTTTTTACTAAAATCAAAATTACACACTTCTTCTCCTCTAATAAATCGCGCACCTTCCTTAACTTCAAAATCGCATGCCTTTAAACTATCTAACAACCCAACTTCTTCAAAATGATCCATACATCTCGGCAATAAGCTTTCTCCAATAACAAACCTTGGAAATTTGCTTTTTTCTATAATCTTTACCTTACAGTTTTTATCATATAAATATGACGCCGAAACGCATCCAGATGGCCCTGCCCCTATAATTAATACGTCAATGTTTTCTTCGCTCATATTCTTTTTAGTTGGTGTCATTTATTATTCTAAATTTGCATTCCAAAATAACTATTTTATCTTTAGTTATTAAAATATTATTTTTAAATTTTACCAACACAGTCTAGATGTTAAAACTTAATGGAACTTTAGGTATTGAAGAATTTTACAAAATCATTTTTGAAAACAACCCTATCGAAATTGATAATACAGTTTTCGAAACTATTGAAAATAGTTTTAATTTTTTAAAAACGTTTTCAGAAAACAAAACCATTTATGGTGTTAACACGGGCTTTGGCCCTATGGCACAATACAAAATAGATGATGTAGATCGTATAAAACTACAGTACAATTTAATTAGAAGCCATGCTTCTGGTACAGGAAACATTATTGCTCCTCAGTACGTAAAAGCAGCCATGTTAGCGCGATTAAATACATTATCTTTAGGCAACTCTGGGGTACATAAATCGGTAATAGAATTAATGACCACTTTAATTAACAGAGATATTATTCCATTAATTTATGAGCATGGAGGGGTTGGTGCAAGTGGTGATTTAGTACAATTAGCACATTTAGCGCTTGTTTTAATTGGAGAAGGCGAGGTTTTTTATAAAAATGAACTAAGGCCCACTAAAGAAGTTTTTGAAATCGAGAACCTAAAACCTATTACAGTTGCTTTAAGGGAAGGGCTGGCTTTAATGAATGGTACTTCTGTAATGACTGGTATTGGTATTGTAAACACTATAAATACAAGACGATTACTTAACTGGGTTGTTTTGTGCTCTTCTGCAATCAATGAAATTGTGCAAGCATACGACGATCACTTATCCTTTGAGTTAAACCAAACGAAAAAACACAAAGGACAGCGAGAAGTAGCTAAACAAATGAGGTCGTATTTAAGCGACAGCAAGCTAACCAGAAAACGCGAAGAGTTTTTATATAATAAAAATCCTGAGGTTACTGTTTTTGAAGAAAAAGTACAAGAATATTATTCTTTACGATGTGTTCCTCAAATATTAGGACCTGTATTAGATACTTTAAATAATATAGAAAGAATATTAATTGAAGAGATTAATTCTGCAAACGATAATCCTATTGTAAATGTAGAGGAACAACATGTATATCATGGCGGAAACTTCCATGGCGACTATGTTTCGCTAGAAATGGATAAATTAAAATTAGTTGTTACCAAAATGAGTATGCTTGCAGAGCGTCAACTTAACTATTTGTTAAACCCTAATCTGAATAATATTCTTCCTGCATTTGTAAATTTGGGTAAATTAGGATTAAATTTTGGTATGCAAGGTGTTCAGTTTACAGCCACATCTACTACAGCCGAAAATCAAATGTTGTCTAACCCAATGTATGTGCATAGTATCCCCAACAACAATGACAATCAAGATATTGTAAGCATGGGAACCAATGCAGCCTTAATTACAAAAAAGGTTATTGAAAATGCCTTTGAAGTTGTCGCCATTGAAATGATAACCATTGTACAGGCTATTGAATATCTTAAAAAACAAGATGAAATATCTACAAAGACTAAAAGAATGTATGATGTTGTAAGGAATTTAGTTCCTATCTTTACAGAAGACATAGTTATGTATCCTTATGTGAATAAGGTTAAAGACTTTATTATGAATCATGAAAACAACATAGTATAATGAAACTTTATTACACTTTAATTTTTGCATTTATTTTAAATCTAACATGTGTTAATGCACAAGAATTAGCGCTTGTTAGAGACAACGATCTTTTTGGTTATATTAATACATCTGGAGAATACGTTATTCAACCTCAATTTGAAAAAGCAGGAAATTTCCATGAAGGGTATGCTGCTGCTTTAAACAACAAAAAATGGGGTTTAATTGATACCTCTGGCAAATGGGTTCTTGCCCCTGAGTTTGAAAAAGTAAAAAACTTTAATTCCGGTTACGTGCTAGTACTTCAAAATGATCAATGGAACTACATCAATGCTTCAGGAGAAAAGTTAAGTACTCCGGTAACAGAAAAATATTATGATTTTAATGATGGTGTTGCTTTTCTAAGAAAAGCTAAAAAAACTGGACTTATGGGAACCGATGGAAAGGTTATATTAGAACCAACCTACGATGTCATTAAACCATTTGTTAACGGTTACGCCAGAGTACGTAAAGGAGATTATTGGGGTATGATCGACAAAAAAGGTAAGGTTTTTATTCCTACAGAATACGCTGAAATAGGGAGCTATAATAAACGCGGTGTTTGGGCAAAAAAAGGTGAAACTTTTGGTGTTGTTAGCAATAATAAATTTAACACAACAGTTAGAATTGATAAAATCTGGGATTTTAATGATCATTCTGAATTAACTTATGCTAGACGCGATAAAAAAATCGGATTTATAAACAATTCTGGTGAATGGGTCATTGAACCTACATATGAGAAAGTCAGAGCATTTAGAAATGGGTTAGCTCCTGTTTTTAAAAATAAATTATGGGGTTATATTAATGAAAAAGGAGAGGTAGTAATCCCAATCATCTATAAAGATGCTGAAGTCTTCTCAGCAGATGGCTTAGCTCCTGTAAAAGAGAAAAAATTATGGGGATTTATCGATAAATCTGGAAAAATTGTAATCCCCGCAGAATACCAAATCACAGCTGGCGGACTATCCTTATTTAGTAAAAATGTTATTAAGGGATTTTATAAGGGATTAGCACGCGTAAAAAAAGGTAAACAATGGGGTTTTATAAATAAAAAAGGGGAAACATTAGGAGGTAAATGGTTTCAAAATGCTGAACTTTTTTCAAAAGCTAAACCTTAATATCATTATGTAATGATTTTACGTCTCGCCCCAATATATATATTTTTATTAACCTCAATATGTATTAATGCCCAAAAAACAGCATTAGTTCTTGAAAAGAACCGTTTCGGGTATATTGATTATACTGGTGAATATATTATTGAACCCCAATTTAAAAATGCTAAGAGTTTTTCCGAAAATGGTTTAGCTCCAGTTAAAAAAAATAGAAAATGGGGATATATTAACATTGAAGGAGAATGGGTTATTCAACCTCAATTTGATGATGCAAAAGTTTTCAATAGTGGTTTGGCTTTGGTTGTAAAAGATAATAAAGAATGTTTTATCGACGTTGCAGGAAAAGTAAAAATACACCCAAAACCTAATACTAAATACTATAATTTCGCCAAAGAAGGAGTTGCTATTTTTAAGACAAAAAAGTTAGTAGGCTTATTAAATTCTAATGGAGAAATTATAATGGAGCCTAAATATCAGACTATAAAACCATTTGTTAATGGATTCGCTAGAGTTCAATTAAATGATTTATGGGGTATGATAGATGTAAATGGCAAAGAATATATTTCTCCAAATTATAATGAAATTGGAAATTACTTCAATAAAATTGTACGAGTAAGACAAGGCACTGTTTTTAAAATATTTATTAACAACAAGCCTATTGTCATTGATAATGCTTCAAAAATCTGGGATTTTAGAGATGATAGCGATCTAACTATGGCTAGAGTTGATAAAAAAGTTGGATATATAAATACTAAAGGTGAATGGGTTATAAAACCACAATTTAAGGTTGCCAGACATTTTGTAAATGGAATGGCTCCTGTTTATGATGGTAAACGTTGGGGGTACATAAATACAAAAGGGGAATATGTTATTGAACCTCAATTTAACGATGCTGAAATTTTTGGGAAAGATACTGCCCTTGCTCCCGTAAAACCTTTTTTTAAGAATAGCTGGGGTTTTGTAAATGAAAAAGGAGAAATGGTTATACCACCAAACTATTTTATAACTCCAAGTTTCTCCTTTAATAGAAAAACCAAGGGTTTTTTAGGTTCTTTAGCTAAGGTTAAATACAATAACAAATGGGTATTTTTAACTAAAGAAGGTACACTTTTAGGAAACAAACGGTTTAGTAATATTAATATTTTTGTTGAAATCAAAAAAAAATAATGTTTATTGTTAATGAAAAAAAATACAATTAAAAATAAATACGCACTAATAACTGGTGGCTCAAGGGGGATTGGAAAAGCCATCTGTATTCAACTAGCCAAAGATACAGACTACCACATCTTAATTAACTACCAAAGTAACGAACAAGCTGCTCTCGATACCTTAAAAGCTGTTGAAGAAGCTGGAGGAAAAGGAGAATTACTACAATTTAATGTAGTTAATAACCACGAAGTAAAATCTGTTTTAGATAACTGGCATGAAAACAACAAAGATGCTGCTATTGAAGTGATCGTTAATAATGCCGGCATTACAAAAGACGGTTTATTTATGTGGATGACATCCGAAGACTGGAATAATGTTATTGATACCAGTCTAAATGGATTCTTTAATGTAACTAATCACTTAATTCAAAAATTATTGGTTCAAAAATATGGGCGTATTATCAATATTGTTTCATTATCCGGTCTTAAAGGAACGGCTGGTCAAACCAATTACTCTGCTGCAAAAGGTGCTGTTATAGGAGCCACAAAAGCCTTAGCTCAAGAAATAGCTAAACGTAAGATTACTGTAAATGCAGTCGCCCCAGGATTTATTAAAACAGACATGACTGGGGATTTGGATGAAAAAGAATTAAAAAAGATGGTTCCTGCAAATCGTTTTGGAGACCCCGAAGAAGTAGCGCATTTAGTATCTTTTTTAGCATCAGAAAAAGCATCTTACATTACAGGGGAAGTTATAAATATAAATGGAGGCATTTATTCATAAATAATTCGAAAGATGAGAAGAGTTGTTATAACTGGCATGGGAATTTATTCCTGCATTGGTAAAAATTTAGAAGAAGTAAAAACGTCTCTTTATAACGGAACCTCTGGAATTATCTCTGATGAAAAAAGAAAACCTTTTGGTTACCGTTCAAGCTTAACAGGCATGGTAGAGACACCTAATCTTAAAAAGCTCCTTACAAGAAGAGAGCGTATTAGCTTGGGGGAAGAAGGCGCATATGCTTATATGGCAACCATTGAAGCCTTAGAAAATGCAAAAATCACTCAAGAGTTTATAGACGCTAATGAAGTAGGGATTCTTTACGGTAACGATAGTACAGCAAAATCTGTTATAGAATCTGTTGATAAAATTAGAGAGAAAAAAGACACCACCTTGGTAGGTTCTGGATCTATTTTTAAAGGCATGAATTCTACCGTAACGATGAACCTCTCTACTATTTTTAAATTAACAGGTGTTAATTTTACTATAAGTGCTGCCTGTGCAAGTGGCTCTCATGCTATTGGCATGGCATATCAGCTTATAAAAAGTGGCCTTCAAGACTGTATTATATGTGGAGGTGCTCAAGAGATAAATGAACTAGCCATGGGAAGTTTTGATGGCTTAGGTGTATTTTCTGCACACGAAGAACAACCTGCAAAGGCATCCCGCCCATTCGATAAAAATCGTGATGGTCTTATTCCTAGTGGCGGCGGAGCTACCTTAGTAGTAGAAAGTTATGAATCTGCCATAAAGCGAGGCGCTCCTATTTTAGGAGAAATTATAGGCTATGGGTTTTCATCAAACGGAGAACATATTTCAACACCAAACGTTGATGGACCTTCCCGAGCCATGAATAAAGCCTTATTACAAGCAAACATTCCTGTTAACAGTATCGACTACGTTAATGCACATGCTACTTCAACACCTGTTGGAGATGCCAATGAAGCCAAAGCCATATTCAACGTATTTGGAGAAAACGGTCCTTACGTAAGCTCTACAAAGTCTATGACAGGACATGAATGCTGGATGGCTGGAGCTAGTGAAATTATATATTCGATGCTTATGATGCAGCACTCTTTTATTGCTCCTAACATAAATCTTGAGACCCCGGATGAAGATGCTGCAAAATTAAATTTAGTAAGTAAAACGTTAGATAAAAAAATTGATGTATTTTTGTCCAATTCCTTTGGGTTTGGGGGAACAAACTCAGCATTAATAATAAAAAAAATAAATCACAAAGATGAATAAAGAAGTTATTATTGAAAAAATAAACGACTTTCTTATAGATGAATTTGAAGTTGAAAATGATGATATTTCACCCGAAGCTAACTTAAAAGAAACTCTTGAACTTGACAGTTTAGATTTTGTAGATCTTGTTGTGTCTATTGAGTCTAATTTTGGCGTTAAATTAGTAGGAGAAGATTTTATAAACATTGTTACACTTCAAGATTTTTACAATCTTATTGAAAACAAATTAAAATAATAAAACAACTTTACCCAAATATATATGGCTGCTGAATGGAAAGGAAAGTCCAGAGGTACGGTTTTAGGCTACAAAATATTTATATTTTGTATCAAAAAACTTGGACTACGTTCAGCATATTTTATTTTATATTTTGTTGCTGCTTATTTCTGCCTTTTTGCGATGGACAGCACAAAAGCGACCTACTACTACTTTCATAAAAGACTAAAATATTCCAAGCTTAAAAGTATCTTAAGCATTTACAGAAGTTATTTTGTTTTTGGACAAACAATAATAGACAAAGTTGCTATTTCTTCTGGCTTAAAGTCTAAATTCACATATGATTATGATGGTGTAGAGCGTATAAAAGAAATACTAAAACAAAAAAAAGGAGGCATCCTTATAAGCGGTCATATGGGCAATTTTGAAATTGCTGAGCATTTTTTTGGAGAATTAGAAGATAATGAGTGCATAAGCTTACTCACAACCAATGTCGAGCATACAGCCATAAAAGATTATCTTGATAGTGTTACAAATAAGTCTAACATAAAAATTATTCTTATTAAAGAAGACCTTTCCCATATCTTTGAAATTAATGCAGCATTGGCAAGAAATGAAATTGTTTGTATAACAGGAGATCGTTACATTAAAGATTCAAAATATTTAGAACAAGAATTATTAGGTAAAGAAACTAAGTTTCCAGCCGGTCCATTTCTTATAAGCTCTCGATTACGAGTTCCTGTACTTTTTGTATATGTACTAAAAGAAACCAGAAAACATTACCACCTTTATGCAAGAACAGCAGAGGTGAAGCACAGGGATGCCAAAGCATTACTAAAAGAATATACGCAAAGCTTAGAATGGATGATTAAAAAATACCCATTACAATGGTTTAATTATTTTGATTTTTGGGATGCAAACAATAAATAATAAAATGAAGAACATTTTAGTTATTCATTACTCTCAATCTGGTCAATTAACAGAAATCGTAAATAATATTGCGATGCCTCTTAATAATTCCAAAAACATAAAAGTTGTTCACCATCAAATAGAAATGGAAACGCCTTTTGCTTTTCCATGGAAAAAAAAAGATTTTTTAAATGCATTTCCCGAATCTTTTCTTCAAATTCCTTCAAAAACAAAACCCATTCCTGAAGCCATTCTAAATCAAAAATTCGATTTAGTGATTTTAGGGTATTCTGTTTGGTATTTAAGCCCATCAATTCCAACAAATTCTTTCTTATCTACCCCAGAAGCCAAACAATTACTTGCAAATACGCCAATAATTACTGTTATTGGTTGTAGAAATATGTGGGTAATGGCTCAAGAAAAAGTGAAAACGCTACTTAAGGAATGTGGTTCCAAATTAGTTGGTAATATTGTTTTAAGAGATAGGCATATAAACCACATAAGCGTTATTACCATAGTACAATGGATGTTTAGTGGAGAGAAAAAAAAATATTTAGGTATATTTCCTAAACCAGGCGTGTCTCAAAAAGATATTGATGAATCTACCAGGTTTGGTGATGTTATATTAGATCACACCATTAGTAATAATCTTGATAATCTTCAAAAAAGTCTAGTAAAAGAAGAAGCTGTAGTAATAAAACCTTTTTTAGTTTTAGCAGATAAAAGAGCCAATGTTTTATTTGGTAAATGGGCAAAACTCATCTATTCTAAGGGGGAAAGTAATATCAATAAGCGTACAATTTGGATTAAAATATTTAATTATTATTTATTATTTGCCATTTGGGTTATTGCTCCCGTGGTTTTTCTTTTATTTTTGTTGACTTATTTGCCTTTGTCTGGAAAGATAAAAAAGGATAAAAAATATTATTCATCTGTAGAAATTAAATAGAAAGGGATTAAATGAAAGACGTTTACATAACAAGAATATCAAAATTTTTACCAAACAACCCCATTAGTAATGATGAAATGGAAGGCATTTTAGGTCAAATTAACGGGAAGCCTTCTAGAGCAAAAAGAGTAGTATTAAGAAATAATGGAATAAAACAGCGTTATTACGCCATTAATAGTCAAGGAAAAATTACCCATAGCAATGCAGAATTAACTCAAGAAGCTATTGCAAAGTTATTTGACGATTCGTTTACTGAAAACAGTATGGAATTATTATGCTGCGGAACCTCTTCTCCCGATCAATTATTGCCCTCTCATGCAGCCATGGTTCATGGTTTATTAGCAAATAAAAATATGGAGATAAACTCAGCCGCAGGTATTTGCTGTGCAGGCATGAGTTCCTTAAAGTTTGGCTTTTTATCTGTAAAATCAGGAAATTCAAACAATGCAGTTTGTACAGGATCAGAAAGATCTTCTACACGAATACAGGCAAATATGTTTAATGAAGAGGCTGTGTCGCTTTCATCTTTAGAAGAGCAGCCTATAGTAGCATTTAAAAAAGAGTTTTTACGTTGGATGCTGTCAGATGGAGCAGGCGCCATGTTGTTAGAAAACAAAAAAAATGAAACAGGCATCTCTTTAAAAATAGATTGGATGGAAGCCTATTCGTATGCGCATGAATTGGAAACCTGTATGTATTCTGGCGGAGAAAAACTTGACGATGGGTCTATTAAGCCTTGGACAGAATACAACTCTAAACAATGGTTAGAAGAATCTATCTTTTCTGTTAAACAAGATGTTAAAATTTTAGAAAAGCATATTATCGATAAAGGTGTCGAAAGCTTAGAGCTAGTCTTAAAAAAACATGATAAAGACTCTGCGGATATCGACTATTTTCTACCTCATTTATCCTCTAACTTTTTTGCTGAAAAATTAAAAAATAAAATTAAAGAAAGAGGATTGCAAATTCCCGAAAGTAGTTGGTTTACTAATTTAGATAGAGTAGGCAATGTTGGATCTGCTTCTATCTACCTAATGCTTGAAGAACTCATGTATTCTGGAAGGTTGAAAAAAGGAGACAAAATAATGTTATCAGTGCCAGAAAGCGGAAGATTCTCTTATGCTTATGCACATCTAACTGTTCATTAAAATGGCTTTACTAGAAAAACCAATTACAAATATAGAACACTTAATTCCACAAAAAGCTCCTTTTGTAATGGTAGATAGTTTGTTAGGTTTTTCCGATACAAATGTAATATCCTCATTAAGAGTTTTAGAAACCAATATTTTTTTTGAAAATAAAGTACTATCGGAATCCGGATTAGTAGAAAATATGGCACAGACAGTGGCACTCCATACGGGGTATGATTATTTTTTAAAAGGATCTCCGGCACCAACAGGCTATATAGGTTCTATTAAAAAAATAGAAATCTCTATGTTGCCTCAATTAAATGAAACCATAAAAACAGAAGCTCATATTTTACATGAATTTATGGGAGTAACTTTGGTTGAAATAACTGTACTTAGTTCCAAAAATGAAACAATTGCTTCTGGTATAATGAAAACTGTTATTGCAAGTTAATGATTGATCTTGATAAAATAGATGTCTCTAATTTTTTACCGCATCGTCCTCCATTTTTGATGATAGACAAGGTTCTAACTCTTGATGATGAACATGTTTCTACATCATTTAAAATTAAAAAAGACTGTCTTTTAGTTGAAGATGATTATTTTAACGAAGTAGGATTAATAGAGAATGCAGCACAAACTTGCTCATCAATAGTTGGCAAAAGTTTTTTTAATGATGATGATATTGAAGGAGAAGGTGCTAATCTAATTGGTTTTATTAGTGCCGTGAAAAAAGTAACGTTGTTTTCCTGTCCTAAGGTTGATAGTACCATAATCTCCAGTGCAAAACTAACATCAAGATATGACACCGATAGCTACAGCATATGTTCTTTAGAATGCAATATTCACGAAGGAACATCCAAATTATTATCTTGTGAGATGAATTTGGTTATCAAAGATTTGAAATAGTTTTATGAAAAAGAGTGATGTCCCCCAAGATAAAAGTAGTTTAGAAGCAGGCAAACACAAAGAGCTTTGTTATGCTGTTGATGATAAAGGGGAATACACTACAGCTAAAAGTAGCGGTTGGCAGCCTAAAACAATTGCCTTAGACAACGCCATACAAGAAATTAATGAGCGTATTGCAAAAGCAAAAGCCAGAGTACTAAATAAAGAAACTAGCCCTATTGAATATTATATGGAACTCCATAAAATGGATATTGGTATTCTAGCAAGTTATGTAGGCCTGTTTAAATGGCAGGTAAAAAGACACTTTAAATTGAAAAAATTCAATAAATTATCTGAAAAAACACTAGCAAAATATGCCGATGTGTTCGAAGTTTCTATTAATCAATTAAAGGATATTGATTATGGAAATTAATTTTACACATCACCAAACCGCGCACTGCGAAAATGGCGTTGTTTCAAATTTAATGAAGTATAATGGCTTTGATGTAAGTGAACCCATGGTGTTTGGCATAGGTTCTGGTTTAATGTTCTGTTATATTCCTTTTCTAAAAGTAAATCATGCCCCGGCAATATCATATAGAACAATGCCCGGTCAAATTTTTAAAAGATTTGCAAAACGTACTGGGATAAAAATTAAAAAGGAAAAATTTAAAACCCCACAACAAGCTGAAGCGAGACTAATTGAAAATTTAGAAAAAAACAATCCCGTAGGACTTCAAGTTGGCGTTTATAATTTAGTATACTTTCCAGACGAATATCGTTTTCATTTTAATGCACATAATTTAATTGTGTATGGTAAACAAAATGACAGCTATTTGATTAGCGACCCTGTTATGGAAACGGTTACAACGTTAACCAGTAAAGAATTAGATAAAGTTCGCTTTGCTAAAGGTGCTTTTGCTCCAAAAGGCCACATGTACTATCCTATAGGTTTTCCAGAAAAACTAAATATTGAAAGCGCCATTATTAAAGGAATAAAAAACACGTGTAGAGATATGCTGGCTCCAGTACCTGTTATTGGTGTTAAAGGCATTAAGTATACAGCAAAACTAATACGCAAATGGCCTAAGAAAAAAGGTGTTAAAGTTGCTAATCATTATTTAGGGCAAATTGTTAGAATGCAAGAAGAGATTGGAACCGGTGGTGGTGGATTTAGATATATTTATGCAGCCTTTTTACAAGAATCCAGTAAAATATTAAATAACAATAAATTGGCAGAATTATCCAAAGAAATGACGGTTATAGGTGATTTATGGAGAGATTTTGCTTTAGATGCATCTCGTATTTATAAAAGCAGAAGTGCGAAAGATGATGCTTATAATCATGTGGCATCACAATTAGAAGTCATTGCAGATAAGGAAGAAGCCTTCTTTAAAAAATTAAAAAAGGCCATATAAGGAATTATACATGATTGAAATTAAGCAACTATCTAAAAAATATAAAGGAGCAGATACATTTTCTGTATCTAATTTAGATTTGTGCATTTCAGAAAAAGATATTTTTGGACTGTTAGGCCCAAACGGAGCAGGAAAAACAACGTTAATTTCGCTGTTATGCTCATTAATTAAACCAACTTCCGGTTCATTTGTTATAGATGGGCTTACCTATAAAAAAAATAAGAACCAATTAAAACAGTTAATAGGTATAGTCCCTCAAGAATATGCTTTGTATCCAACTTTAACCGCTTTTGAAAACCTAGCGTATTTTGGAAGCATGTACGGATTAAAAGGCAACGATTTAAAATTAAAAATAAAAGACGCATTAAAAACTCTAGGACTTTCACAATTTTCAAATAAAAAAATAAACACGTTTTCTGGAGGGATGAAACGTCGAATCAATTTAATAGCTAGTATTCTGCACGACCCAAAAGTCCTGTTTTTAGACGAACCTACTGTTGGAGTCGATGTGCAATCTAAAAATGTTATTATAAATTATTTAAAAGCTCTTAACGAAAAAGGAACTACAATAATCTATACATCACATCACTTAAACGAAGCAGAAGCCTTTTGTACTAAAGTTGCTATAATAGACCACGGAAAAATAATAACACAAGGAGACCCAAAAAACTTAATTAAAGAGCAAAAAAATGCTAAAAATCTTGAAGATGTATTTTTAGCTTTAACCGGACACGCTTTAAGAGATCATGCATAAATTACTGGCATCTGCATATAAAGAGTTTAGATTGCTCACCAGAGATATTGGTGGAATAGCCATATTATTTATCATGCCTTTAGTGTTAATAGTAACTATTACCATAATTCAAGACAGTACATTTAAAACTGTAAGTGAAACCAAAATCCCTATACTTTTAGTGGATAACGATAAGGGATCTGTGTCACAAACCATTGTTAAAGGTCTGGAAGGCTCGAATGTTTTTGAGGTTATTAAAATTGCTATTGAAGAAGATGCCAAGAATCTGGTTTTTAAAGGCAAAAATCAATTGGCTATTGTAATTCCTGAAGATTTATCTTCAGATCTTGAAAAAAAAATCAACCAAAATGTTGAAGGCATTTTGAATAAATTTGGTTTAGAAGATGAAGGTGAAGATAAACCAAAAGAAATTTTCAAGGCAAAAGAAGTCAAGTTATATTTTGATCCGGCAACGCAGTTCTCTTTTAAAAGCTCAGTAAAAAATGAAGTAGATAAAATGATTTCTAAAATTGAAACGCAATCCATCTACAATGCATTTCAAGAGCAATTAACAGATGATCCTTCGGAAATCATTTTTGAAACAGAGAGTTTTATAAGTTTTAAAGAAATATTGCCAAAAAAGGATGATGAAAATATCATCCCAAACTCGGTTCAGCATAATGTTCCAGCTTGGACACTTTTTGCTATATTTTTTATTATTGTACCCTTATCCATTAATATTGTAAAAGAAAAAAGTCAAGGTACTTTTGTACGCCTAAGAACAAATCCAGTATCATATTTAACCGTTCTTGGAGGAAAAACAGCGATCTATTTAATCGTTTGTTTGATTCAGTTTGTATTAATGTTACTTATTGGAATTTATTTATTTCCAGCTATAGGGTTACCAAAATTAAATGTTTCAGACAAATTACCCCTTTTATTTTTAGTGGCCATATTTGCAGGTTTAGCTGCCATAGGACTGGGCTTACTTTTAGGCACGATAGCCAAAACCCAAGAACAATCTGCTCCATTTGGAGCAACCTTTGTAGTTATTTTAGCAGCTTTGGGAGGTGTTTGGGTTCCCGTATTTATTATGCCCGAATTTATGCAAACCTTATCTAATATTTCGCCAATGAATTGGGGGTTAAATGCTTTTTACGATGTTTTTTTGAGAAATTCTAGCTTAATGGATATCATTCCGGAAATAACATTACTATTTTTGTTTTTTATCGTCACAACCGCAATCGCCATAGTTTACAATGAAAAGAAAAATGCAGTCTAAAAATAATAAAGAAATTAGCTTTATTAGCCAGGTAAGAGTTCGGTTTGTAGAAACTGACCCACTAGGAATTGTTTGGCATGGCAATTATATACAATACTTTGAAGATGGTAGAGAGGCTTTTGGCAGACATCATGGCATATCATATTTAAATCAAAAAGACTTTGGCTATGCTACGCCAATTGTAAAATCAAGTAGCGAACACAAATTACCTTTGCGTTATGGGGATGTTGCTACAATAAAAACAATATATGTAGACAGTCGTGCTGCGAAAATGATTTTTAGATATGAAATTTTTAATCAAGAAAATCAGCTCGTTTGTACGGGAGAAACCGTTCAGGTTTTTGTAGACCATACGGGGCAAGGAGAATTATCTTTAACAATTCCAGATTTTTTCATGGAATGGAAACAAAAAGTAGGCCTTTTAGATGACTGATGTTTACTTATCACATAATAATATAGTCTCTTCTCTCGGATTTGATAGTGAAACTGTTATAAATAATATTCATAATCAAGTATCCGGTTTACAACTAATTGACGACAAAAACCTATTACCTCAACCTTTTTGGTCATCAATAATAAACACAAAAGCATTAAGTGAACGTTTTAAACCCTTAGAAGGCAAAGGCGATTTCACGCGCTTAGAACAGATGATGATAACATCGTTAAACCATGTTATTCAAGCGTCTAAAATTCCTTTAACAAAAAATGTTGGTTTAATTATTTCAACTACAAAAGGTAATATTGATGTTTTAGAAAAAAACAACGAATTTCCTGAAGAACGTGCTTATTTAAGTGTTTTAGGTAAAAAAATAAAGGACTTCTTTAAATTTGAAAACGAGGCTGTTGTTATTTCTAACGCCTGTGTTTCAGGAATTTTAGCCGTTGCAGTTGCAAAACGTTATATCCAACAAGGCGTTTATGACCATGTATTTATTGTGAGCGGAGATCTTGTTACAGAGTTTATTTTATCGGGATTCAACTCTTTTCAGGCACTAAGCGATGCGCCTTGCAAACCCTATTGTAAAAATCGCTCTGGGATTAATATTGGCGAAGTTGCTGCAAGTATTTTGGTTACCAATAATAAAACAAATCTGGTAAAAGAAGCCGTTGCTGTTTTAGGAGAAGGTTCTTGTAATGATGCCAATCATATTTCCGGACCCTCCCGAACCGGAGAAGGCTTGTTTAGAAGTGTAACATCGGCGCTCAAAGAAGCGAATATATCGTCTGAAAGTATCGATTATATTTCTGCCCATGGAACAGCGACACCCTATAATGATGAAATGGAAGCTATTGCGTTCAACAGATTAGGCCTGCAAAATGTCCCTACAAATAGTTTAAAAGGTTATTTCGGGCATACTCTGGGAGCTTCCGGTTTATTAGAAACTATTGTTGGAATGCATTCACTTTATAATAACACCTTATATGTTTCTTTAGGTTTTGAGACATTAGGTGTTACACAACCAATAAATATCATAACTCAAATCACCCCAAAAAAAATGAACTTTTTTCTTAAAACAGCGTCAGGTTTTGGTGGTAGTAATACAGCAGTAATATTTGAAAAAGTAAAAAAAGATAAAAAATAATTATGGAAAATACTACGTTAAGAGCTATTGACGCTATTCAAGAAGCACAAAAAATTGCTTTTGCTCCTTTTGTGTTTCAAGCTACAGTTTCACTAAGAAAGTTAGGTGTTCTTAGCTTGATTTTTAATAAAAGGAAAAAAGGAGGCATTGCAATAGATGCCATCTCAAATGAATTATCTGTTAGTGCATATGGGATAGGTGTTTTATTAGAAATAGCCGAAAGTTCTGGCATTGTTAGTAAAGACGATTCAGGTAATTATCAATTAACCACTACGGGTTATTTTTTAAATTATCATGAGACTGTAAACGTTAATATAAACTTTACAAACGATGTATGTTATAAAGGGTTATTCCATTTAAATGAGTCTATAAAAACCGGAAAGCCAGAAGGTTTAAAAGAGCTTGGCAGTTGGAACACGGTTTATGAAGGCTTATCTCAATTAACGCCAGAAATTCAAAAATCTTGGTTTGAATTTGATCATCACTATTCTGATGCGATTTTTAATGATGCTTTAAAATTAGCCTTTAGAAATAACCCAAAAACCATATTCGATATTGGTGCCAATACAGGGAAATTTGCAATAAGCTGTTGTCAACATAATCAAGATGTATCCGTAAAAATAATTGATTTACCTGGGCAAATAAATATAGCTCTCGGCAATATTAAAAAAGAAGGCTTTGATAAAAGGGTTTCCAGTTATGAAATAGATTGGTTAAAAGACAACCCTCAAATTCCAAATGGAGCAGATACGATATGGATGTGCCAATTCTTAGATTGTTTCTCTGAAGAAGAAATTCTTAAGGTATTAACGACTTGTGTTAAGTCCATGGACGATAATACCGAATTAATGATTATGGAGACGTTTACAGATAGACAGAAATTCGATAATGCCAAATTTATCTTAGAAGCAACCTCCCTTTATTTCACCGTATTGGCAAATGGGAACAGTAAAATGTATTCGGCTGAAGTATTTCTTAAGTTAATTGATAAAGCTGGACTTAAGCTTGAAGAAGATATTAGTGTTGGAGAATATCATACCTTATTGGTTTGTAAAAAAAAGTAACTGACTAATGAATTCCAATTACCATATAAGCTCTTTTTGCAAAATCAAAAACAATGAGGTATCCTTAAATGGTTCTGTTATTTATAATAATGAAAACAATAACTTTTCGGCGTTTATAAAAGCTGCATATAAATCTCTTGAAACAAATTATGCAAAGTTTTTTAAAATGGATGCTTTAAGCAAATTAGCATTTTTAGCTGCCGATGTATTACTAAAAAACGAACATTTAAACCCAGAAGAAGAAAATAATATCGCCATTGTATTCTCTAACAAAGCATCAAGTATAGATACCGATAGAAAGCATCAACAGTCCATTCAAAATAAAGAAGATTACTATCCAAGCCCTGCTGTTTTTGTATACACATTGCCAAATATTTGTATTGGAGAAATTAGTATTAAATACAAGTTATTTTCTGAAAATAGTTTTTTTATCTTTGACGCGTTTAATGCACAACATTTATTGGACAACACCAATAGCTTATTATCAACAGATAAAACAAAAAAAGTGCTTTGCGGTTGGGTTGAGTTAGATGGAGATGATTATGAAGCATTTTTATATTTGGTAACGAATAAAGGATCAATAATACATAATAAACAAAATATAGTAAAATTATATAATACATAACATGGAGACTTTAAAACAAGAGCTAAAAAAGAATATTGTAGAGCAATTAAACCTTGAAGATATAACAGTAGAAGATATTAATGACAATGATATATTATTTGGAGATGGTTTAGGGCTAGACTCCATTGATGCATTGGAATTAATTGTTATGTTAGATAAGAACTACGGAATTAAGTTAACCGACCCAAAACAAGGTCGCGCTATTTTTGAGTCTATTGAGGTCATGGCTAAATATATTTTTGAGAATAGAACAAAATAAATCGTTCATCATTATTGCGTGTATCAGAATCTTTCAACTAGATTTTATTAAAAATTTCGCAAAAACATAACCACAAATTCACAAACGGTTGTACTAAAATAGCCATCGATTGGTGTTGAATCTCTAAATAATATCAGTTTCAAAATTAAATTGGTATAAGTTTAATAAATTAAGATTCCTAATTTCACAGGAATAATAAAATATGAGTAAAGGCATAGCTATTACAGGTATGGGAATTATTTCTGCTATTGGAAACAATGTAGACGAGAATTACAGGTCGCTTGTAGAAGGCAAAACTGGAATTACAAGAATTTCAAAAATACAAACCATCCATAAGGAAAACATTATGGTTGGCGAAATTGCTTTTACGAATAAAGAATTAGAACAACAACTTGGTTTATCACCAAACAACAACTATTCTCGTACGGCACTACTGGGTGTAATAGCAGCAAAGCAAGCTATTGAAAACGCAGGCATTTCCAATATAAACGCTTATAAAACAGGATTAATATCTGCAACAAGTGTTGGGGGAATGGATAAGACCGAAGCTAATTATTACGATTATTTAGAAGATAAATCAACTCAAAAATATATAGAAGGGCATCATGCAGGAGATTCTACTCAAAAAATTGCAGAACAATTAGGCATAGAACAAAGTTTAGTAACAACTATAAGTACAGCGTGTTCTTCGGCTGCAAATTCTATTATGCTTGGAGCCAGACTAATAAAATCTGGACAATTAGATAGAGTTATTGTTGGAGGGTCTGACTGCTTATCAAAATTCACCATTAATGGTTTTAAAACTTTAATGATTTTGTCGGATACTTATAATACTCCATTTGACGAAAACAGAAAAGGATTAAACCTAGGAGAAGCTGCTGCCTTTTTAGTCTTAGAATCCGATAAAGTAGTCCAAGCCGAAAACAAAACGGTTTTAGCTTATGTAAAAGGCTATGGCAATGCCAATGATGCGTATCATCAAACTGCATCATCCGAAAACGGGGATGGCGCAACACTAGCCATGGAAAAAGCATTAAAGGTTGCTAAATTAGCTTCAAAAGACATCGATTATATTAATGCACATGGTACTGCAACTGGAAATAATGATTTATCCGAAGGGCGGGCCATTTTAAGAATATTTGGTAACGATGTTCCTGCTTTTAGTTCAACAAAAGCATATACAGGACATACGTTAGCTGCTGCTGGAGCTATTGAAGCTGTGTATTCCGTCTTGGCACTTCAGAATAATGTAATCTATCCCAATTTGAATTTTAAAACCAAGATGAAAGAATTTAATATGATTCCGCAATTAGAACTTAAAGAAAAAGAATTGCATACGGTATTATCAAATTCATTAGGGTTTGGAGGTAATTGTTCAACCGTTATTTTTTCAAAAAAACAATGAAACCCGTTTATATAAATAGTGTTGGCTCTATTTCATCTCAAAAAACATATGATAATTCATGGTTTTTAGATGATATTATTTCTTATGAAGATAATATCATTTTGGCCGTAGATCCAAACTATAAAGACTATATTCCTCCAGCAAGTGCTCGTAGAATGGCAAAAGGCGTTAAAATGGGAGTAGTAGCCTCTAAAATAGCTCTAAATGAGGCTAATTTACAAACTGTAGATGCCATCATTACAGGAACGGGAATGGGATGTCTAAACGACTCCAAGAAGTTTTTAAGCGCTATTATAGATAATGGTGAACAGTTTTTAACACCAACATCTTTTATACAATCCACACACAATACCGTTGGAGGCCAAATAGCTCTTGGTCTGCAATGTAAAGGCTATAATTTTACTTATGTACAAGCGAGCATTTCTTTTGAGTCTGCAGTATTGGATGGAAAATTAATGCTGGAAAACGATGAGGCCAGTACTATTTTAGTTGGAGGTGTTGATGAAATTGAAGAATATACATGCACGTTGCATAAACTTATCAATCATATAAAAGAAGAAAAAACAAGTTCTACAGATTTGTTGCAATCTAAAACAGAAGGAGCTGTTTTTGGGGAAGGTGCGAATTTCTTTGTGCTGTCTAATCTTAAGCAAGATTCTAGTTATGCTCAAATTGTAGCAATAAGTACATACAACACACTGGGAAATTCAAATGTTACTGATGTTGCTAAAGCATTCTTAAAAGAGAATAATATTGATATTGAAACTATTGATATTCTGGTTTTAGGAAACAATGGAGATGTTACTTACGACAGTTTTTATGATGAATTAAGTTCTGGGACTTTTAATAACACGCAACAAGTTTATTATAAACATTTGTGTGGTGAATTTAATACAGCATCATCATTTGGTGTATGGTTGGCCTCAAAAATATTGAAAACCCAAAAGCTTCCGGAAACGGTAAAACTTAACGATATTCCAACCTCAAATTATAAAACTATTTTACTTTACAATCAATATAGAGGAGAAAGCCATAGTTTCACCTTATTACGTAGATGCTAAATTTCAAGTCGGTAAATATCATAACAATCATAGTCTTGCTTGTTTTAATATTTACAGGTAATTTTTTTAAATGGTATGTATTTGCATTAGTAATTGTTTGGTTTTTAGTCACCATTGCTGGTTCTTTTTTTATAAAATGGAATTATCATCTTAAATCACTTCATTGTAATAAAACCATTAAAGGAAATAAAATAGCTATTACTTTTGATGACGGCCCGCACCCAGAATTCACACCTAAAGTTTTAGAGCTTTTAAAAAAATACGATGCTAAAGCGACCTTTTTTTGTATTGGCAAGCATATTGAAACCTATCCAAATATATTCAGCGAGATTATAAAGCAGGGACATACTGTTGGCAATCACACCTATACCCATGCTAACAATTTTGGTTTTTTTAAAACTAAAAATGTTATTAGAGAATTACAAAAAACGAATGACATTGTAAAAAATATCATGGGTTTAACCATGCAATTATACAGACCGGCTTTTGGCGTTACCAACCCAAGAATAAAAAGAGCCATAAAAGAAACCCAATTGCAGTCTATAGGCTGGAATGTGCGCTCTTTAGACACCACTTCAAGAACCCCCGATAAGATATTTAAGCGCGTTACAAAAAACCTTTCAAAAGGCGATATTATTTTGCTTCACGATACAAGTTTAAAAACAATTACTGTATTGGAACGGTTATTGTTATTTTTACAAAAACAAAATATAGAATCTGTTACCATAGATTCTCTATTTAACATAAAAGCATATGCGTAATATTATTTATATATTATTTTTTATGGGCGCCGTACTGCATGCACAAACCAAAATGAGTACAGCCGAATCAGCCACTTTAAAAGCTAAGGTAAAAACACAGGCAACTACAATAAAGACCCTATTAAGCGACTTTACCCAATATAAACATTTGGACTTTTTATCTAACGATATTAAGTCTTCGGGTAAGCTGTCATTTAAATCTCCCGACTTGGTAAAATGGGAATATACAACACCTTTTAAATATGCTGTTCTATTTAAAAACGAAACACTTTTTATTAATGATGAAGGTAAAAAAAGCAATATAGATATTGGTTCAAACAAAATGTTTAAACAACTAAATACCCTAATTATAAATAGTGTAAAAGGGGATTTGTTTGATGAAAACGAATTTGATATTACATATTTTAAAGATGGTGCCAATAGTAAAGTTTACTTTAGTCCAAAAGACAAAAAGTTTTCGAAATACATAAAAGCTTTTCAGATACTATTTAATGAGATGGGAGATGTTGTAGAATTGAAAATGATAGAACCATCAGAAGATTATACGAAAATTGTTTTTAGTAATCGAGCAGTAAACACAAACTTATCCGATGCGATATTTAATCAGTAGTTTCTGTTTGCTTTTTATAGCATGTGGTTCGTATTCTAAAAAGCGTAATTTTCAAATACAGACAACATCAAATAAAACAATTCATAATCCATACTTTTCAAATGAAAAAAAAGATTATGTTTATAAAGCAAATATTACAGTTCGCGATAATAATTTTGGCGGTATTCTTATAGTGAAAAAACTAGGAGAAGCCCACCATCGCATAGTATTTACAACAGAAATGGGGAATAAAATTTTCGATTTCTCTTTTTTGAATGATACTTTTAAAGTTAATTTCATTATTGAAACTATTGATAAGGCTATTTTAATCAACATTTTAAAAAAGGACTTTAAAGCGCTTGTTCAAGAGAAAATACCGGTTATTAAATCGTATTCATCGCAAGACACTTTAGTTTATGAAACTGCTTTAGGGAACAAAAAGCATTTTTATTTTAAAACAAAACAGTTAGATAAAATTGCACGTGTTAAAAACGGGAAAGAAAAAGTCACTTTTTTATTTTTAGAAATTAATGATAATATTGCAAATCAAATTAAAATTTCGCACTCAAATATTAAACTGAAAATTAATTTAAAATCAATTAATTAAGATGAAAAAACCTATTTTAACATTGGCATTGATAGTACTAAGTACTGTTGCCTTTTCTCAAATAAAAATTAAACCAGGCGTTAGGGCTGGTGCTAATTTTTCGAATTTAACCAACTCTAATTTAGATGATAAAACCGACCTTTATATTGGAGCGTTTGCCGAAATTAAATTTGTAAGCTTTTATGCATTACAACCAGAACTAAATTATTCAAGACAAGGAGGTAAGTCCAGGATTTCCGGATTAAATGATTTAGAGATCCAGTATTTAAGTGCTGCTATAGCAAACAAATTTTATCCTATTAAAGCAATTGGTTTACATGCCATTGTTGGGCCTGCCATAAACATTAAAGTAGGCGATAATTATAATAATTTTAATGACGATTTAGAAGGGTTTGATTTTTTATTTTTTGGTGGTTTGGGTTATGATTTCCCTTTTGGTTTAGGTATTGAAACTAGATATAATATAGGAATAGTTGATATTTTTGGAAATAATGTTAACGACAATGGCGGAAATAGTAATATTGATGATTTATTCTTAAACAAAATTTTTCAAATAGGCGCCACTTATAAGTTCGATTTTTAATGAGTAAATTACTAGTCATTTAAAAATATTAAGTTTACCGACCTTGAATCAATAAATAAAAAACCATGAAAAATATTTTAGTCATTTTAGTCGCATTTGGAATTTTTACAAGTTCCTATTCGCAAACAAAAAAATCATTCGGAATACGTGGTGGTATTAACCTGTCTAAACTTTCTAATGCCAACTTAGACCAAAAAACAAGTGGGTATTTTAGTGTTTTTGGGCATTTTAGATTTTCAGATTTATATGCGTTACAACCAGAAATAGGATATTCCAATCAGGGTGGACGCGCTAGAAATACTTCCAATATTGACGACATTGAAATACACTATATTTCAATCTCAGCAATCAATAAATTCTTTGTTAAAGATTCCGGGTTTCATTTTTTAATCGGCCCTGGATTTGATTTTGACGTGGATGATACTGTCATTGGGATTTCAAATAGAGAAGAAGGAAACGATATTACCTTTATAGATATTAATATTAATCTTGGTATTGGCTTAGAGTTTAAAAACGGATTAGGTTTTGAAGCCCGTTACAAGCAAGGGTTGATAGATGTTTTTTCAGGCACTTGGCACGATTTTGAATCGGACCTTTATCAAGATGAGATCCAATTTAATAGCGTATTTCAATTGGGCCTATTTTATAAATTCAATTTTTAAACAAATATGTTATTAGAAGGCTTATATAAAGTAAATAATTTAGAGGTTGTTGATAATTCCATAACAGCGAATATTTTTATTAATAAAGATCATATTATTTTTAAAGGACATTTTCCTGATAATCCGGTGATGCCAGGTGTTTGTATGATGCAAATTATTAAAGAAATTACCGAAAATGTTGTCAAAAAAAAGTTATTTACGCAATCTGCAAATAATATTAAATTCATGGCTATAATTAACCCTTTTAACACGCCAGAATTGGAATTAAAGCTAGATATTTCTGAAACCGACGAAGGTTATAAAGTAAAAAACACTTCTAAATTTGAAGATACCATAGCGTTAAAATCTACTACAAATTTTATAGTGAAATAATTTATATATGAAATTTTTAATAGTACTCATATCAGCAATAAGTATAAATACGCTATCAATAGATTTGAGTACCGTTAGAAATGCCTATAAAAAGGCTGCCCAAGACCATACCAAAGTAAAAACTTTTAACAACCTTCTTTTAAAAATAACTAAAAAAGATAAGGCTGCCTTAGTAGCTTACAAAGGCGCAGCAATTGCTTTATTAGCCAGACAAGAAAAAAAAGTTAAAGACAAAAAAAAACTGTTTCTAGAAGGGGTTTCATATGTAGAGTATGCTATAGAAAAATCATCAAACAATATAGAAGTTCGTTTTGTTCGGTTAGGCATACAAGAAAACACACCAAAGCTCTTAAAGTATAAGAATCATATTGAAGAAGATAAACAGTTCATTTTAAAACATTTTAAAGACATTACTTCTTCCAACTTAAAGTATCACATTAAAGATTATATTTTACAGTCTAAAGCTTTTAGTGATGAAGAAAAAATAGTAATTTCGAGCCAATAAAGCTTTAAGGTTTCAATAAAGTGAATATTAATCTAACCAACCAAAAAATCACCGACTTGAACGTATGTATGTTAATTCCAACATACAATAACGATCGTACATTAAAACGAGTTATCGATGGTGTTTTACAATTCACACAACACATTATTATTGTTAATGATGGGTCTACAGATACGACATCACATATCCTTGAAGAATATTCACAACTTCAACAAATCCATATAAAAGAAAATAAAGGCAAAGGTAATGCGTTGCGCATGGGTTTTAAACATGCCGAAACTTTAGGGTATGATTTTGTAATCACCATAGACTCAGATGGGCAACATTTTCCAGAAGACATTCCTACTTTTGTTAATGAACTTGAAAAAAGTGACAACAAAAACATACTACTCATAGGGGCTCGAAATATGAGCCATAAAGACGTGCCTAAAAAAAGTAGTTTTGGTAACAAGTTTTCAAACTTTTGGTTTTGGGCAGAAACAGGAATTAAACTTCAGGATACACAATCCGGATTTAGATTGTACCCCTTAAAAGCACTAAAAAAACTTAAATTCTACACATCTAAATTTGAATTTGAAATCGAAGTTATTGTAAAGTCCGCTTGGTCTGGAGTGGACGTTAAAAATATACCTGTCCGTGTGTTATACGATGAAACAGAACGTGTGTCTCATTTTAGACCATTTAAGGATTTTACGCGAATAAGCATTTTAAATACATGGTTTGTCATACTTACGCTTCTGTATATTAAACCACGAGATTTTTTTAGAAAACTAAAAAAAAAAGGGTTTAAACGGTTTTTTAAAGAAGACTTATTCGGATCACAAGATCCTGCTTCTAAAAAAGCATTATCTATAGCTTTAGGTCTTTTTATCGGCCTATCTCCTTTTTGGGGGTTTCATACAGCACTTGTTATTTTTTTAGCTTTAATTTTTAAATTGAATAAAACAATTGCTTTTGTTTTTTCGAACATAAGCATCCCTCCTTTTATTCCTTTTATACTTTATGCCAGCTCTAAAATGGGGCAATATCTTTTAGGAGTAGAATTAGAATACACAAGAGAAGAAATGATTGAAAATTTTGAAGTTTTAAAACATCTTAAAACATATATCGTCGGTAGTTTTTCTTTAGCCATCATAACCGCAGTAAGTTTGGGGGTTTTAAGTTATTTCCTTTTTTTAATTTTAGATAAAAAAGTGGTACTCAATAATGGATAGCGTTTTTTACAACATATATAAAAAAATTGCTGCTAAAAAGCTTTTAGGTTTTGGCGCTTTGCTCCTAATATTTTTATCGTTGTTATTTGTAGCGTCTAAAATTGAATTTGAAGAAGATATCACTAAACTCATTCCATCAAACGATAAAACTTCAGAAGCACAAAAAGTTTTAAAAACCGTAAACTTTGCCGATAAAATTATTGTAAATATCACAAAGGAACCTAACGGTTCTGTTGATGACATGACGCAATATGCGACGCAATTAATAGACAGTATAAATAGAACGTCCAGCGAATATGTTAAACAAATTCAGGGTAAAATTGAAGACAAAGATATTTTTGAAAGCTTTGATTTTATTTACGAAAACCTACCTCTTTTTTTAGATGAAAGTGACTATAAAACCATTGAAAACAAAATTCAAGAAGACAGCATAGTTGCCGTAACAAATAGCAATTATAAGACCTTATTGTCTCCTTCCGGGTTTATTGCCAAAGAGATTATATTAAAAGACCCTTTAAGGTTGGCGCCTATTGCCTTAAAAGAACTACAACAACTTACTTTTGGTGATGATTTTACTTTTCATAGCGGCTTTTTAATTAGTAAAGACAAAAATCATGTCTTGCTATTTATAACACCAACGTTTGGCTCTAGTGAAACCGCCGAAAATGCAAAATTTGCTGAAAATTTATATAAAATAAACCATCAACTTAATAATACATTTAAAAATAAAGCACAAAGTGAATATTTTGGAGGCGTACTAATCGCTGTTGCAAATGCCAAGCAAATTAAACAGGATATTCAATTTACAGTTGGTATTGCCATGAGCATCTTGCTCATCATTCTCATTGTTTTTTATAAAAAGATAAGCATTCCTGTCATCTTATTTGTCCCAACACTATTCGGAGGCTTATTGGCAGTTGCTTTGCTTTATCTGATTCGCGTGAAAATTTCAGCAATCTCTCTAGGTATAGGCTCTGTTTTATTAGGTGTAACTTTAGATTATTCGCTTCATATATTAACGCACATACGAAGTAATAACAATATAAAAGCCCTATACAAAGAAATTACAAAACCATTATTAATGAGCAGTTTAACTACTGCTCTGGCCTTTTTGTGTTTGCTGTTTCTAAACTCGCAAGCTTTACAGGATTTGGGTATTTTTGCTGCAATAAGTGTTATAGGTGCTTCTGTTTTTGCCTTGCTTTTTATTCCGCTAACCTATAAAGACTCTGTAAAAAAGGTTAAAAAAAACACACTTATAGACAGCCTTGCTGGTTTTCGTTTTCATAAAAAAAAGGGACTTATTATAACGCTCTTGGTCGCATTTATTGTTAGTTTTTTCACTTATAATAGAGTTACTTTCAACAAGGATTTAACAAAGCTTAACTACGTACCACAACATCTTAAAGAAGCTCAAATGCGTTTGGATGCACTAACTAATGTAGCATCAAAATCTGTGTATTTAGCAGCTTATGGCAATTCTGAAAAAGAAGCACTGGAAGTAAATGATAACATTTATAAAAAACTACAAGCGCTTAAAGCAGAAAAACAAATTATAGATTTCAGTTCTATTGGAACTTTAATTCATTCAGAAAAAAAACAAAAGCAACGTATTGCAAAATGGAATACATTTTGGAATGATGAAACCATTACAAGCACTAAAAACAACCTTATTGAAAGTGGTAACAAACTTGGCTTCAAACCCACTACATTTCATTCATTCTACGAGCTTTTAAACACCACTTTTAAACCTTTACAAACGGAAGATTATAAGGTTTTAAAAACTATTTCAACCGAAGATTATATTACTTCAAAAGACAATTTTGTTACGATAACCTCTTTAGTTAAAGTTAAAGAAGAAAATGCACAGGAATTAATAGATATTTTTAAAAATAACTCACAAACGTTAGTTATTGACAGACGACAAATGAATGAAACTTTTTTAGGGAATCTAAAAAATGACTTCAATAATTTAGTTCTTTATTCATTAGCTGTTGTATTACTACTTCTTTTACTGTTTTACAGAAGCCTTTCATTAACTTTAGTAACAAGTATCCCTATAGCATTAACTTGGTTGTTAACCATTGGGGTGATGGGGTTATTTCATATTGAATTCAATATTTTCAATATTATTATTTCCACGTTTATTTTTGGTTTAGGAATAGACTATAGCATTTTTATTACGAATGGTTTACTTCACGAATATAAAACCGGAGAGAAAGCTTTTAAGACACATAAAACGTCCATTATTTTATCTGTTATTACAACTATTTTAGGAGTTGGCGTTTTAATATTCGCTAAGCACCCTGCATTATATTCTATTTCTTTAGTTTCCATTATTGGGATTTTATCTGCAATAGTTATTTCATTCACAATTCAGCCGTCATTATTTAAACTTTTTATTGGAAGTAAAACAAAACGTCCCATATCATTAAGGCTATTAATACACTCTATTCTGTCGTTTGGATACTTTGGATTAGGAGGGATTTTTATCTCCTTGTTTAGTGCTACACTGCTGAAAATTATTCCTGTAAGCAAAAAAGTAAAGATGAAATGGTTCCATAAAGCTGTTTCAAAATTTATGAAATCGGTTTTATATACTAACCCTTTTCTAAAAAAGAATGTTATAAACCTTAGTAATGAAACGTTTGAAAAACCTGCAATAATTATTGCAAATCACACCTCTTTTTTAGACATTTTAGCTATTGGTATGCTCCATCCAAAAATGATATTTTTAGTAAACGATTGGGTTTACAATTCACCTGTTTTTGGTAAAGCTGTCCGAACTGCTGGGTTTTATCCAGTTTCCAGTGGTATCGAAAAAGGAGTCTCTCACCTTGAGGAAAAAGTAAAGCAAGGGTATTCCTTAATGGCCTTTCCAGAAGGGACTAGAGCTTCAACAAACAAAATGAAACGCTTTCATAAAGGGGCTTTTTATTTAGCAGAACAGTTACATTTAGACATCATCCCAGTACTTATTCATGGTAACTCGGAGGTTAATCCAAAAGGTAGTTTCCTTATTAGAAATGGAAGTCTTACTCTAAAAATATTAGAGCGGATTCCTATTGAAAATAAATCATATGGTGAGACCTATAAGCAGCGTACAAAAAGTATAAGCGCAGATTTTAAGCAGCAATTTAATGATTTAAGGCTAGAAATTGAACACGACGCTTACTTTCATGATATAGTACTAGACGATTATAGATATAAAGGTGATGCCTTATACAAAACGGTTAAAAAAGATCTTGAAACCTATAAAGAAGTTTATAGTACTATTTTAAATACTATTGATAAAAAAGATACGATCATCCATCTTTCACAAGATTATGGGCAGCTGGATTTTCTATTATCTTTAAATGCTGTCGACAGAAAAATATTTTCTTATATTGAAGACGCTACTGTTAACATGATTCTTCAAAATAGTTTTATTACAAATAAGCATAACCGTATTAGTTTTGAAAATACTATAGATGAAGCTTTAGAGCATCATGCAAATGTATTAATACTCAACATGAAAGACATCTCTCCAGAGCAAATAAACAGCATCCTGAACAACCCTATTAACCTTTTAGTTTTACTAAAAGAAAGTCGAAATTTATATTCTGAAACAATTAACGATTTAGGCTTTAAGTCGTATTATGAGAATGAGAACCTTATTATTTTTAAACGATAAAAATAGATGAAAACACACTATGATATTGTAATAGTTGGAAGTGGATTAGGAGGCTTGGCTTCTGCAATCATCCTAGCAAAAGAAGGTTATAGTGTATGTGTACTTGAAAAAAACAACCAATATGGTGGTAATTTGCAAACTTTTGTGAGAAACAAAACCATATTTGATACTGGAGTACATTATATTGGTGGACTTGACAAAGGCCAAAATCTGTATCAATACTTTAAATATATTGATATTATTGATGATTTGTCTCTTAAAAAACTAGACGAAAATGGGTTTGATATTGTTACTTTCGATAATGACCCCGTTGAATACAGGCACGCACAAGGTTACGAAAAATTCATTAAAGTTTTAGTAGAACAATTTCCTGAAGAAGAATCTGCTATAGTAGCTTACTGTGACAAGCTTAAGGAAACCTGTGATAGTTTTCCCTTGTATAACATGAAACGAGGCAAACCTTACTACGATAATACAGCTATTTTTCAACTTCAGGCAAAAGGGTTTATCAATTCACTCACTGATAATAAAAAATTGCAAGCAGTACTTGCCGGAACAAACTTTTTATATGCTGGTGATGGTGAGCGTACACCATTTTATGTTCATGCTTTAACAATAAATTCATACATAGAAAGTGCCTATAGATGCATTAATGGAGGTAGCCAAATAACCAAGGCATTAATTAAAACGTTAAAACAGCACGGCGGGGAAACTTATAAGCATCATGATGTTATTAAATTTGGTTTTGATGATGGTAAAATCACTTCGGCCATTTGCTCGAACGGAAAAGAAATAAAAGGCGATTTATTTATCTCTAATATTGAACCTAAACTTACTTTAAAACTCGTTGGTGAAGATAAATTTAGAAAATCCTATACCAATAGAGTTGATAAAATTGAAAGTACCATTGCTGCATTTAGTTTATACATCGTTTTAAAGCCAAATTCGTTTAAATACGAAAATAAAAACTTCTACCATTTTAAAAATCCCGATAATGTTTGGGATGTTCACAAATACACTCCAGAAAGTTGGCCAGAAGGCTACATGATGTCCATGTCAATTAAGAAAAATATGGACGAGTATGGAGATAATATAACTGTGATGACCTATATGCATTATGATGAGCTTAAACCTTGGGCAGATACATTTAATACTGTTGCCCATAAGAATGAAAGAGGTCAAACCTATGAACAGTTTAAAGAAGAAAAAGCCGAAAAATTGATAAAAGAATTAGAGCTTAAATTTCCTAATATTAGAAATTGTATTCAAGAGGTCTACACATCTACCCCACTGTCTTATAGAGATTATATAGGTAGTAATAGAGGTTCTATGTATGGTTATGTTAAAGATATTAATAAGCCCATGCAATCTTTTTTATCACCAAGAACTAAAATTAAAAACTTAATGTTTACGGGACAAAGTCTAAATATGCATGGTATTTTAGGCGTTACAATAAGTGCAGTTACTACGTGCTCCGAAATTTTAGGTAAAGACTATTTATTAGATAAAATATTAAAAGCCAATAACGAACAGGAAGTAAGTTAAAAACAATGTATAATGAACACCTTAAAATAACTTCAATTACATGTATTTAAAGAAGATGAAAATAGTAAAGTGGTTTTGCTTTTTTGCGCTTCTATTTTTAGTATTGTCATGTGGTACTTCAAAATCCCTTAACGATGTTCCAGATGTTAGTAAATACAATTCATCTATCCCTGAAAGGGTTAAGGTTTCAGACTCCACCTATGTTTTAAACAATAATTTTCTTTCCAAGAACAAACAAGGCTTATGGGAACTTTATCTGGAAGGCAATCCATACGAAAGAGGTTTAATTACAGGAAGCTTAACACAAGAGTTATTTAATTACCAGGAACAGGTGTTCTTATCTAAAGTTAATGATTTTGTGCCTTCAAAAACAAAACAAACCTTATTACGCAAGTTTTTAGCTTGGTTTAATAGAAAAATGTATCTACATATTCCCGAAGAGTATAAAACCGAAATATATGGCCTTTCTAAATACGCTTCGCCAAATTATGATCACATAGCCAATTCTTATTTAAGGGTTCTTTACTTGCATGGTGCTCATGATATTGGACATGCGTTACAAGATCTCGCTTTAGTTGGTTGCTCATCATTTGCTGCCTGGGGAGAAAAGACAGACGACGGAAGCCTAATAATAGGTAGGAATTTTGACTTCTATGCCGGAGATGATTTTGCAAAAGAAAAGATAATTGCATTTGTAAATCCAACGGAAGGACACAAATTTATGTCTGTGACTTGGGGAGGTATGATTGGAGTTGTTTCCGGAATGAATGAACACGGCCTTACCGTAACCATCAACGCTGGAAAGTCTAAAATTCCTCTAATCGCTAAAACACCAATTTCTATTTTAAACAGAGAGATTCTTCAATATGCCTCGACTATTGATGAAGCCATTGCCATTGCTAAAAAACGTCAGGTTTTTGTATCCGAATCTATATTAATTGGCAGTGCTAAAGATAAAAAAGCAATCACAATAGAGGTTTCGCCTGAGAATTTTGGAGTGTATGAGGTCTCTAATTCTAATCAATTAATCTGCTCTAATCATTTTCAAAGTGATGCTTATGCAGACGATAAAAAAAACTTAAAACATAAAGCAGAAAGTCATTCACAGTATCGTTACCAACGCATGGAAGAGCTTTTAAATCAGCAACCAAAAATAACACCACAAATTGCTGTAGATATATTACGAAACAAAGAAGGACTTCAAAACAAAAGTATTGGTTATGGTAACGAAAAAGCACTTAATCAGTTATTAGCACATCATGGTATTGTGTTTAAACCAGAACAACGTCTAGTTTGGGTATCATCGAGCCCATATCAACTAGGTGAATTTGTTGCTTACAATCTAGATGATGTTTTTAGCAACCCCACAAAAAAGGGGCTTTCTAATACTCAATTAACAATCGAAAAAGATCCTTTTCAGTTTACTGAAGCCTATCAAAATTATGAGTATTACAGAAAACTAAGCACTCAAATTCAATCCTCAATAAAAAATGATAAATATGTTGATCCATCAATTATTTCAGAAATACAAACAACAAACCCTGAGTACTGGGAAGGCTATTATTTAGTAGGGAAATATTATTATAAAAAAGGATATTTTACCGCAGCATTGCATGCTTTCGAAATAGCAAAAACCAAAGAAATAACAACAGTACCAGATCAAAAGGAAATTGATTTGTATATTACAAAACTTAAAAGGAAATTGGATCTATGATTCCTAAGATAGAAAAAGCCTCTACTGAAGAAATAAAAAGCTTTCAAGAAGAAAAATTAAAACTTCTTTTAAACTACCTAAATAAACACTCTGCTTTTTACAAACGCATGTTTAATGAGCACGATATTAATATTAATAATATCAATACGCTTGAAGATTTAACGACCATACCAACAACTTCAAAGGACGATTTACAGCAGTACAATGATGATTTTATTTGTGTCCCTAGAAAAGAAATTATTGACTATGTTACTACTTCTGGAACATTAGGAGAACCTGTAACATTTGCTTTAACCGATAACGATTTAAAACGTTTAGCCTATAACGAAGCCATTTCTTTTGCTTGCGCAGGGGTAAGTGAAGATGATACTATTCAGCTCATGACTACTATAGATAGAAGGTTCATGGCTGGATTAGCATACTTTTTGGGAGCACGAGAGCTTGGAGCAGGTATTATTCGTGTTGGTAATGGGATTCCGGAATTACAATGGGATTCTATATTAAAATTCAAACCTACTTATATTATTGTTGTTCCTTCATTTCTATTAAAACTCATTGAATATGCGCAACAAAATAATATAGATGTTAATGCTTCGGGAATAAAAGGCGCTATTTGTATAGGTGAATCTTTAAGAAATGAAGATTTCTCATTAAACTTACTAGCCATAAAAATTAAAAACACCTGGGATATTGAACTATATTCAACATACGCTTCCACAGAAATGAATACCGCATTTACAGAATGCGAACAACAACAAGGCGGCCATCATCATCCAGAACTAATCATCATAGAAATATTAAATGATGAGGACAAACCTGTACAAGAAGGCGAAACTGGAGAATTAACCATTACGTCTTTAGGTGTAGAAGCCATGCCTTTATTACGATTTAAAACAGGAGATGTAGTAAGAGCTCATACAGATGCATGTTTGTGCGGTAGAAATACCGTTAGACTAAGTCCGGTTCTCGGAAGGAAGAAACAAATGATTAAGTATAAAGGGACGACTTTGTACCCTCCGGCAATGCATAATGTGTTGAATCATTTCAATAATATAAACTCTTATGTTATTGAAATTTATCAAAACGACATAGGAACCGATGAAATCCTTTTAAAAATCTCAACATCTCAGCCAACAGATACCTTATTGCAAGAAATTAAAGATCATTTTAGAGCCAAATTAAGAGTGCTCCCAAAAATAGAATTTCATGATAAAAGTGTGATTCAGAAACTTCAATTTCCAAAATTGAGTAGAAAGCCCATGATGGTTATTGATAAAAGAAAATAGAGTACTAATAAACGTTGTATGTCTAAAAAAAATTATGAACTATTTTCTACAAATATTGATTTTTCCATTTACGATCATATTGTTATAGGTTCTGGTATTGGTGGCTTAACTGCTGCTACTTGGTTGGCTAGAGCTGGTAAGAAAGTTGCTGTATTGGAGCGACACTATGTTCCAGGAGGTTTTACTCATAGTTTTAAAAGAAAACAAGGGTTTCAATGGGATGTTGGTGTTCATTATGTTGGTAATTTGGATAAAAAAGAATCGCTTCTTGGGATGTTCAATTATATTACTGATGGTAAACTCAAATGGGAGTTTATGGGAGCCATATATGACGTGGTTTATGTTGGTGATAAAAAATACGAATTTAGAGCAGGTAAAGAAAACTTCAGAAAACAACTCATTAAATATTTCCCAGAAGAAGAACAAACTATTAACAACTATATATCTCTCATTGAAAAAGCAAATAAACGAGGTAAAATTTTCTTTTTTGAAAAAGTGTTTGAGCCCTGGTTAAGTAAATCTTTAGGATGGTTAATTAGAAAATACTACGCAAAGTATTCCCAAAAAACGACTTTGGATGTATTAAGTGAGCTAACAGACAACAAATTATTAATCGCCGTACTCTGTGGGCAATGCGGTAACTATGGTCTTTCACCTAAATATAGCAGTTTTGCAGTGCACGCTATGGTTATTTCTCATTTTATGGAAGGTGGGTATTATCCGGTAGGTGGTGCAGACCAAATTAGCCATAAAATCATAGATGTTTTAAATAAACTCGGCAGCAAGGTTTTTATTAATGCCGATGTACAAGAAATTATAACAGAGAAGAACAAAGTAACTGGAATAAAAGTTGATAATACGGTTATAAATTGCACTAGCGTTATTAGCAATGTGGGGGTAAGCAATACATTCAATCATTTACTTTCTGAAAAGGCTAAACAACATTGTAAGTTTAACATAAAAGCTGTAAAACCTGCAACTGGACATATGTGTTTATATGTTGGATTAAATAAATCTAGTGCAGATTTAAATTTACCTAAGCATAATGTTTGGTATTATGCACATGAAAATACGGATGAATTAATTGAAAAAGCGACACTTTCTGAAACTCCAAATAATTTCGCATACATTACATTTCCTTCCGCAAAAGATCCTGAATGGAATCTTAAAAATGATCAAAAATCAACCATTCAAGCTATGTCGGTAGGTCATTATAATTGGTTTGCTGAATATGAAAACCAGCCTTGGATGAAACGAGAATTGGCTTATAAAAAATTAAAAGCTGATTTTGAAACCACCATGCTTAATAGACTTTATCATTTATTTCCGCAACTTAAAGGACATGTTATAGAAACCGAAGTTTCCACACCGCTTTCTACAAAGCATTTTTCAAACTATAAACATGGTGAAATATATGGCTTAGAGCATACCCCTGAAAGGTTTAAACTCCCTTTTTTAAGACCGAAAACAAAAATAAAAGGGTTGAAATTGGCCGGACAAGATGTTACTCTGGTTGGTGTTTCCGGAGCCATGCTTTCAGGAATATTATGTGCAACAGCCATATTAAAACTGAGATCTAGTCGCTTGTTTATGGATATCAAGAACTTTCAGGATTCTTAAATAAAGAATTCATAATCAACTATACCGTCAAAAATAAAAAAGCACTTGCAAAAAGTTTGCAAATGCTTATTATTACTAGTGGAGAAGATCGGATTCGAACCGACGACCTCTTGACTGCCAGTCAAGCGCTCTAGCCAACTGAGCTACATCCCCATTTTTATATTATTATGACCTAATAGGATTCAACTTTTATCAGTTATATTTCCTGAAAAGGATTGTGCAAATGTATACATTTTAATGCAAAAACTAAACTCTATATAAGTCGAAAATTTTTCTTAAAAAAATATAGGCATTACAGTATAAAACTTAACCATACAACCTAAAAGAAAGTATTATATTTAAAGAGAAGATTTAAAAATTGCTATCATCGCATTATTCCTTATAATTTGAAAAACACGAACAACATGAAAATAGACGTTTTAAAGCAAACCGATTTAAACTCAAACCTAGAAAATCAAGTTGCCGAGTTATTCAAACAATTAAGTCAAAACAAAGAGCAAATTAAACTCAATGACCTTCTTGTAAACGACAACCAAATCACCATGGTATATTGCGAAGAGAATGAAAAAATAATCGGTATGGCATCTATGTGTAATTATCGGGTTATTTCCGGTAAAAAAGGTTGGATAGAGGATGTCGTAGTAGACTCCAGTGCGAGAGGAAAAGGCATTGGACGAAAACTAATGGAGAAGTTACTGGAAGTAGCAAAACAAAAGAAGTTAACAGAAGTATTACTATTTACAGAAGATCACAGGGTATCTGCCATAAACCTATATAATAACCTTGGGTTTAAACAAAAAGAGAGCAAAATATACAGCATTAAAAAAACGCTGTAACCTATTTACCAAAAAAAGAATCTTATTATTCTTAGTTTTCCTTACAGTTTTTTCAACTCCTTTATCTTTTCAGACATGCTATAGGTCGAAAACTTTATGCGAAAATTAATAATAGGGTATACATTTCTATGCTGTATTATTAATTTTTACATAACTAAATACCATGAAATTAAACACTAGGAAATCCCCCAAATTAAAACCTGCTCCTTCAACGCAGTTTACTAAGCCTCTATTCAAAACTAAACTGTTAAAGCTTCTAGTAATTACATTAATTGCAATTAAATGTAGTGTTGCCTATTCTCAAACCATCGGAGACGCACCTCCATTTGTCTTAACAGTAGACCAATTAAAAAACTGGACTACTACTGGATCTACAGCCAATGCCACAAATATTTCCAATGTATCGTTAGCAACTCGTTTTACACAAACCGATAGCCAGCTTAACAGAACACTAAACAATAACATGGAAATTATTTGGGCTCCCGATGGTATGAGCCACTTAGCAAATTACCTAGAAGAACAATCAAAATTCAATTTATACAATTTTACACATTGGAGTTATATCGATAAAATTATCTGGTTTGGAGGAACATCTTCAGAAACCGTATTAATACCATCTGCCCCATGGGTAAATACAGCACATAAGAATGGTGTTAAAGTATACGGAAACATATTTTTTGCCCCCAATGCTTTTGGAGGAAACGATACCGTAGTCTCTAATTTTCTTGAGAAAGATTCGGGAGGAAACTTTATTGCAGCCCAAAAATTAAAAGACATTTCTACCTATTATAAATTCGACGGATGGTTTATTAACATGGAAACCAGTACAACGAACGCCAACGGTTTACTTATGCGCGAATTCGTTGAAGAACTAAAAAGCATTTTACCGGCAGATCAAGAGATTATTTGGTATGATGCCATGCTAATAAACGGTAATGTAAGCTGGCAAAATGAACTAAACAGTAATAATAGCACCTTTTTTCAGGACGGTAGCACCCGAGTTTCGGATGCTATGTTTACCAACTTCTGGTGGACAGGTTCTTCCAAACCGAATGTTTCAAAAACAACTGCACAAATATTAGGTAGAAGCGAATTTGATGTTTACACAGGCGTAGATCTATGGCCTGGTCGTAACCAAACCGCTTTCCAAATTGGCGGTAATGCATGGATGGAAGGCTTACATTCCTCAGGTAAAAATCCAATAACATCACTTGGCTTGTTCGTTCCCAATGCGTTTTTTCAAAATAGTACTTACAGTAACTTTAACAGCACAGATAACGAAACCGAAAGAGCACGATTTTATGCTACAGAAAGGCATTTCTTTGGAGGCTTAGATCAAAATCCAAATGGAACGGATTTCAGTGGTTTTAAAGGAATAAGTAATTGGGTGCCTGCAACTTCCACAATAACAAGTTTACCATTCGAAACCAGTTTTAACACGGGGCACGGGAGACTATTCGCTACCAACGGTGTGCAAACCACAAAAGATTGGCACGATATTGCCAAACAAGATATTTTACCAACCTGGCAATTTGCCTTGCAAGGAAACAGCAGCCTAACTACAACTTTCGATTTTACCAAAGCTTATAACGGTGGTACTTCTTTACATGTAGAAGGAACCATAGCAAATTCCAGTAGCACAAAGCTTAAACTTTATAAAACAAAACTTAACGTTGGTGCTCAAACCAAGATAGATGTTACCTATTCATTAGGCAACATTGGCAACACCTACATGGATGTTATTTTAGTATTTAGTGATGATCCAAATACCGTAGTTACCAGAAGTATTGGGTCGAGCACCAGCAGCTCATGGAATATCAAAACCATAGATTTAAGCACATTCAATGGAAGAGAATTAGCCATGGTTGGTTTTCAGTTTAGTTCAACTACAACCGTTAACAATTATGAAATAAACATTGGAGAATTA